>UBMU01000014.1 GCA_900466605.1 Hyphomicrobiales bacterium
GCCCGCATGCGCTTCACCGCGTTTAACCAGCGCACCACGCCCGAACTCCACGGCAAGGTCGAGGTCGTCGCCGCCGCAACAACCCTCGACCGCGCAACCGGCCAACCCTACTATCTCGCCTCCCTCTCGCTCGCCGACAAAAACCTCCTCAAGGACAACAAGCTCATCCCCGGTATGCCCGTCGAAGTCTTCGTCCAAACCGCCGAGCGAACGGCAATATCATACCTGATTAAACCTTTTACCGACCAGATGATGAAGGCCTTTAGAGAGGAATAGCGCAATTTTACTTCCGCAACGAAATGTGTAGTGCAAGAGACAGTGTCTCATCGTAGGCTGCTTTAACTATCACTTAAGTATTATCTTCAACACGGCGAGTTTTTGCGCTAGTGTAGTACTTAGAATGAGAGGGGAGCGGGATGGCGATTTCAGTTGCGTTCGTCGATGATCATCCAATTCTACTAGAAGGGTTGGTCAGTCTTTACTCCAACAAGGAAGATTTAAAGATTGTCGGGAAGGGCGAGAATGCGGTCGATGCGTTGAAACTGGTCGAAGAACTCGACCCTGACGTCATTGTAGTCGATCTCAGCATGCCAGGCGACGCGCTATCGGCGATCGAGATCATCTTGCAGCGCTACCAGCGCACGCGCATCATCGTCTTTACGGCAAGCTCAAGTATAGAGTCAGCGATCCAGGTTCTTGGTCTCGGCGTCTCAGGTTATGTGCTCAAGGGCAGCACCGCCTCCGATCTGCATGAAGCCATTCGGACGGTCTACGCTGGCAATACCTTCATCACACCTGGCTTTGCAACCAAAGTCATCATGTCGATGAAGAGTGAGGCGCTTCGTAGAAAGACGCAGGTGCGTCTACGGTTGAGCGCCCGAGAAGAGCAGATTGTCGCCTACCTGATGCGCGGCAGCACGAACCGTGAGATCGCGAGCTGTCTTGATATCAGCGAGAAGACCGTGAAACACTATATGACCGTGCTGATGCAAAAGCTTGATGCGCGTAATCGGCTCGAGGTCGTTCTGGCCGCCCAGAAGCTGAGCATGGCACACGATGCTGGCTCCGTGACGGCCTACAATTGACGGCTCTGACCGAAGCTATGCAGTCAGGCGCCTGCTTGTGAGTATTTGGCGACGCTCCCACCACACAAGTGCGAGGCTTGATGCGACAATCAGGACGGCGCCTGCCACGACATTGAGTGTCGGAACTTCCGACCAGATTAGATAGCCATAAAGGAATGCCCAGACGAGGCCGCTGTACTCCATCGGAGCGAGCGTGGAGGCAGGCGCGTGGCGAAAGCCTTCATAGAGGAGATACTGGCCAGCTGCGGCCACCAGCCCGAGGCCGACCATTAATATCCAGCCGAACAAGTCAGGTGTTTTCCAGACCCATGGCAATGTTACGCCGCAGGCGACAACGAAAAGAAAACTCGTCGCCATCATTTGATTTAGTGTACTTTCGGTACGGCTGACGAGGCGAACCAGTACCGTACTCCAAGCCCAGCAGAAGCCTGCGAATATCACCATTGCGGCAGGCACCAGGCTCGGTGCCTGCGCGGGGTTTGCGGCCAATAGAACGCCAGCAAACCCTCCCAGGCAAGCCAGCCAGCGCATGAGGCCAACATCTTCCTTAAGCACCAGGATCGACAGCATCACCACCATGACGGGCGCTGAGAAGTACATGGTGGTAATCTCTGCGAGGCCCAAATGGCGTGCCGCCGAATAATAGGCCATCCAAGCAGACAGCATGAGCCCCGCACGAAGCAAAAGAGATTTCCGGTGTGGGCTCTTCAGAATTGATGGATGCTGTAGACGGCGCACCATAATGCCGGCGACGACAACGATCATTATACTTCGCATGAAGAGGATCTGCGGAACAGCGTAGTCTGCCACGAGCCACTTCACGACGGCATCTTGGATTGCAAACAGCGAGTAGCCGGAACAGGCGAGCGCAATTCCGACGAGCGGGCGCGGGGCGTGGTCAGAGGGTCTTGAGAGCATTGTCTTGCGGTGGGATCACATTTTGCTAGCGACGCCTATCACCAAGCTCGGGCCGTGACAATTACGAGAATTCGGCTCCGAGAACAACATTCTGTGTGGGCAGAGGTTTCTCGGGCTTTTTTGGAGGATACCCGTCTGCGTTGTATCCTAGATGCGGCCATGTGACACGGATTGCTGCTTCAGCCCTTGCCTACCGCTTACATCTGCTGTGTAACATATCCCTGCCAGGGGTCTGAGGGTCGAGGTGCAGAGAATGAATGAAGGAAGGTCGCTGATCTATATCGCGACGTCATGGGCACTTTGGCCGGCGATCTTTGCAGCCGGATTGACCGGGGCCGGCTTTGCGTTCAGCACAGGCGCTCCTCTGCTATGGTTTAATGTCGTATACCTGACGGTGGTCGTGGTGATCGCAATCTTTGAGCGGCTCATGCCCTATGAGCGCGAATGGCTCAAGCGCGATGGCGAAACATTTAATGATATCGCACATACCTTGCTGAACAAGGGTGGCGTGCAGATTGCTGCAGCCATTGGGGCCTCAGCGCCAATGGTTGTTGCCACGGTCGTACAGCCCGCGTTGAGCTCGCAGTCGGGTATATGGCCCAGTCACTGGCCTCTCGCCATCCAAGTCGTGCTCGGCTTGGTTATCGCCGAGCTCGGACTTTATATCGCACATCGCGCTGCCCACGAGATCCTCTCCTTGTGGCGCTTTCATGCGCTTCATCACAGCGTCGAACGCTTATGGGTCGTCAATACGGGGCGTTTCCACATTGTAGACTCGCTCTTTAAGATTGGGCTTAGCCAGATTCCGCTCTACCTCCTTGGCGCCCCTTTACCGGTTTTTCTTTGGATCAGCTCCGTAACAGCGTTCATTGGTCTACTTACTCACTGCAACATGGATGTTAGGACGGGCCCGCTTGACTGGGTGTTCAGCACGCCACGCCTGCATCGCTGGCATCACTCAAAGGTGCTTGCCGAAGGCAATACCAACTACGGCGAAAACCTCGTTCTGTGGGATCAGATCTTTGGGACGTATTTTAATCCCTCCCGCAGGCCTCCTGTCGAGATCGGCATCAGTGGCCGGGTGGCGGACGGATTCCTAGCACAGCTTGTTCAGCCGTTTTCCGCCAAGGGGTTCAGGCAGATTCTTGGACGTCGTCACGAGTCAGAGGTAAGCGCGGAGGTGCCGAAGGAACGAGCAGCCCAACAATGACGTCTTGCTATGATGTCAGAGGCTGCAGGGGGCCGGGCCACAATGCTGAGTGGCTAGTGAAATGGCGAAAGAAGGTGCCCAGCGATTGCCGGGCGCCTTCTTTGGAGATTTTTATCAGCGTGTGCAAATGACTGTCAGCACTTACTCCGCCGCAGTACTCCATCGCCCGTCATTCTGAAACATGTCGTTCAGTTTGTAGGCAACTTCCGTCCGGTTGGTTGCCTTCAGCTTCTTCATGATGTTTCTGATGTGAACTTTGACTGTGCTTTCGCGCAGATTGAGCTCATAGGCGATGATCTTGTTCGCTTTGCCCTTGCGGAGCGCCTGCACGACTTCTGCTTGTCGCAGCGTGAAGATGCGCGTGAGCTCCGGTGGTCTCTGTGCTGGCTGACTTCTCTCAACGGTCGCAGTCGCTGCGGCGCTCGAAGAGAAGGCGCTTCCCGCAACAATAAACGTGCCGCCTGCAATGGCCAGGGCAATGGCCTCGACGCAGACCTCTATTCCGACGGAAGTCGGAATAAACCCGCGCGCGCCATATTCGAGCATTTTAAGCGTTTGGCTAAGGTCATCACCATCAGCAAGGATAACCACGGGTGCCGGCGCGAACTCCGCAGTAATGCTCGAGATTTCGTCGGACAGGGCCGCATCGGTTGCTTTCCGTCCGGCAACATTGAGAAGAACCGCGCCAACGGGCCGGCCGCTCTGGTTCCTCCGCTGCCATTCTGCAATCGAACCAACAGCAAATGCAGCCATGCCAAGGCCATTTGCCCTCAATGTGGTCGCAAGGCATTCGCGCTCAAGTGTCCTGGCGTCGATAATCAGCAGGCACTGATCATCGTCTTGCGCCCCGTCAGGATGCTCGCCATCCATGCTTGCCTTGGACAGTGTCGTGACAGGCCGGAGCCTGTTCAAGGCGATTCTTCCATTCTCAAATTCCGCAGGTACGTAATTCATACTAGCCTCATACCCCTAAGTGCTGGAGATGGTTCGCAGTAAGTAAAGAAATACTTTGCGACGTGCCCCGAACGCTTTGATGATCCCCAATAGTATGCGAGTAAAGTAGATCTCCTCCTTCCAGCCAGTCACCAATTTGGTGAGCGGCGGATTTCTACTTTATTAAGAAACTACATAGTCGATTACTAATAAGCAATACAAAAATATTTCTAAAGGTTAACGCGCAAAGACCCAAGAAATAAAAATATACCTAAGTGGAGGTAATTCTGAAATAGAGTTTCTCTATACTCGGTATCGGGCTTACCGTTGTCATTTCGGTGATTATGGCAGAGAATAAAATTTCTGAAATATGTTACAATGCAAAGGCCGGAGATGCAAAAATACGCTCGCAGATCGTATTTCCGGGTAGATTATGCCGTCAGTTGCGTAGTTGATTTCTGTCAAATTCTGATTTTTGCGACGACTATACAAACGATCTTGTACGATTGTTACTTAATCTGTTCTTCAGCTCGGCGTCCGGCGGTCTTGTCCCAACGCTCAGCGTCGGCGTGACGTGATCCTCTCATCGGCGTTTTGGTTTCTGTCATGAATGACATTCCAATCGTGTACCAAGCCACTGGATCATGGCTGGAATCCGGATAGACAATGACAGCGGGGTGGACACTGTTCACGTCCTTCAATGGCAGGCACAGGAGGAGACTGAAATGCCATCGCTTCGTTTTGCGCTAAACCATATGGCGGCGCCATCGTTGCCGATTGAGGAGTTTTTTGCACTCGCCTCTTCCCTCGGCGTTGATGCCGTGGAGATTCGCAATGATCTGTCCGGTAACGCAATTATCGATGGGACCGCGCCCGACGTGGTTGCAAAGGCGGCCTCGCGCTACGGGCTCGGCATCGTATCGATCAATGCACTCCAGCGTTTCAATGACTGGAGTTCGACCCGCGAGGTTGAGGCGAAGGAACTCATCGACTACGCAAGTGCATGCGGTGCCAAGGCGCTGGTTCTTGTTCCGAAGAACGATGGTACCGGCCGACAAGAGGGTGAGCGCCAAGAGAACCTGCGTGAATCGCTGGCTGCCTTGAAGCCTCTACTTGATGCTGCCGAGATAGTTGGCCTTGTGGAGCCGCTTGGTTTTGAAATTTGCTCCTTGCGATCAAAGGCAGAAGCAGTCGCGCAAATCGATGCGCTCTCCGCCAGATCAACGTTCAGGTTAGTTCACGACACATTCCATCATTACCTTGCCGGCGAAGGACAGTTGTTTGCCGAACTGACAGGCCTGGTGCACATCTCCGGCGTCAGCGATCGGGCCGTTTCCGTCGCTGACATGCTCGATCAGCATCGGCTCCTGGTCGGTGAAGGCGACCGCCTGGACAATGCGGGGCAGATGAAGGCGCTGCGCGCTGCAGGTTACCAGGGACCTTTCTCGTTCGAACCATTTGCGGCCGAGGTTCACGACCTCGAGCGTCCCGCAGAGGCGCTTCGCGCTAGCATGGACTATCTCGCAGCAAAGGTCTGACGCCGAGGCCCCTCCCCTACCCGCGACCGCGGAAGCGTCGCTGATATGCGACGTCATACAAAGAGCTTTCCCGAAAGTCTGTCGCTTCCAGCGATGGCCCCACGAAAATGATCGCCGTGCGCTCGATGGGTGCGGCGGCCAATTTCGCTTCAATGTCGCCAAGGCGACCACGAATGATCCGTTCGTCAGGCCAGGACGCTTTGGCGACAATGGCAACCGGGCAGTCTGCACCATAGAGTGGAATGAGGTCCGCAACTACTTGGTCCAGCGCGTGAATGGCAAGATGTATCGCCAGTGTCGCGCCTGTCGCTCCAAACTTCGCCAGGGTCTCGTTGTTCGGCATTGGCGATGCCCGGCCAGATACGCGTGTCAAAACAAGACTTTGCGCCATGGCTGGAATGGTTAGCTCGCGCCCCAGCGTGGCTGCTGCCGCCGCAAATGCTGGGACGCCAGGTGTCATTGTGTAGTCTATGGCGTGCTTTTCTAACCGACGAATTTGCTCGGCGACAGCGCTCCACACAGAAAGGTCGCCGGAATGGAGGCGGGCGACATCCTCCTTTGCATTTGCTGCGCGCAGATATTCGGCTTCTATCTCGTCGAGCGACATCGGCGCCGTGTCGATAATCCGAGCGCCAGGCGGGCAGTATTGTAGTAGTTCGGGCGAGACAATCGAGCCGGCATAGAGACAGACCGGGCAAGTGGCTATGAGGTCACGGCCGCGTACCGTGATCAGGTCGGCCGCTCCCGGCCCGGCGCCGATGAAATGCACTGTCATGTGTAGTCTCTCACTTCTTTATCCAACGCCACTGTGTAACAGGCATCGCAGGTCGCCAACCGTTCATGCGTCCTATTGGCGAAGCGCGTGCTATCTCGATACGGGTGAGGCTGCCGCCGTGCTGCTGATGCAGCGACAAAAGCATGGCTTCCATCTCCAGGGTAACGGCATTTGCCACAAGGCGCCCTCCCCTCTTCAGGTCACGAAGGGCAGCGTCGATGACCCCTGCTTCACTACCGCCTCCGCCGACAAATATGGCGTCGGGCTCAGGCAGATTTTGAAGAACGTCCGGCGCACTCCCTTCCACGATGGAGAGGCTCGGAACACCGAAGGCAATAGCGTTGCGCGCCATGCGGGCCACCCTTTCGCCCGATTGCTCGATTGCGATTGCCCGAAGCGATGGGTCGCAAAGCATCCATTCGACAGCAATAGAGCCCGAACCCGCACCGATATCCCAGAGCAACTCACCATGCCGCGGCGAAAGGGCTGAGAGCGTGATGGCGCGGACTTCGCGCTTGGTGATCTGCCCGTCGTGCTCGAATAATGCATCGTCAAGGCCCACGGTCAACGCCAGCTCGCGGGCCCCCTCCCCTGCCACGACCTCGATGGCGCAAACGTTAAGGGGGTCGATGTCGGAAAGGTCAAAATCGTCGGCACATGTTTTCCGCAGGCGTTCACGCTCTCCTCCAAGGGCCTCTAGTACGTGAAGCTGAGACCGGCCGAAGCCGGAGATACGAAGCAGTTCGGCGAGTTGGCCAGGCGTCTGTGCGTCTGAGGTCAACGCGATGATCCGGCGGCTGTGATGGAGATGCGGACGTACGAGATCCAGCGGCCGGCCGTGCAGCGATATGGTTGCTGCCTCCTGCAGGGGCCATCCGAGGCGCGAAGCAGCCAGGCTGAAGGAAGATGGCGCCGGTAGGGTTCGCATTTCCTCAGCTCCGATCAGTCGGGACAAGGTAGCGCCGACCCCATAGAGAAATGGGTCTCCTGATCCGAGCACGACAACCGGTGAGCCCCGGCGTGCGATGACGGCGTCGACCGATTTCTGGAAGGGGTTTTCCCAGACGCATGTCCTGCCACGGATGAGCGATGAGGCCAATTCGAGATGGCGGGAGCCACCGAAGACGACGCCAGCACTCGCAATTAGCCGCTTAGCGTGATCCCCCAGACCGGCTGGACCATCCTCGCCGATGCCGATAATAGTCAGCCACGGCTGGTTGCGAGCAGAAGGCAGGTCAGACATGGGAAGGCCCCGCATCCTGATATTGGGAGGCACCAGCGATGCGCGCACCCTTGCACAAGCGCTTGCCGACGCCGGCCGGTTCGAAATACTGCTCTCTCTTGCCGGCCGGACTGACAAACCGGCCAGTCAGCCGGTTCCTTTTCGCGTTGGTGGATTTGGCGGCGTCGAGGGGCTCGTCGCGTTCTTGCGGCAAGGCGAGTTTAATCTCGTGATCGACGCGACACATCCGTTCGCCGCGCGCATCTCGAGGAATGCCAGCGCAGCTTGCGCCACGGGCGTCGTCCCTGCTCTCGCACTGCGCAGGCCCGAGTGGGTGGAGAGCCCGGAAGACCGGTGGGCGCATGTCGAGGCCGTACCGCAAGCAATTGCGGCGATCGGGCCTTGCCCTCGCCGCGTTTTTCTGTCGATTGGCCGCCAGGAAGCACACCGGGCGGAAGTTGCCCCTCAACATTTCTATCTCGTGAGAAGTGTCGATCCCGTCGAGCCACCGCTCGTCCTTCCCAATGTCGAGTTGGTGCTGGATCGTGGCCCGTATGTCGTGGAACGCGAGATCGCTTTGCTTCGCAACCATCGCATCGACACCCTGGTTACCAAAAACAGTGGTGGTTCGGCGACCTACGCCAAGATCGAGGCGGCGAGAAATCTTGGTATCCGGGTTATCATGGTCGCAAGAGCCCCAGCTGCCGGCATGCAGACGGTTGCCACGATCGAGGCGATGCTGGCGGCGATCGATCAATTTTTTCCTCCAGCAATGAAGCGCGGAGTGTAGACGAGATCCGGCCTGCCGTCTCGAGCAACGATCTTCGTCTCGGGTGAGCCGATAATGACGCAGGTCGCCATATCCGCGTTCGCTACATTGGCATCAGCAAGCCGCTGGACGGTGATTTTCTCATCATGTCGTCCCGCTGCCCTTCCGAAAATGACCGGCGTCGTCGCAGGCAATAAGGTACGCAGCAATTCAAACGCCTTGCCAAGCTGCCACGGCCGAGCCTTGCTTATCGGATTGTAGAGGGCAATCACAAAACCTGCCCTAGCCGCCAACTCGAGGCGATTTTCTATTATATTCCAAGGCTTTAGGTTGTCAGATAGGGAGATGGCACAAAAGTCGTGGCCAAGCGGCGCTCCAACGCGGGCCGCCACCGCAAGCATTGCGGTAATCCCCGGCAACACTGTCAAATCGATGGTGCGCCATTCGTCGGGTCCATCGTCGACGGCCTCGCAGATGGCAGCCGCCATGGCGAAAACGCCCGGATCACCCCCTGACACGACGCAAACGGTTGCGCCTGTTGCGGCCGCCCGGAGTGCAGCGGACGCCCGATCGAGCTCTTCGCGATTGTCAGATACCTGTTTGCGCTGATCGGATCTGAGGTCCAACCTGTCGAGATAGGGACCGTAGCCGTAGAAATCCGTCGCCTCGCGAACTGCAGCGCGCGTTTGCGGCGTCATCTGTTCCGGGTTCCCCGGGCCGGTGCCGATCACGAAAAGCTTGCCTGTCATCACCGGGTCTCCCAGCCTGGCACCAGCACCAGTGAAAAGTATGGAGCATCGCCATCGGGTCGCTCTATAAGCTTTGTCATAGCTGCGTTGGCCATCGTTCCGCGCTCCACGTAGACAGCCTCAGCGAGACGACCCGATGCCTGTAGCGCACGGCGGATCTTGGGTAGGTTTCTCCCCACCTTCATGATCACTGCGGCTTGGGTATCCGCTAGCCTGCGCTGCAGTTCGACTTCGCTCATTGTCCCCGGCAATACCGAAAGCACATCGTCTCCCTGGACGATCGGTATACCGGCAAGCGACCAGCAGCCAGACATGGCGCTAATGCCCGGAATGACTTCGGTCGGATAGAGGTTCGCCAACCGGACATGCAGATGCATATAAGAGCCGTAAAAAAGTGGGTCGCCTTCACTAAGGACTGCAACGGTTCGGCCACTTTCGAGGTGGGCGGCGATCGCGTTGGCCGACTGTTCGTAAAAACCGGTGATCTGGCTGCGGTAGGCTTCCTCAGTCTTCTCGATCTCGGTTGTCACGGGATAGTAAAGCGGAAGCAAAGTCTTGTCGCCATTCAACAGATGCTCGACAATTGCCCTGGCGTTGCCGCCCCTGCCCTGCTTGGCAAAATATGCAACGACGTGTGCAGCTTCGATCGCCTTGACGGCTTTTATAGTCAAGAGTTCTGGATCGCCGGGGCCCGTTCCGACGCCAATGAGACGGCCAGGCTGGATCATAGACCTGGCCTCGCTAGAGCATTGACGGCAGCTGCCGTCATCGCGCTACCGCCGAGGCGACCTCGAACGATTGCAAATGGTATACCGTAGGAGTTTTCTGCAAGCGCATCCTTCGATTCAGCGGCACCTACAAAGCCGACGGGCATGCCGATGATCGCAGCTGGTTTTGGTGCGCCATCGCGCACCAGCTCAAGAAGATGAAAAAGGGCTGTCGGCGCATTCCCAATGGCGACGACGCTGCCGGCTAACCGTTCGAGCCACAGATGCAGCGCTGCCGCGGATCGAGTGTTGCCGGTCTGAGTGGCGAGCTCGGCCGTGCGCGGATCGCGCAACGTGCACAGCACATCGTTGCTTGCGGGCAGGCGGTTACGAGTGACGCCATGAGCCACCATCTCTGCATCGCAAAAGATCGGCGCTCCGTCGTGAAGCGCTGCGCGTGCCGCGTTGACGAAGCCTGGTGAGAACACAAAATCCTCGGCCGCTTGCACGAGCCCACATGCATGGATCATGCGAACGGCAATATCTGCTTCCTGCGCGGAAAACCGTGAAAGGTCGGCTTCGCTGCGAATGATTGCGAAAGACCGCTCGTAGATGGCGTCCCCGCTATGAATGTAGTCGTAGTCTTGCATTCCTATTCCTGTCGCAACGCCCTTGTGACGATCGATCTGCCGACCCGCCTAAGACAGGCAGTAGCCGATTCGCCAGCTAGTCTTTCGGTTCTGATGAGGCGAGCGAGTTTCTCTATAGCGGATTCGATGTCGCCGCCAGCAATCTGTGCATCAGGAGCATCAACGGGTGTCCCATCGAGGATCAATCGGTAGCCATCCGGGGATCCGACGAGTGTGAGCGCACGTCGCTGATATGCACATCCTTTGCTGCAGCCGGAGAGGTGAACGATCATGGAACCATCCAAAAGTTCGTTTGCGGTTTCGACCACAGTTTCTGCAAGCGTCTTGGTATTGTAGTGGCCTGAAGCGCAAGCACCGGCCCCGGCGCAGGCAACAACATGCGCCGACGGGTCCTGATCGTTCGGTGATAAGCCGTAGTTTGAAGCTAATTCCAAAATAGCAGGTGCCGATCGAGCTGGAAGTCCGGTCAACAGCAAAGTACGTCCAGGACCCAGCCTGACTTGCGTCGCGCCAAGAGCTTTTGCCAGCCCAAGGAACGCCGTGATGCTGTTGGCGCGCATTTGACCGAAGCGAGGTCTCAGACTGGCGACGGCAGTGCCATCATCAAGGGTGAGGGTGCCGATCAAATGCACTTCATCGGGCACGGCCGCGAGGTTCAGCGCGGCCATGGAAGGGAAAGCAGCTCGCAGGCGGCTGAGATCCAGGTCGCGGCAACGCTTGTGGCGCCCGAGGGATAGGAGCATTTTGAGTAGATCGCCAACGCATTGAACTGCTTCATCGGCGCTTCCGATAACCACGGGAAGCGCCCTTCGCCCGTCGCCATTGATCGCGACCTGCCAAATGCCCGGTGAAACGGCAACCACCCTGATATCACCGCTAATCGATGCGAGTCCGTGGCTGCCTCCGCCATCGATCAGGATCGAAAGTTTAGGGGCCAAAAGGGGCGAATAAAACTCACTGGCGAGCGTCTCACGAAGCAGGACCTCGATCTCCGCCGGGTTGCCGATCTCGCCCGGTGCGACGCCGTGAAGCGGCGATAGCTCAATGGAGGGCCCATCGGGCACCGAGATTCCGACAGCGTCGAGTTCGCTTGCCAGTTGCGAGACGCTGTGTTTTTCCAAGCCGCGAATCTGGAGACTACCGCGAGCAGTGATTTCCAAAACTCCATTTCCGTGGCGCTCAGTTGCAGCAGCCAAGTGCATGAATTGCTCGATCGAGAACAGACCTGCGGCTGGGCGAAGCCGAGCCAGCAGCCCATCGCCGGTCTGCATCGGTTCAAGGAGGGTAGGACAGGCACCGCGACGAAGTGCGGGCGAGGGCGCATCAACGTCGCCACCATCCGCCAGTTTTTGTGACATCATTCCGGTTCCCATGACCATTTCTTATTTACGAGTTGGCCGGCGAAAAAACCATGATCCGGATCAAAGATCATCGAAGTCGTGCCCCTTGCGCAGGAGGTAAATGTCCATGATCCAGCCGTGGCGCTGGCGGGCTTGCGCACGGGCTTTTATAATCTCATCTGCAACATCGTCCAAGCGACCAGCACATGTGATCTCCTCCGGCGTTCCAAGGTAGGCGCCCCAGAAGATTTCCACCTCCGGGTCGCCGACCTTCGAAAATGCCAGGTCGCCATCCAGCATGACGACCGTGTTTTGTGTGTGATAGCCCTGTTCGAGCAGACGCCTGCCGGTGGTGATTTCTATTGGCTTGCCGACAAGGTTGATGGGAATGCGATGGCTGGCTGCAAGTGCCTGCACGCTGGTGATGCCGGGAATGACGCTGAATTCGAAGCCAATCGAGCCTAGCTTCTGGGCACGCTCCAAAATACGAATTGTGCTGTCATAGAGGCTGGGGTCTCCCCAGACCAAGAATGCTCCTTCGCCGGCAGGGGGCAGGTTCGCAATCAGCCCCACATAGATCTCGGCGATCGAGGCATGCCATTCATCGACGCTTTGCAGGTAGGTCCGATCGGCAGTTACGCGCCTTGGGACAGCAAATTCAACGATCTTGGTGCTGTGATTTGCGATATAGCGGTTGCAGATTTCACGCCGCACTGCTGCTAGACTGTCCTTCTCTGCGCCTTTGGTCGGAATGAAGATCGCGTCGGCGGCGTTCATCGCGTTTATGGCCTGGATGGTTAGATGCTCGGGATTTCCCGTTCCGATGCCGATGATCTGGATATGAGGCACGCCGTCTTCCTTTGTTCGTCCTGTTCGTTTCTGGCGTAGCAGGGCGCTTTCCGCAAGACCGCAACAGAGTTGGCCGCGGCCAACTCTGCAAGCGAGTTGCCCCTCCGTTCTTGTCGAGAATCGCGAATCATGGCATCTTTGATACGCTTTTTAGCGCGATGTTGATAAAAAAGCGCATTGATAGGGATCGAGTGTTTTGGACAACATTAGCGTATCGACGACGGATGTCCGCATCGAGCGGCACGCCAGTCAACTCTCTCGTCAGCTGAAGCTTCTACGCGAAAAACTGTTTCCGCCTTTGTCGCAGAAGACGTTGCGCACGTTTACCTCCGGGGAAGCAGCGCAGATGATCGGCGTTTCCGACGGATACCTTCGTCAGCTTTCTCTGGACGGCAAGGGACCACAGCCAGACGTTGCCATAAATGGTCGGCGTTCCTACACGCTCGGCCAGATCAACGAGTTGCGCCAGCATATGGCGCGCGTCAAGCCGAAGGACGCGCTGTCTTATCTCCCTTGGCGCCGGTCAGGCGAAAAGCTTCAGACGGTCGCCGTAACAAATTTCAAGGGCGGCTCGGCGAAAACCACAACATCGCTCTACCTTGCTCAGTATCTGGCGCTCAATGGCTATCGCGTATTGGCAATTGACCTCGATCCTCAGGCGTCGTTGTCTTCCATGCTAGGAGTCCAGCCGGAGTTCGATCTTGGCGATGGCGACACACTTTACGGTGCGATCCGCTATGACGAAGGTAGGCGTTCGTTGAAGGACGTGGTACGCAAGACCTATTTCGACGGTCTAGACCTCGTGCCGGGAAACCTCGAACTCATGGAGTTTGAACACGAGACCCCACGAGCCCTGAACGACCGTCAGCGGACAGGAGAGGTGTTCTTTCGGCGAGTCGGCGTTGCTATTTCCGAGGTCGAGGCCAACTATGATATTGTTGTCATCGATTGCCCTCCGCAGCTCGGCTATTTGACGCTCGGTGCCGTCTGCGCTGCGACCTCGCTGCTGATTACTGTTCATCCGCAGATGGTTGACGTGGCGTCGATGTCGCAGTTCCTTCTGATGACATCAGATTTGCTGTCCGTCGTTCGAAAGGCGGGTGGTGATCTGAAGCATGATTTCATTAAATACGTTGTGACACGCCACGAGCCGTTCGACGCTCCGCAGTCGCAAATTGTTGCCCTCTTGCGCAACCTATTCAGTGACGATGTGCTGACGGCGACCATTCTCAAGTCCACGGCGATTGCCGATGCCGGGCTGACCAAACAGTCGCTCTATGAGATCGAGCGGGGTCAGGTAAGGCGCTCGACATATGACCGTGCGCTGGAGTCGGTAAACGCCGCGAACGGTGAGGTGCTGGCGGGAATTCAC
Organism: Hyphomicrobiales bacterium; assembly: GCA_900466605.1. Taxonomy (GTDB): domain Bacteria; phylum Pseudomonadota; class Alphaproteobacteria; order Rhizobiales; family Rhizobiaceae; genus Rhizobium. The sequence goes on from UBMU01000014.1 coordinate 14,118, forward strand.
AAGGCGTGGGGCCGGAAATGAGCAGACGGGATCGGTTGAAGGGGTTGTTTGACGACACTGCGCAGGAGTTGGCCGCGGCCAACCTCGAGGAGGAAGCGTCGGCGCGCGGCCCGGCCGGTCCGGTGCGTTCGATGGCGCTAACGCTTGGACGGATGGAGGAGGAAAGCCGGGCGATGCAGGAGGCGCTCTTGTCTGGCGAGCGCGTTGTCGAACTCGACCCCGAGCTAATCGACATGTCCTTCGTAAGAGACAGGCTGGCAGAAATGCCGAACGAACTTGCCGATGAGCTCGTCCAGTCGATAGAGCAGAGCGGGCAGGAAGTGCCAATTCTCGTGCGGCCGCATCCTGACGATGGCCAACGCTATCAGGTAGTATACGGTCACCGTCGACTTCAGGCGCTGCGGCTGCTTGGACGAAAGGTACAGGCAATCATCCGTAAGCTCGACGACATCGACGTCGTCATTGCACAAGGCATCGAGAACTCCGCAAGGCGCAACCTGTCTTACATCGAACGAGCCGTTTTCGCCTTCAATCTCGAGAGCAAGGGGTTCGACCGCCCCGTTATTATGAAAGCCCTTTCGACCGACAAGACGGAGTTGTCGAAACTTATCTCGGTTGCCAAGGCGATCCCCATGGATGTGATTGCTGCAATCGGTGCGGCGCCAGCCGCTGGGCGCCGCAAATGGATTGCGCTCGCGCAAAACTGGTCCGGCGAGACAAGCTCGAGGCTGCGAGGATTGATCACTTCGGAGGGCTTCATCAATCAGGAAAGTGATCGTCGCTTCGACCTCGTGATCGCCGAATTGGCAAGGAAACCACCAAAGCAGGAAATGAACGAATATGACTGGACGCCGAAGCGAGCCGGCAACATCAAAGGCCGAATCCGAAGCGCTGGTGATTCATTCACGATCGCGTTGAAGACCGGAGATGCTGCTGACTTTGGCGACTATATCTCGCGCCGCCTCGATGAACTCTATGACGCATTCAAGGCCTCAAAGTAGCGCGCATACACCGGGGGCAGCGTTTGGAACATACCGAACGTCAGCCATATGTTGCCTGGGGGAATGTCTGCATTTAAGCGTTTGAATACGTGCGAAAGCCATGTCATACATGACGGAAGTTAAGTATGATTTGGGTTCCGTTGTAGAAAAATTGAAATAGCTAACAATGCGGTATGAAATTGACAGTCCATTATTACTAAGCCTTCTGCCGGCCATTGTTCAGGCCGAGGATGGGCTGGCGAGACTGGATGAACGGGCCGCCCGCGCAACGGTTGCGGACGGGTTTGCGGAGCGCCGTCATTTCTTCGACGCAGTCGGGGCTTTGTGGGTGGCGGGGGAACTGGTTCATGTCGAGGATCTCGTTCTGCATGACGCGCACATGGATACGCGCTCCCCAAGCCACGAGTTGACAATTGCCCACTCGATCCTGCGGAGCCGGAGGCGTATCTGGTTTGCAGCGCCGGAGTGGGCTCTGAGCCCGCCAGGACTTACGGTGCTCGCCGGCGGTATTGAAGGGGAGGGCGACGGCCCCAAGGTCAAAGATACCAGTTCCTTGATCGACGATGACGCTGAAGATGAGCGAGATGCGCTTCTCTCCGCTGAGCTGGCCGAGATCGACGCCATCCTGGAGCGCTCCCAGCGGCTGTTGGATAGCCACCAAAATCCCGGCACGCCAGAGCCGAACGAAACCTCCGAGCGTGCCACCGAAAAGCGCAGTGACGACCCTCTCGGCCTCTTTGATGACGAGGAGTGGGACGAGGTGGCGCGGCTTCGGGCATGGCGAAAGACGCTAGTTATCGCTGACGCTCTACCGGCAACGCTCGGAGCAGCTCTGATATTCGACGCGTGGGAAAGGATCGAGCCGCTGCGTCGCCAGCATTGGCTTGGCGGTCTGCTCGTTGCAAGCTATCTGCGCGCGCGCGGCAAAGTCACATCCCACCTTTTTGCCTTCAATGCGGGTTTAAAGACGATACGCCACGAGCGGCGACGTGCGCGCGATCGGCTGACGCGACTTCAGGCTTTTCTCGAAGCGATGGCTGAGAGCGCTGTCGCCGGTCTGAAGGAAATGGATCGTCTTTCTCTGGCGCGAACACAAATGGAAATCCGCTTCAAGGATCGCCGGTCAAACAGCAGCCTGCCACACCTTGCAGACTTTGTGTTATCGAGACCGATGGTCTCGTCGGCAATGGTGGCCCGCGAGTTGCGGGTGACCAGCCGCGGCGCGCTCAATCTTCTCAACGATATCGGTATCCGCGAGATCACCGGGCGAGGGCGCTACCGCGCTTGGGGTATCATCTGAGCTGAAGACAAAACAAAGCGGCCGGGCGTTAAACCCGGCCGCTTCTCTTTGGGTGAGCACCCGATCCGTACATCCTGTCACAGATTTCGGACCGGGCGCCCTAGCGCTTCCATTGCCCCCAGAAGCGCTTAGCTTTATTCCCGCTCGCCCGTGAAATTGAGCAGTAGCTGGAAGATGTTGACGAAGTTCAGGTAGAGCGAGAGCGCGCCGAAGACAGCAAGCTTCTGGTTCGATTCCTGATCGTAATTGTCGGAGTACTGTTCCTTGATATTTTGCGTATCGTAGGCAGTTAGGCCGACGAAAACGAGGATACCGATCACCGAAATGGCGAACTGCAGGGCGCTCGAACCAAGGAAGATGTTGACGATGCTTGCGATGATAACGCCGATCAAGCCCATCATCAGGAACGAGCCAAAGCGGGAGAGATCCTTTTTGGTCACGTAGCCGTAGAGGCTGGTAGCGCCGAACATGGTGGCGGCGATGAAGAAGGTCCTGGCGATGCTCGTGCCCGTGAATACCAGGAAGACGGATGCAAGTGATAGGCCCATGACGGCGCAGAACGCCCAGAACGTCATCTGGGCAGCGCTTGCCGACATCGTCTGAAGCTTGAAGGAGAAGAAAAAGACGAACGCAAGCGGCGCAAGCATCACGACCCACTTCAGCGGGGACTGGAAGATCGGCACGTAAAGGGCCGGCGTGCTGCCGACGACGAATGCGACGATGCCTGTGATAACAAGGCCGAGGCCCATATAGTTGTATACGCGCAGCATATGCTGACGCAGGCCTTCGTCGAAGAGCGCCTGCGAGCCAGCGGCTGAGCCGTAGCCAAATCGCGGATTGGTCGGGTTCATACTGATCTCCTCGGTTGAACAGCTAGTACAGTGTACGGGCAAGCCGATCGGCCGCCGCATCCAGGTTAATTTCGCGATCTCCGGCCACGAGCGCATAGGCGACATCACCAATCTGCCAGTAAGCCGCTTCAGCGCTGTCGAGCGCAACATGCTTGACCGATTGCACGGCAAACGCGCCCGGCCGCACGGCAAATAGTGACAGTTCCTTGTCCTGCGACGTTTTGATTGCCATTTCGACGCTCGGCCCGAACTCGGACGGGAAAATCTGTACGTCGGAGATCTTCCAGTCTTCCGGCAACTGCGGCATCACGATCGCGGTTGCCGCACGAATGTCTTCAGCCTTGTAGCTTGCGACGCCTTGAGATGGGACAGATTGGCGTAGAAGTGCCGTATGGTAGGCGCGCACTGCATCCTCGACGTAGGCAGGGGCCGGTACGGACGCTGCGACCTCGGTCGCCGTGAAAGCGCCAAAGGACGTGTGCGCAACCCAGCCTGCTGCGACAAGGATACCGACGGCGGCGATCCGCTGGACCGAATGTAAGATACGCCCGTACGCAAGTCCGCGTTCCAGACGCCGCGCGGCGTCACGCGTTTCGGGGCGACCAAACGCGCTCTCGCTGGCGAGCGCAAGACGCAATTCACCCCTCATGCTTAGGTCAGCCATGACCTTTGCTGCAATCGCCGGGTTTTCGGAAAGGAACGTCTCGACCTGAATGCGTCGCGCCACATCGAGTTCGCCGTCGACATAAGCGTCGAGATCAGCGTCGATGATAGGATCAATTGCCTTCATTGCTGGTCCCTCCGATTACTCTCAGATGAGTTGCGCGCGGCGCCTTTTCCTCAAATTCGCGAAGCTGTGCACGGGCGCGCGAGATGCGCGACATTAAGGTGCCAATCGGAATTCCAAGCGCAGCTGCGGCTTCCTGATAGGAAAGGTCTTCGATCGCAACCAGATGCAGCGCTTCACGCTGTTCTTCCGGGAGACGAAAGAATGCGTCTTGGACCTGCTGCAGCCGGACTGCGTGCTCCTGACCTGCCTGTAGAGATTGTTCCGCATCGACGGCCGCTTCGTCGTGCCGGCGCGAAAGGGATCGATCCTGGCGTACGCGATCAATGTGAGCATTGTGCAAGATTGAAAGGAGCCAGGTGCGAAGGTTTCCGCCACGACGAAAGCTCTGCTTTTTCTCGTAGGCTCGCACAAGAGCATCATGAACGAGATCTTCAGCATCATCCGAATTGCGCACGAGCGAGCGTGCATAACGCCGAAGCGCTGCAAGCTGGCCAATGACATCGAATGGGCGTTCTTTCCGTTCCATGATTGAGTATACGGATACGGGCGGGAATTTATTCCAGCCAACACAAAAATATTTTGTCAGTTGGTGCTGGTTCGACCATGCAGGGTAGGGGGCGCGTGGAAATCTCAGACGTTAGCCGTCTGACAGTTCCTCAAGGATCGGGCAATCTGGCCTGTCGTTGCCGTGGCAGGCGTGAACAAGGTGTTCCAACGTGCGGCGCAGTCCTGTGAGCTCTTGGATCTTGCGGTCGATCTCGTTCAACTTCGTCTGAGCAAGCTCCTTCACATCGGAACTCGCGCGGCTCTTGTCCTCGTAGAGTGCGAGCAACTGGCGGCATTCCTCTACTGAGAAACCAAGTCCACGTGACCTTTGCAGAAAGAGCAACTTGTGGACATGAGCCTCAGCATAGTCGCGGTACCCGTTCGCGCCCCGGTCAGGGCAGATCAGGCCAATGTCCTCGTAATAGCGGATCGTCTTTGCCGCCAGGCCAGAGCGCTCGGAAGCTTGTCCAATGTTCATGATGACATCCTATAGTTTGACGAGCCGAAGTCGCAGCGCGTTGGTAATAACTGACACGGAGGACAAGCTCATGGCCGCTGCGGCGATCATCGGCGATAGCAACAATCCAAAAATGGGGTAGAGCGCACCTGCCGCTAGTGGCACACCGAGCGCGTTGTAGCCGAAGGCGAAGCCGAGGTTCTGACGGATGTTGCGCATGGTGGCCCTAGAAAGCGCTCTTGCTCGGACGATGCCGTTGAGGTCACCCTTGACCAACGTCAGGCCGGCACTTTCCATGGCAACGTCGGCTCCGGTGCCCATCGCTATACCAACATCGGCAGCCGCAAGAGCCGGCGCATCATTGACGCCATCACCGGCCATCGCGACGACTGCACCCGCGGCGCGCAATTCATCGACTAGCGCTTTCTTGCCTTCGGGCAGGACTTCGGCGCGTACCTCGTCAATGCCGAGGCTCTTTGCGACGGCCAGTGCCGTGCGCTCATTGTCGCCCGTGGCCATGATGATCTTCAGACCGTGCTCGTGCAGCGCCATTATGGCACTCGCGGTGGTCTGCTTGAGCCGGTCGGCAACCGCAACGAAACCGGCCAACCGGTGATCGATGACCACAAACATCACCGTCTTTCCTTCGTCCTGTAGCAGTCGGACCTCATTTGCGAGGGACGTGACTTCAATACCGAGATCATTCATCAATGCGGCATTGCCAAGGGCAACAAGTGTCCCGTCAGCGATACCCAGCACACCCTTGCCAATCCTCGCCTCGAAGTCGATGACATCGACTAGCGCGACGTCACGCTCCTTTGCGCCCGCCACAATTGCCTCCGCAAGCGGATGTTCTGATCCGCGTTCAAGGCTTGCGGCAAACATCAGAAGACGAGCCTCGTCGAAACCGGCAGCTGGAATAATGTCCGTGAGCCTGGGTTTTCCCTCGGTTAGAGTACCCGTCTTGTCGACGATCAAGGTGTCCACACGAGCGAAGCGCTCGAGCGCTTCTGCGTCCTTGATCAATACGCCTTCCTGAGCGCCCCGGCCTGTCGCGATCATGATCGACATCGGAGTAGCCAGCCCAAGCGCGCAGGGGCACGCAATGATCAGGACGGCTACGGCAGCTAACAAGGCATGCGCGGCGCGCGGTTCGGGGCCAACGATGCTCCAGACGATGAACGCCACGATTGCAGCGGCAATGACCGCTGGAACAAAGATAGCGGAAACGCGATCAACTGCTCCTTGGATAGGGGCGCGTGACCGCTGTGCCTTTACGACTAGGTCGACGATGCGCGACAGAGTTGTATCTGCGCCGACCTTTTCGGCAAGCATAACCAAGGTGCCGTTCTTGTTGATTGTGCCGCCGGTCAGAGCATCGCCCTCGTGCTTTTCGACCGGGAGCGGCTCGCCCGAAATCATCGACTCGTCAACGCTCGACTGTCCTTTGGTCACCGAACCATCGACAGGGATGCGTTCGCCCGGACGAACTCGGACTTGATCGCCAACCTTGACATCGTCGACGGCAATGTCGGACTCTGAGCCGTCCGCGTTCACGCGCCGGGCGGTTTTCGGCGCAAGATCGAGGAGTGCCCGTATCGCCGAACCGGTTTTCTCGCGCGCCCTGAGTTCCAGGACCTGGCCGACAAACACCAGAGCGACAATGACGGCAGAGGCCTCGAAATAGACTGGAACTGTATCACCATGACCGCGGAAGCTATGTGGGAAGAGGCTAGGGGCAAGTGTTGCAACGACGCTATAGATATAGGCTGTTCCAACGCCTAGCCCGATGAGTGTCCACATGTTCGGGCTATGATTGACAAGGGAGGACCACGCCCGTCGAAAAAAGGGCAGGGCAGCCCAAAGAACCACCGGCGTGGCAAGGAGCAGTTCGATCCATGTCGCCTGTGGTTCCCCAATCCAGTTACGCAGCGGCAGACCAAGCATTGGTCCCATGCTGATTGCAAGCAGCGGGACGGAGAGGACGGCGCTCGCCCACAGCCTGCGGGTAAAATCCACGAGCTCCGGGTTTGGGCCTTCGTCTGCCGGCGGAACACCCATCGGCTCCAGTGCCATTCCACATTTCGGGCAGTCGCCAGGATGATTGCTGACGACCTCGGGGTGCATGGGGCAGGTATAGACCGTCCCCTTTGCCATCCGGTGCGTGGCAGGTTTGTTTCCATCCGCATAGACTTCAGGCGAGGCTTCAAATTTCGTCTGGCAACCATCGGAGCAGAAGTAAACCCGCTCCCCCTCGTGCTTCAGCATATGCCTTGCCGTGGCGCGGTTGACAGTCATTCCGCAGACCGGATCACTCGCGGTCAAGTAGTTCTGTGGTGTTGCCTCGAACTTTCGACGGCAACCATCAGAGCAGAAGTGATAGGTGTGTCCGTCGTAATGGAGCGAGGGCTTTCCTGCCAACGGATCAACTGTCATGCCGCAGACCGGATCACGCGCCAGGTCCTGCATACCGGCTCCCTCGTCATGGTGGCCATGCGGTCCGTGATGGTGGTCGTGCGTGCTATCCATTGCGATTCTCCTTGCCTTCACATGGCATCGGACATCCTTATGAACCTTCCAGCAACTGGAAGGTCAAGCCGAAATTTCAAAATCTTTTGCGACAGGAGAATGGCGCACAAAACAAATGGCCTGCCAGAAGGCAGGCCCTAGTCAGTTGCAGGATGTTGGCTGATACTGAAATATGACTTGCACAAATTCCGCATCTTGCCCGATCATAAAAGCACGCTCAGTGCTTCCACACACGTCAGGCAAAAGCAGTAGTAATGTCCACTCTAGACACCAGAAAAGGCATCAGTTTTTGCGAGGCTGTCCGTCGTCGTTCCTGGTCCCCTCGTCAGCTTGGAGGATCAGAAGGGTTCCGAGCGCCTTGGCGGACTGAGACGGGAGGGCATAGTGCAGCCATCCAAAGCGAGGGTCGCGAATGTGAAGGAGCGACTCACCGAGCAAGGCGTCAGTCTCAGAATGCCAGCGAGGATCAAGGACGGCGTTGACCATCTGCCCGCCCTTCCAGTTCTCCTGATGGGGTGGAGGCATTTCCGCCCTGATCTCGCCGGCACCGTCAATCAGCTGTGATACCGATGCCGCATCAAGAACAAGCGCGACCGGTGGGTCTGTCGGAAATGTGATGGTTAACGTCCTGAGGTCATCATCGAGCTCCCATTGCGGCTCATCGCTGTTGTTCATGCTCACCTCTTTGGAGCTGCGTACCAGTGATAACGCAGCGGGGTTTATCGATAACGCACGCACGGGGAATTTATACGATTGATTCAGTCGACCGCCATTAGATGAAACTAATATAGATACAATCGTCCCATTGTGGCACGTACCTCCTTCGGCTTAGCGATTGCCCCGCATGCGGACAGGACAGGGTCCAGGCTTTGAAGATTTCAAGCGAAGAGCTCGAACAAGCAAAAGACAAAGGCATCGGGTTCCATCAAAAGAGGGGCATTCTTGATGAAACAACCAGCTGGAGGCCGCGGCCTCGATCCGCTATCGTCAACTTATGGACCGACTTTTAAAGATTGGAGCGTGGCTCTGGCTTGGAGCCATCCTGTTCGTTACCGTATCGCCCATCGGGTTGCGACCCCATGACGTCATGCCGGTGAGTTACGATCGGGCGCTCGCCTTTACGGTGATGGCGGGGCTCTTCGTCATAGCCTATCCTCGGCACTTCTGGCCTTGTGCTATTGTGGTGGTGGCTGGGGCTGGAGCCCTAGAGCTTTTGCAATATCTGTCGCCAAGCCGGCATGCCAGACTTGAAGATGCGTCCGTGAAGGCCGCCGGCGCGTTGATTGGCGTAGCTGTTGGTTTCATGGCAAACCGGATCCGGCCCGTGACCCGAGAGTAATAGTTGTCTCTGAGAAAACTCTGCGGAGACACTGTCGAGCGCTGCAGCTTAAAGTCGATGGGGGTTGGAATGCGCTCTTTACAGGGCTTTGCAGTACGCGGAATGGCAGACAGCGGTCAACCGACCCGCCTCAGTCGATAAAGACGCCAACACTGGCTGCCCTTCCGGTCGCGTCGATGACGGTGAGCTTTGAGTAGCCGCCGCCATCCGGTATCCACTGATTGGTGCGGCGCCTGGAAACATCGGGCAATGGTCTACCGTTTGCAAGCCAGCGGAAGGGTGCGCGACCGCCTTGTAGCTTGAGCATAAGTGGAGAGAGCGCTCCGCTCTTGGCGCCGAGATCAACATGCGCTCCTTCAGGCGGATAGACTATTACCGGTGCCTGCTCACGTGCCGTGGTTGATAGCAGACCGCTTGGATTAATTGAAAAGCGACGCTGACTGATCGGTAACTCAGCCTGGGCAATCCGTGCGGCTCCAGACGGCGGGCGCGCAAGCGGCGTCGTTGCAATCCCAGACTTTGCAAAGCCCTCAAAAAGGATAGGGGCCGCTGTCCCGTAACCTGTCAGTCCCGGGACGGCACCATTGTCGGGTCGCCCGACCCAGACGCCAAGGACATAGCGTCCATCGTAGCCAAGTGACCAAGCATCGCGATATCCGTAGCTTGTGCCCGTCTTGTAGCCGATTCCGCGCTTTTGAGCGCCAGCCGGCGGAATGATGTCTGAAAGTATGTCGGTGACGTTCCAAACGGCGACCGTATCAAGCATGCTTTCGCTGGCGATCTTGCCGGGCCGATCGTTGACGCCATCACCGATGCGCACGGGCTGGCCGCGATTGGCCAGTGCTGTGTAAATCTGAACAAGGTCTTTCAGAGTGATCCCGAGACCACCCAAACCAATTGCAAGGCCCGGCGTCTCGTTAGCAGGCAATAACGGGCGCACTTCCGCGCGGCGAAAGCGCACGAGCAGTTTGGCAGGGTTGACGGCATCGAGGAGCTTCACAGCCGGGACGTTCAATGACAGCTGCAACGCTTCGCGCACCGTGACATCACCCTGATAGCTCATATCGAAATTCTGGGGACGGTACCCGAAGAAATCCGCCGGGCGATCCTCGATAATCGTCTCCTGGCTCACGAGGCCCTCTTCGAATGCAAGAGCATAGATGAATGGTTTCAGCGTAGAGCCAGGAGAACGCAGGGCGCGCGTCATGTCGATCCAGCCAGAGCGGCTCGAATCGAAATAGTCGGCTGAGCCGACTTCACCGACAATCTCGCCTGTCTGCGCATCCGCCATGATCATGGCAACCGACAGCTTCGGGCCGAGTTTCAATGCAGCAGCGCGGGCAACACTCTCCAATCCTGTCTGTACGGTCCTCCTTAGCGTCGTCTGGAATTGCAGCGCTTCTGGATTTTTGCGACGTGCTGCTTCAGCCACGTGTGCTGCGAGGGAAGGAAGCTGCATGCGTTGAGGGGGCACCGGTACGACTTCGGCGCGGGACGCCTCGCCCTCGCCGACAGCTTCTGCGACGGCGAAACGCTCCAGCACCCGTTTGCGGGCCGCCTCAGCGGCTCTTAGATTGCGATCCGGGCGGCGCTTTTCGGGCAGCTGTGGAAGTGCGACAAGGAGGGCGGCCTCAGCAACAGATAGACGCCGTGGTTCTTTGCCGAAATAGGCAAGGCTTGCGGCCCGCACGCCTTCGAGATTACCGCCATATGGTGCCCGGGTCAGGTAAATATCTAGGATTTGCCGCTTGGTCAGTCGGCGCTCGATCTGGATTGCGCGAACGATCTGTAGCACCTTTGCCGACAGCGAGCGTCCTTGGCGCGGCTCTATCAGACGGGCAACCTGCATCGACAGTGTCGAGGCGCCAGAGACGATGTGGCCGCTAGTGACGTATTGTGCGGCGGCCCGCCCGATCGCCTTGAGATCGATGCCGCCGTGGTTGTAAAAGCGCTTGTCCTCATAGGCGACGAGCATTTCCAGAAATTGTGGATCGACGTCGGAGGTCGTTGTTTTCAGGCGCCAGAGACCTTCAGGCGTTGCAAAGGCGCGCAGCAGAAGACCGTCTGCGTCACGCAGCTCCGCCGACACCGTATCCGCCTTGTAAAGTGGCGGCGGGTAGGCCCGATCGACCGCATCGAGCAATAAGACCCCAGAGCCGGCAAGAAGGACACCGGCTGCGCCTGCAATCGCGAGCTTCCTTCTCAGTCTCATCGGTGTGACGCGGTGACCTCCATCTTTCCGGTAGCAGTTCGGGCGGAAAGCTGCGGACGATACATGTCCTCGACAACGGCAGCCGGATGATCATACGTGCCCGGTGTGACCGCGCGAACGACATAGGCGACATTGATCTCGCGGTTGTCGTCGGCCGTCCGGTTGAAGGCAGCAACAAAACGGTCGTTTCGGAATTCGGTGTGGGCGGCAGTCACGTCTCCGATCCATTCAAAATTCGTTAGTTGGGCACTGTCAACGAGGTTGGGATTGTCGATCTGGAAACCTGCTGGCAAAAGGTCGGTGACGATGATGCGCGAGGCCCAGTTGTTGCTTTCCGTGATGTGCAGCACTACCACATACCGCTCATTCTGCTTGGCCTCGGTGACATTCGCCTCTTCACCATCCAATGTGTAGTAGGTGCGCGAAATGGCAAAGCCGTCGCCACCAGCAGGAGGTGGTACGGCGGGAGCTGCGACCGTAGTGACAACAGCCGAGACCGGTTCACTGGTCTCGTTGGTGAGCGTGAGTGCGTTGCCCATCAGGGCGTCTCCGGTCATTTTTGCCATATAGGCACCGTTGTGGAGCGCCCCGTTGACATCGATCTTGATCGAATCGTCACCGCCCTGAATCGCGCGTGCAGCAAGCAACATCCACGCCTGCTCCTGGGTGCTTGTATACTTGCTACGGTTCCACTCTTTGGCGACAGCCTTCGCGAGATCTGGCACGACGGGTGGGACCGGCCGGCTCTCAGCTGCAAGCGCAAGGATTGCGGCACCATCGCGCAAGACGGAGCCATAGTCCGTCCTGGAGAAATTGACGCGTGCCACCATCGACTGCTCGGACATCTGCAGGGCGCCGACGAAAATATTCTTCGAACGGACTGTATCGCCGTAAAGAGCCAATGCTGCTGCGATATGAGCCTTGGCGAGTGGCGTCGGGAAATCATTGATCATCGTATCCGCATAATATCGAAGATCGCTGATCGCTGCTTTCTTGTTACGGGCAAGGACGTAGAGCGCGTAAGCAATCTGGTCGCCCTGATCCTTGACGTTGACGTCGTAGCTCAATGCGTTCTGAAGGTTTTCCAGCGCCTGTGCGAACGCCAGGTCCGGGACCTCGTATTTCTGCTCCCGAGCGCGAGTTAGGAAGTCGGTGACATATGAATCGAGCCAGAGATCACCACTGTCTGGTCCCCACAGGCCGAAGCTGCCAACCGAGGCCTGATAAGACAGCACGCGATGGATGGCATCCTGAACCCGTTTTTTGACATCATCGTCATCTTCGAGACCCGCCTTCCTAGCTAGCTCACTCAGATAAAGCAAAGGCAGCGCACGGCTGGTCGTCTGCTCAGCGCAACCGAACGGATATCGATCAAGCGACATGAGGAGCGCCGGAATGTCAAAGGCAGCCGAACGCGTGACGCTGACGCTAACAGAGGCACCTGGCAGCACGCTGTCTGCCAACAATTCCTTGTCGACGGTCAATCGGGCAGCCGGATTGAGCGCCAAAACCCGGCGCTCGGTTAATGGAAGGACGGCCGGCCGGACAGGTACGTCGACAGTCTGGTCGAGCGACAGCCCTCCTGCACCAGCCAGATTGATTGAAACGCTGCCATTACCCGGTTGCTTACCCTTGACTGCAAGGGCAAGGGCGGATTTGCCCCCTGCGCCCAGGGTGACTGTCTGCGGCGCTTGGTCGATACCCACTGCCGCATTTCCACCAACCGTTAATTTGAATTCGCCTGCCGGCGCATCCGTGTTGGCAATATCGAGGCGAAGTTCGGACGTGTCTCCAGGGGCCAGAAAGCGCGGCAGGCTCGCCGAGATGACGACTGGGTCGCGAATGATGACATCCTTTATCGAATGGCCGACGCCCGTCTTCGACCAAGCGACCGCCATCACGCGAGCCGTGCCGTTAAATTGCGGAATATCGAAGCTGACTTTCGCCTTGCCCTCCGCATCGAGTTTCACGGGACCGGAGAAGAAAGCGACGAGCTTTTGCGTTGGTGGGCTCCCCTGAAGCGCCACGGTGCCCCCGTCACCACCGGTCCTCAGCTTGCCAGTGGTACCAAGCGAACCGTCGATCAGCCGACCATAGATGTCACGGATCTCAAGGCCGAGTTGACGCTGGCCGAAATACCAGTCTTCGGGGTTTGGCGGCTCGTATCTGGTCAAATTGAGAATTCCGACATCAACGGCAGCGACAGTAACATAGGCCTCCTCGTTAGCCCCTGCACCGGCGACGGCAAAGGAGATCGGAAGCGGTGTCCGTGGCAGCATTTTTTCCGGCGCTTCGATCGCAACCTTCAACGCACGCCCGGCAGGGTCGACCTTCAGCCATTTCACGCCGATGGCGCGCATGGGCATGTGGCTGTCCTGGGCGTCGCCAGGGCGGAATAAAGTGGCGGTCACATACGCGCCTGCGCCCCAGTCGGGGGTAACCGGAATGTCGATCTCGCCGCCGGTTTCCCCGATTGATGCGTTCTTTATGGCGACAAGGTTCTCTGTTCCCGCCACAATCATCAGTTCACCGGCATAACGGGACGAGATTTTCAACTTGGCTGTCTCTCCGACCTGGTAGCTTTCCTTGTCGAGAGCGATCTCCAGCCCGTCAGGGGTCTCCGTCGATGTCGCCTGAACAAACCAGCCCGCATCGAACTCAACACTGGATGCGGGGCCGTTTGTCTCCGTACTTTCGACTTCCAGTCGGTATCGCCCCCATGCAACCGGGGATGAAATCTTTCCTCCGTCCACAGATGCATCAACGTTGCCGTTGGCGACTTGCTCGGCAGTGTAGATCGGCTCGTATTTCCAGGCGGTGCCGTCGCGATACCATTGATAGTCACGGTTCAGCTTGTAGAGCTTCCAGTGCAAGCCGCTCATGGCCTGCTTCTCGCCCTCTGTACCGACCCCGATGACTGTGAAGTTGGCGATCGAATTCTCGCCAAGGTCACCGGAAAATTCCGGCTTGATACCGATCATTGAACCCTGGTTCTTGACAGGAAGAACGAGAGAACGCTCGATGGCGCGACCACCGGCTTCCTGCATTCTTATGTAGACGGTGGCGTTGAGAAGTTGCGTCGTCGCAGGCAGATCGCCGACGGTCAGCTCGGTTATGCCTTCACCATTCTCGTCAAGTTCAGGAAGCCCTTCGATTGTCTGACGGGTGTCTTCGTTGGCTTCCTCGTCGGCCAGGCCAAAGTAGAAGCCCGGGAATGCATCGGTCTGGCGTGTCGGCTTGATGACGACGTCGCCTTCTAGAAAGAGCCCTGCAGCGGGCGCACCGTAAAGATACTTGCCGCTGATGTCGATTGTCGCGGGTGTCTCCGAACCGATGACCTTCGCCTCAGTCGTAATCTCCAGGTCGGTCCGGTCGGGCACGAAGTCATCGACTAGGAAGGTCTTCGATCCAATCGGGGTGCTTTTTGGATCGGTGTGTATGTTCATTGTCCAGGTGCCGCGCATGGCGTTTTCCTGGACAGGCAGATCGATTGCATACCCGCCGACATTGCTCGTCTGGCTGACGATCCTGCGATCTTCGACTCCGTCGGGTCGCAGGAATATGAAGGTCAGGGGCAGGTTGTCGATAGCTTTGCCATCGCTATCGCGAGCAAGGGCGGCCGCATGCACAATTTCACCGGCACGGTAGATGCCTCGTTCTGTCCAGCTCAAAACATCGATGGCGCCAGGTGAAGCACGGCCTGTCACCCCGCGATCGGAGAGATCAAAGCCCGCGCGCGTCATGTCGAGAAAGACGTAGTCGGCTACACCTTTCCTTGCAGTAACAACTGCGGGCGTCAGGGCTGCCGTTGCGCGCAATAGGCCAGCCGTGAACGTCGCCCGGCCGTTCTCATCCGTCGTTGCCGTTCCAAGGACTTCGTTGTTCTTCGCCAGTAGCGCCAGCTCAACGCCAGAGATTGGCTTTGCCGTTGACAGGGATCGGGTGAACACGTTCAGACCATCCGTACCGGCATAGGTCGTGATGCCGATGTCGGAAACGACGAACCATTGCGTCGCCTGGGCGTTCCAGTCCTGGTTCGGCGCGTTTGGAGCCGTTGCCGTCAGCACATAGACGCCCGGCTTGCGCTCGGGTAGCGCCTCGTCGACAGGGAAGCTCGTGACAACGTCCTTGTTGAGATCGCTGGCGATGTCGATCGACCCCTGCCAGACCAGCTCGCCGCTCTCGTCTTCAATTCTCTGCGCGCTGTAGCCGTCAAGCTGAGTTAGAAACTGTGAGCTCGTCAAAAGCGGAGCGATGCCGCGGTCGCCTATACGGTAGAGCTTGAGGTTTGCAGAGCCCATGTTGACGGAAACGATTGGCACGCCACGACGAGCAGTCGACGGCAGCACAAAGCTGTCGCCAGTAAAGCGAACGCTTGCACTACGATCCTTGACATAGATATCAAGGCTCACCGGTGCCTCCAGGACCTCGTCGACAGATGAAGGCAGCCCGGTACGGAACGCGAGCTTGTAGTTTTCGCCATGCGTCAGCCCTTCGACGCAGATCTGCTTGTCTTTGGCTTCGAGCGCTTTTGGAGATGCACCATTCAACGTTACGAATGGCGTGTAGTCCAACGTCTTGACCAGCGGTTCGGAAAATGTCGCGCAGGCACGTGGATTTGCACTGTCCGTGTCAACAGTATGCTCAGTGATGCGAAATCCTTGCGTGGATTTCAGCTGGACAAACGCCGCCTGAACTTCCTTGGAGCCTACAAGCGCCAAGCTTGCCTTATAGGCATTGAGGGCCGCGCGATAGCTGGTGTTCTTTTCAAGTGCAACGGCAAGTACAGAAAGTGCCTCGGCGCGGCCAGACGCCGTTCGCGTCAGCTCGTAGCCATTTACTGCCGCAAGAACAGCCTGTGCGTAGATATCGCTGCCATTGTTGTCGTCGGATTTGACAAAGCTGTCACCGGCGCGTGCTACCTCAAGCCACAAGTCGGAGTTCTCTGGCGAAAGAGCCAGCGCACTGCGGAATGATTTAACCGCATCGGTGATGTTGCCTGCAGTGAGATCGAGGCGGCCGTTTGCGATAAGACTGTCGGCGCTCTGACCCTGCTGGTCGTCAGCTACTTCGAGGCTGGCCTTGTCATCACGAGCCTGTTGGATGACGTCGCCGGTGAGAAAGCCAAGGCGAGGGGCTGCGCCGATATCTGGCTCCTGCTTCGTGGTCGCAGTCTCGACGATTTTGCCAGCGATGGCGCCTGGAAAGGCGTTCATCGTCTTAAAGTCGGATTTCAGGAAGCACCAATTCACCTTCGGGTTGTATGTGAAGGCCTTACAGGATTTATCTCCAATGCAGGACGCCTTGCACTGGTCGAGCGTCAAATTTTGCTCTGTGCGCAAATCGAAGCCAAAGTAGTCGGCGTCCTGAATCGTTTGGATCGAGCGCGCTTTCTCGGCTGCTATCGCGTGAGAGCCTGCAGCGATCGAAGCGAGAGCAAAGGTGGCGAAGGCAAAAAACGCGCGTACAGACATAGGTCCCCCCAAGATGCTGGCGCTGATCTGGGTGCACTCTCGGCACTCTGTATCCGGTTGTCAACACAGCCAAATTCTGTTTCAGATCAATCAAACTGGCCATCGGGTTCAAACATGGTTGCCGCACCACGGGTCTGCTTTGCCGACGCCGTCACTACCCGAAGACGATCAGATAGTGGAGTGAACAGCCGCTAGCCCATGGCCATCTGCCAGACCGCCTGATGTCCCGGTTCGACAGCCCGCCAGGCCGATCATCCCGGCCATCTTTCCGTGCAAGATCGAAAAATTGAAGATTGTCTTTTAACCCTCAAGGCAGCGCTTGCCTCCTGTCAAGGGGTTGATATCTCGAGCGGAACGACCAGCATCTTACGTGCAGTGCGGATTCCAATTGACGATTTTTGAATGTTAACAGTGCTTTGCCGGCCGGCGATCGCGCTCCACCCCGGAACAAACTGCCCCTTTTGCCGTTATCGGCAGGCCCAACACACAGTTGCGCAGTAGCCAATGTCGTATGATGAGTAGAAGCGAAGGGGTGTCCATGGCCACCGATGTCGAATGCAAGTTCCGGGAAAACCGTGCTCATGGCGTCTTGATCGTGGAGGATGAGTTCTTGATTGCCCTGGACCTTGAAATGACCGTCAGGGACATGGGCCTTGATGTCGTGGGTCTGGCGAGTGACAAGGAACAGGCCCTGAAGCTTGCGCCAATGGCAGACATTGCGTTTGTCGATGTCAATCTGGCGGATGGTGCAACTGGTCCCGAAATTGGACAGCGGCTCGTGGATGAGTTCGGCGTCGCCGTCGTATTTATGACCGGCAATCCGGAGGCGGTGGCGGGCCGAGTTCAAGGAGCGCTTGGTGTCGTCAGCAAGCCGGCGAGTACATCGATCGTTCAGAGATCGCTGCGCCATGCGGTTGCTGCCAGGCGCAGCGGTGGACTTGTGACGGCCGGCTAAAAAATAGCCCGCACGCTACCCTGTCTATGCGGCTTGAGCGTCCAACTGATCGATGGCGGCAATGACTCCTCTGAGTTCCGCCAGACCCTTGAGCCGCCCTATGCAAGAGTAGCCAGGGTTGACCTTCTTCGTTTGGTCATCGATCAGGAGATGGCCGTGATCCGGTCGCATCGGAATGACGCTGTCTGACCTGCCAGTCGCTGCCCGCCGGCGCTCTTCCTTGCGAATGACCGATATCAGAGAAACCATATTCACATCCCCGCCGAGATGCTCTGACTCGATGAACGAGCCGTCGACCTCCTTGCTGACATTGCGCAGGTGCGCAAAGTGAATGCGATCGGCGAAACGCCTGGCCATGCTGACGACATCGTTGCCGTGCCTGGAGCCATAGGATCCGGCGCAAAGGGTAATGCCATTGGCTTTCTCATCGACCGCCGACAGAATTGTATGAATATCCTCTGCTTTCGACACAACGCGTGGCAGCCCAAAGAGTGAAAATGGAGGATCGTCTGGGTGAATCGCAAGGCGAACCCCGTTTTCGGCAGCCACGGGAACGACCTCCTTTAGAAAATCGACAAGATTGCTACGCATGTCGTCATCTGAAAGTTCGTTGAACGCTTCGATGTGCCCGCGGATGGTGTCGCGGGTGTGGCTGTCTTCGCCACCGGGCAACCCCGCTATGATATTGCTCTCGAGGGTTTCCACATCCGCAGCACTCATATTGCGAAGTCGGCTTCGAGCAGCCTCCACAAGCTCGGCTGCGTAGCTCTCATCGGCCCCGACGCGCTTCAAAACAAAGACGTCATAGGCAATGAAGTCGACCATGTCGAAGCGGAGCGCGAACCCACCGACGGGGGTCGGATAAAGCAGGTTTGTTCGCGTCCAGTCGACAACCGGCATGAAATTGTAGCAGACGACAGGCACACCGCCCTTGCCGAGATTGGCGAGGCTTTGCTTCCACGCATCGACATAGCTATGCCAGTTCTCGTTTCTCAGCTTGATTGCGGAATTGACCGGAATGGATTCGCAAACCGACCAGACCATCCCGGCGTTCTTCACCAGTGCCATCCTTTCGGCGACGTCATCAGGTGTCCACACTCGACCGTCATAGATATGATGAAGGGCGGTCACGATGCCATGCGCGCCGGCCTGGCGGGCGTGTGACAACGTCACGGGATCCTGTGGTCCAAACCAGCGCCAGCTCTCAAGCATTGCAACTCCTCCCAAAAATGTTGGACAATTAAGCTAGATCTTCGACAATCTCGCAAGAAAAAAGTTATCGTTGTGAAATTAAGACCAACATAATACGCTCCACGGACTAGGAGGTGTTCGGCGTGGAAACAGGCAATCGGGCTTCGGCCGTGGATGATGTGGTACGCCAAATCCGCGCCCTCATCAAACAGCGCGGTCTTGGCGTCGGAGACGTCTTGCCGAGTGAGGCCGAACTCGCATCGATGTTTGATTCCAGCCGGAATACGGTGCGCGAGGCCTTTCGCACATTGAAGGCTTATGGCGTTGCCGAATCCAGACAAAAGGTCGGCGCCGTTCTGACGGATCACCATCAGACTGCGATGCGGGATCTGTTTTCTTTTGCCATGGAGATTTCGGTTGATGCCTTCCGCGACATACAGGGCTTTCGGCGCCTGACTGAGATGAACCTCTTCGATCTGCTTGCCGAGCGGCTCACGGAAGCAGTCTTTGACGAGATGGAGGCAATCAACGTGTCCATCCTGGCGGCCGAAGGTGCGGAGCGTGCCTCCGAGCTTGATTTTCAGTTCCACCGCCTGCTGGTCGATGCAGCAGGTAACCGCACATTGTCCGAAACCTATGGCATGCTGAAGCCGGTCATCCAGCGATTGATGCTCGCTGGCAAGTCGCAACGGGTCGCCTTGAAGAGCGTTGTGGTCGAGCACAATGACATTCTTCAGGCGCTGCGCCACCGCAATAGGATTGCCTTTGTCTATCATATGGACCGTCATTTGAGCGCCGGTCTTGAGTTCATTTCTGGCTAGAGGTGCCGATAGGGCGGGAGAATCTGATGGGTGAGTTCAATGGCAAGGTTGCCGTTGTTACAGGGACAACTGGTATCGGGCGAGCAATTGCCTTGCGCTTGGCGCGAGACGGAGCCCGTGTCGCCGCTCTTGGCATCGACATAAGCGCGAACACTGAACTCGCGAAGATTGCTACGGCAAATAAGCTCGAACTGCGCGTCGTCCATACCGATGTCGCTGAGCCCACCAGTGTTGGCGATGCCTTCGCGCAAGTCATTGCCGACCTTGGCGGGGTCGACATCATCGCCAATTCGGCGGCAGTGCATCCATACGGCAATGCGACCGATACGCCATTCGAGACGTTCATGCGCTGTATGGCGGTGAATGTCGGCTCCATTCATCTGACGGCGGAGCACGGAGTGCCGGAAATGCGAAAGCGGGGCGGCGGCGCGATCATCAATATCTCGAGTGTCCAAGGCTTTGCCTGCCAGCCTGGCGTCTCGGCCTATGTTGCATCAAAGGGCGCAATCCATGCTTTGACACGGGCGATGGCAATTGATTTTGCGCCTGACAAGATCCGCGTCGTGTCGATCAGCCCCGGCTCGGTGCGTACACCAATCCTGGAACTGGCCGCGCGAACTTTCGAGGGAGAGGATGCCGATGTCGCCGCTGTGTTTTCGCGCTTCGGCCAGGCACACCCCCTCGGCCGCATAGGGGAACCAGAAGAAGTAGCAGCGCTCGCAGCTTTCCTTGCCTCCGACGCTGCGGCATTCATCACCGGATCTGATCACCGGATTGATGGTGGTTTGACGGCGGGCATCGGCGTACGTTGAGCCCACCGCAGCTAGATGTCGTCATCGTTTCTTGACGTTGATCATTCGCGGCGCATTGAAAGCGTTAGGTTGGCTGCAGTGTGCCGAAGACCGCAACGAGGCCCAGAATCGCAAAACCGAGCGCAATTTCTGATGCGGTCAACCATTTCAGAGGTTGCGATGATCGGCTGCGGGCGAGCCTGGGAACGAAAACGTATCGATTGGTAATCGCAAGGCCAACGAGAGCACACACGATCAGGATCTTTATGCTGAGTAACACCTGATAGGTTAGCTGCCAATTCAGCGGCGCTGATCCGATCACGAGGAGCGTGTTGGCAACACCGGTCGCGATCACCAGCGCGACCGCTGCATGTCCTGCCGTCGAAAAACGCTCCAGTGCGCGTCGCGCGTCCTGTCTCCATTGCGGGTCGCGCAACGTCGGTAACAGGATAACAACAGGCACCAGCGCCCCGAGCCAGGCGCCCCCCGACAGAAGATGAAGCCCGTCATTAAGGCGGTGCAAAGTTCGCAGCCAGCCACTGTTCATAGCCGCGTGGCCGCTGACGGTCATGCTGACGAGCACAAGAGCGGCGCTGATAGCGACAGCGCGGCCTTTGCGGTGAGCAGGTGCCAGGCACGAGAGGACAAGAAGGAGCACAGCACTGGCCTGGGCTATCCAGGCCTGTCCGACGCTGGTTCCAGTAAGAATGGATCTCAGCATCTCCGGCACAAACGCATCCCTCCACCCGCCACCGATCGTCGCCGCTCGCAGAGGAAGCATGAATACGGTAGCGGCGACGATCAGGACAATCGAAATGCTATGCCAAATTCGCAGTCGCCGGCTCAATTGCATCGCCAAACCGGCGGGTAAAACAAAGCTGAGGTAGGCAGATGCGCCCCACAAAAACATGGCGGAGCCATAAAGAAAAAAGCGGCAAAAGATCAGCGCAACGTCTGGTGTCACGGCTTTACCGTGAAACCATAGATGCCGTTGGTCTTGTGGCCATCCGTTGAAAGGACATGCCATTCCACTGAGTAGGCTCCTGGGGCCAGCGTTTCCGTAAGAGGCACCATCAGCGTCTTGCCTTCATCCATAAGCATGAGATCGCCTATCTTCACCAACCCATTGCCGGGGCCGGTTATCTTCACTCCGGAGAACTTGATGTTGAGCTCCTCGGAAAAGCGCAGGTCGATCTCGGCAGTGGAAGTTGCGACGATTTCCTTGTCGGCCGGAACACTCTTGGTCAGGTGGGCGTGCGCAAAGACTTGCCCGGCAAAGCCGATGAGGGCGGCGGCGGAAGCTATAGTGAGGCGGGATAGGGTCGCCATGATGTTTACCTTAAGCAGAAAAGGGTTCAATGATGGGGGGTGCGTCACTTCCTATTGCGGCTTTGACATGTCCATACCGCCCATATCCGTGTGGTTGTCAGTGGCGGATGACCGCGCGCCGCCGGCGCTCCCGACAGCAAACTCGACATCGACGGAGCCCGCCTTCTCAAAAGTCAAAGTTGCCTTGATTATTTCGCCATTCACAAAGGGCTTTTCGACGCCCATGAACATGATGTGGTAGCCGCCCGGCTCCAACTCAACAGTTTGTCCGGCAGGAATGGTAAGGCCACCCGTCACCGGCCGCATCGTCATTACGCCATTGTTGACGCTCATCTGATGAACTTCGGTTTCTTTCGCCCGGTCGGACGTGATGCTGATCAGTGTGTCATCGATCGATCCGGTGTTGGTGATCTTGAGGTACCCGCCTCCGACCCTGGCGCCCGGAACCATCGCGCGAGCATGCGGGTGGCCGATTTCTAGGTTGCCTGCCTTGAAGTCATGTGCGGTTGAAATTGTAGCAATGAGACCTGCAAACAGCAGGCTTGTGACGAGTGTCAATAGGCGTTTCATGTTGTGCTCCTGCACAGGTGCGAGCCCACGTGGTGCCATGACTGGCGCGCCGATAAAGGCTCACTTAGGAAATAGAAACCGAAGGGTATAGGCTCAACTCCGGAATTGAACTACACGCGAGAAGGGCTCAGCCACCGCTATTCATGCGTTGCGGCGAGGGCCGTCAGGCAAATGCTGATGTTCTGGGAGGTGCCCGCGGTCCGTTGTTTGGGGGGAGGGGTCTCCAGGAGGAGATTGCGGTTCGGTAGTACCGCGTGACGGCTGTCGAGGTATAAACTTGCTCGATGCCGACCTTGTCCGGAAGAGGCAATAGGACCGAGGCAGTGATCCGGCAGGCCTCACAGCCATGAAGGTGTGCCTTCTCATGTGTTTGGATGTGATCGACTTTGCCTGCGGTGCAAATTACTGGAAGCGTGCCGTCCGGCAAAATATAATCAGCAAATTCGGCTGGGACGAAGACACCTTTGGCGAACGAAGGCGCTTGATGAGCAAAGCCGACAAGCAGCAACGCAACGGCGCAAGTGATGCGCACCAGCCATGGCGTGACGATCGCGTGCCTCTTTCTCACTTCCTATCTCCCTGACCGAACGTCAGTATTGGAGATTTCATTAAATCTCAATGCGGCAATTTGAAAGAGGCGGGTGGAATGACACGGTCGCAAGAAGGCGTGCCCGCGTCCACGTTCCACCCAATTCGATAGGCCCAGATGTGGACCTCTTTTACCAGGGGTGACGGTTAACTTGGTGGGGAGGTGCCCTTAGCCAGGTCCTTCGCACTTGTTTGACGGTTTTCAGCAAAGCGGTGCGAACCGGAAGGGGCATTGGGCGGACCCGTGGAGCCATCCTAGGAGCGAGATATTTTGCTGCAGCTAGCGTGCTTCTAGCGGGGTGCCATCGTCCCAAACATTGCCACGCCATAGGTTGCCTTCCCCCTTCGGGTCGAAGGACGTGGTCGGTCCATAGCCTGCGCAATTGCCATTTGGTCCGCGTTCCCACACGTTGTTGGTAACGACGATATACGTCGGATTGTCGCCATAAGGCTTACCATGGTTCAACCCAAACGAAGTGCAAAAGCCACCTGGGGTCGCGCGAAAAAAATTCCGCTCAAAGGTAAATCGCTTGAGGGATGCAAAATCGCCGTAGATCTGAGCGCTTCCAGAGCACCCGCCTCCGACATCATTGTCTGGAACGTCACAGCTTATCGTGTTGTGTCGTAGTGTGACGTCTCCCCACCCAAATGCCGCATAGCCACCAAGATGCTGTGGCTCACCAGGCTGCATGTATTGGCCATGCAACCAAGAGTCCTCGATCAAGCAATTAGGTGCACAATGAATGCTTGCCCCACCCCCTCTTACTTCAACGCGCCTTACGGTCAGGTTAGAAAAGCCAAGCGCGGCGGCCTCCCAACTCCCAGCATCGATCAGGCTGTCCTCAATCGTTAGCGAGGCTCCCGGGGTATCAACGTCGATCCGGTGCGTCGTGCTTCGCATAATGCGAACGCCGGGCGCCTTGATGTAAAGGTCGCAAGTCACGCGTTTGGAATCAATCACCGCATTTGGTTCGGTAATTCCACATGGCCCCGTGTAAGGCGTAAGCTCGATACCTTTTGGAACGCCGGTGTTGCTCGGGCCAGGGAATGATGCAACGTCGATTGCTTGCGCAACCGCCAAAAGGTGCACGGGAGCGAGCAGGGCCAGAAGCAGCAGGCAAAAACGCAAAATCCATGCTTTAAATTCTCGCATAGTCTTTCATCCGATGAGCGCGTGGCAACGTTGATCCACTTATCTGACCGCCTCTGACATTAGCGTCAGGAACTCTTAGGAGGTATTCCGGCAATGGATTGCGGATTCCAACGGCCACTGAGCGTCGCCGCATCGCTTGTACCGCAAGCAAGCGAAATCATGATGCCGGCTCTATAGCTGCGAATGAGAAGAAGACCCGCAAATGCAAGACCGCGCGCCCTCCAACCGCTCAAGCGGTTGGAGCTGCATATTCGCCATATTTCTGCAACGGGAGAAAGAAGAACAGCGCCGGCGCGAAAAATCCAGCGTAGCCTCCAGCCAGCCTTACCCTTTATGCGCGCGAAATCGTGGGCTGTATGTCGTTGCCATTTTACGGCCAGCTCCGAGAAGGTCCTGCGCGCCGGATGGTAGGCAATCATCCTCTCGCAATAGTGCGTTCGATAGCCTCGCTTCAACGCTCGCTGACCCCAATCGCGATCCTCGGCAATGTCGATCCCCCCGAATTCCCCGACTGCCTTGAAGACCTCTGCGCGCACGGCAAGGTTGCCGGTTCCGGTAAAGCCCTGGTTTGAGATGTATTCCTTCATGCGATAGGCGAACACGCTCTCATAGGCTTCCAAGAGCGTCGGTTGGTTCGGATTTTCGCAGCCGATCCGCACGTCTCCCCCCAGTATGCACTTCATCGGGTCTGCCGAGAATTGGTGCTCAATTTCTGTTAGCCACCCATCGCCCGCAACACAGTCAGCATCGATGAATGCAAGTATGTTTCCGGAGGCGCTGGATACGCCGAGATTGCGAGCAGGGCCCGGACCAGGCACGGCCTGCGACAGAAGTATGACATTTGGAAAGGCCGAGCAGACCTCCACCGGCAACTCCTTCGACCCGTTGTCCACCACGATTATTTCGACCGAGAGCTTTGGGTCCGGCTGGCGGGTCAAAGACGCCAGGCACAGCCCGAGCATCTCGGGTTGGTTAAGATGCGGGATAATGACGCTTATCATTGACATCAAGTCTCCTACGAAACACCGTGCGGTAGGCAGTCAGGTAACGGCGCGCTTCGTTCGTCCATTGGAATTCACGTTCGGCCACCGCTTGGCCCGCGGCTGACATTTCCATGCATCGCTTCGGATCGTCTACCAGTGCGAGAATTCCGTCGGCAAGCGCCTCAGGGGAATGCTCCTTAACGACCAAGGCCGCCTCTGCAGCATCGCGTGTCGCCTGACGAAGATTGAACTGGACGATGGGCAAGCCCAGCATCATGTACTCGAAGACCTTGTTCATTGAGAGCTTGTCGTTGAATTCATTGGGCGGGTCGGGAATTATGCCGATGTTTAGCGCGGACAGATGTGCCATCAGCGGCTGGCCGCTCAGGTAGCCACTAAAGCGCACGGCTTCGCCGAGATTGAGGTCGGCAGCCAGCTTTCTCAATCGGCTAAGTTCTGGACCGTCGCCAATGATAAGGCCATGTACGTCGCTGCGCTTGCGCACATGAACAATCTCAGCAAGTGCACGAACCATCGTCTCTACGCCGTCCTGCTCACCCATGATCCCGAGGTAGCCGATAAGGTGCTTGCCCGGAACCACGGCCGATTGTTCAGCGACGGTGCGCCGGAAACGCGATGCTTCCGGGTAGCTCTTGACGACGACAACCCGATCAGGAGCCATTCCGCCTCGAGAGATGGCAATGTCCCGGAACGTCTCGTTTGTCGCAATGCTGGCGTCGGCCATCTGGAACGTGCGCCGTTCAAAAAAGCACAGCAATCGGTGAAATATATCCTTACGCCCAAACTTTGTGACGTAGAGCTCAGGGCTGAGATCGTGGTGGTCGAAGACGAAGCGTGTGCCGAATAGCAGTTTGTGGATCATTGCCACCAGGAACATCAGGTCAGGGGGGTTGCAGGCCTGAATGGCGTCGATCGATTGACGTCTGCGAACGCGGAAGGAAAGATAGGTCTGATGAAATAGCGCAAGACAATATTCTTTGAAGTATCCAGCTGCGCTAGAGGCCTCGCGAAGCGCGTGCCGGTAAATATGGACTCCGTCCAAGACTTCGTAGCTCTTGTCGTGGCCCTTTCCCTTCGGGCATATCACCGAGACCGCGTAGCCAGCTTCCACGAGGGCCTTGGCTTCTTGCCAGACCCTGCGATCGAACGGGACCGGTAGGTTTTCGACCAGGATCAGAATGTGATGGTTGCTAGAAATGGCAGCCTCCCGTGTGTGAAAACACATGAAGGCTCGATGATAGAGTTCTGGAGCTACGCCACTCCAGTTACCAAAGCGGCTAAATGGGGTGGCCTTTGGTTGATCCGTGGTTCAACCATATGGGTGTCTATGAATCGAGATAGTATTACATGTAAAGATGTTTGAAGATTTGCTTGTTTACATGAGTAGCAAAAGGAAAGCACGGCGGTGCCGCAGGATTGTTCCCAAGAAAACGAAAGAAGTACATTGCTTCGTCCGATTTCTTCTGGCGACGTAGAGCAGGTGGCGGATTTCCTTCATGCAGAACTGAATGGGCGACTGTCTCCTGCCGCCTGGGCATCGGCTATACAGCCTTCTTGGCAGGCAACTTCTCCCAATCACGGATACATGCTGACCCATGGGGGACGGGTCGTCGGTGTCCATGTTGCCTTTTATTCAGAACGGCGTGTTGGGAGCGAAGTCGAGAAGTTTTGCAACCTAAGTGCCTGGTGCGTTCTGGACGGCTATCGATCGCATGGCTTGCGCCTTTTGAAGGCGCTCCTTGATCAGCGGGGCTATACGTTCACTGATCTTTCGCCAAGTGGAAACGTCGTTCCGCTAAATCGTCGACTGAAATTCCAGCAAATCGACACCGCCGCTTCCTTGGTGCTAAACCTTCCCCGTCCAAGATGGGGAAGCGGTGTTTCGATCATAACCGATCCACGTCTAATCGAGCGTCACCTCGATGAGCGCGATCTCGCAATCTACAAGGACCATGCGTTTGCTCCTGCAGCCCACCATCTGGCTGTAATAAAGGGCGATCGATGCTGCTATGTCATATTCCGCAAAGATACCCGCAAGAGACTGCGGGTGTTCGCATCGATTCTGCACGTAGGTGACCGTGCCCTTTTTGCCGAGACTGCTCACCACATCTACAGCCACCTGCTGACGCAGTTTGGGATTGTCGGGACATTTGTCGAGAAGCGCTTTGCCGACGTGCGTCCAATACTATCCATCTCCCTTCGATCGCCACGTCCAAAGATGTTTTTGAGCAACCGAGTGCATCCAAGCGAGGTCGATTATCTCTACAGCGAACTTACCTGCGTACCTTGGTAGTGAGGAGATCAATGCAACCGCCGATCAAGATCAATGTTTCCGATCTGCTTCGCCACGGAGCGGCCACTTTCGGCAATTCTGCTGCACTAACGTACAAGGGCGTTACCAATAGCTATATTGAGCTTTGGCAAAGTGCCTGCGGATTCGCATCTTCCCTTGATGCCCTCGGCGCGGTTGCAGGCGATCGCGTTGCGGTACTCCTCGACAAAAGACTGGAGACCGTGGTTACGATATTCGGAACCGCTGCGGCTCGCTGCATAACGGTACCCGTTAACCCCATACTGCGATCCCAGCAAGTCGCCTACATTCTTGCTGACTGCGATGTCAAAGTTCTGGTTACATCAGCAGATCGCCTACTTCAACTGAAGGATCACCTCGCCGAAGTTCCATCGCTCAGCCAGGTCATCCTTGTTGATGGTCCAAGCGTGGAAACAAGTATGGGTGAAACGGACCCAAGCATACACTCATGGGCCGACCTCGTTCCACCGCTGGGGCCACCGCCTCCATCCATAGGCGTGGATTGTGATGTTGCGGCAATTCTCTACACGTCGGGAAGCACCGGCAAGCCGAAAGGTGTTGTTCTCAGCCACCGCAACATGATCGTCGGCGCCGAGAGCGTCAGCCACTATCTCGGGAATGGTCCGCACGACACGATTTTGTCAGTCCTGCCACTGAGTTTCGACGCAGGCTTAAGCCAGCTGACTACAGCCTTCAACTCGGGCGCTCATGTCGTGCTGATGAATTATCTTTTGCCAGGCGACGTTGCACGGCTCTGCCAGAAGTACAAAATAACCGGAATTACGGGCGTTCCGCCTTTCTGGATTCAGGTTGGAGCCCTAGATTGGCCGGCCGAGGTTGGCGCTCGACTGCGCTACTTTGCGAATACAGGCGGCAGGATGCCCAAGGCAACTCTCGACCGCCTTCGCGTTTCCTTCCCCAATGCGCTGCCCTATCTGATGTATGGCCTGACGGAGGCCTTTAGATCCACCTATCTCGATCCGGCTGAGATTGACCGTCGGCCGGATTCGATAGGCAAGGCGATCCCCAACGCAGAAATCCTCGTGGTGCGCCCCGATGGCGCGCTTTGCGACGCTGGGGAACCAGGCGAATTAGTACACAGGGGGCCGCTTGTTGCGCTGGGTTATTGGAACGATCCTGCCCGCACCAGCGAACGCTTTCGGCCGTTGCCGGGAACGCACGGCACCTGGCGGCAGCCGGAATTGGCGGTGTTTTCCGGAGACACGGTGGTCCGTGATGGAGAAGGATTTCTGTACTTTGTTGGGCGCCGCGATGAAATGATCAAGACGTCTGGCTATCGTGTCAGCCCGACCGAAATTGAGGAAGTCGCCTATGCCACGGGTCTGGCTCGCGACGCAGTCGCCATGGGAATTGATGATCAAACTCTCGGTCAACGGATCGTCCTTGTCGCCAGCCCGGTTGCGGAAACACTCGATGTTGGTGCTCTTTTGACGGCGTTCAGACATCGGTTGCCGCAATACATGGTGCCGTCGAAAGTCATTGAGATGGCGTCCATTCCGACCAACCCGAACGGCAAATTCGATCGCGTACTTTTGAGGGAGCAACTGGGACAGTGAGCATACATCCTTCCATTGATATTTTCGACGTGGCCGAAGATTGCTTGGCAGTTGGAGGGCTACGCCTCGATCGCCTGGCCGAGAGGGTCGGAACGACACCGTTCTTCGCCTATGACCGTCGATTGATAACCGCTCGCGTCAACTATCTTCGATCGGTTCTGCCGACTGACGTCAAGCTGAGCTATGCTGTTAAGGCAAACCCGATGCCCGCGGTGGTTCAGCATCTGGCGGGCCTTATTAATTCATTCGACGTTGCATCTGCTTTCGAAATGAAGACGGCACTCGATACGGTGGTGCCCGCCTCGAGCATCAGTTTCGCTGGCCCTGGCAAGACGTCAGCGGAATTGACGCAGGCTGTTGCCGCTGGTGTTACGATCGAAATGGAATCGGAAACCGAGGCCTTGCGCATTATCGATGCTGGAAATCGTCTCGGCATCCGCCCACGGGTTGCGTTGCGAGTGAACCCAAATTTCCAGGTCAAAGGCTCCGGAATGAAAATGGGCGGTGGGCCGCAACAGTTTGGCGTTGATGCCGAAGAGGTTCCATCCCTGCTTGGAAAGCTTGCCAGTGCAGATCTGGATTTTCTCGGGTTTCACGTTTTCGCCGGTTCGCAAAACCTTCACTCAGATATTCTTTGCGAAGCCCTGTCTCGCAACGTGGAGCTACTGCTGGAGCTATCGGGACGGTATGGCCAGTCTGTCCGCTATTTGAACCTTGGTGGCGGCTTCGGAATTCCATATTTCGAGAAGGATAGTGCACTCGATCTTGCGCCCGTTGGAGAGAGGCTTAACGAGCTGGTCGAAACCGCTATTCGACCTACAATGCCCGACGCAAAGGTCACTATCGAGCTCGGCCGCTATCTCGTCGGCGAATCTGGCGTTTATGTAACGAAGGTCGTTGATCGCAAGGTTTCGCGAGGTCGAACCTATCTGGTAGTTGACGGTGGGCTCCACCATCAGCTTGCCGCATCAGGCAATTTTGGGCAGGTGATCCGCCGAAATTATCCGATCGTCATAGGCAACAAGATGAATACGCTCGAGCGCGAGACGGTCTCGGTGGTCGGTTGCCTTTGTACCCCGCTGGACCTGCTCGGTGACAACGTCACTTTGCCGCCCGCCGACGTAGGTGACCTCGTCGTGATCTTTCAAGCAGGCGCGTATGGCCTGACGGCAAGTCCAACCGCATTTTTGGGGCATCCCATGCCGCCGGAGGTACTCGTTTGAAGCGTTGCTTCCGACATCCACTATTCAGAATCCACGATAATTGTGAGGCATCATGAACCCTTCAACACTTGAGTCTGTGAAAGATGTAATTGCCGAAGCCCTCGGTATCGAAGATCGGGCCCGCATTGCGGACCCCTCAACTCCACTGTTCGGTAATCTGCCGGAGCTTGACTCATTCGCTGTGTTGAGTCTGGCAGCCGCTCTCGAATCTCGGTTTGGGATTCATATCGATGACGATGATTTCAACGCCGAGTTATTCGAAACGGTGGGCTCACTCGCGTCATTTGTGGATCTGCATCGATCGCAGTCGCAAGTCGCCGTCGGCTAAAGTCCTCAGGAAGACCAAGCTCGCGAAATAAGCAGCACTAGTTGCGTCGGTTTTTTTGCAGCAGGTCCTCGAATGAGGCGAGTTATAGTAGGTGAGAAAGACATGGCAGCCCCGGGTAGCAATCCGCTTCATCCTATCGTCTTTAAAACATCTGCGGCGGGTGTCGCCGTCATCATCGTAACATACAACAGTGCTGATGCCCTGCCGGCGCTTTTGGATTCCCTTGTCGACGGTTTGGAAGGCCTTGAACGCTTTGAAATTATCGTTGTCGACAATGCTTCAAACGATGGATCGGCCGAGATAGCTGAGGACCATCCGTTGCGCCCCACTGTCATTCGTACGGGGAGAAACGCGGGCTATGCGGCGGCGATCAATATTGGTTCAAAAAGAGCTGATGCCGGCGCCCATCTGCTTATCTTAAATCCGGACCTTCGGCTTTATCCAGGGGCGGTGAAGCCTCTAATCGAACACGCCGCAACATCTAC
This sequence comes from Hyphomicrobiales bacterium, assembly GCA_900466605.1. Lineage (GTDB taxonomy): Bacteria > Pseudomonadota > Alphaproteobacteria > Rhizobiales > Rhizobiaceae > Rhizobium. The sequence continues at coordinate 44,943 of UBMU01000014.1, forward strand.
GGTCGGAGTGGTCGTTCCGGTCAACTACAAGGAGGATGGGACCATTGATCCGACATTACGACGCGAGCCTTCGATTATGACTGCCTGGGCGGATGCCATTTTGGGTGGTAATCTGGCTGCTCGGCTTGGAGTTGGCGAAATCGTAGGGGAGCTGCGCCACTATAATCACCGAGGACCTGTCCAATGGGCAACAGGGTCTGCCCTGCTTGTGACAGCTGAGGCTCGCAAGACTGTCGGTGCGTGGGATGAATCCTTCTTTCTCTACAGCGAAGAGGTGGACTACCAACGAAGGATACGCGAAGCAGGATTTGATATTGTCTACGAGCCCCGCTCGAAGGTTATGCATGCCAGCGGAGGAAGCGGGACGGGCCCCCGTCTCTTCGCGTTGCTCACTGCCAACAGGATCCGCTATTACCGTCGTCATCATGGGGCGCTGCGAACCTCAGTCTTCAAAATGGGGGTAATCATCGGACACGCCGCCAGATCTTGGCGCGGAGCATCCCATCGTGCCGCGCTGATAAGCGCGGTGGCTCCACTTCGATCGGCTGCCGCGTTTGTGGAAAGTACGCGGGGCTAGGCATGGCGAAGGCAGGTGAGTATCGTATCATCAATTTCCATGGGATTGGGGAGCCGCGACGTGAGCTGGAGCCCGGTGAAGTCGACTACTGGCTCAGTCGCGACCGCTTTGTTTCGATCCTTGATCGAATTGCATCTCATCCCGAACGGGAAAGAATATCCATAACCTTTGACGACGGTAACTCTTCCGACCTCCTGATCGCGGCACCCGAACTACAACGGCGCGGTCTACGCGCAGAGTTCTTCGTCTTGACTGGGCGCATCGGAGAGGCGGGATCTCTTTCCGCAGACGATATCCGCGCCCTTATCGATTTGGAGATGTGTATCGGGAGCCACGGGGTCGCTCATCGCGATTGGACCCAGGTCAGTGCCAACGAACTTCAATACGAGCTCACAGCGTCAAAAGCGCAACTGGAAGGGATATGCGGTCGCTCCGTTAATTCGGCTTCTATGCCATTTGGATGGTATAACGCCTCCGTTCTCAAGCTAGTACGAGATACCGGATATAGAGCGGCTTACTCAAGCGCCGGAGGAAGTGCAAACGCATCGGAATTTCTGAAACCAAGAAACTCCATGCGATCAGGGACGGCAGACAATACACTGGATGATGTTCTTTCGGGGCAGATCCCGATCTGGAAAATGCTTCGCAACAGGGCGCGGGCGAGGTTTCGAATTTAGATGCAAGACCGAGCAGTTTCAAAGGAGTGCGGTCCTCGATCGAAAGCGTTGACCGCAGGGAGAACATTAAATGGCGAAGTTGCTTCTGGTAGCGCCGACATGCAATGGGGAAGATGTTGGTGAGGCATGGGTTGCATATCAGTGGGCCAGACGGCTGGGCGACCGTCACGAGGTGACTTTGCTGACCTATCACAAGAAGGGTGCAACGCCCGTTTCGCGTCAACTGAACAACGTCAAAATAGTGGAATGGAGCGAGCCGCCGATACTCGGCAGAGCAGAGCGCCTGAATAGCATCCTGAAGCCGGGCTACGTCCCCTTTTACTACCGCGCGCGACGCTGGATACGCCAAGCGCTCTCCGACGGTGTGCGGTTCGATATCGTCCACCAGCCTGTGCCAGTCGCGATGCGGTATCCCTCGCCAGCGGCAAATCTCGGCTTACCCCTGGTCATCGGGCCCGTTGGGGGTGGGCTGTCCACCCCGCCTGGATTTATCGCAGAGGATGGCTCTGCGCCCTGGTATACGAAGCTGCGTAACATCGATCGCTATCGCCTTCGCTGGGACCCCATATTGCGCGGGAGTTACGCGAGTGCTGATTGTATTCTCGGTATCGCCGGATACGTAGAGGAGCTCTTGTCCCCCGTCCCCGTACGACGTTTCGAAGTTATGAGTGAAACAGGCATCGACGAGGTTCCTCCTCCCATAGACCGGTCCGCGAGATCAGGCCCGGTACGGTTGCTATACGCCGGACGCCTCATCAGAACCAAGGGAGCCCGCGACATTATTCAAGCCATGGCGATGCTTCGCGATATACCTGTCGAGTTGGCCATCGTCGGAGATGGTCCCGATCGGAAAGAGTGCGAGGCGTTGATTTCGTCGCTCGATCTGGGAAAGCGGATCACGCTTTTCGGATGGAGACCCAAAAGTGAGCTTCCGCAATTCTATCGGGATGCCGACATTTTCGTATTCCCGAGTTATCGCGAGCCAGGCGGAAATGTTGCGCTTGAAGCTATGAGCTTTTCATTGCCACTGATCGTGGTTGACCGCGGCGGTCCGGGTAGCGCGACATCTGATCTTTGCGCAATCAAGCTTGGCGTCTCTACCCCAGAGGCGCTGGCCAACGATGTTGCAGGTGCCATTCGCAGGCTGGTGACAGGCCCCGAGTTGCGAGCGCGGATGGCCGCTGCATCCTACTACCACGCGCAGAAAACCGCGCTGTGGTCGGCAAAACTCGACCGTATGGACGCTATCTATGCCGAACTAATGACGACCAACCGGACATATGGCTGAAAGGTTCTGTCCGCTGAATTTGGCAGCGACAATGGTTCTCAAAATGAGCCGAGGATGTCTGCCAGCTAGTCAATTTGGACGACAGGAGTATCGGAAGGACTAATCGTTGTCGGAGGGGATTGCGATTATTATCCTGGTCGCAGACTCCCAGTGGCTGTTGAGTACGAGTGAGACCGGGCAGAAAATGATGGCAGCCAACTACCACGGACCTCGTCCGGTGCAGTCTAACCAACGCCGCTCGCTCATCTATCAAGGCGAGGAGCCGCCGGTCAATCTCACCAGTCGGACCCGGAAACCGCCAAGCGAGCAGAATGGCCAGTCAAGTTTGGCGTTGCCAGTCAAGCTGTTTCTTGCAGGACTTCTAATCCCCTGGGTGCTTCCGATCGGCCCCCTTAATCTATCTGTTTATCGCATTGTTCTCGTGATCGCGATCCTCCCATGCCTTGTCATGTGGTTGCAAGGGAAAGCTGGGAGGAAGAGGCCTGGCGACTTCGGGCTATTTCTTTTCTGCCTGTGGGCAGCAGTTGCCTTCGTTGTTGTCCAGGGTATCGAAACCTCCGTCGAACCTGCAGGTATCCTGTTTATTGAAAGTATGGGGTCGTATTTACTGGCACGCGTGTGCATACGAAACGCTCGCGATTTTCAAAACATGGTCGTGTTTGTCGCCAAGCTCATAGTATGTCTCCTGCCATTTGCAATCTTTGAGTGGGTGACTGGAACAAATCTGTTGCTTCTCGCATTCGGCGCGGTATTCCGAACGGAAGCAATCACCAGGATGGCGCCTCGAATGGGTCTCTGGCGTGTTCAGGGGCCATTCAGCCACTCGATCTTGTTCGGCACCTTTTGTGCAAGCATGCTTGCGCTAACCTGCTTGGCGACAAAAGGTAGACTTTCGGGTACCTCACGCGGTCTTTTAACAGGCTTGGTCGGTTTTGCTGCGCTGCTGTCAATGTCGTCTGCGCCGATCGGAGGATTGGTGGTTCAAATCGCGCTGCTGCTTTGGAACAAGACCTTTAGGAATTTTGCTGGACGGTGGAAACTCCTTTGGGCGATCGCACTGGCCGGTTATCTCGTCGTAGAGTTTGGCTCGAACCAGACGCCTGCACAGTTCTATATCTCGCACTTCACATTTGATCAGCAGACAGGCTGGTATCGACTTTGGATCTGGGACTACGGATCTGCGTCTGTTGCCAATCATCCGATATTTGGGATTGGACTGGCTTCTTGGGCGCGGCCCGCTTGGATGTCGGGAGACAGCGTCGACAATTTTTGGCTCTTGATGGCAATGCGTCATGGCTTGCCCGCCTTCGTGCTAATGACGCTTTCCTGGCTTTCCTTATGGCTATCCGTAGCCTGGAAGAAAGAAATCGATCCAGAGGTCGATGACTGCAGGATCGCTTACCTGATCTGCATGACATCTTTCGCAATCGTCGGTTCAACCGTTCATTTCTGGGTTGCTGCCTACGCTTGGTTTTTCTTCCTCGCAGGCTCCGGAGTCTGGATCCTCGATATCAATAGCAGGAAAGAAGCGCAGAAACCGCTCGGCGCACGGTTAAAGTCTCTCGGTCCTCAGAGAGACTCTACTCCAACTCGATCGCAAAACGGGGACCGAACAAGAGCAACTGGAATGCTTGGAGACGAGAAAATCGTAAGTCGGGATTCAACGCAAAAGCAGAACTCTTAGTGGCCGTGCCAACTTATAGTCCAAATGCCGGTAGCAACTATCATGTGTGAAAATGGCGATGTCATGAGATCGAGATCCTATACCGCGCTAATCAGGACGTTTAACTCCGCGAGAACGCTTGGCTCAACGTTGGATGCGCTCGATCATCAGTCGGTCGCTCCAACCAGATACGTGGTTGTCGACTCTGGATCTACCGATGAGACCTTAACTCTCTTACCGAAAGACGCATTTGTTCACCATTATGTGGGAGCCAAGTTCAACTATGCGGCGTCCTTAAACCAGGGTGTTGCCCATATCGAAACCAAATATTGCCTGGTGATAAGCTCGCATACGGCTCTGGCAAACAACAAGGCGCTTGAGTATGCGATGGAAATTTTAGACAATTGCGAGGATATAGCGGCTGCCTACTTCGTCCAGGAACTTGGACAAAGCATGAGGTTTGAACGTGTCGGCCGGACGAATTTTTCCGGCTTCAATGGAGCGTGGAATACGTGCGCAATTTATAAGACTGAGCTTCTAAGGAAGCGCGCCTTCCGTCCCGAGGTCTTCTCGTCCGAGGATCAGGAGTGGTCAAACTGGGTGATTAATACAGAGAATATGCGCATTGCGAGGATATCTGGCGCTGGAATGTCCTACAATAATCCGTCTGGCAACAGCATTTCAAAGAGCCTCAAAGAAAATATGGCCGTTGCCATATTTGTGAAAAGTGAGATGCTCGGGCCGAGCTATCTAGCCAGGACGCTCTACAGGGCAATACGGCCGCGATCCCCGCTCAAGGAGCGGGTGGTAAATCTTGCTTTGCTCTATTCGCTCATCGCGCACAACGTTACAGCTTGGGGGCGTGCGCGAACTTCCCGAGGAACGGATTGACTGTCTCCTGACATAGGTCAGGTGCAGATCCCGGCCTTAAGCGTTCTCAGGGTGGTGCTGCGCGACGCATAATCTTGCTTGAGCTTGGACATGGAATTCGTAACCAAGCAAAGTGTGAGAATCTGGGCTCGGACAGTTTCCGACTATTCTCCCGGCTAGTTCTGGGAGAGTCACTGATCGCATCGAATCGGTAGGAACCATAGTTCTTCTGATACAGCTGCCTAGTCCCATTAGACGATGGCGAGACGCTTACTAGAGCATTCATGATTGGATAGACTGTCAGCAACAAATTCATCTCCTGCACGGTGTTCCGGGAGAAAAGCTGAGGGATTGAGGATGCTGTTTGAATCTGATCAACTCGACGGCCAGTTCGTTGTTTCACTTGAGGCTGGAACGCATTTGCGTGGCTGGGAAGAGTTCCAACTTGGCTCCCTTTACCTGTCCCTTGCGCCGTATACCAATTCGATAGCAGTACTTGATTCAGGCGGACAGAGAATTGGATTTCTTCTGGGTACACCAATCGATCTAGAGCAACGCCGTGTAATCGTTGACGATTACGTCATACCCGCAAAGCTCGATAAAAAGGAAGATGTCGACGCTTTTGTTGAAACTCATATCTACCGATTAACGGGCAGCTTTCTTTTCATACTAAGCACGGCGGCAACAAATCGAATTTATCTTGATGCAAACGGAACGATCTCGCTTGTTTATGACCCACAAGCTCGCGTGGCCGGCGCGACAGCCGCCGCCTTATTGACTGGCGACCAGTATAAGCAGCGCTTTCGAGCGAAACTATATAAGGGTCTTGATGTTGAGAATGCGGGCTGGTTTACCGGTGACCTGACAGCACATATTGGTATCAGCCGGCTCCTTTGCAACCACTATCTGGACCTCGATACTTGGACCTCGAAACGCCACTGGCCAAATTCCCCGATCGCCCTCTCGCCCGACCCAACGTCAACCTGTGCGCGGATTTTTGAGAGGGTCAGACAGACCATTGAAGTCGTTGCCCGCGCGGGAAAGACAAGCGTTGCACTGACCGCAGGGAGCGATTCGCGCCTACTCCTGTCTTGCTCCCGCGATCTAGTGCGGGATGTTTCTTTTGTCACTGTCGAGGCCCCGAACGCCGATATTGACATCAACTGTGCAAGACGCCTTGCCATAAAATTCAGCCTACCACACCAGTTCTTGTCGTATCGTGAAGCTACACCTGCAGAGGCGGATCTTTGGCGACTTAGGACCGGCCATTGTGTTGGCGGCAACAATATCAAAATGCATCCGAGTGTACGGCCTCTGGAGGGGCGCTTCTTCGTTGGCGGTCTTGGTGGTGAAGTTGGTCGCGGGTTCCTTTGGCTCAATGCCAAATCAGACACCGTCGTAGACACATCGGGTCTCGTGAGCCGGTTAAAGCTGCCTCAAGTCGAGGAGGTTCTGCAGTCTGTTGAGAATTGGATTGCGCCCATATCTCATTACGACGCGTTCATGAAACTAGACCTCGCTTATATCGAGTTGAGAATGAGTTCCTGGGGGTTCTGCGATTCCTATGTCAAGCCAAGGCAACGTGAGCTGCACCCCATGATATCTAGAGCCAATTATGCGGACATGCTGTCGTTGCCTCCTGAGGTAAGGCGAAAGGGTGACATCTATTTCCGACAAATTGAACGGTCGTGGAAGGAAATCTCGGAAATACCGATCAACAAATATGGCGACTACCGAGATGTACTTACACCGGCAATCTCGGCCTTTAAAAATCCGAAACGAGCCTATCGCAAAGCTGTGCAACTCATCGAAGCGTTAGGTTAGCCGGGTGCGAGGAGGAGGCGTCGAGCGGTCAGGGCTCCGCTTGAAAAGAAGGCACTGCAATAATCTCCCGGTTTTCCAATGCGATCGATTGAGCGACTGCTCTCGTTAGCCGGCGACAGCGCATCTACGAAGGATTGCCCCATTGGTCGGACTGCCCGCTTCCAGGCTCACGAAGGTTTTGGAGGCCAACAACTTTGAAATTAGCTCTTCATTTCGCCCCTGAGCGGCTCCGTTAAGAACCAAGACTTCCGCACGCTCAATAAGCAATTTCGCGTCGAGCGTCTCATGGGGGTATTCGCCGACGATCAGGAATAGCTTTGTTCCGTGTTCTGCTTCGACAATACTGTTGGCGATTGGTCGCTCAAATAGCAGGCTGGGATTGCGGGATGCAGCCGAAAAAACTGCGTCAACGAGTATGCTCGTTTTTGGTGCCTTATAGAGAACAATCTGGCCGTAGTCGGCTGTCTCGGCCAGGATCGCACTCTCACGCACCAGTGCCGATAATCGCAGCCCAAAGCCCTTCATTGCCCAGCGTAGTAGCATGGGTCGCAGTTTCCGGGTTGGTGGGCCGCATGTGCGCATACTCATGCGCGGCCCCTGCGCATCCAGACGGAATTTGTGCGCTCTGCGCAGAGCTCGAATTTCTTCCTGCGCGGTCTGCGCGAGGTCTTCAGAGAGGTCGGCGCTTGTAGGCAAATCGGTCTTGAAGAATTCGTCGACGTTCGCTGTATTCGCTCGTTCAGCTAACTCAGTTTGGCCGCATCGCCGAAGGTCATCGGCAATTTGCGAACGCCACTCGTCGGCGTCTGCTTTTTTCCAGGCGTGGATGGTTGCTCGTTCGGGCCTGCAAGCCAAGTCGGGTAGCTTGACGTGGCTCAGATATTCCACGAGCTTTCGCATTCGATCAAGTTCGTGGTGCCGTATCCAGGGCGCCAACACGGCGTGCTTACGCGCTTCGTTGATCCTTCCTGCGCAAAGCAGTGCCCGAATTAGCGTTGCCCATGATACCGGATCCGGGTCGATTGCATTCATCGACAGTTCGTTATCGATGATCCGCCAAATCCACTCAATTGCAAGGCGCGGTCTTCCATCGTGGATATATGTAAGTCCCATCCCAAGAGCAGCTTCGGTGGTAAAATGCCAATTGTTGCTGCGAGTAAATTTCGCACGGGCAGCAGGGAGCATGCCGTTTTGAATGTCGCTAAGGGCGCTCCCGATAACCGCAACTTGCTCACTACCTGCGTTGAAATAAACGGGTCCGGCTTGCTGCTCCTCCGTCACCAACTCGAGCTGACCGAACGGATCTCGTTGGGCAATCCGTTGGCCGGCGCGCCGCGCCTTGTACAGCCTGAGCCAGTCGGCCACTTGGGTTCTTGATTGCATTGTGTGCCTAGCTCGAACCAAATCCTGGCCGGCCTCGACGATTCGTTCCAACTCGGGACGGCGAGCCAAGAGGTAATTGACTTTGTCCAGCACGTCGGACTTGTCTGCGAAGATGCAGTTCTGCATGTCTACGAAGCCTGCAGCTGCCAGCGCCGGTGTCTTCTCTGCGATCAAGCAAGCACCCGCCGCTGGAATCTCGAAATGTTTTCGCACCACCTCTCTCGCCACCGAGCCGCAGGATGGCACGAAAATGGCTTGGCTCAATTGCCTAAGATAGGCCTCTCCAATGACCATCCCAGACGTTGCGTCCGCGTTGAACCATCCCCGATGTGGCGAACTGGTAACAGGGAAATGCTCGCTCAATACGCGACTGACGCCGTTTCGCCAAGGGTAGTGCGGAGCTCTGCTTCCCGTCAGCAGCACCGTCGTTTCCTTGGGCGGTCGCTGGAAGTCAAATCGTGTTGGATTTATGAAATTTGGCCACAGGAAAAGCCGATCGGCAATTTCGGTTGTATAGGACGGCATTGACATTGCATGCGTGAAGAAGGTTTCCACGCCCCATCGATCCATGTCTGACAGAAAAATTGACCTTGTCGCACAGTAGGCATCTGCGTTGCAGAATCCGATACGAGGAATTTCATCGTGGGTCAGGGAATTGCGAATTCTCCGTTCGCCAGCGTAAACACCAGATTCAAACATGAGAAGATCTGGTTGAAGACGGTCGCACAGTTCATCGAGGTCGCAATCGGCGTCAGAGACGACCTGGAGCGAAAAATCCTGTCGAAGGCACTCTTCTTGGTCGTCGAAATGGTGCAGGATGAATTGTGGCAGGTTCATCCGTATCGACCTAAATAGAAGAAGCTTAGGTTTCCCGCTTTTCAATTTTCGTTACCCCAGTGATTCATTCTACGCAAGCCCGGCCTTCATACCTCGTCTCAACACCACGGCTCGTCTTACGCTTCAACGACGCGCCGCGATGGAGCCTGCAAACGCCTCACTTCGCTCGGCTGCAAGTGCGCCACGAAGTGCGAGGTCCACGGACGCGCCGGCCGTATCCCACGATGCAGCATTTGTACTCTTTGCGGCTCGCTTGGCGAATTCGTCAAAAGCCGGCATTGTGACGACCTCATGGAGGGCATTGGCGAGCGCGTGCGGTGAAAGCTGAGCGTACCGAATGTAGGGGTTGTCCAGTACGAGTCGATTCTGTTCAGCGTCGTTGACCACGGGGATACAGCCGCAGGCGAGCATCTCATAAGGTACCAAAGAGACATTCGTTAGTGACAGGCTCAAGCCAGCCAGGCATTTGTTGTAAATTCCAGCCAACACGGCGGGTGAGACTACACCGTGATTGACATACCGGAACGGAAGGCGGCCGAGGTCTTCGCCAAAAAGATGTAAGTCCACTTCCGGATGACGGCTGGCGAACAGTTCAAGGGCAAGTAGTCCCAACTCCACCGCGCGTCTTGGCGTACCGACCCGCGCATAGAATGCCACACCACGCCGAATGGAAGATTGATCGAAGTGATAGCGCGTCGTGTCGCATCCAAACGGAAACCAGTCTGCAGCCATCCCGAATTCTCGGTGTAGTTTCTCTGCGAGCCATCGACCAGCAGTTATTCCGTGAAAGCCCATACGATAGGTATTTTCGGCCAGGGCACTTTTCGTACCAACCGCGTAGAACGAGGGCTCATAGTCTTGAACGAAATAGAAGCGCTTGCCTTTGCAACGTGAATTGAAAATCGCGTAGGCCGATGGCCACCCCGTCGCCATCACCGCATGCGCATCTCTCATGCCAGAACTGAACTTTTGTATCGGACACGTGACACCGTAATGATCTCTGGTGATACGCTCGTAGTACCTGTGATCTCCTCCATATGTATCGTAAAAATACAGGCGATTGCTATAACCTTGGCGTTCCAGGTAATTCATTATTCGAAATAGTGTTGTATGCCCTCCTGATCCGGGGCCTGCAGGTCCGGTCACCCAGTTTATCGAGATAGGTGCTCCGTCGTCGAGTGCCAAAGATAAAATGCTCGGAGGGTGGGCGAGATCTGCTTTCAGAACGTCTTCGGGAAGCACGTCCCAAACGCTAGCTTTGGGCTTTAGCCAGGTCGACAACCTACTTCTTACACGGTCGACAACCCCTGCGACTCCCTGGGTGGAGACAATGTCGCCTACCTGACGGGCATGGCGGCCAATCTGTTGCTGCATCGAGGCGACAGTTCTAAACGACATTATGTGTCTCACATCCGTATCAGCGGCGCGCGGCGCGTATAGTTCTCTCTTGAAGCGTAAATACAAATATAAAAGGAAACAATACTGTTTCAACTCCACGGAAAGCCTCAGCCTGAATTTCAAACGTACGTCTTTTGACCGAAAGCGCACCGACTTTTGTTTTCTTTACTTGCAGGAGAGAAATCAGTTTTCTTTATCCTTGAAATGGTGGGCGGAAACCAAGCAGGCAAGGAAGGCAACGTGATCGCATCGAACGTGAAACTGGATGACGGCGTCGTTATCCATCATCCAGATCTCGTAAATCTGTACGGCTGCTCGATTGGACGTGGCTCCCGCATAGGAACATTCGTCGAGATTCAGAAGAACGCGTCAATCGCTGAGAACTGCAAGATTTCCAGTCACACCTTCATCTGCGAAGGCGTGACCATTGAGGATGGTGTCTTTGTGGGCCACGGCGTGATGTTCACTAACGACCTTCATCCTCGTGCGGTTAACCTCGACGGCACGCTTCAATCGGATGTGGATTGGTCGGTCATTCCGACGCTCGTCAAGCGATATGCTTCGATCGGCAGCAATGCGACCATCGTCGCGGGCATTACGATTGGCGAAGGCGCACAGATTGGCGCGGGTGCAGTGGTTACCAAGGACGTGCCTGCCTACGCAATTGTGGCCGGCGTGCCGGCAAAGATCATCGGTCGCGCAAAAGATGCGCCGGTCGAAGTCATTTCATCCGGGAGAGGTAGATGATTGGGGTTGCCGTCGTCGGTTATGGGTACTGGGGACCTAACCTGGTCCGAAATCTTGCAGAGACACCCGGTGCAAAGCTTGTCTGGGTTTGCGATCTTAAGAAGGAGCGCCTGGCCGGCGTGCAACTGCGCTACCCGACAGTTCAGATCACGGATGATTTCGACGAGGTGTTGCGCGATCCCCGGGTTGATGCGGTTGCGATCGCGACACCGGTCTCGGCGCATTACATGCTGGCGATGAAAGCACTGATGGCCGGCAAGCACGTGTTTGTCGAAAAGCCAATGGCCTCAAACTCTGAAGAAGCTCGCCGGATGGTGGAGGAGGCAGCGCGCCGCCGGCTTATTCTCGCGGTTGACCACACCTTCATCCACACGGGCGCCGTCCGTAAGATGCGGGAAATCATAGAGAATGGTCTTGGAGACATATACTACTATGACTCCGTGCGCGTTAATCTCGGCCTCTTCCAGCACGATGTAAGCGTGATCTGGGATCTCGCCGTCCACGACTTATCAATCATGGATTACGTTCTACCGGAGAAGCCAGTTGCGGTTTCTGCCACGGGTATGGGGCATGTGGCAGGCGAGCCAGAAAACATCGCCTATCTAACGCTCTTCTTCGAGAGCAAGCTGATAGCCCACATTCACGTCAACTGGCTGGCACCTGTTAAAGTGCGTCGCACTTTGATCGGCGGCAGCAGCAAGATGATCGTCTATGACGACCTGGAGCCGAGTGAAAAGATCAAGGTGTACGACAAGGGTATTACACTTAACGGCAATCCGCAGGCCGATGGCGAAAAAGTCTACGACATGCGCGTGGGCTATCGGACCGGAGATATGTACGCACCGCAACTTGACATGACCGAAGCACTCGGTCGCGAACTAAAGCAGTTTGTTGATTGCGTTGTAACGAACAGCCAGCCGATCGCCGATGGCCATGCTGGACTTCGCGTCGTGCGTATCCTTGAGGCCGCCACCCAATCGCTTGCGCAGCGTGGCCGTGTCATCGAACTCGAGCAGGCGAGGCTGATTGCATGATCCCACTTCTCGATCTCAAGGCTCAATATGCCAGCATCAAGAGCGAGGTTGAGCCCGCCGTTTTACGGGTGCTCTCGTCGGGCCACTATGTGCTTGGCGAGGAGGTCGCTCGTTTCGAAGACGAATTTGCGGCTTATTGCGATACCAAGCATGCGATTGCGGTCAACACTGGTACCAGCGCGTTGCATCTTGCCCTGCTTGCCGCAGGTGTAGGCCAAGGTGACGAAGTAATAACGGTTTCGTTCACCTTTGTCGCGACCGCGTCTGCTGTCTGCTACGTGGGCGCGCGTCCGGTTTTCGTTGATGTGGATCCGGCAACGCTCACAATGGACCCGGCGAAACTGGAGGCCGCCATAACACCGCGCACCAAGGCCATCATGCCTGTCCATCTTTATGGACAAATGGCCGATATGGACGCGATCAAGGCCATCGCAGACAGCCACGGAATTCCAGTGATCGAGGACGCCTGCCAAGCCCACGGCGCCGAATACAAGGGAAGAAGGGCGGGCAGCATCGGCGTGTCAGGTTGCTTCAGCTTTTATCCGGGAAAAAACCTTGGCGCCTGTGGTGAAGGCGGCATAATTGTTACCAACGACGAAGAGCATGCCAAGAAAATCCGGATGTTGCGGGACTGGGGTCAGGAGCAGCGCTATCATCACACGCTGAAGGGCTTCAACTACCGGATGGACGAGATCCAAGGTGCGATTCTACGGGTCAAGCTTCGCCACCTTGAAGCCTGGACCGAGGCTCGTCGGGACCGGGCCGATCAATACTCAACACTCCTTGCTGGCTCCCGCTCCGTGCGTGTCCCTGTCGCTATGATAGACCGCCGTCATGTTTACCACGTATACGCGGTGCGCAGCAGTGATCGCGAGCAGCTGCAGCAGTCGCTGCGAACTGCGGGTATCCACACGGGGCTTCACTATCCCATCCCGGTCCACTTGCAGAAAGCGCATGTTGATCTTGGGTACCGCGCCGGAGATTTCCCGGTATCGGAGGCAGCTGCGCGTGAAGTACTTTCGCTACCGATTTATCCGGAGCTGACGTTAAAGCAGGTGGAGCAGGTGGCTATTGCTGTGGAGCAGGATGCCTATGTCAACTGACCCTGTGTCCCGCGTGCGCCTTGTGCAGTCGGTTCATGGCCGTCAGCAACTGCAAGCGGACCCCGACTACGTTATTCAGCTGGCCGAGGAACTGAAGCGTTCTTACGGGCCGGGGGGCCTGGTCGAGCTCTACGCACGCTTTGCGGTCGGCGACGGTTTCGTTGACAGCTTCATGCGAAAGTCGATTTGGAAGAGCCTCGCGCGGTCTTGCGGCAGTGGCTTGCAGGTCGGGAGCGGTGCCGGGTTCAAGCATCCGGAAACCTTCGAAATCGGTGACGGCGTGTTTGTCGGTGCCCAGGCTTACATCCAGGGTCGATACGATGGCACATGCCGGATCGGCAACAACGTATGGATTGGACCCCAGGCTTATTTTGACGCTCGCGACCTTATTTTGGAGGATCACGTTGGATGGGGCCCGGGGGCCAAGGTATTGGGTTCGAGCCATACGGCCATGCCAGTCGACATGCCCATCATCCGCACCGACCTAGAGATCAAGCCTGTCCGCGTCGGAGCATGGGCAGACATTGGCACAAACGCTACTATCCTCCCTGGTGTGACCATTGGCAAAGGCGCAATCGTCGGAGCGGGAGCTGTTGTCACTGACGATGTTGCACCTTTCTCGGTCGTTGCGGGCGTTCCTGCAAAATTCCTCCGCTGGCGAACGGATCAGGATTCGAGCGGACCAAAATCGGAGAGTTAGACTATGAAGGACAAACGGATTTTGATCACCGGCGGCGCCGGTCTCATCGGCTCGCACATTGCAGATCTTGTCGCTCGCGAGGAACCCAAAGAAATATTGATCCTCGATAATTTTGTCCGCGGCAGGCGAGAGAATCTCGTTGAGGCCATAGATAAGGCTCCGGTGACCATCGTCGAGGGCGATATCAGGGACCGCGCGCTCCTCAAGGAACTCAACCAAGGTATTGATGTTGTCTTCCACCAGGCAGCCATCCGCATCACGCAGTGCGCGGAGGAACCGCGGCTTGCCTTCGACGTGCTGGCAGGCGGAACATTCGACGTTCTCGAAGCGGCGGTTCAAGCAGGCGTGTCGAAAGTTGTGGCGGCATCGTCGGCCTCAGTCCTTGGATTGGCCGACACCTTCCCGACGACTGAGGAACACCACCCATACAACAATCGGACGATTTACGGTGCTGCTAAGGCCTTTAATGAGGGGTTGCTGCGCAGCTTTGCGGAAATGTACGGCCTGCGCTACGTCGCACTTCGCTATTTCAATGTCTATGGCCCGCGCATGGACGTCTACGGCGCTTACACGGAAGTTCTCATTCGCTGGATGGAGCGCATTGCCAACGGACTGCCGCCGATCATTCTAGGAGATGGCACGCAGACCATGGACTTCGTGCATGTTCATGACATTGCACGGGTTAACCTGCTCGCTGCGAAATCGGAGGTAACAGACGAGGTCTTCAATGTCGCAAGTGGAAGTGAAACGAGCCTGCGCGAGCTTGCGGCCCTTTTGACGAAGGTCATGGGTTCGTCGTTGGAGCCCCAATTCGGACCGGCGCGCAAGGTCAATGCAGTGCCGAGGCGACTTGCCTCGACAATGAAGGCTGAGAAACTCCTTGGGTTTAGCGCAAGCGTCACGATGGAAGAAGGCCTGCGTGATCTCGTTGAATGGTGGCGGCAGGAAAAGAGCCTCAGCACGGGAGAGGCGGCATGAGCCAGATCCCTGTTGCAAAGCCTGTTCTCGACGAGCAGGAGGTCGAAGCGGTACGCCGTGTCATTCTATCAGGATGGGTTACGCAAGGGCCTGAGGTGGCAGCATTCGAGGAGGAGTTCGCCGATTTCGTAGGTGCACAACACGCATGCGCAGTTTCCAATTGCACTACCGCGCTGCATCTTGCTCTACGGGCAGTCGGCGTTCATTCTGGCGACGAGGTCATCACCGTTAGCCACACCTTCATCGCAACCGCCAACGCGATCCGCTACTGCGGTGCCGTACCGGTGTTCGTAGACATTGAAGAAGATGGTTTCAACATCGATCCCGAGCTGATCGAGGCTGCCATCACGCCTCGCACGAAGGCGATCATTTGCGTCCACCAGCTGGGAATGCCTTGCGATCTTCATCGCGTGGTCTCGATCGCGGCCCGTCATTCCATTCCAGTGATCGAGGATGCAGCTTGTGCGACAGGAAGCGAGATTCTCTGGAAGGGTCGCTGGGAGAAGATCGGTAAGCCACATGGTGATATCGCCTGCTTTTCTTTCCATCCCCGCAAGGTCGTCACGACCGGTGACGGCGGGATGCTGACCACAGCCAATCCGGAATACGACCGAAAATTCCGCCTTTGGCGTCAGCACGGGATGAGCGTCACGGATGCCGTACGCCACGGTTCAAGGCAGGTCATTTTCGAATCCTACCCCGAGGTTGGATACAACTATCGAATGACTGACATGCAGGCGGCCGTCGGCAGAGAACAAATCAAGCGGCTTCCGGGGATCATTCGAAGTCGGAGAGAGCTTGCGAGCCTGTACTTCGATCAACTCGCGTCGACGACCGGCGTTACACTTCCCTTCGAGCCAGCTTGGGCTCGCAGCAACTGGCAGAGCTTCTGCCTTCGCTTGCCTGAATATCTTGACCAGCGCCAAATCATGCAAGAGTTGCTTGATCGAGGGATCTCAACGAGGCGCGGAATAATGAACATCCACCTCGAGCACGCCTACTCCGAGGTAGGGTCACATCGTGCTGCGACGGGCCTTGGACGGAGTGTCTCAGCACAGCAGCAATCAATTATTCTGCCGTTGTTCGCGCAGATGTCTGAGGACGATTTGACATCTGTCGCGGATGCGGTGCGCGCGTCCGTCTTCAGGCCTCAAATGATGATCGAAAAGGCGGGCTGATCGGCGCATGTATAGATCGTCGCGGTTCAATTGGCGACGATTTCAGTAGCCTGCACTCTGGGACAGCTCCCACAAATGTTAGGATCGACACAGTGAAATGAACGTCGACCACCGTGCGCGTCGGTGACGCAAGTACCATTTCCCATTGGTGGCGAATGCCTATTGGATTGTGTTCGAAGCCTTTATGTCCGCCTTCATTGACCACGGGCCGACGTAGTTCTCGATCAACACCGTGGCGATACCTTCGACTGACCGATGGCCCTGATCGAAAAGTTCGACTGCTACGTCGTTAAGCACCTTCGACGCTTGCTCATCTGGATCTACATCGTAGTACTGATACCACTCTCTCACTGCCCTGGAGAGAATGAGAAGATCGGTGTCGTGCATTGCCACCTCCCGTCAAAAAGGGGCAATTAGTGGACCGCCCGCAGTCTTCAATAGCAAGATTGCTGCAAGTTTGTGTCCCATATAACGCAATGAGTACGCGCGAGAGCTTCAACTCTATTGGCGGGTAATGCCGTTGTCATCGAGGGAGCCGGCGCTTCAAGGAATTGCAATCGCACTGGCCCCTCCATTCATGTTCGGACGGCACCTGTTCTCCGGTGTGATCAAGCCGTCCTCGGATACGGGCATTTCGCTGGGTAGCTCTGACGCAATTGCGATTGAAAACGCCGACATCAGCTTTGGACGCGTTCTCGCAGTGGATCGCCTCCAATGTCGAGGCCGCGCGCTCCATATATCCGTTCCGAGAAATGCGAACCAACGAAACTATGTCGAGCCCGGTGTAAGCTCCCGATCTCTATATCGATACGCTCAACTTGGAGCAGAAGGTTTCATTAACTGCCGAGATTTTATCGAGGATCCAAGAAGCGCAGTGGCGAGGCCGTTGCGAGATTGAAAAACTAACTATACGTTTCGTCATCCAACGTCGACAGGAGCAGAATATGCAAATCGATCTCGCTGGAAAGAGGGCTCTGGTCACAGGATCAACGGAAGGCATCGGGTACGCAATCGCCGGCCAGCTCTCCAAGGCGGGAGCTGATGTCGTGGTCAACGGCCGGTCAGAAGATAAGACCGCAAAGGCCGCCCAACGGCTCAAGGGCGAAGGGGCAAAGGGCAGCGTTCGGTCTGCTGCTGCCGACCTCTCAACCGCCGAAGGGTGTGCGACCCTTGTCGCCAAAGTTCCTGAGGTTGACATTCTGATTAACAACGCGGGTATTTTTCAGCCAATCGACTTTTTCGACGCCAGCGACGAGGTCTGGGATCGACACTGGCAGGTTAACGTCATGTCCGCCGTTAGGCTTTCCCGCGCCTATCTCCCAGGAATGCAGAAGCTGAACTGGGGCCGCGTCATATTCCTGGCCTCCGAATCCGGTTTCAACATTCCCGTCGAAATGATTCACTACGGCGTGAGTAAAACTGCAGATATCGCGGTAGCCCGGGGTCTGGCAAAGCGCATGGCTGGCACCGGGGTCACTGTAAACTCAGTACTCCCTGGCCCCACGCTTTCTGAAGGTGTGGAAACAATGCTTGCCGACGAGCAAGCCAAAACAGGATTGCCATTGGAGGAGATCGCTGCCGCTTTCGTAAAGCAGCATCGCGGTAGCTCTATCATTCAACGTGCCGCCAGCGTCGAGGAGGTCGCAAATCTAGTGACCTACCTTGCGTCGCCTTTCGCTTCTGCGACGACGGGAGCGTCCGTTCGCGTTGACGGTGGGGTCATCGACACGCTCTAACAGCAGCGGGCAAAAACCCTTGGGAGCACGCCTAAACTTGAGATTGCGTTACCCGACACACTGTTCCGCTACTAGCCCGCGATCTCGTAAACTCGGGCAAATCGGCATTCCATAGCGGCACTATGCTTTGGTTATTGTCCGGACTGCACCCAGAAAACCGTTCAACCTTCTCTTCTGAATTGTAGGAACGAGGTAGGGCCCGATCCAGCTGAGGTGATTCCCGTGCATTGGCGTCCAGCAACGTGCTTGAAGGACCGCTACGCTGAGATTTGAGCCGGACTCAGCTAGCTCGGTCATCTGTTTCTCGCCTGATTTCGCAACGACTTGATCGAGTCATTGCGAGTTTCCGTCGAATACGTTGCTTATCGTCTCCGCGTCCGGCTCGGACATCGCGAGGTTTGACATTGCAGCTAATAACCTACGCTCCACGCCCTAGGGCCGGGCTGAAAACCAGAAGGCTCAAGATCTCGAATAGTACCTGCGCACCGACCTGTGCGGTGTTTGTGGTGCTGTCATATTGCGGAGCGACTTCAACGACATCACCACCAACAAAATTGACACCCTTTAGACCTCGCAGCAGTTCCAACGCCTCCCGACTGGTCAAGCCACCAATCTCTGGTGTTCCCGTTCCAGGAGCAAAGGCTGGGTCGAGGCTGTCGACATCAAATGACAAATAGGTTGGCCCGTCACCAACGATCTCTCGAGCTTTCTCGATGATGGCTGGGATGCCCATGCCATTGATTTCCTCGGCATGAATGACCGTCATGCCGGACTCATATGAAAATTCCCAGAGGTATTCCGAGGGTCCCCTGATGCCGATCTGGATGGTGCGTGTGGGATCGAGAACACCGTCCAGAACGGCATTGCGCATCGGGCCGCCATGGTGGAACTTGGTCTGGTCGAACGGGCCTCCCGTGTCGCAATGGGCGTCGATATGGATGAGACCCACAGGCTCTCTGGCTCCGACCGCCTTTAGAATTGGATGGGTGATTGAATGGTCACCCCCGACAGAGACAGGAATGACGCCTGCTTCGACAATCTTGCGGATCGCCGCTTCAATGTTTTCATGGCATTGTTCCAGCCGATAGCGGCTTCCAAACGGGATATCACCAATATCGGCTGCCCTTAAATCGTAGGCGGGAGCGCAGTCGAGGACATGATTGTAAGGACCGATGCGTTCAATGCTGCGCACGGCCCTCGGTCCGAAGCGCGAACCCGGTCGATTACTGACGCCGAGATCCATCGGGATACCAACCGCGGCAACCTGCAGGTCACCGAAATCGGGGGCAGTGAAATTGACGTCCCTATAGGGCAGGCCAGCAAAGGTCGAAATGCCGGAATAAGGTGCCGCCCGTGTACCGCCCTTGAAAATCTTTTCAGCTACCCGGCGGAAGCGAGGGTCGAAGAATTCTGCGCCGTCGGCGAACTTCCTGCGCAAATCCTCGAGATGCTTCTTCAATTCGACCATCGTCTCTGTCCTCGTTTCAAAAATTGCTCGATCATATGACGGGGAGGCGCCTGTCGCCTGCCCAATCGTCAGCTCCTATGGGTGCGGCGAAAGATGCTCGTGTATCGCCAGCCACTCGCCCGTCTCCTGCTTTTCGAAAACGATCGTTTCACGCTCGCTACTCGTGGTGGGCTCGCCATTAAAGGCAAGGTTCGTCTCTACTGAATGGGTGAATATCGCAACAGAGCCGGCAATCTGGACCACCCTATCGCTTGAACGGCATCCCCGGACACGAAACCCGTCACGGGTTTCCCAAAGGCTCCATTCAGCTTCATACTCCGCGCGCGACTGCAGCCGGCGATTGAGATTGTAAAATATGAAGCTGGCTGAGGTCGCAAAGGCGGCGAAATAGCCCTCGCTATCGTGTCTGCCAAAAGCCTCGACGAGGCGATCTGCTGCCGCAAGCACAGCTTGTTGCTGGTCTTCCATCCCTGACGTTTCCTATTATTGCATTCTGGGGGTGCTGATCAAAACGGCAAGCGGCCTGTTTTGCCGTGCCACGCGTTCCTTGAGCGTCTCAAGTGCCATTGCTTCATCCTTGACGAACTCAAGGAACATCATGTTGAGGTTGTTGAAGGCCATTTGGCCAACTGCCACCGCATCAATTCCTGGCATGACTGCCCCGCGAAGCTGCAGTTTCTGTACCAGGATTGAAACCTGATCACAAAGACGCCCATCGAGTTCAGTATATCGGCGGCTGAACGGGCTATCTGGCTGCTGAATGGACGTTGCCATCGCCGTGCGCCACATCTCTTTGCTGAGATAGACCAGTGAGTGATCGAAATATTGGTCGATCAATACCTGGAGCGCTTCCAACGTCGTCGACGGTGGGTTCTCGACGATCGCCTTGCCCGCTTCCAATACCTCTTCAACTTCCATGGAAACGGTGGCGACGAGAATGTCTCCCTTGTTCTCATAGTAATTGTAGAAGGTGCCGACCGACACCTCGGCGCGCTCGGCTATGTCCTCGATCCGCGCGCTGTCATAGCCTACCTCGCGAAACAGGCTCGCTGCCGCCTCCAATATCCGGCGATTACGATCGGCTTTCTGCTTGGCGCGCAGTCCCGTCATGTCGAACTTTCTCAAATAATGAATACCCTCAAAATTGATATTGACTTAAAAAATGAACTCATTCAATCTTTTTCGTGAAGACGCCGAAACGAGCGTCGCCGACCAGAGGGCAAGATTATGATTGTTTTTACAGAAGGCGCCTCAGCGCGCAGATTTCTGGCTTCCGTCGCACCATTGGCGCTCGCCGCAGCGACTATCGCCATCACCCCAGCGCCAGTGCTTGCGCTGGAGGAATTGAATGCTCTTGTATGGTGCGATCACACCGATCCAGCATTGATCGAGCCCTTCGAGAAGGCGAACAACGTTAAAGTCAACCTGAAGGAATATGAGGGGACTGGCGCGGGTCTATCGATCATTGATCAGTCACGCCCGGGCGATTGGGACGTGCTGGTAATTGATGGCGTTGACGTGCAGCGCGCCGTCGACAAGGACATCCTTGCCGAGATTCCAGCCGATGCACTTCCAAACGCGGATATATTCCCGGAAGTGCGGATGGAGGCCAACAACAGTCACAATGGCAAGGTTTATGCCGTTACCGAAAAATTCGGATACAACACTGTTTCCTACGACAAGACCAAGGTCGATCCGGCTGATATGAAAGACCTGTCGAAGCTCTGGTCCGATAAATACAAGGGCCGCATCGCCGTCTACGACTACTATTTGCCGATGATCGGCCTCACCGGGATTAATCTTGGCAAGGCAACGGCGGATCTGACCGATGCTGACCTGCCGGCAATCAAGGACAAGCTCTTCGCACTCAAAGCCAACGCCAAGCAGGTAAGCGACGTGGTTTCGTCGCAGACCGCGCTTGCGACAGGCGAAGTAGACATTGTCTTTGGCGGAGGCGAGTGGCTGACCGCCGGGCTGGTGAAAGACAAACCCAACCTCGATTGGGTTATTCCCGAACAAGGCGCTGTGCGCTGGGCGCAATCGATCGGCGTGATGAAGGACTCCACGAAAAAGGATCTCGCTCTCAAGTTCGTGCAGTACATCGTCAGCCCGGAAGGGCAGGCGCGTCTTGCAACCTCGTCCTGCTACTGGGCGATGCCGGCAAATGCCAAGGCCGGAGAGCATCTCACTGCTGAGCAAAAGACTGCCCTGCGTTGGAACGAGCAAGCCGACTATCTGAAGCGCACCCAGCTTTATCCTATCCCAAGCGCGGAGCTGGATGCAAAGATGCAGGACGCCTGGACCGAAATGCTGCAGAACTAACGCTTCGCCACTTTCTTGGTGCTATTGCAAATATCCCTCTCCCATTTGCGGGAGAGGGCGGGTCGGAGGCTTGTCCTTGCCAGCTATTTCTCTTGCAAACACTGAACGTCGCAAGGCGTGGGGCTTCGTTATTCCGGCACTTGTCTGGACGATCGTCTTCTTCGTCGCTCCGTTTCTGTTCATGGCTGCGATGAGCCTCTGGGCGCAGCAGGGCGGCACAATCGTCCGCGTTTGGGACTTTGGCAACTACGTTGCCTTCTTCGAAAAGGATGCACTGTTTCGAGGTTTGACGAATTCATTGGAAATTACATTCATCGTTACGACGCTTTCGATCCTTTTGGCCTATCCTTTGGCCTGGATCATCGCCGAACGGGTGCCTCAGAGGTTCCAGCGCGCAGCGCTGATACTGGCAGTCCTCCCTTTCTGGACATCCTACGTCGTGCGTTCTTATTCATGGCTGCTCGTGCTGTCGCGCAACGGTGTTATCAATCAGACATTGATGAACATCGGTATCATCAACGAGCCACTCGAACTCGCCAGCAACCGCACCGCGACGGTGATTGGCTTCGTACACTTCTTCGTGATGCTTCTAACACTCACAATCTACGCAAACCTTGTGCAGCTTTCGCCGAACTATAGGCGTGCTGCCGCCGACCTTGGAGCGAATGCATTTCAGACGTTCTGGCATGTGGTCTTGCCACTTACCATGCCAGGCATCATGACGGGGGCGTTCCTGACTTTCGTGCTCTGCATCGGTGACTACGTCACGCCACAGATTCTCGGCGGTAACAACGAGCTCGTGCTTCCCCAGATCATCATGCTGCAGCTTGGACGCCGGGCGGATTTCCCGATGGCTGCAGCGCTTTCGATCATCCTCATGGTTGTGGTCACAGCCGCTTACGTCGGATGCGCGCGCTGGCTGAAGATCGAGAGGACGCAATGATGGGCACTCGCGCCACCAGCATCGTTTCAAGCGTCTACGCCGTTCTAATTTTCGGTTTCATCTTTCTGCCGGTAATCGTGCTTGTGCTTTTTTCTTTCCAAGATGGGCGACTTCCGGTGCCACCGTTCAACGGCTTCTCGTTACAATGGTATGAAGCAATCTTTGCCGATCGCAAGCTGATGTCGGCACTCCTTCACTCCTTCATGGTGGCGACGTTTTCGTCTGTCATCGCCTGCCTCCTCGGCTTTCTCGCCGCCTATGCGCTCGCGCGCTTCAAGCTGCCGGGCTCAGCCTGGCAGCGCGGCTTGCTCATTGCCCCGATGACGGTCAGCTATCTCATCATCGCACTTGGTCTCTTGACGGTCCTCAATGTGCTGGGAATCGGACTTTCGCTCTGGACTGTTGGTATCGGTCACGTGGTGATCAATTTGCCGCTTTGCTTCGCGATTATCTATTCGTCGATGGGAGATCATCATATCAACATCGAACGTGCCGCGCGCGATCTTGGCGCAAGCGATATGAAGGTCATGATTTTGGTGACCGCGCCGATGCTGCTACCATCAATTCTCGCTTCCTTTTTCCTGTCAATGACGTTCAGCTGGGATGAGTTCATCATCGCGTTCCTGTTGTCGCGCTTCGACGTCACGCTACCGGTGGAAATCTGGAGCCTGCTTCGCTCGGGCCTGAACCCCAAGACCAATGCGATCGGGTCGCTGGTGTTCCTCGTTTCCGTCACCGTGCTGGTTGTCTTGGAACTATTCCTGTTCGGAAGGACAAAAAAATCATGACCGCTTCGGTTTCAATCGAGAATGCGACAAAGACCTTTGGCAATTTCACAGCGCTTGACGATGTCTCTCTCAATATCGCAGCAGGTGAATTCATCGTCCTGCTCGGACCGTCTGGCTGCGGCAAGACTACGTTGCTGTCAATTCTTGGAGGCTTCCTGTCGCCAACGAGTGGCCGAATTGCGATTGGGGGAAAGGACATGACCAATGTCGCGCCCGCAAGACGGCCGACCACAACGATGTTTCAGGACTATGCGCTGTTCCCGCACATGAAGCTCAAGGACAATGTAGGCTTTGGCCTCAGAATGCGCGGCGTCGGCAAGGGCGAGCGCGAGGAGCGTGCAAAGAGCTTCCTCGACCTTGTTGGCCTGAAGGCGTCTGCGGACAAGAAACCACACGAGCTTTCAGGTGGGCAGCGGCAGCGTGTTGCATTGGCGCGTGCTCTCGCAGTCGATCCTGACGTCCTTCTTCTCGATGAACCACTCGGAGCGCTCGATCTTAAGCTTCGCCGCCAGATGCAGGACGAGTTGAAAACAATCCAGAAGCGCGTTGGCACCACTTTCGTTCACGTTACCCACGACCAAGAAGAAGCCATGGCAATCGCCGATCGGATCGTGGTGATGAACCAGGGAAAAATCGAGGATTTCGGACCGCCTTCCGAAATCTACATGCGCCCGCGGTCGCTGTTTGCAGCTGGGTTCATGGGCGAGGTGAATTTTGTTTCTGGAAAAGTCCGAGACACCGATGCAGCAAGTGCCGTCGTTGAAACGGAATTGGGCAGGGTCGTACTGCCGAGGGCTTGTTTCACCGCTGGTATGCCCTCAGCGGGTCAGGCAACGACGCTCTGCATTCGGCCCGAGCACTTCCGCCGTGCCGGGGGTGGAGATGGTGCGGTCACGGCGCTCGCGCAAGCAACGGTTTCCGGAAGCGCTTTCTTCGGCACGCACTATCGTTGCCATTTGACTCCACGCGGCGCGCCCGAGACCAGTATTGTCGCGCACATGCCGCAGTCGGCACCGATCGGCGAGGGTCAGGTGGTCACACTTGCTGTCGATGTTGGTGATATTGTCGCCCTTCCTGCAATTTAAGGCAAAATTCGTGGAACGCATTGCTCCCGACAAATGGTACGCGCTCAAGCGGCACGCAGACGATGTCACTCACATCTTCGAGCCCTTCATCAAGGAATTTTACCGTTGCAACGTCTGGCACGTACGCGGGCGGGATCGCGACATGCTAGTCGATAGCGGAATGGGAGTCGTTTCGCTGCGTGAATGGGTGCCGCTGGTGAGCGAACGTGACTTGGTTGCCGTTGCCAGCCATACCCACTTCGACCATATCGGCTGCCATCACGAATTCGAATGCCGAGCGGTCCATTCGGCCGAAGCCGATATCCTGTCTACCCCGACCCGTGCATCCACGCTCGCGGATCCTTACGTCACTGACGATATCTTCGAAGCGCTGCCACCTGAGCCCTTTTGTTCCAAATGCTACAACGTGAAGAATGCACCTGCGACGCGTCTCTTGGAGGATGGCGAGGTGATCGACCTTGGGGATCGAACGTTCGAGGTCATCCACACTCCCGGTCACTCGCCTGGCGGGATCGCTCTTTTCGAAGCGAAGACCGAGACGCTTTTTTCCGGGGATATCCTCTATGACGGGCCACTGATCGAAGACACGTACCACGCAAACGCGGCCGACTACATCGCATCGATGGAGAGGCTTCTGAGAATTCCGGTCCGCGTTGCGCACGGCGGGCATTTTCCGAGTTTCAGCGGCGATCGATATCGCCTGCTGATCAAGCGCTGGCTGAATGAAAAACAGAAGAACTGACGGGAGTGACGACATGCTCGACAAGCGCAAATTCTACATCAATGGCGAATGGGTTGCTCCAATTGTCGCAAACGATCTGGCGGTCCTTAATCCGGCGACCGAAGCGGCGATAGCTGTGATTTCGATGGGGGCAAGCGCCGACGTCGACCGCGCGGTTGTGGCCGCGAAAAACGCGTTTGTCAGCTATAGCCGCACAAGCGTTGAGGAACGTCTAGCGCTTCTCGAAAAGCTGCTTGAGATCTATAGGCGCCGCTACGAAGAAATGGCGCAGACGATCACGCTCGAACTAGGGGCGCCGATTACGATGAGCCGCGAGCAGCAGGCCGATGTCGGCGTTGGACACCTTGAGGGCTTTATCGACGCCCTCAAGCACTTGCAGACACGTCAAGTCTTAAGAAGCGGCGACGTCCTGCTTCGCGAGCCGATCGGTGTCTGCGGCCTCATCACGCCTTGGAACTGGCCGATTAATCAAATCGCTCTTAAAGTAATTCCGGCGCTTGCAACGGGATCGACCTGCGTCCTCAAGCCGTCAGAGTTTACGCCGCTAAATGCTATGCTTTATGCCGAAATGGTAGACGAGGCTGGCTTCCCCGCAGGCACCTTCAACCTCGTAAACGGCGACGGGATCAACGTTGGTGCGGCCCTTTCCAAGCACCGGGACATCGACATGATGTCCTTTACCGGCTCAACGCGCGCCGGTATCGCCGTCAGCAAGGATGCGGCCGATACGGTCAAGCGCGTCACGCTCGAGCTCGGGGGCAAGTCGCCAAACCTTGTCTTCGATGACGCTGATCTTGAAGACCGGATCGCCGGTAGCGTGCTTGAATGCTTCAACAATTCCGGACAGTCCTGCGATGCGCCAACCCGCCTTCTGGTGCAAAGGTCAGTTTACGACAGGGCCGTCGAGATCGCAGCAAGCGTCGGCGGCGAGGCGACGGTGGGCAACCCAACGCAAGAGGGTAGCCACATTGGTCCCCTGATCAGTGATATCCAGTTTGGCCGCGTACAGGCACTTATAGAGGCTGGCATTGCAGAAGGCGCGCGTCTCATCGTTGGCGGTGCCGGCAAGCCGCAAGGTTTTGAGGCTGGATTTTTCGTCAAGCCGACAATCTTTGCTGACGTCAATAACTCGATGCGAATTGCCCGGGAGGAAGTGTTCGGCCCGGTTCTAGCCATCATGCCGTTTGACACGGAGGAGGAGGCAATCGCAATTGCAAACGATACAAGCTACGGGTTAGCGGCATACGTCCAGACGAACGATCCGGTACGTGCCGAGCGGGTCGCGGGAAGACTTCGTGCAGGAATGGTTCATATCAATGGTGCACCACATCGCTATGGGAGTCCGTTCGGTGGTTACAAGCAATCGGGCAATGGGCGCGAAGGCGGTATGTTCGGGCTGGAGGATTTTCTGGAAGTGAAAACACTCCATCGCCCAGACGCGACCTAGTCTCACTGCGAAAGGCTCGGCGCCGTATCCTTTCATCGACCGATCGGCAATCGTCCAGAGCAACCGCTAAGGGGGGAGAAAGATCTGCAAAGATCCCATTCCTCCAGCGGCGTTTAAAATGCCTATCGCGCGCCGAACGGTGTCAACAAAGCCCCAAGGTGGAAAATGCCCACGTGTAACGTGAGCATTTGATTGTTGTTACGGGTAGGCAGTTGCGCCATCGGGTTTGCGGGTGACCTTGCGCTCCCAGTGAATATAGTCGTCTGTCTGCAGCGCCTTCTCGTCGATCTCCAGACCCCAGCCCGGCCTGTCAGGTCTCAGTTCCATGTGTCCGTCGACTGGCATGTAGGGATCTGTTGCCCAAGGCGCATGAGTGTGTGGCTTGAACTCGAGCACCTTGAAGTTCGGCTGAGCTGCGCAGAAGTGGACGTTGACGGCAGTCGCGAGTGGCCCCATTGGATTGTGCGGAGCAACCGTCACGTAATGGGCCTCGGCTATGGCTGCGATCCGCCGCATTTCGGTGACGCCGCCAACCACGCAGATATCGGGCTGGATGATGTCTGCGCCGCGCGCAGACAAAAGCGAAAGGAATTCGAAGCGCGAATAGAGCGACTCCCCCGTCGCCAGCGGGACCGTCACCTTTGACTTCAATTCGGCCCAGGCCGGGATGTGCTCAGGTCGAATCGGTTCTTCGTAGAAGAGCGGATCATTCGGCGCAATGGCAGCGGCAAGCTGCACAGCCTGATAGGGCTCGAAGATCTTTGCATGCGCATCGAAGGCGTATTCGAAATGTGAAGGAGTGATCTCGCGGATCTTGCCGAACCAGTCGCCGGTTTCCTTGACAAGTTCGCCCCAGCGTCCGACATGGAGATCACGTCGATACGGGCTGAGCTTGAACGCTGTGTAGCCGTATTTTTCGTTGAGCTCGAGCGACTGGTCGCGTGCTGCCTCCGGATCGGGCGCGGTATAGACGCCGCAATAGACCTTTACCCGGTCGCGAACGTTGCCGCCAAGGAGCATGTAGACCGGCAAGCCGGCGGCTTTCCCCGCGATGTCCCACAGCGCATGATCGATCGCCGAAATCGCGGCAAGGCCAAGCGCGCCGGGTGGGAAGCGGCATTGTTGGTTTAGCTTTAGCACCAGGAACTCGACGCGGCGCGGATCTTCGCCTTCGATCTGATGGAATAGGTAGTCAAAAAGCGGCGGCAACGCCCAGTCCGGGCCGTGATTATAGCACTCCCCCCAGCCCGATATGCCTTCGCTGGTCTCGATCTTCAATAGCAGGCGCGGACGATCGTCTACACGCTGCATGTAGGTCTTGAAGCCTGTGATATGCATGAGATTATTCCTTACGCCGCACGGCTTTTTTCGGCGACGTTTTCGACGATCGCGCGCAGATCGGCGCGCTCGACCTCGGTCAAGCACTCGACGCCAGGAACGCGCACTGGGCCAACATCGTTTCCAAGCATGCCGAGTGCTTCCTTGACGACGGTGACGTTGGCGCCGTTCAAGTATTTGGTGCGGAGTGCTTCAAAGCCCGCAATGTCGTCGATGAGCGCGCGGGCAGTGACGTAGTCGCCCTTCTCCAGCGATTGATGAATGGCGTGCGAACGTTCTGGGAAAACATTGACAAGACCGGAGGTAAAGCCACGCGCACCCATGGCGTAGAAGGCCGGCGCCCAACCTTCGGCAAGGCCGCAGACCCAAATCGCTGGCGCATCCTTCGTTGCACGGATCACTTCAGCAAGAAGCATCAAATTGCCCGAGGCGAACTTGATGCCAGCGATGTTTGGATGCAGCGCGAGCTTGCGGAAATCGGCAACCGAAAAGGTGTCGCTTCGCACATAGGCGATTACGGGAACTGTGCTGGCCTCCGCCAGCTCAAGGAAGTACTTGGCCTGGAAGCTTGGGCCAGCAAAAGGATCCATCGGGTGGTGCCCCATGATAGCATCGGCACCTTCGGCGATGGCGTCGCGAGCCAACGCCTTGGCTTCTATCAGCGAGCGGCCAACAGCAGCGCTTATCAAAGACTTGCCAGCGGCCGCCTTGATTGTAGTTGCGTGGACAGAGCGCACTTCGTCCATGGTCAGGGTAAAGAATTCACCGGTGTTGCCAGCCGCCATCAGATTGTGAACGCGCGCGTTGGCAAGACGGGTGATCAGCGCCGACAGCTTTGCCGTATCCACGCTCCCATCCGCCTTGTAAGGGGTCACGGGCACGCCTGATATGCCTTTCAGGGCCTTGCGGATCTTCTCCATTGCCTCGGTCACGTCAAATATCCTCTTTCTTTTTGAACACGATGTTGAGGTAAGTCTCTCCGGAACGCACGACATGATCGCGCATCACGCGTTCGGCTTTGTCGCTGTCGTTCGATATGATGGCGGCTGCAATTGCAGCGTGCTCGGCTAGCGCCTTGCCACGTTCCAGTGGGTCGGAATGGATAACGCGGCGAATACTGCCGTCGTAGAACTGCTGCCGTTCGATCATTCGCGAGAGATATTGGCATCGCGACGCGATGTGGATTTGCTCGTGGAAAGTCTCGTTCAGCGAAATCAGATCGTCTGCGATACCGTCTTCTGTTGCCCTGCCCATCATCGCGACAATTTCATCCAGCCTCTGGATTTCTTGCCTCTCGATGCGCTTGGCAGCCAGATGCGCAATCATCGATTCCAGCGCAGCTCGCGCCAGGATCATTTCTTCTGCCCAGCCCGAATTGAAGCGTATCAGGACGCCACGTCGTGGCAGCGTCTCCACGAGGCCCTCCGCTTCGAGCTGGCGGAGTGCTTCCTTGATCGGTGTTGTGCTGACGCCGAGCTGTTCAGCGAGCTGGCGCTCGTTGACACGTTCGTCGGGAGCAAATCGGCCTGACAGGATCGCCGTTCTCAATGTCTTGTGCACGTGATCGCGCAGCGTCGACAGGAACCGCGGGTCGATCTTTTCGATGCGGTCTGCGCCAGGCTCTTTCGATACCTCTTTTTGCATGTCCCGAAATTCCCCCGTTGACGACAAAATCGTTTTGTGAGATCTGATATACCAGATTTCAGATCGATGTCGATATGAAAATTCGCGCTTGGGGCGAGGTCCGGCGCGCCAGGGAGGAGAATACGACTATGAAAAGACGCAGTTTTCTGATGGCATCGGCTATTGCGGCATCGACGTTTGTCATGCCGATCGCTGCCCAGGCGGCAACGCCGAAAGACCAGTTGGTGATCGCAACCAACATGTCCTCAATGCGTGGGCTGGATCCCAACGAGCTAAACCAACTGGAATCGGCAGAAATTGTCGCTAACCTCTACGAGCGGCTGATCGTTTTGTCCGCCGACGACATCACCAAGCCCCAGCCGGGCATTGCGGAGAGCTGGTCGGTATCGGACGATGGCAAGACCTTCACCTTCAAGATCCGTTCCGGCGTCGCCTTCCACTCCGGAAATCCGCTGACGGCAAAGGACGTCGAATGGTCGCTGCGCAGACTCGTCAAGCTCGGTCTTGCCCCCTCAGTTGATCTGCGCCAGTGGGGTATCACCGACAAGAATGTCGACGATCTGATCAAGGCGACGGACGACACAACAGTCGTGCTCCAGACGCCTGAAGTCTGGAATCCGAACCTCATCCTGTTCTCGCTCGCCAGTTTCTCGACGTCGATCCTCGACAGCAAGCTCCTCGCTGAAAACGAGAAGAGCGGTGACATGGGTCGCGAGTTCCTACAGACGAACGATGCCGGCTCAGGCCCGTATTCGCTCAAAACCTGGCGCGTCAACGATCTCTTGATTGCCGATGCCTTCAAGGATTACTGGCAAGGCGCGCCCAAGATGCGCCGTGTCATCCTGCGCCATATGCCAGAATCTTCCGGTCAGCGCTTGCAGCTTGAAGCAGGCGACGTTGACGTCGCAACTCGCCTTTCCTCCACCGACCTGGGTGCGATTGAAGCGGGCGGGAAGGCCGAGATACAGAAGACGCCGGGCTTTGGTTTTTACTACCTGGCACTCAACCAGAAGGACGACATTCTTTCCAACCCGAAGGTTCGCGAAGCCTTCCGCTATCTGATCGATTATGACGGCCTCGCCGCCACTGTAATGAAATACTACGGCATCAAGCAGCAGACGATCATTCCCAGTGGGCTGCCGGGTGCCATAGACGAAAACCCCTACAAGCTCGACGTCGAAAAAGCCAAACAGTTGCTGGCAGAAGCCGGCTATCCGAACGGCTTTTCGAAGGTCTACTACGCAACGCCCGTCACACCCGAATACGAAGTGGCGCAGTCGTTGCAGGCTAATGCGGCCAAGGCCGGCATCAAACTCGACCTTCAAGGCGGCGATCATATCGGCAAGTTCCGCAACCGCGAATTCGAGATATTTTCAGCACGCACCGGCGAACGCCTTCCGGATCCCCATGCTGTGCTGGCATCATACGCGACTAATCCGAACAATGCCGACGATGCCAAGCTCTCGGGCCTCATTGCCTGGCGCTCTGCCTGGGAGGTGCCCAAGGACATCCAGGACATGGTAACGGCCGCCGCACACGAGACCGATCAGCAAAAGCGCACCGATCTCTATTCGAAAATCAACAAGGCCTATCTTCAAGCATCTCCCGCGCTCATCACTTCCTTCCAGCGCACGGACGCGAAGGCGGTGCGCAAGGAAGTCAATGGCTATGTTGGCCACTCAACCTGGCTGACGCGTTGGGACACTGTCTCGAAGGGCGACTAAGCCCTTCCTGTCGAGGAGAATGACCGTGAGTATCTCACAGACATCCGCAAGCGCCCCGCGGGGTGCCACAGCGGCGCTTGGAGCGCTACGTAAGGTGACGGCATCATTTGCCGTCATCCTCACGACGTTGCTGGGCCTGCTCGTGATTACATTCGTTGTCGGGCGAATGGTGCCGGCCGATCCAGTCATTGCCGTGATTGGAGATCAAGCCGATCACGAGACTTATGAGCGTGTCTACAAGGAGATGGGGCTTGATCAGCCGCTCTACGTGCAGTTTGCAACCTATCTCGGCAATGTCGCGCACCTTGATTTCGGCCAATCGCATGTGACGAAGAACCCCGTTGCCAGCGACCTTGCTCGCGTCTTCCCTGCAACGTTGGAGCTTGCAACGCTGGCGACGATCATTGGTGCAGGTTTTGGCATTCCCCTCGGCATCATCTCCGCTGTGCGAAAGGGCACGTGGGTCGATCATCTCGCTCGCATTGTTGGTCTGCTAGGCCATTCGACGCCAATCTTCTGGCTGGGTACGATCGTTATCTTAGTCTTCTATGCCAAGTTTGGGCTCATTCCCGGCGGCGGTCGGCTTGACGTCTACAACGAGGGGCTGGTCGAAGGGCCGACAAACTCGATCCTCGTTGACGCGATCCTCGCTGGCGAATGGGAAGTGTTCTGGGACGCGTTGCTACATGTCGCCGCCCCGGCGCTAATTCTCGGCTATGCAGCGATGGCTTATCTCAGCCGCATGAGCCGCAGTTTCATGTTGGAGCAGCTGCGCCAGGAGTATGTGCTGACCGCCAAGGCCAAGGGGCTCGGCCAGCGTGCCATCATCTGGCGCCACGCCTTCCGCAACATCAGGGTACAGCTTCTGACGATCATTGCGCTTGCTTACTGCGGCCTACTCGACGGCACCGTGCTGATTGAGACGGTTTTTGCATGGCCGGGTCTCGGACAGTACCTCACGTCGGCGCTCTTCTTCGCTGACATGAATGCGGTACTCGGCAGCGTCCTCCTGATCGGCATCATCTCGATTGCCATCAATCTTTTGTCGGATCTGACCTATCGGTTCCTCGATCCGCGTACTCGGTGACATCATGGCGACACGCTATTTCAATGATCTTCACAATTGGCTGATCAATGAGGAATTCTCCTCGATGCGCCAGGCGCGCCTCCACAAGGTTTATATCCTGTGGCTAAATCTGATCGCCAATCCGTTGGCTTTCGCTGGTTTTCTGGTGGTGGCGGGACTGGTTCTGGTGGCGATCTTCGCGCCACTGCTCGCCAATCATGATCCGATCCTCCAAGATCTAACCATGTCCTTGAAGCCACCCTCGGCGGACCGTTGGTTCGGCACTGACGAATTCGGCCGCGATGTCTATTCCCGTCTCGTCTACGGCGCTCGCACAACGCTTTATATCAGCGTGTTGGTGACCGTCATCGTGGCTCCGATTGGCTTTGCAATCGGCGCGACGGCTGGTTATCTCGGCGGTTGGGTTGATGTCGTGCTGATGCGCATTACCGATATATTCTTGTCCTTCCCAAGCCTCGTTCTGGCGCTTGCCTTCTCGGCGGCGCTTGGCCCGGGGATCGAGAATGCCGTCATCGCAATTGCGCTCACTGTCTGGCCGCCGATCGCGCGTCTGGCGCGCGCCGAGACGTTGACCTTCCGTGCCGCCGACTTTGTCGTCGCCGCAGAGCTGCAAGGGGCAGGGATGGGGCGCATCCTATTTCGCCACATCGTTCCACTCTGCGCGCCGTCGATCATCATCCGCCTGACGCTCAATATGTCGAGCGTTATCCTAACGGCTGCCGGCCTTGGGTTCCTTGGTCTCGGCGCGCAGCCGCCAATGCCGGAATGGGGCGCCATGGCGGCCTCCGGAAGGCAGTATCTGCTCGACGCCTGGTGGCTGACGACGGTTCCAGGCGTGGCCATTCTCCTGGTCAGTCTCGCCTTCAATCTGCTTGGCGACGGACTGCGCGACATAATGGATCCTCGCAATGCCTGAACAATTAAATCCGATCCTCTCCGTCAAGAACATGTCGGTTCAGTTTCCAACCCTGTCAGGTGTGGTGAGCGCGGTAAGAAACCTCTCTTTCGACGTGGGTCGAGAAAAGGTCGGTATCATCGGCGAATCTGGCTCTGGCAAAAGCACCACCGGGCGAGCGATTATGCGCCTGCAGCCCGCCACGGCCCGCGTCGTCGCAGACGAGATGCGGTTCGAGGATGTCGATCTCTTGAAGGCCAGCGAGGCCGAGATGCGCGCAATCCGCGGACGTCGGATCTCCATGATCCTGCAGGATCCGAAATACTCCCTAAACCCCGTCATGACCGTAGGCGAACAGATTGCCGAGACCGTCATCCTCCACGAGCGACTTGGAAAGAGGGCCGCGCGCGAACGCACGCTTGCAATGCTCGAGCGCGTCAACATCCGCGATCCACAGCGCGTCTTCAATCTTTACCCGCACGAAGTGTCGGGCGGAATGGGCCAGCGCATCATGATCTCGATGATGCTGATCTCTTCGCCCTCCCTCATTATTGCCGATGAACCGACGTCGGCTCTTGACGTGACGGTACGCCAACAGGTGCTGTCAATTCTCGACGACTTGATCACCGAGCGCAACATCGGGCTGGTCTTCATCTCGCATGATCTCAACCTGGTTAAGAGCTTCTGCGATCGGGTCATTATCATGTATGCGGGCAGGATCGTTGAAACCATCGAGGCCTCGAAGCTAGACCAGGCGACGCACCCTTACACCCGTGGACTTCTGGAAGCTTTGCCAAGTCTCGACCATCCGAGAGATCGGCTGGAAGTTTTGAAACGTCAGGCAAGCTGGGCGGAGGCGTAACATGTCGATTATATCGGTCAACGATCTTGCCGTGTCCTTTGGTAGCGGTAGTGATTTCAGGCAAGTGGTTAAAAGCGTTGGCTTCGAGGTCGAAGCCGGTGAAACCTTCGGCCTTGTTGGGGAAAGCGGCTGCGGGAAGTCGACGGTTCTCGGGGCTCTCGCCGGACGCATCAAAGATTGGAGCGGATCCGTTTCGATAAATGGCGAGGCGGTTGGGCCGAAGAGGTCCCGCTCGCAGCTTGCCAAGCAGCAGATGGTATTTCAGGACCCGTTCGGATCGTTGCATCCCCGTCATACGATCGGCCGAACGCTATTGGAGCCACTGGAAATTCACGGTCTGGACCAGAGGCAGGAGCGTGTCGAACAGGTGCTACGCGACGTTGGCTTGCCGCCGGCGTTCAGACACCGTTTTCCGCACCAGCTTTCAGGCGGCCAGCGCCAGCGCGTCGCAATCGCCCGGGCCTTAATTCTGAAGCCGCGCATTCTGCTTCTCGACGAACCGACTTCGGCGCTCGACGTGTCGATCCAGGCTGAAATCCTGAACCTCCTGAAGGATCTGCGGGAAAGGGATAAACTGACATACGTTCTCGTTAGCCACGACATGGCAGTGATCGCCCATCTGTGCAATCGCGTTGCGGTGATGCAGGATGGCCGGTTTGTCGAGGTCGCAAGCCGGGAGCAGCTTCTGCAAGGTAGTGTCCAGCACCCTTACACAAGAACCTTGCTGGACGGTAGCAGGGGATATGTTCCCCCGCGCAGGTTGGCATCATGACGTACTTGGTGGCGAGACCCGTCGGTTAAATCGGAGGACCGGCGTTCGCCCCTTTTCCACCTGATGGACGAACTGCCTGTCTGCTTCGGTCGCATGCGTTAATCGTTGCGCGGACAGTCGGTCTCAGGGTAGGCGACCCTGACGATTGCGGACCGTCACCAGGGGGCTGTACCCACTCCGAAAGGACCATGCGAATTATGATAGAGCCGGTTTAGGCCGCCTTATCGTGGCCAATGGCTTGGATCCTCTCCCAGACATCTCCGGGTTGGGGCACGTCCAAGCCGAAAATGAACTCGAACGTGTCTGCGAGATGGTCGGCACTCGTGATGCGCTGCTCGCTGATGCTGGTTGCCGTGACGCGACGTAAGCAATCGTTCTGCAGGGCGACGTAACCGTTCATGGTATGTCGCAGGATTGCCAACGCATTTGTGAATGGCGAACCCGAATCCTGCATCAGCCACTCATGCGTTGCTACCATTGCGGCCTCATCGCAATGGTCGGGCCGGAAATCGAAGCTCCTTGCGATGCCGCGCGCATGGTTGTTAAAGCGCAGCCAGCCCCCTTCGACGTGCTCTATTGAGAAATCGAAACCGCGCTGGCTAATCGGTCCACTATCAAGAGGCACCGGCTCGACGATGGCATCTGCCACGCCGACCTCGGCGAGGTAGGGACGCTCAAAATCGACACGCAAGGTCAGATGGTTGCCGATAGCGATGTCACCAAGCTTTTCCCGATCGACGCCGCCGCACAGGCGGGTCACTTGGAAACCAAGTGCGGCAAGTGCTGCGCCGAAAAGCCCGTTCATCTCGTAGCACCATCCGCCGCGCCGCCCCTCTACCATTTTAGCGAATGCAGATGCTGGTGCGATCGAGGATGGCCACCCCATGAAGGCGTCGAGTGCTTCCCACGTGAAGGTCATTAGATGGGCCCGGTGCAATTTCGACAGGCTCTGGATGTCGTGGGAAACCGGCCGCTCCACCCCGATCCGCGCAAGATAGGCGTCCAGCTGCGCCGTAGTCAGCGCCATTTTATTTTCATTCGACGGGTTGTGTATCATCCTCAGTCTCCTTTCGATGGACCTTTGTCCGGTTTCGAGTTGTGTTTGGGGCGGTTCACGCGACCCTGCTGTCGCCCTCAGGCAGGAATATCAGACCGAAATCACTGGCAACGGAGGCGACCTGCTCGGGCGTTTCGGGCTTGCAGAGCTCGATGATCGAAAAGAAATTCTCAAACCCGCCTGGTGTGACGACAACCATGAGGTGGCCTTCGGTCTTACCGATATTGCGGAAGCGATGCGGGACGCCACGCGGCAGGGCAATGCAGCCACCTTCCGCGAGCTCGACATAGTTGCCCGCGCACCAGAAGCCGAAGCGTCCGGCAAGGACGCGGAAGAACTCGTCCTCTCGCTCGTGAAGGTGCAGCGGCGGGCCTTCACCGGTCGGCACAATGGCCTCGAACATACCGAGCGACCCACCAGTATTTGCCGCCATTATGCGGATGACATGCTTGCCGAACGCCATCGCCTGCGTTCCGTGTCCAGGCGGCGAGGCCACTGCAATGGTGAAATTAGTCATTGCGTTCTCCAGTTCGGACCGTCCCGGTCCTCAATGCATTGCTCTTGCGGGCGGCCACAAAATGCGTGACCTGCCCCTGCGGGGCTTGAGGTCAACGCCTCTCGTTCGGGCAGTCCCACGGGCGGCCGATGACGTAAGGATGATGGCGTCCGGCCCATCCAGGCGGTATGCCGTTTCTATAGCGCGCTACGAAAACCGGCGTTCCTAAATGAATGCGCAAGCCGCGCCCAAAATCCTAAAAGTTTGCTAAAAAGGGGCGAGGCACGCGATTGGGGATTTCCGTGAGAGTTGACGACAAACTTCTCGATTTTTTCAAACGACCGCTAATGTGCATTATCGCCGGGGCCGACGAGACGGGTCGCCCATCCGCTGGGCGCGGCGTCGGCTTCCATCTCCTGGACGATCGGGAAACGCTCGATATCATCTTTTCCGCTTGGCAGTGGCCCCGCCTCGCATCTTCTGTCCTTCTGACAGGAAAGATCGCTGCCACCTTCGTCAGTCCCTCGGATTATGTCAGCTTTCAATTGAAGGGTTTTGCCGCGATGCGGGCTACGGAAGCACACGACCTTGAGTGTGCCGATCGTTTCATGAAGGCGGCTACGGACGAACTAGCATCTCTCGGTGTGCCCCAGCGCCTCATCGGCCCATGGCTGACTGCCCGCGAAGCCCGGGTAGCCAGGCTCAAGATCAGCGAAATATATATTCAGACGCCCGGCCCGCTTGCCGGCATGCTGGCAGGCGCGAGGTCCCAATGAGCCTACGTCTTTCCGACCTCTCCGCCTGTTTCGAGGGCGTCATCCCCTCCATCATCGCGACCGCTTCGGCTGATGGCATGCCAAACATCTCCTATCTCTCCCATGTCGTGCGGGTCGACGAGGAGCATGTCGCGCTTTCCAACCAGTTCTTCGCCAAAACGGCAGCGAATGTGCGGGCAAATCCCAAGGTCACTTTGATCCTTGTCGATGGCTTCACCGGTGACCAGTTTCTGCTCGACATCGGATTCGTGCGTTCCATCGACACTGGAGCGATGTTCGATAAGATTGCACGCCAGCTCAAGGCTAGTAGCGCACAGATCGGCATGTCAGAAGTCATGCGGCTCAAGAGCGCCGATATCTTCCGTGTGCATGAAATCGAGATAGTGCCGTCTCCGGTGGAAACCGCGCGGGCCGTTGCCGACCGGGCCCCGGTCAGCCTTCCCGCCCTTTCGGAAGAAATGAAGACGATTGAGCGGCAAGCGGAGGCAGACGAGATCATCGATAGCCTCCTTGGAGCCGTCCAGCGCGTGCTTGGATACTCCAACGCGGCGGTGCTGATCCACGATAGCTATAACAACAGCCTGATCACTATGGGCAGCATAGGCTACGAGAGCACGGGCCTTGGGTCGGAGATAGCTGGCAGCGAGGGACTGATCGGCGCTGCGGCGACGAGTGGCCAGACGATAAAGGTCAGTGACATGAGCCGCGTGCGTCGGTTCGGTGAAGCGATCGGCCTGGAGACCGAGACCGCGGAAAACGCCACGCGTACCGTCACCTTCCCGCGCTTGGCCACAGTGATGAGCCAGATCGCTGTTCCCATGGCCGCGCGCGGCGCAGTGGCGGGTGTACTCTTCGTGGAAAGTGATGAGCGGCTGGCTTTCCGCGAGGAAGACGAGGCAACCTTGGAAATCCTGGCATCACAGGCAGCCACTGCTCTGCGGGCAAGCGAGCGGGAGGCTGCTGCGAGCGAACCGAGACAGGTGTGCCTCCACCCTGAATCGGTCGCCGGGCGAGAGATCCGTGTCGTGCACCATCGCTTCGACGACAGCGTGTTCGTTGACGGCGTCTATATTGTGAAGGGCGTAGCCGGCACTTTGTTGCGCATGATGCTCGAATGGCACCTGAGCGAGGGCCGCAGCGAGTTTACAAACCGGGAAATGCGGCTCGCTGCCGGCAACCGGATGCCGGAGATAAAGGACAATCTCGAAACCCGGCTGCTGCTGTTGCGCCGCCGGCTTGAAGAAAAGCGGGCCGCCATTCGCATCGTTCGCGTCGATAGGGGACGCGTTCGCCTTGAGGCAGAGGGGCCGCTTATGCTTGACGCCGGACGCGAGTAACCAGTTTGGATCGCAATCGCGACTATCGCCTTTGCGCAGGTGAGAACTCGTGAACGTATTTTCCGGCAGTCAACGCCTCAGGGCTGGAGATTATCAGATAGGAAATGCCCAAGAAGTTTTGCTTCGGCAGAAAGACTTGACCGCCCTTTCACCAATGCTACCTCCGATGCTGGCTGGTCATCGTATCCTTCCGAAGCTTCAAGTCTTCGGTGTTCGGGAAGCACTGCATCTGAAGGCAGAAGGCTGATGCCAAGGCCGGAAGCAACCGCCGCCTGGACGCCCATGAGCCCTTGGCTGGTGTAAGCGATCCTCCAGCGGCGGCCGCTTTGCTCGATCGCGCGTATGGCGCGATCCCGGTAGATGCAGCCAAGCGGAAAGACGGCAAGTGGAACTGGATCGGTTTCGACCGTGCGCGTGGCACTCTCTACCCAGATCAGCTTCTCGCTCCAGCTCGCAATACACCCGCCATCTCCTGGCTCGCGTTTGATCAACGCCAAGTCTATCTCGCCTGCATCGAGCAATCGGCGGAGCTCAGTGCTCCAGCCGCTTACCGTATCAAGTCTGATCTGGGGAGATACGGCTGAAAATCCCGATAGCAGATCGATGAGGCGCCGTCCGGCGAAGTCTTCGGGCACGCCCAGGCGCACGGTTCGTGGCGCGGACGGCCTTC
Source organism: Hyphomicrobiales bacterium (assembly GCA_900466605.1). Lineage (GTDB taxonomy): Bacteria > Pseudomonadota > Alphaproteobacteria > Rhizobiales > Rhizobiaceae > Rhizobium. The sequence goes on from UBMU01000014.1 coordinate 84,389, forward strand.
GCATGATTTCCGCGGCCTCCGCGGCCGTTGCGAGTATCCTGCGCGCATAGCTCAGAAGTAACTCCCCGGCTTCTGTCGTCGCGACAGTGCCCATCGATTTTTCCCGATGCAACAGATTGACGCCGAGGTTGGCCTCCAGCTTCTTTATCTGCTGGCTTACCGTCGATTGCGTGAGGTGAACCCGCTCCCCAGCTTTCGTAAAGCCGCCGCAATCAACGACAGCGACAAACGTCTTCAACAGATCGAGATCAAATCCAAAGGTCATTTGAATATTCAATATTGATGATGAGGAGATTTAATTTCTCAATATGGGGCGGTTTTGTCAATGTACCTGAAATCGAAGGAGATAACGGCGATGACACTCACAGGGTCCAGACCAACGTGGCTGACTTTTGATTGCTATGGAACCCTCATTCAGTGGGACGAGGGGCTGCTTGCGGCTATGGATAAGATACTCTCCGCAAAGGGCGTGAACATCGATCTGCACAACTTCATCTCGGTCTATGATCGCCACGAACATGCGCGTGAAAAAGAGCGGCCTCATCGCACATTCGCAGCGGTGAGCAAACTTGCGCTTCAAGCGGCCATGGGTGAGTTCGGATTGACCTTTGACCCTGCGGACGCCGAGATCCTGACATCCTCGATTGGCTGGATGCCGCCCTTTCCAGAAGTCGTTCGCACTCTTGCGACACTGAAGGCCGCGGGTTTCCGCCTGGCGATCATCTCCAACACTGATGACGCGATCATCGCCGGCAACGTTGCCCAACTCTCCGGTCACATCGATCATGTGATCACTGCCGAGCAGGCAGGTGCCTACAAGCCGTCTGCCCAGATATTTCGTCATGCCTGGAATTGTCTTGACGTTGGCATCAACGATTTGGCGCATATCTGTGCCAGCCCGCATCTCGACCTTGCGGCTGCGCGTGAACTCGGGTTTCGTACGATCTGGGTCGATCGTGGAACGGGCCGCAAGCCACTGCCGGATTATCGCCCGAATGACATCGTCCCGACTCTCGACAAGGTACCCGGGGTACTTGCCGCCGCCGGATGGATGTAGGTTCTCGCAAAGGAGAAGACGTGGCCCACGAACTCAATATTTCGAAAGCACAGCCCGTTTTGCGGCGCAATGTCTCATTGGATACGGATGAGATTTGGCAAGCGCGGGTAGATATTGCCGCATGTCTTCGTACGGCCGCACGTCTTGGACTTGAGGAGGGGATCTGTAATCATTTTTCGGCTGTCGTGCCCGGACACCCGGATCTTTTCATCGTCAACCGCCTTGGTTGGGCCTTTCAGGAGGCAACGGCATCATCCCTGCTGATTTGTGATTTCGAGGGCAATGTGGTGGCCGGCGACGGCGTACCGGAAGCCACTGCCTTCTTCATCCATGCGCGCTTGCACAAGATGATGCCACGTGTTGGGGCGGCCTTTCACACTCACATGCCGAATGCGACCGCGCTCGCCATGGTGGAAGGCGAACCGCTCGTCTTTGCGGGGCAGACAGCACTCAAGTTCTTCGGTCGTGTGGCCATTGACGAGAACTACAACGGCCTTGCGCTGGATGAAGGCGAGGGTGACAGGATCGCCTTGGTTCTCGGAGACAAGGATATATTGTTCATGAAGAACCATGGCGTCATGATTTGTGCGCCGAATATCGCTGAGGCCTGGGACGATCTCTACTATCTTGAGCGTGCTGCTGAGGTTCAGTTGAAGGCGATGGGCTCCGGTCGCAAGCTGCTATCTGTCTCCCCGGAAATTGCGTCACACGCAGCCAAGCAGATGCGCGAAGGGGACCCAGAAAGCGCCCGCATGCACCTGGAAAGCATACGGCGCGTTCTCGATCGACAGGAACCGGATTATCGCAACTGAATGGACTGAAGGCCTAAGTGTTTCGGTTTGCTTCCGCTTACAGCAGCTGTCATGAGTGCCTTGGAAGAGGGCGGCGTGCCACTGCATCCTCTTGACTCAGTAGTCGCGGTCGGCCTTTCGCTTTGAGAGCGTCGGTTATTTCAGCGCGGGCCACACCAGCGGAATTCCGCGTCAGCTGCGACGCTGTACTAGTGGCGCCACATTGAATGTAAGCCTTTTTGTAGTTGACGTTTGCGATACCGAGCTGCTCGATCGCGCAGGGGAGATGCCGCCTTGACCGCATTTGCCGAAGCAGTACGCGGAAGAATTTCTACTTGGGTCGCCGGTTCGCATTCTCTCAAATGCAGACAGTTCTTAAGACACCATCAACTCATTCAGGTGATATCCGCTGGTTCGGCGAATTTCGCGGGTAGTAGGACGTTGTCGTGCTTGGCACGAAGCGGGCGCCACGCACCCGAGTCCATCCCTTGATGTCATGGACTTTGCTTTCCAACCTTGGATCGTTCGCAGTATCGTACTCCCCCTTGAGAATAATAGCCTGGTCGTTTGCCTAAGTTTTTACGGGAAGTGACAAGGGCGCGAGTTCGGATAGCGACCTGCTGCGCGGGTCGTTTGCAGCAATGCGGCCTGTCGTAAATTTCGATGCCTCCCGCATGACTTGTACTGCTCCGTCATAGTCCAGCCCCGCAAGCTTTCCATCGCTGGCAATGCATCGGCCGTCGACATAGACAGCCTTGACCGCCCGCTCAGCTGCGCAGTGTAGAAGATTGCGCAATGGGTCGTAGACCGGCTGCATCGCGGGATGATTGAGGTCGATCAACGAGAAATCCGGTTTGGCACCGACGGTAATACGTCCGATATCCTTTCTGCCTAGCGCCTTCGCGCCGGCAAGGGTCGCCATGTCGAGGACGTCGGATGTTTTGATGTCAAACACGCTTTTGCCGGCAATGCGGGAGCAGATGAGTGCCCGGCGCATCTCCTCCAACATATTGTATGGATAGCTGTCCGTACCGATGCCGACATTCACGCAGGCACGGCGATAGCGGCCGATGGATTCTAGGATCATGCCGCTGCGGGAGAAGGTGACCGGGCAGTGGGCGACCGTTGTGCCACGTTGTGCAAGCAGGGCCATATCCGTTTCGGTGCGCTCTCGGGTCCAGGAATGGCTATCGATGAAGATGCAATGCCCGAGGATCAGTCGTTCATCGAGAATACCGAGGCTTTCGAGATATTGTACGGCAGTCATGCCGGTTCGACTTAGCAACTCTTCATGTTCGGCCATGGTCTGGGCGGCGTGGAGCGTGATCGGTACGCCGCGGCCTTTTGCGGCGGCGGCTGCTTCGATGAGAAGATCCGGGGAACAGGTTTCCACTTGCGACGGGGAGACAATGCCGCCGAGGCGGCTTGACGGGTGAGCCTCTGCTGCGTCGACACAGGCAAGTGCCTTTTGAAAGGCCTCCCGGCCACGGGGTAGGTCCCAGCGATAATCGAGACGGTGGCTGTCTTCGACATGCCAGCTGGCTTCGCGAAAACCCGGAGCGGCGTAGGCGCGGGCGCCACTCTTTACGAGCGTGGGGAGCCAGGCATCGTGTGGGCCCGCGATATCGACAAGCGTGGTGACGCCGCTGCGGATTAGGTCTCCGAGCATGACGGTCAGCGAAGCTTCGCGGGCCTCCTCACTGATCTCGATCAGTGTCGAATATTCATACATCGCCTGCCCCCAGAGGGCAGCAGTACCCATGTCGTCGAAAATTCCCTTCGACAAAGGTTCTTCGTCAGAATGGCAGTGAATGTTGATCAAGCCCGGCAGCAACATGCGGCCGCTGCCGTGCTCTTCCCGGTGGAAGGGACCATCGTAGCGGCCGCCAACATGCAGGATCGCGGTCTCATCGAAGGCGATATCGCCGTCGAACAGATACACATGGGCGCCGGTCTGATCATCGTGGGCAACGATGGTTTCGACTTTTCTGATGACATGAACTGGCTTAGTCATGGGTGGTCCTGAAATAGCGCTCGAGGAAGCGGCTATAGGCTCCCATCAACGCGCTGAAGATGAAATAGACGGTAGCGGCGAAGACATAGCCCTCCAGAACGGCGATGCCCTGCCATGATGGATCGCGCATCGCCGAGCGTACCGTATCCAGAAAATCGAGCAGACCGACGATGGTGACGAGTGTCGTATCCTGAAAGAAGCCGATGAACAGAGAGACAAGCGGCGGAATGACCTTTTTGATTGCCTGCGGCAGTACGATCTTGAAGGTGACGAGCCAATAGCCCATGCCCAGCGCCGCCCCGGCTTCGAGCTGGCCCTTCGGTACATCCTGCAGGCCGCCACGAACGATTTCGGCAATGTAGGCAGCCGCAAATATGATGATCGCGATCTGGGCGCGCAGCAACTTATCGACGGTAACGCCATCTGGCATGAAAAGCGGCAGCATGACCGTTGCCATGAAGAGGATGCTGATCAGGGGTACGCCGCGCACGATCTCAATGAAGCTCGTCGCCAGCACCCGGATGACGGGCAGATCCGACGCGCGCGATAAGGCAAGCAGAATGCCGAGCGGCAGCGCACAGGTAAGGCCGATGAAGGAGAGCATGAAGGAGAGCGGCAGGCCGCCCCACTGTGTCGTCGGGACGGCAGGCAGACCGAAGATGCCGCCTGCCATCAGCACGTAAAGCGTCGGCAAGACAATGACGATCCAGAGCAGCAGGAGCTTGCTGCTCCAAAGCCTGGGAAGCATCGAAAGGACTGAGGCCCCGAGGAAGATGACGAGTGCCAGCAACGGCCGCCATTGCTCATCGAAGGGATAGAAGCCGAATGCCATGTAGCGAAGCTTCGAGCTGAGAAATGGCCAGCAGGCGCCGCTCGCAGCCTTGCAGGCTTCCGGTGTGCCGGCAAACGTCGCGTTGAGAAAGAGCCATTGGGTTGTGAACCATGCCACTGTGACTAGGACCACGCTGCAAAGTACAGTTATCAGCGCATTGCCCGGCGTACCGAACAGATCGCGCCGCCAGTCGGATTTCCGCCTGGGAGGGGCATTGCTTGTGGTTGTTTCGCCGAGCACGAGTTGAAGTTCTGTCACGGTCAGCGTCCCTTCAGGGCTACATGGCTGTTATACCAGTTCATGAACAGCGAGATGGCGATCGACAGGCTGAGATAGGCTCCCATGAAGATTGCGATGGTTTCCATCGCTTGGCCCGTCTGGTTCATGACGGTGTTGGAGACCATCACAAGATCGGGATACCCGATAGCTATTGCCAGCGAGCTGTTCTTGAAGACGGTAAGATAGGTGTTGGTGAGCGGCGGAATGATTATCCGCAGCGCCTGCGGCAGGATGATGAGACGCATGGCGCGGCGCCTGGGCAGACCGAGTGCCATCGACGCCTCCCATTGCCCCTTGTTGACGGCCTGAATGCCGGCGCGCACGATCTCGGCGACGTTTGCCGAGACGCTAAGCGCCAAGCCGAACAACAGGGCGACGAATTCCGGCTTCACCTGCAGTCCGCCGGTCAGGCGGAAGCGGCCTTTTTCCGGCAGATCGAACGTCATGGCGATACCGCCAAGGATGAACACGAGGACGATCGGTGCGATTGCTGCGATCCAGGCGAAAAGTAAACCGCGGTTCGGTTGGCCGCTCGCAAGCCGGCGGCGCAGGGCAAAGTGCCGGATGACAACCGCACAGGCTATGCCAATGACAAGGGCGGCGAACCCTGAGGCAAGGCCGCGCTCAAAGCCGACGGAGGGGATCACGAGGCCGCTGTTGGACAAATAGACGTGTGGCGCTAACGGCAGCGCTGCACGCACCGGCGGCAGCACATTGATGATCACGGCATACCAGAACAGCAGATAGAGTAGCAGAGGGACGTTTCTCAACGCCTCGACATAGGCGAGCATCAACCTTTGCAGCAGCGGATTGCGCGACATGCGACCGATGCCGACCAGCACCCCGAGAATGGTGCCAAAGAAGGCCGCGAGAACAGAGACCTTGACGGTGTTGGCGAAGCCAACGAACAACGCGCGGGCAACAGTATCGGTCGGCTGATAGGAGATCGCAGCCTCGCTGATCACGAAGCCGGCCTGCCGCGAGAGGTAGGAGAATCCGGTTGCGATATCGTGCTTAGCGAGATTGTGGCTTGCCGTCGCAAGCATCGACCATGCAATGAGGGCGATGACGCCGATCGCCAGCCATTGATAGAAAAGCGCGCGGTAGCGCGCATTGTAAAGCAGAGCCATTTGTGCCCTCCGTCGAGAAAACCGCGAGAGGTGGTCGCGCCCGCGGGGCGGACGCGAACCTTGGCTCAACGGAAAGGCGGAGCGTACAGTAGGCCGCCAGCGTTCCACTGGGTGTTCGGACCGCGGGTCATGCCGAGACGGGTTTTCTCGCCGACGGCGCGTTCGAAGACTTCGCCGTAATTGCCGACGGACTTGACGATGTTGTAGCCCCACTTGTTGTCGAGCTTCAGCATCTCACCGAGGTTGTCGGAAACGCCGAGCATGCGCTGGATTTCCTGATCATCGCTCTTGAGCTTCTCGTCGACATTGGCTTTTGTGATACCCTTTTCTTCTGCCGCCATCAGCATCCAAACCGACCAGGAGACGATATCGCGCCAGTTGGAATCGTTCTGGCGAACAGCCGGCGCCAGCGGTTCCTTCGAGATCGTTTCCGGAAGAACGACATAGTCATCTGGATTATTAGAGACCGCGCGGATCGAGGCAAGGTCCGAGCGGTCAGACGAGATCGCGTCGCAACGGCCGCTGAAGAAGGCCGCGCGGTTTTCGTCGGGGCTTTCGAAGACAACGAGTTCGAACTTTGCACCCAGCTTGCCGAAGAAGTCGGTAAGGTTCTGCGCCGTGGTGGTGCCGGGCAAGGTGCAGATCGCGGCATCCTTCAATTCGGCAGCGCTCTTAACGCCGAGCGACTTCGAGACCATCAGGCCCTGTCCGTCATAGAAGACGACGGGCGCAAAATCGAGGCCGAGCGAGGCATCACGAGTATAGGTCTGCGTGGTCTGGCGCGACAGGATGTCGATTTCGCCCGACTGCAGCGCCTGGAAGCGAGTGTTGATGTTTGTCGGTACGTATTCGACCTTTTCGCCATCGCCGAAGACGGCGGCTGCAACGGCGCGGCAGATGTCGGCATCAAAGCCTTCCATACGGCCCTGATCGTTCGGAGCAGCAAAGCCCGGCGTCGCTAGGGAGACGCCGCAAACCAGCTTGCCGCGCTGCTTTACCGTGTCAAGCGTGTCTGCATGCGCCGTCGTGCTTCCCAGAAGTCCAAGAACTGCACCGAGGCAACCTGCCAGAGTTCGGTTTTTCATTCATTCCTCCCATTTGATTGATGCATGATCGCCGGCAGCTCCTCTCCGCCAAAGGCGATAATGCATACACGATTGTCTACAATGCCTCGCTTTCATTGGCAACACAGACTCTTGCCCTTGTGCACGAAGATTGTACCGTGTGCGCCGCCTAAGGGGAAATTTCCGATTCAGCACGCTGGCGGTTGAGGCGGCAAAACTGGTTCGTCGAAAGTTCGCAGCAGGCGGCCCCAGCCGGGGTCGTGCATATGGGCCTTAAGACCGGCGCGAGCCGCCAGCGCCAATGCCTCCTCCTGACCGAAAGAAATCGCCGCGTCGACGTCCGTGGTCAGTACCTGACCACCTTCCATAAGGATATTGCCATCGACGATAACCGTATCGACGTCGCTCCCGAGCACTTGATGAACAAGGCGGTGAACGGGCATCCACATAGGCATCAGATGTGGCTTGCGCATGTCGATAATGGCGATGTCGGCCTTTTTGCCGACTTCCAGCGATCCGATATCATGTTCCATGCCGATGGCGCGTGCCGCGTCGATGGTGATCATCTCGAAGACCTTGCCCGGCGGCAGCAGGTAACGATCGTGGTTGTGCAGCAGGTGCTGGGTGAATTGCGCCAGCCGTGCGGTCTGCAGCATGTCGAAATGACGGCTGGGTGCTGCGCCATCGGTCGTGATCGCAACGCGGATACCCTTTGACATCATCTCCATGATCGGCGTGGACCGGCCGGGTGGGGCGTGGGTAACGTGGGTGCCGGTCTCGGCGAGGATATCGATTTCCTCGTGCGAGATGCCCCAGCAGTGTTGGAGATGGATATCTGGCCCGAGAAGAGCATTTTCCTTGTCCTGAAACGCCATGCGGATTTGCCCGGCAAAGGCGTCGGAATGCAGCCGAACGCCCCATTTTCGTGCGGTCTCACGGATGCGGCGAGCTTGCAGCCGATCATTCTCGGTGAGTTTCACGGCCTGGTCCGGCGTGGAGGCGTTCGAGGGCTCGATGGAGGGGACGATGGTGAATGGTGTGAGGAACACCTTGATGCGGCCCTGCGCGCTGCCGTTCAGTGCCTCTATAACCGCTTCGCTGCCTTCGATCATCTCGTTGAAACTGACATGGCGTCGCTCCGGCGAGCCTGTTTCCCAGCGCGTGACCGGATGCGGCCAGGGCAGGCCGGAGGGGCCGACGCAGATGATTTCCCGCAGTCCGATTTCGTTATAGGCGCGGGCGTGATTGATCGCAAAGACCGGATCATCCGCGCGCGGCATCGAAGTGATGATGCTGGCCGACGTTGTAACCCCTGCGCGCAGGCGCTCGATGCCCGAAACGAGGCCGTCGGCATACCAATAGTCTCGCGTGACGTAGTGGTAGTAGGTGGGAGTGACGACTTTCATCCACATGGAGTTGGTGTCGGCCGCTATGCTGCGGATCAACGCATGGCCCGCATGGCCGTGAGCGTCGATGAGGCCGGGAATGATCAATTTGCCGCGGCAGTCGATAACCTGCTTGTCCGTGTGTCGCGGCTGAAGCTCATCTGCCGTGCCGATATCGACGATCCGATCGCCCTGGATTGCCAGAGCGCTGTCCTCGATCATACGCCTCTCGTCGTCCACGGTTACCATGGTGCCGTGCAGCAGCAGGAAATTTCCCACGCTCTCTCCTCCCTTTTCTTTGTCACCATAATATTGGCGACGTTTATGATCATTATTGGATACGATAATTGTCAACAATATAATTGACAATGAGGACGAGCGAAACAATACTCCGCTTGCCTGGGGTCTAGGCCGATCAGGCTTATCAACGATCCATAAGGGGGGAATCATGTCCCGTGTGAAAAGCTTCATCCTTGCTGCGATGGCCGCGGCTGCCATCGCCGTGCCTGCCAGCGCAGAAACGCTTCGCTGGGGCGGGCGCGCCGATCTCTATTCGCTCGACCCCTATTCGGTGCCGTCGACCTCGAACCTCGCTTTCCTCAATCACATCTATGAAGGCCTGGTGCGCTATGGCCCCGAATTCCAGATCGAGCCGGCGCTTGCCACCGAATGGAAGCTGGTTGATGGCAAGGCCTGGCGCTTCACCCTGCGCAAGGGCGTAAAGTTCCATGATGGCGCCGATTTTACGGCCGACGATGTGGTTGCGTCGTTCACCCGCGTTTCCGATCCGACGTCGCCGCTGCGTGGCAACATTCCGCTCTTTGCTGGCGTGACCAAGGTTGACGACTACACCGTCGATATCGCCGTCACTGCACCGACCTCGCTATTCCTCAACGACATCACCAACATCTTCATCTTCGACGCCGGCTGGCTGAAGACCAACAACAGCGAGAAGCCGACGGACGTAGCCACGAAGACTGAAGGTTACACCACGATGCACACCAACGGCACGGGCCCGTTCAAGCTCGAAAGCCGTGTTCCAGACAGCAAGACGGTTCTCGTCGTCAATGATGGCTGGTGGGACGAGAAGAAGCATAATCTCGACCGCATCGAGTTCGTGCCGATCGCCTCTGCCGCAACCCGCGTTGCCGCTCTTCTCTCCGGCGAAATTGATCTGATCGACAGCGCGCCGATCCAGGATTTGCCGCGGCTTGAATCGTCACCGGGCATCAATGTCATGAAGCGCACCGAGCTGCGCACGGTGTTCCTCAACTTCAACCGCAAGGAAAAGCTGGAAGATGGTCGCCCGAACCCCTTCAACGATATCCGTGTGCGTCAGGCTGTCGAAGCCTCCGTCGACCGCGAGCTGATCAACAAGAAGGTCATGCGCGGCCTTGCCCGCCCGTCTGGGTCGCTGATCGCACCGGAAATCTCCGGCTACGACAAGGCGCTGGATACCTATGCGCCGGCTGATCCGGAGCTGTCGAAGAAGCTGCTGGCCGAAGCCGGTCAGACGGATCTCGCCTTCACCTACACGTGCATGAACGACGAAAGCATCAACGAGGAAGATATCTGCTCGGGTGTCGCCAACATGATGAAGCGCGGCGGTTTCAAGCCGACGATCGATATTGCTCCGCGTGCCGTCCAGACCCCGAAGCGCAGCGCCGGAAAGGCCGACATGTTCAACCTCAGCTGGGCGAACGAGCCAACGCTGGATGCCTACTCGATGCTGGCCCAGGTGCTATCAACCAAGCAGGGCGCAATGGGCGTATCCAACTACGGCAATTGGTCCAACCCGGAACTCGACAAGCTGGTCGCTGCCGCTGCCCAGGAACCGGACAAGACCAAGCGCCTTGCGCTTGAAGGTCAGGCGCTGAAGATCGCCAAGGATGAAGTCATGCTGATTCCGCTGCACCAGCAGCCCATCGCCTGGGCCATGCTCGGCACCGTCAAAAGCATCGACTTTCGCGCAGACAACAAGCCGCGCCAGTGGTTGACCAAGATGGGTCAGTGACGGCCAGACATCAGGCTTTGACAAGACAAGAGCGTTTCATGGAGCCATGAAGCGCTCTTTTCACTTAGGGCCTGAGGTCTGCGCATCGAGGCTCGGCCCGGCAATGTTGGTAATAATACAAAAGTTAATCGCCAATATTGTCGACAATTACGTTGACAACTTTTGAAAGCCCGTCTTAATAGGCATAGACGAGAGCAAGGGAGGTTCTGCGCGGAGGAGTGCTCGTTTCGCGACGAAGGAAAACTGTCGCGGCGCAGTCGCGGCTTTAGGCGAGCCGGTCTCCCAGCTCTTGACGTGATTGATCGAGCCGTCCGGCCGTTTGCCGGAGGTGGCGCGCACCTAAGAGGTTCCCATGCTGGTTTTCATCATCAAGCGCCTCGGGAATGCGATCCTGGTGATGCTTGCCGTCGCCATGCTTGCCTTTCTGATCTTCCGGTTGGCGGGCGATCCCGTCGAGCTGATGGTGGGCGAGCAGACGTCGCAGGCGGACAAGGATGCGCTTCGCGAACGCCTCGGCCTGAATGACGGCCTCATCTCCCAATATGTGCGGTTCGTCGGCGACGCGGCTCAGGGCGATTTTGGCGTTTCCTATCGCAACGGCCAGAAGGTGCTGCCGCTAATCGCCGAACGCTTTCCAGCAACGCTGGAGTTGGTGTTGGTCGCGACCTTCCTGTCGCTAGTCGTCGGCCTACCGCTTGGGGTGATCACGGCCATCAAGCGCGGCAAGTGGTATACGGAGGGCTTGCAGTTCCTGTCCATTGTCGGGGTTTCGCTGCCGAGCTTCGTCGTCGGCATCCTGCTCATCCTCGTCTTCGCCGTCATCCTTGGCTGGGCGCCATCCTTCGGGCGCGGCGACGTGGTGCAGATTGGCTGGTGGTCGACGGGGTTCCTGACGCAGTCGGGTCGCGCTGCCCTGATCCTGCCGTCGATCGCGCTGGCACTCTATCAGATCACCCTTGTCATGCGGCTGGTGCGCGCTGAAATGCTGGAAGTTCTGCGCTCAGATTTCGTCAAGTTCGCCCGCGCCCGCGGTATTCCGCGCTGGCGCATCTATTTCCGCCATGCGTTGCGCAACTGTCTGATGCCGGTCGTCACCATGACGGCCATGAATGTCGGCTCGCTAATAGCGTTTGCGTTGATCACCGAGACCGTCTTCCAGTGGCCGGGTATGGGCATGTTGTTCATCCAGGCCGTGACCTTCCTCGATATCCCTGTCATGGCCGCTTATCTCTGCATCATCTCCTTCATCTTCGTCGTGCTAAACACGCTGGTCGATATCGCCTATGCGGTAATCGATCCCCGTCTGCGCACAGCACGCTAACTTAAGGGGACCAGTTCGATGACCCTTCCACAAACGGCCACGCAGCCAACGGCAAAGCCCGCCCGCCCGTCGCTCCTCAGGCGTATCCGCAGCAGCGACGTCTGGTGGTCATTCACACAAAGCCGCTCGGCGCAGATCAGCGCGCTGGTGCTGGCGATCCTCATTTTCGCGGCAGTCTTTGCGCCGCTGATCGCCCCGCAAAATCCCTATGACGGGGCCTCGCTCGATATGTGGAAGGCGGAACTGCCACCAATCTGGGCCCCGGAAGGTGAATGGCCCTACCTGCTCGGCACGGATACGCAGGGACGCGATATGCTCTCCGCCATCCTCTACGGCACGCGCATTTCCATCGTCATCGGCGTTGCCTCCGTGGTACTGTCACTGGTGATCGGCATGGCCGCGGGCCTGATTGCCGGCTATATCGGCGGCTTCACCGATAATCTCTTGATGCGCATCGGCGATATCACGCTGTCGATCCCGACCATCCTCGTCGCCATCCTGGTCTCGACGGTCGTGCGGCAGATGCTGCCGGAATACCTGCGCGAGGCCGGGGCCTCGGCAGTACTCGTGCTTGCCATCGCGCTCTCGGCGTGGGTGCAATATGCGCGAACGGTGCGTGCCCAGGCGATTGTCGAGAGCGGCAAAGATTATGTCTCGGCGGCAAAACTCATTGGTGTGCCGGCCCGACGCATCATGATGCTGCATATCCTGCCCAACACGCTGACACCGATCATGGTCGCCGCCACGCTGAACTTCGGTATGGCGATCCTTACGGAAGCAACACTGTCGTTCCTCGGCATTGGCATGCCGCCGACTCAACCCTCGCTCGGCACGCTGATCCGCATCGGCAACCAGTTCTTGTTTTCCGGCTCCTGGTGGATCGTCCTGTTCCCCGTCATTCAACTTTGCCTGCTGGTCGTCACCGTCAACATGCTCGGCGACTGGCTGCGTGATGCCCTTAATCCAAAACTGAGGTAAGCCCATGCACGATCTCCTTCTCCGCAATGTCAGGCCAATGGCCGGCGCAAGCTGCGACATCCTGATCAAGAACGGAAAGATCGCAGGTCTTGGAACCTACCAGCCCGAGACCGGCATGGCCGTGGAGGACGGTCACGGCGCAATCGTCGCGCCGGGCCTGATCGACGCCCATACCCATCTCGACAAGACGACCTGGGGCATGCCCTGGCATGTTAACAATCGCGCCGCGATCCTGCGTGGCCGCATCGACTTCGAACGTGAAAACCGTCTAGAAATCGGCATCGATCCGCATCGCCAGTCGATGCGCCACGCTATCGGCCTTGCAGCACACGGCGCGACCCATATCCGCAGCCATGTTGATATTGACACCACCCACGGCCTCTCGATCGTCGAAGGCGTCTGGAAGACGCGCGATGCGCTGAAGGGCATCATCGATATCGAGATTGTCGCATTCCCCCAATCCGGCGTAATGGTCATGCCGGGCACGGTAGAGCTACTCGATGAAGCCCTGCGTCAGGGCTGCGAAGTGTTGGGTGGTATCGATCCCTGCGGCATCGACCGTGACCCGAAGGGCCAGCTCGACATCCTTTTCGCACTCGCCGTCAAGCACGGCGTCGATATCGACGTCCATTTGCATGAGGCGGGCGACCTCGGTGCTTTCACAATGGAACTGATTTTCGAGCGCATCCGGGCCAACGGCATGGAAGGCAGGGTGGCGATCAGCCACGCCTTCGCGCTCGGCATGAACGACTATGTCCGCGTCGGCAAGCTGATCGAGGAGATCGCCCGCCTCGACGTTGCGATCCTGACCACTGGTGCGCCTTCGGCCGCCGTGCCCTCAATCATGCGCCTCAAGGAAGCCGGCGTGCGCGTCGGCGGCGGCTGTGACGGCATTCAGGACACTTGGGGCCCGTGGGGCCAGCCGGATATGCTCGACCGCGCCAAGATCATCGGCATGAAGAATGGCCTGCGCTCGGATATCGAGCTGGCTCACGTGCTGCACGTCGTCTCCCAGGGCGGCGCCGATGTCATGCGACTGGACGGTTACGGCCTTAGTGTCGGCTGCAATGCCGACTTTACGCTGTTGACCGGCGAGACGCTCGCCCATGCCGTCGTTGACGTTGCGCCGCGACCGCTGGTCGTCAAGGGTGGCCGCGTCGTTGCCCGACAGGGCAAGGCGATCGTGGAGATGCCATGATGAGCGACATTTCTCTGGAACTCGGCCGTCGTCCCGAGGACCGTACGCTCGTTACAGCAAGCTGGGTTGTCGGCCATAAGGACGGTCGCCACCGCCTGCTGCGTAATGGTGAAGTGGTGTTCGAAAACGGCGAAATCCTGTTCGTTGGCCATCGCTTTTCCGGCGAGGTCGCGCGCCGCATTGATTTCGGCAACGCGCTGGTCAGCCCCGGCCTGATCGATCTCGATGCGCTTTCAGATCTCGACACAACCATTCTCGGTATCGACCATCATCCGGGCTGGGCCAAGGGTCGCGTCTGGCCTCGTTCCTACGTCGAAGCGGGTCCCTATGAAATGTATAGCCAGGAAGAGCTCGCCTTCCAGAAGCGCTTCGCATTTGGCCAGTTGCTCCTGAACGGCATAACCACCGCTGCTCCGATCGCCTCGCTGTTCTATCGCGAATGGGGTGAAACGGTCGCCGAATTCGATGCTGCCGCGGATGCTGCCGGCGAACTTGGCTTGCGGGTCTATCTGAGCCCCGCCTACCGCTCCGGGGGCATGGTGCTGGAGGAGCCGGGTCGGATGGTGCCGGTGTTCGACGAGGAACGCGGCTTCCAGGGCCTGAAGGACGCCATCGCCTATATCGAGCGTCAGAACGGTTCCCACGGCGATCTCGTGCGCGGTATGCTGGCGCCTGACCGGGTGGAGACCTCCACGCTGGCGCTCATCCAGCGCACAGATGCGGCAGCGCGCGATCTCGGCTGCAAGTTCCGTCTGCACATGGCGCAAGGGGCGATGGAGGTCGACACTGTGCGGATGCTGCACGGTACGACGGCGCCGGTCTGGCTCGCTAAGGCGGGCCTGCTCAGCGATCGGCTGATTGCGCCGCATGCGACCAACGCGACGGAAGAAGACCTGGCGCTGTACGCTGCAAACGGGGTCTCAATCGTCCACTGCCCGCTGGTTTCGGGCCGTGGTGGCAGCATCCTCAATTCCTTCTCCGCCTGCCGCAAGCTCGGCATCAACATCGCCATGGGCACAGATACGACACCTGCGGACATGCTGATGAACCTGCTCGCCGGCCTGATCACCGGCCGCATCGCCGACGGTGCACCCGACAAGCTGCGCACGGCTGATCTCTTCGATGCAGCCACGATCGGTGGTGCTCGCGCCCTCGGCCGAGATGATATTGGTCACCTGTCGCCGGGCGCCCGCGCAGATATCGCTGTCTTCGATCTCGGTGACGCGGTCATGGCACCGTCGGTCGACCCGATCACGACGCTGGTGACCGGCGGTTCGGGCAAGGTCACCAGCGCCGTCTTCGTCGATGGCCGCGTTTCGATGCTGTCGCGAAAGGTGGCAGGCATCGACATGGAGAGGGCCCGCATTCAGGCACAAGCCCAGTTTGACGGGCTGATCGCCAAATACCCCGAGCGAAGCTGGGGCAATCCCCCGGTTTCGGAAATCTTCCCGCCGAGCTATCCGATCGAGGTGGACGCAAATGGGTGAAGCACAACAGGCGGTCATCGATGTCCGCAACCTGAAGGTCGAGTTTCCGGGCAGACGCGGCACGGTGACCGCGCTGTCTGATGTCAGCCTCTCCATTCGCCCAGGCGAAATTCTCGGCGTAGTCGGGGAATCAGGCGCCGGCAAGTCGATGACCGGCCTTGCCATCCAGGGCCTGCTGGAGCGCCCTGGTCGTATCGCAGCTGGCGAGATCTGGCTTGGTCAACGCCGCATCGATGCGCTTGGCGACAAGGAAATGGAGCGCATTCGCGGCCGCGAGATCGGCGCGATCTTCCAGGACCCACTGACCTCGCTCAATCCACTGTTCACGGTCGGCGCGCAGCTCACCGAAACCATCCGACAGCATCTGTCGCTCGGTAGGGCCGAGGCGCGGGCACGAGCAGTCCAGCTTTTGCGTGATGTCGGCATTCCCTCGCCTGAGGAGCGGGTCAACCACTATCCGCACCAGTTTTCCGGCGGCATGCGCCAGCGCGTGGTGATCGCGCTCGCACTCGCAGCGTCACCGAAACTGGTCATCGCCGACGAACCGACGACAGCGCTCGACGTGTCGATCCAGGCGCAGATCATTTCGCTGCTGCGCCGTCTCTGCAAGGAGAAGAAGACCGCCGTCATGCTCGTGACCCACGACATGGGGGTCATCGCTGAAGCTGCCGATCGCGTCGCCGTCATGTATGCCGGCCGCCTGATCGAGATCGGCCCGGTCGAAAAAGTCCTGCATGCGCCGCGCCATCCCTATACTCAGGGGCTGATGGCCTCGATCCCGTCGCTCGGCGCGCGGGTCGAGAAACTGAACCAAATCGACGGCTCGATGCCACGGCTCGACGCGATTCCGACGGGCTGCAGCTTCAACCCGCGCTGTCGCTCCGCCGGGCCGCGGTGTCTGCGCGAACGTCCAGAACTCACCGCTGTCGGCGATGGCGCCAGCGCCTGCTGGCTGAACGCAGGAGGAACCGCATGACCGTATCCGCTCAAAAAGCGCCGGCACTTACCGTTCGCGGCCTGTCCAAGACGTTTGACGTCTCAGCACCCTGGCTGAACCGTGTCATCGAGCGCAAGCCCCGCCAGTTCGTGCAGGCCGTCAATGGCATTGATTTCACCGTGCCGGCCGGCGGCTGCCTCAGCATCGTTGGCGAAAGCGGGTGCGGCAAATCGACAGTCGCGCGGCTGGTGACTGGCTTGTTCAACCCGAGCGCCGGCGAAATTGGCTTTGCGCGTGGTCCCAAGGGCGCGCCGCTCTCCGCCCAGATGATCTTCCAGGACCCCTATGCCTCGCTCAATCCGCGCTGGCGTGTGAAGAACATCATCGGGGAGCCGCTGCGCGAGCTGAAGCTGCGGGAGACGCAGGCCGACATCTCCGAGCGTGTGGAAGAACTGCTACGGACTGTCGGTCTTTCGGCCTCCGACGGCGAAAAATTCCCGCACGAATTTTCGGGCGGCCAGCGCCAGCGTATCTCGATTGCGCGTGCGCTTGCGAGCGAGCCGGAGTTTCTCGTCTGCGACGAGCCGACCTCGGCGCTTGACGTTTCGGTGCAGGCGCAGGTGCTGAACCTGATGCGCCGCCTGCAGGATGAGCTCGGCCTGACCTATCTCTTCATCAGCCACGACATGAGCGTGGTGCGGCACATGTCTGATCGCATCGCGGTCATGTATCTCGGCCGCATCGTGGAAGAGGGGGAGACGGAAGAGCTTTTCGCCGAGCCGCGCCACCCCTATACGCAGCTTCTGTTGCAGACCATTCCCAACATCGACGCGCCGCAGCGCGATCGGGAGCCCTCGGGCGGCGAAGTGCCGAGTCCGCTGAAGCCGCCGTCAGGCTGTACCTTCCATCCGCGCTGCCCGATGGCGACCGTGCGTTGCTCGGCGGAAGTACCGGCCGTGCGTACGCTTGCCAATGGCACACGCGTCGCCTGCCATCTGGTGAGAGATGAGGTCCTGCCTGCCTGATGCTGGCAGTCGCGAAAGTGCGGCCTGCCCCTTCTTCCCAGCAGGAGAAAGGGGGCCAGAAGTGCCGGATGGTGGTTACAGCTTGCTCAGCTTCATGGAAGCAACCCTCGGTTGTGGAGAAGCAAGAACATAAGATCCAAATTCGATCGTCACGCCAGCGCGGCGCGCAGGTCGTGGGAAAGGTCGCGGATTTCGCTGAGGTCGAGTTCGGATTCGACGTGTTCGAGATGATGCGCCATCAGGTGGGTCGCCTTGTCGGCATCGTTGACTGCGATCGCCTCGACAATCTCAGCATGCTCGTCCGGCCCACAGTTGAAGCGGTTTGTGTTACGATAGACGGCAGTGATCAGCGAGGAACGGGAGATCAGGTCCCGCATGGTGGTGAACAGGAAGTCGGAACCGACAGTTTCGGCGAGCAGCAGGTGGAAGCCACCGGAGAGCTTGATAATGTCGGTGGTGACATCCTGGGTATTGGCGATGCGCTCCTTGGCCACATGCTCGCGCAGGCGCTTCAGGTCGGCCTTGGAGACGGATTTGCACAAGCGCTCGACGACGCAGCGCTCGACCGTCCGGCGCACGAAGAACACGTCGCGCGCCTCTTCGACGGAGGGCTTGGAGATGAAGGCGCCGCGATTGGGAATGATGGTGACGAGGCCGTCGCGTTCCAGCACCGTCAGCGCCTGGCGGATTCGGGCACGGCTGACATTGAAGATTGCGGCCAGTTGCTCTTCCTTCAGCTGGACCCCCGGACGCAGTCGGCGCTCGGCGATGGACAGCCAAACTTTCTCGACAATCTGCTGTGTAGACGGACCGGTTTGCTCAGTCATGAAATTCACTCCCCATTGGCGGTAGAAAAGCGTGATGCCGCAGAAAAAGTCAACCGTAACAATAGGATTTTGATTGCAAGATTGTCTACAATATGAAACCATATTGTAGATCATAAATCGGAACTCGATCATGGAATTCGACTTTACCCAGCTTGAGCCGGAAAGCCGCTACCGTCTGCTGACGAACTTCATCGGCCCGCGCCCGATTGCACTCGTGACGACCCGGTCGGAAGCCGGCCACAATAATGCAGCGCCGATGAGCTTCTTCAACGTCTTCTCTCACGATCCGCCCATTGTGGTGCTCGGTATCCAACCGCGCCCTTCAGGCGAAGAAAAAGACACAATGGCTAATATTCGCCGCACACAGGAATTCGCTATCTCCATGGTAGACATGGCGATTTCCCAGCATATGCTCGTTTGCGGCCTGGGGTTCGATAACGAGATTGACGAACTCTCCATGGCCGGACTGACGGCGAAGACCTGCAGCAAGATCGACGCGAGTTATCCTGCTGAAGCGCCCTGCGTTTTCGAATGCCGGGTCGAGCGGTTGATCGATTATCCGCGCCGTACCCTCGTTCTCGGCGAAGTCGTTCAAATGCACGTCCGCCGCGAATGTCTGGATGAACAGGGGCGCTATGTCGACCCTGAGCGCTACCAGCCGATCGCTCGGTTGCACGCCGACAATTATATCACGTCGGATCGGCAGTTCGTCCTGACGGCTCCACCGATTGCCGATTTCATAAAGCCGCAAGTCAAGTAAGGGCTTTGAAAGGTTCGACCACATGCACATTCGTTTGATTAATCCGAATTCCACCGCGTCCATGACGGCTCAGGCACTGGATAGTGCCCTGCGTGTGAAGCAGCGGGATACGGATGTCTCTGCTGTTAACCCCATCGATACCCCAGTCAGTATCGAGGGCGGTGCGGATGAAGCGATGGCGGTGCCGGCCATGCTGGATGAAATTCGCAAGGGCGAGCGTCTTGGCGTCGATGCCTATGTCGTGGCCTGCTTTGACGATCCGGGGCTCCATGCCGCTCGTGAGGTGGCGCGGGGACCGGTTATAGGTATCTGCCAGGCCGCTGTGCAGGTCGCCATGACCATCAGTCGCCGCTTCTCGATCATTACCACGCTGCCGCGATCGATCCCTATCATCGAGGATCTGGTGAGCGACTATGGCGCCGAGCGTCATTGCCGCAGGGTGCGCGCGATCAACATGCCGGTGCTCGGACTGGAGGAAGATCCGCTTGCCGCCGAACAGTTGTTGATCCGTGAGATCGAGATCGCCAAAAAGGAAGATCGGGCCGAAGCCATCATTCTCGGTTGCGCCGGCATGTCGGCACTTTGCGATCGGTTGCGTGAGGTCACGGGCGTTCCTGTCATCGACGGCGTCACATCAGCAATCAAACTCGCCGAAGCCCTGGTCGGTGCCGGCTATACGACGTCAAAGGTCAATGCCTATGATTATCCGAGGGTCAAGGAGACGAGGGTGGCTGCCTGCGCATGAGCAGGAAACCCCAAGCGGCCCATCCTCTGCTCGACGGCTTCTCCTTGGTCCCATAGGTCGCAGTTGTTCCGATCTATGGCCTGAGGTTCTGCTCAGCCTCGACCCCGCTCACGTAGGCCGCGGCCCTTCAGCGTGATGAGAAAGTCCATCCACGCCGACGGGCTCTCGTGGGAAGTCATTTCGACAATTGGAATCTCCCGACGGTCGCGACAGGCAAAGGTCAAATTAGGTCCGTCCTCTGATGCGGACCTTTTCGTTTTTGGAAACAAGGAGCCCGGCGTTGGTCTGGCCGGGCTATGGCGCAGCATACACGCTGCACGTCACTACAGGAGAGGTGCCGCCATCTGAGTGGCCAAGCAGACCGTTTATTCCCGACGCAAGTACGCCGTCCTCGCTAGCCCGAGAACCATATCGGTAGTGTGCTTGGGCAAATGCTTAAGGCGTCCGGGACCCTGCAGACTAGCGGAACCGCCCGGACAGTCTCATCACCTAAACTTAGGCTTGCGCCTGACGTTGTGGACGAGTTCACAAGTCGTGGCAAACTGACCAAACAGCGCCGTCAGTCTCGCTTCTTCCTCGCCGCCCAATCGATGACGGGCGCAGAAGTCGCTAACACTCCAAACTTGGGTAGCTGAGATTGCTTCTGTGCCTTCCGGCTCAATGCGTTCCATAGATTTCTCCCCTCGATGGAGGACGTTACTAAAGTATAATTTAGCTTGCAATAAAATACCGTCCCTCTTGGGGTTGGCATTATAGCCCGCCGCAGAGTTCGTAGGGCTGACATAACGTTGATGCAGGGGCGCGCCGCACAATTGTCGCCCAAATCAGTAAAATGCTGATGATACGGGGTCGATCCGTCCGCAGTTGGTGTGCGGTTAGGCGTCATCTGAGGTAGGTGTAGCACGGGCACTCTGAGCATTTGCTCGCGGCTGGGAGCAGATGTCATGCGACGGTTATTTGTCGTCGCTATACGGTCCAGTTACTTTTCGCGCTGCTCGAGGGAAGTGATCTCGACCAATTTCAGGACAAGGTATCCCCATGACAAGGATTGTTGGTCATCGCGGCCCGCGAAATCTTTGGCCCGAGAACTCGATCGAGGGTTTCCAAAGGACATTGGAGCTCTCAGTGGATGCCGTCGAATTCGACGTGCACCTGACCGATGCAGGCGAGCTCGTCGTCATTCACGACGCCACGCTCGACCGGACGGTTGACGCGAAAGGTACGGCAAGAGCGATGTCACGGGAGGGGCGGCTGGCGGCTCATCTCAAAGGTTCGCAAGAGCCGATTCCGGCGCTTGATGACGTCCTTTCGATGTTTGCCCGCTCAAAGCCCATTGATCTCCATGGAGAACTGAAAGCTGATCTCAATGGGATACAAGCGGGCGGACATTTGCCTTGCGCTCAGTCAAATGGGAGCGCTGGCAAATGCGGTGCATCCAATTTTTCGAACGGATCCCTCCACGCGTTGATCTGGTTTAGCCGATCAGACCAACGTTTTATGGAGGGGTACTCTTCGATGGGGAGGCGCGCAGCGTCGTTGAATGGCAAAAAGGTCGCCATCCGAAAATCGGCAAAAGATATTACGTCTCCGAGAAGCCACGATTGGCCAGAAAGCTCTCCTTCCAGAATGACTGCTGCTTTGTGAAACTGTCTCAGACCCTCTTCGACCATCGCGTCATCACAAGCCCCGATACCGTAGCGCAGCTTTGTGCCTCGCTCCCAATGAACGGCGTCACATGCCTTCATGAAGTTTTCTTTCGCCCAGCTGATCCAGCGGATCATTTCTGGCTCGTCATCGTCAGTTCTCCAGAAGTTAGAGCCCGCTTGTCGTGACAGCCAGCAGGCAATCGCATCGCTCTCCCAAAGAGTGCGACGCCCGGAGCGTTCCAGGATCGGTAAGAGAAGGTTTGGATTGAGGGGACGATAACGCTCCGATTGCCCGGGGGCCATTGGTTCGGCGAACTGAAACTCGACCTCAGTGCCCAAAAGTTGCGCAACCGCGACCGCGAGACGGGGATTTGGGTTTCTGCTGAAGTACAATTTCATATGGTTCCTCCTAGGTGCTTCTCATAGAAGACGAACGAGACGTTCCCCTATCGACACCGCGGCATAATATTCGCGGGGATTTCCGAAAATTTGCAAACCGGCTTGTCCGGCTGCTTGTTGGCAGTTTGGCGTAGGCGGCCGCGTGTGCTTTCAGAAGGTGCAGGGAGAAACGAAAATGAGAATTATGCACAGCTGTGCAAATCTTGGTCAGAGCGCAGCCGTTGTCATGACTCTGTTACGCTTGCGGCGTAGCACGGCGTTCTAGATCTGAGCCGACGGAGAGGGCCATGAACAGACGCGATTTCCTTGTCACCACCACAGCTGCCGCAGGAATGCTGATGCTGCCACGCATTGCATCGGCTGCCGCAACGACGATCGATCTCTACAGCGGATCGGACGCGAACATCATCGACTTCTGGAGCAACACCGTCCGCCCAGCGTTCGAAAAGTCTCATCCGGACCTGGCTATCAAGATTACCGATGCCGGTGACAACACTGGCTTGCGCGCGATTGCAGACCGCGCTCTGGCAGCCCTGAAAACGCAGACGGATCCGAAGGCTGACATCTTTGAACATTTCGATCCACGCCTGCCACCAGCTGGCGCAGAGGCTGGTCTCTGGGTGGAGTTTACGGGACAGAACATCGACGGA
Organism: Hyphomicrobiales bacterium; assembly: GCA_900466605.1. GTDB lineage: Bacteria > Pseudomonadota > Alphaproteobacteria > Rhizobiales > Rhizobiaceae > Rhizobium. The sequence continues at coordinate 106,928 of UBMU01000014.1, forward strand.
CTTGAACACATAAATCCGTTGGCAATCGACAGCAAATACTCCCTCCCTTATCGCGGATCACAGGTGCTATTGGCCTATGACAAGACCAAGCTCGATCCAAAGGACGCGCCAAAGAGCTGGGAGCAACTGATGACCTGGATCAAGGCCAATCCGGGGCAGTTCATCTACAACCGTCCCGACAAAGGTGGCTCGGGTGGAAATTTCGTTCGCAGGGCAATTCATGAAGTCAACGGCCGTGACCCCAAGAAGTTCACAATCGACAACTTCACGGCTGACTACGCCAACCGAGCATTGACGCCAGCCTGGGCGCTTCTGAACGAGCTTGCCCCGTCTGTCTACGAGAAGGGTGCCTATACGGCTGGAAACACACAGTCGATCCAGCTTCTTGCACAAGGCGTGGTGACGATGACGCCCGTTTGGTCGGATCAGGTGTTACAGGCCATTTCGCAGGGTGTCCTGCCCGAGACCACTGGCCTCGTTCAGCTCGGTGACCTCGCTCTGTGCGGTGGGTTTTCTCGCATGACAGTTCTTTCGAATGGTGCCAACAAGGACGCGGCAATGGCGCTTGCAGCCTTCCTGTTAACCAGGGAAATGCAAGAAGCGATCATCACCGAAATCGGCGGCTTTCCCGGTATTTCCTGGGACTATATTTCCGATGACCTGCGCAAGAAATACGCCGATGTAATTCCGGCGACGATCCCGACCTTCCCGGGTGGTGATTGGGAAACCACCATCAACGATGGTTGGTACCGCAATGTCGCGCCGGGCATCAGCCGCACGTGATGCGCAGGGCAGTGACAATGCCGATCTCGGCGCGACGTTCCGCGCCGACAGGAAATCGAGGTTGGGTGGGGCTTCCGCTGGTTGCCCTGCCCGTACTCCTCCTGGCATGGTTGATCATCTATCCAATCCTATCGGCAGTCGCGACCACGCTGTTTGTCGCGCAACCCGACGGCATGCCGGCTCTGTCTTTTGCCTCCTACCGTTTCTTCTTCAGCGATCAATACAGTCGTGCCAATCTTTGGGTCACGCTATGGACCACAATGATTTGTGGCGGGTTGCTTCTGGCAGTTGGGCTGCCGATCGCCCTTTACCTTCGATTTTCTCGCGGACCGCTTTGCGCCTATGTGCAAGGGATCGCCATTTTCCCGATGTTTGTCCCGTCAATTATTCTCTCTTACGCCCTCATTCGCACAATTGGTCCGAACGGCGCCGTTGACGTGGTGCTGAATGCCATCGGTCTGCCAAAGCTGCCGTCTCCTTATCTCACACCTTGGGGGCCGATTATTGGGCTTGTGTGGGACAATCTGCCGCTCACAGTACTGATGCTCACGGCGGGACTGGGCAATATCGCGAAAAGCTCGATTGAGGCCGCACGTGACGTCGGCGCTTCCCCTTTGCGCGTCTTTGTGTCGATCATGTTGCCGCGCATGGGAAACTCGCTACTCGTCACAACGTCTTTTACGGTCCTCGGAATATTCTCTTCGTTTACGCTTCCTTATCTCCTTGGGCCGGCCTCACCAGAAATGATGGGCCCGTTCATGCAACGCACGTTCTCCGACATGAATGATCCCCTCAATGCTTTGACACAGGCCGTCATCGCATTCGGCTTCTGCCTTATATTCGGGGTTTTTTACGTGCGCTCCATCGCCCGTAGCAGGGGAGACGTATGATGAGACCGATGAGGCTTGCACGGGGGGAGGCCGATTGGATTGGCGTCGTTCTGGCGCTGATACTGACGCTATTTATTGCTCTGCCACTCATTGTTGTCGCTACCTGGGCATTCAGCGAGGTCTGGCGTTACCCCTCTGTGGTCCCGCAACAATTTGGACTGCGCTACTGGTCGCTGACATTATCGCGGACCGATGTTTGGGAAGCCCTATTCCTCAGTCTGCGGCTGGCAACAACGGTGACCTTTCTTTCCGCGTTGATTTGCCTTCCTGCCGCCTATGCCTTCGCACGCATGAAGTTTCCGGGTCGGAATGTCCTGTTTTTGTCATTCCTTGCCTCGCATGCATTCCCCAAGTTTGGGCTCCTGGTGGCAATTGCCGGCATCTTCCTGAAGATCGGCTTGATCAGTACCTTCTGGGGCGTTGTCGTCATTCAATTGGTCGGAACCCTGATGCTGATGATCTGGATTCCAGTCGCAGCCTTCCAGAATGTCGATCGTCGGATGGAGGAAGCTGCGCGCGATGTCGGGGCGACCCCGTTGCGGGTCTTTTGGTCGATTACATTGCCGCAAGCTGCGCCGACGATTGTGGCGGCCGTCCTGCTGACGTTTGTCGGGACATTCTACGAGACAGAAGGGGCATGGCTGATCGGAGCCCCCGAAATTCGGACGATGCCGGTACTGATGATCACCTTCATCAACAACCAGATCGTCGTTCAATACGGCGCCGTCCTGTCGGTGATGCTGTGGGTTCCATCCTTCATCACGCTCATGTTTGCTCGAAGGGTGGTCGGCACAGGAACCTTCGCAAAGGGGTTGGGAGCATGATGTTCATTTCGGCAAAAGGCGCCAGGAAAGGATCCAGATGGCACGGTTGACCATAAAGGGCATCTCGAAGAGCTTCGGCTTCTCTCACGCGGTTAGCGACGTTTCGCTTGATGTCGAGGACGGAGAATTGGTCTGTCTGCTGGGGCCCTCGGGCTCCGGCAAGTCGACATTGCTTCGAATGATCGGCGGCTTCGAAGCGCCAACCGCGGGAAAGATCCTCATCGATGCAAAGGACGTTACGTCAACACCGCCGGAAAGGCGCCCGACCGGAATGGTGTTCCAGAGCCATGCACTGTGGACGCACATGGATGTTTTCGACAACATTGCGTTTGGTCTCAAACTGCGTCGACTTCCAAAAATAGAGGTCCTTGAGCGCGTAGAGCAGGCATTGGCACTTGTTGGACTTGCCGACTACGGCAAGCGCATGACTACGCAGCTTTCCGGCGGCCAGCAGCAGCGTGTCGCGCTTGCCCGCTCGCTCGTGCTCGAGCCAAAGATCCTCCTGCTTGACGAACCATTCGCCAGTCTGGACCAGCATCTTCGCGAGCGCTTGCGCGAAGAGGTCCGCGATATTCAGCAAAGGCTCGGCATCACAACTCTTTTTGTCACGCACGGACAAGACGAAGCACTTGCACTTGCCGACCGGATCGTCGTGATGCGTGATGGCCATATCGAGCAGATTGGGCCGCCGGATCATATCTATCGCGAGCCCGAGACAGAGTTCGTCGCCGGCTTTATCGGTTCGATGAATTTTATTCGAACGATTGTGAAGAATGGTCTAAGTCAGCATTCAGCCTTTCCGCTCCCAGTTCCGATTGCAGATGGCGAAGTTGTACTCGCCGTTCGCCCGGAATCGCTCTCCCTTGCCGCGGCAACCGGCAAACCTTGCGGGTTCGTTCATCGTAGCATCGATTTTGGTACGCATAAGGTCGTTGACGTCGACCTTTCCGACGGAGCAAGGGTAAAGGCAATGACATCGAGTAGCTCAGACTGGAAGAGAGGCACGCCGGTTGAGCTCGGCGCCACAGCATCCAGGGTCTTCCGAGACAATCGACTTGTTTATGAATTCACCTCGGACCCGTCTCGGCAGAACGATCGGGTGTTCGGACATGTTTAAGGGGCCCGGAATTGCGATCGAAAATGCCCGACACCTTACCTGGTTAAAGTGGCATCGGGGTCACCGCTTTGCGGGAGACATTTCCTTTTCCGGCGAGCGTATTGTCGAGGGTATGGAAGTTGGCGCCAGCGTAGAAATCGATCTTGTGCGCTTCGATGGAGATGGCTTTGCCGTCCTGCATGATACTACTCTTGACCTGGCGACAACGGGTACCGGGCCGGTTTCGAAGGCATCCGCAGCTTATTTGCGCAGCCTTTTCCTGCGGGATCCCTTTGGAGGGCCGAGCGGCCAGAAGGTCATGATGCTCGATGATCTCGCGCAAATCCTCACCCAGAGCGACCGCGATCCCAGAGCGTTGCTGCAACTCGACCTCAAGGAGACGTCGGATACCATTCGCGAGGTCGACATTGCCGCGTTCGCAGCAGCCATTTCGCCAGTCGCTGGCAGCGTCATCCTTTCAGGCGGTGACCCAGCTGCTGTCGATCGGCTTTCCAAGGCCGTGCCGGAAATGGAAATCGGCTTTGATCCATGTCACGACGGAGCCATTGAACGGCTGATGGAGACTCGCGATTTCGCAGGGTTCGTGGCTAGTGCGCAGCAGGCTGCACCCGGCGCGCGAATGATTTATCTTGACCACCGGCTGGTGCACTTCGTCGACCAAGCCGGCTTTGATCTGGTTGGTGCCTTTCACGCTGCGGGGCAGACGGTTGACGCCTATACGATCAGATCGGCCGTGCCTTCCGTGTTGTCGGGTGTCAGACGACTGCTTGACTTGAAGGTTGACCAGATCACAACGGATGATCCGGTCGGTTTAGAGCGGCTCCTGATGGGTGGCTGAGCCTGAGGCCTCGGCAAACCTTTGGAGGGACGTCGATAATGCGCTCGGGGGTCCGTTTCGAACATCGAAGGCTCGTTCAATAAAGCAATTCGATCTCCGGCACTTTGGCGATTGCCGACGCTGCCATTTCCCACCCCACGGTCGATCGCCCTTCGGGCACCGAACGACTTCAATTTAGGCAGCGAGGGGCAGCGTATTGCATTCTATGCATAGCTGAACTGCGTCGGTGCCACTAACTGGCATCGTGGAATGCTGTATAACCAACTTCAACGAAGCGATGCACCTCCTCCCGCAGAGCTTCGTGGTTCAGGCGATCCACTCCTCCTCCCAAGGGTCGTCTGTAGGAACAGCGACACTCCTCCTCCCAGTCGCTGTTCGGTTCTTTTCGAAAAGCCTGCCGCACCTCCTCCCGCGGCAGGCTTTTTCGTTTCTGGATACATATAAAATCGCAATGGACCATCCAGTTTGGCGTTGTTATGGCGCTCCTGATCCGGCGATGAAGCATCGAGCATCCAAAAGGTCGGGACGTGTTGTTGCGACAACGACCGTTCCCTTTCACGGCCCGGCTCTCCGGCGGAGCGTAGAATTCAATGTCGAATCCGATTGCCGGTCACCATTGGTCGTGACGAATTGCAAAGCCGAGGGTAAGGCGGGGGGCTATCAAGTGAGCACAAGTGCTCCCTTTTCCCACTGACTGGCGGTAACGGATCACTCTAGGGGATCGAGATCCCGTTTAACATCCACAGCGTCAAATCAAATCGCTGGCGCTCAGCCGATACTGGCAGGGAGCTGTTGGTTTCGCGTCCCGCGCGGTCACCAGTACTCCGTCTTTTTCCACCACGGATGTGTCCCTTTATCCTCTCGGCTTGGTGAGGGGCTGGATTTTCTTCACATGAGTATCGCTCCAATTGAGTGGTCGCCCGTCCTGTGCGCGCAGCTCCAATCGCGCGACGCGAGCGCCGGTTTCGGTTTCAAGCAACGCGGACCTCGGATCATCCGGAAGATAGAGATGATCTTCACCCCATTGGCGTAGTGCAACGATGACCAGGAAAAGACCTCGTCCTTTCTCGGTCAGGACGTAATCCTTGTAAGCGGAGCCGTCCGAGGCAGGCGCGGTTTGCAGAATGCCTCGCACAGTCAGATCGCGCAGCCGCGTTGCCAAGATCCCCTTAGCGATGCCTAGGCCGGTCTGGAATTCGCCGAAGCGCGTTACCCCATCGAAGGCGTCGCGGATAATAAGCAGCGACCACCAGTCGCCAATGACATCCAGCGCTCTCGCCACCGGACATCCAGCATCCCACAGGCTCACCCGCTTGACCATGGTACCCTCTGTCCTCGCTCGTCCAATCTGGTCCTAAAATAGAACTAGAAGTTTGCCCGCGCAAGTGGTCTCAAGATGGAACCAATGTTCATTAGGAGGCTCCCGATGCATCACGGAGACGAAAGCAAGACGCAAAACGGACCAGGCAACGGACTATCGAAGATGACCACTCTGATCTTCGCCGTCGCTGCGGGTCTTAGTGTCGCGAATATCTACTACGCCCAGTCCTTGCTCGATTCGATGGCGCAGGATTTCGGGATTTCACCGCCCGCTATGGGGCTCGTCGTGACTTTGACCCAGCTTGGTTACGCTCTGGGGCTTATATTCCTGGTGCCACTCGGCGATCTGATCGATCGTCGCCGGCTAATTCTCGGCCAGGGTTCCTTGTCGGTCATTGCGTTAGTTGCCGTTGCTTCGGCGAGGAGTGAGGTGATCCTGTTTACCAGTCTGGCCGCGATGGGCCTGCTTGCCGTCGTCGTGCAGGTGCTTGTGGCCCACGCCGCCACGCTAGCGACGCTCGCTGAACGCGGTAAAGCGGTCGGCATGGTTACAAGCGGGATTGTAACTGGCATTCTAAGTGCCCGCTTCGCTGCCGGGTTGCTAGCCGATTTTGGAGGGTGGCGAGCGGTCTATCTCATGTCTGCCATTTTGATGGCGGGAATGGTCGGCTTGTTGGTGCGTGTCCTCCCAAGCCAGCTTTCACCAGAGCGCCACGACAGCTACGTCGCTACGCTGTGCTCTATCCCCATTCTTTTTCTACGTGACAGGATACTGCTTGTCCGTGGACTTCTGGCCCTATTAATTTTCGCAGCATTCAGTACGTTCTGGACGACGTTGGTCCTGCCTCTCAGTGTACCGCCATTTTCCTACTCCCATGGCCAGATAGGCCTGTTCGGCCTCGTCGGCATGGCGGGGGCGATTGCTGCGGCAGGAGCAGGCAGGCTCGCCGATCGCGGTTACGGCCCATGGACTACGGGACTGTCTCTTGTGTTGATGCTGGCGTCGTGGGCGTTCATCGCCATGCTGCCTACGTCACTGCCGCTTCTCTTGCTTGGGGTTGTGCTGCTTGATCTCGCCGTGCAGGCTGTTCACGTCACAAGTCAGAGCGTCATTTTCGATCGCCACCCGCAGGCGCGCAGCCGCCTCGTTGGAGGCTATATGGTTTTCTACGCCATCGGCAGTGCTGTCGGCGCTACTTCTTCGACAATGGCTTATGCTCGAACCGGATGGTCCGGCGTGTCGATGCTGGGAGCAGGGTTTAGCGCCGCGGCTTTGCTGATCTGGGCGACAACACTGCGCTTGCCGATCCGCCAGGAGAAGCCGGTATGCACCAGCGGCACATGAGAAACCTCAATGCGATTGTCGTGACCGTAGGTAGATCCCAGCCGATGATTGCGTCGCTCGGGACGTCGGCGCCGCCGAAAACTTCGTCTTGCGCATGCAACGATTCCGTGGGCTGCATGCGACCTGAAACGGGTACGTGATAAAACACCGCACGGTATTGATCGACGTCTATCTCCCTCAATCGCTGCTGCGCCAATGGGTGGGCGTGAGACTGTCAACACGGGACGCAGCCGTAACGCGAACGTCGGCAAATCTAGCCGGGACGAACGGCCTGAAATAAAAATAGTACTAAAGGGTTCTGTTAAACCGGATGGTAACCAGATTGGCTTCACTCTGCGCATGACACCGAGGAAAAGCTATGACCACAATTGCCGCTTCAAGTTATTCAAGCTCATTAACATCGAGCTCAGGCTCCAGCACCAGTTCGTCATCCAATGATCCCGACGAACTGCAGGCGGAAATCGCTGAGCTGAAGCAACAGCTTTCTCAGGCGAAAGACGAGGCAGAAAAGAAGTCGATCCAGAAGGGCATCGACTCGCTTGAGGCGCAGCTCGAGAAAATCCAGGCTGCTGCGGGAAAAGAAAAGGCAAGCAGCCAAGATCAACGGGTATCGGACGAGCGTCCGCGAATAGGTGATAAAAACTTCGATGAAAATACGGAGTTTGGCGAGCGCACACTTTACGTTTGAGGACCATCAAGATCCCAGTCCCGGTCTGGAGGGACCGCAAAAATCTGGCCACGTGGTCTCAAACGCGATCTTTTGGGTGCGCGAGCCGGCGGGTGCGTGGCTCGGTGATCCAGTAAACGATTGAATGGGCCCCGCTGTCACTCACCGCCTGGTCGGGAAGCGGCGATCGCGGGGTCAGGGTAAATATCGACCTACTTACCGCCGGGCCGCCAGGTGTGCGTTGATCACCCGACGAAGAAGTGGTCCTGAACTAAACGGTGCAGTCGTCCTCGGCGGCGCTTGCTCTTAAATCCCGGACCCGTCGAGTTGCAAAGCGTCGTCGCCCTCCCAAGGTGAGGGCATCGAAGCGCGATTGAGATTGGCTGAGGGCATCGGCATCCAGCACTTCAATTCTGGCTCGGCGTACCCAACAATGCGACCTGGCGAAGAATCCGAGGCGCGCCAGCCTTCCGCACCGAACTGGTCACCATTCGACCAATATGCAAGATCAACTTCTCCCGGCCCCTGTTCGGACGGGTAGATCGTAACGAGGATCCGACTGCCGTCTTTCGGTGCGCCTGCCATGTGGCGCCAGCGGTCTGGTTTGTCCATCATTTTTCCTCCTGCCCTGCTTTAGGCCGCAAGTGTCGCCTCGCCATTGAAAACGGTCAACTCAAACTTTGAACAGTCCTTCTGAATCGGCTGTCTGGTTAAGTGACCGAGTGGAGAGAATTGACGCTAGCGGAACGGCGCTGGTGACCACAACGCAAAGGCCCGGGGGCCGCGGAGCGCAGGCCCGCAGAAAAACGTTCGTCGTAGCTTGTTGCTCGAAACTCTTCGTTGAAAGCAGGCCACGTCCGGGCTGTGGCTGTGGGGAGGCTCGGCCCCTAAGGATTGACCCACCGTCCGCTAACAAGCGTGCCCGCTTCGTCATACGCAAAGAGAGAGCGTTTATTAGCGGGTCGTCCCAATTGAAAGCAGTCCAGATGATAAGCTTTGAAGACCAACAAACCGAAAACGGATTGTCCCTCACCATCATCGCCCAGAGCGCACGTTGAAAGTTCCTCTGGGGTCTCGCAATCCGTTTCTTCTCCGGGAGGCCCACCCCTGTAGGTAACGCGTGTCCAATGAGGGAGATTTTGCCAGGCCTTGGTTGCCAGCATGCTACCTGGGCCGTGCAGCCGGACGCGCCCCTGAAGGCGCAACTGCAACTGGACTTCTGCGCTGAACCCCAGAACCGTTGCAAATGGATAAGCCGCAAATTCGCGCCATTTGGGGCTTCGAGTATCTGTGTGAAACTCGATTGTCCGGGCCGCAGTTTCCACTCGACGCAAGACGACCAGCCTCGCCTGGGGATGGCCGGCCGTGTCCACAGAACATAGGCTCACGTACCTAAGCCCGGACCGCTTGTCGGTCGCAGCTGACCCAAGCTGCACCCATGCGGATCGGTCAAGTTCATCAAGATACATGTCGACCTCGTTCTTTAAGTCTTCGAGGATGGAGAATTCTCCAGAATAGGCGGGCACCGCAAAGGGGGCAACGCTTGATCCACAGATCCGCGTAACATGCCTTGCCGGTTCAGAGCTTTCAACGTGAAGCACGCAGAGGAGAAGTTCCTTTCCCTGAAGACATCAAAGGGTGTCGGGGCGAGACATCCTAGACAGGTGCCCGCACACTACGGGCACCTGATTTGGAGCGATCCTTCAGCCTTGGACGAAGGTCAACAAGTCGGCGTTGAGCACGTCGGCATTCACGGTCAGCATACCGTGCGAAAATCCGGGATAGGTCTTCAACGTACCGTTCTTCAAAAGCTTGGCCGCCTTAAGAGCGGAGTCGGCAATCGGGACGATCTGGTCATCCTCGCCGTGCAGAACGAGCGTAGGCACAGTGATCGCCTTCAAGTCTTCCGTCTGGTCGGTTTCAGAAAAGGCCTTGATACCGTCATAGTGAGCCTTGGCCCCACCCATCATGCCCTGACGCCACCAGTTCTGGATCACGCCTTCCTGCACCTTGGCTCCTTCGCGATTGAAGCCGTAGAACGGGCCCGCCGGTACGTCACGGAAGAATTGCGCACGATTGGCGGCAAGGGCGGCACGGAAGCCGTCGAACACTTCTATCGGCAGGCCATCAGGATTGCTATCGGTCTTCAGCATAAGGGGTGGAACCGCAGAGACCAGGACCGCCTTCGCGACACGACCTGCCGGTTGTCCGTGCTTGGCGACATAGCGGGCGACTTCGCCGCCACCGGTCGAGTGACCTATATGGACGGCATTCTTCAAGTCGAGCGCCTCGACGACGGCAAAGGCGTCAGCGGCGTAGTGGTCCATGTCGTGACCATCTGCAACCTGGGTCGAGCGGCCGTGGCCGCGCCGGTCATGGGCGACAACGCGATAGCCCTTCGAAAGGAAAAACAGCATCTGCGCGTCCCAGTCGTCCGACGAGAGTGGCCACCCGTGATGGAACACGATCGGCTGAGCATCCTTCGGACCCCAGTCCTTGTAGAAGATTTCAACACCGTCCTTGGTGGCAACGTAGCTCATAGTCGTGGTTCCTTCAGTTGGGTACTTGGTGGTTTCAGCTTTGGCTGCAGGGGTGAAAGAGGTTGGGATTGCCAGCGTAGCGGCCGCAGCAACTCCATAGAACAGGGTGCTGCGCCGTGTAAGGGAAAGAAGGGAAAGGTGGGGCTCGCTCATCGTTCTTGATCTCTGTCTTTGCCCTCAGGCACGTTGCGTTGTCTGATGGGGGACTTTTGCCGCTAAAACCTAGCAATAACAATTGCATCAATAATTCAGACTTCATTGCTATTTCTGAAATAATATGGTGGTGGGTACCACCACCAAACTTGGGTCATCGAGCCACAAACAGGCGAGATCTGCCGACGTAGTGAGCGGCTTCGGCAGTGGGTGCTGTCTCGACCGCTCGGGAAAATGCCCACCGTAGAGGGAGGCGAAATCCCGTCCTCCATCCAAGTGAGAAATCCTGCGGCTTCGACTCGACCTTGGACGTCCACCAATTGCGCCGTACGAGCACCGCTGACAGTCTCATTTGCTGGCGTTGCGTGCTCGGTGATGACAGCGCAATCGGTGCGCTCGCCCGGTCGCAGATCTGTGGGTAGAAGTCACAGCCTTCTACGCGATAATAATTGGGCGTGGATATGCATTGTTCATCTGGTCGCGAAGACAGGCGCGGCGACAAGGGAACGGCGGCGTAGTTCTGCTTTTGAGCAATCAAAGCGGCAGCCCAAGTGCAGGAAGGGTAGGGATTGGCCATCTATCATTTCAGCATGAAACCGATCGCGCGCAGAAGCGGCCGAAGTGCCGTCGCCTCCGCCGCCTATCGGGCCGCCGAACGCCTTACGAACGAGCGCGATGGGCTAACCCATGATTTCACCAACAAGCAGGGGGTCGAGCATGCCGAAATTGTATTGCCGACCATAATGCGCGCGAAGTGGGCTACTGTGCGTTCCGACCTGTGGAACGCAGCAGAACGGGTGGAAAGGCGAAAAGACGCTCGTATTGCCCGTGAGTTCGAAGTCGCGCTTCCGCACGAGCTTTCTTCGGGTCAGCGCCTCGCACTGACCCGTGCCTTTGCTCAGGATCTCGCCGATCGCTACGGTGCGGCGGTCGATGTCGCCATCCATCGGCCGCATGGCGAGAGCGATACTCGAAATTGCCATGCGCATTTGATGATGACCACACGAAAAGTGACGGAACGCGGTCTCGGTGAAAAGACGGTGATCGAGAGGGAGAACCGATGGCTTCTCGCAAACCACATGCCGACATCACAGTTGCAGCTTAAGGACCTGAGGCAAGCGTGGGAGCATTTCGCCAATCGGCATCTTGCTATGGCAGGCCTCGATATCCGTATCGACCACCGCTCGCACCGGGAAGCAGGTTTGAGTATCGAGCCAACCGAACATGTTGGCGTGCATGCAACACAGATCAATCGGCAGGGCAGGGAGATCTCTCGCACACGAATTGATCCAACCGCCGCCAATCGCAATGCTGACCTGATCAAGAGGCAACCCGAACAGATACTGGCACTGATAACAAACGAAAAGAGTGTCTTCGACCGCTATGACATAGCCCGGTGTCTGCACCGATATATCAACGACGATCCTCAGACGTTTCAAAACGCGTTCGCGGCAGTCATGACATCGAAGGCGCTCGTGGAACTCCAACCGGAAAAGTTTGGGGCTAAGGCGCGCACTGGCGAAGCACGCTACTCAACTGCAGAAATGATCAACATCGAGGCTGCGATTGCAAGGGACGTCGTTGCCATGAAAGCCCGGGACAACCATGCGGTCCTGAGGCGTCATGTCGAAGCCGCGCTCGAAGATCAGCACAAAATGATCAAGGGAAATAGTTCATCAGAGGGGCAGGGCCTGTCTGGTCAACAACGGTACGCGATAGAGCATGTCACTGGAGCTAATCAGATAGCACTGGTGGTCGGCTTTGCAGGCGCTGGCAAGAGCACGATGCTGTCAGCTGCACGACAGTCTTGGGTGGCTCAGGGTTATCGTGTTCATGGCGCCACTCTATCTGGCAAGGCAGCTGAGGGTCTGGAGGCATCGTCCGGGATCGCTAGCCGCACCCTTGCCTCATGGGAATATGGTTGGCGGTCCGATCGCAGTCGCCTCACAGCCAGCGACATATTCGTGATCGACGAGGCCGGAATGGTTGGAAGCCGACAGCTTGCGCGCTTCGTCGAGGAGGTGAGACAGGCTGGAGCCAAGCTCGTTCTTGTGGGTGACCATGAGCAGTTGCAGGCGATCGGGGCAGGTGCGCCGTTTCGGGCCATCGCGGAGGCAATCGGATATGCACAGTTGTCCGAAGTCCGCCGCCAGAGAGCGAATTGGCAGAAGCAGGCGTCAATCGACTTTGCATCTCATCAAACCAAAGCGGGGCTGTCGGCCTACGAGGCGCATGGACACATCCGTCTCAAGACCAATCGGTGTGAGGCTCTAGAAGCGATCATCGCCGATTACATCATGGACCGGGAAAGCAACCCAGGCGGCACGCGCATTGCGATGTCGCACAGACGTAAGGATGTTCACGCCATCAATGCCGGAGTTCGCACCGCCTTGCAGGAGCGCGGCGTACTGGCGAAGGGGTTGGATGGGTCGACTGACCTGGGCCAGGAGATCACCTATCAGACGAACGACGGAAAACGCGCCTTTGCCCGCGGCGACCGCGTCGTTTTCCTGCAGAATGATCGCGACCTTAACGTCAAGAACGGGATGCTTGGTGAAGTTGTCTCCGTCGAACCGGACGTAATCAAGGTTCGGCTTGACACCAAGGCGCGCAGTTCCGATGGGCAACCCGCGATCGCCATACCTGTGAAGAGCTATCAGGCTTTCGACCACGGCTACGCCACCACTATTCACAAGACACAGGGTTCTACGGTTGATCGAAGTTTTGTCTTGGCGTCAACGTCGATGGATCGACATCTGACCTACGTCGCGATGACCCGTCACCAAGACGAGGTACGGCTCTACGCCGGTCTGGACGAGTTCAAATCCATACAGTCCATGAGGCAAATCCTCAGTCGATCGGGAGCAAAAGAAACCACGCTCGACTATACGCGCGGCTTTGCAAGCCGGCGTGGCCTGGATCTGCATCGAGCCGATCTTGGATTGGAGCTTTCGGCGGGCGCGACTGTTAACAAGGGATCCGTTACCCAACCTGATCCAGTCGCCGAGCTGAAGGAACATGTTCAGGCCAACCCCACCCTTGAGGCGCCAAGCAACAGCCCTCTTTTCACTCAACATAACAAAGATCCACGTCCTATACTCATTCCCGCAGTTGCCAAATATGAAGCGAGCGTCGAAGTGGTGGCGCGCACTCGCGCGTTGCAGGCAATCGAAAGCGATTGGGAATTCGTCAAGTCGCTCGCGTCGCGCGTCTTTTTAAATCCCGACGCGGTGACCGACAGCTTACGCAGTCATATAGTGGACTCGACTGCGGATCCGGCGAAACTGTCCACACAACTCAGGGCTTCTCCCGAGAGGATGGGTGCCCTTGTAGGAAGTGTCGGGATATTTGGCCGCAATTCTGAGCGCCGACAGGCGCTTTATCTCGCAGGTTCATTGGCGTCTCACGTCGACCGCTGCGCAAATAACTGGCAACGCCGTTTAGCCGCAGAACAGCAATCTGAAATCTGGAAGCGCGAGAGGGAAGACATTGTCGAAATTCGCGGCTTCAGCAAACGCAGCGAGGCGATCCTTGAGCACCTTAGCAGGCTTCCGTTTGCCGAGCGAAGTGCATTCGTTGACCAATTAACGACTATGCCGGAAGGCCGTCAGGCGCTAGACGAGGCGAAGGACATTACGCGTGCCGTCGAGAAACGGTTTGGCCCTGCTAATTCTTCAAATCTTCCCGAGCAACTGAAACGCGTCTATGGCGAGCATGCTGGCCAATTGGACCGCATTCGAGAGGTTGTTCGACTCGCCAATCGTAGCTACCTTGCTGAACTCACTCAGCAGTTGGAGTTGAAGCGATCGCTTACCCGTGGTCTCGGACTCAAGATGTAACTTTTGTACCGTCGTCAAATGGGGTTCACTAGGTGGCGATGTGCGTATTTGTGAAACAGGCTGACCACTGGTGCTCAACGGCGTCCGTTATGTGCGCGAACAATTCCATCTAACTCCAGCCCAGCGGAATTCAGATTTATCGGCTTACTCGTTTGACACGCAGGTGGGGTCTTCCGAATTTAGGGGCATTGAACGCTTTCAGAGCGCGTCTTCCTTGCGTGAGATAATTCCCGTCGAAAATAAGGCCCTGCTGCTATGGAGGCTGGACCTTGTTGCCGGCTCGGATGCCGGGAGGGGGATTATGACATTCACCTCTACAATGAACGCGCCCGACGCTTATCCGTGCTTTCAAGTACAATTACTCGTCGTTTCCTCTTGAACGGTCAATGGACCGAAACCATCTCAACCTGCGGACCCCGTCACCACAGGAAGGAGGAGGCAAGAAATGAGCAAGAGATATCACCGGCATGACGAGCCGCTGACATCCGAAGACTTGGCAAGATGTCATTTAATTCTTGAAGAATTCTGCACTCTTAACGGAGTTGCTTTGCCTTCCGAGGAAGCCGATCGGGTGGCCGCGATTATTATCGAGCTCTATCAGCAAGGCGTTCACGAGCTTCACCATTTAAGGCCACTCGTGGCCGCAGCACGAGGCGTTCTAAAGGGCGGCGATCAGCCTGCGTGATCTTCGTACTCGGGATCGACCGCGCGATGTGTGTGCATGGCTAGTTCTATGTTGTCAATCGGTGCGGGCGGGCCAACGTTACTCGGCTGGCTGTAGATCTGACATGTGTATCCGGTTGTTGCGTCCTTTCATCCTGGAAAGAGCCTGGTCTTTCCAGACAGCGTGATGCACAGCGGCCATCGCGATATGTCCGGCGACCAGAGCCAAAAGCGCCCATCCAGTGTTGCTGTGTAAAAGGCTCCCAAGGCTAACCATCCACGCGACCCGTTCGCCGCCACCCTCGGTTAGTGGAATGCTAAAGGGTGAGAATGCCCGTCCGGCGCCGATCTGGCGGATCAATGCTATGGCTGGAATCAGGATCATGAACCCGTATAGGGTGAAGTGTCCCGTCCGGACAAGGAGATGCGTAGAATGCCGTCATGCCTTGGTCGACGATGAAGACTAAACAGGCCCCAAGCGCCTCTGACGAGTACCGTTACGAACAGAAGGAAGCCAATGTCCCGGTGGACGCTCCAGAAGAAGTCAGCGACAGGTGTGTCGTCGGCAAAAAAGTGTAGTGCGGTCCCCGCAAATTGCCAAGCGAACAAGGCTGCCATTGTCCAATGTAGTATTCTCGTTACAGCGCCGTAGCGGTTTCCGTCGTCGCAAACTTGCATGGTCCTGCAATCCCCACTTAGCTGTGTGTTGCAAAGCATGCCTCATCTTCATTCTGACGCGACGCAACAAAAGCCTTCCAAACTGAATATCTCGTGAGGACCTGTTGACCCCGTAACGCCTTTTACTCACGACTGGCTCGCGGCTCCCCAAACGTAGGTGTAGCCTTCTTTTAAGGTACGACTAGCCACAAGGTATAGTGACGGCTCCGTTCATTTTGATCTAAGTGATTTGACCAGCTGTAAGAGCTTCGCTCTTGCCATTTGTTGGAGAACAAAATGGACGATGACGACAGACGCATACTGGCCGGCGTAGTTGTGCCCGATACCGAAATTGTTCGGAATGCGCTTCTTTACGCGAAGCAGGTCTACGAGCCATATTTGTACAATCATGTTGTTCGGTCATGGTTGTTTGCCGCGAGTTTGGCGAGAATTCGAAATGTCGAGCACGATGGCGAGGTTGTTGCGCTCGGCACGTTGCTACACGATGTGACTTTGAGTACGTCATTTCGCGGTCCGCGCCGTTTCGAAGTCGAGGGCGCGGATATTGCCAGAACGTTCGCATTGAATTCCGGGCTTGACGGTCGACGCGCGCAATTGATCTGGGACAGCGTGGCGTTGAATTCGACGCCATCCATCGGCCTCTACAAGGAAGCCGAAGTCGCTCTCTGCACAGCCGGCGTCTGCTTGGACGTCGTCGGCCTAGGACACACCCAGATAGCAGCAGTCGAGAGAAAAGCGATCACTGATGCCTTCCCAAGATTGGGACTGAAGGCAAAAATGACACGATGCTTCTGCCACATGGTTGAGGCAGCTCCGGAAACTACCTATGACAACTTCCTACGCGACTTCGGCATGAGATATGTCGAAGGATACGTGGTACCGTCATCCGTCGACTTCGTGATGGACGCTCCATTCGAGAGCTGATTGCATCTCGGTCAGTCCACTGCATAGCGAACAACATAAGATGCGAACTCAATGCTATGAGGCTTGCTCTCGCGGCCGTAGCCGCGGAGAGGTTGTCGCTATGCTGCTCAAAGTAGGCCATCGGGTCCGCGTATCGTCTGCCGCAATGCAAGGGAACCAGACAATGGCAAAAGCGAAACAATAGCGCATCAGTTGGTTCGTGCCTGTGCAGCCGCAGTAATTCAACGTGAGGCAACGGTGTGTGAAATGGAAAAGCAGACAGACTATTAGCCGACCGTCTTTGACACTGTTCCCACCGTCGATTTCTTACATACTTGGAGATAAGCATGCGTTTTAATACTGTCGCGGCCATGGCGCTTGGATTACTTTTGGTTGAGATCGGCACCCCGGTAACGTCCTTCGCCAGCGACACGACTGTCGCGCATTTGCCGGATGCATCGCTTCGAATTGTGGATGGAAAATCTGATGTCGAAGGCGTGTCCTACCACTACTTGCTCGCTCGTGGCGGACCCCAAACGGTCGTGTTGCTGCATGGATGGGGTACCACATCATACATGTGGCGTTATGTGATGCCGCAACTAGTTGCCCGCGGATATACTGTTCTGGCCCCGGACCTCCGTGGCCTGGGTGATACCGCCAAACCCGCAGCGGGATATGAGAAGGCTTCGATCGCCGAAGATGTCCGCAAATTGATAAGTAGTCTCGGGCTTGGTCCATCGGTTAACTTGGTGGGACACGACATGGGGGGGATGGTCGTCTATGCCTACGCCGCCCAGCATCCAAAAGATGTCGAGACGCTTGCAATTCTAGACGTTCCGCTACCAGGTATAGAGCCGTGGGAGGAGCTCGTTCAGGGAGCTCGAACCTGGCATTTCAGGTTTCACTCCGTCCGCGATGTCCCTGAGATGCTTATCGTCGGGCGCGAACGCGAATACCTGAAATGGTTCCACAATGCTGAGGGAGTGAATACCCGTGCGTTCGATAACGAGGCCGACGAGGTCTACGGTCGCTCGTATGCGCAACCCGGGGCGCTACGCGCTGGCTTTGAATATTATCGAGCGTTTCCCAGCGACGTGGTGTCCAACAAGTCGTTTGCCAAAAGGAAGCTACAGATGCCGGTTCTCGCGATAAGCGGCACCGGAGGAATGGGTTCGATCTATGAGAGCCATATTCGCCATGTCGCGGACAACGTTCGGGGTATCGTCGTTGACGGCTCTGGACACTGGATTCCTGAGGAACAGCCAGCAGCAGTTACGAAAGCTCTAGTAGAGTTCCTCCCTCCCGCTATCTGACGCTCAAGCATCAAGCGTCGCACCTATCAAGCCGTCGGGTGTCACCCCTGCTTTATAGATCGTTGTGGATTCGTGCCTCAACAAGTCAGTGGTATTGGAACGCCCGCTGAGGATCCTATGCTTTGGTCCATTCGGGACAAATCAGTTGATGGTTCAAGCAAACTGCGCCTCAACCGATATGGTTTTGACGATGCTGGCGCTGTTGACGTCACTTAGCCCATGGTCCGATGCCGCAACTTCAAACGGCGCGTCGGGATTCGCGACAAACACTGCTTGCCAAGAAGCGAATGCCTCGATCTGTCTGGAACGGTATGTCCAAAGGTGCATTAGAGCAAACTAACGTATAGTTCCCAAGAACGGGGCAACCACCTACTGTCTGCCTGTCGACATCGCGCTTCTCCTCCCAGCGATACCGACTTGACAGCGGCCTCGGTTTCTCTCCCCTCGACCGAGGAAGCGGATGCCATATCCGCCCTGTAGGGCCGTCTTCCCGCCGAAGGCGGCCCTTTTTCGGCACTCATGGCCTGACCGAAGTGGTGATGGCTTTTACTGGCAGTACCTGTGACCGAGGCTGATGGGGTCTGCAAGGAGTAGCCGACCATTGCCCCGTGGGGTGCGAAGGTCGTCAAGGCCAGTGCCGGATCGACCCCAAGTGATCGTGGCAGAAATCCTAAGAAGGACGGGGGGGCGGTCGGCCTTCAACAGCGCGACCCCACTCGCTCTTCAATCGCGGAAATCGATCGACTCGCTGACGATACGCCATTTGTCGGCGTCCAACGATCTCGCGGATTCTCCAGCCTCGATGCGGTTCACAGCGTCACTTCCCAGGATCAAGTGATGTGGCAGGGAAGCCCTCCGCGAGAGGTCGAAAATAACCGAAGCGCATTTCTTTGGGTCACCGGGTTCACGACCTACGATGGTCTTCCCAAATTCTACGTTGGGACCGAGGATAACTTGATAGTCAGGTTCCAAGGTAGGGGTTGTCGCCAACGCCGCTAACGTCCAGTTTGTTCGCAGGCTTCCCGGCTCGAGTGAGACCACCTTGATGCCTAACGCTCCCACCTCTTTAGCGAGAGCCTCTGAGAAGCCGCTTACGGCGAATTTCGCCGCGCAATAGGCGACAGTGCCTGCTGCTGCTACTCGGCCCGCCGAGGAGGATATGTTAATGATATGACCCGACCGCTGGCTCCTCATCAGGGGCAGCGCCGCACGGGTGGTGTTTACGACACCAAAGAAGTTCGTCTCGATTTCGTCCTTGAAATCGTCCGGCGATATCTGCTCGAAGGGCCCGACGTTGGCGTAGCCCGAGTTGTTGACAAGGACGTCAAGCGCGCCGAACACCTCTACCGTTTGATCGATGGCAGCTTGGCACCATTTTGCCGACGATACGTCGAGTTGGAACACTTCAATCTGGTCGCCAAACCGTGTTTTCAGCTCTTGCAGTTTGGAGACGTCCCTCGATGTCGCCATCAGCCTGTCGCCGCGCTCCAGGACCAGCTCTGCCAACGCTCGCCCTAATCCACCGCCGCAGCCCGTAACCAACCATGTCTTCATCATATGCGATATCCCTTGAACGAGGTCCAGTCCCCCGAGGGATAGTTAGGAGTTGAGCAAGGTCGCCAAAAGTCGGGATGTTCGGACGCAGCGTCCAAATCTGCAAACTTGCTTTCAGCGAGATATTGCTTTCGGTGGGCCAACTGAAATTCGGAGTGATCGGCTCGCAGCTCCGCCTGGATCGATCCGCGAGTGCACACAGCAACAGCAACTCGTCTTGCTCGCAAGCTAACCAAAAGGTCTATGTCGCCGTCATTTCCCAAATGCACGCGACGCGTTAAAGATGCAGAATTCAACGATAAGTGTAAGCGCAGCGATAATGACTGCACTGAAACCCAAATACACACGCGCCGGCAGCATACGCCGCGGCCGGCGACCGGTTGGCGCTTCATCATCAAGATTGAGCGGTCGCCTCAACCTCGGCGGACTCCCAAATCACAATGGCTTGCAGCCGCGTAGGCGCGAGTTTCAAGTAGCCGCGACGAGCGAGGTCCAACTACCATGCTAATCCAATTTTTAGTTGCTACATCAACTTTCTTGGCCGTGCTGGTGGCATTTCTGCTGGTGTGCGTTCGCAGATCAAAGCACCAATTCAGAGAGAGTAATCTCGCACTGCGGGAGCTTTCAAAACTCGTTGATATCCTGCCTGTTCAGATCAGGCGCGTTTCGCAAGACGGAGAACCGATATACTTCAACCGCCGTCTGCTGGATTTTTGTGGCCTGGAAGGTCTGGAACAAGTGCAGACCATTGGTGGATCTCGCTTAGCAACGATAATCGATTCCTACGTCCATCCACTGGACACCGGTGTGTTCCAAGAGGCGGTGACGTCGCTCTCAAAAGGCGTTCCATTCTCCACACGTTATCGGTTCCGTCGGGCGGATGACGTCTATCGGTGGCTCGACGTTCGAGGAGAACCAATTCTGGATGTTTCCGGGACGCTAGCTCAGTGGGTCATCGTTTCAATAGATATCGACGATGAAGTTCGCGCAGTTGAGGCTCTTCGCGAGAGCGAAACGCAATTGCGACGACTCGTGGACGTAGTCCCTGCCAATATATGGTGCTCGAATCCGGATGGAGACCCCATCGCCGTAAATAGGCGCCTGAGGGACTATGTCGGTCTCGAGGTCAATGAATATGATGAACACCGAGGGTCCCGCCGGGAGGTTGCATATCAGAAACTGGTCCATCCAGACGACGTGTCCGCTGTTCGAGATCGCCTTTCGGAATGCCGCCGCACGGGCGAACCATTCGCTATGAGGTATCGTATGCGACGTGCGGATGGGGCCTTCCGTTGGGTCGAGGGTCGATCGGAGCCGTTCCTTGATGAGCGCGGCGAAACCAGGCAATGGTATGGAGTTCTCTACGACATTGAAGACCAGGTAAAAGCCGAAGAAGCTCTCAAGGAGAGGGAGCGTCTCGTATGGCAATTGGTCGAGACGCTGCCTGCAATGATCGATTGCGCTGCGCCAAACGGGGAGCCTATCTTCCGAGGTCAACAACTTCGGGAATTCTTGGGCTACCAACTCGAAGAACTCGACGGGTCGCCGAAATCGCGACTGGATGCCACTCTGGACGCAGGTGTACATCCCGATGATGTGGTGGGTGTCAAGGAACATTACGCACATTGCCTTGCGACTGGCGAGCCATATGCCAGAAGGCATCGACTTCGCCGCTTCGACGGACAGTACAGATGGGTTGAAACCCGGGCGGCTCCGATGCGCGACGACCATGGCAACATAGTGCAATGGAACGTCATCTGCCTCGACGTCGACGCCGAGGTCAAATTTGAAGAAAATCTGCGATTGGCACAGGAGGCGCTTGCCCGCGCGAGCCAGGCTGCAAGTCTCGCAGAACTCTCCGCGTCAATTGCGCATGAGGTCAATCAACCGTTGTCAGCTGTAATTAACTCAACAAATGCCTGCCTTCGTTGGTTAGAGGGCGAAACGCCAAATCTGCCTCGGGCCATAAAGTCGGCCGAACGCATAATACAAAGCGCTGAATCTGCCGCTGAAGTTGTGAGAAAAATCCGTGCCCTGTTCCAGCAATCGGTGGACGTGCGCGACACTACGTCATTGGATGGGGTTATCGCGGAAGTACGTGATTTCGTCGCCGCGGAAACGTCGAGGTTTAGCACGACGCTGGAAATCGACGTCGAAGGCGATTTGGAGGTAATTCCTTTCGACCGTGTCCAGATCCAACAGGTTCTCATGAACCTTGTGCGTAATGGCTTGGATGCAATGTCATCCGTCCATATTCCTAGGCTTCTGCAAATTCGGGTTTATCGTGTCAATGAACATGTTTTCACGTCAGTTGCCGACCGGGGCATTGGCGTGGAGTTTCCTGAGCGAATATTCGAACCCTTCTTTACGACCAAGCAAAAAGGCATGGGCATGGGGCTGGCAATATCCCGTTCGATCATTGAGGCGCATGGGGGGAAATTGTGGGCAGAGCCGAATGATCCTGCGGGCGCTCGCTTCGTGTTTTCGTTGCCGATACCGAAGTGCAAGGCTGCGTGACCCTACCATATGCAAACCCCTTGCCACCAGTCGCTTCTGCAAACTATGACGTGACGCACGACGAGAATTGAATGATACAGTGTTCAACTGTTCCCGACTTTTCTCCGATCGTGTCAAGGTCTTTGTCGCTCAGCGGCGGCGGCGTCCGAAATTGGTTGTCGTCCGACCTCATCTTGCTTTAGTTCGGTCACGACCAACTAAGATTGTCCGCGCGCCGCGACGCTCAGTATTCAGCGTTGGCTGCTATTTTTGAGGATTTCTTAGGCGCTCCGCGTAGTCGGCGGTCAGGTGGCCGACTGTCACAGGAAAGATTTTTTCCAGGCTTCCGCGTATCTCCGTCTCTGATAGGGACCCCTTACCTGTCGGGTCGAGCATCGTCCATCTCCTCTCGTTCGCAGCCTGGTCATTTGGCTTTCCATTGAGCGCAGAAAGCCTTGCCTGGCCGGCCATGTACTCAGCCTTTGTCACCGCACCGTCCTTGTTGGTATCTGCCCAATCTAGGGCCTGCTTTGCCATTCGGGAATGGAAATCGGCGACGAGTTCTTGGTCGGTACGTACCGCTGGCGCTTTTGGGCCGGTGTTGGTCATGGTCTGGATTTTCTCGTCGGCGATAGACGGCGCTTTCTTCGTTTTGAGTGAAAGCGTGATGTATGCGGAAATGTCAGTCCCTACTACTCGCATGGTCTTCGTAAGCCCCCTGTTGAACTGCGGAATATGGAGAAAACTGGCGCGAAGGCCTTGCTTCAGGCTTGCCAAAAACGCGCATCCTACCGTTGTGTTGCAACTGCAACCATATAGCCGAGAGCGGGTGCACAGTGAGCTCGATAGAGTATCTGGATGACTTTTGTTTTATGGTCTCAAGTGAAAAGAGTGCATAGCTATGAGGGTGGGACTGGTGAGGAATAATCCCAAGGCGGACGCACGGAATGAAGGCGGTCCTGTTTCGCGAACCTATGAAGAGATCGCACCCGCAGCTCGATTGCTGCCATTTTGCGACCGCACCTTCCACTACCGAGGATAGCAACGCCAACCAATTTGGGCGAGGCATTCGCTCTAGGGCTTTGTCGAATGAGCCGTGTGGCCCCGTCGAATGCGCACGCATCCGAGGGAATCCGTATTCTGCAGTTTCCGGAACACGACTTGTGCCTAACCCGGAGCTAATCCGCGCCTGCTAGCGGATCTAAATGTCGTGTCATTCAAAAGGAGACTTTGAAATGAACTCGATGAAAGGAAAGGTTGCCGTCATAACGGGTGGCAACAGCGGAATTGGCAAGGCAACGGCAATCCGTTTTGCAAAGGAAGGTGCCGAGGTCGTCATAACGGGTCGGCGGCAGAGCGTTCTTGACGATGCCGTACACGAAATTGGATACGGAGCCAGCAGTGTTGTCGGGGACGTTGCAGACATAGGTTTTCACCGTCGGCTCGCAAACGAGCTGAGTGAGCGATTTGGAAAGATTGATGTCTACATGGCCAACGCAGGGATTATCAATCTCGCGCCCTCCGCTGAAGTCAGTGAAGAAGAGTATGACGCACATTTCAGCGTTAACGCACGGGGCGTATTCTTTGGCGTTCAATCTGTGGGACCGCTTATTCGGGATGGAGGATCCATCATCGTCACTAGCTCTCTTGCGGCCACGAAGGTCCTACCCAGTCATACCCTTTATGCCGGCACAAAAGCGGCCATGGCAGCATTCGCAAGAAACTGGGCGATCGAATTTAGGGAACGGCGCATCCGCGTGAACATTTTGAGCCCTGGGCCAGTGGAAACCGAGATCCTCGGTAAGCTTGGGATCAGTGAGGCGGATCGGCCGGGCCTAGAGCAGCACATGGCGAACTTAATTCCAGCAGGACGCCTCGGCCGACCCGAGGAACTTGCGGAGGCCGCGTTGTTTCTCACATCGGCAGGCACGTTCGTGAACGGCATCGAGCTTCATGTCGACGGAGGAATGTCGCTGATTTGACCGTTTGAGGCATGGAGTGAAAGCCCGGGTTGGGGGATTAGGTCGGTGAATGGGTGTGAAGAATTGCAGCCGAGCAAAAGTAGTCTTTGGTTGGAAAGCGCCCGCCGCCAACCCAACTCCGGGAAACGCGAGGGGGTAGTCAATCTGGACCGCAGGCTGATCTCGCTAACTGGCGATATTGCGGTCTAACGTACGAGTTAGCTGCCGGTGTCAAATTGATGGGGACCATGTTAATTTTACACGTGCATCCCTGACGCCGCAACGGTCGAAATAAATCGTCCAAAGCTATAGCTGTGATCCTCGACGTCGATGTCAAGCTAGGACTGGACCATCGCAAACGGAAGCCGCAATCGGCAGCGTAATGACAAAATATCGCTCCATGAGGCTCGTTCTTCTCGACCCATAGTTCGCCGCCGTGAGAAATGATAATGGAGCGGCAGATCGCGAGCCCCATCCCCATGCCTTGATCCTTTGTTGTGAAGAACGGCTCGAAGACCTTCGAGTGGGAGTCAACACCGGGGCCGGTGTCGCTAAAGCAGTACGAATTAAGTCCCCATCTTGGTTGATTCCGTCAACCTGCTCGGGGCGCTTACCGATTTTCATGGTTGGAGGATTGTGGCATCTGCGAGGTCATTACGCATTTTCTCGACATCCAACCACCTGGTCAGTCCATACCTTTGTTTGGGTTGTCAGTTGGTTTCGCTTTATTCAGTCTCGCAGTGAGACCCGAACCGCTTGCCGCGGCTCTGTCGTTTCCGCACCAATCTAGTCTAGCCTATTATCGAGAAGGAAGTTCAATGCGTAAACCTGCGCAGTTTGCCGCAGCCGCACTGTTGTATGCGGTTTCAATTATTCCCGTCTTCGCCGAATCACTAAAGCCCACCATTGTACTGGTGCACGGAGCGTTCGCAGATTCCACTAGCTGGAACCAAGTTGTATCGCGGCTAGAAAAAGATGGCTACCCAGTCGTTGCAGTCGCAAATCCGCTAAGGGGCGTGCAGTCAGACGGAGACTATGTCGCGAGGGTCTTGGGAGAGTTGAAAACCCGGGTAGTACTGGTCGGTCATTCTTACGGAGGATCGGTCATCAGCGTGGCCGCTGCCGACGCTAAAAATGTTCAGGCGTTGGTGTTTGTCGCGGCGTTCGCACCGGAGCCCGGGGAATCTGCAGCGGCGTTGTCGGCGAAATTCGCGGGAAGCACGCTTGCTCCGACGCTTGCGCAACCGATTGATCTCCAAAACGGGACCAAGGACCTGTACATTGACCAGGACAAGTTCCCAGATCAATTCGCTGCTGACGTGCCTCTGGCAGTAGCAAAGCTTATGGCTGTCGCACAACGACCGATCACGGATGCAGCGTTGGCGGAGCAAGCCGAGAAAGCGGCGTGGAAAGTAATTCCGTCATGGTTCATATATGGCGATGCTGACAAGAATATCCCCCCACGCACCCTCCAGTGGATGGCGGATCGAGCAAACTCCAGGCACACGGTTGCGATAAAGGGTGCTTCACACTCGGTAATGATATCCCACCCTGGGCAAGTTGCGAAGCTTATTGAGGTGGCTGCTACCCCAATGTGACGGTCCAAGTGGCGACGGGGTGCCTGCCGCCACTTCCAGCAGATGCTGAGGTAAATGCAGCTTCGTGGAGCGATGCCGAGCTATCCATCGGTCCTGATTATGACGTCGCAAGCTGACCCGCAAACTCCGGCCATCGCCATCGCCGCCGTCGCAGACTTTTCTTCCCAGGGCGCTGGATAGCTTAATCGCATAGGTTCGGAAGGCTCTCAGTTGAGCGTTTGAATGCTGCCACGTTTTGCCTAAACCTTCGTTTGGGAGGTGCTGGCTGGCGCGCGGTGTTAGCCTCTACGTCGATCAAACGTAGGAGATGCAAATGCAATCGACCAAATATGCCGTCCTGGCCATGGTGTGGTTCAATGTGTTGTTGGCCGGGTGGCTTTCGATCCACATGCTCTATGATCCGGAGGGCTGGTACTACCTCGTACCGGGTGTAACCGACACAGGCTTCTTCAATCAGCACTTCATCCGCGACATTGGTATCATCCAAGGCTTTGTAGCTCTGGCCTTTGCGCTCGGAACGTTCCTGCTGGACCGCCGCATCGAGCTATGGGCAGCTGCGACCCTTTGGCTAATCGCCCACGCGACATTTCACCTTTGGGAGGTTGCGGTCGGAATTTGCTCGGCATCAGTTATCGTCCGAGACTTTCCTGCCGTCAGTCTGCCAGCGCTGTTCGGGATCGCCGCAACAGTTTGGGCATTCAGCCAGCGTAAAACCGTTGCACGATCTGCAACTCCTGCCTCAATCCGTATTTAGAGGAGTTTCAGCGAGAGGCGCATGTCCCTCTCGCTGTCTGCTCAAATTTAGGCGTACGCCGTGCCGGCAAGCCAGTCGTGGAACGTCAACTGACCAGATAGGATCTTCCGATTGGGGATAAGGCCATTTGGCGCAAGCTCCACACCGAAGTATGTCGCAAATGGATCTATCTCAACCGGCCTGGGATCCGCGGACGCGGTAAGAAGTTCTCGTGCCAAGTCGATCAGCTGGCTCTCCTCTGGGCCGGCGAGTTCGATGGTAGAGTTATGGGCTGAACCGACTGCGATTTTCGCCATCCAGTCTGCCGCGTCGTCTACAGCCAGCGGCTGAAGAATGAGCGAGGGCAGGCGGATGATGCCATCCACCGCGTAGGCGTTCACGACACTGTTGAAGAAATCGAAGAGCTGGGCCGATCGGACGATTGTGTATGGCAAGCCGGAGGAAAGTATCAAGTTTTCCTGGACCATTTTGGCGCGGAAGTAGTCGTTCTCCACCAGGCGATCCACTCCCAGGACAGACAAGGCCATGTAGTGCTTGACTTTTAACGATCTGGCAGCGATGAGCAGGTTCTTTCCCGACTGCTTGAAGAAATCGAGTGCGTCGCCCTCACCGAATGGTCCGGAATTGGTGACGTCGATCAAGACATCTGCTCCTTCCAGTGCATGTCCAAGGCCCTCTCCAGTGAAGGAATTGACACCGGTCTCCCGCGAGGCTTCGACAACTTCTTGCCCCGTGCGTTCGAGCGCGCGAACGATCCTCGATCCTATCAAGCCGCTTGCACCAACTACCACCACTTTCATATCGACCTCCTTAAGGCTTTCATATGTTTGATACTAGTCAGTCTCCGAGACCGTTCGACTAAACGAAGTTTTGGGTTGACGTCAGTTCCGTCGAGCTTCGTTGCTTAAGCCCGGTTGTCCCTACCGAACGGAGCGGTGAGTTTTCCTTTCGCGACTCTGGCCGAAGGCAAACCATCGTTTGGGATGCACGGCCAACTCGGTGCAAGTATCTCTGCGCTCGTGAGCCGTGTTAACCGGACGCGATGGAGATGATGAACGCAGGGATTTTTCCGGTTTCGCCCTGCGGCCAACGAAGTGGTAGCCGAGCGTCCCACCCATCCGGCTCATGCTTCGCGCGAATCCTTAGATCAAGCTTGCACAGCTGAGGAGAACACTCGCACTGCCTACAAACATAAACCAAGGTTTGTGGTCTGCCACGCGACAAACCGTGGTACGATAGGATCAATACTCGGCGTCGCTGCCAAGGGGCACGAAATTCTCGGTTTGGTTTGAGAGTGACGTGAATAGGGCGAATGTCTAAGCGTCGGTTCCGGTGTTTGGACTTGGTACATTGATCGAGGCTAAAAGATGCATGACAGTCAAGTGAAGCCGGAAATCTCAGCGGATCCGATCGTCTACGTGGTGGACGACGACGAAGAATTGCGCGACTCTCTGCTCGATCTGTTCCTTGTTACCAAGAAGCGCGCTTCTGCGTTCTCCAGCGGCCATGAGTTCCTCCAATTTGCGGACACGAGCGCACCCGGTTGCGTTGTCGTGGATCTTAGGATGCCCGGCGTTACCGGTCTCGACCTTCAAAAGCAACTTACAATGATTGGAAGTCGGCTTCCCGTAATTTTCTTAACCGCCCACGCAGATATACCAACAAGCGTAAGGGCGATGAAGGCGGGAGCGACGGATTTCATCACGAAGCCCTTCGCAAATCAGGACCTGCTCCAAGCTGTGGAGAATGCCATAAAGCTGGACACGGAACGCCGGAAGGCGG
Source organism: Hyphomicrobiales bacterium (assembly GCA_900466605.1). Lineage (GTDB taxonomy): Bacteria > Pseudomonadota > Alphaproteobacteria > Rhizobiales > Rhizobiaceae > Rhizobium. The sequence goes on from UBMU01000014.1 coordinate 134,946, forward strand.
ACGCCGAGCTCGATCGGATCCGGGCACTTGTCAATTCGTTGACGCCTCGCGAACGCGAAGTCATGTTCGCCGTTGTAAGCGGTCTCATGAACAAGCAAGTGGCCTATCAACTCGGAATAAGTGAGATGACGGTCAAGCTTCACCGCATGAGCGTCATGCGGAAAATGCAGAGCCGGTCCTTGGCCGATTTGGTTCGAAAGGTCGAGCAACTCCAGAGAAATTGAGCCGTGCTCAACCGCCCAAAGCCGTGTCAATTGCCTTGTTGTTCAGGCCGCAAAAAGGCGAACAACCATCACCCGAGGCAACAAGAGGCGGTTTGGCCGTTTGGTTGTCGCGCTGGGGAGAGGGACCTCAAGATCGTCGATCCGACCAGGATTGGGTGGTGTAGACTGCACCCCAGTGTGTTGCAGATCGAAGCAGTAATCTGAGCGTGCGCACCTTCCATAACCAATCTTTGGTTCGAGGCCGAAAGACGGCCGCGTAATAGTCGTCACCTCCAGTGGCCGATGGTGCCCATCCCCAACCTACGTTTATCTATCACATGAGCCGTATTCGCCTAGGCTTGCCGTCGTCCTCGCAAGTGGGCGAGCAATCTGATCCCAATTAGGAATGACCCAATGACACAGCGCATTAACTTCGCGAAGGAATCCTCGGATATGATGAAGAAGTTCGGGGAGTTCGTGGCGGCTACGAAGGAGAACGCGGTCGAAGAATCCATTCGTGACCTGGTCAACGTGCGCATCGCACAGCTCAATAATTGTACGTTTTGCCTCGACATGCATATCAAGCAGGCGAAGCTGCACGGGGAACGCGAGCTGCGCCTATATCATTTAGCGTCTTGGCGGGAATCGACTCTCTTCGCACCGCGCGAACGCGCTTCGCTTGCCTGGGCAGAAGTATTGACGAGGTTGCCCGAGGTCGGGGTTGCCGACGACGTCTATGAGCGCGTCCGTACCCAACTGAACGAAAAGGAGATCTCAGATCTGACGTTTGTCGTGATGGCCGCAAACGCATGGACGCGGGTCAACGCGGGCTTCAGGACGGTCCCAGGCTCCTCCGACGTCATGCTTGGCCTCGAAAAGGCAGGTTTGAACTAGGCATCTGATCTGCGATAGCGCCGCTCTCGCAGCACTTCCCCAAGAATCTGGATCCAAGGAGCAATGTATGAAAATCGTAGTTATCGGTGGAACTGGCCTTATCGGTTCGAAGCTCGTTAAGCGTCTTCAGGTCAAGGGCCATGAAGTCATTGCCGCTTCACCAGCATCGGGTGTCAACACCATGACCGGCGAGGGCCTCGCCGCGGTCTTGACCGGTGCGCAGGTCGTCGTAGATGTCGCCAACTCCCCGTCGTTTGGAGACAAGGCGGTTATGGAGTTCTTTCAGACATCCGGACGGAACCTGCTTACGGCAGAAGCTGTCGCGGGAGTAAAGCACCACGTTGCGCTGTCTGTGGTCGGGACAGAGCGGTTGCAGGACAGCGGATACTTTCGCGCCAAGTTGGCGCAGGAGAAGCTTATCAAGGACGCGAGCATCCCTTACACTCTAGTTCACTCTACTCAGTTTTTCGAATTCATGTTCGGGATCGCCCAGTCCGGTGCCCAGGGCGATAAGGTCCACCTCTCTCCTGCTTTGATGCAGCCAATTTACTCCGATGATGTGGCTGACGCACTGACCGATCTGGTGTTGGGTTCTCCCGCTAACGGCGTCGTGGAAATTGCTGGCCCCGAGCCTATCCGTATCGCGGATGCAGTTGCGAGCTACTTGCGTCAGATTGGCGATGGCCGTGAGATCGTTGTTGACGACAAGACGAGATACTTCGGCGCTCTGCTTGATGACAAGACCTTGATGCCTGCGGATGGCGTGCAGCTCGGCAAGACGGCCTTCTCCGAATGGGTGAAGACCGCCACCCCACCTCCGGCCCGCTAAGCGGTCAATCGTCAACTCAGGACGCAGCTCCAGTCCTGTCAAGAAGGGATCGCAGGTACTGCGATCCCTTATTTGCACTCTGGCATCAGTGTTTGCATGGATGTATGTATCAGCGACAAGCTGCTAGTTGCAGCCTAGATCCATCGCAACGTCCATGGCACCCCACCTTCCGCCGGCGACGATGTTGATGAAATTGAAGTTGATAACATTGAGAGAGCGTCGCATCGGAAGTTGCCGACACTACGGATGCTGGCCGTAAGCACAATCATCTCCGACATCCATTGCCCCGCGTCGGACATAGAAATCAAGCCAGGCAATACGTTGACTGAGCAAAAGGGTGCCGTGGAACCGGCACCCCCCAGAATAGTGTTAGCCCTCGATAAAGCTCAGAATGTCGGAATTGATTAGTTCTGGGTTGGTGGTGGCCATTCCGTGAGGCAATCCCTTGTAAATCTTGAGGGTCGCGTTTTTCAGAAGCTTCGCGGACAGCACCGCGGAATCCGCGACTGGGACTACCTGGTCGTCGTCACCGTGCAGAACAAGAGTTGGGACGCTGATCGATCTCAAATCATCAGTGAAGTCGGTCTCAGAAAATGCTTTGATTCCGAGGTAGTGCGCGTTTGCCGCCCCGGTCATGCCCTGCCGCCACCAATTCTGGATCACGGCCTCGGACGCCTTTGCACCTTCGCGATTGAAGCCGTAAAATGGCCCACTGGCGACGTCGATATAGAACTGCGACCGGTTCGCGGCAAGGGCAGCGCGGAAGCCGTCAAATACGTCGATCGGAAGGCCGCCGGGATTGGTTGGTGTCTTGACCATGATGGGAGGGACCGCACCGATTAGTACGAGTTTGGAAACCCGCCCCTTGCCATACCTGGCGGTGTAGCGTGCAGCTTCACCGCCGCCGGTGGAGTGGCCTACATGAACAGCGTCACGAAGCTTGAGATGGTCGATGACGGCCGACACATCTGCAGCGTAGTGATCCATGTCATGTCCGTCGCTTACCTGGCTCGACCGCCCATGCCCCCGACGATCATGCGCGATCACGCGATATCCCTTAGAGAGGAAGAAGAGCATCTGGTTATCCCAGTCGTCACCGCTCAACGGCCAGCCGTGGTGGAATACAATGGGCTTCGCATCCGTAGCGCCCCAATCCTTGTAAAAAATAACAGTCCCGTCTTTGGTTGTGACATAGCCATTCCCATTGCTGCGCAAGGAAGCCTTCTTCTTCTGGTCGGCTGCGTCCGCAGTCTTCGTACTCATGGCCACGGCGGTCGCAGCGAGAGTGAGTGTTCCGGCCATTAGATTTCGGCGTGTTGAAGAAATAGCGTGAGTGTTCATTTCGCATCTCCAGATATTAGACGATGATGCTCGACGGCGTTCAAACTCGAAAAAACCGGTCTAGCGATTAACGCTAGCAACATGGATTTTGGTGCGAAACTATACTTACGTTATGGGATGCTCGCTTACCCAGGTGACCGACAACGCGCCGACATCTCCGTAGCTAACGAATTCTCCTGCCGTCATGGCGTTTGCCAGTGGAATGCCGAAACACACACAAGAGATTTCTTCGAACGGTTCCCATTGGTGGTCTAGGTGGGGCGCGCTGTCGTCGGTTGTTCGAGGATATGAAGCGCCATACAAACGTTCGTCCAGCTTCGGTGGACATCGCGTGACGGCATGATCTAGGTTCCGCACGAGATAATGGGTATTATTTAGCGCTTGAGACGCAGGCGCTCCTCCACCTTGACGTCGCAATCAAAAAGGTAGCCCGAGCCCCTTTGTGTTTTGATTAATTGGGGATTTGCAGGGTCCTTTTCGATCTTCCGCCTCAAGCGAAGGATCAAGGCATCGAGGCTGCGGTCGACAATCTCACCCGAGTGAATCCGGCTCGCCGCGAGTAGCTGTTCGCGCGTTAGTGCTTGTCGCGGTGTACTCAAAAAGGCTGTCAGTAAGTTGAATTCAGCCGTCGTCAGCTTCACGTCTTCCAACCCAGACCGCGTCACAGTCCGCTGTTGGACAGAAAGTTCATTGTCCCCGAACTTATACGATCGCCGCACACGCTCGATCCTCGGGCCCGTCCGTTCCCGCAAAGCGACAGCGACCCTCGCCGATAGTTCTCTATAACCGAAGGGTCTGCAGATATAGTCGTTTGCTCCAGCCTCGAGCCCTCGCACTTTCTCGTCTTCTGCAACTAGATTCCCACTAAGAATCAGGATCGGCGCATCTGTGAGTGTCGCCACTTCCCTGACTAGTTCGATATCTTCGTTCGACTTCACCTCGATAAGGACCACATCTACTATTTCACGGGCGAGAATCCGCCGAAGATGTTGGCCGTCATCAATTCGCGTCGTTCTAACCGACTGTGAAGACAGAAAGTCGGCGATGTCCGCGCGTGCTGCGCGATCGCTTTCCAGTACAATGACATGCTTCATGGCATTCTCTTGCGGCTCTGCATTGGCTGTCGCCGGTTAGGGCGGATGTCAGTGACTGGATTCTTCTTGCGGCTGCCGACCACGCCGGCCGCTAGCAGCTTGGCCGATTTGGTCCGGCTAGAATTCGTACTGATGCCGTGGCGATTGCTCGGAAGGTCTGCGAAATTCTCGCTGAACGTCCTTGATGCTTTCCAGGTCACGTTCGGAAGTGCGGGGTCGAATACGACAGAGATCCTCCCCAAATTCGGATGCCCGCCGAAAGCAAGTGCAATCGGCGTTGACACAGCCAACGCCGCGACTATCAAAAGCGCTCGGGTTAACATGGTGTGCTCCTTTGCAAGAATCGCACGAACCATGCTCGAAGAGTGGTCGCCTAAATAGGTCCAAGAAAGTCGAAAGGTCTTGTACCAATGAATGACATATTCCGCCCCACCGTGGACCGTGCGGCCACACTTTCGGTTACGCAGCAGATATACAGGGGGCTCCGGGACGCTATAAGAAATGGCGCACTGCCACACAATGGACGCCTCGCGTCATGGCAGGACCTCTCGTGTCAACTTGGTGTATCACGGGGAACCGTGAAGAGGGCGTACGACCTTTTGAAGGACGAGTCTCTCATAGAGACAAGGGGTAGTGGTGGGACGTGGGTGATTGCGAATTCGCAATTCGCGCCCGACACCCAACCGAACACGGGGACAAACATACCGGGGCTCTTTTACGACTTTGAAGCCCCGCCTCAGTACTTCCAGCTAGGGGTGCCGGCCCAGGACGCCTTTCCCTCGAAGGCTTGGCACACGGCCTGGCGTCATGCGGTCGCGGGAGAGGTTACGGGTCCTCAGATCTACCCCGATCCTCGTGGGTTGATGTCACTTAGGCGCGAAATCGCAGGCTATCTGGCCACTGCCCGGGGGGTCGTCTGCCATCCGGACCAAGTGTTCGTCACTGCGGGCTTTGCAGGCGCTCTGGGGGTGGTTCTGAATGCCATGGGGTTTCATGGAGAGCCGGTACTGATGGAAGACCCAGGGTTCCCCCGTACACGGGAAGCGTTGGAACGTTTTGGGATGGAGACAGTGCCTGTCCCAGTGGACCATGACGGAATGTGCCTGCCTGCCCATAGCGATATTGCCGGGGTACGGGTGGCGGTCGTGACACCGGGACAGCAGGCGCCTCTCGGGATGGCGCTCTCCCCCGCGCGGCGCTCCCGTCTTCTCGATTGGGCAACTAAATCGGACGGATGGATCATCGAGGACGACTACACAGGTGAACTCCAGCTGTCGGGTCACGCTCGGCCAAGTCTGGCAGCAAGCGATTTGAACGGTAGGGTTTTCCATATCGGTAGCTTCAGTAAAACCCTTAGCCCGGGTTTGAAACTTGGCTACTTGGTTGTTCCCCAGCAGCTTCTCGCGACGTTCGCCAGCTTTGTCGCACATCTTGCGCCCGCTGGATCCAACGTGACCCAACGGGCTGTCCAAAGCTTCATGTCAGGCGGTCACTACCTTAGGCACCTTCGACGAATGAAAGCGCTCTATTCCCAACGAAAGGCACTCTTGGTATCGGTGCTGCGAGATGAACTGCATCCGGCGATAAAATGCGAGTTCGACGGCGCTCTCTCTGTCAGACTTTTCTTCCCGGCGAACACCGATGACGTACAGATCGCCCGCAGATCGCGGGGGGAGGGCCTCGGAGCGATTCCGATCTCGGCTTGGTACCAAACGCCGAATCCTCCCTGTGGCTTGGTGCTCGGGATATCCAATGTTAACGCCAAAACGGTAAGGCAGCATTGTAAACAGCTCGCCCGTATCATCGGCCGTGACTAGAGGTCAGGCTGCCACCGTTGCGGCGATCAGGATAGTAAGCGTGAGCTTTGCGGTTCTTACTCGGTTGTTCTCATCCCACAATTTTCCTGGGGAGGATTTCCCAGGGGCTGGGGACTCTCGTCGGCCTGAATAGCGCTCAATAACTCCCCGTGGAGGATTGCTCGCTGTCGGAGTGCCTCCATGCGCGACGTTGGCACGCCGTTCCTCGAATAACCCAGATTCCTTCTATCCACTTAGATCCTGAGTGCGTGAACCTCAATGGGGGCGTCAAAACCATGTATCTTGTGATGGCCGAGTGCCTCGGTACTGTCTGCACAATTCGCCGACTTTACGAAGTCGCCCGAGATCAATACAGGGCGCTGGAGCGTCTTGGTCATTCCTTCTAGTCTCGACGCGAGATTCACCGCGGGGCCGATTACCGTGAAATCGAGTCTTCTCTTGGAGCCAATATTTCCGTACATGACCTCGCCAACGTGAACGCCGGTTCCGAACCTAATCCGTTCATCGAGTGCTTGGAACATCGCAATTTGCGCCTCTGTTACCGCGGAGAGTAATCTCTCACACGCCCCTGGTCGATCGAGGGGGAATACAGCCAAGAGGCCGTCGCCGATGAACTTCAGTATTTCGCCGCCGTTTCGCTCGATTGGATCTGCGACCAAGTCAAAATAGCTGTTGAGGATATTGATCACTTCATCGCGGTGACGCGTGGACGCCAATTGGGTGAAGTTGCGAAGGTCGCAAATCATCACCGCTGCATTCACGGTGACGCCACTCCCGCGTGTTGTAGCTCCCTCCAATATCTGCTCGCTCGCATGGGGACCGACGTAGGTTTGTAGGAGGGTTCTCGCAAGCTGGTTTTTGAGCCGGATTTCTGTCACAAGCGAGAAAAGCGGAAGAAGCTCGTCGATGAGCGAAATCTCGTCGTCGAGGAAACCATCAGGTCTTTCCGTGGCAAACGTGATCAAATGTCTGCGACCTTGCGTGTGATCTAGTGGCCAGGCTGCGTAGTCGCTGTGTCCCTGTTGTCTCAATTCATCGTAGATTGGAAAGATATGGGGGCCGCAAACTTGAATTTTTTGCCGGAGCCGCTGCCCCGTCTTGATTACTAAATGGAATGGGCTTCTCAGAAAAACATCCGTCGCCTCTACGTCGTAGGCAACGGTATGGACGTCAACGTCAGGATCTTCGCGGGTCCAGATGATCCGTGTGCCGAGCCACTGTGGGTGGTGTACCCGGAAATGCAAGGTGGACCGACTTAGCGGCACACCTTGCTCGGTTAGGCGCGTGCAAAGTTTCGCGAATATGACTTCGACGCGGGGCTCTTCTCGAAGGCCGGCCGCAAGCCAAGCTGTCAACGAGTTTCTGCTCCGTTGATAATCGAAAACCATACCCATCACCATAAACGTAAGCCCCCATCATCTATCGTAGCGCACTTGTTGGCAACCGATGTTGTGAGGGCACGACTAGGTACTCCCTAACGCTAGCACACATGGGATGTACGCCCGCGGAACCATCGTTGAATACTATACGTGAGTTTGGCCCTGTCAGTTTCTCGCTCCAAATCCGCCTGCATCAGACGATGGCTCATTTGGTCATTGAGCCGCTGATGAAAGCGAGAAGATCTTTGGATTTGATCGACTTCCCAAGAAAACCAACCGCACCGCCGGCTATCGCCGCCGCCCGAATTCGTGAGTCCGAGAATGATGTCACTATGCCTACCGGTGGGCCGTCTTGTATTAAATCGGCTCTCGGTGCGTCGTATTTTTGGTTCATCGCTGCCGCGTTCTCACGGCTGCCTGGTGCCTGCGACATAACGTTGGGGCTCACGAACTCGCGCGTGCGTCGCAGGCGTACTTCCGCGCCTTCCTGCCCAGAACCTTCCGCGATCGCGTGCTCGAGGATCTACCACTGAGTGAATAAAACGCGATGAGAATTTTGGGTCTGAACATCATTGGATCCAATGGGATTTAGCTGCCGGCAGGCGCCATAGCCCGTCGCGAAAAATGATGGAACAACGCGCAGCATGGTAGTCGGCGAGAGATGGAATGTGCGTAGAAGAAATTGGACGATCGGGAGGAAGGCCCAGGAACATTAACTCGACTGCGCGGGTCGATCTCTCTGCATCTGTAAAACCCTGGTTCCAATAGCCGGGCTCGTAGGTTAGGAGATAAGGTATGAATCGTTAATGGATGTTGGTTGGGGGCCAAACAATGCTTCGACTCTATGACAGCCGCTTTTCAGGCAATTCGTGGAAGATAAGGATATTGTTGAACCAGCTACAAAGGCCTTTCGAGCGGCACACTCTCGACCTCGACGCAGGCGAAACGAAGACCGATGCCTTCTTAAAACTCAATCGGTTTAGTCGAGTCCCGGTTTTGCGGCTCGAAGACGGCCGTACCGTTGTCGAGTCCGCGGCAATTCTGTTGTACTTGGCAGAAGGCACGCCCTACCTCTATGACGATCAGTACCTTCGTTCCCAGGTGATCGGGTGGATGTTCTTCGAGCAGGGAGACTTGCAGCGGTTCATTGCGTTGGCCAGAGTTTATCATCTCAAAGGGATGGCGGACAAAATGTCTCAACAGATCGAACAACTTCATGCCAATGGCTATCTCGGCCTTGCGAAGCTCGAACGTTGGCTTGTTGCCCACGAATGGCTGGTTGGAGATAGATATACCGTGGCCGACCTAGCCGTATTCTCATACGTCTCGCTTGCACACGAAGGAAGTTACCAGATGGATCGATTTCCCAACATCAATCGTTGGCTCGATTCTGTTAAGGCTCAACCGGGCTGGATCGGGATACTCGAGCAAAGCACCTACCAGAACAATGCGGCTGCTTGATAACCGCTAAATCAGCGCAACTCTTTGAAGTCCCCAATCGATCGCGCATTCCCAAACCTCGGCAATTTGGTGAGCTCCTTTTCAGACATCAAGTGCGACAAATGCGGTTCGTGGTCAGCTAGAAGACGCGGTGAGTGTCGCGCGGAGTGACAAGTACGGAAGATTGATCGATGTCGAGCTTCAGCTGCGTTTCTTCGCAGCCCCGTGGGAATAATTCTCACATTGGCTCGCAAGCTCGAAGGGCGGCCTTTTATCTGCTAAGAATGCTTCCCGCAAAAGCTATGCTAGCGCCGATATCCCATGGTCTCGATAGCTGCGCCCAGCAGATATGATGGTCCTTTTAAGATGACATGATTTGCCGTGATCGCAGGTGGATAGGATGGTCGCAGGGTTGTCACCGAACTGAGCGGACAACTGACCGGCAGAAAGTCACGAGGATGCAGAGGCTCGGTGTTGGAGATTTCGGGACATTAACTGCATAGCCCATCGGGCACACACTTGACGTTTGAAGTTCGATGGCATGGATATGCTTGCGGGAGGTACCCGGGCTCCTATGTGGCGCGTTTTGCGTTGATGTGATCTATGACGGTAGGTATCGATGCTTGATCTCAAAGACGTTTACTTCTTTGTACAAGTCGTTGATCGAGGAGGATTTACCGCGGCCGGTCATAGTTTAAGGGTTCCGAAATCGACTCTTAGCCACAGAGTCCGTGAACTTGAGGCCGCCCTTGGCGTGCGACTGATCAATCGGACATCAAGGCAATTCGGCATGACAGACCTCGGCGCGGAGTTCTATCAGTACGCCCTCCAGATGCTGCACAGTGCGGATTTGGCGGAGGAGTTCGTCCGGCAAAGATTGAGCGAGCCGAGTGGAACGATCAGAATGACAACCGCGGTAGAGATCGCGCAGTTTGCCTTGAAAGATCTGATCCCCGTCTTTTTGAACAGATATCCGAAAGTCAAGATTGTGGAGATAGCTACCGATAGACTGGTGGACATGGTCGGTGAGGGATTCGACCTTGCACTTCGGGGGCATGTCGCGTCCCTGCAGAACTCAACGCTTGTTCAGCGGAGTATCGCAAGCGTTCCCTGGTACCTTTTCGCAAGCCCCAATTACTTGAGAGCTTTTGGCGACATCACCGATCCACAAAGTCTTGCCAAACATTCTACCCTTTCGATGGATCAGCATGGTGCGGACATGTGGCATTTGAAGGGACCCGGAGGGAGGACGATCGAGGTCTCCATCGAGCCGAGGTTTCTCAGCAACAATATGATCGCTCTCAAGGAAGCGGCCTGTGCTCACCTTGGTGTGGTTGCCCTGCCCGGGTATATTTGTCGAGAAGAGATCGAGGCGGGAAAACTTTATCAAATACTGCCTGGCTGGATGACAGCGGATGCACGGATGAGCGCATTGGTCCCCCACAGAAATGGATTGCTGCCAGCTGTAAGGTCCCTCGTGGATTTCCTTGCTGTCGAGGTGCCCAAGGTAACGGCCTTTACACCTCGTTCACCGGAGTGATCGATCAAAAATGGCGGCCCCCAAACTTTCGTTTGCTAGGCGTTTGCCGGTCGGTGATGTACGTCTGTACCGTCAGTCGTCAATTGGATGAGAGAGTTGGCTTCATTCGTCCATCGGAAAACGGTTTATGCTCCGCTGCCTGTTAGTGACTGGCCTCTCGAAGGATTAGACATTCTCGACGTCTTCGAGGCAGTCACGCGAACAATGACCTTTCCACGTCGATGACGCATGGGGCGGTTGGCTCTCCCGGTTCGATTGGTCAACATAGGCACAGTTCTAGAAGCCATTCGCAATGCGGATGGTTATTGGCGCAGCGCAGTCGCAACGGGCAATCTTGTCGATCTTGCGCATGGCCTTTGGCAGGCCATCTACCAAGAAGCTTTAGGTGCTGCCGACGACTAGCAGCGCAGGCCCCATATCCTCGAAACGAAGCCAGGAAGGTGTCGTGACAATGCATGGAATTTTGACTGAGGCACCCGGATTGGTGGCGTTCGTCCGCACCGTGCAGACCGGTTCCTTCAGCACTGCGGCGCGAAGCCTTGGCGCGACCCCTTCTTCGACGTCTAGGAGCGTTTCACGACTCGAAGTCCTGCTTGGGGCAAAGCTTTTCCGCCGGTCTACGCGTGTATTGACCCTTACAGCTGAGGGGGAAGCATTCTACCAGAAAGTTATGCCGTTGCTTTTAGAGATCGAAAACGCCACGGACATCGTGCAATCCCACAAGAAGGCCTCTGGGCATCTTCGCGTCAGTCTTCCTGGCGAATTGGGGAGGCTCATTGTTGGAAGGATATTTGGGGACTTCATGAAGGCCTACCCGGAAATATCGATGGAGATTGGGTTGACCGATGCACACGTCGATATCCTGCGAGAGAAGTGCGATTTGGCATTTCGCATCGGGCGCGCGGATCAAAATGGTTTGATGTCTCGAACGATTGCACATCTGGACATGGTGTTGGTCGCTTCGCCTTCGTTCCTTGAACCGCACGGGAAGGTGGAAGACATCACGGCGTTGCGAGCGCTTCCCTTTGCCCGCTATGCAGTCCGCGGCCGGCCCTATCCGGTGCGGTTCAAAAGCGGTAGCGAGTTCGTTCCTAGCGGTAGGCTGGACCTGGATTCGGCTGCGGCAATAAAGGAAGCAGCTAAAAGGGGACTAGGAGTTGGTCATCTTCTTAGGCGCGTCGTGCAAGAAGACATCGACAACGGGCAACTCGTCGAACTGCTGCCTGACCACGAGTTGGAGAACGTCCCCTTCCGCGCGCTCCACGCGTTCGGCCGAATGCCCAACTATCGGATGCAACTGCTGACAGACTTCATTGCCGAAACGATGCGGGGCTAGCGTCACTGAGCACTGCCCCGCGATTTGAACCTTCCTTCCCAACGCCGCGGTTGCCCATACCACTCGCAGTCCTGCCAGGCATAAGCTTCCCATTTGCGATGAGGCTGAAAAGTACTACAGTTCACTCGGAACAGAGATGGGATGAACGAGTTGGGGGCGCAACGCTTTATTTTGTTGGTGGTGCTGGCATTGGTCGGACTGCTAACATTCCGAATAGCCGGTAGCATATTCGCCTTTCTGCCCCTCTTTGTCGCACTTTTGCTCACGATTCGCGGGAGAGCCGCGCAGCTGATAGTGGGAGCGCTTGCGGTTGGTTTGCTGATTTCCATCGTAGTTGCCATGGTCAGCGAGAGCACCTCCAAGGCGCAGGCTGTAGCCTGGGCATCCTTTTTCACGATTGTCCTCGCCACAGTTGCGGCTGTTTCGCAGGTGAGGTCAGCTGAGACCCTAGGTCCAGCGGGTGTTCTGCGGCGGTTGGCTGTTTCGACCGCGAGCGATGTTTCTCAAAACGGGCAAGCTGAGCCATCGACGTCGATTGAAATCGTCCACGAGGAAGATCGAAAGTCGGCCGCATTCGCTTCGGCCAGGGCATTTTGGACAGGGGTAACTCAAGTCATGAGCTTCCGCCTGCTTCAAGAGGACGGTAGTTATCGTTGGACAGAGGTGAGGGCTGAACCACCCGTCCCATCGGGGGTGAAGGTCGACCCGCTTGTTACCGGGAAGGACTTGCCGTTCGTTTCCGAGCCGATTGGTCCGCTCGCTTCCCAGGTCGATGCCGTGAGTGCGGCAAAAACGATCGAGAACCTGTTTGGCAATGGCTGGGCCTTTGACGCCAATGGTAGGTGGATCTACCTGCCCCGATTTGCTCAAACGACGCTCGGGTATACACCTGACGAACTGAATGTCTCGTGCGATGAGGGGTTTGTTGCCTGGAAGCTCCTCCTGCATCCCGATGAGTACGAGGCAGTTGCCGACAATTGGCTGCGATGCTTGAAAACCGGAATGGCCTTCAATGCGGAGTTCCGGATTCGACGCAGGACGGGGTACGCCTGGGCACGATCCTCCGCACGTCCCGTTCATGACAGCGCAGGCAAAATCGTTGGCTGGTACGGGACTTCGATCGATATTGACGTCCATAGAAAGACCGTCGAGGTGCTTCACGAAAGGGAGCGCGAGCTCTTGGAGTTGGTCAACGTCGTTCCCAGCAATGTTTGGCGGTTGGCAAGGGACGGGGAACCCAATTTCTTCAACACTCGAATGGCCGACTATCTCGGCCTAACCGTTGATGAAGTCGTCCGGCCGGGCCTCTCGAAGCTCGACGCAATGATTGAAATGGCTGTACATCCGGATGACAGAGCAAGCTTCAAAGCGGACTTAGGGCACTCGCTAGAGACAGGAGAGGGTTTCGCTTCACGCTACCGCCTCCGCCGCTTCGATGGGACGTACCGGTGGATGTCCAGTCGTGCAGAAGCGCTGCGCGGTCGAGATGGTGAGATCGTTCAGTGGTACGGTCTATGCCACGACATCAATGATCAGGTCGATATCGAGGAGGCGCTTCAGAGGAGTGAATGGCACCTCCATCAATTGATCGATGCGTTGCCTGTTCGGGTTTGCAGCTGGACGCCAGCGGGTGACCTTTCCTACGTAAGTAAACGTTATCTGGAGGAATTGGGACTTTCAACGGCCACATTTCAAGAAATGAGTGCCGCCGCAACCGCACTGGTCCACCCCGACGACGCCGCCCTAGTTCATGAGCGCGCATCCGAGGCAATCCGAAAGGGAGAAATTTTCGTTATGCGCTATCGTCGCTGCGGCCTCGACGGCGTGTATAGGTGGACTGATGGTCGCTTCGAGCCACTTCGCAACGCCGAGGGTAAGATCACGGAGTGGTACGGCCTCTCAATCGACGTAGACGATGAAATGCGGATCCAGCAATCACTCAGGGCGAGCGAGCAATCCTTGCAACAACTCGTGGAGACGCTACCAGCCCTGATTTACTGCGCGACGCCCGAGGGAAAGCCTATCTACAGAAGCAAGAAACTTCGAGAGTTCCTGGGATTTGGACTTGAGGAGAAGGACAGTACAGAAAAGACGCGACTTGAGGGGACGCTGGAGGCTATTATTCATCCTGATGATCTTCCTGTTGTGCAAGAGCGATATGGCCACTCGTTAGCGACAGGAGAGCCATATGTCCTAAAGCACCGCCTGAGGCGCTTTGATGGCACCTACCGGTGGGTAGAAACCCGGACCGCCGCCATGCGCGATGAGAGCGGTGCAATAGTTCAGTGGAACGGGGTTTGTCTGGACATCGACGACTGGATGAAGTCTCAGGAGGAGTTGGGACTTGCACAGCGAAATCTTGCGCGAGCGAGTGAAGCAGCGAGCTTGGCTGAACTTACCGCGTCTATCGCTCATGAGGTAGGACAGCCGCTTGCGGCGCTGGTTTCTAGCTCCGACGCTTGTCAGCAGTGGCTCTCGGCCGATCCTCCCAATATTGAGCGAGCGCAACGGGCTCTTGAACGGGTTGTGCGAAGTGCGGGCACCGCGACCGAGGTGGTGACTCGCATTCGGGCGTTGTTCAAACACAACAACGACGCCAGAAGTCTGACCTCGATCGCTGGCGTGCTCGCCGAAGCACGCGATCTCATGAGCGAGGAGGTCATTCGGCGCAATGTCCGTGTTGAGGTCGACATTGAACGAGACCTCCCTGCTGTCCACATCGACCGCGTTCAAATTCAACAGGTGCTCGTCAACCTTGTACGCAACGCGCTTGATGCACTGGAATCCGTCAGCGGCCACCGGACGCTAAAAGTCCGGGCATGCTTGAGAGGGAATGCCATTCAGATAGGGCTCAGCGACAACGGACCGGGAATTGAAGCCCCTGATCGGATATTTGAGCCCTTCTTCACCACGAAGGGTCAAGGGATGGGGATGGGACTTGCAATATGCCGCTCCATCGTCGAGTCTCATGGTGGGCAGTTATGGGCCGAGAAGGCCGAGCCGCATGGGGCGACATTCGTGTTCACTTTGCCGTTTGACTACGCGGCCGCAGTGTGACGCGCTCTTCGATCCGTGCATCTGCATTCTCACGGTATGCCGCCGTCATACCTCAAAGGTCGATATCCGCGGATGTTCCGATACGGGCTGCTATGCGTGCGGGGCACCAATACCGTCGGCGACCTCGAAGATGCTTAGCAGCAGTAAGCTCCATAATCGCTCGCCAGACCCGCTGACTCCCACTCTCCCGCGTTGGCACGACGTCCACCTCGATCGAGTTGAACTATGCCGCACTGGATTGCTATCTTGCTATCTATGACCTGATGGCCATCTCGATGGCGGATCGCAAGTCTTTGCTGGCGAATGGCTTGAACAGGCATGGCCCAGCCTTCCTAGCCTCGGCTATCACTGCCTCTTGGGCATGACCCGTCATGAAGACGACGGGTATCTCAATCGCACGCCTTTTGAGTTCGAGATCGAGGTCAACCCCGCCCATACCGGGCATGGTGATGTCCAACAGCAGGCAATTCGTATCTGGAATAGCAGCGGAGCCAAGGAATTCGCCTGCGGATGCAAATGTTTTGACTGAGTATCCCAACACTTCTAGCAGATCGAGCAACGAATCCCGGACGGACTGATCATCGTCAATAATCGCAATGGAGAGCGAACTAGGCATAGAGTGCATGTCGGCTCTCAGGGTCTGTTTGAATTTGGCGGATAGGAATTTGCTGCCTTTCCGGCCGCGCCGGACACGGTTTCCGAAGTGGATTTCAGTGTAAATGAAAACGTAGCTCCCTCTTTATCGTTCCGGGACGCCCAGAGCCGCCCCCCGAAGCTGTCTATGATTGCCCGGCTGACAGACAGTCCCACGCCCATGCCGTTATCCTTCGTCGTATAGAATGCTTCGAACATTTTTTCGTTCGAACCCGGCTGAAATCCGGTTCCATTGTCAACGACGTCGATCTGGACGTCGTCATTGTCTGCGGTTCTAGTTCTGATCACTATCGTCTTGGGAGAGACATGGTTCGTCCGCACGGCGTCCACAGCGTTGAGCAGCAGGTTCAAGATAACTTGCTGCACCTGAACGCGATCACCAGAGGCGAACGGCAGATGCTGCTCAAGGTCGGTCAGCACCAGGACGTCGTTCGTCTGAAGTTCGTTCGACGAGAGAACGAGTACTTCGTGAACGACGTCATTTATGCCGATCTTTTCGACAGCCACGTTCTTGCTACCGAAGAGGCTTCTGAGTCTTTTGATCGTTTCCGCAGCGCGATACCCATCTCGCAATGATCTCTGCGCGGTTCTCATCGCACCCTTTATGTTCGGCGGATCGGCCTCTAACATCATTTGACAAGTTTCGGCATTTGCAACGATCCCCAGCAGTGGCTGGCTTACTTCATGCGCGATAGAAGCTGTCAGGACGCCCAAAGTCGCGGTCCTGGAGACTTGCGCTAACTCAGAGCGGACTTTGCCGAGTGCGTCCTGCGCATGCTGCATCTCTGTCACGTCCTGCAGCGATCCCAAGTGCCGCCGCTTTCCCATGCGATCGACACCACTTCGTGTAACCAATCTGACGACTTTGACTAGGCCGCCGGCTAATTGAAGCCTCAGTATCCTATCGATATCTGCACCGGAGATCCGGGTGTTCTCAACAAGCCCAATGAACGAGTGCTGGTCCGACGGGTGAAGCAGGCTTGCGACCGTATGAATGGTGATCGACAATTCCGGTGGAAGCTCGAGTATGCGATAGATCTCCTCAGAGCATTCAAGCTCGTCGAGGTCGTCGTGCCAGTAGAAACTGCCTGTCCGGCTGAGGCGCTGGGCTTCCCTCAACCAAGCCTCGCTTCGCTGGAGGTCGGAATACAGACGAGAATTTCCAAGCCAGATACCCGCCTGTGACGCCAAGAAGTCTAGAGCAGCGATGCGATCAGACGCAAATATGCCGGAAGCCAAATCGTTCTCGACATAAAGCAGACCAATAACCTCGGTAGCGTTGAAAATTGGCACGCAGAGGACTGATTTAGGGCGTTTCTGTTGGAAATAGGCGTCGGACACATCGAAGGCGCTTGGAGTGAGATCGTCCAACACTGCCGGACCGCGGGCCCGCAGGACGTACTGGATAATCGAGTCTGGAACCTCCGACGTAGAATAAGGGCGACGGTCAAGAGCGACTTCCACAGTTCCGTCGCGTGTTGTTGCCGTAGCTTCGACGTAAAGCTCATTCTTGCTGAGGAGAAGCAGCACCCCCCGCTCTGCTCCGGCCTGCTGGATGGATAGGCGCATAAGCTTCTCTATCAGTTTGCTCAGAACCATTTCGCTGGATAGCACGCGTGATGCTCGAACCACTGCCTCGATGTCCAGGGAGGTAACGGGCATCTCGATTGTGTGTGACGGTACGGCAGCGATCTGCGGTTCGCTGAGATGCAGATAGCGGAGATCAAGGAGACGGACTTTTGCAATGCAACCCCAACGGCGGTAACAATCCCTCGCAGCACGCAGATAAGCATCTGATGGGATGGAGAGCCCCCGAGAGGCGTAGAACCGTCCCGCTAGCTCGTTAGCAATTGCTTCCACCTGCAGAAAATTACCAGTCCGCGAAAGCTGGATTGACTTTTCATAGAGAGTTTGGGCAAGCCCGTCATGACCTTCTAGTCGCGCTCGTTCCGCCGCGAGAAGCGCCTCCCTGCAGCTAAAGTTACTTGCGCAGTTTTCTGCCCACGTCGACATCCGATCGTGGTAGCGACGAAGAGCGTCGAAATGAGATCCATGTGCGGACGATGAAGCCACGTCACGATCTGCCAACGCTGCGTAGGTCAGGCCGGCGTAGAAGCCGTATTCAGCCTCTTCGACAGACGATCGCATTGCCCATCGGATCGTTTCGACTCGGTCGGCCGAGATTTCAGCCGCGTGAAAATCCTCAGTCAGATACTGTTCGATCAGTCTATAGACCCAGTGATAGGCGGTCATCATCGCCACACCAGGCTGCGGCTCCTGTTCCGTTAGTGCCCAACTATCCACATCCCAAGAGGCAGCGGTCGCTAAGCCTCTCAACTTGCTGATAAGGCGAAGTTGCCCGAAGAACCGTTCGGTAGGAAGTCCGAGTTGGACTTGCTTGGCGAATCCTACAGCTTCCTCTACCTCGGTTTGGACACGTTCAAGTGGTTTCCCACTCATGAACTCATGCGTGATGCGGTTTCTTGTGTTGTATGCCGCGAATGCCAGGTCGCCCGTTGAACAGCTGATACGGAATGCCTCCGCCATCAGAGGAGCGCTTTCTGACAGTGGCCTGATCCATGGTGTCGCAAACCCAGCGAACAATGAATAAACTCGCGCTTTGTATCGCGTGCTCTGGGCTTGGTCGACCAGGCGACGGGCGAGTTCGCCGAACGCATAGGCTGTCTTATAATCGCCGAACTGAACCCCAAGCGCCATGTTGAGTGCAGCGTAGGCGACCGGGGAGCTTTCGCAATTTCCGTATCGCACGCTGAGGTTCGCCATGCGCAGAAGCAGGAATTCCATTAGGCGCCGATCGACGGCGTAGGCTGCGGGGAAGACCTCGGTCATTACAGCTACGGTTGAAATTATTCGTGGATCAGTCATTTCCGGCAAGTTATCCAAAGCGTCGACAGTGGTGTCGGCCAGGTTCCTGTGAAGTTCCAGGAACTCGCTTTCGACGTCCGCAACCGTCGGCTCCGCGGGCCATCCTAGGTCGTCCTTTTGAAGATAGTTGACACCGATCTCTACGGCACGGGCGCTTCGGCCTGTCGTGAAGTAGAGAAGAACTGCCAAACATACGGCATCCGCTTTGTCAGCTGAGCCTTGAGCTTTGGCCATAAGGCCAGCTAGTCGCTCTTCCGCTGCCGAGAGATTCCCGATGACGATTTCGCATTCGACCTGATTCAATTCCAACTGGAATGCAAGTTGGGACAGATCCGGCGTGCTTCCGCTGACGAGAGACCTTCCCCGTTCAAAATAGCCTCTGGCTGACGAGTAGGCGCTTGCCGATTTAGCGCGTTGACCCGCAGTCAGATAAAGGCGCGCGATGGATGGAGCTTCCTTCTTGGTGACGCCGGAAATGCCACGATCGAATTGAGCTACAATCTCAAAGATCCGCTCTTCCAGCTCGCGCCTTTCGGTATTCGCCAACAATAAACGGCCAATACCAAGGTGCGCTCGCGAACGCTTCTCAATGTCGACCGAGCTGTAAGCCGCGGACTGCACATGATCATGCGCGAAGGACAGTGTCTCGTCTGTCAGCCTCATAAGACCCGCATCTAGCGCTGGCTCGAGGGTCGCTTTGACCTCATCGATCGGCATTCCCAAGACGAGCGCCGCGGTTCGTACATCGGTGATGTTCCCGAGCAAGGATAGTTTGCCTAAGGCATCGCGGGCGTCATGGGGCAGGTTATCGAGTTGCAGGGAGAGCAGTTGCCCGACGTTGGCTGTTTGTGCAGTTCCCCGTATCGCAGAAGCATTCCAGCTCCACTCGGACGAATGTGGTTGGAAGAACAGCGATCCGTCGGCAGCCAACTGTCGGATGAACTGAATTGTAAAAAAGGGGTTGCCTCCCGTTTTTTTATTGACGAGGTCCGCCAACGTCGCAACTCTTTCCGGAGAAGTCGCGAGGGTGTTTGCCAACAGCCTAACGAGATCATCATGCTGCAGTGATTGCAGTCGGATCTCGGTTGTCCGGCCCCGTAGCGCACGCAGGTCATGCAAAACGCTGGCGAGCATTTCACCGTGATCCGATTCCTCCGAACGATAGGCCCCGACAAACAGTACATGCCGCAGGTCCGGGTCGCCAACCAAGCGTCTAATTAGATCGAGCGTCGCTGCATCGAGCCACTGCAAGTCGTCGATGAAGAGCACCAGCGGATGCTTTGCGGTCGCGAAGACAGCGAGGAATGCGCGGAAGACGAAGTGGAAGCGCACCTTCGCAGTCGTCAGGTCGGCGGGCGCTGCTGCCGGCTGCGGACCGAGGATGAAGGCTAGCTCCGGTATCAAGTCGACGATGAGTTGTGCATTGGTACCTAGCGCATTCGCAAGCGCCTGACGCCATGTCGCCAAGTCCCGTTCATCTTTTCCCAGAAGTTGCTTCACCAGAACACTAAAGGCTTGGCCCAGCGTAGCGTAAGGAACGTCAAATTTGTGCTGATCGAATTTCCCGGTCGCGAAAAACACGCCTCGCCCATCGAGATTCCTGGAGAGGTCTTCTATTAGCGATGACTTCCCGATACCCGGGGGGCCGGACACCAGTACAAACTCGCTCTCACCAGTGACTACAACGCGGTCAACAGCATTTATCAGCAGTTGACGGGAGTCATCCCGGCCAAAAAGAGTGACCCGGCTTTGCCTTCGACTAAGAATGTCACTTTTCGCAGGCTGAAACCTTTCCACGCTCTCCGTGGCTGA
The DNA here is from genome assembly GCA_900466605.1 of Hyphomicrobiales bacterium. Lineage (GTDB taxonomy): Bacteria > Pseudomonadota > Alphaproteobacteria > Rhizobiales > Rhizobiaceae > Rhizobium. The sequence continues at coordinate 155,228 of UBMU01000014.1, forward strand.
GAAATCCTTAAGGCATCTCCGAAGGTCGTTTTCGACTGCGGCGGCGGACTGATATCGATCGTCGGGGTTCTTCTCGAGGAGCTTGAGAATGATCGCGTCGATCTGAGAAGGAATTTGTGTGTTTCGCTCACTGGGCTTCGGTGACTTGCCCGCAAGGTGCAGGTGGGTCCATTCTAGGACGCTATCGGCCTCGAACGGCAAGGTACCCGTGAAAATCTCAAATAGGGTTATGCCCAGGGCGTACAAGTCGCTTCGGAAATCAACGATCCGGTTCATCCTCCCGGTTCTTTCGGGAGCCATATAGGCGAGGGTGCCCGCAATCACCTCGATTGGACGTCCAGTCTCTGTTTGAATAAACTGGCCGGCAAGACCAAATCCGGTGAGCTTCACGTTGCTGGATGCATCAAGGAAGCAATTCCCCGGTCTGAGGTCACCGTGAAGGAGCCCGAGATCGTGAATCTGCCGAACCGATGTGGCAATCTTGCAAGCAACATCGAGCAAGTCTTTGACAGCGCCGCCTCGTGGTCCAGCGACAATCCCATCCAAGGAAATCCCACCGGGGTCTTCGAGGAACATCGTCAGTTTGCCTTGAACGCGATTGGTGCCGACCGGACTGATCACCGCTGGGCAATCCAACTCGCTCAGCAGGCGGTATTCTCTGAGAAGTCGTTCGTCGACCTTACTGGAGGACGAACCGGCGCCCGCAAGGGCGAGAACGCATGGACCGTTTCCCAACGCCGCACGATAGAGATTGATGTCCCCGTCGCACCGAACCAGCGCTATCTGTGCACCGGTCCTCTCAAGGAACGAATCCACTGACATACCGACGCTGGCTAGATCGGCCCGCGCAGCTGGGCTCAGAATGGTGGGGTTACCTGAGATCGGTGTCATCAATAATTAGCTCACTTGAGAGCCGTCGATCGCGTTGTATCGTCGGTTCTGGATAGCGAAGTATATGCTGCTTCGTTTCATAAGCTCTCCATCAAAATCGCCGCAGCGGTCGTCACATAATATCCGGCTGATGGGCTTCCTTTCGAGACTCTCCATCTTCGACGCAAAGGCGTCAAGGCAAATAGCTGATGCGGGATCGGCTGGACAATGCGACCATGGCCTCAACGTGACTGTGTCCGATTTCGCGCCCGTCGTAGCCGCACACTTGGCGGCCACGACGGACTAACAAACTAGACGTTGGCCGAAACCTTACCGGGCCACGTGAAGTAGTAGTAGGTGCCATCGATCTTGTCGAAGTACGCATTCTGTCCGGTTTTCGTATCAATGTACGACCCGTCGGGGGATTTCGCGAAAGAACCGTCGCTGTTGCGTTTGAGATGGTCGTCCAGGAATGTGTTCCATGTCTTGCCGTCAGTCGTACTGGCGCTCGCATTGTTCTTGCCGTCTTTGGGATCGAAGGCCATCACTGTCTCTCCTGTCGCAGGGTTTGTCACCTCCAGCGTGCCGTCTTTCAATGCTGCCATCATCGAGCGGTAGGTAACGTAGCTCGTGGGATCGTTGCTTGGACCGGACAACTTGTCTTTCAGGGCTGTCATGAAATTTTTGGAACCTATTACTCCCGGAATGGCCTGTGACGGCTTGTCAACGCCAGGCCGTGAACTTTGGCTCTGCAGGGTCTGAAGTAGGATGGAAAGTGTCTTGGAATCTAGCCCGGTCGGAACCGACGTGTCCAGATTGAAGGCACCAAGAAGTCGGGATGCGGGGTTGTTGGAACTCGATGCCTCCGAATTCGACATGCTGTTCTTTAGGGCGCCCAATGCGAGCCTGGCACTGTAGCTACGCGCAAGGGCAAGTGCTGAAATCATGTTCGTATTCCTTTCACTATCAGGGCTTGGCGGCGTAACGACGGATAATGCGTATTTTGATATTGGGGAGCGTTGGTTGATACTCATTGCCGCGACACTGAGGATCAGTTGCATTCGGTTGTGTCGCTCGTCCGCGCTACCCAAGCGCTAGGTAGGGTAGCTTGCTTCGGGCTTGTCGATTGTCGCGCAGCGAAAGTAGCTACGCCGCGCGAGGGTCTTAGAAAAAAGAGAAACTAAGTGTTATAAAACAATCGGATATGGTAATCCGTCGCCAACGATGTGAATTTGCCGAAGTTCGTTGTGGTTGCATTTGCAACGCGATATTTGGTGTCGGCACTAGCGACCAGTTGCTCGCGCGCGTTCGATTGTTTACGCGGCGGCAGATTTGGCGACACAGCAGGCCATGGAGTGACGCGGCAAACGATTGCGCGTCGAGCGAGTGGGCTTGTTACTCGTTGAGGCAATGCGAGAGAGATCGCGAATTTCGTACGCGATTGTCCTCTGCCCATCTGAATATTTTCGCAACATGCAACAGATGAGATTAGCCGTTTGCATGGTTCTGCCGGATGGATCGCGTCCACCTCTTCCACACCACAAAAATGGAAGATCTGTCTTCAGTCGCGCTCACCGCGGTTGAGCCTTCTCATGCCTGAAGTAACTGCCGTGGATTAAGCCGCATGTAAAGTTCGGCAGGACCGCAGAGCTCTGGACACCGGGAAATCTTACAAAAAGCCGTAACCTTAAGGCTGCCGACGGTGCGCCACTCTCTGGAAAACGTACCTATTTTCGAATGGCTAACTTGATTGCGGAACGCATCATCTAGCAAAACACAAGGCTATCGATTGTTCAGAAGTTCACGCAGGTTATCTTTGCGATGCACGAGGTCGGCCACGGTGTACCGATCGAAGACGCTCACGAACGCGGCGGTGGCTTCGGACAAGATACTTGGCATTCCACATGCTTGCCGAACAATGCATTCCGAGCATTCTAGTAAATCTGTGAGGCCCTCCGTGTGGCGCAATAGACGCCCGAGATTGATGGTAGCCGGCGGTTGCAGCATTCGGATGCCTCCACCTCGGCCGCGTACGGAATCAATGAAGCCCGCGGCAGAAAGATCCTGAACGACTTTCATCAAATGATTTTGCGAGATCGAGAAAGACGTGGCGATCTCACGGATCGAACAAAGCTCACCCTCTCGAGCGCCCAGAAACAACATCACCCGGATTGCATAGTCGGTGTATCGAGTTAACCGCATCGTCAGCCTGCGTCAAAAAGACCATTCACAAAAGATGCATTTCGTTAGCATGTTTCTTCGCGGTGCAATAGATGTATGTCAGATACCTTTTTAAGGACGTGCCGATGACCAACCCTAGCGAAGCGCAGATTTTCGAAGTGCTCAGGGAATTCTACAGCCGAGTTCAGAAGGACGACGAACTGGGACCAGTGTTTGCAGTCGTCGAGGACTGGGATGAGCACCTTACCAGGTTAGGTGAGTTTTGGTCGTCGGTCACCGCGATGACCGGAAAATACAAAGGCAATCCCATCGCTATGCATCTGGTCCACTTAGAGAGAATTCGACCCAGTATGTTCAAACGATGGCTCGAACTCTGGACGGAAACGACGAGCTCTAGGCTCGACCCAGAGACCGCTCGGATGATGCAGGCCAAAGCGGCGCGGATTGCAGCGCGTCTTTCACATGCCCTCTTCAACACCTCCGTCGCCTCAAATCTTCGGAAGAACACGCGTCTATCCCCCTTCAGAACGTCAGCCGAGTTCACGCAGGAAAATATTCCCCCACAACTGCTCCGTCAGCACTCGCTCGACCCGCATACCTGGGGTGTCATCCGCGTGAGCCGCGGTAAAATTCACTATCGCGAGGGACGGACAGCTCCGGGATCCGACGTGAGTGAAGGCGGTAGTCGTGTAATCCCGCCTGGCGTGCCGCATCAGCTCGAATTGATCGGTCCGGTATGCCTCAAGATTGAGTTCTACGATCGAAATCCATCAGAACACCCGTAAGTATGAAAGGAAGCACCATGCCTAAACCCTTGTCTGCGCAAACAATCCAACTGGTAAAGCAAAGCGTTCCGGCACTAGCGGCTAATGGAGCGGACATCACCCGCCGGATGTATTCACTGCTATTTCAAGACGATCACATCAGGGAACTGTTCAATCATGCAAACCAGGGGGAGGGCGGCTCTCAGGTGAAGGCCTTGGCCGCTGCCATCCTTGCCTACGCTCAGAACATCGAAAATCTGTCCGCGCTTCTTCCCGTCGTGGAGCGTATTGCACACAAGCACATCGGCTACCACATTCTCCCGGAGCATTACCCCTACGTGGCTAACGCGTTGCTCGCGGCCATCAAAGACGTGCTGGGTGACGCCGCAACGAATGAATTGCTGGAGGCCTGGGGTGAAGCCTATTGGTTCCTTGCCGACATCCTCAAGGAACGGGAAGCCGATATCAGGTCGCAGTTAGAATCCCAGCAGGGCGGATGGACTGGTTGGCGCGCATTTAGAATCGAAAAGAAGACACGAGAGAGCAGCGTCGTGACCTCATTTGTGCTTCGCCCTGTAGACGGGGGCTTGGTTGCCAGACACAAGCCGGGTCAGTATCTTACGGTCCGTCTTACTCTCTCTGATGGTCGTACGGTGAAGCGCAACTATTCTTTATCGAACGCGCCAAACGAGAATGCTTATCGTATTTCAGTCAAACGGGAATCGACCGGGCAAGGTGCCTCGAGATACCTTCACGATGCCGCGGAAGTCGGGACGATCCTGGAGGCGACGCCCCCAGCTGGAGATTTTTATCTTCCGGACGAACCCCAAAACCCAGTCGTCTTGTTGTCTGGAGGTGTCGGCTTCACGCCAATGGTCAGCATTCTGGAAACGATCGCGTCGGAGTATCCCGAAATCGAAACGCATTTTGTTCATGGCGCTTTGAACGGGCAGACGCATGCAATGGATCGTCATGTCAGGACGCTAGCAAGCCAACACGGACGCGCAACGGTCAAAACGTTTTACAGCGAGCCGTTGGGCGAGGACGCAGCCGGCTACTCTCATGACCATGACGGCTTCATTACTGTCCCCTGGTTGGAGAACAACACCCCGTTCGATTCCGCGGATTTCTATCTCTGCGGCCCCAAGCCGTTCCTCGCCGCCCTGGTCGGTGGACTGACGAAGGCGGGGATTCCCTCAAACCGCATCCACTATGAATTCTTCGGTCCTACCGAAGATTTGCTTGCGGCTTGAATCGTCGATTTCGTGACGCGGGCCCCATCGTGAGGTGGGGCCCTGTTAGCGCGTCAATTCATCCTGCGATCGTCTATCTTCATCGCGCGGCTCAAGTGGTTTGCTCCCACGCAACTGATTACCGGAGGGCCAAAGCAGGATCTAGCAAGACAAATGGACGAAGCGCAAATGGAAGCCCACCATGCAATCGCGCCAATTGGCCGCGGTCGCCAAGTGGCGATGTGCTCGGCCAACTCAGCCGTCCAGGAGCTCATTCAATTCGGGATGCTTCGCCATGTATCGGCTCATGAACGCGCACTGCGGCACTATCTTCTGCCCTCGCGACCTCAAGATCGGAAAAATAGCATCAGCCAAGCTGGTGGCAATTCCTTGACCAGAATATTCGAACGGCACCTCGGTATGGACTAGGATCACCACATCGCCTTCTGTCCGATAGTAGACAGCCGCCAGCGCTTCTTCACCGAGCTGCAGCTCGAAACGGCTAAGTGCGACATTTTCATGGACGGTGGATTGCACTGGAAACTCCTTTTACGATCCCTTGGCAAACTACGATTGCCCCCGGCAACGTCAACGCAAACGAACGTTAGGGTGGTCACTCGTACAACAGCGGGGCTACCCTCTCTGCGATTATCATTCGAGGTTTGGCCGCTGCGCGCATCAGCCCGTATGACATCGACAAACCTTGTTGAAGGAAGGAAGCTCCATGCCGGATAGCGAGCAGCAGACACTTGCCGTTTTCAATGATCCCCGGAGCATTGTCGCCGGTCGCTATGTCGTAGACTCCATCCACACGCGTGTTCTTTTTAACCTCATGCACTTTGGCATCAGCAACTACTGGGGTGAATTCTATGGCCCAATTGGTTGGCTCGAGATCGACCCGCGCTCGCCCGAAAAAGCCAAGCTGGAAGTTAGTGTTCCAACATCTCAGGTGACCACCAATAGCCGCCATTTGGATGAAGAACTCCGGAGTGCCGAATGGCTCGACGCGCCAAGATTTCCCTACGTCACGCTTTCAGCGAATGGAATTAGGCTTGTTGGCGAAGGCAAGGCCAAGCTCACCGGGCAATTCACGCTCCACGGCGTGACAAAGCCGGTTGAGTTTCTTGTGGATTTTGTTGCCGGAGGCAAGAGCCCGTTCAGTGGCGCGCCCACAATTGGTTTCCAGGCCTCTGCGAGAATTAGCCGGCGAGAGTTCGGCGTCGCTGCGAAATTTCCTATCGTTGGCGATGCCGTAAACATCATCGTGAGTGCAGCATTCGACTTCGCATAAAATCGCGGTTGGTCGTCCTTGCATGATTTGGCGATGGCCGCGGAGCCAATCGTGCCGAGTGCGGTCCTTCCTCAGGTCGACCGTGAATGAAAGAACGGCGACGCCGCATCCGCAATTGACGCCGCGGCAAGCTTAGACAGCCTGCGGACGCACCTATCAAGGTACGAGAAGGATAATGGTGAGCAGGCAGCCGGGAGGTCGATAGCTCACAGCCTGTCAAGTTGCTTGCCCAAGAGACAAAATTGGTGGGTCAAGCTACGATGCCAGACTGATCCAACTCTGACGGGCGCCTCAGAGGCTTCTTGTGATTCTAATGTCGCCATTGGCGCCGCGACCCAGGAGGCATCAATTCGGCGGTCGTTAAAGTTTCCGTCGCCTCGTCAAAGCAGCTTTTCCGTTGTGGTGCTGAGACCGAAGAGGGGGTATCACGAACGTTGTAGGTCTGGTCAAACGGCTCGTCTCAGAATTAGCGGTCGTACCCCGGGCCGGTTCAGGTTCTTGTGGCAGACACCGGATCGGAGGCGGGGAACGTTTCCTCCAAACCTTCTTCGAGAGGGTCATGGGCTGTCGGATCTTTCGCTTGCTCGGCTTGTTCCTTTTCAAGGGATTCGACTGCGGGTGAGCTAGGCTTATCAGCTGGCATCTTTCACTCCAGGTTTCCGCGCGTCCGGCTAATAGATGTCGCAGGTGTGATGGGGCCGCCGGAAGGCGTGATCCTCGTTGCTTAGAACCGCCAATATCAAAACTTGGCCTGCGTCACTCCCCAAACCATCGTTTGGATTACGGGCGCTTTGTGGCCCCGATATAAGTGTTCGAAGCCGTTACTAAAGAGGTGCTCGAAAACCGCTCGGTCAAAGTGTTCGGGTCGAGCGCTGGGTCCATAACCGCTGCAGTGCCATCGGAATGGATCGTGACGGACCAGTGTCCATGCAATACAGGAGTCGTCATGTCCTTACAGCTAAATGTTCCCGCGGATAATAGCTTCCACCCTGGAAGGCCGGGTACCGGAGAATTGGTCCCCTCTCGCTATGCGCTGAAGATCGGCGAAATCGACGTGATGGTTGTCAGCGACGGAGTCCTGCCGCTTCCAACCAAGATGTTGGGCCACAACGCTGATCCCACGGTTCGTGCACGCTGGATGGCGAACCAGTTCCTGCCGTCCGATGCGTTTGACTGGCCACTGAATGCGGTGGTGGTGCGCAGTGGCGAGCAGATCATTCTCCTTGATGCCGGGTTGGGCCTGGATCCTGACTTGAACCTGCCCCGGGCCGGACAGTTGATCAAACGACTGGAGGCCGCCGACATCGACCTCACATCAGTGACCGATCTGGTGCTCACCCACTTGCACATGGACCACATAGGCGGGCTCCTCGTCGAAGGCGTCAAGGAAAAGCTGCGACCCGACCTGCGGATTCACGTGGCGAGTGCCGAGGCGAAGTTCTGGGAAGACCCGGATTTCACCTACACGAAAATGCCGGAAGGTTTCCCTGATGCGCTGCGGGCAACAGCAAAGCGCTTCCTGAGCGAGTATCGCAGCCATCTGCGTTTGTTTGACGATGAACAGCAGGTTGCTCCGGGTGTGGTCGCTCGTCGCACTGGGGGGCATACCCCAGGTCACTGTGTAATCCGCATTGCTTCCGGTAGCGATGCGCTCACATTTGCCGGTGACGCCGTGTTCGCTGTCGGGTTTGATCAGCCTGATTGGCACAACGGCTTCGAGCACGATCCCGAAGAGGCGGCTCGGGTCCGGATCAATCTTTTGCGGACCTTGTCGGAGAGCGGCGAGTTGCTTGTGGCAACACATCTGCCGTTTCCCTCAGTCGGGCGTGTGGCAGCCGCTGGCGATGCATTTCGCTGGGTGCCGGTCTTCTGGGACTACTGATCGCTGGCAGGTAGGCGCAAAATTGCGCCTACCTGCTGAACCACTGACTCGTTTCACCGATGTGGGAAGATAACGTCTCGTGGACTGCAAAACGCAGCAGTCGAGCCTGCCAGACTAATGGTTCCGGTGCGGGTCGGCGATAGATGTGAAGTCGTACCAACTTCTCGGACCACGAGGCGAACGCTCGGATATAGGGGACCGGCTTCATAACGCATTGCGACACGGGTCGCACCCGGAGGTCCAAGATCTGCAACACCGTTAAAGCCCAGTTGCGTATGCTTCCGTCAAATCCAGCTCAGGGGATGCTTTTCCATTCAATTTCACTGACCTCAACCGTTGTTCTCTCCCCGCGATTCGCGCGATTAGGGCGGCTCGTACAGCGCGGCTTCCCTCGGAGACCCTTTCCAGGATCTCCAACTTCACTCCCCGGTCGAAAAAAATCCTGCTGCACCTTTTCCTGCCTTGTTTCCAGGGGCTCTCCCCGATCGAGGTCATGTCTTCCGGTGGGCTAGCAGCGCACGCATTCCCTGAAAGAAAGTGACGCCGATGTGGAAGCAGACTAAGTCGCTAACAAGGAGTCTTCTTTGGGCGGCAAATATTATCCTGGTACCTGCCTCGGCATTCGCTCACGTGAAGTGGTTTGCTCCCTATATTGTGGGGGCAACACCTGAACCGTTTGGCGAGACATTGCAGGACGTGTGGTTCTGGACGGGTATTGCCCTGGTGCTGACATTCTTCATTCTAACCCGAATTGTCGAACGCGCGCCTATGGGCGAGACAGCCATCGACACATTGAATTGGATTACCAATCCTCTTTGGAGGCGGCAAGATGACTACATTAGGTCGATCATCGCCGCGTTCTTCGTGGCCATTTTCGCTGTCGGGGGCGTCTATCTAACACCGGACCTTAAGACTCCAGCCGAGTGGGTGTCATGGCTTCAGCTCGCGATCGCCTGTTGCATCTTTTCTAGATGGACTATGCCTATTGCGGGGATTGGTATCCTCGCCCTCTGGGTGCTTGCGCTGCGGGACTACGAGCTCTTCCACCTCTTCGACTACCTTGCGCTTGGACTAGGTGTCGCTGGCTATCTCATACTCGAACCTCTCAAAAACGATGAATTGCGCTCGCGGCGATTTGAAGCGCTGCGTTGGGGCCTTGCTATCGCTCTAATGTGGTCGAGCCTTGAGAAGTTTGCATTCCCGAGTTGGTTCTATCCTCTAGTCGTAGAGAAGCCGTTTCTCACATTTGGCATGCCACGAGACGTCTTCATCCCGATGGCCGGCGTCACCGAATTCACTCTCGGATTCGGATTACTGTGGACGCCCTTGATCCGCAGGCTCTCCGCACTCGCTTTGCTAGTTATCTTCACAGCGGCAGTCTGGCCATTCGGGCGCACAGATCTTATCGGTCACGGCTTGATAATGGCCATTCTGATCGCCGTTGCGACGGACCATCGTAGAGGCGTGGACTTGATGACGATTTTCAAACGTCGGGTGGTCAACATCCCCGTCGGCCTTTCGATCGCGCTGGTTATCTTCGCTACAGCATATTGGGGGCTGCATGCCGTATTCTACGGAATGAATGGGGATGGTTCTGTCACCGACAGAGCGAAGACAACTCATAGCTACAGCGTCGAGCATCCTCATGGGCCTGGCGGGCCGGAAGATCACATGTTCACGCCAAATACGCACCCATGACGCAGTGAAAGGTCAACCCTCAGCGCGATGGATAAAAAAGGTGTTCTCTAGCATTGGTGATCAATGCGGAGGCAATGAATTCACTCGTGATTGGAGGCGGCCGACCTGAATCAGGGTGCATCCCGTCTTTCAGATTTCGTCGGAGCGTTCGGAGCAGCCATCGGTCCCGCGAATACTGCAGTTCCTCTGGCTCGGTGCTGTGCCAATCGTTCTACTGAGGCAATCTGGCGAGCCTCCTGAGGCAGATGATCGCCTGCTGTGCATGACAGCGGGCTGACCTTGCGAACGCACCAGGGATGGTTTCAAGTCCGATGAAGACCATCTTTGCGGCTGTCGCTGTTGGCTATGCAGGACGATCGCGCCCAATTGAGGTCAGGTGTCAATGCGTTCGGTGGAACTCCTATGCAGTAGCCGATTGGACGACAGCACGGCACGTTGAAAGCACCGCCTCCCACGAACGCGAACCCGCCTTTTCGACCTCTAGCGCGTATTTCTCATCACCGAGAGCCGTCCGGATCGCCGCCTGGATCTTTTCAAAGTCCGCCTCGTCGGTCGGTTCGAACTGGACACCCAGGCGAGCAAGACGCGCCTTGACGGCTCCAACCAGCGCGGCAGCGCCCATCCAATCCTCTCTGGCGGCGAGCACTCCACTTACCGCAGCGGTCGCGAGGTTCTTTACCATCGGATAGTCATACCGCTCGCCGATCGCCAAGGCTTCGCCTGAGAATCGTGCAGCTTCCTTCCAATCACCTGTGTGCAACCTGAAGTGCGCCAGGTTCTGCAACAGATGGCCGGGCCAATAGGTGTCACCAAGTTTTTCAAGCAGCGTCAGCGCTTCCTGATAGTGGACCTCAGCACCAACTTCGTCGCCCTCCATTCGCGTGCCCTCGCCAATTGCAATCAGGGACAGTACAGTTCCATAGTCGTCGTGAATCGATCTGGAGAGCACGAGAGATTCCCCGATCAACATTCCTCCAGCCTCGGGCTCCCCTGCGGTTGCCTTGGCAATACCAGTGATTATCCCCGCACGAGCTATTCCTGTCTTATCATCCAATTCGGAATAAATGCGGTAACTCTCTGCGCCATACTGGAGCGAGCTTACCGGATCGCCCGCCATATATCGGATCAATGCGGCTGAGTTCAGGATCTGTGCGAATGCGCTCTTATCAAGGGGACGCGCATGCGCCAGCGCCTTCTCCGACCAGGTAAGAGCTTCTGCAAATTGCCCTCGTGAGATCCAAAACCAGGTGAGCGCGTCAATTAGCTCGGCAGAGCCTTGCGCGCTGGGTTGCTTCATTTGCCAGTCCATGGCGACCCGAATGTTGCCTACTTCCTGCATCATGTGTTCAACGAAATCGCGCTGATTGAACCGCATGACATTTGGCGCGGCCGAGTGAGCAAGGGACGTGAAATGCGCCGCATGGCGATTGCAGATCGCATCATACTCCCCCGACTTTTTCAGCTTCTCGAGGGCGAATTCGCGTACCGTATCCATCATGTTGAGCCGAGCACGACCCAGCGCTGTCGTTTTAAATAGAAGGCTCTTATCCAGAAGTGCTTCGAGCTCGTCGACAACATCGGTGTCGCCATCGAAAAGGGAATCGACGGCTTGCAGATCGAACCCGCCGTTGAAGATCGCCGATCCATAGAAAACCCGACGCTGATTTTCCGTCAGGAGGTGGTCACTCCACCCGACAACCAGACGAAGACTGCGGTGTCTGGGGTCTACGTCCCGGGCCTTGTGTCGCAAATCCTGCGACCTCGCTTTTAGGCGGTTCTCCAGTTCCGCCAAGCTGAGAAGACCAACGTGCGAGGCTGCCAGCTCGAGCGCCAGGGGCAACCCATCCAGTCGCCGACATATCCGTGAAATAAGGTCTGTGGTTTCATCATCCAGTTCAAAATCCGGCCGCTGGCGGCGTATGAAATTTTCGAAGAGTTGCACGGACGGGTTCTCGCGAATCTCCTCCATTTCAATCACCTCGCCAGGGGTGGCGAGAGGCGAGACAAAGAACTCCCTCTCGAAGCGGAGCTTAAGAGGCTCGCGACTGGTAACAACGACCGTGATGGCCGGGCACCTCGTGAGGAGGGTATTGATGACCGGTGCGCCTTCAATGAGATGTTCGAAAGTGTCCAGGATAAGAAGCATTTCCGCGTCGCCGAGGGCGTTGCATGCCGCATCGATTGCTGAAATGCCGGGTACCTCATGGATCCTAACGGCCTTGCAGATTTCAGAGCCAATCAGGTCTGGAACGCTGATCGCATTCAACTGGACGAAAAACACCCCCCGTGAGAAGGAGGCCAGCGTGGATCTGGCCGCCTGAATTGCCAAGCTTGTTTTTCCAACACCACCCGGCCCGGTCAGCGTGATAAGCCGATTTTCCTTTTTCTCGATAATTCCACGGAGCTCAGCCAATTGAGGCTCTCGACCGTAAAGACGGGTCACCTCAAGGGGAAGGTTTGTTCGATTAACACCTATCGACGAGATCGGAGCAAAGTCATTCTGCAAACCCGGTACCACAAGATCAAAGAGCGCCTCGGGATATCGGAGGTCCTTCAGTCGATGAAATCCGAGGTCGCGTATCGCGACATCGATCTGGCCAAATCGCGGTGAGATTTCATCGCGAACCGAGTTGGAAATGACGATCTGGCCACCATGTGCCACGGAAGCAATTCGCGCTGCGCGATGCACCTCTATTCCAGTGACTGTGGTATCATGCCTCCTTACAGATCCGGCGTGCAAGCCCATCCGGACCGATGGCTTGCACCCTTGAATCCACTCCTCTTTCACTAAAGCGAACTGCGCCTCGATCGCCGCCTGAACAGCCGGTGTGGACGCGGGAAACAGGGCGAAGACCGAATCTCCTACGACGTTGATCTCCTCACCACCGTAGGAATGAATTGCGTTTCGCAACAGCTGATTATGTCGCAGAAGCATTTGGTCATAGATGTCAGGGTAACTATCAACCAGATTGGTCGACCCCTCGATGTCGGTAAACAACATGCAGACGTTATCGTTTGATGACTGGTTCGCTTCGTCTAGCCGGAATGCCATCTTAAACCCTCCCGCGATCGATCTACCTGGTCAGATGGGAACAGAAATGTCCTTCGCAGGCATTTAATGGTTGCTACCTGAGTGCGATGCTCTTCTAGCCGGGCAGAGCTTCCTGCATCGCGTGATTGGCGAGCAAGTAGTTCCCTCCATGAGCCAGAGCCATGGGCAGCTGCCAGCTGCGCCTCAGCCTCACTGAGGTCACTTGGGTCGGGTCGGAGCTGGCAGCGTTCCGCTTCTAAAACAGCTCTTTTGAATACATCGAACCTCATCAACTCTGCCTCCAATTCGCCAGACGCGTCAATGATGTTCCAAGCGGCTAAGGGTGACGTTGGCAAATCTTCTTGTTGCCAGTCGTTTGCATCTCCGAGATACTTCCCTGCTCTTCCGGATAGCCATAGCCACTCGACGAACGTCGCCTCTATTTGCTGTCGCATCGCGCTATCTATCAGGTCGATGCTGCGCCGCTCTCTGCCTTCATCTAGCAGACCAAACAAGTCAGATGTCCGGGACGGGGGAATGTAAGAGGCTATGCCATAGATCTCCGCGATACGCTTGGCTGCCAGGACGGCATCGGCGCGCTTTACATCTACCCCGCGAAGAAAGGTGATCGTGTCTGCAGACAGATGGCACTCTGCCTCCTTGAGTATGCGCAACCAAGTACGGTGAGTAAAATGTAGCGACTGAGCTGCCGCAATGATTTTTTCAGCGTCTGATGTGGCAATCAGGCCCTTCCGCTCTGCCCGGCGCACTGCAAGGCGCACATTGATCAATGGTTCCGTGAGCGCAGGAAACGGACGTTCCTCATGGTACTGCACCACAACTTCATCTTCACTGGAAATTCGGCGTGTTCGGAAAAGTCGAGAGATGACACCAACGCCAACAACGCCTGCCGGAGAACAATCGGCAGCTCGCAGGGCGCCCATGCTGGATGCACCAACTACTACGGCTCCGTCTGTGGCAACATCGACAACCTCACGTGGTGAAATGGCAAGCACACCGCCAAATGACCCGTCGAGGATCAAGAACAGGTTGTGTTTCAAAATGCGGTAAGCGTAAAGATCACCCCGCCGCGCCGGGGGACGTATCGTAGCGTGAGGCAAGACTGACAGAATGTCGGAGGCTGGCGCGCTCGGACCGAGGAACACAACGGGTGGCATGAGTTTTGTGTCCATGCTCACACCAGGTGCCTTGCGCTTCGCCATCCGACCCTTCTGGAATCGATTGCGAAAAGGGACAGGCCAGGCACCCTAACCCTCACGACGGGAACACAGAACGATCTTCGGGTCAGGTCTATGACTATGGCCTGTTGAATTCCAACTGCCTCCAGTCGTTCTATGACATATTCGATCTCTGCCTTAACGTCTGGCAAAACCATTTCGGGAACTGTTGAGAAGTCATGCAGAGCTTGCACCTGGTTGGCTTCACCCCGCACGGCTCCCGACGAAAGTGGTACCTGATTATAAGAATCGCGGGCGCCCTGAATGAGGCCCAGCCGTGATTGGAAAGCTTCAAGAATTGCATGGGTCGCAGCGTCCGCTGCCTGCAAATCGACGCCCCATCCCTCTGCAACCAGGGAAATTGGCCCCGAAGTCGCCGGGAATGCGCGATCTAACAACTTGCAGGAAATTACCGGGATTCGAAGATCTGTCGTTAGATCCTCCAATATCAATTCGAGGCCAGCATCCTTTGCTCGACTTGCGAGTGCTTTGGGGCCTGGTGGAAGCGAAGCCAAGTCGATCCTGCGCGCAACGCAATGTCGTTCAGTCCCTGGTCCAAAGCGCCGAACGAAGAGATGCTGGCTGACTGCATCGCGCTCGATAACCTCAAGAATTCCACTTCTCAGGGCTTGGTCGTAGTGGAACCCAGCAGCAAGGCCGTTCGTATCAACCTTATCGAGGACATGTTCCGATGCAGGAGACCTCACCAGATCGGCCAATATCCAGATCGGACGGTTGTTGACGAGATCCCAGCCTTGCACCCAATCAAAAGAGCAGTCCGGTCGGTAGCCGGACGTCCGCGGAAGATCAAAACTCAAGGGATCGGCGGCGGTGGCTCCAAGGGTCAGTAGCTCAATATAGGTGAATTTTTCCGGCTTGCAGTCGAACTCTTCTGCGGAGATCCTCTCCAGTGCTTCCATCACCGCGCCGACACGGGCGGCTTCTTTGTCCGTGCCTTTGCCAAGGTGGGTGGTCAGGTCTTTTGCCATCGGCGTAACCGACGTAAAAATTGGAATGCCTATGACATCAAGTGCGGTGATGTCCGCCACTCGAGTTATCGGAACTTGGTCCAGGATCAGTCTGTCACATCGACCAACAATCGCGTCTTGGCGATTGTTGTTTCCGCGCTGATCACGATTGTACAAAGGCCACCGTTCTAGGCGGCTAAGCGGCACCACATCCGGCCTCAGAAACCACAAATAACGGAGTGGTCCTTGTTGAGGTAAATGTGCGAGCCGGTTTTTTTGCTGATATTCGTGAGGACTGCGATTTCGTCATCGCTAAGGTTTGCGATAGCATCGCGTACCGGAGTGGGAAGGAACGATCCCTCGATATCCGGAATGACATTTGATTTTTTCAGCTGGTCAAAGTTTGTCTGGAAGTCTGGCATGTTACCCTCCTCGGATGCCGACCTAAAACTCTTCTGCCCCTGCCTGGAATTTCAACCGTACTTCAATACGCAAGCGTTTCCTGTCAGTAATAGTAGGATGCAAAAACTCGTCTTGTCCAGTTTATTCTTCTGTCAACCTAACCCTGCGTCCCAGTGCGAATTTATGTACGCTGAAGGTTGAGTGTGAAGAAAAGTAAGTCTAGTTTATCTATGGTCGATACGAGGCCCGGAGATCGGAGCTGCTATGGATAATCTTGGAAGCAGAGCAAACAGCGATCTGGTACGAGGGAGGATTGACCTCTGCCTGCCAGGGCTTGACGCAGCATTCAAAGAACTCTGGGACATGAAACCCGAACGGGAAGCGATCGCAGCGTTTCTCGTTTTACTTCATCAGATAATGAGAGCATCCGTTCCCTTGATGGAGCGCGCCGCGCAAAGGTGCGATGAACTCGAAAAGGTCGACAAATTGGCTGCGCCGCTCGCAAGGTACTATCGGCATCACATATCCGAGGAAATGAATCACGACGTTTGGGGACTTGAGGATCTGGAGAGCGCAGGGTTTCATCCTGAGTTCGTGCTTTCTATCGTGCCGTCAGCCGATGTGGCTCGTCTGGTTGGTAGCCAGTACTATTGGATTGAACACCATCACCCCTTGATGCTTCTCGGGTACATTGCTGTGCTTGAGGCTTTTCCTCCTGCCGACAGCAAGGTCGACGAACTTCGTGATCGATCGGGGTTGCCGGAGTCGGCTTTCCGAACTTTGAGAGTTCACGGGGACCTGGACCCAACGCACAGTGCTGAAATCGACGACACCTTCAACATATTGCCTCTCGACCGGAAACATCTTGAAATGGTTGGCCTTAGTGTCGTTCACACCTGCGAAACGCTTGCAGCTTGCGTCAGGAATTTGAGGCCATTGAAGTGACATTTTGAATTTCCGGCAGGAGCGGAGCAATGCCGCTTGGGCCGCGTGCCGGTAAGGTCTGTCCAGATCTGCGAACGCCGGCGCATTCGTGCTGGACTTGAAGTCCATTCGTGCTCTGCGCCGTCGAAGAAGGCGATGGGATCGGGCGCGCTTCGAGCATGTGAAACCGACCATCTCCGCCCGGTCGTCAGTTAGACCGGGAGGGGCGCCTCTCAGATAGTAGATATGATAGAGGTCACTTCTTCAAAACGATGTGCGTAGCCTTATCGGTTGCTTCACAAGAAGCGACGCGAAAGCCCAGCGAAGGCAGGTCCATTCCTGCAAACATTGCCTCACCTCTGCCAAGCACAACTGGCGAAATGGCAAAGTGTACCTCGTCGACCAGTCCCGCCTGAAGATATTGGCGCACCGTGCTGACGCCGCCGCCGATCTTAACATCTTTGCCACCGGCGGCCGCCTTGGCTTGCACGAGCGCCTCTTCGATCCCACCGGAAACAAAATGGAAAGTGGTGCCACCTTCCATCACTAGTGGCGGGCGGGGATAGTGGGTGAGGATGAACGTGGGTGCATGATAAGGCGGGTTGTCGCCCCACCAGCCCTTCCAGCTTTCATCTGGCCATTCGCCGCGGATCGGGCCGAACATATT
This sequence comes from Hyphomicrobiales bacterium, assembly GCA_900466605.1. Taxonomy (GTDB): domain Bacteria; phylum Pseudomonadota; class Alphaproteobacteria; order Rhizobiales; family Rhizobiaceae; genus Rhizobium. Next base: position 172,376 of record UBMU01000014.1, read on the forward strand.
GCGGCCGAGGATGAAAGCGCCGAAACCGGAGTTTCCAGACGATGCGTACTTCGCGTCGACACCTTCCGATTCGCCTTCTTTTCCGAGCATTGCCTGGAATGTCTGGGTCGGGAAGAACCACTCAAACAATTCTGGTCCACGTTTGCCTAAGGGGTCGTTCAGGCTTTGCTCCAATCCAGCGCCGAAGCCATCGACCGAGAGAGAAAATGCTGCAACGCGGACTTTCGACAAGATCACCTCCATCCAATTGCATCTTGCAACCAGTTGCAGCTAAGCATGCCTGAGCCTACATTGCAATCGGTTCAACGAAGGAAGTGAATTTGGATATCGAGCGGCGATCTGGATGCCCGATCAATCTGACGATGGAGGTATTGGGGGACCGATGGAGCCTAGTCGTTATCCGGGACATCATGTTCGGTAATCGCCGCCATTTCCGCGAATTGCTCAAGCGCTCCGAGGAAGGGATTGCCTCCAACATTCTGGCCGTGCGCCTAAAACGTCTCGTTTCGCTCGGTCTGGTTTCCAAGATGGGCGATCCTACCCATAGCCAGAAGGCGATTTATAGTCTGACAGAACCGGGGATACAGCTTGTGCCAATGATTGCCATGATGGGCGCCTGGGGCCGACGGCATTTGCCGGTTAGCGACGATTTGAGCATCCGCGCTGAACTTCTTGAGGCTGGTGGATCTGTCCTTTGGGACAAATTCATGAATGACCTTCGAAATATCCACATTGCGGACCCGATAGGGGGAGCAAATGGTAGTGTTACGTCGCCGGTGCTGATCGGTCTTACCGATGCCTTTCTCAAGGTGCGCGCAAATATGAAACGCAAAGAGTGATATTGTTTTGCGTCCCGCATTGCCGCTGGGCGCCCCGGGATTGTCGATTCCTGCCTAGGTCGATCTGACACAGCGAAGATATTCTGCGGCTTGTCTTGCCGCGCTCAAGACGGCTGTTCCAGCGGCCACACCTCAACGACACCGCGTGCAACAGCACAAGGAGTTCGTGACACCATCTCTATGGCTTCAGCCATATCGGCAGCCTCGACTATGGCAAATCCGGCTACCGGCAAGGAGGATCTCATGAATGGACCGTTTGCCGTTTCAACCTGCGCAGCGTCGCGATTGCGCACCTGCACTGGGGTGCCCGCAATGCCCATCAGCACTCCGTCTTTCTGCAAACTTGCGTCGTGGGCATGGGCTGCGTCTCGGATGGCAACTGCGGTGCGGTCGTAACCCTCCCGGTCTCCATATCCGATTGTCACAAATTTCGGCATGGATCGTCTCCTTCAGCGTGCTGAGGTTCGATGCTTACCTGCAAGTCACTCACCATACAGCTGAAATATGGCAGCACTGACGGCTGCTTTGCAGCGATGGCGAGCCAGTCGCACAAACTGGCCCGCGGCCCAATTGCTGGTTTTGGGCTGGGTCAAAACTTGCGATGGCCACTTCCGGGCAACCCAATCGCTTCGGGCCAAGTCCATTGGTTAGGTTTCCGCTCGGTCCGCAAGCGCCGCTCCCTCCTCGCGCCGTCACGGCTTTCCCAAGACTTTTTTCAACACCTCGGTCGTCAGGATCGACTTGGTTTTTCATGGACGAACTTGGAAAACGCGGGAGCAATCAGTTCGTGTGACTTAACGATCGATGACGCCGATCGACATTCCCGGTTGACAGCGCAGTTTCCCCGGATAATCTATTATAACGACGTATATAACATAATAATGGAACAATAAAACTGGAGCATGAAAATGAGGACGCTTGTCGCATTCCTTCTCGGCACCGCGCTGGTCGCCGTTCCAACTGTGTTGATGGCTCAGGAAAAAGGCGGCGTGATCAATGTCGCGACGATCGGCGAGCCGCCGACGCTCGACCCGATGTCGTCCACAGCGGACTTGGTCGGGATCGTCACTCAGCACATCTTTGAGACGCTCTACACATTCGACAAGACGTGGAACGTCACGCCGCTACTCGCGGAAAGCCTGCCAGAGATCAGTGCTGATGGTAAGACCTATACGATCAAGCTGCGCACCGGCATCAAGTTCCACGACAATAGCGACATGACCGCGGAAGACGTCGTTGCCTCGCTTACTCGCTGGACGAAGGTCGCCTCGCGCGGCAAGCAGGTTGTGGGCTTCATCGAATCCATCGCGGCCGTCGATCCGGCGACTGTCAAGATCGTGCTCAAGCAGCCTTATGCACCGCTGACATCACTGCTCGCCTTCAATAACTCGGCTGCGATCATCATCCCGTCCGAAAAACAGGACGAGCCGATGAAGGAGTTCATCGGAACCGGGCCCTACATGCTCAAGGAGCGCAAGGCCGACCAGTACATCCAGCTCGTCCGCTTCGACGGTTATAAGTCGCGAGGCGGCGAAAGCGATGGTTATGGCGGCGCGCGACATCAGTATCTCGACGAAATCCGCTTTGTACCAGTTCCAGATGCAAACACCCGCGTCGAGGCGGCCGTCTCCGGCCAGTACGACTACGTCGATTCAATACCTGTCGAGTCGTTCGAGAAGCTGAAGGGATCGAGCGCATCGCAGCCGGTCGTCCTCAAGCCGTTCGGCTATCCGGTCTTCGTTTTCAACACGAAGGAAGGCGTTGCCAAGAGCGTGGAGGTCCGCAAGGCAATCCGCCAGGCGTTGAGCATGGAGGACATGCTCGCAGCCGCGTTCGGCAGCACGGATTTCTACGCTCTCGATGGCGACATCTATCCGAAACCCTACGCCTGGAACACGAACGCAGGCGTGGAGGGCAACTACAACGTCGCCGATCCGGAGGGGGCGGCTGCGGCCGCTAAGAAAGCTGGCTATAATGGTGAGCCGATCCGCATTCTCACCAGTCGCCAATACGAGTTCCACTACAAGATGGCGCAGGTCGCTGCCGAGTATCTAAAATTGGCGGGCTTCAACGTCGATCTGCAGGTTGTTGATTGGGCAACGCTTACGCAGCGCCGCACGGACGCAAAGCTCTGGGATATCTACATTACTCATAGCCCGTTCTTGCCAGAGCCGGCGCTGATCGGTTCACTATCGCCGAGCTCGCCCGGTTGGTGGGATACGCCGGCGCGCAAGGCGACCGTCGATGCCTTCACATCGGAAGTCGATCCGCAGAAGCGCATCGCTCTTTGGGCCGACGTGCAGAAGGCCATGTATGACGAGCTTCCCTACATGAAAATCGGCGACTTCAACGCCGTCTCGGCGAAGTCCACGAAGCTCGAAGGCATCGATCCGGCTCCGTGGCCGTACTTCTGGAATGTGTCCGTCAAGAAGTGATAGCCACGGAGTTTTCGCGATGATCGTGACGGCAGCCTCTCGCTCACTCATCCCCGTGCTCGTCACGGGGATCCAGTCTAGGCACGTCTACGCCCTCAGCGACGGGAATTCTTCCAGGGGCGCTTTCACGCCCAGACACATGAGTGCGCTGGATTTCTTTAACCAGAGCAGGAACGAGGGGGCGGCTATTGCCGCCACCGACCTTCAATCGGACACGGAGATCGTGCCTGTATGATACGCTACATTCTCCAGCGCCTTGCGGGCATGATCGTGGTGATGTTTCTCGTTGTCACGATTGTTTTCGTCATTGTGCGCGTCACGCCCGGTGATCCGGCTGCGGTAATGCTTGGTCCCGATGCGACGCCGCAGGATATCGCAGATCTGCGTACCGGCCTCGGTCTCGACCGTTCACTCGGGGTGCAATACATCTACTATATCGGCCAGTTGTTGAAGGGCGACCTTGGCCAGTCGATCTTCCTCAATATGCCTGTAACCTCGGCATTGCTCGAGCGCGCAGAGCCGACGTTTTTTCTGACGGTCTTCTCGCTGATGATCGCCAGCCTTATCGCACTGCCAATCGGCATTTATGCCGCCTACCGCCGAGGTTCCTTCATCGACCAGGCCGCCACGACACTCGCGATGTTCGCGGCAAGCATTCCGAGTTTTTGGTTGGGCCTCATTTTGATGCAGGTCTTCGCCGTCCGCTTCGGCATGTTCCCCGTGTCGGGCTATGGAGGACCGGGTTCCACCTTCCTCGAGCGTATGTATCACCTAACGTTGCCAGCCTTTGCGCTTGGTATTGTCTCCTCGGCGCTGATCCTGCGCTTCACCCGCGCCTCGATGCTCGACGTGCTCGGAGACGACTATATCCGCACGGCACGCGCGAAGGGGTTGGTCGAGCGCAAGGTCATCTTAAAGCACGCTCTGAAGAATGCGCTGATCCCCATCCTGACGGTGCTCGGGCTGACTGCAGCCGTGCTGATATCGGGCGCAGTCGTGACGGAGACTGTTTTCGGTCTTCCCGGTGTCGGCAACCTTGTCGTTTCTGCTGTCTTGAGGCGTGATTATCCGGTCATCCAGGGTGCGCTGTTGGTCATCGCAGCGCTGTACGTCCTGATCAATTTTGCGATTGATATGCTTTACCTGCTCGTTGATCCGAGGGTGCGCTACTAATGACGGATATCGCAATCAAACCCGCGGAAAATGAAAACCGCAAGTTCATCCGCCGCTTGCTGAGACGCAAGACAGTTGCCTTCGGGCTCCTGATCCTGACGATCTTTGTGCTGTTGGCGATCCTCGCTCCTTGGGTCGCTCCTTATTCGCCGTCGAAGCTTTCAATCGTCAACCGGCTGAAGCCGCCGAGCGGAGTATACTTATTTGGAACCGACGAATTCGGCCGTGACGTGCTTTCGCGCACAATCTATGCCGGCCGATTGTCTCTGCTGGTCGGAGCTGCGGTCGTGGCGCTTTCGACCCTGATCGGTGTCACGCTCGGTCTGCTAGCAGGTTTCTTCAAGAAGCTCGACACGCCGATTGCCCGGCTGATCGATGCGATGATGGCCTTTCCAGATATCCTGCTTGCCATCGCCCTCGTTGCAGCGCTTGGTCCATCGCTGACGACTGTCATCATCGCATTGTCGATTGTCTACGCGCCGCGCCTTGCCCGTATCGTTCGCGCTTCGACGCTTGTTATCCGTGAGTTGCCCTATGTCGAGGCAGCCCAAGCTCTCGGCATATCGACCTTCCATATCATGACACGCCATGTGCTGCGGAACCTCTTGTCGCCGATCATCGTGCAGGCGACTTTCCTGTTTGCCAGCGCCATGCTTGCTGAGGCCGGGCTTTCTTTCCTCGGTCTGGGGGTAAGCCCCGAAATCCCGACATGGGGAACCATGATCGCCGCCGGCCGCCAGTATATCGGCCAGGCCGACTGGATGACGCTTTTCCCGGGCGTTGCCATCATTCTCTGCGTGCTTTCGCTCCAGATGGTCGGTGACGGCCTACGCGATATGCTCGATCCCAAACTTCGAAAGGATTTATGATGACCGGTGATAAAGCGGAAAAGCCGCTCCTCCTCACCAATGTGAAGCCCATGGCTTTCGGCGCCAGTACGCCGGCTGGCGCAGTCGACATTCTCGTCGATGGCAGCGGCAATGTTGCCGCGATCGGTCCACAGCTTGCGGTCGCCGACGATGTGACGCGCGTCGACGGCAACGGCGCCTGGATCTCGCCTGGCTGGGTCGATCTGCACGTCCATATCTGGCACGGCGGCACCGATATCTCTATCCGGCCCTCTGAATGCGGAGCCGAGCGTGGCGTTACGACCCTCGTCGATGCGGGCTCGGCTGGCGAAGCAAATTTCCATGGCTTCCGCGAATATATCATCGAGCCATCGAAAGAGCGCATCAAGGCCTTTCTGAACCTCGGTTCGATCGGTCTCGTCGCCTGTAACCGCGTTGCGGAACTGCGCGACATCAGGGATATCGACCTTGACCGCATCCTTGAGTGCTATGGCGAAAACAGCGAGCATATCGTTGGCCTGAAGGTGCGTGCGAGCCATGTGATTACCGGTTCATGGGGTGTCACGCCGGTAAAACTCGGCAAGAAGATCGCCAAGATCCTGAAAATCCCGATGATGGTGCACGTCGGTGAGCCGCCGGCTCTCTACGACGAGGTGCTTGAAATCCTCGGTCCCGGGGACGTCGTCACCCACTGCTTCAACGGCAAGGCGGGCTCGAGCATCATGGAGGACGAGGATCTCTTCAGTCTGGCCGAACGCTGCGCGGGTGAAGGCATTCGCCTTGATATCGGCCATGGAGGTGCTTCCTTCTCCTTCAAGGTCGCAGAAGCGGCGATTAACCGCGGTCTGCTGCCCTTTTCGATTTCGACCGACCTCCACGGCCATTCGATGAATTTCCCGGTCTGGGACTTGGCGACGACGATGTCGAAGCTGCTTTGCGTCGGCATGCCTTTCGACAGGGTTGTCGAAGCAGTGACCCACGCGCCAGCATCCGTCATCAAGCTTTCGATGGACAACCGCCTGGCCGTTGGCCAGCGCGCCGATTTTACGATCTTTGATCTCATCGATTCCGACATCGAAGCAACGGATTCGAATGGCGACGTTTCCGTGCTGAACAAGCTGTTCGAACCACGGTTCGCCGTCATCGGTAGCGAAGCGATTGCGGCCAGCCGTTACATCCCGCGTGCCCGAAAACTGGTGCGGCACAGCCACGGCTATTCCTACCGCTAAGACCGTAAAATCGTAATCGCATGATGGGAGTCTCCGTGAACACGTCTGCAGCTACCACCACGACCGTCGGCTCGCCCTATGAGAGGTTGGCGGCGCTGGGCATCATCCTGCCGCCGTCGCCGCCGCCGATCGCCAATTTCGTCACGCATGTTATCGAAGGCAATATTCTTTATCTGTCCGGTCAAGGGCCGCGCGAAGTCGATGGTTTCATGCATGTTGGAAAGGTCGGCGGTGAAGTCGGCGTCGATGACGCCTATCAGCATGCGCGCTTGACGGGTATCAATCTGCTTGCCGTGATGCATGATGCGCTCGGTGATCTTTCCCGCGTCAAGCGGGTCGTCAAGTTGCTCGGGATGGTCAACGCTGTTCCACACTTCCTCGATCATCCAAGCGTCATCAATGGCTGCTCTGATCTCTTTAACGATGTCTTCGGGCAAGAGGCTGGGCAGCATGCTCGATCGGCGGTCGGCTTCGGTTCATTACCGGGAAACATCACGGTGGAGATCGAAGCAATTGTCGCGCTCAGGGACTAAAGGGAGACGTCAGTGGTTGCGCCACCCCATGATCTTTTCAATGCGTTCGGCCGAGGCACGCACATGCGTTGTATAGTGGCTTTCGTCCGAAAAGGCTTTCTGTTCGGGAAGGACGATGGAGATAGTAGCAACGCACTGCCCCTCGCGGTCGCAGATCGGCGAGGCGATACACGCAACAGCGTAGTCCGACTCACCGGCCTGGATCGAAAGGCGTGCTTGAAAGGCCGCACCGGCCGCGCTCGACAGCACTCCGGCGTCCACCTCGGCGCGTCCTGTGGGCGAAGTCTTGGCGCAACGCGTAAAGAGTTCCACGCGTTCTTTCTCCGGCAGATGGCCAGCAAGCAGGCGTCCAGATGCAGTCCAATTCAGCGGCACTCGTGTTCCAACACGGGAAGCAACCTGGAAGTGGCTTGGCCCATCCGCCATCGCGAGCACCAGCATGTAGTCGCCATCGCGGCCGCACAGTTGCACAGTCTCGCCGGCTTCGCGGCACAGATCATGCATCTCGTGAGTGGCGACGCTCATGAAGTCCAGAGACCGGGCATAGGCAAGACCATAGTGGTAAAGCCGCGGCCCCAGCCACAACAAGCCATCGGCGTTGCGCGACAGCATGGTCTTGTCCACCAGGTCGTCAACAATGACATAGACTGTCGAAAGCGGTGCCTTCACTGCCTTTGCTATCGCGTAAACGCCAGCCGGAGAGCCGGTTTCGTAAAGGTAATCAATCACCTGCAAGGCACGGTCGATACCACTCACGCGCGAACGGCGGGAAGTCTTTTCGCTACCCGGCATATCAGCAGCGGCGCTCTCTTCGGAGTGGGTCGTCGATGATGTCGTGCTTTCCAATTCCACGCTCCTCGTAGTCAAATGCGAGTTATTACATAATTATGGCATAGCTGCCACTGATGCAAATCGCAACACCCCTCGGACCAAGATATTCGAAATTGGAGACAACAATGTCTGATGACATCCGCACCACGATCGGCCTCCGCCCGGTCATCAACGTTTCAGGCACGATGACCAGCCTCGGCGCCTCGATCGTCGTTCCGGAGGCGATCGCCGCCATGTCGTCGATCCTTCCGCAGTTCGTCGAAATCAACGATCTGCAGCGCAAGGCAAGTGCAGTCATCGCTCGGCTGACCGGGGGTGAGGCGGGCTTCGTAACCGCTTCGTGTTCGGCGGGCATTTCGCTTGCGGTCGCAGGTGCCATCACCGGAAACGATCTGCTCGCGATCGAAAGGCTGCCAGAAGTTACCACGACCAAGAATGAAGTACTCCTGCAGATGGGCCACGTCGTCAGCTATGGCGCTCCAGTGGACCAGGCCATCCGTCTTGCCGGCGGCAAGGTCGTTTTCGTCGGGCAGGCCACCTCGGCGCATCGATTTCATATGGAAAACGCGATAACCGAAAACACCGCGGCCGCCGTCTATGTCGTATCGCATCACGTTGTCGATTACGGTCTGCTGAACCTCAAGGAGTTTGTCGAGATCGCCCATGCAAGGGGTGTGCCTGTCATCGTCGATGCGGCCTCCGAATACGATCTGCGCATTTTCCTGGAGCAGGGTGCAGATATCGCGATCTACTCGGGCCACAAATTTCTAGGGGGGCCGACTTCGGGCATCGTGGCCGGCAAGAAGGAACTGGTTCGCAATGCCTTCCTTCAAAACATGGGCATCGGCCGTGGCATGAAGGTTGGCAAGGAAAGCATCTTTGGAGCGATGGCAGCGTTGGAGGCGTGGGAGAAGCGTGATCATGCCGGCATCCGCGAACGGGAAACCAGCTATCTCAATCTTTGGAAGCAGACGCTGGACGGCCGCCCGGGTGTCACCGCGCTGATCGAACCCGATCCGACCGACAATCCGCTCGACCGCATGCGGGTCATCATCACTGCGCAGGACGCGCATATCACCGCATGGGATCTGGCCGATGCGCTGGCGCGCGGTACGCCGCCAATCGTCGTGCGCGACCACGAAGTCGAGCACCACTACTTCTATCTGGATCCGTGCAATCTTCATCCGGGCCAGGAGAAAATCGTCGCAAGCCGTTTGGGCGAGGAACTCGACAAGGCGCGTGCCTCCAATGAGATCATTGCAACGCCACTCGAGAACCGTAGCAAGCACCGCTTCGACGGCGCTTTGCGCTGGCCAGATTGATCTGAAGTCCGCGCAATTTTGAAGGAGACGATCATGGCAGGCATTCAGGCACAAACCATCACGGCAGCGGAACCGGTTCTATCCGTCCGAAATCTGACGACGTCCTTTCTGGTCGATGGCGCCTGGAAGCCAGTCGTACGGGACGTCTCCTTCGATGTTTTACCCGGAGAGACCGTCGCGATTGTTGGCGAAAGTGGGTCGGGCAAAAGTGTCACGTCACTTTCCATCATGCGCCTGCTTCAGGCGGATTCCAGCCGCATCGAGGGGAGTATCGTGCTCGGCGGCCGCGATCTACTGGCACTTCCCGAGGAGGAAATGCGCAAGGTTCGCGGGAATGACGTCGCCATGATCTTCCAAGAGCCTATGACATCACTCAATCCGCTCTTCACCATCGGCGACCAGATCTCCGAGGCGCTTCTCTGTCACAGGCCGATGTCGAAGGCAGCCGCTCGCGCCGAAACGGTCCGATTGCTGGAAAAAGTTAAAATTCCTTCGGCTGCTTCACGCTTCGACGAATATCCGCACCGCTTTTCGGGTGGCATGCGTCAGCGCGTCATGATTGCGATGGCACTTGCGTCGCGCCCGAAACTTTTGATCGCCGATGAGCCGACGACAGCCCTTGACGTGACAATACAGGGCCAGATTCTTGATCTGATCAAGACATTGCAGGAAGAGGAAGGGACTTCAGTCCTTTTCATCACCCATGACATGGGGGTGGTCGCCGAGATCGCCGATCGCACTGTCGTCATGTACCGCGGCGAACAGGTGGAGACGAACAATACCGCCGATATCTTCCACCGCGGCCAGCATCCCTACACTCGTGCCCTGCTATCGGCCGTTCCGGTCCTTGGCTCGATGAGAAACCATAAGCGCCCCTTGCGCTTTCCTGTCGTCGATACTGCCACCGGTAAAACCGACACGCCGGCCGAAACGACAGATACAGTCGCTTCGAAAGATCGCCCTGTACTGGAGGTCCGGAACCTCACCAAGCGGTTCGACATTCATGCCGGGCTTTTCGGCAAGTTGACCGGACGCGTCCATGCTGTCGAGAATGTCTCATTCGACCTTTATGCTGGCGAGACTTTGTCCCTCGTTGGCGAATCTGGTTGCGGCAAGTCCACGACAGGGCGCGCGATCATGCGTCTTATCGAGGCGCAGAGCGGCTCGGTTATCGCCGATGGCAAGGATGTTCTGGCGCTCGACAAGTCAGGTATGCGTGAAATGCGCAAGAGCGTGCAGATGATTTTTCAGGATCCGTTCGCAAGCCTCAACCCACGCATTCGCGTTGGCGACGCTATTGCCGAGCCCTTTCTAGAACACAGAATGGGAACATCCAGACAGGCGAAAGAACGTGTCGCCGACTTGCTGACAAAGGTGGGCCTGACGCCCGACATGGCCTCGCGCTTCCCGCATGAGTTTTCCGGAGGTCAGCGTCAGCGTATCTGTATCGCACGAGCACTTGCTCTCGAGCCGAAGGTGATCGTTGCTGATGAAAGCGTATCGGCGCTCGACGTCTCGATCAAGGCTCAGGTCATCAACCTCATGCTCGACCTGCAACAGAGCCTGAACCTTGCGTTCCTCTTTATCTCCCACGACATGGCTGTTGTCGAACGCGTCAGCCACCGCGTCGCTGTTATGTACCTTGGTGAAATCGTCGAGATCGGGCCGAGGGCTGCGGTTTTCGACAATCCACAGCACGAGTATACGAGGAAATTGATGGCGGCCGTTCCAGTGCCGGATCCGAACCGCCGGTTAGAGAAAAGATCCGTTTCAAATGATGAAATCAAAAGTCCGGTCCGGCCGATCGATCACGTCATCGCGCCGCTGGAGTATCGGGAAGTGTCGCCAGGGCATCTGGTCGCCATTCGATAGACTGGGGATTTAGGGCGGAACGAAGCTGCCGCCCCTTGCATGACTTTGCGCTCCATCAGACCCGTCGCAGTCATCCAGGGGCTCAAATCGCGCTGAACATCAGGGAGCGGTGAAGACTGGCTCCCGCTAGGTTTCCGTCTCCAACAGCGAGTGCCACTGAAGCCATTGGTCTGGCCACGTCGCCGCACGCGAAAACCCCCGGCATGCTTGTTTCCCTCACCGTATCGGTCTTGATCACCGAACCGATCGGGCCGTGTTCCATATCCAAGTTAAGCTGTTGTGGGATGTGGCTTGCCAACTCGAAGTGTGCGAGTACGAACAAACCGGCAAAGGGTAGGGTGCGACCGTCGGCAAGCTGAACGTCGGCGTGACCGGTGATGGCTTCAATCGGGCTTTGCTCGATCGAAGCGCCACGAGATGCAAGTGCTTTCAATTGCTCCGCATCCGGCTCGAATGCGTTGTTGAGTAAGAGGGTCGTCGGCCCCCAGTCCGGCAACATCAGGGCATGGTGCATGGAAATCGCGGATCCCGCGATGACGCCGATCTGGCCCTGATTCAGTTCGTAGCCATGGCAGTACGGGCAGTGGAACACGCTCTTACCCCAACGTTGCTGCAATCCCACAATCTCAGGCAGTATGTCTTTGACCCCAGTCGCCAGCAACAGCCGGCGTGATACATGCCGCTCGTTCCCCACATTGACTTCGAACGCCGCCCCATCAGCGTCATTGGCGCTTTCGATCCGCTGGGCCGTGTCTGCGCGAGCTGAGACCCACCGCACCGTCGGATACTTCATCACCTGCGCACGGGCCGTAGCAGCTAAGACCGCCGGATCGACGCCATCCTGGGTCAGAAATCCATGCGAATGACTTGCAAACCGGTTCCGTCTCAGGCCGTCATCAATGACCAACACTTTGCGTCGGGCGCGGCCAAGTTGCATCGCCGCTGACAGTCCTGCGTAGCTTCCACCGATGATGATGACGTCATGAATGTTGTCGCGCATAGCTCACTCCTTTAGTTTCGCAACAACATAAGTGGCATGACATTCGGGAGTCAATCTTCTTGCCACTTTTATTGTGACATGATGATTAGGCCCATGCTATGTCGACTGTGAAAGCGCATTTGAGAAAGGAGCGGCGAGATGAGGCAAGATAGTCGGCTTTCCCGCATGCTGCATGTCCTGATCCACATGGGCAGGCACAATGGTGCGATGACATCGGACATGATCGCCTCGATGCTCGACGCCAATCCGGTGGTTATTCGACGGACAATGGCTGGTCTGAGGGAGAGCGGCTACGTGCGCTCGGAAAAGGGCCATGGCGGTGGTTGGACACTGACCCGCTCTCTCGAGGAACTGACGCTTCTGGACATTCATCGTGCTGTCGGCGAGCCGTCCATTTTCGCGGTTGGACCTGCCTACGACATGCCCGGCTGCCCGATCGAGAAGGCAGTCAACGAGACGTTGAAGGCCGTCTTTGACGATGCGGAGCAACTGCTTATGAAAAGGTTTGCCGGGGTGACGCTCGCAGATATCGCAGCAAGCTTTCAGGCAACGGGTGATGCCGGAGAGGCTCAGCGCTGCAGTTCGTCGTAAGTCACATGACCCACCGCCAGGTCGCAGCTATTGAGATGCCGGCATGTCCGCTCTTTCAAAAAGCCACAGTCGGACGACGTCGCGCGGGATGCATTTTGGGCAATTGCCGAGCTCAACCGAGTACGATTGTGTGACGCCCGTCCTTGGCACAGGAGATAACCTCCCTTCGCCGGCAAGCGTTCAGCGTTCACAGCACGAAAGTTCAGTTGAGTGGTCTTCCATGCGTCACGGCTTGGGAGCAGTCTCCAATTGGGCTTGAACCTGCGACTGGGTATTTTTCCACCCTTTTGGCGCACCTTCAGGCAGGATCTCTGGCGTGGTAAAAAACACGCCGTCCTGTGTCGGATTTGGCGTTGGCGTCACGGCTGCCTGAGGCGTTCCCGCCACGCCCGTCAACAGCTGAATTCGCGCCAGCATGGCAAAATCTTCATGGACCGTGTTGTGACAATGGTTCACATAGGACCCGCCGAATTCACCGAACTGGACCTGGAACGTCACGCTGCCACTTTCTCCAAGCCTCCAGACGTCCTTTCTCGCGAGGTTTTCGGTTGGCCCCGGCGTCTTGCCGTTGCGCAGCATCGTAACACCTTCCTCAAAGTGCAGATGAATGGGGTGATCCCATCCGCCGCCACCATTCTTGTAAGTCCAGTGTTCCACTTCCCCGGCTTTCGGAACAAGCAGGGAAATCCTGTTCGCGTTCATGGAGTGCGACGATTCCCCATTGATGCGGATTGTCCAGGGGAAATTTACATACTCTCCGCAGTCCGGCGTGCAACCGTTCGGCCCACGCGAGTCCCCGGTTCCCGACTTGCCGAACTCGACGACACGAGTGCGCACTGGCGTCACGATCGGGATCTGCTCCGTCAGTATCGCCGGCACCTGGCTCTTATCGGGATCCGTGGAACGATGGATAACTCCCGGGACATCGACGCTTTCCACGGCGCCGACGATACGGAATTCAAGCATCGGGCCAACGACAGGATCGTCCTGTGTGCCCTTAAGAGCCTTCGCAAGACTGAACTCTTCCTTGAGCCGTCGTCCATCCTCATGGCGCACATGGTTGACCACCTTGATGCGATCGCCAATCTTGAAGCCCGAAAAATCGACAATGAAGTCATAGCGCTCGGCCATGGCCTGGACCGGCAGAGCCGACATCGTCAGCGGATTGGTAACGAGATTTCCGTCATTGGCGATAAATGTAATCGGAACGGGATTGCCCCTGGCGTCCGCCAATCCGAGCTTCAGGAAGCGCGACATGCACGCGTTCAGGGCGCGGAACCGATACTTGCGTGGCAGCACTTCGAAGAACGGTGCGAACCCGAAGTTGACGAGTGGGACGTCGCCGAGCATGCCGTCGGTGTCGAAGATGTCGAAATAGAGCTGGCCGGACGCGTCGCAGGCACAATCGGAGAAGATTAGATTGACATCGAAATCCGT
>UBMU01000105.1 GCA_900466605.1 Hyphomicrobiales bacterium
CGAACTCAGTCGGCCACTTATAGCGACGGCGGCACGAAGGCCACCGCCGCACACGCCACCGCCACAACACCGAGATGAACCACAGGCATGAGACCAGCAGCAGAATCGTCCCCAAGATGATCCACGGTCCCCAGAAGCCCTGCGCGGATAGCCACCGGAGTGGGATCAACACCAAGGGATCGTCAGGCTGTGGGGTCGGGACGGCCCGGAGAAGATCTTGAAGGGGTGGCACTGCCACCAACAGGGCGATCAGCGTAGCCGCGATCGTCACCCACCAAGCGCGGCGAGATGCTCGCTCAGCGCTGACCGTGGCGTAGGCAGACGACGACAGATTCAACGCCGTCTCGATTGTGCGCCGAATTTCGGGCGCTCCGTACTCGTCCAAGACGTGCCGAACGATTTCGCGCGCCTCGCCGGAGCGCAGGTCTCGCTGCCGAAGTTCTGAGAACATCAGCACCGCCGCCTTGTAGCGGGCACGGAGGGATCGGTCGCTGAGGCGCATCCGAGCAACTCTCTCTTCCAGCAAGAAGAGGCGCATGTACTGCAGAAGCGCGTATTCAAGCAGGAGGACAGTATCTAACTCGGAGACTCCCTCGGGTGCAGGACCCGTCCACTGAAAGTAGACGGTCGATCCGATATTTGCGTAGAGGGAATGGTCTTTCGCCATCGACAGGTCGCGTGGGACCGGCGCATGGTCGGCAATCTCTCTGTTCACCGATCCCCGTATAGCTAGGCGAACCAAGTCCTCGCGATGAGTCTGTTTCCAGTTCTCGGGCGTACAGCACTCCTCGACGTCGAGGACAGCCACGGGATGAATCGTCCAGTGGCCAAAATTCCTGCGGATGACGGCAAGAATCGCGTCCAGATGAATGCCCAGAAGCTCGGACATCGAGACGGGATTAGCGTGCGCAATCGTGGCAAGTGGCTTGCCTGCGTCAACTTCGTTGCTGGAGTAATCAGCTATGGCTTGCCAACTGGTGCCCTTCAGGAGGGGTGCTGACATCTGGGAGCGAACGAACATCGGCTCCGGTCCCCAACTCATGGCTAGAGCCTCCCGGACACTGAGAGGGGCGTCGTCTGCACGGAGCACCAGGTCAATTTGAGCCACGCCTGACTCGTGCAGCAGCAGCCGTGGTTCGAACACCACGTGATGTTCCTCGCCTGACCCGGGCAGAACGAAGTCGTGGTAGCTGTTGCGAAGCATGAGCCTCACAAAGCCGTCCTCTTCTCGATCTCGACCTCCGAACAGGCTGGCGTCCCGTACCCGAATGGCGGCAGAAACCACCTGACGATCGAGGTACAGGCTCTCCGCCTCTGCTGCCATCGCGTGAAAGTCAGTCTCCTCGTCATCGCCTGCCACTTCGTTGGTTGGTCCGTCGATCCGACCGTC
>UBMU01000001.1 GCA_900466605.1 Hyphomicrobiales bacterium
ATTCCCGGGGAGGATTACCGCGCCCCCAAGCGTATTTGATCCGCGCAAGGGCATTTTGAGGATGCGATCGCGACAGATTGATGCCGTTGTCAAAACGTCCACGTTTGCAGACGCCGATCGCACGAGGCGATTGCGAGTGTAGCCAAAGCTCCGTGGCATCGAGAGAATTCACGCAACGGAACATCCAGCTGCATTTACCGAGAATTTCTATCGAGCAAAGGCAGGCGAATGGTTGAACAGGTTTCACCTTCACCCCTTCATTTTGCGGAAATGACTCGCATGGCTTATTGGACGACCCAGGTCATTCATGTCGCGGCAAAGTTTGGAATAGCTGACATTCTTGCTTCGCCTGCGACGGCGGTCGAGGTTGCGGCTCGCGCGGGGCTGGATCGTGATTCTACACAGCGTCTTCTACGGGCATGTGTTTCATTGGGACTGGCGTCCATCGACGAGAACGAAAGATATTCATCAACAGCGCTTTTGGCTACACTCTGCATCGGAGTAACCGGATCGCTGCGCGGCTTTGCGGTCTCCCAGGCTGCTCCTGGTCATTGGCTGCCCTGGGGAAAATTCCCGGAAGTGATTCGTTCTGGAAAACGCCAAACGCTGGAAGTGCTGGGCGAGGAGATTTGGGGATACTACGTCCGTGCACGAGACGAAGCTGCGGCCTTTTCTGAAGGTATGCGCGGGCTAACGGTAGTATTGGGTGAAGAAGCAGCTTCGGTCATTCACGTTGGCGCGGGCGAGATCGTCGCGGATATCGGAGGTGCAAATGGCGCATTGGCGCACGCATTCCTGAAGTCAAATCCGGATGCTAGGAGGATTGTCTTCGATCGGCCAAACATCACGTCTGATGCCGCGCGACGCGCTGGGCTCACCGACCGTCTTGGTGTCGTCGAAGGCGATTTCTTTCAGGCTTGCCCTACAGCAGACATTTAGCTCTTGATATTCATTTCGCACGACTGGGCCGATGCCGAATGTGTTGCCATTCTAAGAAACTGCGCTGCTGCGATGAAGCCCGAGTCACGTCTATTCATCATCGAATTGGCGCTTCAAGAAAAGGTGGGCAGCTTTTCGTCACCGTGGGTCTCAATATGCTTGTTCTCGCAACAAGGCGCGAACGGACTATGAGTGAGTATGAGGCGCTACTGCAAGCAGCCGGATTGGTCTTGGTACGAAGTGTTGAGAGCAAGACTTCGCTGGGAACCTTGTAGGCAACGCGCTGCCTGCGCTAGCGGTGCCCCGGCCATACGGTCTGCCGTCGCCCCGTGTTCCTCGTGCCCGAGCAATGTCACTGGAGGGTGATGACGGCTAACCTGTGTCGAAGCATTCGGCTGGCTGTCGATCCCCATGATCAGATCGCCAGCCAGTTGCGAGCGCCGCCATTTCCGCCGTCTATGATCGGTCGGTCCAATGCGCTGTCTTGTGGTGATGGTGAATTGAAAGACAGTTCCTAGCGTACTTTTTCACGCAGATGCTTTTTGTCTATCTATGGCGAAATCTTCGACTTCCAGGGAATCTATCGAGCGCATCAAACGGCCCATGGCTTGGAGGCGCTCGATGAGTTCACGGCCGTCAACTGACGCGCGCGTCAGCTCGAGCTGCTGATACTCCCGTGCGGCTTGTTGCCAGTGGTCGCGGCTGCGACCTTCCGGGCGCCCTTCTTCTTCCCAAAGTGCATAGGCGCGCTGATTGATCCAATCATCCTTACTGTGTGACATTTCGATCCCCAGCCATCAAGTATTGCCTCGCTCAGGCTGACAAACGGGAATTACGAAGTAGTTACCGCAGTGCAATAAATTCGTCGATTTACTCTAGGATCTGGAGAAATCAGGGTCCTTCAACTCGCCGCAGCGTTCCGCAAGCTCCACGACGATACCGTCTGGATCGCGAAGAAAGGCCACCCGGTCCAGCACCTCTGAATTGACTGCCGGGCGCGGCCTCTCCTTGATCGCCACGCCGGCTGCTTCCAACTTCGCGAAGCTTTCGTCGACGCTTTCTACAAGAAAGGTGATATGCAAAACGCCCGCCGTGTTGGGAGCGAGTTCAAGGGCAGGCGCAGTACCGCCGGGGGAGTAAAGATCTCGAGCATCCCGCCGCCGGTGTCGAGGAAAGCCACTTCCGTGCCATTCTCCATCGTCTTCCGCAAATGAAGGCGAAGGCCAAGAAGGTCGCGATAGAAGGCGATGGATCGGTCCATGTCTGCGGCCACCATGCCAACGTGCTCAAAGCATTTGATCATCGCCTCAGACTCCAGCGACCAGTTTTCGCTCTTCTTCCGGCAGCCAGGAATGGTAAAGTGGATGATCGGAGAGGATCGGAAGCGGCGTTGGTTTGCCAGTGCGCTGCGAATGGTAGGCCGCCGTGACGAGTTCTAACGAGTTACGGGCATCCTCCAACGTCACTGGCGGCTCGCCTCCAGTCGTCAGCGCATGGTGAAAAAGCTCGAACTGTCGGGTGTAGCCATCTTCCTTGACGACATAGTCGGCCAGTGCTTCGTCCACGCGCTTCTGGTGCTCTTCCGTGCCTGCGGTGAAGGTCCAAGGGTCGCGTCCCATTGTATAGGGTTCGAGGATGCTTTCGACGACGAGGTCGGAGAAACAGAACCTCAAACGAGAGATCTCCTTGCGCGAGCCGAGCGTCATCGACAGCGTCGCGAGCGAACCGTTCTTCATCTTCACGGACAGCGCCGCCGTATCCTCGACCTGAATAGGGTTAACCAGCGTTGCCCCGTAAGAGAAGATTTCGGCACACGCGCCGTGTACGTAGTTCAGCATGTCGTGAGCGTGGATCGCGTGGCCAAGGAGGCCGCCACCCAGTTCGGTCGTCCATTTTCCCCGCCACGGCACGGCGTAGTAGTCAGGGCCGCGCCACCAATGCGTCTCGATGGTGGTGAGGAAAGGCGTACCGGTAAGGCCAAGGTCGATCAACATCTGCAGCTTCTGCAGACCCGAGCCGTAGCGATACTGAAATATCGGCATCAATTGCGGACCTTCGGCGCGCGCCACGATGCGGGCCATTTCGTCGACTTCAGCAATCGAGCCGAACAGCGGCTTCTCGCAGATGACGTGCTTTCCGGCTTCGATTGCCTTGCGGCACAGCTCGAAATGAGAACTTGGCGGAGTGCAGATGTCGATGATGTGGAGATCCGAACGGGCGATCATGGTCTCGACGTCCTGCGTATATTCGGGAATGGCGAACTCTTCGCAAAGCGCCCGGCCCCGGTCCCCATCAAGCGAGCAAAGCACTACGACGTCAAACAGCTCCTTGTTCCAGGAAAAACCTGAAAGATGACGCGAGGCGATGCCCGCTCCAACGACGCCGACGCGAAACTTGTTGGACATGATGGCTTCCTCAGCGATGACCCAGGCGCGCGGCCTTTGATTGTGCTTCCAGCGAGAGACGGCAGACCTCGTAGACATGTGCCTGTGACATTGCCGTCTCGGAACGATCGCGCACGTCGGCAGCGAAGGCATCGAAATAGTCGAGTTTCTCGCCGCTGCAATCGATATGGGTCATATCCTTGCCGTTGACTAGGAAGAGGTGGTCCTTGCCCGGTCGTCCCGCAATGTCGATGTACTTGCGCAGCTCGATGTAACCTTCTGTGCCGAGGATGGTCAGGCGGCCGTCGCCCCAAGTCGGTAGAGCATCCGGCGTGAACCAGTCGACACGGACATAACCCGAGGCCTTCTCCGAGCGCAGAAGTACCTCGCCGAAATCCTGGAAGGAAGGTTTGTCGGGCATGCCGAAATTTCCGACAGAGCTTGCCACGACTTCACCGCTCTTTGATCCCGTATAGAAGAGGAACTGATCGACCTGATGCGAGGCGATATCAACGATGATCCCGCCGAACTGCTCCGGGTCGAAGAACCAACTCGGTCGTGTTGGCAATTGCAGTCGGTGCGGCCCCATGCCAAGCGTCTGAATAACCGTGCCGATCGCGCCTTCTTTGACAAGCTTGCCCGCCTTGACGGCGGAACGCACACAATGGCGCTCCGAAAAGCAGATGGAAAAGATCCGGCCGGTTTCGGCGACAGTGCGTTTGACCTCGTCGAGCTGGGCAAATGTCGTGACGCCGGGCTTGTCAGTCATCACATCCTTGCCAGCCTTCATCGCACGGACGGCCAGTCCCGCACGTTCGCTTGGGATTGCGGCAATGCAGATGACGTCAATGGACGGATCGGCGAAGATCTTGTTGCGATCAATCCGTGGGGCATCCGGATAGGTCTTTTGGAAGGTTTCCAGCAGCGCCGGGACCGAGGTCTGAGGGCAATACCCGACGAATTCGGCACCCGCCGCTAGCAGTCCCTTCACGTGATCGAACGTGTGCCCATGATCGATCCCGACGACGGCAAATCTCAACATAACAGCAATGTCCTCCTGGGAAATTCACAAGACCCAGCTTTTGGTGCTTGGGCGGCTCCTCAGGATGAAACAGACAGCGAAACCCAAATGCTGTCAAGATTAGTTAGCGGGCGAGAATTCGCCGAAAACTGATTAACATACCGTAATAAAAAGAGAATTTTTGTATCTAAATAGTTATTTATTTGTGTGACTCGGAAAGTCCACCGTTGCCGTGCTGCTTGCACTCGCTTGTTTGTCGTCGCTGCCGCTTGGTTTCGGAAAGATCGTCATCGCTCTCTTTGTGCAGCGCAACGGACGCAAACGGCTGCAGCCGTCTCATACGCCGCCGGATTGCAGTAGATATTCCGTCCTCAAGTCTTCCACGGTTTGCAGGCGAACAGGCTTTGCCACCGCGCAGGCCATAGTCTAATAGCTACATGGACGATCATTGCCGAATCCGCTCGCGCACGCCGGCCGCAATGCAAAGTCGGCATTGTGGGCGCCATACCCAACCGATCCCGTTGTTCGAGGTGCATCTGAACTTGTCGAACACGCCGTTGCGATGCCCGCGACTGCAACGACCATCGCGACGTATGTCATACTTTGAACCGTTTTCATTTCATCCTCACAACATAGCTTGCCACCAACTGGAGAGAAACTAGGTCCCGGGGGGAGCGGGAAAACAGCGCGATCCATCAACAGTTCGTCATCGGTATCTCTCCAGGGCAACTTTCTGCTCCTGAACTCATTGTGGCTGTCGAAAACCTGTCGTTCACCAGTTTGGCACGAGGAATGCATGGCAGTTTTCAGAGGTTCCTTTGTTTGGAGGGAAGAATGACGGCTTTGGTTACCGATATCGTCAGCGCCACTGGACAGCTTGAAGCAGCAATTCTCGATGTGACCGCTACAAGTTCGAATATCCTCATTTGCTCCAAGCCAATGAAAGAAAAAGCAAAATTGCTTCCACAGGTTCTAGTGGAGCACTATCCCGAGCTTTCCCTGATCGAGCGGGAACTACGTGGCGTGTTCGAAGCGTGTTCGGCCGCCATTGATCGTAAATCGGTCAATCCGGTGGTCGCAAAAGCGGCAATATCCATCGCGGAAGAGTATCGGCAGGTCATCGAAGAGCTGAAGCCAAAAAACTAGCGGCGTCTTGAGCTGCAAGGTTCGTCATAGCCGCGTCCAGATAAGTGAAACGCAGATCACTTTCATCGTGCAACCGCGCATACGTACGGTGTCACCAGTTAGCGTCAGTACGCCGGTGAAGGTCTTATTGCTGTCGGGTTCGACGATGGTGCCGGTGAAATTGCCGTTGCTTCCCTGGAAAGCACCTATGCGCTTGCCCGCGTTGTTACCGGTCTTCATCGTAATACAGTAGCCTTGTGCACATTGAGCGATTGCCGCGGTTGTGCCAACTTGCGTCTTCCAGTTTCCGATGACAGGCTCTTGAGCCCAAGCACTGGAGGTTACAAGCGCCATCAGCGCTGTGATCATTGCCAGCCGTTGCATGGTCCGCTTCCCCTCTTGACGATCAGGGTAAGGCCGCTGGTCCGACCTAAAGCGTTCAATCATACGCCTCGACGGCGTAAGGCTCCAGCTTTGCTTGCCGTTTGTGGTGGTTGGCCCGGGCTAGCTGCACCCAGCCCGGGCGAATGTTGCGGCTACCTCACGCCTCGAGCCACTTTACCTGTTCTGGGGTCAGCTTGATGTCGAGCGCCGAAAGGCTGTCTTCCAGCTCAGCGATTGTGCGCGGTCCGATCAGCGGAATGACCGGGAACGGCTGGGCGATCACGTAGGCGAGCGCGACGTGGATCGGGCTGCGGCCGAGCTTGTTTGCGAGCTCGATAGCTCGGTCCCGACGCTCGAAATTGCGGTCGGAATACCAGCAGCGGACGATTTCTTCATCATCATGCTTGTTGCGTCCGGCACGGTCGGTGAAGAAGCCGCGTCCCTGGCTCGACCACGCGAAGTTAGGGATCTGCGTGGTATTCAACCATTTCTTCCAGTCGTCGTCGGAAGCCGCCACGCAGCCGGCCCAGATCGGATCGAGCATCTCGGCAAGCGAGAAGTTGTTGGAAAGAGCAGCCGGTGCTGTCTTGCCGTTCTTGGCAGCGTAAGCTGCCGCTTCCTCCATGCGCTCGCGCGTCCAGTTCGACCCGCCGAAGATGCCACGGATACGACCGCGCTTGACCTCTGCGTCCATGGCATCGACGAATTCGCCGACCGGAATACCGGTGTTGTCGCGATGCATGAAATAGATGTCGACATAATCGGTCTTTAGCCGGTTCAGTGACTGATCAAGCTGCTTGGCGATAACATCTGGGTAGCAAAGCGGCGAGTGAACGCCCTTGCCGATCAGCACGATCTCTTCGCGCGGGACTTTCCGACTGGTGTGCCAGTCGCCGAAGATGCTCTCGGTCTTGCCACCGCCGTACACGAAGGCCGTGTCGAAGACGTTGCCGCCCGCCTCGTAGAACGCGTCGAGTGTGAGCGACGCCGCAGCGAAGTTCGGGAAGAATTCGAAGCCGAGCGTGATGACCGACGCAGGCTTGGAAATGCCGGGTATCTGGCGCTGCGGAATGCTGTTACCACGCTGCACGGTAGCGCCGGCGAGATTTGCGGTTCGTTTGTCCGCCTTCTCGACGCCGTATTCCAGACCAATTGAAGCACGCCACTGATCGAGAACGCGTAGGTTGCCTGTTGAATCGGTCCAGCTCATTCCAGGCGAGCGGAATTCCTTTTCTCCGGCGCGGATTGCATCACCGGCAGCATCGACCTCGAAGGAATAGAGCCAACGGTCTTCCTTGACCTCGATCGTTTGCTGCTCGCTGCCTTTGAAGATTTCGATCTTGCCAACGCCGCCCTTGTGGCCAGAGGCGAACCAGAAGTCCTTGACCTCCATGCGTCCTTCCGAACCGATGATGCGCAGCGTATTGTCTTGCTGCGCCATGATGGAGCACGATACTTCGGCAATGATACCGTTCGGGAACTTCAAAACGGCGGAAGCCCACTCGTCGACGCCCGATTGACCGAGGTGACCGACGCCGGACACCTTCTCCGGCTCGAGGAAAGGTTTGCCCTCAGCAGCACCCGCGATCAACCGCGCCATGGAGACCGGATAGCCGCCGACATCGAGGATACCGCCACCCGCTGTCTCGTTTGCGAAGAGCCGGTGCTCGGGCTTGAACGACCCCATGTTGAAGCCGAAGCTCGAACGGATGATGCGGACTGTCCCGATCGCACCCCTTTTCACCAGTTCGACGATCTTGGCCGTTTGAGGGTGGACGCGATACATGAAGGCCTCGCCGGCAAAGACACCAGCCTTCTTCGCTTCGTAATAGATGGCATCGGCGTCGAAGGCCGAGAGCGCAATCGGCTTCTCGACGAGGACATGCTTGCCGGCGCGGATAGCCTTGATCGCCCATTCGGCGTGACCGGTATGAGGGGTCGAGATATAGACCGCGTCGACCTCGGCATCTTTCAGTAGTGCATCATACCCTTTGACGATGCGCGCGTCTGGGAAGTTCTCGCCAAGCCCCGGCTTTTCGGGATTGCGGGTGGCAATGGCGACGAGCCTTCCGGTGCGCGAATGCGCGATGCCGTCCGCAAAGGTGCGGGCGATCGTGCCCGGGCCAATAATGCCCCAACGGATCGGTTGGTCTATGCTCATGTGGAATTCCTCTTCATTACATCAGTCTTGGGATGAGGTTTGCGGTCAGCGCAGGCGATTGCCATCGCTGTCGAACAGAAAAATGCGGTTCACACTCATGCCAACGGTCAGCGTGTCCCGATTGCCGGCTGCCCGTGATTCCGGGCGTTCGATGATGAGCGGTTCGCCGCCTGCTGTTGTGGCGTAGATGTAGCTTGTGTTGCCGAGGTGCTCCGCGACATCGATTGTGACTGTGAGATCTGCTTCTCCCTGCCCCGCATCGACAAAATGTTCAGGCCGGATGCCAACCGTGACCTGCGCGCCGGATGCGACCGGGCTGCTTATCGGCATGGCCAGGCTGACATTCCTGTCGCCTGCAAGTGCAATCGTCGTCGTTGAGCCATTCTTTTTAAGAACCTCCGCCTTGAGGAAGTTCATCTTTGGCGAACCGACGAAGCCGGCAACGAACTGGTTGGCAGGATCGTCATAAAGGTCGAGCGGTGCGCCCACCTGTTCGATATTGCCGGCGCGCAGGACGACAATCTTGTCGGCAAGTGTCATCGCTTCAGTCTGGTCGTGAGTGACATAGATCATCGTCGTGCCGAGTTGCTTGTGGAGGCGCGAGATTTCGACGCGCATCTGGACGCGCAGTTCTGCGTCAAGGTTCGATAGCGGCTCATCGAAGAGGAACACCTGTGGTTCCCGCACAATCGCGCGGCCGATGGCGACGCGCTGACGCTGGCCGCCGGAAAGTTGTTTGGGCCTTCGCTGCATCAACTCATTGATCTGCAGGATGTTGGCCGCGTGCTTGACGCGATTTTCGGTGTCTTGTTTCGGGTTGCCGTTCATCCGCAGGCCGAAACTCAGATTCTCCTCGACCGTCATGTGCGGGTAGAGCGCGTAGGACTGGAAGACCATCGCAATACCGCGGTCGGCTGGCTCAACGTCGTTGACGATCCTGCCGCCGATGTTGATCTCGCCACCCGTAATATCCTCGAGACCAGCGATCATGCGAAGCAATGTCGATTTGCCACAGCCGGACGGACCGACGAACACGACAAACTCGCCGTCCTTGACCTCAAGATCCGCGCCATGGATGATTTCCAGCGCGCCGAAGCGCTTGACGACATTTTTCAATGAAAGTTCAGACATCAGGCGTTTCCCGATTATTTGACTGCGCCGGCCGAAATGCCGGCGATGAAGTGGCGCTGCAAGAACACGAAGACGACAAGGATCGGTGCCGTCAGCATCATGGCGCCGGCCATAATCCCTCCCCAGGACACCTTGGTCAGGCCGATCAGCGTTCCGAGCGCAACCGGTGCTGTCATCATGCCCGGCTTGGAGTTGATGAGAAGCGGCCAGAGGTAATTGTTCCAGGAATGGAGGAACAGGATGATAGCGAGTGCTGCCATCGTCGGCCGCGCAAGTGGCAGGGCAATTCGAAGGAAGATTTGCCACTCCTTAACACCTTCGACACGCGCCGCATCGAAGAGCTCTCCAGGCATCATCG
Source organism: Hyphomicrobiales bacterium (assembly GCA_900466605.1). Taxonomy (GTDB): domain Bacteria; phylum Pseudomonadota; class Alphaproteobacteria; order Rhizobiales; family Rhizobiaceae; genus Rhizobium. Next base: position 9,504 of record UBMU01000001.1, read on the forward strand.
AGAAGGCCTGGCGCATGAAGAGCACCCCCAGCGAGTTGAAGAGCGGCGGGACAATCAAGGCGATCCAGGTGTTTGCCAGCTTGAATTCGCGTGCCACCATGATGAACTGCGGGATGACAACGACGGCAAACGGTAGTGTGATGGTCCCGAGAATGATGCCGATGACAATCGAACGGCCGAAAAACCGGTAGCGCGCCAGCGCCCAGCCGGCCATCGAGGTCAGAAGCACGGACAGGATTGTGTAGATCACCGCGACACCGATCGAGATGAACATCGCCCGGATGAAATCGGTGTCGGCCTGCAGGTTCTTGAAGTTCTCGATGAAGTTAGTAGAGGGCCAGAGAACGATCTCAGGGCTGAATATTCCGAAGTCGGACATTGTCGAGAAGACAAACATCATCCACAGCGGAAACAGCCAGATGATGGCGAGTGGCGTCAGTGCGGCATGAAGCGCGATTTGCCGTAGCAGCAGGGATTGAGATTTCGATCTCATTTGGGGTCCCTTCCGATCCAGAGGTTGAGCAGTGAAATCGCGATCGCTAGTGCAGCCATCGTGTAGGCCACTGCCGAGGCGTACCCGAAATTAAGTGATCGGAAGCCTTCGCGATAAAGAAGAAGGCCAAGCGTTTCAGTTCCACCGCCCGGGCCGCCGCGATTGGTGATCAGGAACGGCTCGGTGAAGAGCTGCATCGTGCCGATAACCGATAAGATGACGCAAAACAGGATGATCGGCTTTAAGAGAGGCAGGGTGATGTGGAAAAACTGCTGTGTCTTGCTGACGCGATCAAGCGTCGCCGCCTCGTAGACGTCGTCCGGAATAGACTGCAGGCCGGCGAGAATGATAATCGCGTTGTAGCCTGCCCAGCGCCATGTCACAGCGATAATGATCAGCGTCATCGCGGCATTGGCGTTGTCGAACCAGGAAACCGCTGGAAGGCCGACAAGGGTGATGATTTTGTTGACGATACCAAAATCGAAGCTGAACATCAGCCGGAAGACCGCAGAATAAGCGACCTCGCCGACGACGACGGGCGCGAAGAAGGCAAAGCGGTAAAGCGGTCGCGCCTTCAGCAGAGGCGAGTTCAAGAGCACTGCCATTACGGTGGCCAGCGCAATCATGACGGGCACCTGGATGACCAGAATGATCAGTGTGTTGTAGAGCGCATTGTAAAAGGCCGGATCGCCAATGAGACGACCCCAGTTGATGGAAAGACTGAACTTCCATGGATTAACGCGGGTGTTCTGAAACGAGGTCAGAAACGAACTGATGATCGGCCATATCCAAAAGGTGGCAAAGATCAAGAGATAGGGCGCAAGAAAGGCGTAAGCGTTCCGGTTCCGGATCGGCATTCTATTCTCCTCACAGACGAGACGAGCCACCCCTCAGGATGGGAGCCGGGCGCGCTGGCGCGCCCGGCGCTGTTACTCATTTCGCAATGGGAAGACCGGTCGCCGTAGCGATCTGGTTTGCGGCGTCGTCGAGCGCTGCCTTCGCGTCGGGGTATCCGCCGGCGAAGTACTTCGTCTGCGCTGCCCGGTAGATCGAGTCCGCGTCCGTCTGGAACGCCGTGCCGCGGCTCGGAACGATTTTTGGCAGGGTCGAAAGGATGTCGGCCCATACCTTCTGGTCGTGCCAGTAGGGCAGTGGTTCGTTGACGAACGGATCCTGTACGGCGGTCAGCAGCGACGGAACAAGGCCAAAGGACTTCAGCATCGTCACCTGGCCCTCATTCGTGCCAAGCGCATAGTTGATGTAGGTCCAGGCGGCTTCCTTGTTTTCAGAGTTGGCAGCGATGGCGAGTGAAGATCCGCCGAGGTTTGCTGCATGCGGCCCATCTGCTGTCAAGCTTGGCATCATGTAGACACCCCACTTGCCGGAAAGGTCTGGCGAACCGGAACGGATCGTGCCTTCGTACCAGCCGCCATACATCTGGCTGGCAACCTTACCTGCGGTGTTGGCCTGGATCTTCTCGTCCCAGATCGCGGCGGTCAGCGTACCGGCATCCTTCATCTGCTTGACCTTTTCGAGGGTCGCGACGCAGGCAGGCTGGTTGATTGTAATGTTCTGGCCGTCCGTCGAGAAGTAGCCGCAGCCCTGCTCGTTCGAAATCATGCGGAACCATTCGCTATCGCCGTTGAAGTCGGCTTGGGCCATGACGACGCCAGGATTGGCTTCCGAAATCTTCTTGCCCGCAGCAATGAAGTCGTCCCATGTCTTGATAGTCGACGGATCAACGCCCGCCTTTTCATAGAAGTCGCGGCGATAGAAGACTGCGACGGGACCGGAATCCCACGGCATCGCGTAGGCAACATCGCCGACTTCAAGCTCCGTGCGCTTGAACTCCGGGAATTTTGCCTGGATTTCCGGGGTGTAGCCAAGCTCTTTAAGATTGGCAAAGCAGTCGGGGAAGCGGCTCCAGAAAATTTCCGCCTCGAAATTCTCGACGCTGACGATGTCAGGCAACCCTTCACCGCCGGCAGCGCAAGCTGCCAGCATCTTGTCGAAGACCTGCTGGTTGCCAAGGTCTTCCACCGTGACCTTGATATCCGGATGCTGCTTGTTGAAGCCTTCGAGCGTGGATTTCAGCGCCGATGCGGCGATGTTCCAGCTCCAGATGGTGAGATTACCCGGCTGCTGTGCGAATGCAGAACCAGACGCGAGCAGTGCGACTGCAGCGGTCGCACCGATGAGTTTGAAGCGCATTGAAAATCCTCCCTTTTCAATTGCCGTCCCTTAGCGAACGCGGCTAGACTATCTGGAAGGGAGCCGCTGTCTCCTAAAAAGGGAACATCGATTTGGCGGAAAGTAAGATCGTAAAGCGGGCTGTCTACCAGCCGGGTGCGAGCAGCATTGAAGGGTTGCCGACGGCCCTTCAGATGTTTCACAACCATCCATCAGTGATGCTGATGCCACATTGGCATGTGCAGGTTGAAGTCAATTATATCATGCAAGGTAGCGTCCACTACCGCATAAACGGCCACAAAATCTCGATGACCGCAGGCGACATGTGCCTGTTTTGGGGAGGGCAGCCGCATCAGATGGACGATTGTTCCGAAGATGCAATCTATGCCGGCGGCCACCTTCCGCTCGTTCATTTTTTCCGGATGCGGCTACCGATCAACATTTCTAGCCGCCTGATGAAGGGTGAGATCTTGTTCACTTCAGCAACAGATGCTGCTGATTTGGAGAATTTTCCACGCTGGGTGCGTTATGCGAAGTCCGGTGATTGCGCCAAGGCGCAGCACGCTGTCGACGAAATGCTGCTGCGGGTGGAGCGAATCGCGCTCGAGCCCTATTCGATGCTGGCGACACTCGGGCCGACGGATGCCGACGATATCGAACAATGCTATCCACAATCATCGCGCAGCGTCGCCCGCATGTGCGACTTCATCGCCGTCAACTTCGTGCAGGAAATCGATTCGGTTGATATCGCCCGTGCGGCAGACCTTCATCCGAAATATGCGATGAACCTGTTCAAGAAGACGACCGGCATGACGCTCAACAAGTATGTCAATCTGCTGCGTCTGTCGCGGGCACAAGCGATGCTGATGAACGATGAAGCGAACGTCTTGCAGGTCGCGATGGACAGCGGATTCGGCTCGATCAGCGCCTTTAACAAGTCGTTTCGCCATATCGCCGGCATGTCGCCGTCCGATTTCCGGCGCGATGCGCGCATGGTTACGCAGTATGCGCCTTGAGTTTTCTGCCCCGGCATTCCCTCATGGGCTCCGTGTCGTAGCGAACACATTGTAGACGAGCTCAGCAGAGGCCGACAGTTCCCGGTCCCGGAGTTTGATGAGGCCGAATCCCGGAACGGAGATATCTCCCTCGATCTTCAACGCCTTGACGAGACCGTGCCGCTCAAGGAGGGCTGCGACGGGTTCGGCGAAGATGCCGAGCCGCTGGCTCTGGAGCATTAGCAGCATGGTCAGCAGTGCGTCGGAGGTAGAAACGACACTTGCTGGTACGATGCCATGGCGCCGTATGAAATCATCGACGACCTGGCGGAGGAACGAGCCATGCGGCTGTAACACCCAGCTCTGGTGCCTTAGGTCGTCTTCGGTGACAACAGGCTTGGCAGACAGTGGATGATCCACGGCGACAATGACCCGCAGCGTCTCTTGACCGACAGGCAAGTAGTCGAACCAGAGTGGATTCATGCCACTCGGAATGCGGCACACCGCAAAATCCAGCCTTCGGCTCAGCACGTCCTCGAGAAGCACGTCGCTGCTGCCAACCGAAATACTGATGTCAATTGTTGGGTGGGTCTCGAAAATCCGCTTCAGCGCAGGGGCAACATAATCGGCAGCGGGCGTCATGATCGTGCCGAATGCAACGCTACCGCCCTGCCCGGCGGCGGCGACCACCATTTCATATTCTGCGCGCTGTGCTTCAGCGATCAGCATCTTGGCATGGCGAACGATTACCTCCCCCTCAGGGGTTGGGACCAGGCCACGATTGTGGCGCTCGAAAAGCTGGTGGCCGGACATTTGCTCCAGCTCGTTCAAGGTTCTGGACAGTGCCGGTTGCGAGACGCCAAACATTTCCGCAACCACCCCGAGCTTTCCGTGTTCGCTGAGCGCTACGAGCATCTTTAAATGCCGGAGTCTAAAGCCGTCCAATCCCATACTGCCTCACCCGATATAAGAAATTTGCATATCAAAATGCGAAAGACTGATTATACATTCCTGTATCGATCAGCTAAGTGCATGACAACAACGGCGTCAACGCAAGGAAATTCATCGTGGTAGAGAAGACCCCTTCCCCGAATCAGAACGCAGTTCAAGAGCAGGACGGATCCCGCCAGCTTCGCTCCAAGGCTTGGTTCGACAATCTCGCCAACCCAGACATGACCGCGCTCTATCTGGAGCGCTACATGAATTTCGGTCTGAGCCAGGAAGAGCTGCAGTCGGGACGACCGATCATCGGTATTGCGCAAACCGGCTCCGACCTGTCGCCGTGCAACCGTCACCACATCGAGCTCGCCAAGCGCGTTCGCGAAGGTATTCGTGATGCCGGCGGTATCGCAATCGAATTCCCGGTGCATCCGATCCAGGAAACTGGAAAGCGTCCCACTGCAGGTCTTGACCGGAACCTTTCCTACCTCGGCCTCGTCGAGGTCCTTTATGGCTATCCGCTCGATGGCGTGGTTCTGACGATCGGTTGTGACAAGACGACACCGGCCTGTCTCATGGCCGCGGCAACCGTCAACATTCCGGCGATCGCTCTGTCGGTCGGCCCGATGCTGAATGGCTGGTTCCGTGGCGAACGCACAGGCTCCGGCACGATCGTCTGGAAGGCTCGCGAAATGATGGCACGCGGCGAAATCGACTATCAGGGCTTCGTGAAGCTCGTTGCCTCGTCTGCTCCGTCGACCGGCTATTGCAATACCATGGGCACGGCGACGACGATGAACTCGCTTGCCGAAGCACTCGGGATGCAGCTCCCCGGCGGCGCGGCCATTCCGGCTCCCTACCGCGACCGCCAGGAAGTTTCCTACGAAACCGGTCTGCGCATCGTCGAGATGGTTCGCGAAGATCTGAAGCCCTCCGACATCCTGACGAAGGAAGCCTTCATCAATGCGATCAAGGTGAACTCTGCGATCGGCGGCTCCACCAACGCTCCTATCCATCTCAACGCACTTGCCCGCCATGTCGGCGTTGAGCTGACGGTCGACGACTGGCAGACCTACGGCGAGGAAATCCCGCTTCTTGTGAACCTGCAGCCGGCGGGCGAATATCTCGGAGAGGATTACTATCACGCCGGCGGCGTTCCTGCCGTCATGGGTGAGCTGATCAAGCACGATCACCTCCACACCGGCGCCATGACCGTCAACGGCAAGACCGTCGGTGAGAACTACACCACGGCGACGATCGAAGACGACAAGGTAATTCGCCCGTTCGAGCGCCCGCTCAAGGAGCGCGCCGGCTTCCGTGTCCTGCGTGGTAATCTCTTCTCCTCCGCAATCATGAAGACGAGTGTGATCTCGCCTGAATTCCGTCAGCGCTATCTCTCCAATCCGGATGATCCGGAAGCCTTCGTTGGCCGTGCGGTTGTTTTCGACGGACCGGAAGATTATCACCACCGGATCGACGACCCGTCTCTGGCGATCGACGCTTCAACGGTGCTGTTCATGCGTGGAGCGGGCCCAATTGGCTATCCGGGCGCCGCCGAAGTCGTAAACATGCGCGCTCCGGACTACCTGTTGAAGCAGGGGATCAGCTCTCTCCCGTGCATCGGCGACGGCCGCCAGTCTGGCACCTCGGGTTCGCCCTCTATCCTCAACGCCTCGCCGGAAGCGGCAGCCGGCGGTGGCCTCGCGCTGCTCAAGACCGGCGACCAGGTTCGCGTCGATCTTAAGAAGGGCACTGCCGACATCCTCATCAGTGACGAGGAGCTTGCAGAACGTCGCAAGGCACTCGAGGCAGCCGGCGGGTATGTCTATCCGGAAAGCCAGACACCCTGGCAGGAAATCCAGCGTACCTATGTCGGCCAGATGGAGACCGGCGCTGTGCTCGAACCTGCCGTTAAGTATCAGCGGATCGCGCAGACGAAGGGTATTCCGCGTGACAATCACTAGTCTCGCAACGCTGGCGACAGCATTCCGAGTATAGTTTGATTTCAGGATAACGGGCCTGATGCCATTTCGGCATCGGGCCCGTTTGTTATCTGGCGGCGGAGAACGAGATTTCCCGGTGCTGCCCTTGCCGACGGGCATCTATTGTGATCGATTTTTGCAGCCGCTGGGTTGGAGGGCGGCCAGTTCTCTTAGTTTTGAGCGCGTCCATCGCTCGTATGACGGAACATATCGATGTCTTACACGCTTCTGGATTCTGCCGCCGCCGGTGGCTTATTTGTGGGTCGAGCCTGGAGCCCTTCGGTTCAAGGCCCAAGCGTCGTGGTTGTACGTGACGGCCGGCTGGTTGACATAACCTCGAAGGCTGCGCCGACACTGAGTGCGGTCCTCGAGCAGCCCGACCCTGCCGAATTCGTCCGTACTGCGCGTGGGCCCGTGCTTTGTGCATTGGAGGAAATTGCTGACGTCGGAATCGGTACTTCAGAAAAGTCGCGGGTTCATTTGCTTGCTCCGGCTGACCTCCAGGCTATCAAAGCCTGTGGCGTGACGTTTGCGCAATCGATGATCGAGCGCGTGATCGAGGAGAAGGCGGCCGGAAATCCAGATCGTGCCGCCGCCATTCGCGAACGTGTCAGCACGCTGATCGGCGGCAGCCTCAACAATTTGAAGGCGGGCTCGCCTGCGGCTGCAAGCGTCAAGCAGGCGCTGACCGAGGAAGGTATGTGGTCTCAGTATCTCGAAGTCGGCATCGGGCCAGACGCAGAGGTATTTACCAAGGCGCCTGTGCTTTCTTCGGTTGGCTGGGGTGCCGATGTCGGCCTGCATCCGATTTCGACCTGGAACAACCCGGAGCCCGAGATCGTCCTTGCGGTCAACAGCCGTGGAGAGATCAAAGGTGCAACGCTCGGCAACGACGTCAACCTGCGCGACGTCGAGGGCCGATCCGCGCTGTTGCTCGGAAAAGCGAAGGACAACAACGCCTCCTGTTCGATTGGGCCATTTGTCCGTTTGTTCGACGAGAGCTACGGACTGGACGATGTGCGCAAAGCTGAACTTGCCCTGAAGGTGACGGGTCTGGATGGATTCGTACTTCACGGGACCAGTTCAATGTCAAAGATCAGTCGCGATCCGACCGACCTCGTGAAGCAGACATGTGGCCCCCATCACCAGTATCCGGATGGATTCATGCTGTTTTTGGGAACGCTATTTGCGCCAACGCAGGATCGTGAAGCCCCCAACCAGGGGTTTACACACAAGGTTGGCGATACCGTCGAGATTTCATCGGCGGGCCTGGGCTCGCTCGCCAATACTGTGCGTCTTTCGACCGAGTGCCCGCCATGGCAATTCGGTATAACAGCACTGATGGCCAATCTTGCGAGGCGAGGACTTCTATAAGCTTTCGAGCAAGCGGCACCTAGCGAGTTCCTGTGCCTGGCAAAACGCCGATCTGTTCGGAAGCGATCGCCACATATATACTTCCAGGCACGGGCTCCAAACATTGAGGATGCCATGAAGAAGGCTCTGGCATTGATTGGCATGCTCGCACTCGTCGGGTGCACCGCCAAGGATTTTTCTTCGCCTGGTCTCGATCCGATCCCTGGCAGCGTCACGTATGGTGGCCAGCCGAGGACCAAGCTGACGAAGTCGCCACCGGGGTCAACCTTTCCCCACAATTTCATCGACCAATGGGGCCGACAGATCGATGAAACCTACATGATACAGCCCGATCGGTCGCTGAAGATCGTTCACAGGGAAATTCGGCCGATTCGCTTCAACCGCTACGAGTAATCAACTCGGCTCCTTTAACGGGCGGCATTATGTAGCAGCGAACCCGCAGTCACGCTCTTGTCATATGATATTAGTCAAGCCACACAAACTAACAATTGAATTTGGTCGACGGCTAATACACATATCATGGGAGTATTGCATACCGGAGGTCCAGCGATGACCTCCGTGCCAGCCTGGTACATGGAAACATCTATGATGAATGCTAAGACGCCAAATGCCATCGATACCTATGTCGGTTCTCGCGTGAGGATGCGCAGGCAGCTTCTCGGTCTAAGCCAGGAGAGGCTGGCAGATCAGATAGGTGTTACATTCCAGCAGGTGCAGAAATATGAGAAAGGCCTGAACCGGATTGGTGCGAGCCGGCTGCAGCGAATTGCAGAGGTGCTCAGCACGTCTCCGAGCTTCTTCTTCCAGCAAGACGATGCCGAGCCGTTAAGTCTGGCTGGACTGGAGGCCACGGTCGCGGCTGATCCGGTTGCAGAGTTCTTGCATTCGAAGGAAGGCCTGGCGCTCAATCGAGCTTTCATGAAGATAACCGACACGCAGCTGCGTGAGAAAATTGTGGCGCTGGTGAAGGCTATGGCCCACGCCCAGGAAGGGCGGGAGATTCTGGGCGATCAGTCGAGATCCGGCGAAACCTTCGCCTGAGCAGTAAGCCAGCCCAACCGAGACCGCCCTGGGGCTTGCGTTTGTCGGAGAGGCATTCGTCACACCGTATCCAGCGCCTGTTCACATCTACGCTCGCTCCTCCCAAACCTTTGCAAGCTCGACGAGGGTGGCGACAGCCTTCTCCATGTCTTGTCGGCTAATCCACTCTCGCGGCGAATGGAAAGCGTGGCCACCCGCGAAGATGTTGGGGCATGGGAGCCCCATGAAGGAAAGCCGAGAACCGTCTGTGCCACCTCGGATGCTGCCACGCACAGGCGCCATGCCAGCTCGGCGGATTGCTTCGATCGCATTCTCAACGATTTGCGGATGACGATCGAGAATGACCTTCATGTTGCGATACTGCTGGTTGACTACGAACGTGTAGGAAGAACCAGGGTATTCCGCAATTACGTCCTCTACGAGCGTTTCGAGGAGTTGTTCTTTGGCGATAAGGCCGGCTTCCTCGAAGTCACGAACGATCAGGCTGATGGTGGCTTTCTCCATCGCGGCGGTCACCGCGGTCGGATGAATGAAACCGTTCCGACCCTCGGTCGCCTCTGGAGCAACATCCCTTGGCAACCGCTCGATGATCGCGCCGGCGATCTTGATGGCATTTTTCATCTTGTCCTTCGCAAAGCCGGGATGAATGGCGACGCCGGTAATAGTGATTTCCACGCCGTCGGCTGAAAACGTCTCGTCTTCGATTTGGCCCGCGCTTTCACCGTCCATTGTATAGGCAAACTCCGCGCCTAGCCTTCCAAGATCAACTTTGTCGACGCCACGGCCGATTTCCTCGTCCGGTGTGAAAAGCACCTTGATCGTTCCATGTTTGATGCCAGGGTTGTCTGTTAAAATTTGCGCCGCCGTCATGATCTCGGCAATGCCAGCTTTATCGTCGGCGCCAAGCAACGTCGTACCGTCTGTCGTCACGATGTCGTTGCCGATCTGCTCGTTCAGCGCCGGATTTTCGCTCAGCCGAATGATCTGCGTCTCGTCCCCGACAAGCTGAATGTCTCCGCCACGATAGTCTCTTAATATCTGAGGCTTCACATTCGTGCCGGTAAAGTCCGGGGCGGTGTCCATATGCGAGCAGAAGCAGATGACGGGAACAGTTTTATCGACGTTTGAGGGAATGGTCGCATAGACGTAACCGTGCTCGTCCAGATGAGCATCTGCAAGACCTATTGCTTTGAGCTCATCCACAAGCAACCGGCCAAGGTCCATCTGCTTGATTGTGGATGGTTGTGTTGGTGATGCCGGATTGGATTGGGTGTCGATCACGACATATCGAAGAAAGCGATCAAGAACGGTGTCGGTCATTGCAGTTCCAATCCACGTTGAGCTTCGCATCGATATAGCTCCGGTTTGACCCGATGAACAGAAGGCCTTCGTTCGTTTTGAGCAGGGGCCCATATAGCTCACGTAGTTAGTAAGTGACTGTCGGACTTAAGTCCGATGGAACCATATGACCTAATTTCTAGTTCCTGATCCGAAGGGTAGGAATCCAACCTTAGGAGTGCCGGATGAGAAGAATTGTCTTAATTGGTGCATTTGTGGGGGCATTAGCGTCGTGCACAGCCACCGAAAAGGGAACAGCGATCGGTGCCGGTACGGGCGCAATCATCGGAGGCGCCGTCAGCAATAGCTGGGGAGGTGCAGCTATTGGCGCTGTGGCAGGTGGCGTAGCAGGCGCTCTGATCGGGCGCTCCACGGAACGCCGTGGATACTGTGTTTACCGTGACCGCTATGGACGCACTTACGAAGCGCGTTGCCGGTAGCGAATGCCGCGATAGACCGCTTCGTCGCGAAGCGGTCTATCGCGATAATATGCTGTCAGCTTGCGTTTTGCTGCTTGGCCCTTGCGACAATCTGTGTCGGATTGACGAACTGCAACGCCAGCACCAGCCAGAACAGTGTAGTAATCATGTAGACGACGGCCATAGCGTCGATTGACTGACCCGCACGAACGCCCGATGCGAAAACAGCATAGTACAACGAGACCACTAGGGTCTGTGTTGTCGGGCCGGCTATGAGAAACGTCAATTCGAACATCGCTATGGTCCGCACCAGCACCAGCAATAGAGCGGCCAACATTCCAGGTAGTAGAAGTGGCAGCAGGATTCTCAGGAAGAGGCTGCCCGTTCCAGCACCAAATACACGTGCTGCCGCTTCGATGCGCGGATCGATCTGCTCAATGAAGGGAATCATGACCAGGACTACGAAAGGGAGGGACGGCACGATGTTTATGAGCACAACACCCCAGAAGGTGCCCCCGAGTCCAAGCTGATATAGGACCGTCGCCAGGGGAATGCCGTAAGTCAAAGGCGGGATCAGCAAGGGTAGTAAAAACAATAAGATGATAAAGCGCTTTCCCGGGAAATCGCGACGAGCTAACGCATATGCTGCTGTGACGCCCAGAAGTCCGGAAATGAGAACGACGGTAAATACGATTTCGAAGGTCACAAGCACCACCCCAGAAAGCTGAAATTCTTTCCAAGCGCTGAAATACCACCGCGTCGTCCAGCCGGCGGGCAACCACGTCCCGAGCCAGCGTGTGCCAAATGAGTTGACGATAACCGCTGCAATTACGGCGAGCAGGTTTAGGACGAAGAGAATTACCAACGCCCAGACGGCGATGCGCCAGATTTTGGAGGTCAGGCCTTGATCTCGTATCATGACTAGCCCTTCGTTCCGCCAGCTGGGCCGCGATAAAACAGTGAGCGAATAGCAAGGACCGCTAGGACGACGACCAGCTCCACGCCGCCCATGATAAGCGCGATCGCAGAACCCATAGAATGATCATATTGTTCGAATGCCGCCTGGTAGGCCGCAATCGAAATGACACGGGTTGGTCCAGCGGGAGCTCCGAGCAGTACTGCCGAGGGAAATACAGCAAAGGCCTGTACAAAGGCGAGACAGAAAGTGACTGCTAAACCCGGGACAAGGAGTGGTAGGAAGACGCGGAAGAACCGTTCTCTTGGTCCAGCGCCGAGTGTCGCTGCCGCCTGCTCGATCGCTGGATCAATGCCAGTGACGTAGGATAGGGTCAACAGAAACGCAAACGGAAAGCCGGTGATTAGCAATGAGGCAAAGACACCCCAATAGTTGTTCGTCAGCTTAACGGGTGTGTCGAGGACGCCGAGCAACAACAATGTGTGATTGAACCAACCTCGCGGGCCGAGAAAGGTCAAAAGACCGTCCGCCACAAAAACTGTGCCAAGTGTAATCGGCAGAACGAGAATTGTGGTCAGCAGCCGCTGCCTGCGCATGAGCCGTACACGCAGGGCGACGGGGACAGCGAGGGCAAGGTTTATCGCTGTTACCGGGAGCGCTAGCCACATCGTCGCGGCGATCGTTTGATACTGAAATGGGTCGTTGAAGAACTTGCCATAGTTGGCGTACCACTCGCCGTCTTTTGGCATCAGTGAATCTGCCACCCCGTACAGAAAGGGGTAAACAAACAACGCTATCATAAAGGCCAAGCCTGGCACCACAAGGAGCGTCGTGCCATCGAGCCCCCGCGCAGCTAGGCGTGCATGTAGCGACGGGCCGATCAAACCTGCGCTCCTTGGAAGATAAGTGCCCTGCCGGGGATGGGTTGGAGCCGTGTCTGTGATCCGCGCAGCAGCGGTTCGTCGGCGCTAAAGTACAGGTCCGCCCCGTCGGCTGCGCGCGCCATCCCAAAAAATGCGCGTCCCCGATATTCCATACTCATCACGGTTGCGGCGATTCCATCATTGTTGGTGGCCACGAGATCCTCCGGGCGCACGGACAAGATCGCTGCGTCGCCTATTTTGAGCGGCGTCCGCACCGTGCCGACGATGCGGACGCCCGCGACCTCGATTTCGGCGTCATTGCCTGTCGCACGCTGAATGCGGCCCGCTATTCGCGTGCGATATCCCATGAAGTCCGCCACTTCGACGGTGACAGGCCGCTGATAGAGATCCTGCGGTGAACCGATCTGTTCGATGTTTCCCTGGCTCATGACGACAATGCGGTCAGCCAGCGATAGGGCCTCGTCTTGATCGTGAGTTACATAGATTGTGGTGGAGCCTATCTGGTCGTGGATACCACGAATTTCTGCGCGCATCTCCAGGCGGAGTTTTGCATCGAGATTTGAGAGCGGCTCGTCCATCAGGACGATGGGGGGGCGGATGACTATGGCACGAGCGATCGCGACGCGCTGTTGCTGCCCGCCGGAGAGCTGGCCAGGCAACTTGTCAGCCTGACTTTCAAGGCGCACGAGGGAAAGGGCTTGGCTAATGCGCTGCTCAGCGTCGGGCCCTTTTATCCCCTGCATGGCGAGGCCGAAACCAACGTTCTTACGCACACTCATGTGGGGGAACAATGCGTAACTTTGAAAGACCATACCGAAGCCGCGGCGCTCGGGCTCTAGTTGATCGATCCGCGTTCCGCCAAGGCGAATTTGACCGCCGGTCAAGGAAAGTAGACCGGCGATGCAGTTCAGTGCAGTCGATTTCCCGCATCCAGAGGGCCCAAGCAGGGCAATAAACTCTCCCGGCTCGATAACAAGATCGATGCCGTTCAATGCGTTGAATGCCCCGAATGCGCGACGCATACCATCGAGCTCAAGGCGCGCACTCTTGCGCGACGAAACGGCCGCATTCGAAACTGAACTCAAACCTATCTCCTCAAAAGAGTTTGGTTGCCGGCCCGCGCTATGGCCGCGGGCTGGCCGGCTTGTCTAGTTCGGTTAGCCCTTCTTGGCGCCGATTTTCTCGTCCCAGGTACGGAATGCTTCCACCAACTGCTTTGGCTCTAGTGGGACCTCAAGGGGGTTGTTCGCGATCCAATCAGCATATTCGGGCCGACCGAACTCCTTGATAGTGTCCTGGCTATCTTGAGGTGCCATTTCCAGGGTGACGTCTTTGACCGCCGGTCCAGGATAGAAATAGCCTGCGTCGAAAGCTATCGCCTGCTGTTTTGGCTGCAAGACAAAGTTGAGAACGTCGATTAGAACGCCGATCTTCTCGTCCGAAACGCCCTTAGGAATCACCGCATAGTGGGCATCGGTAACCCAATGGAACCCATCAAGCTTTTGCACTTTCGCCTCAGCCGGCACGATTCCGAGTGCACGAGGGTTGATATCCCATCCGGTCGTCGACACGACTATGTCACGGGTTCCCTCCCCCAGCTCCTTCATGACCTGCCCGGTTCCGGTCGGATAGTATTCGATATGTTCCCCGAGCGCTGAGAGGTAGTCCCACGTCTTTGACCAACCGTTGGCGGGGTCGCGCGGGTCCTTGTCGCCGAGCAGGTACGGCAAGCCCATGAGAAAGGTTCGGCCAGGACCCGAATTGGCCGGACGGGCGTATATGAAACGGTTCTTGTTGGCTTTGGCCCAATCAAGGAGTTCCTGTGCCGATTTCGGCGGCTCAGGCACCTTGTCGGGCATATACTCGATGAGCGGTCCGGAGGGATAGTAAGTGACGACGACGCCCTGGGTTTTAGCGAGACCCTGCATCTTAAAAGCCTGGGGCTGCAAGATCTTCTCGAGGTCCGGCAGCTCCGCCTTATGAGCCGCGAGGTCAATCCAAAGACCCTGGTCCAGGCCCGCGGAAAGCGCGTCAGTACCTGTCAAAACGAGATCTATATCGACCTTGCCTGCGGCCTGTTGTGCTTTGATTTTGCCTGGTAACTCTGGAGCAGGCGCTTTCGTAAAGGCAAAACTCGAAACCCATTCTGCCTTTTCAGTGGCATAGGCTTCGAACATGCCCTGTGTTAGAGCGAGGTTGCCAGCGACGTCGGCAATGGTGATTGCAACCGGGCTTGCCGGCTTCTTGGCCTGCGCCCAGGCTTTCAGTGGTAAAATGGTTGCGGCAGCGGCGCTCGCTGCGGTGCCAACAAATGCTCTGCGGGTGAATTTCATCCTGTTCTCCTCCTCCTGACGCCCGAAGTGCGTCCTCGAACCGATCTCCAGGACCGGGACTTCGTCTCTCTATGTGAAAAGCTCCTGAGACACGTGGCAGGAGCACCGTTCCTCCTCGGTGCGCCTTGGCATTCGCCGGAAATTGATATACTAGTATGCACGAGCAAGTCAATGTAGGGTACCTTATGCAGGCAGCAGTTGTTTCCGTTCCGGTTGCGTCGGTGGCCGAGAGGCCGACGAAACTTCGTCGTGTCACAACTGCCGACGCCATCTTTGACCGGCTTTACGCCGGTATACTCGCGCTGGAGATGCCGCCTGGGAAGCAACTACAGGAAAAGCGGATTGCCGAGGAATTCAATGTTAGTCGCACACCGGTTCGCGAGGCGCTCCTTCGGCTGTCAGAAGGCGGTCTGGTCGAAATCTATCCGCAGTCGGGAACCGTCGTATCCAGAATACCGGTCTCCGCCATCCCTGAGGCCGTCGTCGTTCGCAAGTCACTAGAGGGTACGACAGTCGAGCGCGCTGCTGAGATCGCGGTACCAATCGACATAGATCGCCTGGACGCCATTATTTTGCGACAACGGTCTCTTGCTTCGCTTGGCGACACGTCTGCTTTTCACGACGAGGACGAGGCATTTCATGAGGCGATAGCCGAGATTGCTGGTTACCCCGGCATCTGGGCGATCCTAAAGACTGTCAAGGTTCAGATCGATCGCGCGCGACGACTGACGCTGCCCGTCTTAGGCCGCATGGACAACGTTGTTCGCGAGCACGGTGTCATCCGCGATGCGATAGCTGCACATGATGTTCAAGCGGCACGATCTGCGATGACACACCACCTCAGTGCAGTAATCCCAGACGTTGCAGTGCTTCGGACCCGATATCCAGACTATTTCTGCTGATGCGGTGAGCGACAACAAGAAATTTCCAAGGAGGATTGAATGCGCCAGGGTTGGAGGTGGTTTGGGCCGGAGGCGCCGGTGACGCTTGACGAGGTGCGGCAGACAGGTGCCACGAATATTGTTTCGTCCCTGCACCACATTCCGATAGGTTGTGCTTGGACTGAAGGCGATGTGCGCGAGCGCCAATCTATGATTGAAACGACCCCATCTAATCGCTCGCACCTGAAATGGTCAGTGGTTGAGAGCATCCCGATCCCCGACGCAGTCAAACGCAAAGGAGGGCGAGCAAAAGCGGAAATCGAAGCATGGATTGCCAGCCTTGAAGCCGTCGCCGCCTGTGGGATATCAATCGTTTGCTACAATTTCATGCCTGTTGTCGATTGGACACGGACAGACCTCGATTACGTCATTGACACTGGCGCCACCGCGATGCGTTTCGATCATGAGAAGTTCGCGGCCTTCGATCTATTCGTGCTAAAGCGGACAGGTGCGACGCAGCAATATTCGGCCGCAGACACGGCACGGGCACGCGACGTATATGAGGCAATGAGTGAAGCCGAAATCGATGAAGTCACAAGGATCATTACCTCGGCGCTGCCTGGTTCGACGACCGAGCCGCTCTCAATTCCACAATTTCGCGAGAAGCTTGCGGCATATGCGGGGATTGATGCGGCCAGGCTGCGCCAGCATCTGATCGAATTCCTTGAAGCTGTAACGCCGGTGGCGGAGGCTCTTGGCGTTAAACTTACCCTTCATCCCGACGATCCGCCACGTTCCCTTTTTGGTTTGCCGCGGATAGCATCCACCGCCGAGGACTATGCGGCACTATTCAATGCGGTCCCCTCCGCATCGAATGGAATGTGCTATTGCACGGGCAGTCTCGGGGTCCGGGCCGACAATGACCTACCGGCAATCGCCCGCCGGTTTGCACCCAGAATTCACTTCGCCCATCTACGAGCTACCAAACGCGAAGGCGACGGCCATACCTTCCATGAAAGCGCTCATCTTGAGGGCGATGTTGATATGGTCGCCGTTCTTAAGGAACTGGTTTCAGAGGATCGCCGACGGAATGCCGGCAGTACGATCGTGTTCCGCTCCGACCACGGCCATCGAATGCTCGATGACCTCAACAAGGACGTGACCCCGGGGTATCCTGCGATCGGCCGGTTGAGGGGCCTGGCCGAATTGCGGGGCATACTCTGTGCTTTGGGTGCGCAGCCGACATGACTGAAGATAGGGAAAGGTTCTGCTGAACGATGTCCCTTACCGGTAGTGTTGATCCAGGGCGCAACGGCCATCGCCACGGTACTTCGCAAGCGGGAACAAAACTGAACACAATTCATTTCTCTTCCTGCAGAGAGGAGAAACGACATGACATATGACCCGAACGACCCCATGCGCAAACCTGATATGGATCCGGACCTGCGTACCGGCCCGGTGCGTCGGACTTCGGGCGCTTGGATCGGATGGGTTGCTGCCATTGCAGTAATCCTTGTCGCGGCGTTTGCCATCACGGAATGGTTTGATCGCCCCGGGACTGACCCGGATCCGACAGCGTCCACAACTCAGACGGAACCGATGAAGCCACCTTTGGCGCCGGCAACGCCATCAAGCGAGCCGTCGTCCCCTGCCCCGGCCAATCCATCGACCGGTGGCACGACTCCGCAATAGGGTATCAGCGGGAGCTTCGTTTAAAATGGCGGAGCTCCCATAGTGCCGTTTCCAGTTCCGTGCGGGCGCTATCGAGGCTCGCGTCGACTACTCGGATCGCGCAGTCTTCTCGGCAGCAGGGAACGGCTAAGTGATCTAGGAATGGTAGTCATTAGTAAGGGCGTTGGCGCCCATGGCGATTTACAGCAACTAATCAAGGCACAACCGCCGGATAAGCTCCGCTCCGGCCGGGGCGCATTTGGCTCGCTCCGGAAGAAACACGTGATGGAGGCCCCCTGGGGCGTTCCAGGTCTGCGTGGCGTCGCGGGGGAGACTTTGTCGCATTTAATTCCCCACAGCCTGTGAGACGGTTCAGTGTGTTGCCGCGCGTTTCTTTGAGGCTTCCAGGATGTAGTCATCTGCAATATCGGCGATTGCCATGGCTATCTCGGTCGGTGAAAAATCGGGGAGTTTCTCGCCTCGTATGATCTGGTAAACGGCCTCCTCCAGCTTTTCCCGACATGCCGAAAGCCTGTCGGCGTGGCTGATTTCGATTGGTCGTAGTTCCATGCTCTCTCTCCGGTCGATACGGGACATGTTTTTAGTGTCCGTTTCTGTGCTGATAATGGATGAGCAAGTGCGGTTGGCCTTGCGGACAACCTTGTTGAACGACACCCGCCAATCGTTCGGTCTAGCCAAAACCCGTAGCGTCAATTACCCCCAAGCGGAGTGCATCGACGCTAAAAATTCAGCCTACTCACCGGAAGATAAGCAAAAATGCATGGAAGGGCTTGTGAAATCGACGTGACACCAGCATAGATAGAGTTATGAAGAAACATGTTACCCACGGTCGGTAATATCGCCCGCTCATTTTTTGGCATAATGGGCGTGTAAGAAAGTATTTCGGCGACATAAATCCGAGCGCTGGGCGACAGCAAAAAATATCACGAGCCCAATTACCTTCTTGAATAAAATTACTCTTGGTTGTATTTTTAACCGATATTCACACAATGCTAGTCTGAGACGAGGAAACGGGGAATGTGATGAAAGCCAAAACTCCCAACGCTATTGATGCATATGTCGGTGAGCGTGTCAGATGGCGTCGAAAGCTACTTGGTATGAGCCAGGTTAGCTTATCCGAGTCGCTTGGCATTACGTTCCAGCAGCTTCAGAAGTACGAAAAAGGTGTCAATCGTATTGGAGCAAGCCGGTTGCAAAGAATCGCCGAAGTGCTTGGGGTGCCCATTGGCTTTTTTTTCGACGAGGATCGAACGCAGGCTGCCGGCCTGCGCTTGAGCGCCGACACTGACGAAGTTGCCAGTTTCATCGCTTCAAAAGAAGGCCTGGCATTAACCCGTGCGTTCCTCGCGATCGAGGACGCCAATATTCGTAGGAAACTCCTTGCTCTGGCCAGGAGCCTCGGGCCTTCGCAATCGGTCTCGGATGATCGTGAAAGTTGGGAGAGGACCGACGAAATTCGAGGATGAGCGATGCTCCTGAAGCTTTTAGTTGCCGACCGCGGGTCGGATACCGTTGAGTCCAGCGTTGACACCATTTCCGATCTGCCTGGGATCCGGAGTTTCAGTCCCGGGGCAAGACAATCTATTCACGTGGCCACGCCGAAAGCGCGACTTAGCTGGCCATTTCGGGCGTTCACTCGTCGCTGACTGTGTCTAGGCTGACCTTGTACACTGATCGTTCTATTCCACCATCTGAAACACTTTTACGAACCGCACCGGTTCTGGCGGATTTCGGCATAACCCGCGTGGCACGCCACACGGGTCTCGACCATATTGGCGTGCCCGTGTGGTGCGCCTATATCCCAAACGGTCGGTCGATTGCAGTCAGCCAGGGCAAAGGCGTAACCGACGATGATGCAAGGGTGTCAGCAATAATGGAGGCCCTCGAAAGGGTTGTTGCTAACTGCCCCGCGGTTCACTCACACCGGACGTCAGCGCGCGAACTGTGTTCTCTCTCGTATGATTTTGATACACTTCCCGGCCTGATTGGCCGCGGCGAGCCCGAGATTCATCCCGATGAAGAGGTCGACTGGGCTCTTGGTACGGAGTTGCTGTCAAATCGGCCCATCTACGTCCCATTGGATGCCGCAGTCTTAGACCGGACACGTCGCAATCGTTTTTGGATGTCGTCCGATGGGTTAGCGTCGGGAAATACGCTGGAAGAGGCGATCTTGCACGGCGTTCTGGAACGAATTGAGCGCGACGCGTACTGCCTTTGGCAGATCGGTCCAGAAGAAGAGCGGTTGGCGCGTTGCCTAGATGCGAGAAGCTTCAATGACCCAGTATTGGATGTGTTTGTCCGAAAGATTGAGACCGCAGGTCTCGTCGTTCGATTGTTCGATATGATGACTGACATTAACGTTGCATGCATCACGGCGGTTATTGGGCCTTCGAACGTGTACGAAGACACCCGCTTTGTAGAAATCACAGGGGGAAGCGGTGCCCACCCCGTGCCTGCCAGAGCTGCAATCCGTGCCGTTACCGAGGCTGCTCAATCCCGGATCACCTACATCAGCGGCGCTCGCGACGACTTGCCACGCGAGGTTTTTTCAAAACGCGCTTCTGCCGAAACTTTGCGCACACTGGCGGCTGTTCCTAGGTTGGTCGACGCTTCCAAGCCAACTCTCACGTTGGGAGCAAGGTTGATCGATGAGGTCTTGGGAGCCTTGAGGACAAGTAGCATCGGTCCGGTCATCGCCCTACCAATTGCCGCACCAACCCTTCCATTTCATGTTGCCAAGGTCTTTGTTCCAGGTCTGGAGAACCCCGACGGTGCAAGGGCACGACGTTATGGTCCGCGCGCCATTGCCAAGGCGGTGCTTTCATGAAGGTCATCTTTGTGGGACCAAGCCTGCCTGGTGCCAGAAGCCTTGTCGGAGACGAGATTGATGTTCGGCCTCCTGCCACTTGCGGCGATGTGTTTGAAGCGGTTTCCTGTGGCGCCAAGGCCATCGGTATTGTCGATGGCGGTTTCGAGTACACCGCACCTGTATGGCACAAGGAGATCCTATTTGCCCTCTTCAGCGGGGTTCGGGTTTTCGGCGGTGCGAGTATGGGAGCGCTGCGTGCGGCGGAGTGTAAGCCGTTTGGGATGATCGGCATCGGCCGTGTCTACGACGAATATGCCTCAGGCAGGACGATAGATGACGCCGATGTCGCGCTCCTCCACGGGCCCCCGGAGCTGGGATACACGGCGTTAACGGTTCCGATGGTCAATGTTCGCGCCACCCTAGACGAACTTGAAGGGCGCCAGGAATTAACTCGCGACTTGCGGATGGAGGTTGAGACGGTTGCCGCGGATCTATTCTTCAAAGTGCGTACCTGGAAAAGCATCGTCGAGCACTTGAATTGCCCAGTTGCCGGCAAGAAGGCTTTGCTGCGGCTGCTGAAATCGCGGGAGGTTGATCAGAAGCGGGCAGATGCCCTGGCTCTCATTTGCGCGGTGCGGATGCTTGACATCACAGATTCTCTTGGCGACCCCAATTGGGAATTCAACGAGACCTTCCCTCTTTCGCCACGGCGATAGCTTGATATTACTCCCCTCTCAAATACAACAATAAAGTGTGTCACGTGTTTTTCACGGGCCTTTTGCGAGTGCACCGAATAGTATTTGTTCGTTCGAGGGAGACAAAGATGAGTGCAACATCGCCGAACAGACAGATCGACTTGGGTAGGTGTGAGCGATCGTCAGACGAGTTGGACGAACTCGTGGCACTGGCGCGAATGATCGCATACGCAAAAGACACTGCTGAAGACGTTGACCTGCCTGGGGCCATGCATTGCCTCGGATTGGCGCTGAACGAGGTTTTGCGTGAAATTGGGGATGGTCCACATGACGGTCTGGCGGACGTGCTGGCCTCCAAAGGTGCTGGCTGCCTGAACTGATATCAAAGAGGGGACTGTGGGATAGGCCGGTGCGTTACGCGCCGGCCTATTCCAATTTCTTGGAATAGACGCAGAGTTTCTCGTGATGTTGGTAGTGATTACTCTTGTAGTACTCTGCAATACCGCCGGTGCTGCGAGACACGAGCCAGACATGGACGTAGCCGAGGGTCCTCGCCTCTTCCTCCAGGTGGTTCAATAGACGGGACCCTATTCCATTGCGCTGGTGTTGCGGCAGTATCGCTATTTCGGCGACATGTATCCCGCGCCCTGTTACTGAGGTGTGTGGCAGGCCAAAGGCAAATCCAATGATATGGTCTGCGTCGAATGCGGCCACCGCCAAACACATTGGCGTCGTGATCATTTCATCTATGCGAGAGATAGCGTTCTGGATAGACCACTCCTCGTGCCAGGGCTGTTTAGCATAGGCTTCAACGATGATTTCCGCACCGCGAAGCGCCTCATCCTTGGTCATGCGTCTATAAACTATTGGCATTCAAGTCACTGTCACCTTGGTCGCGCATGACGCGCTTTTGGTGCCTTCCTGTTCACTCCACCCCACGAGGTTAAAGCACAGGCCCGATGGACAGTGTTGTGACTTCGTCGTGACACGCGTATTGCGTGCAAGAAAGCGCTGAAATGGTGAGCCTTTTTTCAGTTGCGCACTAGTAACTGCACGCCGGAGTTTAAGCTGCGGTGTGTTGCCTTGCTGCAATCGCCGATCTTGCGTCCTTGACAGCAAAACAAAGGGACTTAATCTAAAATTGACCGGCGAGGTCGGCCGTGTGGACCAACGGCTATCTCGTCGAGGCAAAGGTTGCGCTCGGTCCCCCTAGGACCCTTTCCGCGGGAGGATGCGCGATGTGTCGCAACTTTGCGACACATCTTCCTCCTGAATGCCAGCCAGTTGGATCTGTCACCTAAGCCGCCGGATTGCCAAAGCGGTTGCTTTGCGCCAACGTGCTCAGACAATTGGTTGGAGGAGCCAATGCGTGAACTCGCCGCTCATGCGGACCACGTCTACACGTGCGCACACAGGGATTCTGCTGCGGCGAATTCATCGATCGTTGCGTCATGGCGGCGATGCATTGCCATGTACAGTCTTTCACCGGAGCAAACGCGCGAGCCGTTGCGTCTTACTGAAGATGAGTTGAGGAAGGTCCGGGCGACATCAGAACTGCTCATTGCGGACGCCTCCGCCGAACTCGACAGGCTTTTTGCGACAGTGGGCAAGAGCGGCTGTTGCTTGATCCTAACCGATCGCAATGGCATCGCACTCGAGCGGCGTGGTAGTGCGGGTGACGACAAGCATTTCCATGAACTCGGGCTTTGGACTGGTTCGGTTTGGACCGAGGCTAGCATTGGCACGAACGGGATTGGGACGGCAATCGCCGACGACCGACCGATAACGATTTTGAGGGACCAACATTTCTTCAGTTCGAATATCAGTTTAAGCTGTACTACTGCGCCAATCCGCGATCATCGTGGTCAATTGGCTGCAGCACTCGACATATCGACATGCCGTGACGACGTGAACGACGTTACTCTCGGCATACTCGGACAGATGGTTCGCGACGCGGCTTTGCGCATCGAAGTCAACTTGTTCCGAAGCGCATTCGCTGGAGCCCGCTTCCTCGTCGTTCCTTCCGCGAGCAACCCGACCGCTGCCCTTCTTGCCGTCGATCGGCATGATCTCGTGCTTGGCGCGACCCGGGCCGCGCGCCTAGCCCTTAGACTTGATGACCGGCGGATTTCGGCCGGCCTGCCCGCCGCTGATGCGCTTGGGGAGAAGTCCGTTGCCGGAGATGTTGATCTTGTCGAAGCAGAGCGTGCTGCATTGCTCCGAGCTCTTTCTCGCTCCGGCGGAAACGTTTCCCGGGCCGCAACCGCGCTTGGTATCAGCAGGGCGACGCTGCATAGGAAGATGAAGCGGCTCAATCTAGATTGAACCCAACGCCACCGGATTGTCGCGGGAGTGCTACAGTGTGCACTGCGGTATCCCCCAACCCAACTTCCTCCCAATACAAAAGTCGCGCACGCTCTTTTCGCCGGTTCACTCCCGAACTGGGCATTTGAAGGGAGGATCATAGATGCTGCATCAAAAAATAGTCGAGTCGCCGTTCAGGACAAGGTACGGCAATTTTATCGGTGGGGAGTGGCGCGAGCCAATCGAGGGGCGCTATTTCGACAACATTACACCGGTTACCGGAGGAAAGCTCTGTGAAGTTGCGCGCTCGAGTGAGCTTGATGTCAACGCTGCCCTCGACGCAGCACATGCAGCCAAAGATATGTGGGCCAGGACGGCCATTGCCGAGCGCTCGAACATCCTCATGAAGATCGCGCAGCGAATGGAGGATCGCATTGATCTGCTGGCACAGGCTGAGACTTGGGACAACGGCAAGCCAATCCGCGAGACAATGGCGGCCGACATTCCACTGGCGATTGACCACTTCCGCTATTTCGCCGCCTGCATTCGTGCGCAGGAGGGGTCAATTGGCGAGATCGACCACGACACGGTAGCGTATCATTTCCATGAGCCGCTAGGTGTTGTCGGGCAGATCATTCCCTGGAACTTCCCTATTCTTATGGCAGCCTGGAAACTTGCACCCGCGCTTGCTGCCGGCAACTGCGTCGTAATCAAGCCCGCGGAACAAACCCCGGCGTCGCTACTGGTCTGGGCGGAGCTGATTGGCGACCTACTTCCGGCGGGCGTCCTGAATATCGTAAATGGTTTCGGCCTAGAGGCGGGCAAGCCGTTGGCGTCGAGCCCCCGGATAGCGAAGATCGCATTCACCGGCGAAACGACCACGGGCCGGCTGATCATGCAATATGCGAGCCAAAATCTCATCCCCGTGACGCTCGAACTTGGGGGCAAGTCACCAAATATTTTCTTCGCCGATGTCATGGCAGAAGATGACGATTTTCTTGACAAGGCGCTGGAAGGCTTCGCGATGTTTGCGCTGAACCAGGGCGAAGTCTGCACATGCCCCAGTCGCGCCTTGATCCAGGAAACGATATACGAACGCTTCATGGAGAAGGCAATCAGAAGGGTCGAAGCTATCAGACAGGGCAACCCGCTCGACACGGCCACGATGATAGGTGCTCAAGCCTCGAATGAGCAATTGGAGAAAATCCTCGCCTATATCGATATCGGCAAGCAGGAGGGCGCCGAGGTTTTAACCGGAGGCTCGCGCAATGAACTGGGTGGCGAACTTGCGAGCGGCTATTACGTTAAGCCCACGATATTCAAGGGGCACAATAAGATGAGGGTTTTTCAGGAGGAGATCTTCGGGCCGGTTGTTTCGGTAACCACTTTTAAGGATGAGAACGAGGCACTCGAGATCGCTAACGATACACTCTACGGGCTCGGTGCCGGGGTTTGGAGCCGTGACGCCAACCGTTGCTACCGATTTGGCCGCAGTATCCAGGCCGGACGCGTTTGGACGAACTGCTACCATGCATATCCGGCACACGCGGCCTTTGGCGGCTACAAACAGTCTGGCATCGGGCGAGAAACCCACAAGATGATGCTCGATCATTATCAGCAAACGAAGAACCTTCTCGTGAGCTACGGCACAAAGGCGCTTGGCTTCTTCTAAGAGGTTTCCTTCGATGTGTTCAGCGGCTCGCTCGTCAACGGGGCGAGCCGCTCCAGGAGAGATCGCGGTGGAACCAATTGTACTCAATGAGCCACGCGTCGTCGCGACGGAAAGTGCGATTGCGCTCATAGTGGAAATTAAAAAAGATCACCCCGATATCCTATTTCATCAATCGGGAGGTTGTTGCGATGGCTCTTCACCAATGTGCTATCCCAAGAGCGATTTCATTATCGGCGATCACGACATCAAGCTTGGGGAGATCGCCGGCGTCCCCGTCTATATCAGCGCGACCCAATTCGAGGCGTGGAAGCACACGCAATTGATCATCGATGTCGTGCCAGGTCGCGGTGGCATGTTCTCACTTGATAATGGCCGAGAGAAGCGGTTCCTCACCCGTTCTCGGATCCTAGGTGCCCGTTAGCCGAGCCTAGCAGAGATGGGGCCAAGGGGACGGAAATCGATCAGGGGAAAAGGCCTTAAAAAAAACGAGCGCGCCTTGATCTTTGCCTAGTGTGGACCTATCTACCGGTCACCACCCGTATCGATAGCCTGCAGACATAGCCTTAGGGCCGGTCGCGTTTGCTGTCCGGGACAAAAAAAGGCGCTCCCCGTCAGGGTTGAGCGCCTTTTTCTTTTTGACATCTGCCGCCGCTAGCCCGAAACAGAAACCTGTGCGGTGAGGAGAAGCTTGCAGATGAACGATAACGTTATTCAATTTCGGCGTCCGAAACCCCCTAGACCGCCTAGACCGCGCCTGCGAAAGTTCGCAATCGCTGCGGTTGTTTTGACGCTTGTCATTGCCGCTTGGGTCTATTTCCGGCTTTTCGGTACGCCCGCATGAACCCAATGCAAAGGACGGGTTCCTCAAATTGGGCTCGTACGTTGCGGTGCCTGTAAGATGATGTTTTGGCGGTCACCCCTAAAGGCATTTCCTATCGAACCGGCTGCGCTATTCTTGAATAGAATTGTGCGGCTGGCACCTTGTTGGCGATGCGTTTTGGCCGAAAGTAGGCGCGTTGTTAAACCGTTGCATCAAAAAATGGGACAACCAAATGGGGTTAGCTGATATCGACAATGTCGACAAAAAGATTCTTCGGCTGCTTCAGAACGAGGGAGGTCTCAGTCACGCTGCGCTGGCCGAGCGTGTCGGCGCGTCGAGTGCTTCTTGCTGGCGGCGTATCAAGGCACTGGAGAGCGCTGGGATGCTTGGCCCAACCGTCAGACTAGTCCGCCCAGAGGCTGTGGGGCGGGGTCTGACCGTTTTTTGCCAAGTGCGTATGAAGGCGCATGACTCCGCAGCGCGAAGCGATTTTGAGCGGTTTGTTGAAAGCCACGAGGAAGTGCTGGAGTGCTACTCGATGTCGGGAGATTGGGACTACTTACTGAGGGTGGTCGTCGGCGACGTTCAGGACTACGAGCGATTGCTGATGCAAGGAATCCTAACGCATCCTGCGGTGGCAACATCATCGTCGCATTTTGCGTTGAAGCGAGTGAAATATTCAACATCGGTGCCGGTCTAGGCAGGCCAAGGAACACGCCAACTCCGAATTTGCCCCTGGAGCTTGGTCCTAAGCGGGCAGCGCAAACGTCTTGCCGCAAACGGGGAAAGGTCCAACCTCCCCGATTGCGCCTCGAAGCCCGCGAAGGGATTTGCCTGATTGCTTTTGCTGGGGGCGGGCTAGTTGGATTCCCTTTTTCATTTTGTCATTCAGTGGTCGAACTTAGCTGTGGCGTATGACCGGCGAAGGGTTTGCCGAATCTGTCGAATCGAGCTAGTTCTGAAACTACGGAAAATGATCGAATTATCGCAAACAGGCGAAACAACGGTTCGATCAAGCATTTGTTGAACATATCAGCGCTTGGCTACCGAAGCGAACTGAGGAAAGAATCGTGAATCGCCATTTAAGCAGCCTCGACTTCATGCAGAGCTTTTCCACTAAGCTGGAACTCGCTTTGCAGAATCTGTCGATGGCCCAGTACCCGCCAGATGCGCGACGCGAGATGCGGAAGTTCTCCTCCTCGGAAGTTGCAGGCCTCTTGGATGTTTCCGAGGCCTATATCAGGCAGATCGTTCTCAAGGATAAGGGACCGGCGCCCGAGACGACGGCGAATGGGCGTCGTATGTACTCGTTGGAGCAGATTCTCGATCTACGTTTGATGCTGGCGGAAAAGGGCCGCAAGAAATGGATGAATCCGCGCCGTGTCGATGGCGAGGAATGCCAGGTCATTGCGGTGACCAACTTCAAGGGCGGTTCAAGCAAAACATCCACGACGATTCATCTTGGCCATTACCTGGCGCTCAAGGGCTACAGAGTGTTGGCGGTCGATCTTGATCCGCAGGCATCGCTCACCAGTCTGCATGGTATGCTTCCTGATTTCGACCCCCGCGAAGATGAAACCCTCTATGCTGCCATTCGCTTTTCGGACCCCAAGACGACGAAGTCGCTGATCCACGGCACGCACATTGCCGGTTTTGACGTGATCTGCGCAGGCCTCGATCTGACCGAGTTCGAGACTGCCGTCGCTCTGGAAATGCGCAAGAACGGTGGCACGAGCTTCCTGTTGCGCGTCTCACAAGCGCTTGAGCAAGTTGCGGGCGACTACGATGTTATCCTGATGGACTCGGCGCCTTCGCTGAACTTCCTCACTCTGTCGTCGCTGACGGCGGCAACGGGCGTCATCATACCGGTGCCGGCACATATGCTGGACGTCGATTCTACAGGCAAGTTTCTGGAGCTAGCCTCATCCTATATGCAGATCCTGAGTGAGATGGGGACTTCAGCGCAGTGGGATTTCGCAAAGTTTCTCGTCACGAAGTTCGAGGCTAACGATCATCCTCAGGCCAACATGACCGCGTTGATGCGGCAGGTCTTCGGGGAGGACCTGCTGCTGAATATGGTCACGAAGTCTACTGCCGTTGCCGACGCTCTGACGTGGAAGCAGAGCCTCTACGAGGTGCAGCGATCGCGCTTCTCGGCGCCCAAGACCTACGACCGGGCGATGGAATCGATCAATGCGGCCAATGCCGAGATCGAGAAATTGCTTTGGGCAGCATGGGGGCGCGAATGAGCCGGAAAGATTCCCGCGGAATGTTTGCCAATGTGCTCGGTCAACTCGAACAACCGAGTGCGGCACCGACCACCAAGCCAACGACCTCTCCACACCTTCTCAAGGTGGCGGCGGGCGTCAGGCAAATCCAGGAAAAGGGCGAAGTCCTCGACAGGCTCCTCAAGGATGCAGACCATGTCGTCGACGTCGACCCTAAAGACGTTGCGCCATCTTCTATCCCGGATCGCTTTGACGGCGCCTATGACGATGCTGCCATTGCAGAGATCGCCGCTTCGATTAGGGAGCGCGGCCAGATCGTACCTGGCCTCATCAGGCCCCACAAAAACGGTGGTCCGCCATATCAGATCGTGTTCGGGCGACGCCGCTTAGCCGCGGTCAAGTCGCTAGGGCTGAAGTTCCGCGCCATCATACGCGAGCTTAGTGATGAAGAAGCGATTATTTTCCAAGGCGAGGAGAATGCAAACCGCAATGACCTATCGTTCATTGAAAAATGCGCATTCGCTCTCGCGCAGGAGCAGGTGGGATATCGGCGCGACGTGATCTGTGCCTCGCTTGCGACGGGCAAATCACATGTGTCGGAAATGCTGCGGATCGCTGCCGTGCTTCCGCGCGATGTTTTGTTGGCAATTGGCCCCTCGCCTGAAATTGGCCGCCGCCGATGGATCGATTTCGCCGACGCCTTTGCGACGCGCCAAGACGGTGCAGCGCGTATCAATCAAGCGCTTGGTCAGGGTAATGCGGTTGCCGGAAAGGACCGTTTCTCAGTCGCGCTCAACGCCCTCAAAACGGCGCAGGCGCCGGCGTCTGAGCAGCCGGCCGCTGCAGAAATACGGGCAAACGGCTTCCTTCTGGCAACAGTCAGTTACGCCAAATCAGGTTCGAAAATCAGCTTTACCAAAGCTGTTCCGACCAGTTTCGTGGATTTCTTGAGCGATCGCATGGAGGCGCTTCACAGCGAATTCGTGCAGTCGACACAACGCAGTAGCAAAGGATAACGCCGCAAAAGAAAAAAGCTCCCGAACGTTGCCGTCGCGGAAGCCCTTCTCATAGGTTAGCAGCTAGAGAATCGCATTTCCGGGAATCTCTGTCAAGTGTGGGCACCAGTTTGGTGAATGGATTTCTTTTGCCTTCGATAAGGTGAAGGTGATGGAAACAGGAAGTGTAACGACGCCCTTCGGGCAGCGTCGGATGACGCTTGGCATGCTTGCTAGCCAGAAGGCCGCAAGCGAGCTCAAGGCGGATCAGTCGGTCGACAAGTGGAAAATCTACAGAGCTCTTTGCGAGGCGAAGCCTCTGCTTGGGGTAACCGACAGGGCTCTTGCGGTGCTGAATGCATTGCTGAGCTTCTATCCCAAAAATGTGCTGTCGGAAGAAAACGGGCTCGTGGTCTTTCCGTCGAACATTCAACTTTCGCTGCGCTCGCATGGGATGGCCGAGCAGACTGTCCGGCGCCACCTGGCAGTGCTCGTGGAGACGGGGTTGATCATTCGCAAAGACAGTCCAAATGGCAAACGCTACGCTCGCAGAGTAAAGGAAGGCGAGATCGGAGAGGCCTTCGGCTTTTCATTGGCGCCGTTAATCGTGCGCGCTGAAGAGATCGAAAGCCTCGCGGCCGAGGTTGCAGCTGAGCGGCTTCATGTGCAGCGACTACGAGAACAGTTGAGCCTTTCCCGACGCGACGTCGGGAAGCTAATTGAGACAGCAATGGAGGAGGATCTGGAAGGCGACTGGGAGACGACGTTTGTCCATTTCAGGGAGTTGGTCGATGCGGTTCCGCGCACGCCGACGGCCGAAGAAGTAGCGACGGCTCTAGGTGAGATGCAAAAATTGCGGGAAGACATCACCAACAGATTGGAATCATTGTTAAAGGCCAAAAAAATGAGCGGCAATCCCGCTCCAAATGAGCGGCACATACATAATTCAAACCCCGACTCCAATCTTGATTCTGAACCAGCTTGCGAAACGAAGCAGGGCGAAGACTCGGCGTTTCAAATGGAACCCCCCATGGTGGCGATGGGGACAAACAAGAGACGCGATGGCAGTGATCGCAGCCGTGGGGAAAGCCGCGCGGGCAACGATAATCTGGGCCTGAAGTCGTTCCCGCTCGGGCTCGTTCTCCAAGCGTGCCCGGACATGGCGAGTTACGGTCCAGGCGGTTCGATTGCAAATTGGCGCGATATGATGGCGGCGGCCGTGGTGGTTCGGGGTATGCTCGGGGTCAGCGGTTCGGCCTATGAGGACGCCTGCAACACCATGGGACCAGAGAATGCCGCGACGGTCATGGCATGCATTCTGGAACGAGGCGGGCATATCAATTCGGCGGGCGCATATCTGCGAGATCTTACCCGGCGCGCGGAACGAGGTGAATTCTCGATTGGGCCGATGTTGATGGCGCTGGTGCGTACCCGCGGTGGCGGAACGAGACAGGCTGGGTAGTGCGTGCTCAAAGGCTATATTGCGAGCGATGTCCGTTGGCTGTATCCGCCGTCGAAATGCAGCCATGGTAATCTTCGAAGTAGCGGTGTGTTCTGCAGTAGGATTTTAAGTGACGTCATTGGCTAGCGGCGTCAGTACGAACGCCGCTAGCCGCCTGGGTAGTGAGGAGCTTGGCGAAACAGGCCCGAATGCGGGGCGGTCTTAAATATCGAAGCGATCGATTACGTCGGACGGGCGTGGATGGGTTCGGCTCTATGCCAGTTTTCCAGTATCCGACCGTCGCTGTGGGTTGGCTTTGCCCAGCGTATTCCATTTGAGATCACAGTGTGGATCGTTCTGTCGTGATAGATCGGATAGGATTCATGTCCAGGGCTGAAGAAAAAGATGCGACCGCGACCGCGCTGCCATGTGCAGCCGCTGCGGAAGACCTCCCCCCCGGAATACCAGGAAATGAAAACGAGTTCATCGGGCTGAGGAATGTCAAAGGGCTCGCCATACATCTCCGACGCATTGACTTCGAAAAATGGTGGCAATCCTTCTGCAATCGGGTGCGCCGGGTTGACCACCCAGACGCGCTCGAGGTCGCCCTCCGGCGTTTCGCGCCAGGAGAGATTGGCGTTCGTGCCCATCAGTCGGCGAAATAGTTTCGAGTGATGTCCGGAATGCAGCACGACAAGGCCCATTCCTTTGAGGACACGTTGCTGTATCCGATCGATCAGGCCGTCACTCACCTCTTCATGTGCCATATGTCCCCACCACAACAGGACATCGGTGTCGTTAAGGAGAGCATCCGGCAGACCTTCGTGTGGATCGTCGAGCGTGCCGCGTCGGATTTCAAAGTCGGCGTTGGTAATACCGGCCGCGATCGCTCCATCGATGCGATCAGGATAGATCTCCTGAACCTCCTTATGCAACTGCTCGTGGCGGCCCTCGTTCCAGATGGTAACCTTGATTGTCATAGTATCCTCGATGTTATGAAGCTTGGGCCGAGCGGATGACCCGCCCGGCGGAATCGAACAGGTGACAGGCGGACGTATCGGCCGTGAGAGAAACGCGATCGCCCGGCCTCAGCGCGACGTCGCCTTCTGCGCGCACGACGATTGACTGATCCTGGGAGCCGACGGTCATGTAGGTCTCGACACCGAGGCGCTCGACGAGCATGACCTCTGCCGTCAGATCGCCCTGGCCTTGCGCTGTGATTCTCAGGTGTTCGGGGCGGATGCCGAGCGTCGCCTGGCCCTGCGGAACAGTGCCGCCAGCGTCGGGAATGTCGAGTGTGAGGCCGAGCGGGCTTCGGGCATGGAGCCTGCCGGCGATCGGCGTAGTGATCGACACCGGAATGGTGTTCATCTTGGGAGAGCCGATGAAGGTGGCGACGAACTCATTATCCGGCTGATGGTAGAGCGTCATCGGCGCCCCCTGCTGGGCAACCGTTCCCTTGTTGAGGACGACGATCCGATCAGCCATGGTCATCGCCTCGACCTGATCATGGGTGACATAGACGACCGTCGCCTTGAGTTCGCGGTGCAGGCGCTGCAATTCGGCTCGCATCTGAACCCGAAGGGCGGAATCGAGGTTGGAGAGCGGTTCATCGAAAAGAATGAGCGACGGCTTCTTGATGATCGCACGACCGATTGCGACGCGCTGCCGTTGACCGCCCGACAAGGCAGCGGGGCGACGGTCGAGATAGTCGGTCAGTTGCAGAATCTCGGCAACCGCTTCGACCTGCCGGCGGATCTCCGCTTCAGGCACCTTCTTAAGGCTGAGCGAGAAGCCGATATTCTCGGCGACCGTCATATGCGGATAGAGCGCGTAGGACTGGAATACCATCGCGATGCCGCGCTTGTCGGGCGGGACGTCGTTGATCCGTTTTCCGTTAAGAATGAGATCGCCGTCATCGATACCCTCGAGCCCTGCAATCATCCGCAGCAGCGTGGACTTTCCGCAGCCGGACGGGCCGACGAATACCGCGAACTCGCCGTCCTCTACGGTGATATCAACGCCCTTGATGACCTCCAATGCACCGTAGAATTTGCGAACGTTCCTGAGATTGATCATCGTAAAGCTCTTTCTGGAGTCAGCCTTTGACGCCGCCGGCAAATGTCTGCACGAGGAAGCGACGCGCAAAGCCGAAGGCGACGACTGCTGGCAGGAGGTAGATGAAAGCGAGTGCGGCAAGCAGGCCGTAGTCGATCTCATTGATGCGGAGGAATGCGCGGAATAGGCCAAGCGGCAGGGTCTGCAATTCCGGAGAAGAGAGAAAGATCAGCGGCAGCAGGAAGTCGCCCCAGGCAGACATGAAGGCAAACAGCCCAGCGGCAGCGAGGCCCGGCAATGCCAGCGGAATGAGAACGCGACGAATGCGTTGAATCAGGGTCGCGCCGTCCATAAGCGCTGCTTCCTCGTAGTCGCGGGGCAGGCCGTCGAAGAACGTCTTCATGATCCACAGAGCCAACGGCAGTTGCATCGTTGCGAGCACGAGGATCAGGCCGAGATAACCATCGATGAAGCCGGTCCAGCGCATGATCGGCCGTGCATATTCGCCGAAGATCGGCCGCAGGATGGCGCCTTCGGCATTGTTCAAGGTCAGCAGGAATTTATAGAGCGGCACGACCAGCGCGGTCGGCGGCAGGACGCGGATCAACAGGATCGCGTAGAGGAACGGCAGTTTCCACCAGGCCCGGGTGCGCGACAGTGCATAGCCGCCAAGACCGGCCAGTACCATCACCAGAAACGTCGCGCTGCCCACGACGAACAGCGAGTTGAACAGCCATTTCGCTCCGTCCTCCTTCGTAAAGACACGAAGGTAGTTGGCGATCGTCCATTGCTCGGGCCAGCGAAGGAAAAGTTGGGCGTTACCATCCAAGGAGGCGAGAAGCACCCAGAAGAAAGGAACGGCACAAAAGATCGAGATCAACGACAGCGTTGTATAGGCAAGCAGGTCCGACCGCGTCTTGTTGGTGTTCTCGCTCGGGGAGATCACCGCCATGTCAGACCTCTACTTTCATGGCGCGGACATAGCCGACACCGAGCACAAGCGAGATCAGCAGCGCGACCACCGCCACGGCGGCGCCGTAACCGAGCTGGAAAGCGGTAAAGGATTGATTGTAAATGTAGATGCTGACGAGCTCGGTCGCTCCGCCCGGTCCGCCACGCGTGAGGGCGTAGACGAGACCGAAGACCGCGATGGTCGAAACCGCCGAGATCAGCATGTAGAGCAGGATGGTCGGCATCATCAGCGGCAGGGTGATACGTCGAAACATTTGCGATGGTGTTGCGCCATCCATGCGGGCCGCCTCGTAGATTTCGGTGGGAATCGTGCTGAGCCCCGCGGTCAACAGGATCATGGCCGTTGCGATGCCACGCCATGTGTTGACGATGATGATCATCGACAGCGGAAAAACCTGCAACCAGTCTGCAGGTGTGACACCAAGGAAGCTGACGATGCGGCTCAGAGTCGCCTGTTCTCCACCGGCCAGCATCGAAATCCACATGAAGCCAGCAACCACCTCGGGCGCGGCATTGGGAAGAAGGATGATCGAGGAGAAGAGGCGCCGGAAATGAATGCGGCGGCGAAGCGCCATCGCCGAAACGAGGCCGAGCGCGAACTGTCCGATGACGGCCGATCCGGCGACGAACAGGAATGTGACGAGCAGAGAGTTCCAGAACTTCGCGTCGTTTAATAGTCGCGCATAATTTCGGATGCCGACGAAGCGTGGCCGCAGGGCCGCAGCCCCAGTCAGCGCTTCGTTTGTGAAGCTCAGATAGACCGAGTAAAGCGCGGGATAGATCACGAAGGCCAGAAGCAGGGCAAGCGAGGGCAACAGGATCAAAAGAAGCTGTCGCTCAGTGCGCCTTTCGTGGACGTTTAGGGCCATGGAAAGCTCTGTGACTCGTTCGAACGGAAAATCGGAGACGCGGGCAGAGCCGCGTCTCTCAGGCGGTGAGTAAGCGCTAGCCTATTTTACGACATCGTCGCCGAGCGTTTCCTTGACGTAGTCGACAAGGATCTTCTGCGCGCCGGCAGCGTCGGTCTCCTTGCGTAGCAGCGCTTCGGTCGCGCGGGCGACACCTTCGGCAACAGTGCCGAAGCCGGACGCCTGCTTGAGGAACGTGCCGTTCTCCGCCGCAGCATGGATCGGAACAAGTTCCGTCAGCTTCTGGAAGTCGGCGTTCTTGGCCGCATCCTTGCTCGCCGGGATGTTGCCGATGCGGGCTGCATAGGAAACCTGCGTTTCGACGGAGCCGATTTCCATCAAGGCTTTCTTGGCGAGCTCGACATTGGTCGACTTGGCGTTGACCGCCCACGGGGCTGCAAGATTGGCAAGAACATACTGGCCACCGCTTTGACCGGGAACGGTCCATGTGCCGACAACCTTCGTTACCTCAGGAATCGGATTCTTGCTCTCGCGACCCCAGTCGAAGATGTAGCACCAGGATCCGCAGGTGGTTGCAGCGAGCTTGCCGGCAGGGAACATCTGATACTTCGGTACGACCCACGGTTCCGGTCCGAGCAGCGGTTGCGTCGGCATCAGATCATTGTCGATCAGTTGCTTGTAGACGTCGAAGGCGTCCTTCACGCCCTCGCCATTCAGATCGAGCTTGCCATCTCCACCGACGAGTTGCGGCGTCTTGGAGCCGACGATCAGGTGCTGGAAGCCTTCGTCGAAAGCGCCGCTACCCCAGGAAACGCCGGCCGGGAAAAGTAGACCATAGGCGCCGGTCTTCTTCTTGATTTCAGCGGCGCGGTCGAGAAGTTCCTTCCAGCTCTTGGGCTGTTCGGTCGAGATGCCCGCCTTGTCGAGAACGTCCTTGCGGTAATAGATTTCCTGGATGCCCAGCATGAACGGCATCACGTAGGTTTCGCCGTCGGGACTGACTGCCAGCTGCTTGGCGACGTCATAGAAGTTGGCGTAGCCGTCCCAGGCTTTGATTTCCTTGGTGACAGGCGACAGGTAACCGGCCTCGACCATATCGGCAACTGCCGCGGTCGTGGGGATGGAGAACAGGTCCGGCGCGTTGCCGGCGCCAAGCTCGGTCAACAGCTTCGTCAGATAATCTTTGTCCGGTGCGGGGTATTCGACGACCTCGACGGTCACGCCGTATTTCTTCTCGATCTTCTCGACCGTCGCCTTCATGGCGTCGATGCCGGCCTGACCGTGATTGGCAATTCGGATTGTCTCAGCATGCGCCAGCGTCGAAACGGCGCTGAGCAGAATGGCATACAGGCCACCAATGACCGTCTTCTTCAACGGAAGTCCTCCCTTTTGGTTTGCGGCGCCCTCCAGCACCACAAGCAAAAATGTACACGTATTCCAAGAGCAGGCAAGGAAGTTTTTCATGTGAGTCATGATATGGCATAACGTATTGATTTTGTATGATTTAATAAATCTTGTCTTCGTCGTTTGGTTTGTGTAACCGTATACACACTGCATTCGGGAGGATTTTTCATGCTAGGGAAACTACGGCTTGGCGTCATCGGCGCGGGCTTGAAAGCGGCTGAGTATGCGGCAAGCTGGGCGCTTATGCCCGAGATCGAATTTGTCGCGCTCGCCGATACGATCCCTTCCTCTCGCCAGCGCCTGATCGACGTATGCGTGGCGGCCGGCGCATCGGAGCCACGGAGCTTCGATGACTACAGGGAGATGCTGGCGACCTGCCGTGAAGATCTGGACATCGTCTACGTCTCCACGCCGCACGCCTTTCATGGGGAGCAGGCAACAGCCGTCGCAGAAGCCGGGCTCGACCTTTTCCTTGAAAAGCCGATGGTGACAACGGTCACCGAGGCAGAACGGCTGATTGCGGCGCAGAAGAAGAGCGGCGTGACTGTCGTAACGGCGTTTCAGGGCGGTCTTTCTCCCCTGGTGATCGACACCCGAAAACGCGCAATTGCCGGCGAGTTCGGCGACTTGATTGCAATATCGGGGATGATCTGGGAAAGCTGGTCCGTCAACTATGACGGCCACTGGAAGCAGCAGCCTGAGATATCAGGCGGCGGTTTCATGTTCGACACCGGCGCGCACATGATGAACACCGTCTGCCTGCTCGCGAATTCGGATTTCGAGAGCGTGTCGGCCTACATGAACAATCACGGCAAAAAGGTCGACATCGCCACGGCAGTTTCCGCCCGTCTGAATAACGGCGCGCTGGCGACGCTGACGGCTGCCGGTGAGGGCCCTCCCGGCTGCGCCTCCTACATCACCTTCTTCTATTCCAAGGCAATTGTGCGCATCGATGCCTGGGGCGGATGGCGGGAGATCAGCGTCGGCCGCAATGCTGAACCGCGCGAAGAGGCGGAAATTCTCGGAAATCCGATGAAAAACTTCCTCGCCATCCGCGCAGGGACAATGGAAAATACCGGCTCCGTTGAAATGGGCCTGCGATTCGCTAGGCTCTGGGACGCGGTCAAGGAATCGGCTGCGGCAGACGGGGCGCCCGTCAGGATAGCCGCGCCATAAGCGTGGAATGCTGGAAATGAATAAGCGACGGATCACCTCGAAGGAACTGGCAAAGCTCGCCGGGGTGTCGTCTGCCACGATCTCGCGAGCCTTCTCGCCGGATTCGAGGATCGGAAGCTCGACGCGTGATCGGATCCTGGCGGTTGCGCGCGAGTACGGCTATCAGCCAAATGCGATCGCCCGCTCGCTTAACAACCAACGGTCGCGGCTGGTGGCACTGGTTGTCAACGCGATCGGAAATCCGTGCGAAGCTGAGGAACAACAGCTTCTCGTTCATCGGTTGCAGGCCCGCCAACTCCTGCCGATCATTCTGTGCTGCGCCGATCACGATGATAGGCTGCAACTGATGCGCCTCGCGTCCACCTACCAGGTCGATCACGTCGTTGTCTTTTCCGACATGGTCTCTATGCAGGATGCAGTCGACATTTTCCACACGACGAAGCCAATCATCGTTTCCTTCGAACCACTCGACAATGAGAAAGTCTCAAGCGTCCGGATAGACGGATCGGCTGCCGCTGACGAGATAATCGAGAAGATCGTTGGCGACGGCAAGAAACGGTTCGCTTACCTCTCTGGGACGAAGTCGAGCTGGATCGACAAGCTACGGCGCAAATGGTTTGTCGACGCCCTCGCGAAACGGGGACTGACACTTCAGGCGGAAGCCTTCGGCGACTACAGCTACGATTCCGGCTTCAAGGAGTCCGTCCTGCTTCTTCATCGCGAAAAAGTGGACGCGATCATTTGTGGCAATGACGTCATGGCTATCGGCG
The DNA here is from genome assembly GCA_900466605.1 of Hyphomicrobiales bacterium. Lineage (GTDB taxonomy): Bacteria > Pseudomonadota > Alphaproteobacteria > Rhizobiales > Rhizobiaceae > Rhizobium. Next base: position 47,194 of record UBMU01000001.1, read on the forward strand.
CGCGAGACGCCGCCCGACGCGTGCTCGGCAAGAGTACGCCTGATGACATCGCGATCGTCGGGCAGGATGGGATCGCCATGGCGGCGTGGGACTGCAATGACTTGACGACGCTGAGCCTTGACCATGTTGCCTTCATCGATGCGGTGGTGGAACTAATCGAGCGCCATGACGCCGAGTTGGAGGGTCCCCATAGCATCACACTAACCTGCACGGCGCGCTGGGGCTCAACCGCATAAACTTGCTCGAGGTTTACGTGGGCAACGCCAGGTCAGTTGGAGGTCGTTGATGCCTCGCCTAGCCTACGCGGATCGTACGCTAACAATCTCTTCTGCCTCTTCGAGGCTCATGGCGAGAACGGCTCTTCCGATGTCGAAGCTGAAGCCGGTGCGCGCAAACGCCGCCATTTCTTTAGTGATGCGGTCGCGGTCGCCGTCGCCACGCCGAAATGGTCCGAAGGCACGCTTGCGAGCGAAGACGACCGCAGCAAGCAGCTCGTCCACGTCGGCAGTCGCAGCGGCAATCACCTCCCGAGCAACGCCTTTCTGCGACAGATTTTGAGCGATGCGCCGCTTCGATCGGCCGTTGCGAACACCGGATCGGGTGCTGACTTCGGCATAGGTCGTGTCGTTAAGGCCGGCGTGCTGATACGCGAAGGTCACTGCCGAGTCCGCAACTGCCTTGAGCTGAATGTCAGTGATGTCCTCGAATTTCCGTTTAGCCTTCCTGACAATGGCATCGAATAGTTGTCTCTCGGTCATCATGCGCCTCTCGAGGCGATAGATCGTCGAGTTTTTGGCCCAACTCAGCATGCGCGCTGTCGGAATGTCGGTTGGCGTATGATCGTCGCTCACGGTTCAGTCTGGTCCTTGGTGCTTACCTGCGAAAGCAACCAGGCCGTAAAAGCCAGGCCGAGCCCATGCTCCCGCTTGCCGTCAGGTGTCACAACGTAATAGCTGTTTTCCGTCGACATAAGGCGGTCGAAGACAATCTGCAGCTTTTTTGAGTTCAACTCCCGTTCGATTAGATAAAGCGGCAGTAGGGCAAACCCCATTGCCATCATCGCGGCTTCAATAATCATCGAGAACTGGTCGAACCGGTTACCGCGGTAGGACGGGTCAGCGTCGATGCTGCAGTGTTCGAACCACTGGCGCCAAAGTCGCGGGCGCGTCGCCAGATGCAGAAGCGGCTTTTGAAGTAATTCGCTTGGGCTGGTGACGGGATCCGACTGCAACAATTTCGGACTGGCAACCGGGACCACCTTCTCGTCGCAGAGAAATGTGCAGGTGGCGCGCGCCCATATCGGCTGACCATAATGAATGGCAAGATCAAAGCTTTCCTGCTCGAAGTCGAATGGTTCGGAGCGGGAGGCGATGTCAACGTGGGACCCGGGATGTGCGTGAAGGAAGCCTGGCAGCCGCGGCGTCAGCCAGCGGCTGCCGAACGTCGGAAGGGTTGCGATCGAGAGCGTGGCAGTCGCGTCGGCCCCGGCTGCCACCCGGATCATCATCTCTTCTGTCTGGTGGAGCAAGCGCCTTGCCTCGGGCAACAGCCGCTTGCCGGCTTCTGACAGGATTGCCCTCTGCCGAACCCGTTCGAAGAGAAGGACGCCGAGTTGAACCTCCAACTCCTTGATCTGTCGGCTGATGGCGCTTTGCGTGAGATTGAGCTCAAGCGCTGCGCGAGTGAAGTTTCCATGGCGAGCGGCAGATTCGAATGACTGCAGCGTCGTCAGGTCGGGGATCAACTTTCGGGGCAATATCATTCCGAAACCGCATCATCTCAGCTTTATTTATCGTTATTCCTGTAGCGGACGTGCGATATGATCGCAATCTAGAATGAACTCTTCCAATTGACGTGTGCGAGAAAAGATATGTCGACCAGAAGCTACGTGTCCTGTTGCAATATCCGCGCTGCGTTTTCCGCGGCCATGTCGGCCATGTATAGGGCCGAGGTGCCCGCTTACGGCACGTTGATGGAAATTGTTGCCAAAGTGAACGCAGAAACGCTTGCCGCCGATCCGGCCCTTAAGCACAGGCTTGAGGAAACGGATTCCCTTGAGCGTGTCTCCGAAGAGCGTCACGGCGCAATCCGCCTCGGGACCGCAGCTGAACTTGCGTTGATGAGACGCGTCTTTGCGGTTATGGGCATGTTTCCCGTAGGCTACTATGACCTCAGCGAGGCCGGAGTGCCGGTCCACTCGACCGCTTTCAGGCCCGTGGGCGACGCGGCACTGAAGCGCAACCCGTTCCGTATCTTCACCTCTCTGCTGCGCCTCGATCTGATTGCTGACGAAGAGTTGCGCGCGGAAGCCGAGGCGATCCTACAGAAACGCCAGATCTTTACCGCTGGTGCCATCGAACTGACTGAGAAGGCCGAGCGCCAGGGTGGCCTCGATGACGACGATGCCAAGCGCTTCGTTGCGGAAGTCCTGGAAACCTTCCGCTGGCACGATCAGGCAAATGTTGGCCTTGCCATGTATAAGCGCCTGCATGATGCGCACCGGCTGATTGCCGACGTTGTCTCCTTCAAGGGACCGCATATCAATCACCTGACACCGCGCACGCTCGATATCGACGAAGTACAGCGCCTGATGCCGGGATACGGGATTGCCCCGAAGGCGGTCGTCGAAGGTCCACCAAGCCGTCGCTGCGCAATTCTGCTGCGGCAGACGTCGTTCAAGGCTCTTGAGGAAGCCGTTTCCTTCAGAGATGCGAGCAGCAATTGGCAGGAGGGCACACATACCGCCCGTTTCGGCGAAATTGAAAGCCGTGGTATCGCGTTGACGCCAAAGGGCCGTGCGCTCTATGACAAGCTCCTGACCGTATCGCGTAAGGTCATCCGCCCCGCCGCCGATGGCTCGAACGCGACAGCTTACGAGGAGGCGCTTGCGGATGCTTTCGCACCTTTCCCTGACAGCTGGGCCGACATCCGAGAGCAGGGTCTTGGCTACTTCCGTTTTTCTCTAACGGAGAAGGGCAAGAGCGCAACTGCGTCAGCCGAAAGCAGCGTCGATCAACTGGTGGAAAACAGTCTCGTCTGCTTCGACCCGATCATCTACGAGGACTTCCTGCCTGTAAGCGCAGCCGGGATATTCCAGTCCAACCTTGGCGACGAGGCAGCGCAAGAATTCACAGCAAGTCCGAACCAGCAGCGCTTCGAGCGCGACCTAGGTACACCGGTTCTCAATGAATTCGATCATTATGCCGATATCGAGGCCAAATCGATCGCTGAATGCCGGGCTCGCCTGACCGCCGCGCAGGCAGCCGAGTGAACCGACACGCTACGGCAACCAACAAGATTCAAACACCAACGCAAGGGGTCGTCACATGACCATCGCAACAATAACAGTCAATGTAGCTCAGGAAGCCGTTGCGCTTCTCGACAAGATCGGCGTCGACAAGGCGCATTATACGGGCGGAGACATGGCCTCCTACAGCCCGGTAACCGGTGAGCAACTGGCGGCGCTCAAGACAGATAGCCGGGAAGCTGCGATCGCCAAGATCGAGAAGGCAGCGAGTGCTTTTCAGGTCTGGCGTCTTGTTCCCGCGCCGAAGCGCGGCGAACTTGTTCGCCTCCTTGGCGAGGAACTGCGAGCGGTTAAGACCGAACTTGGCCGGCTAGTCTCGATTGAAGCCGGCAAGATCCCCTCCGAAGGCCTCGGAGAAGTTCAGGAGATGATCGACATCTGCGATTTCGCGGTCGGTCTGTCCCGCCAACTCTACGGCCTTACCATCGCAACGGAACGCCCGGGCCACCGGATGATGGAGACGTGGCATCCGCTTGGTGTCGTCGGTGTTATCTCCGCGTTCAACTTCCCTGTTGCTGTTTGGGCTTGGAACGCTGCGCTTGCGCTGGTTTGCGGCAATGGAGTGGTGTGGAAGCCGTCCGAGAAGACACCGCTGACCGCGCTTGCTTCGCAGGCGATTCTGCAGCGCGCCATTTCCCGCTTCGGTGACGCACCCGATGGCCTGAGCGAAGTGTTGATCGGTGACCGCACGATCGGCGAAGTTCTTGTCGATCACCCGAAGGTTCCGGTCGTTTCCGCGACGGGCTCCACGCGCATGGGCCGGGAAGTCGGCCCTCGCCTTGCACGTCGCTTTGCCCGTTCGATCCTGGAGCTCGGCGGTAACAATGCCGGAATTGTCTGCCCATCGGCAGATCTCGATATGGCGCTGCGCGCCATCGCGTTCGGAGCGATGGGCACGGCCGGTCAGCGCTGCACGACACTTCGCCGGCTGTTCGTCCACGAGAGCGTCTACGATCGGCTGGTGCCGCGCCTCAAGAAAGCCTATGCCAATGTCTCCGTTGGAAATCCGCTCGAAAGCACGGCGCTGGTAGGTCCACTGATTGACAAGGTCGCCTTCGACAACATGCAAAAGGCGCTTGGCGAAGCGAAAGCCAATGGCGGTGAAGTCAATGGTGGGGAGCGCGTCGCGCTTCCTCACGACACCGCTTACTATGTGAAGCCGGCGCTCGTGGAAATGCCGTCGCAGATCGGCCCTGTGCTGGAGGAAACCTTCGCGCCGATCCTTTATGTAATGAAATACACCGAATTCGATAAGGTTATCGAAGACCACAATGCCGTCGGCGCGGGTCTCTCCTCATCGATCTTCACGCTGGATCTGCGCGAGGCAGAGCGCTTCCTGTCCGCCGACGGGTCCGATTGCGGCATCGCCAACGTCAATATCGGGACGTCGGGTGCCGAGATCGGCGGCGCGTTCGGTGGCGAGAAGGAAACCGGCGGTGGCCGCGAGTCGGGCTCCGATGCGTGGAAGGCCTACATGCGCCGTGCCACGAACACGGTCAACTACTCCAAGGCTCTGCCGCTCGCGCAGGGCGTCTCCTTCGAAATCGTGTAGCGCGACCATGGCGATTGATGTGGAAATTGAGGAGGTGGGCTTCCGGCCCGCCTCAAGAATATCTTCTATCGGTGTCTCCGAGATCCTGCAGATCGGCGCACGCGCCGCGGCAATGAAGCGGGAAGGCAAGCCAGTCATTATCCTTGGCGCCGGTGAGCCTGATTTTGAGACGCCCGATCACGTCAAGCAGGCCGCCTGGGACGCCATGCAGCGTGGTGATACCAAATACACCGCACTCGACGGTACGCCGGCGCTGAAGGAAGCGATCCGCACCAAGTTTCAGCGTGAAAACGATCTTACTTTTGCGGTTAGCGAGATCACGGTTGCCACCGGTGCCAAGCAGATCCTGTTCAATGCGATGATGGCGACCATCGACGCCGGGGACGAGGTTATCATCCCCACGCCCTACTGGACGTCGTACTCCGACATTGTGCAGATCTGTGAAGGCAGGCCTGTGCTTGTTCCGTGTGATGCTGATAGCGGCTTTCGCTTGACCGCCGAAAAGCTCGAAGCGGCGATTACGCCGCGGACGCGCTGGCTCTTGCTGAATTCGCCGTCCAATCCTTCCGGGGCCGCCTATAGCGCCGATGACTACAGACCGTTGCTGGACGTGCTACTCAGGCATCCACATGTTTGGTTGATGGTGGACGATATGTACGAACACATCGTCTATGACGATTTTCGCTTTGTCACACCATTGCAGCTGCAGCCGAGCCTGCGCGAGCGCACACTTACCATCAACGGCGTGTCCAAGGCCTATGCCATGACCGGGTGGCGCATCGGCTACGCTGGCGGGCCGAAGGCGCTGATCAAAGCGATGGCTGTCGTGCAGAGTCAGGCAACGTCCTGCCCGTCTTCGATCAGTCAGGCAGCGGCTGTTGCTGCGCTGAACGGACCGCAAGATTTTCTTGCTGGGCGAACCGAGAGCTTCAGGCGGCGGCGCGACCTTGTCGTTTCCGGATTGAATGCAATCGATGGTCTCGACTGCCGAGTTCCCGAGGGCGCCTTTTATACCTTCGCGGGATGTGGAGGCCTCCTCGGCCGGACCGCGCCGAGTGGCCGCAAGATCACGACCGACAGTGAGTTTTGCGGCTATCTCCTCGAGGAGGCAAATGTCGCCGTTGTCCCAGGTTCAGCGTTCGGTCTTTCACCTTATTTCAGAATTTCCTACGCTTCAGCGGCGGCGGAGCTGAAGGAAGCACTCGGGCGTATTGCTACGGCCTGCCGGCAGCTTGGCTGATCTTTACTGGTGCGGGGCAGAAACACCGGCTCGTTGCGGTCACGCGAGCTAAGATGAAACAAAAAACGCCCGGATACGAAGCCGGGCGTTTCTGTTGATTGCTGCGGTTCAGTTAGGTTAGCCGGCGATCTTTTCGCCGTAAGCCTTTTGCGAGTAGTAATGGCCGAATCGGCTGTCCAGGAAGGCGTCGAGGCCGATGTCTTCCTGCCGGACGAAGCCCGTAGCAGGCAGATCGCCCTTGGCCAGCATGTCGAGAACAGCGCAGATACTGCATGCCGTGGTAATTTGGATCGCACTCATCATGCGGCCGGCGACAACGGCGCTGTAGACCTTGTTGGCATAAGTTTCCTGAACCAGGCGACCGTTCTTCCAGCCGGACACGGTGACGAATACGATCACGACGTCCTGCATTGTGGAAGGCAAGGCGTGCTCGAGGATGTCCTTGAGCACTTCGCGGCGGTGGCGCAGGCCGAGATCGCTAAGCAGAGCCTTCATGATGGCTGCATGGCCGGGATAGCGGATCGTTCGGTAGTTCAAGGTCCGGACCTTGTCCCTCAGCGTTTCGCACAGCGTGCCGAGGCCGCCGGAGGTGTTGAAGGCCTCGTAGGTCACACCATCAAGGGAGAACTCTTCCCGTTCCTCCAGTGCAGGCACTTCGATCAACTGTCCGTCGACGATCGCCTCGCAGGGCTCGATGTACTCGTTGATAACGCCGTCAGTGCTCCAGGTCAGATTGTAGTTGAGGGCATTCGACGGATACTGGGGGAGAGCGCCAACACGCATGCGCACGCTGTCAAGTTTATCGAAGCGGCCGGCAAGGTCGTTGGCAACGATCGAAATGAAACCCGGAGCCAGTCCGCATTGGGGAATGAATGCGGTGGACGCGCTGGCCGCAATTGCCTTCACTCTGCGGGTGGATTCGACATCCTCCGTCAGGTCAAGATAGTGGACGCCGGCCTCGGCGGCTGCCTCGGCAATTGCAATCGTCAGATGGAACGGTGCGGCGCTCAGGACGGCAAACTTGCCGGAGAGAAGTTTGACGAGTGATGCATGGTCAGCGATGTCGACTTCTTCGAGGCTGAGCGCGGAATTGGCCTCCATGTGATCCAGCTGGAGCCGGCTGCGGTCGGCAAGCGTTACATGGTAGTCGCCCGAATGGACGAGTAGACGGGCAATCGTCGAGCCGATCTTGCCAGCGCCGATGACGACAATGTTTTTCATATACGTTCCCTCTGTTGGTTCTCGAAAATCTTTATGCCTTCTTTATTCCTGTCGGTTTGGTTGATTCACAGCGCGAGAATGATAAAAATGACTAGATTTATTTATCAGATCGCCGTTCTGGATGGCCAATATGACGATGAGTGACAAGGATCGGCAGCTTCTGTCGATCCTCAGCGAAAATGCACGGATCCCGACTGCCATGCTCGCGCGCAGGCTCGGTCTGTCGCGCACGACGGTGCAGGCAAAAATCGAGCGGCTGGAACGGGACGGCGTAATTGCAGGCTATGGCGTGCGGTTGTCGGATGACTTCGAGAGCGGCCAGATCAAGGCGCATGTGCTCATCACCTTGGCGGCCAAGGCACTCGGGCGCGTCACTCAGGAACTGCAATCGATTGCGCATGTCCGTTCGGTCCACTCAGTCAGCGGCAGTTTCGACATGATCGCAATCGTTGCTGCGGCATCGATCAGCGAACTCGATATGGTCATTGACAGGATTGGCGATATCGACGGCGTCGAGAAAACGCTCTCGTCGATCATCTTGTCGACGCGCATCAACCGCTAGCGAAGATGAGTCCCGCGTGCCGATGGCCAATGCTAGGCGCGATAGACGATAGCTGCACCCGTAAAGCCAGCGCCCGCCGCAGTAAGTAGCAGGGTTTCGCCATCGTGAAGAGGTCGGTTGACGGCCTCCAGCGACAGGGACAGCGGGATCGTTGCTGCTGACGAATTCCCAAATCGCTCAAGGGAGCTGACGGTCCGATCTGCGCCGATGCCAAGGTTGGCTGCGACAGCCTGGAAGATCCGCACATTGGCCTGATGCGGGACGAACCTGGTGATTGTGCGTGCCTCCAGGGCGGCAATGTCGAGTGCTCTTTGCGACGCCGCGCTCATCATCTCGACGGCTCGCGAAAAAACCTCGCGCCCGTTTCGCAACGTCATCAAATAGTCCTCGGCTGTGCGTTGCGGTGTGAAGGGCTTGCTGCTGCCGCCCGCGGCGATCGAGATCAGGTCATAGCCACTGCCGTCGGAACATAGATCGGTGCCAAGGATTCCAGCGGATGGATCGCTCGCCGGCGTCAATACGACTGCTCCGGCCGCATCGGCAAACAGCACGGAACTTGCTCGTTCGGCTGGATTGATGCGCCGGCTGAGAATATTGGCGGCGACAACAAGGACGGGCTTGCCCTGCGTGCGTACGAAGGCGTCTGCAAGCGTCAGAGCGTACAAGAAACCGGAGCAGGCGCCAGCAAGATCGATGGCGCCCGCTCGCTCAAGCGCAAGCTTATGCGCGACGAGTGGTGCTGTCGGGGGCAGAAGGTGGTCGGGTGTAGAGGTCGCCAAGAGCATCAGGCCGATCTCGCAACGATGGATCCCGGCGTTCCTAAGCGCCATAGCACCGGCTTCGGTGGCGAGCCCGCTCAGAGTGTCACCGTCTTCCGCCCAGTAGCGCGTACGAATTCCCGTGCGGCTCTCGATCCACCCAGTTTCAAGCCCGAGCGATAGTTCGATTTCGGCATTTTCGACGCGGCGCCTCGGCACACTATGTCCGAAACCCGCCATTCGCGCGGAGCGGACGGTCCTCATGCAGAAGTTCCAATGAACACGTTTGCCGCCTCGTCGATCGCATCATAGAGGCGATCGATCTCGGACTCAGACACACAGTAGGGCGGCATGAGATAGATCACGTTGCCAAGTGGTCGGACAAGAAGCTGCCGCTCTCGGAAGAAGGCACGCAAGCGCAGTCCTATGTCGGCTAAGTATCCTGATGAGGGGATCGCCATATCGAGAGCCGTAATGGTACCGGACTGGCGGATATTCCTAAAGCGCCGATCCTCAGCAAAGCGCCGCAACTTCCGCCCCTGCAGGGCCGTGAGGCGATCGATACGCGACTGAACAGGCTCCTGCGACCAGATCTTCAAGTTCGCGACGGCAGCCGCGCAAGCGATTGGATTGGCCGTGTAGGAGCTGGAATGGAAGAATGTTTTCCTACGATCCGTCGAAAGGTGCGCGTCAAAGACCGCGCTGGTGCAAAGCGTTGCTGCAAGCGGCAGGGAACCGCCCGTTAACCCTTTCGATGTGCAGAGAATATCAGGAAGAATGCCAGCCTGATCGCATGCAAACAGGCTGCCGGTTCTTCCCCACCCGGTCATCACCTCGTCAATGATTACGAGAACGCCATGGCGTTGGGCGATTGTGCAAAGCGCGCGAAGCACGGAGGGCGAAAACATCTTCATTCCACCGGCGCCGAGCACCAGCGGCTCGATTAAGAGTGCGGCGACGCCGCCGGACCGGCTGGTTTGATCGAAGGCATCGAGTGTCTCTTGCTCAAGCCCCGGCTCCGGAAACGGAAGCCGGTCTACGCCAAACAGCAAAGGCTCATATGCGGTATTAAAGATTCCTCTCTCGCCAACTGACATCGTTCCGATAGTGTCACCATGATAGCCGTGCTCCATCACGACGATGCGGTCGCGGCGCTGGCCGGTATTATAGAAAGAACCGAGCGCCATTTTCAGAGCGACTTCAACCGCTGTGGAGCCGCTATCGGAGTAAAAGACGTGCTGGAGCCCAGCCGGACTGATCTCAATCAGACCGCGGGCGAGTTCTTCGGCTGGAGCGTGAGTGTATTCGGCAAAGATGATCTGGTCATAGACATCGGAAGCCCGGCGGATCGCGTCCATAATCGTCGGGTGTCGGTGGCCATGGGTAATCACCCACCAAGAGGAGATGGCATCGAGAATGTGATTGTCATCCTCGTCGATGAGATAGGCACCGTTCGTGGCAACGACCTTCTTCATCGTCGGCTCAATGCCATGCTGCGTGAAAGGATGCCACACTGGGGAACGCGTCATGGCTGAAGGCTCCGAAACATTGCGATGTCAAATCCGCGATGAAAGGTTGTCATTAGTCTCTCGTGGGTGAGTTGGTTGGCCCAATCAAGACGCCCCAGAAAACGCGTTCCGCTTATATGTATGATCGTCCTTTGCGTTTCGGTGTTTTCCTCACCGATAAAAGCAATTCCGAAAATGGGGACCGATCGTCGCTGAAGTGCTTCCACGGACATCAAGGTATGATTGATAGTGCCAAGTGAGGTTCTCGCGCACAGAATGACCGGCGCCTGCCATCGCGCGAAAACATCGGCGAACAGGATCCGCGAAGTGAGGGGAACGAGTACGCCGCCGGCACCCTCGACAACGAGCGAACCGGTTGAAGCTGGAAGGACAAGAGCGTCCGGATCGATCTTCACCCCGTCAATCGCTGCGGCTTGGTGCGGAGACGCCGGGGTCCTTAAGCGATACGCCTCCTCGATGATCCGTTCGGAGGGTATTTTACCCAACCGGGCGACCGTTTCGGCGTCTGTTTCCTCCTCAAGCCCAGATTGAACCGGCTTCCAGTAATGCGCTGCGAGAGCGGACGTTAAAGCGGCCGCAAGGACAGTCTTACCGATGCCCGTATCTGTGCCGGTTACAACGAAGCTGTTTGTCATCCCTGCTCCTCCAGCATGCTGACTGCCACTCTTTCGAACAACCGTGAGATCGCCGCTTCGTCGACATTCAGCGTAATGGAGATGCGCAATCGCGCCGTACCTTCGGGTACGGTTGGGGGGCGGATGGGCCTTACGTCGAAGCCATCGGACCGCAGGCGCTCTGCGATACGGACAGCCCGACGATTGTCGCCGACCACGACTGGAAGGATTTGCGAACCGCTTGGTGGCGTTCCTATTGCCGCCTCCATCTCTTCATTTGCGAAGGTCACAAGTGCGGCAAGTCTGTCTCTACGCTCCGGCTCATCCGCAAGGATCTTCAATGCTTCCCGGACCGTCGCCGCCACCAGTGGGGATGGCGCTGTCGAATAGATGAAATTGCGCGCCCGGTTGATGAGGAAATTGCAAATGATGGCCGGCCCCATGACGAGCGCGCCTGACACGCCGAGTGCCTTGCCGCATGTGTGCAGCGTAATGCAGTTTTCCGGATGGCCTAAGCAGTCGGCCAAGCCACGTCCGCCTTGGCCGAAGAAGCCTGTTGCATGTGCCTCATCAACGACGAGGAAACCGTCATGCTGATTTGCAATCCCCATCAACTCCCGCAACGGCGCACGATCTCCGTCCATGGAGTAGAGGCTCTCGACGGCGATCCACGGCCGACCGGTACCGCCGGCGCGTCGCCATCGCTGGATTGCATCCGCCACTGCGTTGATGTCGTTGTGCATGGTTGCGACCGATGGTGCCCGGCTTGCAGCTATTCCTTCGTGGGCGCTCGCATGGATGAGGGCATCATGGACGATAATGTCGTCGCGCTTTGGCAACGTTGAGAATAGCGCGACATTGGCGGCATAGCCGCTGCCGAAGTAGAGTGCGCGCGCTGCTTTAAAGTAGGCGGCAGCCTCACTTTCCAAGGCCTCGTGCTCCGTATGATTGCCGCGAAGCAGACGTGACCCCCCTGCCCCGACCGGCACGCCGCGATCCAATGCATCTCGAAGCGAGGCTTCAAGTCGCGGTGATTGCGCAAGGCCAAGATAGTCGTTCGAGGTGAAATCGATGCCGGATGCCGCAATAAGGCTGCGACTTCTGCCCTTTCGATCGAGGCCAGCAAGTTTGCGTTCATAGGCAGCTAGGCTGTTGCTCGTCACACGATAGGCTCCAGTTGTTCGCCTCTAAGTCCAAGGCGACGAAAGAGAGCTGCATCACGGTCTTCGCCGGGATTGTCCGCTGTCAGCAGGGTTTCGCCGACAAAGATCGAGTTGGCGCCTACGAAGAAACAGAGCGCCTGGGTCTCATCCGACATATCCGTGCGACCCGCAGACAGGCGCACATAGGACGTTGGCATCAGAATCCGCGCGAGTGCGACGGTTCGGACAAAGTCGATCGGATTGATCGGCTGCGCATTGGCGAGCATCGAGCCGGGGATCGGGATCAGCATGTTGATCGGGACGCTCTCGGGTGGCATCGGCAGGTTCGCCAGTGTGACAAGCATCGAGACGCGATCGTCCACGGTTTCGCCCATGCCGAGAATGCCGCCTGCGCAGACCTTGATGCCGGCTTCACGGACGTTGGCGAGAGTCTCCAGCCGATCTACGAAACTGCGCGTAGTAATGATCTCGCTGTAGAAGCGTTCCGACGTATCGATATTGTGGTTGTAGTAGTCGAGGCCGGCGTCGGCGAGCCTTGCGGACTGCTGCGGCGTTAGCATGCCGAGCGTCATGCAGGTCTCCATTCCGAGCGCCCGAACGCCCCGAACCATGGCCGTGATCGCCTCCATGTCACGGTCCTTGGGGCTGCGCCAGGCTGCGCCCATGCAGTACCGCGTCGCGCCTCCGTCCCTTGCCTTTCTTGCTTCGGAGAGGACATGCTCGACTTCCAGAAGCTTTGAAGCTTTGACGCCGGTCGGATAGTGGGCTGATTGACTGCAATAGCCACAATCCTCGGCGCACCCGCCTGTCTTCACCGAAAGGAGCCGGCTCATTTGCACGGCGTTCGGATCGAAATTCGACCGATGGATCGTGTGCGCGCGATGCAAAAGGTCGTTAAACGGAAGATTATAGATAAAAAGGGCTTCCTTGAGTCCAGTGTTGCCATCGGACGCGCCGCGGACGTCGCTCCTATGGGTGCTCATGGTGTCGAATGGGGTCATTTATATACAATCCTGTCGTCGGTTGCGGTCGAGTCGCATGCTGACGCAGAATTTATCTATAAAAAATCTCAATGCGCAAGATCGAATGAATAATATCTATTATCCGAGTGGCTGGATTTGGTTGAGGTTCGCTCACAACGGCGGTGGAGTGGCCGAAATGATGGTCGATGGTAGACCGGTACGAGCAAAAGCGCGGAGGGTAGCCCGGGATTCAGGCGAGCTTTCGGGGGAAATTGTCAGTCGCCAAACGGGATCCACGCTTTGGTACCGCCCCGGCCGGCGTCACGTCATTTTAGCCGACGATCGCAAACCGTTCGCGTGATGAGTGCTTCATTCGCGTCGACGGGCCTCCAATCCACTGAACGTGCCGCTCCAAAGCTGTCACGGCGTTCTCGACCTTGCCGGCGCGCAGAAAGGCGAGAATGGTGCGATGGTCCTTATCCACCCTAGGCTCCCAGTCAGTATGCCATGTAGCGAACAGGAAGCGGGCGCTCGCCGCATGGAGGTCATCGATTGCTGAAAGCAACCGCGGCATCTCGCATGGCTCTAGGATGAGCTGGTGAAACCTTCGATTTGCCTCTTCCCAAGCGCGTACATCGCGCGCGTTATCCCCATCAACCGTTGCCTGTTCGGCCTGATCGAGCCTCGTGGGAGTAAGGTGCTCGGCTGAGTGGCGCAGTGCAAGCCCTTCGAGAGCGGCGCGCATTTTTGCGACCTCCTGCACCTCTTTCAGATCGAATGAGGCGACGCGAACACCCCGGCGTGGTTCGCTGACGGCGAGGCCTTGCGCTTCGAGGCGGCGCAAGGCTTCGCGCACGGGAACATGGGACGATCCAAACTCCTCAGCGATATGGTCCTGCTTGAGCTTCGACCCGGGTGGAAGCGCGCCTGTCACGATACGCTCGGCAAGCGCCCGGCTAATTCGCCCGGCTATCGTGTCGTCATTCTGAATAGTCATATTTAACAGATAGTTCCTGTGCCTCACCGTGTCGAGGTGCGCGCAGCGCGTGGCTGTGGATTTGTTGGCTGCCCCGGCACGGGCATCTCCGATGCGGGCCGGCGTGTTTGATGCTTCGTTCTGGTTGGTCCTGAGGGCACAAAGTGTGCGCGCCGGCATCCGGGTCTAACTACGATATGCTCGGCGTGGGCCGCTTTTGGGGCTGCGGAGGAGTGGTTCCCTTTCTTTCCTCGCCCGGCTGCACCGCAATCATTCTATGTACCAGCGCTGGCGGTTTGCTAGGGCTCTTAGGGGATGCGTTATCCGCCAGCTCGCCTTGCACTCCCTCCTCTGGCATGCGTGGAGGTAGACGTCGGATCACGCCCGCCTCATCCTCGGAGGCAAGTTGTGCTCGACGTCGCCTCGTTTTGGGACGGGAGACGCGCGGGAGGTGAGGATGGGCGAGGCATTGGGTCGCAAAGGGAAGCCACTCAGCAGTGGCTGTATTTCCGCCTGGGGTTCTTTGAATGGTCGTTGATGGCGCGGCGATCTTGTACTGTCCGTTCCGTGTGCCCCCCCAACTTCGTTGCCGTGCTGTCTGAAGGCGGACGCCCAGCGGAGTGGCGATGTGCAAGGTGCCCGACTAGGTAGATCAAGGTGGTCACCGCCGTGCACTATCGAGGTATTCTCGACGGCTTCGGTCTCGGCGACTGACAAGCGATGGGAGTAGACTGGTTCTTTCGTAACGTCGCCCGCGATCATGGAGCATTCATCGGGGTCGCTAGAGGTGTTGCATGGGCTTGCCGATGAGATTGCTGTGCTTACTTGCGCACGATTAGCTGATCGGGGGAGAGATTGCTTTGGCGTAACTGGGTAGCCGTCGGTGACGGCGTGTTCGGGAGGTGGAGGACACTTAGCGCGGCGTTCTCCTGGGGGGCTCCGGTCCTCTTCCACCCGTCGCCGCGAGCGGATTGGGTTCGGGAATTTCGGCTATGGCGACGGTTCGACAGATGGGCGGGGGCCGGCGTCGACATCAAGTTCCCCGCGGGGAACAAGTTTGCTGAGCATAGTGTATGGCGCCTCGTGACGGGGTTGCCAATGTCTTACGGTAGGGTTCAATGCGAACCGTTCGGTTAGCCCGTCGGTGGCTGCCGGGCCGCGTAATCGGTTGTTCGGGATGGTTTGCTTCGTATCTCGGGCTGCGCTTCTATTCCGGTTCTGGGGCAAAAGTTCCCCGTGGGGAACATCGCGGCGACGACCGCGACGGCAGCGAGATGGCGGGGCCTAAGAAGCGACTTTGTGATTTGTATTCCTTCAAAGCGGGCAGGTCACCTCCGCCACAAATCGCAGGATAGCCGAGTGCATGCGGTTGACAAATCACACCACAATCCGCGATTCTTCTACCATCCCGACGCACACCCTCCGAGCATGGACGGGTGACTGCCTGTTTCGGATGTATCTGCGGCCAAAAAAGCTTGTTCAGACACCGCTTCTTAAGCCAGCTTTCTCAATGGGCGGTGGCCGCTAGCGGAAGAAAAGCCGCAGTTCTGTACCGTAAGCGAGAATTCGCATGGTTAACCAGTTGTTTAACGTGACGCGAAGAGGCGTCAGCAAAGTCAGCAAACGCTATTTAGGCGCTCTATGCAGGTTGAAAGCACCACCTCGCCCGGTTGCTTCCACCAGTTCTTCGCAGAGAAGATCTCGACCTCCTGGGGCCCGTGATATCCGGCTGCCTCGATCAAGCGTCGGATTCCCTTGAGATCGATCACCCCATCGCCCATCATCCCGCGGTCAAGCAGCAGGTCCGTTGTTGGAACCAGCCAATCGCAGATGTGGTGCGCAAGGATGCGGCCGGATGCGCCAGCCCTGGCGATCTGCTCATTGAGTTTTGGATCCCACCAGACGTGATAGACGTCAATGGCGACGCCGATGCCGTCGCCGAGCAGGTCGCAGATATCAAGCGCCTGCTCAAGTGTGTTTACGCAGGCGCGGTCAGCGGCGTACATCGGATGAAGCGGCTCGATGGCAAGCGGTATTCCAGCAGCGAGCGCATGCGGAAGGATTGCGGCAATTCCGTCGGCCACCATTTCGCGGGCGTGCGCAATGTCTCGCGACTCGGCTGGCAAACCACCCACCACAAGGACAAGGCAATCGGCGTTGAGAGCAGCGGCTTCGTCGATAGCCTTCCTGTTGTCGTCGATAGCCTTCGCCCGTGCCGCAGCGTCGGTGGCGGGAAACATGCCCCCGCGGCAAAGGCCGGTAACCCTTAGCTTGTTGTCGGCGACGATGCGCGCGGCTTCTGAAAGCCCGATAGCATGGACCTGATCGCGCCATGGAGCGATCGCGACGATGTCCTGCTTCAGGCAAGCATCAACGGCCTGCCTCATGTTATACTGCTCTCGAACGGTTGCGAGATTGATCGAAAGGCCGTCAAATGTCATGCGTAACCCTCCCCCACTCCGCGGCTGCGAAGTCGATGCTGTCGTGTTTCAAATGCCCGCTGTGGCGAGAATGGACTTTAGTCGAGCCGCCGCGAGGTCCGGGTCGCGCAGGACACGGGCCTGGTCCGCGAGGCGAAACAGCTCTGCAAGATGCACCAACGAGCGCGCGCTCTGCTGGCCGCCTAGCATCTGGAAATGGTTTTGGAACCCGTTGAGATAGGCCAGGAAAACAACGCCAGTCTTGTAGAACCGGGTGGGTGCCTTGAAGATATGCCGAGACAGAGGCACGGTTGGAGCCAGAATGTCATGGAATCCGGCGAGGTCGTCAGAGGCGAGCTTTTGTAGGGCCACATTCGCCGCAGGTGCGATGGCGTCGAAAATGCCCAGCAGGGCGTGTGAATACCCCTGTTCGTCTCCGGCGATGAGTTCCGCGTAGTTGAAATCATCGCCAGTGTACATCTTGACCAGCGGATCGAGCTGGCGGCGCATTATGATCTCTTTTTCCGCCGAAAGCAGTGAGATCTTTACACCGTCTACCTTGCTTGCGTGATTGTTGATGATGGCCACCGCGGTTTCCATCGCTCGTATGTCATCGCCCGAGCCCCAATAGCCGGCGAGCGCTGGATCGAACATGTCGCCCAGCCAATGAATGATGACCGGTTGGCGAACCTGCCGCAGGATGCGGTCATAGACACGCGCGTAATCGTCGGGGCTCTTTGCAGCCGCGGCGAGAGCGCGGCTTGCCATGAGGATGATCCTGCCACCTTGGCCCTCTATGTAGGCGACCTGCTCTTCGTAGGCTCGGATTACGTCGTCGATGCTGACATCGGGGCCTGGGGGTAGATGATCGGTGCCCGCGCCGTAGGCAATGAGTGCATCTTGGCGCTGTCGTGCGGCTGATTGCACGTTGGCGATCAATTCCTTGGCGCCGGTCCAATCAAGCCCCATGCCGCGTTGGGCCGTGTCCATCGCTTCTGCAACGCCGAGACCGAGATCCCAAAGGTATTCGCGGAACGCAACAGTGCGTTCCCAATCTATATTTCGATCCAGCCACGGATCGTTGTCAGCCAACGGATCGACGACGACGTGCGCGGCTGCGAAGGCGACACGGTTGAAGGCGTGCCCGCCGGGCGGACGGTCCGGCGCAGCAAGCGGTTTGTTGACGATAGTATAGTCCTGCAGCGTGCCGCCGGAGAGGGGAAGACGAAGTGTCGTTGCCATGGCCGTCAGGCTACCTTGCGAGCGGACGTGTCGGCGAGCGATGGAACATCCACCCAGCGCCTTTCCTTCCAGCTCTTGTGTGCCAGTTCCGCGAGCTGAACGCCTTTGGCGCCCTCGCGCAGCGTGAACTTCCACGGCGCATCTTCAACGATGTAGCGCAGGTAGTCCTCCCACTGTGCCTTGAAACCGTTGTCGAAGTTCTGAGTTTCAGGCACCTCGTCCCAAGTCTTGAAGAAATCGATCGTCTGCGGTTGGTCAGGGTTCCAGACCGGCTTCGGCGTGTTGACGCGGTGCTGTGTCCAGCACTTCGTGAGGCCGCAAACCGCTGACCCGTGGGTGCCGTCGACCTGGAAGGTCACAAGGTCATCGCGCCGCACCCGCACTGCCCAGGAGGAATTGATGTGTGCGACAATCCCCCCCTCGAGTTCGAAGGTCGAATAGGCCGCATCGTCTGCGTCGGCTCGGTATGTCTTTCCGTTTTCGTCGACACGGCTAGGGATATGGGTAGAGGCATAGCAACTGACCGCTTTGACCTCACCGAAGAGATTGTCCAGCACGTAGCGCCAATGCGGTAGCATATCGAGGATCATGCCGCCGCCGTCGGCTGCACGATAGTTCCAGGAGGGGCGCTGCGCCGTCACGCCCCAATCCCCTTCGAATACCCAGTAGCCAAATTCACCGCGTACCGAGAGTATCTTGCCGAAGAAGCCGCTATCCCTCAGCAAAGCGATTTTCCGTAGCCCGGGCAGGTAGAGCTTGTCCTGAACGACGCCATTCTTGACACCGCGTTGCTCGGCGAGCGCCGCAACGGAAAGCGCTTCCTCCAGCGTCTCGGAGATCGGCTTTTCGCAGTAGACATGTTTTCCGGCTTCTATCGCCCTCTTCAGCAACTCGACGCGCATTTGGGTGGAGCCAGCGTCGAAGAATATCCTGTTGTTCGGATCCGCAAGAGCGCTGTCGAGATCGGTGGTTGTACGCGTCAGGCCGTGCTTGCGCGCGATCGCTTCGATTTTGTCGGCGTTACGTCCAACGAGAATGGGATCCGGCATCAGGCGGTCGCCATTGCCAAGTTGAAGGCCCCCCTGCTCCCGGATTGCCAGAATTGACCGGACCAGATGCTGGTTGTAGCCCATGCGGCCGGTAATCCCATGCATGATGATACCAAGCGAAATTGTCGCCATCTGCTCTTCCTCCCAGTAAATAACTATTTAGTTACATAAGTGACATGCACTCTCCATACTGTCAACCCAGTCCCTTAGACCGGTCGTAGGCAGTTAGCGGCCCGCCCAACCAAAATGCAGCCATCTGCTAGGAATCCACGTCGAAACCCCCTATGCGATGAACTAGGCATTTAGTTTCAACTCCCATCGTCGAGCATATGAAGGTAATCTCAGGGACCAACCTCGAGCAGGCGAAATCACATAACCGACGCGTCGTGATCGAATCGATCCGAACGAACGGACCGCTATCGCGAGCGGCTCTTGCCAGGCTGACCGCGCTGACCACTCAGACGGTGTCGAATATTGTCGAAGAGTTGGAACGTGCCGAGATACTGAAGGCGGAGGCTCCTCAAAGGATCGCCCGCGGACAACCAATCACGCCTTACTCCATCAACCCGGATGGCGGCTATTCCATCGGCCTCGAGTTGGAGCGGGACCATGCGGTCGGCTTGCTGACCGATCTGTCGGGGAGTGTCAGGGCGAGGGTCGAAAGGGTTGTGGACCGTCCAACGCCCGCGGACGCGATGCCAATCCTCGCCGCTATCACTGACGAGTTACAGCGGTCCTTCTCCTTCGATCGGGCCCGTCTGCTTGGCGTCGGCATTGCACTGCCGGGACGATACGCCACCGAAGGTGTGACATCCCTGAGCCCGGCGACACTGCCAGGCTGGCAGAATTTTCCAGTGGCCCGGGAACTCGGCAAGCTACTTGGTGTGCCGGTCCTCGTGGAGAACGACGCCACGGCCGCAGCGATTGGCGAGCGACTCTACGGGGTTGCGCGCGGCTTAAACAGCTTTGTCTACCTCTTCCTTGGGGGTGGCATCGGCGCCGGCATGTTCCTCGATGGTCATCTATACAGAGGTAGCCGCAGCAATGCCGGCGAGATCGGCCACATGATCGTCGCCCCCAACGGCCTACCCTGCATATGCGGAAAACGGGGTTGTCTGGACCGCTATGTCTCACTCGGATCGGCTTACGAATACTTAAATATTCGAGAGATTGAACTCCAAGCTCCGCACACGCTTGACGCTCTGATCGAGCAGCAGAGGAGTCGGATTGATGAATGGGCTGGGGCTGCGGCCGAAGCCATGCGCCAGACAATCGATTTTCTCGAACTGGCCTTCGACCCTCAGACGATCGTGCTCGGCGGCCCGATGCCGCCTTCCCTGCTGCAGCGGCTGGTTAGTCAACTGGAGCCTTTGCACACGCCGGTCAATCCCGGGATTGAGCGAAGCCTGCCACGTATCGTAATCGGGACGACCGGCAGAGACACGGCAATTCTGGGCGCCGCGGCACTGCCGATCTTTTCACAAACGAACCCGCAATTCGATGTCCTCCAGAAGCCAATCGGCAAAAAACCTTAAGGGTAGGCGTAAAGGATAGGCATCAGCCCGGCGACCGCTTTGAACCGCTCCCAGGATTTGTCGGCTGGTTTCGTCCATGCGCTCTCGGCAAGCGCCGAGATTCGGGGAAATACCAGGCGGTCGAAGACGGCCCGGTCGGTCATCGGTTCCGACCAGATGCAGGCCTGGATGCCGCGCAGCTTCTTCTTCTGTTCATCGCTCCAACCTTCGACCGGATCGAAATTGTAAAGCTTCTCAGGCTCCGACCATCCGGCCCAGCTAGCGCCAGGCTCATCCCAATCAGGGCTGTTTGCCATGTCCAAGTAGTAGACCTGACCGGGGCAGACCACCAACTCGTAACCCTCGCTCGCAAGCGCTGCCGAGACTTCTACACTGCGCCAGCCACAGAGATAGCTTTTTGCCTTGTCGATGACGTTGCCATGGGCGGCCTCCTCCCATCCGCCGGTGATGCAGCCTTGCTCAGCCAGGAATTTCTGTATTCTTTCGAGAAAGACAGATTGGAGAACGGCCGCGCCCGATCCGTCGATATCGTCAGCACCATGGGTGTTGGTGATGACATTGAGACGTTTTGCGTGGGCATCGGCCATCGCGTCTCCGCCAATCTCGCGAAGCCGCGCCAAGGCTTCCGGCGACCCTGACCATGCGCCAAGCGGCACCTCGTCGGCGCCGATATGGATTGTTCTGAAAGGAAAGAGCTCGATCAGTTCGCGGAAGATGGTTTCCAGAACCTCGTATGTCTTCTCGCGCACAGGATTTAGGCAGTTGTCGGGAAAGCCCTGGACGGAATAGTAGCTTCCCTTTTCCTGCGGGTCTCGTAGCTCAGGGATGGCCTCCTGCATGGCAAAGCAATGTCCCGGTACATCGATTTCCGGCACCACCTCGATGCCCAGCTCCTTGGCATGTGACACGATTTCGCGAACCGCCGCCTTGGTATAGTAGCCCCCGGTACGCGCAGCACCCGATCCGAGAAGCGGCGGAATGGGAAGACCGTGTCCGCGCCAGGCGCCGACTTCTGTCAGTGCCGGATAAGCATCGATTTCGATCCGCCAAGCCTCGTCGTCCGAGAGATGCCAGTGGAAACGGTTGATCTTGTTCCAGGCGAGAATGCTAAGCAACTTCTTGATTTCGGCTTTGCCATAGAATTGACGGGCGACGTCGAGATGCAGGCCACGCCACCCCATCGCCGGAACGTCGCGTATGTCGCCCTCGGCGGGGAAGAGAAATGCGTGTGGATGGAGATGCGCGCCGCGCCAAATCTGGCCAAGCGTGATCAGGCCATAGAGCAGACCCGTCTGAGCACTGGCCGAAATACGAATAATGTCGACTGTGAAGGAGATGAAGTAGGCTTCCGGTGCGAAGCCGTCGACGACCTGCAGCATCACAGGCATCCCACCTTCGGAGGCTGGACGAACCAGTCCTTCGACGGAGAAAAGCTGTTCGGCAAGGCCGGTAAAGGCGCCAGCCGCGGCAATCGCATGCGGATCGCTGGCATTGAGGGCAAAACCCGCGGGCACCGAGCGCTTGCCAGATATCGAGACCTCATTTGGCCACGGGACGATCGCGACGGGCGTAGGCGGATTGGCCGGAACGGGATAGATTTCTGCGCCCCGCTTCAATGGTGCGTTGTTGGCAAGCGATCGGGTGGGTTCGACTGAAAGGGACAATGTACTGCCATCGGAGAAAGCCACATAAGCGCCGGTGGCCCCATCCGTCCAATGCTGGAACGGCCAGCTGAGAGCGGAGATCCTCAGCGTCCAGCTCTTGCCACCCCCAAGCTCGAAGTTTTCTAGCGGCAGGAATTCGGTGAAATTCGAAAGCCGTCGTCCGACCGTACCACCCTCAATCTGCACCGTCGGATCGACCCGCCCCGGCCCAGTGACGCAGAGGGTGAAATCCCGGATCGGCGCCGACGAGAGATTCTTGAGAGTAAGCGTATAGGTTTGGGTACGTTCTTCAGATGAGGGCTGCCAGGCGGTTTCAAGCCGCATCGCGGGTTGGCGGTTTGCTGTCATGATCGTCTCTCAATTGCGTGTCGGAACTTGGATCAGAATGACGTGGAGTCCAAGAGCCACGTCGTGTTAAATCAATCAATTTGATTTAATCAGGTGTATTGCGCGATCGTCAATTGTTGAAAAATCTTACGGGTATGTTCTTCAGCCGGGAACCGAGTGACAAGTGAAACTTCGCGCCATTCCTAGGCCGGTTTTGCCACATCTGGATGGGCAGCCTTGAATGCCGGTAAAGCATTGCATTCATCGGCAATTGATGCGACGCGAGGAAACGCCGACATCTCAATCCCCCAGCGACTCGCATTGTAGACCTGTGGGACAAGGCAAAAGTCGGCCATCGTCGGTGTGTCGCCGAAGCAGAAGCGACCACGTTCCGGCTCGTCGAGCATTCGTTCTAGCGATTGCAGGCCGCTGCCGATGAACTTGACCATCCAATTCGCTTTGGCACTGTCTTGGCCAGCAAGGCGGATGACATGTGAGACGACGTTCAGGTTACAGATTGGATGGACGTCCATTGCAATGGCATAGGACAGCGCTCTCACCCGCTGCCGTCCCTCAATTGTATCCGGCAGGATCCTGGCCTCCGGCCGTGTTTCGGCAAGGTACTCGATGATGGCGAGCGATTGGGTTAGCGTCTGCCCGTCGATGCGCAGGCTCGGGACCAGGCCCTGTGGATTGATCTTCAGATAGTCAGGTTCCTGGTGCCTTGAAGCGAGCAGGTCGATCGGCACCGTCTCGAAAGACAGCCCCAGCGTTCGAAGCGCGATGCGAACCCGGTAGCTCGCCGAGGAGCGCCAGTAGTCGTAGAGTACGATCTGCGTCAACGGCGTTCCCCCTTATCATAGGGTTGGAACCTCTGCTCAATGGCACCGAAGATCGATTGACCGTTCACGTCTTTCATTTCGATGCGAATGGTGTCACCGAAGTGCAGGTAGGGTGTCGTCGGTGCGCCAAGTGCGATCGTTTCGATCGTTCGGATCTCGGCGATGCAGGAATATCCGTCTCCGCCTTCGGCAATAGGCTTGCCAGGGCCGCCATCACGCTTGTTCGAAACAGTCCCGGAGCCGATGATGGAGCCGGCGGTCAATGAGCGCGTCTTGGCGGCATGAGAAACGAGCCGTCCGAAGTCGAATGTCATGTCCACACCGGCGTTCGCGCGCCCGAACGGTACGCCGTTCAGGCTAACCAGCAGGGGAAGATGGACCTTGCCACCTCTCCAGGCATCGCCGAGTTCGTCTGTCGTTATTGCAACAGGCGAGAAAGCCGAAGAGGGTTTTGATTGGAAGAAGCCGAATCCTTTGGCGAGTTCATCGGGAATCAGACCTCGCAACGAAGTGTCGTTTACCAGCATGACGAGCCGGATCGCCTCGCTTGCTCGCTCGGGCGTCGCGCCCATCGGGAGGTCGTCGACGATGACTGCAACCTCCCCTTCAATATCGACGCCGTATGCCTCGTCTGCGGCAAGGATTGGGTCGCATGGTGCCAGAAAACTGTCGGAGCCGCCTTGGTACATCAGCGGATCGGTCCAGAACGTCGCCGGCATCGGTGCGTTTCTGGCCCTGCGCACCAGCTCGACGTGATTGACGTAAGCTGATCCGTCTGCCCACTGGTAGGCGCGCGGTAGAGGCGAATGTACAAGCCGCGGGTCGAAAGGCTGGGAAGACAGCTTGCCGGCTTCAAGGCGCTCGGCAAGGCCCGCAAGCTTAGGTGCCGTTGCCGACCAATTGTCCAGAGCGGCCTGCAAGGTGCGGGCGACCTCGCCTGCATCGGCAAAGCACGTCAGGTCGCGGGAGACAACGATCAGCCGCCCGTCCCGCGTGGTATCTTTGAGTGTGGCGAGTTTCATGGGATCTGTCCGGCTTCAATTGCTCACTTGATGCCCGGAGTTCCATCGAAGCGACGCTCCAGTCCATCCCAGCAGCTGATGTAATCGTCCTGCAGCGTCTCCAGCTCGGCTGCGTATTTGGTCAGCTGCTGCGGGAAACGGGTCTCGAACATGAACGCCATGGTGTGGTCAAGCTTGACCGGCGCCAGCTCCATGTTGGACGCCTTCAAGAAGCCCGACGCATCTGGACCATGCGGCAGCATCATGTTGTGGAGGCTCATGCCGCCGGGAACAAAGCCTTTTTCCTTGGCGTCGTACTGCCCATGTATAAGGCCCATGAATTCGCTCATGATATTGCGATGGTACCATGGCGGGCGGAAGGTATGCTCGGCAACCAGCCATCGGGGTGGAAAGATCACGAAATCGACGTTAGCCGTACCGTCTTCTCCACTTGGAGCGGTCAGCACCGTGAAGATCGACGGATCGGGGTGATCAAACAGAATGGCGCCGACCGGGGAGAACGTCCTAAGATCATATTTGAATGGCGTATAGTTTCCATGCCAAGCGACAACGTCCAGGGGCGAATGCCCAATCTCCGTCGTATAAAACCTGCCACACCATTTCACATGCACACGACATGTCGTCTCCTTGTCCTCGAAAGCGGCCACGGGCGTCTTGAAGTCCCTGGCATTCGCAAGGCAGTTGGCGCCGATTGGCCCGCGCTCCGGCATGGTAAACTTGGCACCATAGTTCTCGCAAATATAGCCACGCGCTTCCGGCTCGTCGCCAATGCGGGAAACCCTCATCATCATGCCGCGGGGGATGAGACAAATCTCCGCCGGCTCGACCTCGATCACGCCCATCTCGGTGAAGACGCAGATTGCGCCGAGTTGGGGAACGATGAGCAGCTCGCCATCGGCATTGAAGAAATAGTCATCGACCATGTCGTCGTTGATGGCATAGGCATGCGCGGCCATACCTGCCTGGCTCAATACGTCGCCGGCCGTTGTCATTGTTCGGATTCCAGAAAGAAAGTCCGTGCCCGTCGCTGGCGATGGGATCGGATCCCACCGGAGCTGACCAAGTGGCAGGGAGTGATCCTCCAGACATGGCGCTGATTTCCAGAAGGGATAGCTAGCATTGGAAAACCGGCGCGTGTGCCGCACGCTTGGTCTGATGCGGTAAAGCCACGAACGCTCGTTTGTACCGCGCGGAGCGGTAAACGGGGAGCCGGACAGCTGTTCGGCGTACAGACCGTAATTGCATTTCTGCGGGCTGTTTTGGCCTCGCGGCAATGCCCCGGGGAGCGCCTCCGTCTCGAAGTCGTTGCCGAACCCCGGCATGTACGCCAACGCAGTGGCTACGGCCTTCACACAGGAGGCTTCGGTCGCGTCCATGCTTGCATCTCCTCCGCTCTTATAGTTACAAAAGTAACTGTTGATTTTGTAACTATCAAGGAGTGGACATGGCGGATGGTTTCGAGCTCGATTGTTTCATTCCGTACCGGCTCAACAGGGCATCGGAACTGATCAGTCTGTCCTTCGCCAAGCAGTACCGGGAAGAGTTCGACTTGACCCGACCTGAATGGCGGACGCTTGCTGCACTCGGCAGTGTCGGAATGATGACGGCAAAGGACATCGGCGCCCATTCGCACATGCACAAGACCAAGGTCAGTCGGGCGGTCCACGCGCTGGAACAGCGGCACTGGTTGAAGAGGGTTCCAAGCGACACTGATCGACGGTTCGAGCAGATAGAACTCACGGCGCTCGGCAAGCAGTACTATCAGAAGATCACTCACTTAGCGGACAAATACCAAGAGACGGTGCGCAAGACGCTTGGTGACGACGCGATCCGGCATCTCGACCTCGCCCTTGCGGCGATCGAGGCGTCCGCAGGACTATGGCGAAAACGAAACGGGCTATGATCTGCCCAGCGGATAACCCTCGAAGGTCTTCAAGGTATTGAGGACAATGGATGTCTTCACGTGCTGTACGGATTCGTGTGGCAGCAGCACGTCGTTGACGAACCGCGAGAGGCCGGACAGGCCATGGGTCGCGATCTTCAAATGATAGTCCATTTCGCCGGTGAGCGCATAGGCTTCGAGGACCTCAGGCAGCCCGTTGACCAATTGCGCAAAGCGACGGGCGTTGTCGCGATTGTGGGTCGCCAGGGTAACCGAAATGACGACCAGCAAATTCAGCCCCAGCTTGTCCGGATCGAGATTTGCCTGATAACCACGAATGAAGCCCTCGGCCTCCAGTCGCGTTCGACGTCGCGAACATTGAGAGGCTGAAAGGGCGATGCGTTCGGACAGTTCGATGTTTGTCAGACGTCCATCATTTTGAAGTTCAGCGAGGATTTTCAGATCAAATCCATCTAGTTGCTCAGACATTGCATGATTTACCGTATATTTGCACGTTCCGTGCGGATATTTCGCCAGTTGCACTCACAATGCAAGCACATTGCGACAATGCGGGCTCATAATCTGCATCAATTTGCCAGAGCCTCAGGAGGAGCAAAATGGGCCCGTATCCACACGACGCACCGCCGTCCCAGATCACCTTGGACAACCCTGCAGGAACGGATGGGTTCGAATTCGTCGAATTTGCGCACCCCGAACCGGAGAAGCTGGCTGAGCTGTTCACGCGCATGGGGTATCGATCCGTGGCAAAGCATAAGAGCAAGGACATCACAGTCTGGCGCCAGGGCGACATCAACTATATCGTCAATGCCGAGCCGGGCAGTCATGCCATGCGCTTTGTCGATGATCACGGGCCCTGCGCCCCGTCAATGGCATGGCGTGTCGTCGATGCCAGGCATGCCTTCGACCAAGCCGTCGCTAAGGGCGCTACCCCTTACGAAGGGAATGACAAGGCGCTCAATGTTCCTGCCATCGTCGGTATCGGCGGCTCACTTCTCTACTTCGTGGAGCGCTATGGTGCGAAAGGCTCGGCTTACGATCTCGAGTTCGACTGGCTTGGTGAGCGTGATCCGCGGCCGGAGGGTGTGGGTTTCTTCTATCTCGATCACCTGACCCATAATGTCTATCGCGGCAACATGGACAAGTGGTGGGATTTCTACCGGGAACTTTTCAATTTCAAGCAGATCCACTTTTTCAACATCGACGGTCGTATCACCGGGTTGATGAGCCGTGCCATTACTTCGCCCTGCGGCAAGATCCGCATTCCGCTGAATGAATCGAAGGACGAAACCAGCCAGATTGAGGAATATCTGAAGAAGTATAGGGGTGAAGGCATCCAGCACATTGCAGTTGGAACTGACGCCATCTACGAGGCGACCGACAACCTTGCGGTGAATGGCCTTCGCTTTATGCCAGGCCCGCCTGAAACCTACTATGACATGTCCGTCAAGCGGGTCGCCGGGCACGATGAACCAATCCATCGGATGCGCAGACACGGAATTCTCATCGATGGAGAAGGCGTACTCGATGGCGGTACGACAAAGATCCTGCTGCAGATCTTCTCGAAAACAGTGATCGGCCCGATCTTCTTCGAGTTCATTCAGCGCAAGGGCGACGAAGGTTTCGGCGAGGGCAACTTCCGGGCGCTCTTTGAATCAATCGAGGCCGACCAGATACGCCGCGGTGTGATCAAGCCGGCTGCATAGCGGCCGAAGGTTCGAGCGAAATCAGTGCCCGTCGGGGGCAACAGCCTCCGGCGGCACTGTTTCGAGCAAGTTCTTGCGATGAAAGATAAACAGTCCTGCAATGACGATGATGGTGCCGCCTACGATCACATAGAGATCCGGCACGTCCCCGAAGAACATGTATCCCAAGGCTATCGCCCATATCAGCAGGCTATATTGCAGCGGCGCCAGCAGCGACGCAGGCGCCAGCTTCAGTGAACGCGTGATCAACAGATGAGCGCAGGACGCGACGACACCAAGGGCTAGCATGCCGCCGAGCTCAATCGATGTGGTAGGTTGCCAGTCGCCGATCGAGAGCACTGCACCGACGACAAGTGCGGCAATCATCTGCCAGGTAACGAGTGTCGTATCGCTGGTGTTACGGAGATACCGGTTCAAGATCAGAGCCATTGAAAACGATAGGCTACCGACGATTCCGAAGAGAGATGGCAGTGACAGCATCGCCGCGGACGGACGCAATGCGATCACGACACCGCAGAAGCCGGCGAAGACCGCCAGCCAGCGGCGCCAGCCGATCCTTTCATTGAGGAAGAAATGCGAAAGGGCGGCGACATAGATCGGCCCAGCCATATAGAACGTCATTACATCGGCAAGCGGCAAGTAGGCGACGGCGGCATAGAACAGGCCGACGTCGAGCGTTGCGAAGAGCACGCGCAGAAACTGCAGTCCCTTGCGCTCTACGTTGAAAAGTTGGGCTGGACCCTGCCTCGCGATCAGCGGGCCGAGAATGATGAAACATCCGAGTGAGCGAACAAGTAACACTTGCCCGACAGAAAAGTTGGTGACCAGCCACTTACCCATCGCATCGTTGAGTGCGAAGAGAAAGTCCCCGAGAAGCATCAGAACAACGCCCATCAATACGAGGTTCTTGAGGCCCGTCGTGGTGGGTTTGGATTGCATGTTCGGAATTCCTGTCAACGGCTGAGCCTGGTCCGGCGGGCCGTCGCTCATGTCGAACCGGGTGTCAAGGTTATTTCGAGACTATTCAGACTTGCCGCGGAGCATTTCGATGATCGCTGAGAAATCGCGGCCGCCATTCCCCTGTTTTTCGAAAAGGGCATAGAGCTGCGAGGCTTCGGCTCCAAGCGGCGTGGAGGCGCCGGTGGAGAGCGCGGCCTCTTGAGACAGCCGGAGATCCTTCAACATCAGCGCGGCCGCAAAGCCGGGTTTGTAATCGTTGTTAGCGGGAGAGGTCGGAACCGGCCCTGGCACAGGGCAGTAGGTGCTGATCGACCAGCACTGTCCCGACGAGGTCGAAGCGACGTCGAACAGTGCTTGATGCGAGAGACCGAGCTTTTCTCCGAGTGCGAAAGCTTCGCAGACACCGATCATCGATATGCCGAGGATCATGTTGTTGCAGATCTTTGCCGCCTGCCCGGCACCTGCTTCCCCGCAATGAACGATTTTCCTGCCCATAGCCTCCAGGATCGGCTTAGCCTTTGCGAAAGCCTCGTCCGATCCGCCGGCCATGAACGTCAGCGTGCCCGCCGCCGCCCCGCCGGTGCCGCCGGAGACTGGGGCATCGAGAGAAAGGCAGTCTGCACTGCTCGCCATGTCGTGCGCCTTGCGAGCGCTGTCGACGTCGATCGTGGAACTGTCGATGACAAGCGTCCCAGCAGGGATCGAACGAAGGATATCGCTCCAGGCGCTGAGCACATGCTTGCCTTGGGGTAACATCGTCACGACGATTTCTGTGCCCGAGACTGCCTGACTGATGTGGCTGGCCGCTGTCACGCCATGCTCTTGCGCAGCCTGCAGGACAGGTGCGGCCAGGTCAAAGCCGATGACTTCGTGGCCAGCCTTGACGAGATTGGCGGCCATCGGCCCGCCCATATTGCCAAGTCCGATAAAAGCGATCTTTGCCATGCCGTTCTCCTATCTGTTGTCTTCGAGGATCATGGCCGCCGCCTTTTCGGCGATCATGATCGTCGGCGAATTGGTGTTGCCCGATGTGATCGTTGGCATCACGGAAGCGTCTGCAATGCGAAGCTTTGCCAGCGCTCTGAACTTCAAGCGAGCGTCCACGACGCTTTCGCGATCCGAACCCATCCGGCAGGTTCCGACGGGATGGAAGATCGTCGTGCCAATGTCGCCGGCGGCCTGCGACAGGTCCGCATCTGTGCGATAGCTCGGGCCAGGCTTGAACTCTTCCGGGCGGAACCGTGCGAAGGATGGCTGTGCGACGATCTTCCTTGTCAGACGTATCGAGCGAATAGCTATGTCGCGATCGCGCTCGGTCGAGAGATAGTTGGGGCTGATCGTCGGCTGAGTGGCAAAATTCGGGCTCGCCACGTGGACTGAACCACGGCTTTCGGGTCGGAGATTGCAGACGCTTGCAGTGATCGCAGGGAACGGGTGAACCGGATCACCGAACTTGTCGAGCGACACCGGCTGCACATGATATTGGAGATCGGGAGTCTCCTTGTCAGGCCCTGATCGCGTAAAGACGCCGAGCTGGCTCGGTGCCATCGCCATTGGACCTGACCGGCGGACAAGATATTCGAGGCCGATTGCAGCCTTGCCGAGGAACCTTGTTGCCTTCTCGTTCAGCGTGGGTACGCCTGTCACCTTGTAGGCCATCCGCAGTTGCAGATGATCCTGCAGGTTTTCGCCGACGCTCCTCACCTCCCTGACGACTTCTATGCCCGCATTCTTGAGTACCTCGCCGCGGCCAAGTCCCGATAATTCCAGAATGTGCGGTGAACCGATAGCACCCGCCGCAAGGATCGTCTCCCGTGCCGCATAGGCGCGCTTGATGGTGCCGCCAAAATAATAGTCGATGCCGCTGACGGCGTCCTCCTCGACCACCAAGCGGGAC
Organism: Hyphomicrobiales bacterium; assembly: GCA_900466605.1. Taxonomy (GTDB): domain Bacteria; phylum Pseudomonadota; class Alphaproteobacteria; order Rhizobiales; family Rhizobiaceae; genus Rhizobium. The sequence continues at coordinate 77,642 of UBMU01000001.1, forward strand.
ACCTGGGCTTTCGTCAGAACGGTCAGATTACCACGCCGCATGGCAGGGCGCAGGAAAGCCTTGGCAGTGTTCCAGCGAATGCCTGATCGCTGATTGACGTCGAAATACCCTGACCCCTCGTTGTTGCCGGTGTTGAAGTCCGGGTTTTCGGGAATGCCGGCCTCTTTGGCGGCTGCCTGGAAAGCATCGAGTACAGCCCAGCGCACACGGGCTTTTTCCACACGCCACTCGCCGCCTATGCCATGCAGCTCGGTTTCGCCGCGATAGAAATCTTCCGACTTGCGAAAGAACGGAACAACGTCGTTCCAGCTCCAGCCACAGCATCCCATTTGCCGCCAGAGATCATAATCGCGCGCCTGGCCACGCATGTAGATCATGCCGTTGATCGACGAGCAGCCGCCGAGGACCTTGCCGCGCGGATAATTGAGCGCGCGTCCGTTCAATCCTTCCTGTGGTGCGGTTGTGAAGCACCAATCGGTGCGCGGGTTGTTGATGCAGTAGAGATATCCGACCGGGATATGGATCCAGTGGTAGTTGTCGCTGCCGCCGGCTTCCAACAGAAGCACACGGGTCTTCCGGTCTTCCGAGAGCCGGTTGGCAAGGACGCAGCCGGCGCTACCTGCGCCGATGATGATGTAGTCGAAAATATCCATATCAATGCCACCCCGCGGGTTAGCGGCGGTAGACGAAGCCGAGTTTGCGACCGAGGCGCGATGCGTAAAATTCACCGATGATGCCGCGGCGGAATATCAGCACGCAAATCATGAACACGATGCCGGTTATGATCGTCACTGGGAATTCCGATGTCGCGAGATAGTTTTCGAGCGTGACAACCAGGCCAGCGCCAAACAGCGGCCCAATTAGCGTACCAATGCCACCAAGCAGCGTCATCAGGATCACTTCGCCAGACATTTGCCAGGCAACATCGGTCAGGGTGGCGAATTGGAAGACGAGTGATTTCACCGCCCCGGCTAACCCTGCAAGGGCGGCCGACATCACAAAGGCCCCAAGCTTGTAACGGGCGACGGAATAGCCGAGCGATATCGCCCTCTGCTCGTTCTCGCGGATGGATTTCAGGATCATCCCGAATGGTGAATTGATGAAGCGCCAGATGATCAGGATGCCGACGACGAAGACCGCCAGCACGAAGTAATACATGTTGGTGGAATTATTAAGATCGAGGATGCCGAACAGATGGCCGCGCGGTACGGATTGGATACCATCCTCTCCATGTGTGAACTCTGATTGCAGGCAGAAGAAGAAAAACATCTGCGACAGGGCCAGCGTGATCATCGCGAAATAGATGCCTTGGCGGCGGATCGCGAAGAAGCCCATGACAAGGCCCAGGATGGCGGCGCCCGCCACACCCACCACGATGCCGAGCTCCGGCGAAAAGCCCCATTCCTTCACGGCGTGCGCGGTAAAATAAGCTGCTCCACCGAAGAACGTCGCGTGTCCGAATGAGAGAAGGCCGGTGTAGCCGAGCAGCAGGTTGAAGGCACAGGCAAACAGGGCGAAGCACAGAAGCTTCATCAGAAAAATCGGGTAGAAAAAGAATGGCGCGAGTAGCAGGAGGAGCAGGCCGATAATGACAATAACCGTCTGCACTGAAATGGCCGTGCGGCTTTTGTCTGTCCGGATGGTGTCTGTGATCCCTGTCATCGTCATGCATCCCGGCCGAAGAGGCCCGCGGGCCTGATGAGAAGAACAATTGCCATGATGACGAAGATCACGATGTTGGAAGCTTCGGGATAAAAGACCTTGGTGAGCCCTTCGGCGATACCAAGGAGATATCCGGTGATGATCGCGCCCATGATCGATCCCATCCCTCCGACCACAACGACGGCGAAGACGACGATGATCATGCTCGAGCCCATCAGAGGCGACACCTGATAAATCGGCGCAGCAAGTACTCCCGCGAAGGCTGCAAGACCAGCGCCCAGCGCATAGGTCAGCGTCAGCAGAACTGGCACGTTGACGCCAAACGCCTGGACGAGGGTCGCATTCTCAGTGGCGGCTCGAAGATAGGCGCCGAGCTTTGTCTTCTCGATAAGGAGCCAGGTGCCAAGGCAGATCACAAGCGACACCACGACCACCCAGCCGCGGTAGATCGGGAGGAACATGAAGCCGAGGTTGACACCGCCAGCTAGTGCCGCGGGCTGCGCGTAGGGCTGGCCCGACGAACCGTAGAGGTAGCGGAAGGTGCCCTCAACCGTAAGGGCGAGGCCGAAGGTGAAAAGCAGGCCGTAGAGCGGATCGAGATCATAGAGCCGCCGGAGGAACAATCGTTCGATCACCGCGCCGGCCACTCCGACGATGATGGGCGCCAGGATCAGCGATGGCCAATAGCCGATACCGCCATAGGCAAGCAGAAGATATGCGGCAAACGCGCCGAGCATGTACTGTGCGCCGTGGGCGAAATTGATGACCCGCAGGAGGCCGAATATGATCGCGAGCCCGAGGCTCAAGAGCGCATAGAACGAACCGTTGATGAGGCCAATCAGCAATTGACCCATGAATGCTTGCAAGGGAATGCCGAAGATCATCGTCATCAGATCACACTCCCAGAACCTTGTGCAGCGTATCCATCCGCTGAGCCAATTCGCCCACCGGAAATTCCGAAACCATCTGGCCGTGGTCCATAAGATAGAAGCGATCGGCAATCCGGCTAGCGAACCGGAAATTCTGTTCGACGAGCAGGATCGTCATGCCACGTTTCTTCAGTTGCCTCAGCACCTCGCCGATGCGCTGGACGATCACCGGCGCCAGACCCTCGGTGGGTTCGTCAAGCAACAACATGCGCACACCGGTGCGCAGAATGCGGGCGATCGCCAGCATCTGCTGCTCGCCGCCCGAGAGTTTTGTGCCCGCGCTGTTGCGGCGTTCGTAGAGATTTGGGAAGAGTTCGTAGATCTCGTCGACGGTCATGCCGCCGGAGGCGACGATCGGCGGCAGCATCAGGTTCTCGGACACGGTCAGTGTCGAGAATATGCCTCGCTCCTCTGGTACGAAGCCGATTCCCCGGTGCGCTGTCTTGTGTAGCGGCACCTGCATCATGTCTTTGCCGGCGAAGGTCAGCTTGCCCTTTCGGGCGCGGACTATACCGGTAATCGTCCGTAGGGTCGTAGTCTTTCCGACGCCGTTGCGGCCAAGGATGGTGACCGTCTCACCCTCGCCGACCTGCATGTCGACACCGTGCAGAATGTGGCTTTCACCGTACCAGGCGTTCAGCCCCTGAACCTCGAGAAGTGTCGCCATCAACCCTGCTCCGAGCCCATGTAGGCCTCGCGCACCCGCTGGTCGGCGCTGACCGTTGCATAGTCGCCTTCGGCAAGGATTTCTCCTCGCTGCAACACGGTCACATGCTGGCAGATGTTGGCTACGACAGACAGATTGTGTTCGACCATCAGGACCGCACGGTCGCGTGCGACCTCACGGATCAGCGCCGAGACAACGCCGACATCCTCGTGTCCCATGCCGGCCATCGGCTCGTCGAGCAGAAGCACTCTTGGATCGAGTGCCAGTGTCGTTGCAATCTCAAGCACACGCTTGCGCCCATAAGAAAGATCGGCAGCGATCGCGTTGCGCTCCTTGGAAAGCCCGACCTTCGCAAGCAACTGTTCGGCGCGATCATTCAATTCGTCGAGTGCCGAGAGCGGACGCCAGAATTGCGTCGACAGATTATTCGGGCGCTGCAGGGCGACGCGCACATTGTCGAGTACGCTCAGGTGCGGAAAGACTGCCGAGATCTGGAAGGATCGCACCAATCCCATGCGCGCGACCTTGTCCGGAGCCGTTTTCGTGATGTCGGTGCCCATCAATGTGATAGTCCCGGCACTGGGCTGCAGGAACTTCGTGAGCAGGTTGAAGACCGTCGTCTTGCCGGCGCCGTTGGGGCCGATCAGGGCATGCACACTTGCGTCGCGAACATCGAGATCGACGTTCTTAACGGCGGTGAAGCCGCCGAAATCACGCCGCAGGCCGCGGGCGGAGAGGACCACCCGCGGCGTTGCGTTCGATTGTGTTGCGGAAACCGCCATCGGTTCAGTTCACCAGAGCGCAGCCGCTCTTGGCTGGATCGATGTAGGCTTCTTTGCCGGGGATGGTGGCGAGGACGTTGAAGTAGTCCCACGGCTCCTTGCTGTCGGCCGGCTTCTTGACCTGCAGCAGGTACATATCGTGGATCATGCGCCCGTTCGGGCCGACCGTGCCACCACGGCCGAATACGTCGTCGACCGGCAATTCATGCAGCTGCTTTGCAACGGCTTCGGTGTCGTCGGTGCCGGCCTTGTCGATAGCCTTGAGATATTGAAGGACGGCCGAATACGTGCCCGCATGGATCATATTCGGCATCTTGCCAGTACGGGCAAAGAATTTCTTGCCGAATTCTCGACTTTTGTCGTCGCGGTTCCAGTAGTAGCCCTCTGTCAGCGTCAGGCCCTGTGCTGCGTCCAGCCCGAGGCCGTGAACCTCAGCGAGTGTGAAAAGGAGTGCTGCAAGATGCTGACCACCCTGGGTGATTCCAAACTCAGCGGCCTGCTTGATGGCATTGGAAGTATCGAGGCCGGCATTGGCAAGTCCGATCACCTTGGCGCCGGACGATTGGGCCTGCAGCAGGAACGATGAGAAGTCCTGCGTCGATAATGGATGGCGCACCGACCCTACCACCTTGCCCCCGTTGGCCTTCACGAAGTCGCTGGTCTGCTGCTCTAGGGAATAACCGAATGCATAGTCGGCCGTCAGGAAAAACCAGCTGTCACCGCCCTGCTTGACGAGCGCGCCGCCGGTGCCGACAGCAAGCGCATGCGTGTCATAGGCCCAATGGAAGCCGTACGGCGAGCAGGCCTTACCCGTCAGGTCGGTCGTTGCCGCACCGGTGACTATGTCGATCTTCTTCTTTTCCTTTGCCACGGCCTGAACCGCGAGTGCCACCGAGGAAGTGGTCAATTCCATGATCGCGTCGACCTGCTCGGTATCATACCATTGACGTGCAATGTTAGAGGCGATGTCGGCCTTGTTCTGATGGTCGGCATCGACGACCTCCACTGGCACACCGAGCACCTTGCCGCCAAAATCCTCGACGGCCATCTTGGCCGCTTCGACGGAAGACTTGCCGCCGAAGTCGGCATAGACGCCGGACTGGTCGTTCAAGATTCCGATCTTGACCTTGCCATCGGTTGCACCGTCAGCGAGTGCGGCTGTGCTGCTTGCAAGCAGAAATGCCAACGACGCAATGAGATTCTTTCGCATATGTCTCTCCTCCCAGAGATTGGCCAGAATGCGGATCTGTTCAAATTTGGCCAGCCGCTCTCCTCAAAGCTTCCAGCCCGTGCCTCACGATCATGGAATTGCTCCAATGAGGCAAGGCCGCTTTACAACTAATTCCAAACAGTATCTGTTCGTTTTTGAACAGAAATGTCACTCAAACACAGCTCCGACCCAATGAATGCAGATCGTTAGGGCGCTTTCGTTGGGAACCTAGGGCAGACCGCCGAGAGGTGCAGCCTGCACCGCATTAGACGAAAGACGCATATCGAACGGCCGGATGACGCCAGGGCCGATTGGGAGCCCACATGAACAATCCGCCGCAATTCACCTGGGACGACCTGCAGTTCTTCCTGGCGGTTGCCCGTACCGGGCAGTTGTCGACCGCCGCGCGGCAATTGCGCACGAGTCACGCCACCGTCTCGCGCCGCATCGACCGGCTGGAATTTGCACTCAAGGTCAAGCTCTTCGAGCGCAATCCGCGCGGCTACGTGATGACGGCGATGGGCGCACGATTCGTAGAGACTGCCGAAAAGATGGAACAGGAGACCGAACGGCTGCGCGCCGATCTTACGGACGGCGCAACGCAGCGTGGCGTTGTTCGCCTCAGCGCACCGGAGGGCTTCTCGAATTTCTTCTTTGCGCGGGTATTGCCGCAGTTCGTCGCGCGCCATCCCAACCTGTCGCTTGAGCTGGTCACGATCCAACAGATCATGTCGCTGTCGCGCAAGGAGGCCGATATTACTGTTGTTCTCGACGAGCCGAAGGGCGGGCCGTATTTTTCCGCAAAGCTCACCGACTATCATCTCCAGGTTTATGGTTCGAAGGAGTATTTGGCACGAAGCGCGCCGATCACCTGCCGCGATGACTTATTGGACCACCCCTTCATCAGCTATATCGAAGAGATGATCTTTGCGCCGGGCCTCGACTATCTCGGCGACGTGCATCCACGCATCAAACCGCAGTTTCAAAGCTCCAGTATATTTGCGCAGCTGACGGCAACGCGAAACGGTCTTGGGCTGTGTGTGCTTCCCTACTTTTTCGCCAGCCGTTACCCCGAACTCGAACGGGTCCTTCCTGACGAGGTGGATCTGAGACGGCACTACTGGATCACTTGCCATCGTGACCTTCGTCAGTCGCCGCGGGTCCGCGCCGTCATCGACTTTTTGCGTGAAGCGGTGACCGGCGAGGATGTCAGATTCGTTCCGCCCTGGGTGAAGCGATAACTCACGGCCCAGGTCGATGCCTCGCGAGTTGACCCGTCCAACTGGCAGGTCTATGCCCAAGGATGTTCGTAGCGACAGGGGATTAGGAGGAGTGACCATGCAGCATACTCGGGAGATCTTCGACTGGGCCGATCCGTTCCGGCTGGTGGAGCAGCTGACCGACGAGGAGCGCATGGTGCAGGACACGGCCCACGCCTATGCGCAGGATAAGCTCGTGCCGCGCGTGCTCGAAGCCTTCCGACATGAGAAGACCGATCCACAGATCTTCCGCGAAATGGGTGAGCTTGGTCTGCTTGGGCCGATGATCGCCCCGGAATATGGCGGGGCCGGTCTCGGCTATGTTGCCTATGGCCTGATTGCTCGCGAGGTAGAACGCGTCGACAGCGGCTACCGGTCGATGATGAGCGTACAGTCCTCCCTTGTCATGGTGCCGATCGATGCCTTCGGCTCCGAGGCGCAGAAGCGGAAGTATCTTCCGAAGCTTGCGACCGGTGAGTGGATCGGCTGCTTCGGACTGACCGAACCCAACCACGGCTCGGACCCGGGCTCGATGGTGACGCGCGCAAGGAAGGTCGATGGCGGCTACAACCTGACCGGCGCCAAGACCTGGATTTCCAATGCCCCGATCGCCGATGTTTTCGTCGTCTGGGCCAAGACCGAAGACGGCGTCATCCGCGGCTTCATCCTCGAGAAAGGATGGAAAGGTCTGTCGGCTCCGGCGATCCACGGCAAGGTCGGCCTGCGCGCTTCGATCACCGGTGAAGTGGTGATGGAGGAGGTCTTCGTGCCGGAGGAAAACTTGCTGCCCAATGTCACCGGCCTCAAGGGACCCTTTACCTGCCTGAACTCGGCCCGGTTCGGCATCGCCTGGGGCGCGCTCGGCGCCGCCGAGGACTGCTATGCCAAGGCCCGGCAATACGTTCTGGACCGCAAGCAGTTCGGCCGGCCCTTGGCGGCCAACCAGCTGATCCAGAAGAAGCTTGCCGACATGGTAACCGAAATCTCGCTCGGCCTGCAGGGCTGCATCCGGCTTGGCCGCATGAAGGAAGACGGGCATCCGCCGGTGGAGCTGACCTCGATCGTCAAGCGCAATTCCTGTGGCAAGGCGCTCGATATCGCCAGGCTTGCCCGCGACATGCTGGGCGGCAACGGCATTTCCGACGAGTTCGGCATTGCCCGCCACCTCGTCAACCTCGAGGTGGTCAACACCTATGAGGGGACTCACGACGTCCACGCGCTCATCCTCGGCCGCGCTGTCACCGGCATTGCCGCGTTCGCCAATTGAGTCAAGTAAACCATCGCGCAAATTGAAACCTGCGCGACAATGTGCCAGCTTCCGATGACCGCGATTAAATTGTGCGCGGGATGGGGGATTGCACATGCTTTTGTTTCTTGCATTTCTGATTGGAATTATCGCAGGGCTTAGAGCCATGATGGCGCCAGCCGCCATTGCCTGGGGCGCTGCTCTCGGCTGGTTTGATGTTTCGCAAACGCCGCTTGCCTTCATGGGATATCGCTGGACTCCGTGGGTGTTCACGCTGCTTGCCGTAGTCGAGTTGATTACCGACCAGCTGCCCTCGACCCCGTCCCGCAAGGTCCCCATGCAATTTGCCGCCCGTCTCATCATGGGGGCGCTGACGGGCGCTACGATCGGCGCGTCTGGCGGTTCGCTCGTCGGCGGACTGATCGCCGGCATTGTCGGCGCCGTGGTCGGCACCTTCGGTGGAGCGGCGGCTCGTGGTAAGCTCGCCGCCGCCTTCGGCAAGGATGCACCGGCAGCGCTGATCGAGGATGCGGTCGCAATCATCGGCGCGCTCATCATCGTGGGAGCTGTGTGATGCCAAGTTTCGACGCCATCGTCATCGGAGCCGGCCAGTCCGGTCCCTTCCTCGCTGCCCGTATGGTCGCGAAGGGTATGAAGGTGGCCTTGATCGAACGCAAGTTCCTCGGCGGCACCTGCGTCAACGCCGGCTGCATGCCGACGAAGACGCTGGTGGCTAGCGCCCGCGCCGCTCATGTTGCGCGACGCGGCGCTGAATACGGCGTGCTGATCCCGGGCGCGATCGGCATCGACATGACAGTGGTGCGCAAGCGCGCCGAAACCGTGACGATGAACGCCCGCAACGGCCTGATCAGCTGGTTTGCCGGCATGGACGGCATGACCGTCATCTACGGCCACGCGCGCTTCGAGGACGCCCATACGGTGACCGTCAACGGCGAGACGCTGACGGCCTCGAGGATCTTCCTGAATGTCGGCGCGCGCCCAACGATTCCGGATATGCCGGGCATCAACAATATCGACTACCTGACGAGCACATCGATCATCCATCTCGACCGGCTTCCGAAGCATCTGGCGGTCATCGGCGGCAGCTATATCGGGCTGGAGTTCGCACAGATGTATCGTCGCTTCGGCGCCGAGGTGACGGTCATCGAACGCGGGCCGAAGCTTGCATCGCGCGAGGACGCCGACATCTCCGACGCGATCGCCGATATCCTGCGTTCGGAAGGCATAGCCGTGCATACGGAGGCCGACGAGATCGGATTTTCGAAGACGGCCGACGGGATAGAAGTCAGCATTGGCAATGGTCAATCGCCAATCGAGGCGAGCCACGTGCTTGTCGCCACCGGGCGCACGCCGAACACCGACGATCTCGGGCTCGACAAGGCTGGCGTTGCTGCGGACAAGCGCGGCTACATCACCGTCGACGACAAGCTTGCCACCAACGTCGATGGAATCTGGGCGCTCGGCGACTGCAATGGCCGCGGTGCCTTTACCCACACGTCATACAACGACTTCGAGATCGTCGCCGCCAACCTGCTGGACGGCGAAGACCGCAAGCTCAGTGACCGTATCCTCGCCTATGCACTCTACATCGACCCGCCGCTCGGCCGTGTCGGGATGAGCGAGAAGGAAGCGCGCGCCACCGACCGCAAGATCATGATCTCGACCCGCCCGATGAGCCGGGTCGGACGCGCCAATGAGCGAGCCGAGACCAAAGGCTTTATGAAGGTAATCGCCGACGCCGAGACGCAGGAGATCCTCGGCGCCGCTATCCTCGGGATCGAGGGTGACGAGGCGATCCATGGCTTCATCGATGCCATGAACGCCAAGGCGCCCTACCCAGTTCTGAAGTGGGCTGTTCCGATCCATCCCACGGTGTCGGAGCTGATCCCGACGCTGCTTGGGGATCTGAAACCAGTTTAGAGACTGCTCCGGCAATCCGGGCCGCAGTGTGGACCTTGACGTAGCGAAAGCGTAGGATGCAGCCTCTGCCGTGGAGCTCGCCGAAGGATTGAGGACGTGGCTATTTTCATGGACCGGCATGAGCTCGCGGGGACATCCGCAGAAGACATTGCCGAGGCGCATCGCAGAGATCTGGAAGTCCAGGATCGGTATGGGGTGAAGTTTCTCACCTACTGGTTCGATCAGAGGCGTGGGACTGCGTTTTGCCTGATCGATGCCCCGGATGCGGAGACAGCTCAGTGCGTGCATCGGGAAGCGCATGGGTATATTGCTGGCGAAGTAGTGGAAGTCGCACTGTCTGCGGTCGAAGCATTTCTTGGGCGTATCCACGAGCCTGGGCAGATGACCGGCCAATCCACCGCCGAGAGGGACGCTGGTCACAGGGCAATTCTTTTCACGGATATCGTTGGTTCCACGGCGTTGACATCCCGCCTTGGCGATCGAATGGCAGCCGAACTTGTGCGGGCACATGACGCAATCGTGCGCCGCTGTCTGGCCCAGTGCGAGGGCCGAGAGATAAAGCACACCGGCGATGGCATTATGGCCGCGTTCGCCTCCACGCGCGCAGCTGTTGGCTGTGCAATGAGCGTTCAGCGCGAATTTAAACGCTATAACCTAGGCACGCCGGAGCCACTTCACGTACGCATTGGCCTGGATTGCGGCGAACCAATCGAAGATAGCCACGACCTCTTCGGCGCGACCGTGCAACTTGCCGCCAGGCTGTGTCAGGCCGCTGCTGGCGATCAGATCCTGGTATCAGAGAACATCTTTCGCGAGCATGGGGCGTCCGAGCTATTCGCCAACGCGACGCGTTACCACCTCAAAGGATTTTCCCAACCCGTGCTAGCGTTCGAATGCGATTGGACTGATGCCGACCAGGTGTCAGCGAACTGACCGATGTGAAATGCCACTAGCAGAGTAAGCCGCTCGGCAAGTAAGCATCTGCCGAGCGGGCGAGCGACAGCCCTATTCCATTACGATCTGAAGTTTCACGTCACTCGGTCGCGCCTCGACGGCTCGATCAAAGGCTGTAATCGATTCCTCGAAGGTGAACGTTTCCGAAATCAGCGGCTTTAGGTCCACTCGTCCCGAGCCGAGCAGGGCAATTGAACGTTCATACTGGTGTGCGTAGCGGAACACTGTCTCAACCCTGATTTCCTTGGTGGAAGCTGTCGAAACGTCAAAGGCAATCGGATTGACCGGCAGACCGACCGCGACGATGACCCCGCCGGGTCTCGGTAGTTCCATGATGGTTTCCCAGGCTCTCGGCGAGCCGGAGCATTCAAAAATTACGTCGGCCCCCCAACCGTCTGTCAAGCGTTCCACCTCTTCGGCAAGGTTTGTTTCGCGGATGTTGACCGGGATGACGCCTTGGTACTGTGCGGCGATATCGAGTTTTGGCTGGGCAAGGTCGGCGACAACGGCGCGAGCACAGCCGCCTGCAAGCGCAGCGATCGCCACCATTGTGCCGATCGGGCCGGCGCCAAGAACGACGGCGGTGTCACCGGGGGTGATCTTCGCTTTCGTCGCGGCCTGCATGCCGACCGCAAACGGCTCGACCATCGCGCCTTCGGCGAAGCTGACATTGTCTGGGAGCTTATAGGTATAGTTGGCGGGATGGATGACCTCGCGCGTAAGCACCCCGTGGATCGGCGGTGTTGCCCAGAAGGCAACGGCGGGATCTACATTGTACATCCCGAGGCGGCTCGCCTTGGAATTTGGATCAGGGATACCGGGCTCCATGCAGACGCGGTCTCCGACCTTGAGGTGAGTGACGCCGCCTCCGACCTCGATGACGGTACCGGCGGCTTCATGGCCGAGCACCATCGGTTCGTTGACCACGAACGGGCCGATCCTGCCGTGCGTGTAATAGTGGACATCGGAGCCGCAGACACCGACCGTGTGTATCTTAATTTTAACCTGTCCCGAACCTGTTTCCATCGGCAGGTCTATGTCACGGAGCGCGAGTTCATGCTGGCGTTCGAGTACCAGCGCGCGGACTTTGGCCATTGTCAGTTTCCTTCCCGTTGCCTCCCCGAGCCTTCTTAAATTGGCGCGGCCTTGAAAAGACTATAGGACGCGTTGCCTTCGCAATTCAATTGCGTTGCGAAGGCGTTTGCTCATGAAATGTTGAATTGCTCACTTTTGAGAGTTGAATCTCTCCTGGTCTAACGCCTACCACCCGACATTTCCGCGTCGTCCAGCAATCATCGAAAGTTTGGATGATCCCTATACGATGTTTATATCTGCGGTGGTTTGCCACGCTCGAATCTTTATCTCGTGTGGGCATATGAACGTGGAGCTACGGTTCGGGTAATCGTGGCGGGAGCGGTGCCACTGGGTCCGAACATAGTTGGCGCTGGCTGCCTGATGCGTACTTGCACAAGAGACAAGAGAGACTTTATGGACCTTTCAATGATTATCCGCCCCGAGCACACCTTCATAGGTGTGTCGGTTGCGACGAAATTGAGAGGGCTCCAGATTATTGCGCAGAAGGCCGCGGTGGCCTTCGGCGTCGAGGAAAAGAAGATACTGCAAGCTCTGGAAAGCCGGGAGAGCCTTGGCTCGACGGGCATCGGCAACGGCGTTGCGGTTCCCCATGCCGTGGTCGAAGGCATGACACATCCACGCGGTTTGCTCGTCAGCTTCGCGCGCGGGCTCGATTTCGAGGCAGTCGATGACGTTCCCACGGACATTGCCTTTGTGCTGCTGTTTGGCGAAGCGAACCGTGGCGAATACCTCAATGTGTTGGCAGCGATCGCGCGTCAACTACAGGCGCCGGGGGTCCTCGATGCCATGCGCAAGGCAAAAACGGCTGAAGAACTTTACTCGGATTTTCTGGCCGATTCGCGTGTTTGATGGTCATGCACGCGGCCTGGTGGTTAGAAATCAATACCGGCCGTGATAACATCGCCCTCATATTGGTAGCGAATGGAAACGTGGTCGGTCTCGTTGCTGGCGACGACATCTGTTTCACCGCTTGGATCGTCGTCCCGCCAACTGTAGAGCATACCGACCCTAAAACCGGCGATGTCGATATAGCCCTGGTCGAGGGGCGGGTCGAAGTCGGTGCCGTTCTCGGCCTCGTTTCGGAGTGTGATGACGCCCGTCAGCGTACCACACTCGGTTTCGCTCTTTGAGCCGAATGCTATTTGGGCACGGGTCAAGGACGACCAATCGGAGGTTCCTGACTCGTCCCGGCCGAACCGCTCTTCAATGCGAAGGTATCCTTCGATCTTTAGACAGGCCTCTGTGCCTGGGATGTAGAAGTAGCCGGTGCCCTGGGCGTCGCAGACACGGACATATTCGACCGGGTCCGTGCCGTGGCCATCGCTGCGAGAATGGCCGTCGACGAAATCAAGACGATCTTTATGAGCATGAAGGCAACCTGGCAAGTTCAAGGAAAGGCGCAATCCATCCAAACGCAACGCAGGCACCCCCGGTTTTGATATTAGCAATCGCGTGATTCGTCTTGTGCAAATCGTGACTGAGTTTTGGCGCAAAAGCGATCATCGCCTGGCTTGGTCCGTTTGAGCTTATCATTATCCTTGAGCAAGCACATTTCCAAAGCCGGCATCAAATGGGATGTCATTCCAGACTCAAGCGCGGAACAGAAACATTGTTCGTTTCATTATACGACCGACTTGGTAGAGTTTCGGCCACAAACGAAGGAGGTTTCCATGCAGTCTATAAAGATCAAGCGGCTTCTTGCTGCTGTGGCGTTGGCAGGTAGTGTTGCCATCGGCGCTGTAGCTCCCGCATTTGCGGATCAAACGCTTCTTAACGTATCTTACGATCCGACGAGAGAACTGTATAAGGATTTTAACGCCGCCTTCGCAGCGAAGTGGCAGAAGGATACCGGTGAGGCAGTCACAATCAAAGCGTCGCATGGTGGATCCGGTGCACAGGCACGCTCGGTGATCGACGGTCTCGATGCGGATGTCGTCACCCTTGCTCTCGAGGGCGATATCGACGCCATCGCCAAGAAAACTGGCAAGATCCCGGCTGACTGGAAGACAAAGTTTCCGAACAACTCGACCCCATATACTTCGACGATCGTTTTTCTTGTCCGGAAGGGCAATCCGAAAGGAATCAAGGACTGGGCCGATCTGGTAAAGGATGATGTTCAGGTCATCACCCCGAACCCCAAAACTTCCGGCGGCGCTCGCTGGAACTTCCTGGCAGCGTGGGCGTGGGCCAAACAAGCCAATGGCGGCGATGATGCCAAGGCTCAGGAATACGTTACCAAGCTCTTGCAGCACGTACCGGTTCTGGACACTGGCGCGCGTGGCGCGACGACGACTTTCGTTCAGCGCGGCCTTGGCGATGTTCTGCTTGCCTGGGAAAACGAAGCTTACCTGTCGCTGGAAGAACTCGGACCTGATCAGTTTGAGATCGTCACCCCAACCTTCTCGATCCGCGCTGATCCACCGGTTGCTATCGTCGACGGGAATGTGGACAAGAAGGGCACCCGCAAGGTTGCAGAAGCTTATCTGAACTACCTCTATTCCGACGAGGGGCAGAAGATCGCGGCAAAGCATTTCTACCGCCCAATCAAGCCTGAAGCTGCGGCCAAGGACGACATCGCACGTTTCCAGAACCTGAAGCTCGCGACTATTGATGACTTTGGCGGCTGGAAAGAAGCGCAGCCGAAATTCTTCGGCGATGGCGGCGTATTTGACCAAATCTACAAGCCGGCACAATAATACGTCGCATGAGAGCATATAGCCCCACGCGGTGGCGGTTCAAACGGCCGAGCGTCATTCCAGGCTTTGGAATGGCGCTCGGCCTTACCTTGACCTGGCTCACCCTATTAATACTCATCCCGCTGTCAGGTCTGGCATGGCGGTCGAGCGAACTTGGCTGGGCAAAATTCCTGGCGATCGCCGTCGATCCCCGTACGACGAGTGCTCTGCGTATCAGCTTCGGAACCGCCTTTGCCGCGGCCTGTGTGAACGCAGCGTTTGGTGTCGTTCTGGCCTGGGTTCTGGTGCGTTACCGGTTCCCTGGAAAGCGCATAATTGACGCAATGGTCGATCTGCCATTTGCGCTGCCGACCGCCGTCGCCGGTATTGCACTTGCGACCCTTTATGCACCGAACGGCTGGGTTGGCCAGTTCCTTTCACCGCTCGGAATCAAGATCGCTTTCACGCCGCTCGGCATTGTCATCGCTCTTGTTTTTGTCGGTCTGCCGTTCGTCGTGCGCACGGTGCAGCCCGTCATGGAAGAAATAGATAAGGAAGTCGAAGAGGCGGCCGCAACACTCGGAGCCACACGCCTCCAAACGATCTTTCGTGTGCTTTTGCCGGGATTGGCACCTCCTGTGCTGACTGGGTTCGCACTAGCTTTTGCTCGCGGCGTCGGCGAATACGGATCGGTCATTTTCATTGCCGGCAATCTACCGTTCCGTTCCGAAATCGCGCCGCTGCTGATCGTCATCAAGCTTGAGGAATACAACTATGCAGCTGCAACAGGCATCGCCGCAGTCATGCTGGTGATTTCGTTTGTCATGCTACTGGTCATTAATCTGATCCAGAGTTGGAGCCGACGGAGGTATGGATATGGCGCATGATGCCAACCTTCAGCCGACAAAGGTGCGCTCGGTCGTGACAGAGCATCGGTTCGCGCGTTGGACGCTGATCCTTGCCTCTCTCATCTTTCTAACGTTGATCCTGCTTTTGCCATTGGCGGCGGTCTTCGTCGAAGCGTTCCGCAAGGGAGCTGGTCCTTTTCTTGAGGCATTGCAGGACGAGGAGACTTTTTCGGCCATTCGTCTGACCCTCGTTGTTGCGGGTGTGAGTGTGCCCCTCAACCTGGCCTTCGGAGTCGCCGCAGCCTGGGCGATCGCCAAGTTCGAGTTCAAGGGCAAGGCCTTTCTCACGACCCTTATTGACCTTCCATTCTCGGTCTCGCCGGTTATTTCTGGTCTGGTTTTTGTGCTCTTGCTTGGTGCGAATACTCATCTTGGTCATTGGCTGAGCGCTCACGATATCAAGATCCTTTTTGCCGTTCCCGGGCTTATCCTTGCGACCATGTTCGTGACTTTTCCCTTCGTGGCGCGTGAACTGATTCCACTTATGCAGGAGCAGGGAACCGGTGACGAAGAGGCGGCGATCTCGCTTGGTGCAAGTGGTTGGCAGACCTTCTGGCGTGTTACCTTGCCCAACATAAAGTGGGGTCTGCTCTATGGCGTGCTTCTGTGCAACGCTCGCGCCATGGGAGAATTCGGTGCCGTTTCGGTGGTTTCCGGCCATATCCGGGGACAGACGAACACCATGCCGTTGCAGGTCGAAATCCTCTACAACGAATACAATTTTACTGGTGCATTCGCCGTTGCCACGCTGCTTGCCTTGCTTGCGCTCGTAACCCTTGTTTTGAAGACGCTGCTCGAAATGCGATATAGCGACGAAATCGCCGCCAGCCGACGGCACTGAAGGAAATAGAATGGAAGTTCGCGTTCAAAACCTGCGCAAGGAATTCGACCGGTTCCCGGCGCTGCACGACGTTTCGCTGGATATCCACTCCGGCGAGCTGATCGCGCTGCTTGGACCATCGGGTTCGGGCAAGACGACACTACTGCGGTTGATTGCGGGTCTGGAGAGCCCAACCGATGGTCTGATCTACTTTGGCGACGAGGATGCGTCGAAGAAGACGGTCCAGCAGCGAAACATCGGCTTTGTATTCCAGCACTATGCTCTCTTCCGTCACATGACGGTGCTCGACAACGTTTCGTTTGGTCTTAAGGTCCGTGACGCCAGCCGGCGTCCACCGCGAGCTGAGATCCGCAGGCGGGCCCTGGAGCTTCTCGACCTCGTTCAGCTCTCCGGTCTCGAGAAGCGCTATCCTGCTCAGCTCTCTGGCGGACAGCGTCAACGTGTGGCGCTTGCCCGGGCCATGGCAGTAGAACCAAACGTGCTTCTGCTCGACGAACCGTTCGGCGCGCTTGATGCGCAGGTGCGTAAGGACTTGAGAAAGTGGCTACGCGAGATTCACGATCGCACCGGCCACACGACCGTTTTCGTAACCCATGACCAAGACGAGGCGATGGAGCTAGCTGATCGCGTCGTCGTCATGAGCCAAGGTGCGATCGAGCAAGTCGGAACGCCTGACGAGGTATACGACCATCCAAATTCCCCCTTTGTCTTCGGCTTTGTCGGTCAATCCAACTGTCTTGACGTTCGCATCAACAGCGGAGAAATCTGGTTTGAGGACAGGCCGTTAGGGCTAAAGGTAGATGGCGAGACGGATGGAGATGCCCAACTCTATTTCAGGCCGCACGATATCGAATTGCGCGAGGGTTGCGGAGGCTGCATCGCCGGTCTGTTGACGACCAGCCGGCGCGTAGCGGGCACGCGCCATATCGAGGTTGATATCGGCAAGGGACATCCGCCGATCGAATTGGAACTGTCGCCGGCGCAAGCAGGCGCTCTGGATCGTAGCCGCATTGCATTTCGACCGACGCGCTGGAAGCTCTTTCGTGTGCCCCGGTAGCAATCAGGGCAATCGGGCGTTTTTCGGGCTTCGAATCAGCGCGATTGCTGATTGATTTCGACTGTCTGGGCGTAGACAATCCGCGGTTTACATCAGGAGAAATTGGTGTGCCGAGCCTAGCTTCGACACGCCGAATCAGCCTGAAAAGCAGGCGAAATGACGCCAAATCAAATTGTGATACCAATTAAGTTTGAAATTTACCCAAAACGCGGGTAAAAAAGCGACCACTTAATCGAGAAGGGCTTACTACTCTAAATAGGGGGCACCTGCCATTGAGGGCGCATCTAGCGTTGGGAAAATCTCTCGCCGGGATCGTGTTGGCGAGCGTGGCGGCTGTGGGCTGCACGACCGCACAGCAACCGGCACCGAAGTTGGTCAGCGAGACCACCAAGCTAAAGAGTGCGGCGCAAGCGGCGCAGTCGACCAAAGTCACCTTCAATTATACGGCCAAGGATCGCGATTGCCTGAAGCGGGCAATGTACTTCGAGTCCGAGCATTCGGATCGCGATGGCTATATGGCGGTCGGAACAGTTGTCATGAACCGCCTAACGTCCGGCGCCTATCCGGATTCGATCTGTGGTGTCGTCGCTCAGCAGAGGCAGTTTGCTCCGGGTGTCATGACGCGCGAAGTTGAGCCAGTGGCCGAGATCGAATTGGCAGATGCGGCTGACGCAATCTTGCGTGGCGAACGGCATTCGGGCGTCAAGGATGCGATGTTCTTTCACACGGACGGTTTGAAGTTTCCCTATCGGAATATGCACTATGTGACGATTGCCGGCGGCAACGCCTTCTATGAAAAGCGTGGCCGGGATGGCGAACTGCAAACGCCTGCGCCCCTGCCTTCCTATGAAGTTGCAATGAACTATTTGCCGGGCCGTAGCATGATGCCGGTGCAATTCGAGGCACTCGTTCCGACTGCCGTGCCAGTGCCGATCCCCATGCCGGTTGCGACACTAGCAACAGAGCCAGCCGTACAGGCGCCCACCGAAGCGGTTCTGCCGGACGCGGCGGCGCCGGTTGCCGTTCCGACGCCCAGGCCTGAGCTTAGCAATGCCGTATTTCGAGGCAGCCTCGCCCACAGCTGAGGCTGCTCTTTAACTAGCCCTGTTTCCATCCGTGTCGAAGACGTGCAGATGCTGCGCGGGGAACGATACGTTGATTGCCGGCCCGGCCGTCAGCGCAGTGCGGTCGAGCGTGAAGATCTTGAACGGCAGCCCATGCAGCGACAAATGCAGGATGATGCCAAATCCCGTCGGCTCGACCAGTTCGACATCGGCGGCTAAGCCGCGCTGATCGGCAATGACGACATGCTCAGGGCGAATACCCAGTGTGACCTTGGCCCCGTTAGCGAGTGAGAGCGGTGCCGCCAGGGGGATGATCGTTCCATCCTTCAGACGAACGGCGCCTTCCACATAGGTCGCATCGAGAAAATTCATGCCCGGGGAACCGATAAAGCCGGCGACGAAGAGGTTGTTGGGGCGATCGTAAAGTTCGAGCGGGCTGCCTACCTGCTGCACGACGCCGCCATGCATGGCGACAATCCTGTCAGCCAAGGTCATGGCCTCGATCTGGTCGTGGGTGACGTAGATCGAGGTCGCCTTCAGATCAGCGTGTAGCTTTTTGATTTCCGCACGCATCTGTTCGCGTAGGCGCGCGTCGAGGTTCGACAGCGGCTCGTCGAAGAGGAAGGCCTTCGGTTGGCGCACAATGGCGCGGCCCATCGCGACACGCTGCCGCTGGCCGCCCGACAGTGCCTTCGGGCGGCGTTCAAGCAGAGGATCCAAGCCAAGCTTGGAGGCCGCGCCGGCAACGGCGCTCGCGATCTTTTCCTTTGCCGTCTTCCGGAGTTTCAGGCTGTAGCTCATGTTTCCGGCTACATTCATATGGGGGTAGAGCGCGTAGGACTGGAACACCATTGCTATGTCGCGGTCCTTCGGATGAAGTTCGTTGACGCGGTTGCCGGCAATTCGGATCTCACCGCCCGTGACGTCCTCCAGCCCTGCGATCATGCGTAGCAGAGTGGATTTGCCGCAACCGGATGGGCCGACGAGCACGACGAACTCACCGTCCTTGATCCTGAGGTCGACGTCGTGCAGCACCTTGACGGGGCCGTAGGCCTTCTTGACGTTCTGTATATCGATCGATGCCATGTGATTAACCCTTGACCGCGCCGGCCGTCAGGCCCTGGACGAGATAACGCTGGATGAGCAGGAAGAAGAGACCGGCCGGGATTAGCGCGAGCACGCCCGCCGCCATCATCTGCCCGAAATCCACGGAGAACTTGGAAACAAAGGTCAGAAGCCCGACGGGGAAGGTTGCCGCGTCGTTGCCATTGATCAACATGAGGGCAAACAGCAGCTCGCTCCATGCAGCTGTGAAGACGAAGCCGAGCGTTGCGGCGATACCGGGCAGTGTCAGAGGCAGGATGATCTGCCGAAAGGCAATAAACTGCGTTGCGCCGTCGATCATTGCCGCCTCCTCGAGATCCTTCGGGATGCCGTCGAAGAATGACTGCATGAGGAAGGTGGCAAAGGGCACGTTGAAGGCGGTGTAAACGACGACTAGGCCGGTGAGGCTGTTCGTCAGGTGCAACGGCGTCAGGATCTTGAAGATCGGCGCAACCAACATGACGAGCGGAAACATCTGGGTTAGCAGCATCAGTGCGACGATCCAGTATTTTGCCCGGAAATTGAAGCGCGAAAGGGCATAACCGGAGAGCGAGGCGCAGATCGTGACGACGACGGCAGTCGATGCCGATACAATCAGGCTGTTCTTGAAGAAGGTCGGGAAAGCACTGTGCTGGATCACGAAGGAATAGTGTTCCCAGGTCATTCGCGAGGGCCACATCCGGACGCCCTCGGTGTAGAGCAGGTCGTTCGGGGTCACTGATACTTTGAGGAGCCAGAACAGTGGAAACAGCGCAAAGACGATATAGCAGAGGATGGCCAGGCGGTGCGCGATGGTGGGGAGAAGGGATCGCTTCATCGCATCAATCCTTGTTCAGCAGGGTCTGCCGCAGCAGGATGATTAACATCGAATAGGCGAGCAGCAGTACCAGCAGTACCAGCGCGATCGCCGAAGCATATCCGAAGTCCAGGCGCTTGAAGGCTTGCGTGAAGATGTAGCTCGCGACGATCTGTGTCCGGTCAGCCGGACCGCCGCCGGTCATGACAACGATCAGGTCGGCGAAATTGGAGACCCAGACCGTGCGCAAGAGCACGGTGATGGCAATTGTAGGTGCGAGAAATGGCAAGGTAATTGAACGAAACCGCTGAAACCAGCCGGCGCCGTCGATGGAGGCTGCCTCATAGAGATCGCGCGGGATCGCCTGGAGAGCCGCAAGCAGCGTAATCGCAAAGAAGGGGATGCCCCACCAGACATTGGCGATGATCGGTCCCCACATGGCGTATTGCGGATCGGAGAGGATATTGCTTGGCTCGCTCATTAGCCCGAGCGCAAACAGCCAATGTGGGATTGGTCCAATCACCGGATTGAACAGCCAAGCCCAGTTGAGACCTGCCAGGAAGGACGGGACGGCCCACGGCAGGAAGACCAAAGCCTGTACGACGCCCCTGCCCCAGAACGGCTTGTCGAGGAGAAGCGCGAGAATGAGGCCGAACACAAATTGCAGCAGGACGGAAGCGCCCGTCCACAAGAGCGTATTCTTCAGCGCACCGTAGAACGCTGCATCCTTCGAAAGTGCCCGAAAATGATCTAGCCCGATGAAGCCGCCCGAAAATGGATTGAGCAGTTGGATATCGCGAAAAGCGTAGGATACCCCGATTACCAGTGGCACCAGCATGACAGCAATAATCAGGACGAGTGATGGCGCACTATAGAGATAGGGTTCGGAGGCATCGGCGACGCGCTTCAGCCAAGGGCGTCGGTCCTGGTGCCTTTCCAGCGTATCGGCAGTGAGGGTCATCAGGCAAATCCGTTTTGCGGCGCAATCGCGCCGTCGCAAGACAGTGAAGGAGGCGGCGGACAGGTCCGCCGCCGGTGGTCCGTTACTTTTTGGCGAGGAATTTCTGCTGCGCCTTGGTCAGGTAGTCTGCCCACTGATCAGCCAGTTCCTTGGGCGTGATGTCGCCGAGAAGTGCTTGCTGCGTCGTCTTGATAGCAAGTGAGTCCTTGAAGAAGGCGAATTCTTCGAGGTAGGTCGGCATCACCGTCGGAACGATATTCGGATCGGCGAGCTCTTCAAACCAGCCCTTGAATTGATCGCCTGCGTAGAACGGATCCTTTTCGGCCGAGGTATGAACCGGGAGGGCGCCGGTGCGCTTGTTCCACTCGATGTTGCCTTCCGGCGATTCGAGCGTCTCGATCAGTTTCCAGGACAGATCCTTGTTCTGGCTAGTGGTGAACATCGACCAGCCGGCAAAGCCAATTGTGGTGAAGCCCTTGCCGCTTGGACCAACCGGCATCTTGGTGACGCCGAAATCTTCAGGCTTCATGCGCTGGGCAACTGCGATCAGCGCATCGGGATCCTGGTCGAGCATCGCGCAGGTTCCAGAGTAGAAACCGGCGACGGTTTCATTGAAGCCCCAGTTGACGCTGTCCTTCGGAGTCAGGCCCTTCTTGTAGAGATCGACAACCCATTCCAGACCCTTTGCCCAGCCTTCGCTGTTCATGGTTGAAGTGCCGTCCTCGTTGAAGAACTTGTTGGAACCGGCCATGGTTGCGCCGAACATCACCCAGCCGTTCAAGCCGCCCGGTCCGCCTCGCAGGCAGTAACCGGACTTGCCCGGAAGCTTGGAAACTTTCTCAGAGGCGGCGACGAATTCGTCCAGGGTCTTTGGCGGTTCGGAAACGCCAGCTTCCTTGAAGAGGTTCTTGTTGTAAAACAGCGCGCGCAGGTAGAAACCATAGGGCAGCATGTACGCGGTGTTCTTGACGTCGCGTCCGAGTTCGAGCGCGCGCGGTGTCAGGCCCTTGGTGTGCTCCCACTTGGCAAGGTAAGGCTCAAGGCTTTCGAGCATGCCATTGTTGGCATAGAGCGAAAGCCAGGTGTCGGGCATTTCGATGACGTCTGGCGTGTCGCCCGCGGAAACCATCGTTGCGAATTTCTGGAAAGCTTCGTTCCAGGGCAGCGAGATGATGTCGACCTTGGTGCCGGGGTTGGCAGCCTCAAATTTGCCGACGATTGACTTCAGCGTTTCGGTGCGTTCAGGGCTGGTGATGACCTCGACCAGTTTCAGCGTGGTATCGGCGAGCGCCGTTCCGGCCATCATCGTGGCGAGTAGTGTGGCTGTGATCAGTCGTTTCATGCTTGCTCCCCCTTTTCAGGTTTTTAAAGGTTTCGAACTTAAGAGGCGACCGCCAGTGCCGCCTCGATGTCCTTCCACAGAGCCTCTGTTCCTTCGAGGCCGACGTGAAGGCGTACGGACCGCGCATGGATCCCAAAGGTATGCGCGGAATTCGGTTGAGCCTTCTGCTGAAGGACGACCTCGCCTGGTACGATCAGGCTTTCATGCCCACCCCAGCTCACTCCCAGTTTGAAGAGCTTGAGGTGATCGGCGAAGGCGCGGATATCGACGCCCTCGCGGAATATGAAGGAGAACAGGCCCGACGTGCCGTTCAGCCCAGCGGGCAGGCGGTTGGTAAGGCCCGGATGGCATACCGTTTCCACTACATCAAGTTCCTGCAGGCGCTTGGCGATCGTCATTGCAGCCGCTTCGTGCGCCCGCATGCGGATCGGCAAGGTTCGCAGGCCACGGATCAGGAGCCATGCATCAAACGGCGAGAGTTTACCGCCAAGATAGGGGTAGGCCTCCGCCTTGATGCGAGCGATCATCTCTTTTGAGCCGGCGACCACACCGGCGACAACATCGCTGTGACCGCCAAGATATTTCGAAGCGGAATGGATGACGATATCGACCCCGAGTGAGATCGGCTGTTGAAAATAGGGACTTGCCCAGCTGTTGTCGATCATACTGACGACGCCATGAGTTTTGGCAAGCGCTGCGAGCGCACCGACGTCATGGGCCTCCATTACCCAACTCGTCGGGCTTTCCATGTAAAAGACCTTGGCGCCAGGCAGTGCCTTGGCGACGGCTTCCTCGTCGCGGCCGTCGACATAGGTCACCTCGACCTTCATGCGCTTCAGGATTGTTCCGAAGAGGCGGAAGGCGTCAGGATAAACATGCTTGACTGCGACGATCCGGTCGCCCGGCTCAACGAAGGACAGCACAGCAGACGAGATTGCAGCCATGCCGCTTGCAAAGCCCAGCGCATCCTCGGCCCCCTCAAGTTTCGCGAGCATTTCCTCGAACATGCGAACGGTTGGATTGAGACCACGCGTATAGATTGGGCGCACTTTCTCGCCTCGATAGGAGGCAATCATGTCGTCATAGTCGGAGAATGTGAAAAGCGACGTCTGGAAAATTGGCGGGACGACCGCCTCTGCGAAGTTTCCTTCGTCGTGTGCAGTGATAAGCGAAGCAAGATCGAACGCGTCTGCGCCGTTATTCATTTGGACATTTCCTTGATATCTTCCTCGACAACCTCGAGGATTTTAAGTGTCTCTTCCCGTGCAGCTTCGACGTCACGGGCAGCGATCGCGTTAAACAGCGTACGGTGAAATGGGAAAGAGCGACGGGCGAAATCCTCTCGCTCGAATGGGTGTTCCCAAAATTGCCAAAAGGTTTCGCGCATTTGTTCGAGAAGCTGACGAAAGAGCGGGTTGTGAGTCGCGTCGTAGATGGCGAGATGGAAGGCAAGGTCTTCCGGTCCGGATGTCCCCTTCTCGATGTGGACGCGTTCCATCTCGTTGAGGTTACTTTCGATGAGAACGAGATCGTTCTCCGTCCGTTTTCTCGCAGCGACCATGCAGGCTTCGCATTCTATGCCTCGGCGCACCTCGAGCGTTTGTAGCAGCGCATCGCGCAGGTGGCCGGTGTCAAGCGACAACGGCATATGGATCGTTGCCTTGGAAACCGGTTTCAGCAGATAAGTTCCGCTGCCCTTGCGGGTTTCGATGACGCCGAGTGCCTGAAAATGACGAATCGCCTCGCGGATCGTCGAACGGCCGACCATCAACGCCGACATTAGTTCGCGTTCCGCCGGCAGGCGGTCACCGGCCTTCAGTTGGGCACTCTGAACGTAGTCCGCCAAGGCGTCGGTGACCTGGCGTGCCCGATCGAATGCCGGTAGCGGCCGCAAGGCCGGCCTATCGCTGCTTGATGCCTTCATGGTTCCCCAAGTTTCTTATTAGGCAGTCGACCTGTGAATTGGTCTGACATCTTAGCATTTCTCAAAGCGTGGAAATCGTCAAGGGCGCGCTAGATATTTGCCGCCCGTTCTGCCTTGTGAAGTGATGCACTTGGCAAAAGGACTTCGAGCACGTGCGGTCCGTCGTCTGTGGTGAATTTGATTGGCTGGCAGCGCTAGACATCCCGCAGGCCAAATCCGGCAAGCATCTGCGGTCGCGAGCAACAGCGATTTTAAGATCTGCACGCCAACCGGTGGCGTCGCCGTCCCCGATGTGCTCACTTCATCGGCAGGTCGCCGCGGGTTTCGCAGTCAGTAAAGAAGTAGGCCAAAACCGGTGCAAAGCAGTACGAGCGTCCATATGACATCCACGTTGATCCAGGCGCTACGCAATATCTCGAGCCCGATCCAGCGATAGACCGCCAAGGCAGCAATACTCGTGGCCGTCAGCATGGCAAGCGTATGAACACCGATCGCTGCGAGCGTCATCGCCGCTGACCCCGTCGTTTCGCGCAACGGCGATTCTGTTAGACAAAGGGGCATCAGTGCAGGCAGGACCATTAACCCTGCCCCGTGCGCGGTGGCCATTAAGAACGACCAGAAGGCAAGGCCGGCAAGGCCCACACGCATTCCGATGCGAACGCGGCGCCGGTGTCCGAAGACATAGTGCCAGATGGCCCACGCAACGAGAGCCGCTCCTGTTGCAGTTCGCACTGCATCCTGATCCACAAAAAGGCCGGCAGCGATCAGGGCGCCGGCCACCGCCGCTACCGACACCGCATGGCCAAGGGCGATGGCAGGCACAGCTTGAATTACCGCTGCGGTGCTCTGCCGGTGAACGCCCAGAGCCACCGCAAATAACCATCCCATCGCGGGATTGAGACCATGAAAGGCGCCCAAACCCGCCAGCAGGATCCAAGGCCAAAGTTCATCCATCGGCGCCTCACCGTTCCCTAGGGAAAACAATAGGAATCTGACGAGCAATCTCCGCCCTGGAGGCGAACCTGGTGCGGGCGATGCGACTTCGGCCATTCGACGAAGAACTTCTCATCAAAGGCAATGCCGCCGTCGTCGCCGACGTCGAGCTTTGCCATCCAGCCCGAGATACCATCGGGATAGAACTGTTCGTCGATTGCCCCGTATAGTGAGTTTGTGAAGTAGACGCGGCGACCGTCCCGGCTGATTTCGACCATCTGCGGGCCGCCGTTCAGCGCTCCATTCTTCGCCGCCGGGTGCGACGCACGCGAGACGATTCCACCGATCCTGACCTTGCCTGTCAGCTTCGGCTTGAAGGGGTCTGACACATCGTATTGTCGCAGGTCGCCGGTTCCCCAGCAGGACACGTAGAGAAACTTGTCATCCATCGAAAGGTCAATATCGGTGACGAGTGGCGGCACAGCACCAAAACCTTTTAGCAGTGGCGGCAAACTTTCGGCATCTGCCGGCTCGGCAGGGATGTCGATCACCTTCGTCACTCCCCATTTCGCGCCATCGCGATGCCAGACCCAAATTGAGGACGAGAGGTCATCGAGATTGAGCACGCAGTTGACGAACCCGTAGGCCTTCGTTGGATCGTGCGCGGGCCTCAGTTCGAAAACGAGTTGATACTTATCTCCAAAATCGATCGTCTGGAGGTGCTTGCGCTTGTGCAAATCCCAAAAATGCAGGCGGCGTCCGTATTTCGCGCCGAGTAAAATGTCCGGGATCAGACCATTTTCAAAGGTGTCCGGTAAACCCCACTCGCTGGTAACAAGTGTATCATGGCCAAGGTGCCACCAGACGTCATAGGATAGTTGTTGTGGTCCCCGATCCATTTCCCACTGACCGCGGACCTCAAAGGTCTCGTGATCCATCAGAAAAATGCCGCCCGGAGCTTTGCCTTCTGCATTGCCAAGCGCGGCAACATAGATCCCCTCAGGGCCACAATGGACCGTGTGGGGTCGGGAGTAGCCTGAGCGTTCAACAACTTCGGCAGGCTCGATAACTCTGAAGATGGACGGGCTCCTGGCATCCGGCTTGGTGTCGACGATATGGATCCGCGAGGATTTCAGCCCGGGCAGGACCAGATAGCGACGCTCGGCGTGAGGGTGTGGCGCGTTCGGGCACAGGCAGGACGAGCAGGCATTCCAGCCAAAATGGTGCAGTTCATCGCCAACATTCGGCATCGCGAGAGTATTTACGATCTGTCCGTATGATCGCGACTTCGGGTCGACATCCACAACCGCCAGCTGGTCGGCAACCGCTCGTGCCGGATCGAAGGCGACGACGTAGGCTATCGTTTCTGGTGAGGCCTTCATAGCCATTCGTGGCGATGGATAAAAGCTTGGATCGGGTTTCCACGTTACCATGTGCAGTGCTCCTGGCTCGCGTTCGCTGAACAGTGAAAAGTGTTCGCTAAATGCTTGCCGACAGCCGGCTCACCGCTGCAGGCCGGGCAGGATCCAAGGATGTTCCGACGAAAACCGGTTCAAAAACCGATCAAATGAGCCGTAGACGCAATCCTCCCTTCCCGATTGTCTCAGATAACCTCGCCTTTGGGCAGCGTTTTTTAGCGGTCTCATAACGCCTTCCACCTTTCCAGGTAGGCTGAGCCGGCGTTCATCGGTGACGGCCATCGACATCCAGAACAATGTGTCCAGAAGCGGAATTCCTGCTCAACGATCCCTTAGGAGACAGGCTCAAACCCGAAGCCGCATAACCCAATGCGCATTTGTGTCTGCCTGCCCTCCCGCCGCTGTCGTCACGCAGTCTCTTAGCTTCGCTTAAATCACTCACGGCACGTAAGGAGTTCATTAGACAATAGATACTAGATAAAGGCGTACCAGGAGAATGGATCAGCAGAAGTGAGGGGTCACTTAGCGTGGTTCTGCGTATTCCAAAGTCCCTACTTCGTAAGGGAATGTATATCGAATCGGTGGAATGCGCGGATCTGGAATTCTCCGGACGACGCTTCCTGCTCGAAACGGATACCGACCTGCGAACCATACTCGCCTCGTCCGCCGAAAACGTTCTCGTCAATCCCGAAAGGAGCAGGATTGACTGCGGCGTGCCTGTTGGCCGCCGGCTGGACGACGTCAACCCTTCAGTTCCTTTACGTGAAGGGGAAAAGCGCTCCCAAATCCAACACGCAATATCTCATGCAGCAGCAACCCTGCGGGAAGGTTTTAGCCATATCAAATCAGGCAAGTTTGATATCGATAGATTTGCCCCTGCGGCTAGAAGTATTGCGACTTCCATTCGCCTTTCGCCGCCTGTTCTGGCCGAAGTCACGCGTTTGAAGACGAAGGACGAGGGAACCTATGTTCACTCGCTCGCAGTCAGCGGGCTGATGACGGGACTTGGCCATCTCTCTGACCTTGGAGAGGAAACGACTAGAGAGCTAACCATTGCCGGACTGTTGCATGACGTTGGCAAACTGCTGATACCCAACCCCATCCTCAACAAGGTCGGAAAACTAACGGAAGCCGAGCGTCATATAGTGCGCAGCCATCCTGAGAGGGGTTATCAGCTACTCAAGCGGTATCCAGAGGTCTCTGATCTCATTCTTGAAATCTGCCGATTTCACCACGAAGCGCTTGACGGAAGTGGCTATCCACTTGGCCTTCGAGCCGACCGACTGAGTCTCCCAATTCGCATATGCACTGTCTGCGACGTATTTGATGCTCTTACAAGCGTGCGCCCCTACAAGCGCGCTTGGACCAGCACAGAGGCCTTGAAATGGATGTTCGAGAGGGGTCATCTCTTCGACAGGAGACTGGTCTTACGGCTCGGGAGCCTGCTTAATTGAGGCAAGGATAAGAACATCCCATTTTCAAATTCGACGCTCTCTGTATTCCCCATCCGCCTGAGCATCGCAATTGTTCTCGAACCCGATTTTAGTCGCTCTTCCGGGCTCGACGCTGCCGCAGCAATAAGCACTTTAGCCGAAGTTGCTTGTACGGTTGCCGGGGCGCTAGTAAGCCGGTGGATAGGAAGGTTTAGGTGAGCGTTATGCGTAACTTCGAGGTTCCGGGCCGGTCGCTGGCTGTCGCACGTCACGGAATGGCAGCGACTTCGCATCCATTCGCAACGCTGACGGCCGTGGAGATCATGAAGGCAGGAGGCAACGCCGTCGACGCAGCGGTGGCAGCCGTTGCGATACAGTCGGTGGTCGAAGCGGGATCGACCGGTATCGGAGGGGACTGCTTCGCAATGATATCAATGCGAGGGGCTACTGATATTCGCGCCTACAATGGATCGGGCAAGACACCGATCTCGCTAACGCGCGAAGCGTTGAGAGGTGAAGGTGTGACGGCGATCGAACGATCGTCTCCCCATGCCGTTACGGTTCCTGGCGGGGTCGATGCCTGGTGCCGCCTTTTACGCGACTTCGGCCGCATGCAGATGGCTGAGGTACTTCAGCCGGCAATCGCGATGGCACAAGAGGGGTACGTATTAACCCCCCGTGTTGCTACCGACCTAAGCCAACAGCGCGATCTCCTGGCAGGTGATTTCACCGCACGGGCCACGTTCCTGGTTGAGGGTGAGGCGCCGACGGTTGGCTATGTCCAGCGCCAGCCCTTGCTCGCAGAGACCCTGAACGCGATCGCGCACGATGGCAGGGACGCCTTCTATCGGGGCGCAATTGCAAAGGATATGGTTGAGCATCTACGCGGATTGGGAGGGCACCACACACTCGACGATTTCTGCGATGCAGAAGGAGAGTATGTGGAGCCCATCTCTTCGATCTATCGCGGCCGAACGATCTACGAGTGCCCACCGAATGGTCAGGGGATCGTCGCCCTCCTAATCTTGAACATTCTCTCACGTTTCTCGCTGTCTTCGGACCCCTATGACGCCGATGATCTGCACCTCCTGCTCGAGGCAACACGATTGGCCTATGCGGCTCGCGATGCGATGGTTTCCGATCCGGCCACTTCGGGGAGCGGCGTCGAACACATGCTCTCAGACGCGCTTGCTGATCACCTCGCCGGCACTATTTCCCTCGATCGGACGAGCGAGCCGCTGCCGTCGCTCGATACCGTTGAGCACAAAGATACGGTCTATCTCTGCGTCGTGGATCGCGATCGCAATGTGGTCAGCCTCATCAACTCGCTCTTCAGTTCCTACGGCAGCGGGCTGATGGCGCCCCGCTCTGGCGTGCTGTTTCACAATCGCGGCCAAGGTTTTTCGCTCACGCCGGGTCATCCCAACGAAATTGGGCCGCGAAAGCGCCCCATGCATACGATCATCCCGGCAATGGTTGCTGAAGACGGGCGCGTCGTCATGCCGTTCGGAGTTATGGGGGGGCACTACCAGGCAATGGGCCACGCGCATCTTCTGTCCCGGATATATGACTACGGTCTCGACCTTCAGTCCGCCATCGATCTACCGCGCGTTTTTCCACTTCCCGCCACACGGTCGGTGGAGGTCGAGGAAGCCATGCGTACTCGCCTTGGCAGCGAACTGGAACGGCGCGGCTTTAAGGTCCAGCCACCGCGCGTTGCGATCGGCGGCGCACAGGCGATCAGGATCGATTGGGATCGCGGAATCCTGTTTGGGGGATCGGACCACCGCAAGGACGGAATGGCGTTGGGCTATTAGATCAATTCGGCTTCGTCAGTCCCCCAATGCCTAAAGGCCTTGCGGACAGCGGATCGAAGTCCTTAGCCATCATGAATTAAGTCATCTCGTGGCAGTCGGCTGGTGCAGCTCCACATATTCGATGCTCACCCGGCGTCTATCACTATTTGATGGCACTGAGCCGCGACGTCGTGAGACCTGTTCGTGGCGAGCTATATGGAACGAGCCTCATTAACATGACCTATCGCTGCGGCTTGTCCGCAAAGTGCTTGATCGCGTATTCCGCCGCGCGCTGGTTCGATTGTCGCGCGTCATCAAGCCAGAACGGGAAGAGTTGCCACTGATGAATCATGCCTGGCCAGATCTCCGTTGTCACATCGACACCCGCCTTGCGTGCGTTGTCTGCTAGCCGGAGGGTGTCGTCCAAGAGCGCTTCACTTCCACCCACCTGCATCAACAATGGTGGAAATCCTGTCAGGTCGGCATAAAGGGGTGAAACCATGGGATCGACGGGCGAGCGTGTTCCCAGATAGGCCTTGCGGATGAGGTCGAGTCCAGCTGGATCAATCAACGGATCAGTGGCGGCGTTTGTAGTAAACGATCTACCCGTGGCGGCCAGATCGGTGATGGGGCTCATTGCGATCACGGCCGCTGGTAGCGGCCCGCTCACACGCATTTGTCGTAGCGTGGCCTCTATTGCCAGGTTCCCACCAGCGGATTCGCCAATGAGTACTATGTTGTCGCTTTCGTATCCAGAATCTAGCAACCAACGATACGCGCTCAGCGCATCATCGATCTGAGCCGGGTATTTGTCGTTGGGCGCGAGCCGGTAGTCGATCAGAAGCACGTCGGCTGATGCGGCCTTGGCCAGCGACCCAGCTATTGCCCTGTGCGTTCGCAACGAACCACTGTAGAACCCGCCTCCGTGAATATAGAGGATGGCTCGTCTTCCGAGCGGATGGTGCAATCTTGCTGGCCAAATGAGTTGTGCATCGACACCACCGGCATCGACTGGCTTGATTTGCACACGGGTCGGTTCCGGGGTTGACTCCATAAGGTCTTCGAAGGCTTCACGTCGTTTGCGCAGGCTGTCAGCTGTGGTGTAGCGCTGCTCCCATGTTTCGACGAGCTTGCGGACTTGTTCTTTTGAGACCTGCGTCTGTGGTGGCGGCTCCTCTGCCAAGGCTGGGTTCTGCAAGAACCCGACGGCGATGCCGAGAGCGACGCTGGCCATCACCCCTGTCGACATCGAGGCTAGCGTTGCTGATCCAAGCCCACGCAACACGCCAGTCTTTTTTCGTAAAACCTCAGCCACAAGCACCACGCAACCTCCTAGCACAAGGCATCTGTTCGATGCCTGAACCTGCCATGCCCGCAGGCAGTGTCAAGGCTTGGTGACCCCGATGATGGCCCTGGCGTCAGAGTGTAGGGTGGCGGCTAGCTCTTCGTGTTCAACTCCTCCACCCGCTTGAGATTGACCACGGCCTTGACCGGAAGGTGATCGGAAGCGACGCGGGCAAGCGGCGTGTCATGGGCCTCGACTGCCGTCACGACGCCCTTGCGGTTTGCCATGATGCGATCGAGGGCAAGGACGGGAAGTCGCGCGGGAAAGCTCGGTACTGCGAGGGGCTGCGGGCCAAATGCGGACTGGAACGTATGCAGTGATGAACGATCGCCCAGCCGCCATTCATTTAGATCACCGAGCAGGATAGTCGGAACCTCGCTCTTCTTGGCCATCAGTTCGACCAGCATCTTGGCCTGCTGGGCGCGCGAATGACGAAGCAAGCCGAAATGCGCAGCGATGATGCGCAAGGCTCCGCCGCTCTCTAGATCGAGCTCGGCGACAAGCGCACCTCGTGGCTCCAAGCCTGGCAAATTGATCTGGTGAACGTCGCGGACCAACCCTTTTTTGAATAGCACGACATTGCCGTGCCAGCCGTGTGCCTTCGCCATGCCATTGATGGGTACCGGAATCAAACCGGTCTCACGCTCCAGACGACCGAGATCCAGGATGCCGGTGCGCTCGCCAAATCGGGTGTCAGCTTCCTGCAGCGCGATGACGTCAGCGTTGATTTCGTGGATAACCCGGCTGGTGCGCTCGGGGTCGAAGCGCCGGTCATTCCCAACGCATTTGTGGACATTGTAGGAGGCTATTAGGGTTCCGGCTGACCGCGGTTTCTCCTCGGAATGTGCTCCATCCAACCGCTTTTTTCGATTGCGGATCGATGCAAGAATATTGGCTGGCAGGCTATCTTTTCTGGCATGCATCGGAGTTCGCGGGCGCTCCGTTGATCGAAGAGGTTCGTATCGGATTATAGACCGGGCATCGAAAGTTGCCATGTCTTAACCCTAGAAATCCGCTACAAGTAAGGCGATCCAAGCCAGAGAACCTTCTCGAGGAGCCGTACGGGGAAAGGTCGCGCGCGCAGCCCCTGTAGCGTGACCGGCGATGCTGATTTGATGGCCCCGTCGATATGCTCGTCAATTTCGTTGGCAAACCCTTCGTTTAGTACTTCTAGGTCGATCTCGAAGTTCAGCCGTAGCGATCTAGGGTCGAGGTTGGACGATCCGACATAGGACCAGACACCGTCGATCGACAGTAGCTTGGAGTGGCTGAAGGCGCCGCTGGAGCGCCAGATGCGGCAGTAACTGCTGAGAATCTGATCAAATTGAGCAGTCATTGCCCGATCGACCAGCACGAGGTTGTTGACGGAAGGAACCACGATATCGACCTCGACGCCACGTCGCGCCGCCGTCGAAAGTGCACTGATCAACTCACGATCAGGTAAGAAATAGGGCGACATGATACGGATCGACTTGCGCGCTATGGAAAACGCGCCCATCAGCATCTTGTGGCTCGTCTCGATGCTTCTATCCGGCCCGGATGCCACTACTCGCATGAGGACAGGATCGCCTGGCTGTCGCTCAGGCATCGCAGTCCGCCAAGCTTCGCCCTGCAGGATCTCGCCCGTGGTGAAGCGCCAGTCCTCTGCCGCGACGTTGAAGAGATCGGCGACAACCGGCCCTGTCACACTGAAATGGGTGTCCCGAGCGAAGTTTTCTCCTGCTATTTCGCGTGTGAAGCCTGCCCGGATGTTCATGCCGCCAGTCAGCGCGATGCGACCGTCGACGATGAGAATCTTGCGGTGGGTGCGCAGGTTCGCGTAGGGCAGACGCAATCCCATGATGACGTTTCCGTTGAAAACAGACACGGTAACGCCGCCATCGGAAAGATAACCGAGAATGCTTGGCACAGAATAGCGTGCGCCGACGGCGTCGATCAAAACGCGCACCTCTATCCCGCGTTTTGCCGCTGCTATCAGCGCGTCGGCGATCCTAAGCCCGATCGGGTCACGGTCAAAGATGTAGGTTTCGAGGAGGACGCTTCGCTCAGCACCGTCGATTGCGGCCTTCATTGCCGCATAGCAGTCGTCACCGGTCTCCAACATGTCGATCGTATTGCCGGTTGCGAGCGGGTTGCGGGCAACCCGATCGCCAAGCGTCTGGAGCGCGGCGAAACGACGGCCAAATCCGCTGATGACGATTTCGGTGTCAGCGTCGAAGCTTTCCAGCTCGTCGAGGTCCGCTTCCGGGATCAGCGCGTCGCGCCTCAGGCTGAGTGACGCCCTTCGTATCCGGTTGATGCCTGCGATCGCATAAAGCAAGGCCCCAATTATCGGCGAAAGGATGATGACGCCAACCCAGCCAATCGCAGCGCGCACCTCCTCCTTGGTCATGGCCGCGTGGATCGCTGCCACGGCGCCCATGGCAAGCGAAACAACGAATAGAATGTGTGGCCAATAGGTCGATATGAGATAAAACATTGAGCTAAACTATAACGCTAAAGCTGCGGCGTTCAATCGTGCGCGCAAAGCGCGAGGTTACCCATCTTTCTCAGCATGACATAACTCTCCCACCGCAAATACGGCCGGACGTTCAGCACCGAATGCTGCGGCGCAGAATTTCTTTTTGCAGTGTGTCAAAAAACGCTTGAAACAGCGTCCATCCTCTGGAACTCTGGCAATCGGTATCGCGTTAGACCACGGGCATTATCTGACTGGAGATCGGCGATGACGGAAACTCAAGAACAGTGGATAAAGAAGCGCGCCTACGCGCTTTGGGAAGAGGAAGGTCGGCCAAGCGGGCGGGATTTCGCACATTGGGAACAGGCGTTGGCCGAGCGTCGGGCGCTGGAAGGGTCCGCCGCATCGGTGGATGGCAAGGAGGTCAAGACACGCAAGCGCGCGGCTTCCAGTCCAAAAACAAATGGTGCAGCCAAGGCTTCCTCGGCCAAAAAGACAGCCAGCCACAAATCTGCGTGATGGCGGATGCTAGGGGCGTCCACTGTGACGCCCTTCGTCACATGATTGCATTGCTTCTGTACTAGTAGTCTTCGAGGAAGCGCAAAGGACGCTTCAGGGGGAAAATGTCAGATGAGCGCGTCAAGCTCTGGCCTTGCAGAAAAAGCACTTTCGTGGCTAGCCGCGATGGAACGAAACTCTCGCTCGCTTGTTCATAGCGGCAGTGGGAGATTTGCAATGAGCAGAGCCTATTTCGACGCTATCCTGGTCTCGTTGGTCGTAGCGAGTTGCTACATCCTAATCACGCCCGTGTGAGGCGGAAATGACCGTTGTCGTCGTGGCCGCAATAGCATACCTGATCCTCGCCCTTATCCTTATTTATGCGGTCGATCATATGGTCGCGCTTTTGTTCCGCGAAACACGGTCTACAGGCTCATTGAGCCTGTCTGCCCTCACCAAGGTACTGGCTGTGTCTCGCAAATATTATCGCAAATAGCTCGGGTTGGTCGTTCGCGGGTGCCGGCGGATGCGACAGCGCAAGGAAGCTGGGACAGCATCAATGGTTGGTGGCCTATGTTGGCGAAAAGGTATGTGTCCCATAAAGTAAAGACAACGATCGCTGATCTGCTGCATCGGGCAAGTTTTTGCAAGCCGGCGGGAGGGTCCTATGGCATATGAACTCTACTATTGGGATGGAATTCAGGGGCGAGGTGAGTTCGTCCGACTGACGCTTGAAGAATCTCAGACAGATTACATCGATGTCGCCAGACAGACCGGACGTGGGATGGGTACTGGTGCCATGTTGGAGCTGATGAGGAGCAAAGACGAACCCCAGATCCCCTTTGCACCACCCTTCCTCAGGGATGGAGACATGATTATCTCCCACGTTGCCAATATCCTCTTCTATCTCGGGGCAAAGCATGGCCTTTTGCCAGAGAGTGAAAGACTGCGTCATGTCGCAAACGGCCTGCAATTGACGATCACCGATCTTGTGGCAGAGGTGCATGACACCCATCACCCGATCTCGACATCACTTTACTACGAGGATCAGAAAGATGCGGCCAAGGCGCGTGCTGGAGCCTTCGTCCGAGATCGCATACCGAGGTTTCTTGGCTACTTCGAGCAGGTATTGCAACAAAACCCTCGAGGCCCCCGCCACGCTGTTGGTGATGCGATCAGCTACGTCGACCTATCATTGTTTCAGGTCATCGAGGGCCTGCGATATGCCTTTCCGAAAGCAATGGGAAGCGTTGTGGGTGATTATCCTGCACTGATGGCATTACATGGTGAAGTAGCAAAGCGCCCAAACATTAAGGCTTACCTGAATTCAAAACGAAGGCTTCCATTCAGCGAGGACGGCATTTTCAGACAATATCCGGAACTCGATCTCGTGCCGTAACCGATAGGCATTGCCCGCGGTCGATCTAGGCTGATAAGCTTTCTCGAACTCGCACTCTCCGTCCCGTGACACTCCTCGAGGCTATCCACTGCCATGGCAAATCTTGCTCAAACGCTTGCATCCATAAAGATCCCCGACCTTGCCGGTAGGGCGGTCCTGATCACCGGAGCATCGACAGGCATTGGCGCGGCACTGGCCCGCGCCTTTGCCGCCCAGGACATGAAGGTCGGCATTCACTACAACGCAAGCCGGGAACCTGCTGAAGCACTTGCTGAAGAAATTCGCGCGGCAGGGGGCTCAGTGCATGTGGTGCATGGCGACGTGTCGAAGGAGGGGGAAACGGAACGAGTTGTTGAGGAAACGGCCCGAACCTTTGGTCATCTCGATGGCCTCGTAAACAATGCCGGTGGGATGCTCGGTCGCAAGCCAACGGCTGAGTACTCAGACGAGCACTACATGAAGGTGATGGATCTCAACGCTCGCTCCGTTCTTGCTGCGACGCGCGCTGCCCATCCCTGGCTAAAGAAGCAGGGTGGCTTCATTATTAATACGACCTCGATTGCGGCGCGCAACGGGGGTGGCAATGGCGCCGTGCTTTATGCAGCGTCGAAGGGCTTTGTTTCGACCATCACCCGAGGCCATGCCAAGGAGTTTGTTCCTGACCGCATCAGGGTCAATGCGGTCGCCCCTGGGGTTATAGCCACGCCGTTTCACGAGCGATATACCAACGACGAACAGATGGAGTTGCAGCGCAAATCCATTCCGATGGGCTTCGTCGGAACACCGGAGGATTGCGTCGGGGCCTATCTCTTCCTTGCGTCCCCAACGCTGTCAGGCTACGTCACCGGCCAGATCATTGAGGTCAACGGCGGCCAACTAATGCCGTGAGTCTACATGGGCAATCAAACGGCGTGAAAATCCCACGCCGTTTTCGTTTTCACACTTGGTTCAGACGCGTTCGAGCGCGATGGCAATCCCCTGCCCTACCCCGATGCACATGGTTGAAAGCGAATAGCGTCCACGGGTTTCCCGCAGTTCTAGAGCGGCTGTTCCCGTGATTCTTGCGCCTGACATGCCAAGCGGATGGCCAAGCGCAATCGCGCCACCATTTCGGTTCACACGTGGATCGATGTCGGCGATCCCGAGCTCGCGTAAAACAGCGAGGCCCTGCGATGCGAAGGCTTCGTTGAGCTCTATGACGTCGAACTGGTCCTGCGTCATGCCGAGGCGAGACATCAGCTTGCGCGATGCGGGGACTGGACCAACGCCCATGATGCGTGGGGGCACGCCGGCAGTTGCGCCCCCTAAAATGCGTGCAATTGGCGTTAGACCATGCTTCCTTGCGGCATCCTCGCTCGCGATCACGAGAGCAGCAGCCCCATCGTTGACGCCGGAGGCATTGCCGGCTGTCACTGTGCCCCCCTCTTTCTTGAAGGGCGTGGAGAGCTTGGCTAGCACCTCCATCGTGGTAGCGCGCGGATGTTCGTCCCTTTCCACGACGACGGGATCACCCTTTCGCTGGGCGATGGCAACGGACGTGATCTCCATTGCCAGTCGACCGTTTTCCTGTGCGGCTGCGGCCTTTGCCTGACTGCGGACGGCAAATGCGTCCTGATCCTCTCGCGAGATCCTGTAAGCCTCCGCGACGTTCTCGCCGGTCTCTGGCATGGAATCGACCCCGTACTGCTTCCTCATCAACGGATTGATGAAGCGCCAGCCAATCGTCGTATCGTAGATCTCGGCATTGCGTGAATAGGCCGTCTCGGCTTTTGGCATAACAAAAGGCGCACGGGACATGCTTTCGACTCCGCCTGCGATCATCAGTTCGGCCTCACCCGAACGGATTGCTCGGGCAGCGGCGATGACCGCGTCCATGCCTGAGCCGCAGAGGCGATTGATCGTCGTGCCGGATACAGAGACGGGCAGCCCTGCAAGCAGAGACGACATCCGGGCGACGTTGCGGTTATCCTCGCCGGCCTGGTTGGCGCACCCGAAGATTACGTCGTCAACTGCTTCCCAATCGACTTTCGCGTTGCGATCGATCAGAACCTTGAGCGGCACTGCGCCGAGATCGTCTGCACGAACGGCTGACAATGCGCCTCCGAAGCGGCCGATCGGAGTGCGGACATAGTCGCAGATATATGCATCAGCCATTTATGCGGCCTCCTTGTCGCCCTGATGGGCCTTCTTGGTGCGAGCATTGATGTCGCGCAGTGTCGCAAGCTCGGTTTCGGTCGGAACCGGCGTCTCAATGAGTTGGTCAGCAAACTTGATTGCCCAGCCGCAATTTTCAACAATCTGCTCTCGGTCGACACCGCGATGGATCGAGACAACGGTGAGCTCTTTTGTCACTGGATCCGGTTCTAAGATGCAGAGATCGGTGATGACACGGGTTGGCCCTTTCGTTTTCATGCCGAGGCGCTCGCGGTGATTGCCGCCCTCGCCGTGCCCCATGGAGGTGATAAACGGCAGTTTCTCGACAAAACCACGCTTGGAGAGAGCCATTGTGATGAAGATCTGTCCGCAGTTGCTTGCGATTTCCGGTGCTCCGCCCCCACCTGGCAAGCGGACTTTCGGATGGTCGTATGGTCCGACCACCGTCGTGTTCAAATTGGCGAACCTGTCGATTTGCGCGCCGCCGAGAAAGCCAGTGGTTATCCGGCCGCCCTGGAGCCAGTAACGAAACATCTCCGGCACGGACACGGTAAACAGCGCGGTGTCGCAAAGCTCGCCATCACCGATGGATAGCGGAAGCACGTCGGGCTTGGTTCCAACCGTGCCACTTTCATAGATTAGCGTGATATCCGGCGCATGGGTCAGTCTTGCGACATTGCAGGCAGCCGACGGCGCGCCGATGCCGACAAAGCAGACGTCGTCGTTGGTCAGCGCGCGCGCTGCGGCAATCGTCATCATTTCAGTGGGGGAAAAATCGCTCATCGGGGGTCTCCTCACGCCTTCTTCGCATGCTTGGCGAAGTCTTCTGGGCTCGCCTGCATGACGTTTTCGTTGATCCATTTCTGGAAGACGTCGCGATCACGTGCGATCTCGTCCCATGCGATGTAGAAGGTGTTCGAGCGGGGATAGTAGCCTTGTGCATAGGAGGGGAAAGCCCCGCCTGGAACCAGTGCGACGACGGTGACCGCCCAGCTCGGCAGTACGACAGAGTTCGGCGAAGGTGGATTGAGGTCGTCGACAATTTCCTCGACTGTCACGATCGAGCGTCGGGCAGCAAGAACAGCCTCCTTCTGTACGCCGACAATACCTTCGAGAAGGACATTACCCCTACGATCGGCGCGCAATGCATGGATGATTGTGACATCGGGGCGAATGGCTGGAACGGCCGCCAGAACTTCGCCCGTGAATGGGCACGTTACGGATTTGATGTTCAAGTTGACCTTGGGAAGGTCAGCGCCGATGTAGCCGCGCAGGGTCGCGAAGGGTAGGTTTGCTGCGCCCGCCTCGTAAGCGTTGGCCATGGCGGCATGGCTGTGTTCTTCGATCTCCAGCGGGCGGGGCCACTGGTTTTCCACGGCATCACGGAAGCGGTGGAGCGAGCCGACACCGGGGTTGCCGCCCCACGAAAATTTCATGCCGCGCGCAGCTCCCACCCCTATCAACTGGTCGTAAAGAATGTCCGGGGTCATCCTGATCAGATAGAGATCCTTCTTGCCCTGGCGGATCACCTCGTGGCCGGCGGCATAGGGTATGAGATGGGTGAAGCCTTCCATGGCGACGGTGTCACCATCCCTAATGTTCTCAGCGACGGCTTCCTTCAACGATACGATCTTCGCCATATGGCCTCCCGTAATCCTGCGGTGGAATGGCGGCCAATAAGCGCCTCACTGTAACCGTCGTCAAACAGTTTGTGCGTTATTTGACATTTGTTCGTATATCGCACAAACTGAGTTGTTAGGAGACGGATCATGCGAGAAACCGATTTTGTCAGTGGGTTTGCCAGAGGATTGAAGGTTATCGAAGCCTTTGAAGAGACCCGTCAGCGCCTTTCGATTGCCGAGGCCGCGAAGCTGACCGGGCTCGACCGCGCCACGGTGCGCCGATCGCTGCTGACATTGGCAGAACTCGGATATGCCGACTATGACGGCAAGTTCTTCACCCTGACGCCAAAGATCCTGCGGCTCGGGCACGCCTACCTTTCGGCAACTCCCCTGCCAGTTCTTATCCAGCCGCATCTCGATCAGCTGTCCGAGAGGGCGGGACAAAGCGCTTCTGCATCCGTGCTCGACAACACAGAGATCGTCTACATCGCTCGTGCCTCTCAGCGTCGTGTCATGTCGATCAACTTGACACCTGGGAGCCGCCTGCCTGCATTCTGTGCTTCGATGGGTCGCGTCCTGCTTGCAGCGTTGCCGGAGGGCGACGCCAGAGCAATCCTCAGCCGCACCGACCTGAAGCCAAATACCCCAAACACCAAGACCGATGTGGAAGCCCTGTTGACGGAGTTTCGGCGAGTGCGCGAGCAGGGTTATGCCGTGATCGACCAGGAACTGGAAATTGGCCTTTGTTCCATTGCAGTTCCCGTCGAAAATGACCGCGGCCAAACAGTGGCGGCAATCAACATCGGCGCGCCGGCCGCCCACGCTCCTGCCGTGGAGATGCCGGATCGCTACCTGCCGCTGCTCAGGGAGACGCAGAAGGCGCTGCGTCTGGTGCTTCGTTAGACGCCGAGTTTGGCACGCTCTGCCATGCGCCAAGCCCGGGGTGTCTGGC
Organism: Hyphomicrobiales bacterium; assembly: GCA_900466605.1. Taxonomy (GTDB): domain Bacteria; phylum Pseudomonadota; class Alphaproteobacteria; order Rhizobiales; family Rhizobiaceae; genus Rhizobium. The sequence goes on from UBMU01000001.1 coordinate 118,067, forward strand.
CCGCTTGCTTGAGAAAGAAGCGCGAGAAATAGGCCGGATCTGTGAAACCAAGCCGAAAAGCGATCTCTTGCACGCTGCCGAATGTGAAGACAAGTTCGCGCTTTGCCTCATCGAGAAGCTTGCGGGCGATCAGCTCGTGCGTTCCTTGGCCCGTCGTAGCACGCACGATCCGGTTAAGGTGAGTAGGCGAGATACTGAGTGCCCTGGCATAGAAAACGGCTGGCTCATGCGACTTGAAATGCCGCTGGATCAGGCCGTGAAGCAGTTCCATCCGGCGCTCATTCTCATTGGAAGCCGCCTGATCCTGACTTTCGGCTGAAGAGAGCCGCGCCGTAAGCAGCAGCGCAGACGTGAGATAGGCCTCCAACAGATCATTCCGTCCAGCTCGCTGTTGCGAAAACTCGTTTCCGAGCCTTTTGAGGCAAGCAGCGACATAGCGCGCATCTTCGTCGTCCGTGTCGAGCGTGGTCAGATGCGGCGATGCCATCCATTCGCCGAGGCGGCTGCGATCGCCTGGAGCAGCCTTCAAATGGGAGCTCAGCACGGTGACGACGAAACCGTCAATGTCCTTGGAAAACCGAAATCCGTGATCGAGGCCCGGAGGAATAGTTATCACTGATTTGGGTTGGATTGGGCGCCAGATGCCTTCGAACATCGCCTCGCCGGAACCGCCATCTATGTACAATACCTGAAAGAAACTGTCATGGCGGTGCGGCCGGATTTCCCAGTGATGCAAACTGCTGCGAGATGGAATTGTCTCACAATGCAGCCAGAAATCCGGCTTTCGGCCAGTATTCTCCCCGTAGAGCTCATAGGTCGGGACGATCTTCGCCATTCTCCTCTCCCAATCCCAGTGTTCGATTAGTGCAATTTCATGATGGAATTGTCCATTGTTGATTGAGCCGCGTGTCGTCAGAATTTAGCAAAAGACAAGTGCGGGAGGACACCATGCGCACAAAGGTAGCCATCATCGGCTCCGGCCCCTCGGGGCTCTTGCTTGGCCAGTTGCTGACAGAGGCCGGCATCGACAACATCATCCTTGACCGCGTTGGAAAGGACTACATCCTCGGTCGAGTGCGAGCGGGCGTCCTGGAGGAAGGAACTGTTGGCCTCATCGACAGAGCAAGGGCGGGAGCGCGCATGCATGCCGAAGGCCTGCCGCATGACGGGTTTTCGCTTGCCTTTGGCGGGCGCGATCATCGCATCGACCTTTTCGGGCTGACCGGGGGCAAGCGCGTTATGGTCTATGGGCAAACGGAAGTCACACGCGACCTGATGGAGCAGCGCGAGATCAGCGGGGCGCTGACTGTCTATGAAGCTGCCAATGTCCAGCCGCACGACTTTGATGGGCAAGCCCCCTATGTCACCTTCGAGAAGGACGGTGCGACCCAGCGCCTAGATTGCGATTTCATCGCCGGCTGCGACGGCTTTCATGGTGCAAGCCGAAAGGCGATTCCTCAAAACTCTCTGCGCACGTTCGAGAAGGTATATCCCTTCGGTTGGCTTGGGATTCTTGCCGAGGTTGCCCCCGTCAATCACGAGCTGATCTATGCCAACCACCCGCGAGGATTTGCGCTCTGTTCCATGCGCTCGCAGCATCGCAGCCGCTACTACATCCAATGTCCGCTGGATGAAAAAATCGAGAACTGGAGCGATGACCGTTTCTTTGACGAACTGCGGCGGCGCCTGCCCAAACACCATGCGGAAGCGCTGGTTAAAGCGCCCTCCTTTGAGAAATCGATCGCGCCCCTGCGCTCCTTCGTTGCCGAGCCGATGCGCTTTGGTCGTATGTTCCTGGTTGGCGACGCCGCTCATATCGTTCCGCCAACCGGCGCGAAAGGTCTCAATCTCGCCGCGAGCGACGTGCATTATCTCTCTTCGGGCCTGATGGAATACTTCCAGGAGGGTTCCAGCGCAGGCATCGACGCCTATTCGAGAAGCGCTCTCGCCCGGGTCTGGAAGGCGGTTCGTTTTTCCTGGTGGATGACAACGATGTTGCACCGGTTCCCTGAGACCGGTGACTTCGACCAAAGGATTCAGGAAGCCGAACTCGATTATCTTACGCATTCACGCGCAGCCTCGACCGCGCTTGCAGAAAATTACGTCGGGCTTGCCTACTAGCTCCCCTTCCGCCATCCACGGAAGGGTGCATGGAGAGCGGCGGTGGTTAATGCGTCCCACCGCTGCTCGCCCGGCCTCAGATCTTTCGAAACTCGAGTTCGTAAACGACTTCCTCGCCAGATGTCGGATCGATGCCCGGCGCACCACTGATGACCAACCTGTTGCCGTCGATGGAAAACGGACGGATCAGATCACTGACACCCCAGGCCGGATTCCAGCTGGCATCGACGTGATGGACAACGCGACCATTTTCGAAGGTGTAAGTGCCGGCATAAGCCAGCATGCTGTCAAAGAGAGCCACCTTCTCATGGTCGGTCGGAATATCGCCCTTAAGGGCCGGCCGCTCGCGGCTCACAACGACGGCCATTACTCGACCGTCCGGCTGATAGGACAGGAAGCCGACCGGGTCTGGTCCCATTGCGTCAGAAACGATGCCGGACGCAACCATCCTCCGTTTCCAGGACACCATTCGCCAGGTTCCATGTAACGCCGCCGCACTTCCCATAGGCTCCCCCCGCGCAGTTGCACCATAGGAACATATCACGGGGCCAGCACGTGGAACAGGCTAGTGCGTCAGCACGTCTGCGGCAGCCTCACGAAGTGTCTGCATGAGGATCGACAGTGGTAACGAGGGGATCGCGTCCGTGCGCATTGTCAGGCCGACGGGCCCTTTCGTCTCGCTTGTGTCGATTGGCAGGACCGCCAGCAAACCGTCGGCAATGTCGGTAGCGACCACACCGGTGGATATGATCCAGATGGCATCGCTCGATCGCACGAAGGCGCGACCGAAGGAGTCTGAGACAGTTTCAATCTGGTTTGGCAAGCTGGCAACACCGTTGGCAATCAGGAAACTCTCCACAAAAGGTCGTATGATTGAGGCTCGCGTCGGCATCAGTACTGTGTATTCGCCAAGACTGGTAAACAGGGACCGGCCGGTCTTTAGCAGAGGATGGTCGGCCCTGACTGCAAAGACGACCTGCTCGGAGTAAAGGTGCTCGAAGGAGAAACCGGCCATTTTTTCGGCACCGGCAAGACGCCCGACGACAAGATCAAGGTCGCCAACCCGTAGCTGCTCGAGCAGCACCGCGTTCTCTCCCGTGACGATTTTTATGCGACTCCAGGTGTTCTCCTTCAGGAAAAGCTCCATGGCGCGTGGCATGATCCGCGTCGATACGGTCGGCAGCGCCCCGATACGGATCGGTGGCGCCTCGCCGAAGCGCTCTTGCGAAACAGAATCGAGGCCCTGGCGCAATGCAGTCAGCGCTGCACCCGCGTGTCGGAGGAAAACGTCGCCATAGCGGGTAATCTTGATGCCGCGCCCGTCGCGCTCAAACACCGCCACGCCCAGCACCTCTTCCAACTCGCGGATCGTCTTGGTTACCGCGGGCTGGCTGACATTAAGCAATCCAGCAGCCTTCATCACGCTTTTCTGGCGTGCGACCTCGACAAAGGTCTGCAGATGCCGAAACTTGACGCGACTGTCGATCATGCTCTCATAACTCCAGAGTTATCGAAATGCCACGAAATATCATTTTACCTAACCAGATTAAACATCCAATCTGAACCCGGGTCTGCGAGGGATATTCGATCAAGTTGACCACGACTTGAATGGGATTGACGCAGAGAGGAGATTTGCCGTGCAGTTTGCCCGCATCAACGACATTGCCATCCACTATCAGCTGATCGGTGGACCTGCCGACAAGCCGGTCATTGTCTTTGCCAATTCGCTCGGCACCGACTTTCGAATCTGGCGCGATGTGATCGTGCGTCTTGCTGGGGACTACGCAATTATCGTTTATGACAAGCGCGGACACGGCCTTTCCGATGTCGGCCAGGTCCCTTACTCGATAGAAGACCACGCCTCCGATCTGGCCGGGTTGCTCGACCTTCTGGCGGTTAAGCAGGCTTTCATTTGCGGACTCTCCGTCGGTGGGCTGATTGCACAGGCTCTCTATAAGGCGCGCCCGGACATGGTCAGCGGACTGATCCTGTGTGATACAGCGCACAAGATTGGAACGGCCGAGAGTTGGAACGCCCGGATTGCGACCGTCGCCAGCAAGGGAATTGGAAGCATCGTTGATGGCGTCATGAAGCTCTGGTTCACGCCGGCTTTCCGACGCCCTGAGAACACGGCCTATCACGGCTACAGCAACATGCTGGTTCGTCAGCCGGTGGAAGGTTATCTCGCAACCTGTGAGGCTATTCGCGATGCTGACTACACCGAGGCCGCCACGAAGATAGCGGTTCCGACGATCTGCATCGTTGGAGATCAGGACGGATCCACGCCGCCGGACTTGGTAAAGTCGACTGCCAGGCTTATTCGAAATGCCCGCTTCGAGATCATTCGCGACGCAGGACATATTCCTTGCGTTGAGCAGCCGGAAGCGCTGACGGCGATCATCCGCACATTCATCGATTTCGCATTGCATGGAGAAAACAACCCATGAGTGAACTCCACGAGCCGTCCGAGCGCTTTGAGCAAGGGATGGCCACGCGTCGAGCGGTCCTGGGCGATGCCCATGTCGATCGCGCTGAAGCCAGCTCCACGCCGTTCGACAAGCCGTTTCAGGAGCTCATCACGGAAGCTGCCTGGGGGCATGTCTGGTCGCGTCCGACGCTGACGCGCCGGGAGCGTTCGATCGTGACCATCGCGCTCCTTGCCGCCCTCGGGCAGGATGACGAGGTGGCGATGCATGTGCGTGCCACAGCCAACACCGGCGCCTCACGCGAGGATATCTGCGAGGCGTTGCTGCACGTAGCCATCTATGCCGGCGTCCCCGCGGCCAATCACGCCATCAAGATCGCCAAGCATGTTTTCGAACAGATGGACGCCGGAAAGGCATAAGGATGTCTGACTTTTCCAACCGCAAGCCCGAAACCGGCGCCTTCTTTGCCCGCGATCGGGCATGGCACGCGCCAGCCCTGACCCCCGGTTACAAAACCTCGGTCCTGCGTTCGCCGCAGCGCGCCCTCCTGTCGCTCGACGGAACGATCTCTGAGATCACTGGCCCGGTTTTCGGCCATTCTGTTATCGGTGAACTCGACAACGATCTGATCCACAATTACGCCAAGTCAGGCGAGAGTGCGATCGGTGAACGCATTGTCGTTCACGGAAGCGTGCTCGACGAACGTGGTCGCCCGGTGCCGGGCGCACTTGTCGAATTCTGGCAGGCCAACGCGGGCGGCCGATACCGCCATAAGAAGGAAAGCTACCTGGCCGCCATTGACCCGAATTTCGGCGGTTGCGGGCGCTGCATCACCGACGAGCATGGACACTATGCGTTTCGCACCGTTCGCCCAGGCGCCTATCCCTGGCCAAACGGCGTCAACGACTGGCGGCCGGCCCATATCCACTTTTCGATCTTCGGCCACGGCTTTGCCCAGCGCCTGATCACGCAGATGTATTTCGAGGGGGACCCGATGATCTGGAAATGTCCGATCGTCAGCACGATCCCTGACAAGCGCGCGATCGAACAACTGATTGCGCCGCTTGATTGGGGCAATACAATCCCCATGGATGCGCGCGCCTACAAGTTCGACATCGTGTTGCGCGGACGCCGCTCGACGATGTTCGAAAACCGCCTGGAGGGAAACTGATGGTACAGGAACTCGGCTACCTCAAGGAAACGCCTTCGCAGACGGCAGGCCCCTATGTCCATATCGGACTGACCCCAAACTTCTGCGAGATCAACGGGGTCTATGAAACTGACCTCGGAACGGTCATGGTCAACGACAAAGCGCTCGGCGAGCGCATCACGGTGACCGGCCGTATTTTCGATGGCGCTGGTGCGCTGGTGCGCGATGCGGTCATCGAAATCTGGCAGGCCGATAGCGCCGGCCTCTATAATAGTCCCTCTGAAATGCGTGGCGCGGCGGATCCGAATTTCACCGGATGGGGGCGTTGCGCGACGCGCGCCGAAGATGGTGTATTCACATTTGACACGGTCAAGCCCGGCCGCGTTCCTTTCAAGGACGGGCGCAACATGGCGCCGCATATCACTTTCTGGATTGTCGCACGCGGCATCAACATCGGCCTGCACACGCGGATGTATTTCCCCGAGGAAACGGAAGCAAACAACGCTGACCCATTGCTCTTGCGCATCGAACATCGGGAGCGTGTCGATACTCTGATCGCCATTCGTGACGGTCAGACCCTGACATTCGACATTCGACTCCAGGGCGACAGGGAGACTGTGTTTCTCGATATCTGACGCAGAGGGAGCGCGGGACTTGCAACGCGACCGTTCAAGGCGCAGTTATCCGTCTCCCGCATGAAAGACGCAGATGACCATCTCAGCTTTCGATCACCCCTTCCTTTCCGGCCTTCTGGGCGATGAAGAAATCGCGCCGTATTTTTCCGCGCAGGCCGATATCCGTGCCATGCTTGGGTTCGAGGCTGCCCTTGCGAGAGCAGAGGCAATCCATGGTCTGATTTCGCAAGAGGCTGCCCGCCATATCGGCGCCGTTTGCGCGGCGTTCGAGCCTGATATCTTGCATCTGAAGATGGCTACCTCTCGCGATGGGGTGGTCGTTGCCGAACTCGTCAAGCAACTTCGAACGGCTGTTGGAAGTCAGCATTCGGATTGCGTTCACCTCGGCGCCACGAGCCAGGATGTCATCGACACCAGTCTGATGATGCGCCTGAAGGCAATCACGTTCGTCTTGTCGAACCGGCTCTCGCTTTTATCCAACGCATTCGACCGTCTCGACACGAAGTTTGGGAAACAAACATTGATGGGGCGAACCCGAATGCAGGCGGCGATCGCGATCACCGTGTCGGATCGTCTTCGTGCATGGGAGACGCCGCTTGCCGGCTATCGCGACAGGTTGACGCAACAACGCTTTCCCTTGCAGTTTGGCGGAGCCGCTGGCACTCTTGACAAGCTTCACTCAAATGCACTGCCCATCCGGGCCACACTCGCTCAGGAACTCGGCCTTGCCGACGCACCGCAATGGCAAAGTCAGCGCGGGTTGATCGCGGATTTTGCCAATCTTCTTTCCCTCATCACAGGTAGTCTCGGAAAAATCGGCCAAGACATCGCTCTTCTGGCGCAAGCGGGGGACGAGATTGAGCTTGCCGGGGGTGGTGGTTCGTCCGCTATGGCACATAAGCAAAATCCGGTCGCAGCCGAGACACTCGTCGCTCTTGCGCGCTTCAACGCCACTCAGGTATCCGGTGCACATCAGTCTCTGGTGCATGAGCAGGAGAGGTCTGGCGCGGCCTGGATGCTCGAATGGCTCATTCTGCCGCAAATCGTTATGGCCACGGCCGCATCGCTTCGATTGGCGCTCGAACTCGTCGGCAATATCAGGCGGATCGGTGCGATAATTCATAACCCCTGAAGTATGATTTTCGCCTTTTATTTCATTTTACATTACCGTTTTGGATGAGACACTATCGTCACTGTTAGCCTTGCGCTAATCCGGCGTAGGAGTGCGCCATCGTCAATGGGAGGATTTATGAAACGGTTTGTCCTGGCCGCCGTTGCGGCAATCGTCATGAGCACGGCTGCCTATGCCGACACCGTCAAGATTGGCGTCGTCGGGCCGTTCTCGGGCCCCTTTGCCCTGCAGGGCAAGAACTTCAAGGCTGGCATCGATGCCTATATGGCGATCAACGGCAACAAGGTCGGCGACAACACTGTCGAAGTGATCTATCGCGACCTTCCGGCCGCCGATCCGGCACAGTCGAAGGCACTGGCACAGGAACTTGTGGTCAAGGAGAAGGTTCAATATCTCGCTGGCTTTTACTTCACGCCTGACGCCATGGCCGTTACGCCGATCCTGAAGCAGGCGAATACCCCGCTCGTCATCATGAATGCTGCCACATCGGCGATCGTCACAAAGAGCCCGCTCGTGGTGCGCACGTCGTTCACGACCTGGCAGACATCAACGCCTATTGCCAAGGTTGCCCATGATGCGGGCGTGAGTAAGGTTATATCAGTCGTTAGCGACTACGGGCCAGGTGTCGACGCAGAAAATGCCTTCAAGGCAGCTTTTGAAAAAGAAGGAGGTCAGGTGGTCGAGGCGATACGTATGCCGCTGTCGACCAACGATTTCAGTCCTATCATGCAGCGGATCAAGGATTCCGGTGCGCAGGGCGTCTTTGCGTTCTTGCCGTCAGGTCCCACCACACTTGGCTTCGTAAAGGCCTATAACGAGAACGGCCTCAAGGCCGCCGGCGTCAAGTTCTTCGCGCCGGGTGATCTCACACAGGAATCCGACCTTCCTGCCCTTGGTGACGCAGCCCTCGGAATTCAGACGACTTTCCATTATGCCGTCTCGCACGACTCCCCAGAAAACAAGACGTTCGTGGAAGCAGCCTCAAAGGCAATCGGCAACAAGGCGGAGCTTTCCTTCCCGGCTGTCGGTGCCTACGACGGTATGAATGTCATCTACAAGATGATCGAGGCCACCGGCGGCAAGCAGGATGCCGCCAAGGCGGTTGAGGCCGTCAAGGGCCTGTCGTGGGTCAGCCCGCGTGGTCCGGTTTCAATCGACCCGGAGAGCCGTCACATCACGCAGAACATCTACCTGCGCGAGGTCACCAAGGCTGATGACGGAACTTACTACAACAAGGAAGTTCAGACTTTCGAAAAGCAGGGCGATCCTGGTCTTGCCGCTGCGAAGTAACGGCCTTTGATGCTTGCAACGATCCGGAAAGCCTGCAGCGCCGGATGCGCTGCAGGCTTTCAAGTCCAGGCCCGCTCCAATAGCATTGGGATAGCCTCATGCAAACAGTCTTCAGTATAGCCGTCGATGCGCTTGCCTATGGTATGGTGCTGTTTGTCATCTCGATCGGTCTGTCGGTGACCATGGGATTGATGCGCGTTGTCAACCTTGCACATGGTGCGTTTGCCATGATCGGCGGCTACATTGCCTCCTATGCGGCGCGCGACCTCGGGCTCGGATACGGCATTGCAGTGATAGCGGCGGTTATCGGCACGGTGATCATCGCCATCCCTATCGAGCGCTTTCTCTATCGGCGTATCTATGGGGCGCCCGAATTGACGCAAGTGCTGATGACTATCGGCATCACCTTCTGCATCATTGGCATTGCCAACTACGTGTTCGGTCCGACACTGAAGACGATCCCGCTGCCGACGGGACTTCAGGGGTCTGCCGACCTCGGGTTCCGCACGATCCCCGTCCATCGCCTCTTTGCGATCGTCTGCGGGTTGGCTGTTGCGGGCGGTCTCTGGTACTCAATCGAAAGGACGAGTTTTGGAGTTAAGCTGCGCGCCTCGGTCGATAATGCTGCCATGGCAGCAGCTCTCGGCGTACGCACCGAAATCATCTATGCGCTTAGCTTTGCCGTTGCCGTCGGCCTTGCAGCCTTTGGTGGCGTAGTTGGTGCGGAGATGCTGCCGGTCGAACCCTATTACGCACTGCGCTACATGGTAACTTTCCTCGTGGTCGTCTCTGTTGGCGGTGCAGGGTCCATTCCGGGAGCTCTTGTTGCCTGCCTCCTGCTTGGCGGCATTGACACTACCGGTCGCTATCTTATGCCGGAGTTTGGAGAATTTTTCTTCTACCTCGCGGTTATTGCCATCATCTGCATCTTCCCACGCGGACTGGCGGGAAGGGCGAAATAGAATGGCTGCTGTCATGAACACCGAAGTAACAGTTCCCGTCCCCGCGCGCCCCCGCCGATCGATTGTGCGAGACGTGGCAGGCGTTGCGGCCATCATGGTCGTTGCCGTGTTTGGCTACTTTCTTTTTCCCGACAATCTCGCGCTGCTTACTCGTATTGTCGCAGTGGCCATGCTCGTGCTATCGCTCGATCTTGTCACCGGTTACTGTGGCGTCGCGACACTTGGCCACGCGGCCCTATTCGGTTCGGGCGCCTATGCCGCAGGTATCCTTTCGGCTCATTATGGCATCAACGATCCGCTGCTCATGACGCTCGCTGGTATTGCCGGTGGTGCTGCCGCGGGACTGGTTAGCGGCGCCGTGATCTTACGGGGTCACGGCCTGCCTCAACTCGTCCTGTCGATCGCCCTTGTCCATCTCTTCCACGAGTTCGCAAACAAGGCGTCGAGTTGGACCGGTGGTAGCGATGGCCTATCGGGCATCACGCCCGATCCGATCTTCGGATACTTCGAATTCGATCTCTACGGCCACACAGCCTTCGTCTTCGCAATTGTCCTGCTGCTCATCGTCTTTGTGCTGCTTCGTCTGCTCGTGCGCTCGCCCTTCGGGATGCTGTGTCGTGGCGTCAAGGAGGATCCTGTGCGGGTTAGAGCAATGGGGGCCTCACCAAAGGCCGCCCTGATGAGGATGTACGTGATCTCGGGTGCAGTCGCGGGCGTCGGTGGGGCGCTAAACGCCATTACCACGCAGGTCGTCGGTCTCGACAGCCTGTCTTTCACGCTTTCAGCAGAGTCGCTGGTGATGCTCGTTCTCGGTGGCACGGGCTCGTTGCTTGGCGCCCTTTCGGGCACCGTCATCTTTATGCTGTTCGAGGATTATGTGTCGGCAGCAAATCCATTCCATTGGCTCACAATGGTAGGCGTGCTGCTGATCGGTGTCGTTCTGTTTGCGCCGAAAGGTCTCTATGGAACTGCTGCCGCCTTCCTGAATCGCAAGAAGGAGGCTGGGCAATGAGCGCCGTCTTCGAGGTTCAAAACCTGAAGAAGTCCTTTGGCGGATTGGCAGTGACCAATGACGTCTCGCTATCGATGGCGCCTGGCGACCGAGTGGCGCTGATTGGACCAAACGGTGCCGGTAAGACCACCTTCGTCAATCTCGTGACAGGCAACTTGCATCCGGATTCCGGCGACGTTCGACTTGCGGGCGAAACCGTCACCAAGATCGGGGCCAATGGCCGGGTCAAACGCGGCCTGGTGAGGTCCTTCCAGGTAACCCGCCTCTTCCCCGAGATGACGCCGGCCGAACATGTGGCCCTTGCCATCCTCCAGCGACAGGGACGCACCGGTCGCATGTTTGGAAATTTCCTCGCAATGCCTGACGTGATGGACGAGGTGAGGGATCTGCTCGCCACCCTCGGCATTGCCCACCTCATGCATCGCAGGGTCAACGAAATTGCCTATGGTCAGCAGCGTCTCTTGGAAATCGCTGTTGCCATGGCGCTTCGTCCCAAGGTGCTTTTACTCGATGAGCCTGCTGCGGGCGTTCCCCAAAGCGATACCGGCCGGATCGAGCAGGCTCTTGCCGACCTGCCCGCCGATCTTTCCGTTTTGATGATTGAGCACGACATGGATCTGGTCTTCCGTTTTGCCAAGCGCGTCGTCGTTCTTGCGGCGGGCGCGATCATTTTCGATGGATCGCCCGCCGACGTCACCAAGGACGCCCGCGTTCGCGAGGCCTATCTCGGGAGCTATGCCAATGCCAGCCACGCAGCTTGAAGTTAAAAACCTGTCGGCTGGCTATGGTGCGACCCGCGTTTTGGAAGGCGTTTCGTTTTCTGTTTCTGCCGGTGCACGCCTGGCAGTCCTCGGCCGCAACGGCATGGGAAAAACGACGTTGCTCGCGACCCTTGCTGGGCAGACCAAGCGATATGAAGGGTCGATAAGTCTCGGTACTACTGATGTGACCTCGATGCCAAGCGCTGCACGCGCGCACAAAGGATTGGGTTATGTGCCGCAGGCGCGATGCATCTTCCCGACGCTGACGGTAGAGGAAAACCTGTTTGTCGGCCTAAAGGGACGGCCCAAAAACTCGCTAGAGGAAGCCTACGGAATGTTTCCGCGATTGAAGGAGAGACGTAGCAACCTCGGAAGCCAGCTCTCCGGTGGCGAGCAGCAGATGTTGTCGACCGCGCGAACCATCCTCGGGCGCCCCTCGGTGCTCCTTCTCGATGAGCCGCTTGAGGGATTGGCGCCGGTAATCTGTGAGGAATTGATGGCAGCCTTTGCCGAACTTGCAAAGACGGGTGACATGACCATCCTCCTTGTCGAGCAACGTATCCAGAGTGCCCTGGATTTTGCCGATCGTGTGATTATTCTGGAGCGTGGCCGCCTCGCCTGGACCGGTACGCCGAAAGCATTGTCTGACGATCATGATGCCGTGGAGCGATTGCTGGGTGTCGGCGGGCTTCATTAGAGCGAGGACAACCAAGCGATTGGACATTCTGTTCAACTCGCCAATGTCCCTCATACTATTGGCGAAGGCGGCTCCAATTGTATTTGGAGGGCTGAGCAACCACTTTATAGATAAGTAATGCGGAACATGCCGCTTCCTTCTTGCAAAGCGACAAGGTCCCTTTACCGAAAACTAACGATAGGCAGTTGCTTTCTGAAGCAAAAATCGATTGCTTAGGAAAATCTACCACTTCAACTGCTAACCGGTAGAAACGGTACCAACGATACGGGGCAGCCCATGGAATACAACGCTTCGCTTGCTAATCATGTTGTGATTACGATAGCGTTGTGGGGTCGGCCCATTTTGAAGACGCGATGAGTAAAGATCTGTTTCAGGTAAAGTTTTGGGGCGTTCGCGGCAGCATCCCGGTCTCGGGCCCCGAATTCGATCGCTATGGCGGCAACACCTCATGCATCGAAATTCGCTGCGGTGAATACCGGATGATCTTCGACGCCGGATCGGGCGTACGCGAAGCCGGGCTTGCCATGCTCAACGAGGAGGTCAGGGACGTTGACCTGTTCTTCAGCCACTGCCACTACGACCACATCATCGGTCTGCCGTTCTTCAAGGCGATTTATTACCCAACCATCGACCTGACGATCTGGTCCGGCCATCTGGATGGCAAAATGACCACGCGCGAGATGATTGAGCAGTTCATCAGCCCGCCGTGGTTTCCCGTCAAAACCGACATTTGTCAGGCGACGATGAGCTTTCGTGACTTCCATGCTGGTCAGACACTGGAGCCGCGGCCCGGCGTCAAGATCAAGACGTTCATGTTGAACCATCCAGGTGGCGCGATCGGTTATCGTGTTGAGTGGGCAGGTCGCTCTGTCGCATTGATCTACGACGTCGAACACATCCCCGGGGTTTACGACCCCGTCGTGCTTGAAATGATGAAGGATGCCGATCTCGCCATCTACGACTGCACCTATAACGAAGATGAGATGCAGCGTTTCAAGGGCTTCGGACACTCTACCTGGCAACACGGAGTAGAACTCGCCAAGCTCGCAAACGCAAAGCAATTCGCGCTCTTCCATCATGCCCCTTCACGAACGGACACGCAGTTGGAGCAGATGGAACTGGACGCCCAAGCAGCGTTTCCGCGCTCGTTCGCAGCGCGAGACAACCAGCTCGTTGAGATCTAGCTCAAAAGGTCATGAGCTGACGACCACGTTACGCCCGGATGGCCTGCGGTCTCATCAAAAAGCCGATCGAGGAATCTCCACTCCGAAGTGCCGTGGACGAGATGGTGGGTGAGTATTCCGATCGGCTCGTCATCCTTCACAAACCGGGCTTGTAGTTCGCCAACCAGCTCTGCGACAAGATCCCCGTGAGAGCGGCTTCCACGCTGTCCGCGCGCATTGACGACATCGACATGTGTATTCAAAACCCGAATGGAGCTATTTTCCTTGCTCCTGCCGAAAACGGATAGGACCTCAAAGCCTTCCTGTCCAAGCCATGGAACGAGATCCTCGTTAATCCTGTTCCATGGCGGCACCAGCATCGGGACCAGCCTTTGGCCGTGGAGATGTCGAAGGGTAGCAAGACCATTGCGCAGCTCCGATAGCACAACTTGAGCCGGCCGATGACGACCAAGTTCCTGTTTCTTTTCATTCGCACTTGCATAGTTTGCGTGCGACCAGCCGTGCACGGCGACGAGAACCTGGTTCTCTCGGGCGAGCCGTGTTGCCAACGCGTCGTCGGTAAAGGCAGGAATCACAGCAAGCGTCAGCGGGACTGACGCCCGCCCTGTTGCATCGAGTAGCCGCTCCAGGGTGTCGGTCACCTCAACGGCGTCGTCGTCTCGCAACCATAGTCGCGCCCGGCGCCCGGCCGATTCCCAGCGTTTCAGTTCCGCCCGCAAGGGCATCCAGGGTCCGTCATCGTTCATGCGTCTCGTCTCACGTAGGTCTGCAGGATGGTACCAAGCGTTTGCGCCGCAATCTCGAGCGACCGTTCTTCCAGAACGAAGCGGCGTGCGTTGGCCGCCATTGCTGACCGCCTTGTGGGGTCGTCAAGCAACGATGCGATCGCCGCTGCAAATGCTGAAGTATCGCCGTCAGGTGTAAGCTGCCCGCCGATTCCATCGGCCACCACCTCGGGAACACCTGCAGTTTCCTGCGCGATGACCGGCAGGCCCGCAGCCTGCGCTTCCAGATAGGCAAGGCCGTAAGCTTCCCCGCAGCCCGGCCAAACATAGATACCTGACTGGCTGAGGTGAGCGGCGACATCCGAAGCTCCAAGTTGACCGAGCCACTTGATGCGACCCTCTTCAAATTGGGAGAAAAGCTCGCATACATCCGTACGTGCTGGCCCATCTCCGACGATCGCAAGCGTCCAGGGTCGGTCCCGCACAAGGCGCAGTGCGTCGGCGAGCATCGTGTAGCTCCGCATCTTGTCGCCGCTACGCATCATTGCCACCGCGATCAAGCGTTCAGGGGCTGCTGAAGGCGCAATAGCCTCGAACAGTGCAGTGTCGATAAATGGCCTCAAAGTAGCGAACGAGCCGGTTGGCACAGCCGCTTCCAGTCCCGCCCGGTCGCGCTCGGTAATCGCAATATTGACGGCTGCATCGCGAATTCCGTCTACGACCAGCTTCTGAAGCGGACCCCAGTTGGTCGCATCGCGTTTGGCCGAATAGGATGCCTCGACGGTGACGTAAGGCAGGGCAAATTCCCGGCAGAGCGTTGGCCCGAGGAGATCGGGCGATTTATAATAGGGGTGGTAACAAAACCATAAATGTGGCCGGAGCCCGCTGGATAACCTGCGGCGCAGGCGCTGAAGTTCTTCCTGCGCAGCCAGTTGTCGTTCGGCTGCCTCCACAGGAGTCGGAGAAAAGCTCCGGAATTCGGAAATGATCTCGACGGAGTGCCCGCAAAGCTCCAGAGCTTGCACGAGTAGTCGCGCCATTAGGCGATCGCCCGATGGTACGGGATGGTTCGGGGATTTCAATGGCGCATAGAATGCAACCTGCATCACGATGTCTCCATCGAGACACAGTGTCTACAATCGATGCCTGGGTCTGCCGCGAGAAATTCCGTTATTGTCGGCTTCCTTAAGCTTTGCTGATAAACGTGTGAAGGCGATCACAATCGCAGTGGCGGCAATTCCACCTCAATTCCGTCATCTCTATTGTATTTGGCATTTGGTATACAAGAACGGGAATAAATGGCGACGGTCGCTGCCACCAGTATTTTTTCAGAGCGTTCGATCAGAAGAGCACGGCTCGGTTCCGGGCTCGTCATGTTTATCTTCGTCCTATTGCATCTGTCCAACCATGCGATGGGCTTGATCTCCGTGCAGGCCGCCGACGACGGGCGGAGGCTTTTTCTGGCGATCTGGCGCAACCCGGTTGGGACGCTCGTCTTCTATGGGGCGGTGCTCGTTCACATCACTCTGGTTCTGCGCTCAGTCTATATACGCCGCAGCCTGGTGATGCCGGCCACGGAAATGATGCAGATCGTGCTTGGGATCGCCATCCCGCTCTTGTTGATGGACCATGTCATCGGCACGCGCATTGCTCACGCCCTTTTTGATTATCGGGATGACTACGAGACGATCGTTCGTCTGCTCTGGATCACCTCGCCAGGGAATGGATGGCGGCAGGTTGTGGCAATTCTGGCCGTCTGGATCCACGGCTGTATCGGTCTGCATTTCTGGCTTCGCTATCGGCCCTGGTACGACAGCATCGCCGCCCTTTTCCTTGCTGCTGCAATTCTGCTACCGGTCCTTGGCATTCTCGGCTTCATCGAAATGGGGAGGACGATCGCGGAGCCTGCCTACGAAGGCATGGTGAACACCTATCGTTACCGTGAAAACCTCAACGCACGCTACTATTCGGATCCCCAAGCGCAACGTCAGATCGCCATGATCCGCGCGGGTCTCTACGGATCGTTTTCCGGCGCACTTCTGATTGTCGTCGGCGCGCGCACCTGGCGACGTTGGCGCGAGCGCGTCAATCAGATTACCGTGCGTTATCCGGGTGGCGAAGCCATCAGCGTGCCGCGCGGCTTTACAGTTCTCGAGGCAAGCAGGCTCGGGGGCTTGCCACACTACTCGGTTTGTGGTGGCAAGGGCCAATGTTCGACCTGCCGGGTCCAGGTGCTCGGCCGGTACGATGATCTTCCTCCTCCTGACAAGCTGGAGCAGTCGACACTGAGACGGATCAATGCCGCACCTGATGTACGGCTTGCCTGCCAGCTGCGGCCAACCCATGACGTGACCGTGGCGCCGCTTCTGGTTGCAGCAACGGAAACGACACTGCCTCCCAATACCCAGGAGACGAGCCCTGGTCGGGAACGCGAGATCACCGTCCTCTTTTGCGACATTCGTCACTTTACGTCACTGACGGAAACGCGGTTGCCCTTCGACATCGTCTTCTTGCTCAACCGCTATTTCGCCCTGGTCGGCAACGCCGTCGAGAAAGCAGGCGGACGGATCGACAAGTTTATCGGCGACGGAGCCATGGCGCTCTTTGGAATAGGCAATTCGTCGGAAGATGCGTGCCGCCAGGCCATTGAAGCCGCCGTTGCCATTGTTCGTGACATTGAAAAGCTCGGTGCCGAGCTTCGCGATGAACTTTCAATGCCTCTTCATATCGCCATTGGCATTCACACCGGGCCAGCCGTCGTGGGAACGCTTGGCTATGGCCGGGTCAGGAGCGTGACCGCAATCGGAGACACCGTGAACGTGGCAAGCCGGCTAGAGTCCGCGGCCAAGGAATTCGACGCGGCGATCGTCATCTCCGAGACGGTCGCAGCCCTTGCCGGCGCAGTGACCGCCGGTGTGGAAAGCCGAGAAATCAATGTACGTGGTCGCGCCCTGCCCTTGAAAGTCTATGTCATTCCGAGCAACAAGGCCGCCGAACTGGTTGAAGGAAAAGACACATGACCGGCCGGCGCTGGCTCAACGCGAAATTCTGGAGCAAGCGTATGCGCAAGGCGCGCAATGCGGTGGCGACCAGGTTGTTTGATAGTCGTACCGGGCGCCGGCTGCTGATTGAGAATATCGGGCCCCGGGTCCTGTCCATGACAGTTGACGCTGGTGACCATCTGATGACCTTCTCGCCTTCGGACTATATCGGTCGCAAGGTTTTTCGAAAGGGACACTTTGAGCGCGACCACGTAGACCGCTTGATCAGGGTGCTGGCGGACAAAGGGTTGATGCGAGAGGAGAGTTGCCTGTTGGAAATCGGCGGCAACATCGGGACACAGACCGTCTATTTTGCGCTCAGCGGTGCTTATACGCGCATCGTCAGCGTCGAGCCTGACCCTCGCAACTTTCCGCTTCTGCAGACCAATATCCACCAGAACAAGCTCGATGAACTAGTAACGCTGGTCAACTGCGCCGCCGGGGAGAAAGTGGGCCAGATCGACTTTTTTATGAACACGAACAACCACGGCAAAAGCAGCGTGTTCCAAAAGAGCGCCAGCGACCGAAGGACCACTGTTCCGGTCAAGCCGGTAACGCAAATCCTGGCTGAGCTCTCCGTCGATCCTGCCGATATCGGCCTCGTTTGGATGGATATCGAGGGCTATGAACCGGTTGCGTGCCGTTCAATGGTGCCGCTCCTGTCGCGGCGCGTGCCGCTCTATATGGAGTTTACGCCACTCTTCTACGGGCCGGAACAGACCCGCCAATTCGTGGAGATGCTTGCCGGCTTCTATGAGAACTGCCTGGTTTTCTTCGAGGAGGAAGAGCAGGCAATGAAGGTCATTGACCTGCCAGGCAGCATTGAGCAATACGATGTGCTGTTTCTGCCCTGACTATCTTCGCCGATAGAGGTAGTAGCGACCTTCCTTCACGCCTGCGGGAAGCGCAAGTGGTTCCAGTTCGGGCCGGTCCAGTGGAAGGCCGCTGACTGCGATCCCGCCTTTAGCAAGTACGCCAACCATGAGCTGCGGCAGCCATGTCAGCGTGACGGCGTCGATATCGTCGTGGCCAGTGCCGATATCGGCATGGGCCAGCGCTGCACCAATGCCAATGAAGGCTTGCCCGGACTCACGTATATCGCCCGTCACCATATTCTCTGTCGGTGGCGTCGAAGACGAATATGAGCGAACCTCGCGATCGAAGGCAACGATTCGGCGATCGGGAAATTGCTCACGCAGGTGATCGTAGGTGCGACCGTTGCCGAGGCCGAATTCCAATACCGGGCCCGCCGTTCCGTTCACCAGAGCCACGATTGCGTTCAATATATCGCGCTGAGCCGTCAAGCGGCGGATAAAGCTGTCCAGACGGCTCATCTAT
This sequence comes from Hyphomicrobiales bacterium, assembly GCA_900466605.1. GTDB lineage: Bacteria > Pseudomonadota > Alphaproteobacteria > Rhizobiales > Rhizobiaceae > Rhizobium. The sequence continues at coordinate 136,541 of UBMU01000001.1, forward strand.
GTCCTTGTCCATTCACTGATTTTCGCCATTGGTGCTATCATATGAAACTATATGAAGTCGATTGCCGTAGATGCAAAATGGCATTGCCGTCGCAGCATGGGTGTGTGCTAGGCTTCTGACATGAACGACATCTCGAATGAAAGATTCTTCGCAGACGTACCGGTCTTCACCGACTTTGAGCGTGTAACCGACACGAACAACTATCGCCCCCTACCTGACGGCTGGTTCCTGGCACTTGCCGATATCGTCGGTTCGACCCAGGCGATCGGCGCTGGCCGCTACAAAGACGTGAATATGGCGGGTGTGAGCGTCATTTCAGCGGTGCTGAATGCGGTAGGTAAGGGCGATTATCCCTTCGTATTCGGCGGTGACGGGGCAATGGTCGCACTGCCGGGAACCCTGGAACCGGTCGCGCGAAGTGCATTGGCAGCTGCACAGTGTTGGGTTGAGGAGGATTTGGGGCTTGCGTTGCGTATTGCAATCGTACCCCTCACCGACATTCGCAAGGAGGGATTGGACGTGCGTGTCGCACGACACGCCGCCAGCCCTCATGTCACCTACGCCATGTTTGCGGGGGGCGGAGCCAGTTGGGCTGAGCGGCAGATGAAAAGCGGACGCTTCGGTGTCGAGCGGGCACCTGCGGGCACACGACCGGACCTCACAGGCTTGTCGTGCAGGTGGAGCCCAATCGAGGCTCACAACGGCGAGATTGTCTCCATTATCGCCGTGCCAGGCGCAGGTGGCACCAGCCCTGAGTTTCGCAAGCTCGTCATGGATGTAGTGGCGATCTCTGCTGAGCAAGGGCGTGGTGGCCACCCCGTTCCGGCCGACGGCCCCGCCTTTTCGTTTTCAATGAAGGGCGTCGAGCGCGAGGCGCGGGCAACGGCACGTCCGGAAAAACGGCTGACAAAAAAACTCTTCATTCTGCTTCAGATCGCCCTCGTGGTCGTTCTTCACAAGCTAGGAGCGAAGTTTGGCCGCTTTGATGCCCGGCGCTACAAGCAGGACGTTTCCGGCAATTCCGACTTCCGGAAATTTGACGACGGCTTGAAGATGACGATTGATGTCGATGCAGACCATCTCGCCCGGATCCAGTCTCTACTCGAAGAGGCAAAGGTCAAGGACATCGCCCGTTATGGGCTTCATCGGCAGTCTTCAGCCCTGATGACCTGTTTCGTCCCCACTCCGATGTCGCACGATCACGTTCACTTCATCGACGGTGCGAGCGGCGGATATGCGGTCGCCGCGAGCCAGATCACCGGCAAGACGCTCACACCTGTCGACATCACGCCTTGACGATGTGATCGCCAGATAGCCCGAGGCGCGCAAACACGTTGCGGGTGTCGATGATAAGTGGTGCGCTTTCTGCAATGGCCTGGTAGTCGAGCCGATCATGGTCAGTTGCGACCAGAACCGCGTCATATCCAGCCGCGACCTCCCGCGATAGGGTAACCGATACTCGACCCTTCAGGTGCTGGTACTCGCGCGTCGACGGGATCTCGCTGACATGGGGATCGTGGTAGTCGGCCTTGCCGCCGCGCTCCTCGATGAGCTCCATCAGGCGCAGTGACGGGCTCTCGCGGATATCGGCAACATTTTTCTTGTAGGCAAGGCCGAGGACGAGCACGCGTGAGCGGCTGAGCGCTTTGCCGGCCCGAATGTCGAGCGCCTCGGCGAGCTTTCCGATCACATAGCGTGGCATGGCCGAGTTGATCTCGCCGGCGAGCTCGATAAAGCGCGTCGGCAGCTCGTATTCCCGCGACTTCCACGTCAGGTAGAAAGGATCGATCGGGATACAGTGGCCACCGAGCCCAGGCCCCGGATAGAATGGCATATACCCAAACGGCTTCGTCTTTGCCGCCTCGATGACTTCCCAGACATCAATCCCCATTGCCGCGTACACCGTCTTGAGCTCGTTGACGAGCGCAATGTTGACGGACCGGAAGATGTTCTCCGTCAGTTTGACGGCCTCAGCGGTTGCATTCGATGAGACTGGAACTACGGTCTTGACCGCTGCGCCGTAGAAGCTCTCCATCAGCGATAGCGCCAGTGTCCCGTCGCCGGCGACGATCTTGGGTATCGTCGCCGTGTGATAGTGCTGGTTGCCCGGGTCTTCGCGCTCCGGTGAAAAACCAACGAAGAAATCGGTGCCCGATCTCAGGCCAGTCGTCTCCAAGATGGCCTTGACCACGTCGTCGGTCGTACCCGGATAGGTCGTCGATTCCAGGACCACGAGCTGGCCGGGCCGCAGATGGTCGGCGATCGCACGCGACGTTGCCTCTACATAAGATAGGTCAGGATCGCGATGCTTGGTGAGCGGCGTTGGAACGCAGATGATGATGACGTCGCAAGCGGCTAGCCCGCCGAAATCGGTGGTGGCAACGAAGCGACCGCTGTCGATCTCGGTGGCAAGATCGTCGCTTGCCACCGCATCGATATAGGAGCGCCTTGCATCGAGATGGACGATCTTCTTCGGGTCGATATCAAAGCCGGTAACCGCAAAGCCGCTGCGTGCTATGGCGATCGCCAGCGGCAGGCCGACATAGCCGAGCCCTATGACGCCGGCTCGGGCGCTGCGTGTTTCAATCTTGTGGGAAAGGGCTTCAAAGGCGGAGGAACTGGCCAAGTCAGAGCTCATCTGTATTCTGGAAGGTACTTTGATCTAATGTAAGAGCGCGGCAATTGAAACCCGCGCGCTGGTAAACAACGTTCCGACGCGAACGTGAAGACCTGTGCCAAGGATGTGCCTCAATCTCCCGTGATTGGCGCCAGTGTGACCAAAAAGACTCGCATGCACGATGAGATTTCATAGCGACGTCAAAAAATGTGCAAATGCCATTGTTCAAGCTGCGCTGCGTGCCTATCTACGTCGGGTAATGAAATGCGAGAAAGGATTGCCTCTCCTGCCCAGTAAATCAAGGGTTTGACAGGTGCCGCTGCCGGGCCCCCGGCAGATCGTTGACACAATTTTACCGCTCGTCCATCTTCCTTCCCGCCCCGCGCATCACATGCAGCAGGCAGGGTTGCTGATGTATTTTGGATTGGACGTGCTTTATGAGGAAACTACCAAGAATGGGCACGATCGAATCCAGCGTCTCGTCAATTTTGTTGGATCGGGTCGCCGAATGGCTGACGAATTCTTCGCTGGCCGGGGATGATCTCGAGAATATCGTTCGCGGGTTCTGCGAGCGGATCGCATCGGCTGGGTTGCCGATCGCGCGCGTACACCTGACCTTTTCGATGCTACATCCGCTTTATGATGCGTTAAGCTTTACATGGCGCCGCGCGAGCGGAGTGACGATCGAAGGCTATCGCCATACCGCAGGGCAAAAGCCGGACCGTTTCCTGCAAAGTCCCTATTATTATCTGCTGGATAACAACCTGCAGCACATTCGTCGCCAGATTCCCGTTGACGGTCTGGCCGAGTTTCCGGTCTTTGTTGATCTGCGCAAGGAACGGATTACCGACTACCTCGCTTTTGTCCAGCCTTTCGGGGATGGGTCCGTACAGGGTATGATGGGGTCGTGGTCGACTGACAGCCATGCCGGTTTTTCCGACGATATGATCGAGGCGCTGCTGAGGATGCAGAACCACCTTGCCGTGGCCGCGAAGATGGCTGTTCTTGGCAAGCTCGCCAACAACATGCTGACCACTTATTTGGGAGGCGATGCCGGAAAGCGGGTGCTGAACGGCCAGATCCGTCGTGGCGACGGCGAGACGATCCGCGCAGCTCTGGTCATGGGCGATATGCGCCAGTCGACCATGTACGCGGAAAAGGAGGGCCGGCAGGCCTACATAGACACGCTGAACCAGTTCTTCGACGCGATCGCTGCGCCGTTCAATCGCAATGGCGGCGAAATCCTGAGCTTCCTTGGTGACGGCTTTCTTGCTGTCTATCCGTGTGGCCGGCACAAAGATCCGTCCAAGATTGCCTGTCAGGCCGCCCTTTCTGCCGTTCATCAGGCGCAGGCACGTGTCGCAGAGCTCAATAAGGAGCGCGTTGAGCAGGGCCTGAGCAAAGTGTCCTACGGCATCGGCTTGCATGTCGGTAACGTAATGTTCGGTAATGTCGGCCTGAAGGATCGTTTGACCTTCTCGGCGTTTGGCTCGGCTGTCAACGAGGTGCAACGCCTACAGTCGCTCACGAAGAAGTATTCAAGCGAGGTGGTGGCCAGCCAGGCTTTCGCCGGCTATTGCGGCGGAGAATGGCGCACTCTCGGCGAGGAGAAACTGCGCGGGATCCGCCAGAAGGTCACGGTGTTGCAGCCGCGCGTTCCGGCGCCTGTGGTCCATGTCGAAGAAAGTTTCCGAGAAGCAGTGCCAAGTAGTCTTTCTGAGGCTGAGCAGGTCATTCTGCTTCATCGCGACGCCCGCAAGCAGGCCGACAGACCAACAGTCGAGAAGTTCATCCAATAGGCGTGTGCCACAGCAATTGGTAGCTGACCTTTGGTCTTGCTTGTCCTATGAATTGCGCCAGGTTTTACGTGTTCGTCATCAACTGGACACCCCGATTGCGGTACGATAGTGTGCCTTAACGGGAACATAGAAAACTGGGGAATTTCATTGGTATGGCGTCCGCCTCGGATCTGTTGCGCATCGAGAACCTCGACGTTTCCTTCTCGGTTTTCGGCGATCGCCTGCGCGTCGTAAAGAACGCGAATATCCGTATCTTGCCGGGCAAGGTTACGGCGCTCGTCGGAGAATCCGGTTCGGGCAAATCCGTGATCAGCCAGAGCATAATGGGCATCCTGCCGAACCCGGCCAACGCGGAAGGGCGTATCCTCTTCACCGACCCCCTGGACGGAAAGACGACTGACATCCTTCAATATTCGCGCGACAGCGAGGAGATGCGCGACCTGCGCGGACGGCGCATGGCGACAATCTTTCAGGAGCCCATGACATCGCTTTCGCCGCTCCATACAGTCGGCAATCAAATCAGCGAAGCGCTGCTTATCCATACGGATGCCGACAAGAAGGAAGGGCGTGAGAAGACCGAGGAGATGCTGGGTCTCGTCGGCTTTGCCAATCCAAAGCGCACCTTCGACATGTATCCCTTCGAACTCTCGGGAGGCATGCGCCAGCGTGCGATGATCGCCATGGCGCTGATCTGCAATCCGGCCCTTTTGATCGCCGATGAGCCGACCACCGCACTCGACGTAACAATACAGGCGCAGATCCTAGAGCTCTTGCGCGACCTCCAGCACAAGCTCGGAATGGCGATGCTGCTGATCACACACGATCTCGGTGTTGTTGCCAATATGGCAGACGAGGTCGTTGTAATCTATCACGGCGAGATCATGGAGGCGGGGCCCGTCGAGTCGATCTTCCGCAACCCCCAGCACCCCTATCTCAAGGGCTTGATGGCTGCGGTGCCGCATTTCGACATGAAGCCCGGCGAGCGGCTTAAGGCGCTGCGCGACGTACCCGTCAATCTCGAGTCGTTGATTGGAAAGAAGAAGGTGAAGGCGGAAGGGCCGGAGGTGCTGCTTTCCGTCAATAATCTCTCCAAGACGTTCAAGACGCGCAATCGCGGCCTCTTTGGAACGCGCGAAGCCGCGGCCGTCAATGCCGTCGATGATGTCAGCTTCGAAATCCGGCGTGGGGAGTGCCTCGGACTGGTTGGCGAGTCCGGATGCGGCAAAACGACGGTCAGTAAGATCTTGATGCGTGCTGTGACGCCCGACAGTGGCTCGGTGATTTTCAACGACGGCAAAGAGGCTATCGACGTCCTTTCAGTCTCGGGCGATGACCTGCAGGAGCTGCGCACCAAGATACAGATGGTCTTCCAAGATCCGGTTTCGTCGCTCTCGCCGCGCATGACAGTGCGCAACATCCTCAGCGAGCCGCTGGAGATCCACGACCGCGGGGATGGTGCCGAGCGCAAGCAGCGCGTGGAGGCGTTGATGGGCGCGATCGGCCTCGACCGGCGTTACCTCAACCGCTACCCGCACAGTTTCTCGGGCGGGCAGCGCCAGCGCATTGGCATTGCGCGCGCGCTGGCGCTCGGGCCTAAGCTCATCATACTCGACGAGCCGGTGTCTGCGCTCGACGTTTCCGTTCAGGCACAGATCCTCAACCTGCTCAAGGACCTGCAGAAGGAACTTGGGCTCACCTATCTCTTCATTTCGCACAACCTGGCTGTGGTCGACTACATGGCTGACCGTATCGCTGTGATGTGCAAGGGACGGATTGTCGAAATTGCGCCGCGCGAAATCATTTTGCGTGATCCGGTCCATCCTTACACGAAGTCGCTGTTGGCGGCTGTTCCCTTCCCTGACCTGAACCGGCCACTCGATTTTGAGGCGCTCAGAAAGAACGGCGCAGCCGACAAGCAGAATTGGGGGATCACCTTTACGGCTGAACACGATGACGCCTCCGAGCTCGACTACGCCGATCTCGGCAACGGCCATCTCGTGAGAGCTCGCAAAGGTGCGGACGCAAAGGAGCTCCGCTCATGGTAACGCGGCGCACGTTTCTAGGTGGTCTTATCGGCTCAGCTGTCCTGCCTTCTGTCGTCAAGGCGGCGGCCGATCGCGACATCGAGCCGGAATTTCTTAGGGATTGGTTGCGCGCCGGGCGTATTCCCGCGATGGTGGATCGGCTGCCGGCCCATCCACGGATTGTCAATATGAAGGAAATTGGACGGCAACCCGGCGTTTATGGCGGCACCGTGCGTACGATCATCGGGAGCCCGAAGGATATCCGTTACATGACCGTCTATGGCTATTCCCGCCTGGTCGGTTACGACAAGCAACTGATGTTTCAGCCGGATATCCTGCTGGGTTTCGAATCCAAGGATGATACGATCTTCACGTTCCACCTGCGGGAGGGGCACCGCTGGTCGGATGGCGCACCCTTTACCGTGGACGACTTCCGATACTGGTGGGAAGACGTAATCCTCAATAAGGATCTGACACCGGGCGGTGGAGCGCTCGAACTCAGGCCTCATGGCAACCTGCCGAAATTCGAGGTCGTTGACGAGCTGACTGTTCGCTACACTTGGCAACGTCCGAACCCGATGTTTATGCCGGCACTGGCTGGCCCGCTACCGCTAGTGATCTTCGGGCCAGGACACTACCTTAGGCAGTTCCACAAAAAATATCAGGATGATTTCCGTCTCTCGGCGCTGATGAAGGAAAACCGAGTCAAGAAATGGGCGGACCTGCACATCAAAATGGCGCGCGCATCACGTCCCGACAATCCGGAACTGCCGACGCTCGATCCATGGCGCAACACCACGGCTTTGCCTGCTGAGCAGTTCGTGTTCGTGCGCAATCCGTTTTTCCATCGAGTCGACGAAAACGGCGTACAACTCCCTTACATCGACAAGTTCATCCTCAACGTCAGCTCTTCCTCAATCATCGCCGCCAAAGCCGGCGCCGGCGAGTCCGACCTGCAGGCCACGGGCATCGATTTCAACGATTACACCTTTCTCAAGGATGCCGAAAAGCGTTTTCCCGTGAGGGTCAACCTGTGGAAGCAGATACGTGGATCGCGCGTTGCACTGTTGCCGAACCTCAATTGCGCCGACGAAGTTTGGCGCAAACTCTTCCGCGAAGCACGCTTCCGTCGGGCTCTGTCCATGGCGATCGACCGGCACGAGATCAACATGGTTGCCTTCTACGGCCTCGGCAAGGCAAGCGCCGATACCGTTCTACCGGATAGTCCCCTCTTCAGGCAGGAGTATGCAGACGCCTACATTGCCCATGATCCGGATCAGGCAAATAAGCTCCTTGACGAGCTTGGATTGACCAATCGCGACGATGACGGCATTCGGCTGCTGCCGGACGGTCGCCGTGCCGAAATCACCGTGGAAACAGCCGGCGAAAGCAACCTTGATACCGACGTGCTCGAGTTGGTGCGCGATCAATGGCGTGAGGTTGGGCTTGCCCTTTACACCCGCACCTCGCAACGCGATATTTTCCGAAGCCGTGCGATGGGCGGAACCATCATGATGTCGATCTGGTACGGCATCGAGAACGGGGTTGCGACCGCTGACATGTCTCCGGGGCAGCTTGCTCCCACGCTCGACGATCAGCTCCAATGGCCGCTTTGGGGGATGTACTATCTGTCTGCTGGACAGGAAGGGAGCGCTCCGGACCTGCCTGAGGTGAAGCAGTTGGTCGATCTCCTCAAACAGTGGGGCGACACCACGAGATTCGAGGACCGCGAGGTTATCTGGCATCAAATGCTGGCGCTTTATACCCAACAGGTGTTCTCGATTGGCCTCATTAACAGCACACTGCAACCGATCGTCAGATCCGCCAGGCTTGAAAATGTGCCCGAGCAGGCCCTCTATGGCTTCGACCCGACGTCATTTCTCGGCCTCTACATGCCGGATGCCTTCTGGTTCAAGGAGGCCTGAGGAATGCTGAGATATATTCTCTGGCGAGTTGCAGCGATGGTGCCGACGCTGTTCATCATCTCGGCACTGGTCTTCACCATCATCGAGCTCCCGCCGGGCGACTTTTTCGAGAGCCAGATCGCCGAATTGCGTGCCCAGGGCGAGAGTGCCAATCTTCAGGAAATCGAAGAGCTGCGGAAACAATACGGTTTCGACAAGCCTGAGATCGTCCGCTACTTCTTCTGGGTTGGGGGGATGCTGCATGGAGATTTCGGGTATTCGTTCGAGTACCAGCTGCCGGTTTCCGAGGTCGTCGGTGATCGGCTCTGGCTGACTATGCTCGTCTCCTTTTCCACGATCCTTTTGACCTGGCTGATCGCGTTTCCGATCGGCATCTATTCAGCGACTCACCAATACAGCTGGGGAGACTATGGGCTAACCTTTCTGGGTCTGCTCGGTATCGCCATCCCGAACTTCATGCTGGCTCTGATCCTGATGTACTTTGCCAATATCTGGTTCGGGGTTTCAATTGGGCACTTGATGGACCAAAAGTTCCTCAATGAGCCGATGAGCTGGGAGAAGGCGCGGTCGATTCTTTCGCATCTCTGGATCCCGGTGATCATCGTTGGGACGGCGGGGACTGCCGGCATGATCCGACGCCTCAGGGCCAATCTCCTTGATGAGATGCAAAAACAGTATGTCGTCACCGCCCGCGCCAAGGGCCTTCATCCGCTTCGTGCGCTCGTGAAATACCCGCTGCGAATGGCGCTCAACTTCTTCGTTGCTGATATCGGGTCGATCCTCCCCTCGATAATCTCGGGCGCGGAAATCGTGGCCATTGTGCTATCGCTTGAGACAACAGGCCCAATGCTCATCAAGGCCCTGCAAAGCCAGGACATGTATCTCGCGGGCTCTTTTTTGATGTTTTTGGCCTTCCTCAACGTGATCGGGGTACTCGTTTCCGATATCGCGCTTGGCTTCCTGGATCCGCGTATCCGTCTGCAAGGCAGGAGCACCAAATAGATGTCGCCCTTGCCTCCCCCCGGCGCGCCGATGCCGCACTATGTTTCGACCGCACCCTTCGATCCTATGGCGACCGAAGGCATGACGGCTGCGCAATCGCGTATCCATCTTGCATCGCAAAAGCAGTTGATGTGGTGGAAGTTCAAGCAACACCGACTGGCACTTGCCTCCGGCATCTTCCTGTTGGCCGTCTACCTGATGATTGTCGTCGTCGAATTCATTGCTCCCTATGGGCTGCATACGAAGAATGTGGACTTCATCCATGCGCCGCCGCAGCGCGTCCATTTCTTCGACAACGGCAAGTTCGTCGGTCCTTTTGTTTATGGGCGTAGCATGTCGCTTGATCTCGACACGCTTCACCGGATCTACAGCGACAGGCCAAACGATGTGCAGCCGATCCGTTTCTTCTGCCGCGGCGATCCCTACAAATTCTGGGGGCTGGTGAGCTCTGATCTACATCTTGTGTGCCCTGCTGTCGGGGGGCAGATGTTTCTGCTCGGCACCGACCGTCTCGGACGCGACGTGCTTTCCCGTATACTTTATGGCGCACGCATTTCACTGACGATCGGCTTGATCGGCATTACCATCAGTTTTTGCCTCGGCATCGTTATCGGCGGCCTCGCCGGGTATTGGGGCGGTATCTTCGATCTGATCGTCCAGCGCCTTATCGAAGTGTTGCAGTCGTTGCCAAGTCTGCCGCTCTGGATGGCGTTGGCAGCGATCATGCCGGTGACCTGGAGTCCCATCGTCATCTACTTCGGGATCACGGTCATCCTCGGGATTATCGATTGGACAGGTCTGGCTCGCGCGGTGCGTTCAAAGCTTCTGGCCTTGCGTGAAGAGGATTACGTTCAGGCCGCCCAATTGATGGGCGCCAGCACGCCGCGCGTGATTGGTCGACATCTCGTACCCGGCTTCATGTCACACTTGATCGCCTCCGCCACGATTTCGATCCCGGGTATGATCCTCGGCGAAACCGCGCTCAGCTTCCTCGGGCTTGGATTGCGCCCGCCGATCACCAGCTGGGGTATTCTGCTGACAGAGGCCAAGAGCGTAAGCGTAATTGCATTCTATCCATGGTTGCTTTTTCCGATTATACCGGTGGTTCTGGTGATTTTGGCGTTCAACTTTCTGGGAGACGGCTTGCGCGATGCGGCAGATCCCTACAAATAGCGGCCAGCCCGGCGGAGCGTCGCTCTGTCTTCTGACGGCCAGCGGAAACCCGGCGGTGCTAGTATGACGCACAGCGCAGAAGGAGTGCCCATGGCACGGCGCCTGGAAGATGCCCGCATCCTCATGTATAGCCACGACACATTCGGGCTTGGTCATTTGCGCCGTTGTCGCGCGATTGCCCATGCTCTGGTTGAGGATTATCGCGGGCTCAACATCCTCATCATCTCAGGAGCCACGATCGCTGGCGCGTTCGATTACCGTGCACGCGTCGACTTCGTGAAGATTCCGAGCGTAATCAAGCTTCGGAACGGCGAATACACGTCGATGGCGAGCCATATCGATCTGCATGAAACGTTGAAGATGCGGGAATCGAGCATTCGGCATACGGCTGAAACCTTCCAGCCTGATATCTTCATCGTCGACAAGGAGCCGATGGGGTTGAAGGGCGAGGTCGAGGAGACGCTCGCCTATCTTAAGGCACGCGGTACAGTTCTCGTGCTTGGACTGCGCGAGATCATGGATGCGCCGCATCTGCTCGATGCCGAATGGAAGCGGAACGGCATCATGCAGAAGATCGACCAGTACTACGATTCAGTCTGGGTTTATGGTCCGCCGGATTTTTACGATCCGCTGATCGGCCTCGATGTTCCCGCAAGCGTACGCAGGAAGATGGATTTCGTCGGCTTCCTGCAACGTAGCGTCTCCACGAGCAAGACCTCGATCAATGCGCGCTCGGACAACTACATCCTCGTCACGACCGGCGGCGGGGGTGACGGGTCCGATCTCGTGCACGATGTCATGAACGCTTACGAACACGATCCGACGTTGCAACAGAAGGCACTTGTCGTCCTCGGTCCATACATGCCGGCGGCCGAGCGCGCCAAGCTGGTCGCCAAGGGATCCCGAATTCCCTATATCGAAGTGATCGAGTTCGATAATCACATGGAGGAACTGATCGTCGGCGCTACCGGCGTCGTGGCCATGGGTGGTTACAACACCTATTGTGAGATCCTGTCCTTCGACAAACCCGCCTTGATTGTGCCGCGGGTGAAGCCGCGCGAAGAACAGCTGCTGCGCGCCCAGCGGGCAAGCGAACTCGGGCTGATTGACATGCTGCTGCCGGATCAGTCCGCAAATCCGACTGTGATGTCTGAAGCCTTGAAGCGCCTGCCCTATCGCGCGCCGCCATCCAGGAGTGCCGGCACCCTGCAACTGCAGGGCCTTGACCATATCTCGCAAACCGTTGGACATTGGCTGGATGGCCGCGGCCGCCATCTGTCAGTCGTCGGAGCCGAGTGAAGACCAAGACCTTGTTGCACCGTCGTAAGATTCTCGTCGTACTGAAAGGCTATCCGCGCCTTTCGGAAACTTTCATCGCCCAGGAACTGCTCGGCCTGGAGAGGGCCGGTTTCGATCTGACCTTGATCTCGATGCGCCGACCCACGGATAAGAAGCGGCATCCGGTGCACGACGAGATCAGGGCGCGCGTCATCTATTTGCCTGAGTATCTCCACCAAGAGCCGGTCCGCGTCCTCAAGGCCTTTTTTGCGAGCTTTCGTAAGCCGGGCGTAAGGACGTTGTGGAAACGGTTCTTGAAGGATCTGCCACGTGATTTCTCCCGCAATCGCTTCAGACGCCTGGGACAGGCGCTTGTCCTCGGTCGTGAGTGGCCTGACAACGGCGAATGGCTGCACGCGCATTTCATTCACACGCCTGCCTCGGTGACGGAATATGCAAGCATTCTGACGGGCGTGCCCTGGACTTGCTCCGCTCATGCCAAGGACATCTGGACGTCGCCGGATTGGGACCTGCACGAAAAACTTGGCAGTGCACGCTGGACCGTTACTTGCACGCGCAACGGCTATGAGCACATGCGTACACTGACGCCGCGCAAGGAAGCCGTGCATCTAAGCTATCACGGCCTGGATCTGGCGCGCTTTGCGCACTACGGCGGCGAACGATCTCATCGTGACGGCAGCGATCCGGCCGATCCGGTAGTTATTCTAAGCGTCGGACGCGCAGTAGAGAAAAAGGGTTACGAAACGCTTTTGCGGGCTCTGGCACTCCTGCCCCCCGACCTGAATTGGCGGTTTGAGCATATTGGCGGCGGAGATAAGCTCTCGAAACTTCAAGCGCTTGCTTCGGACCTCAATCTCGCGGACAAGATTCACTGGAAGGGCGCGTTGGCGCAAGAAGACGTTCTCCATCACTACCGCAAGGCGGATGTCTTTGCGCTTGCCTGCCGCATCGCGTCCGATGGTGACCGGGACGGTTTGCCGAACGTTTTGGTCGAGGCATCGAGCCAGCGCTTGCCGTGCATCTCTACTTCGGTGTCGGGCGTGCCTGAACTCCTCGTCGATGGGGAAAACGGGATGGTCGTGCCACCTGAGGATCCTTCAGCGTTTGCCACAGCGCTTGCCAAAATGATCCGCGATCCTGCCTTGCGGTCGCGGCTCGGCGATGCTGCGGAAAGGCGCGTGCGCCAGCACTTTGATCACGAGGCAAGTATCGACCAGCTCGGCCGGCTGTTTGAGGACGAATGGCAGAAAGCTTCATGAGCATGCCCCGCGTCTTCTTCTATGTGCAGCATCTACTTGGCATCGGGCACATCGCGCGGGCAAGCCGCATCGCTGGTGCGCTTGTCCGCGACGGGTTCGATGTGACCGTCGTCACCGGCGGTTTGCCGGTCCCGGGCTTCCCCGGAGACGGCATCAGGACTATAGCGCTGCCGCCTGTGGTGGCGAGCAATGCAGGCTTTTCCGGACTTGCAGACCACAATGGCGTCGCAGCCGATGAGGCGTTCCTCAGCCGCCGTCGCGATCTGCTGCTTGCCGCCTTTCGCGAGCTGGCGCCCGATGTCGTCATCATTGAAGCTTTTCCGTTCGGTCGCCGACAGATGCGGTTCGAGTTGCTTCCGCTTCTCGAGGCCATCGAGAAGGCGAATCCCAAGCCGAAGCTTTTCAGCTCGGTACGCGATATCCTGCAGCAAAACCGCAAGGCTGGAAGGGATGAGGAAACCGTCGCGCTTGTCCGAGACCATTTCGACGGTGTTCTGGTGCATGGCGATCCGAGCTTCGTTCGTTTGGAAGATACCTTTCCGCTGACATCCGACATCGCAACCAAGATTCGCTATACCGGCATGGTGGCAGCAACGCGCGCGGCTGAGCCTGAGGAGACCTTCGATATCATCGCATCCGCGGGTGGCGGCGCCGTCGGCCTCGATCTTCTTCGAGCGGCCAATGCAGCCGCTGTCATGCTGCCGGAGAACCTGCGGTGGCTGCTCATCAGCGGACCGAACCTTCCCGAGGGCGACTATACCAGCCTGGTGAATGCTAGGCCGCCGAATGTTACTCTTTCCCGCTTCCGCAGGGACTTCCCCTCCCTGCTGCGTGGCGCGCGTGTTTCCATCTCGCAGGCGGGCTACAATACCGTTGGCGATCTGTTGCAGACGGATTGCAGGTCGATCCTCGTTCCCTTCGTTGCCGGGGGAGAAACCGAGCAGACAGTTCGTGCAGAACGGCTGAAGGCTCTTGGGCTTGCAGAGATCCTGCCGGAGGTCGCGCTGACGCCAGAGATCGTCGCCGACGCCGTCAGGGCTGCACTTGTGGCGCCGCGCGTAGCGTCCGTACCGCTTGATCTCGACGGTGCTGATAAAACAGCCGCAATCATTCGTTCAATGACTGGCTGAAACCCTCGCATTTTGCGAAAGTCATGTGATATAAACAACGTCCCGGCGAGAATCGGCATATTGACGGCAAACCGATTCGCCTTGTTTTCATTATGAGATCCGGCGGTCCGGTTGCATGGTCCTGTTTTCGGCATTCCTCTCTGTCTTGCCGCAGGTTCGCTGCCCCCAGATTTCCCAGGCAACTGACGGTTAGCAATGGAAAAAAGCCTCGCGCGTTACATATGGTCGAACACGCGGCTGCAACAGCTCTGGATCTTGGCAGTCGTTGCAGTTTCGATGATCCCCTACTTTCTGTCCTTCGACCTGCCGAAGCAGATCGTTAACGGACCGATTCAAGGCTCGGGCTTCGAGGGCGAAGGTGCAACGCAGACCTTCATGCGGCTCTCATACACGTTCCCCATCATCGGTGAAGTCGAGTTCTTTAAGGGGCTTCAGCTCGACAGGCTGCAGATGCTGATGGGGCTGAGCCTCGTCTTCCTCGCACTCGTGGTCCTTAACGGCCTCTTCAAATTCTACATCAACACCTACAAGGGTCGGCTTGGCGAGCGGATGCTGCGACGCATTCGCTTCGAGCTGATCGACCGTGTTCTGCGTTTCCCGCCGTCGCATTTCAAACGCGTGAAGTCGGCTGAGATCGCGACCATGATCAAGGATGAAGTCGAACCGATGGGCGGCTTCACCGGTGATGCTTTCGTTTCGCCGGCCCTGCTCGGCGGGCAGGCACTGACGGCACTCGCCTTCATCATCATTCAGAATTTCTGGCTCGGGATGATTGCCGCGGCGATTGTCGGCGTACAGGCGGTCGTAATCCCACGCATGAGAAAGCGGCTGCTTGAACTCGGCCGCCAGCGTCAGCTCACGGCCCGTGAACTATCGGGTCGTGTGGGCGAAATCGTTGATGGAATTGGCACAATTCATGGCAACGACACATCGAATTTCGAGCGCGCTGACATCGCCACAAGGCTCGGGCTGATTTTCTCGATCCGCTACGACCTTTATCAATGGAAGTTCCTGGTCAAATTCCTGAACAACTTCCTTGCGCAGGTCACACCGTTCCTCTTTTACGCGATCGGCGGCTATCTCGCGCTGCAGGGCCGATTGGACATCGGCCAGCTGGTTGCGGTGATCAGCGCCTACAAGGATCTGCCAGGACCGCTCAAGGAACTGATCGACTGGGATCAGATGCGCCAGGATGTGCAGGTCAAGTACCAGCAGGTCTACGAGCAGTTCAATGTGGAGCCACTGATCGATGGCAAGATCCAGGACATTTCGGCGGAAGCGATCGGTGTACTGACGGCTCCGCTGGTGGTTACCAACCTCACTGTGAGCGACGACAGCGGTGCGCGGCTGGTCGATCACGTTTCGGTGGAGATCAAGCCCAACGAAACGGTTGCGGTGGTAGGGCCGAACTCCAGTGGCGCCGAAGCCTTTGCTGAAGCGCTCGGTCGGCTGGTTTGGCCGGATTCCGGTCGTGTCACAATCGACGGCAAGGACCTTCTTGACCTGCCTGAATCCATTACCGGCAGGCGCATCTCCTATGCGTCAGCCGACACCTACTTCTTCCATGGAACGCTGAGGGACAATCTCCTTTACGGTTTGAAACACGCTCCACTGCGAGAGCCCAACTATGACGGCAAGGAAGCTTTGGAGGCCAAGTGGCACGCTGAGGAGGCAGTCAAGGCCGGCAACCCGACGATGGATATCAACAGCGATTGGGTGGACTATCAGGCTGCGGGCGCGACTGGTCCGCAGGACATCCTGACGGCGATCCGTCCGGTGCTCGATGCGGTACTCATTTCCCAGGATATTCTCGACCTGGCACTGCGTTCGACTGTCAATACGAGCGTCCATGTGGCACTCGCCGACCACATCGTCGATCTGCGCACGGCACTGCGCCAGCGCATGCAGGAGTCCGAGCTCGGCAACATCGTTGTGCCGTTCGATTTCGATGCCTACAATCCTCAGGCAACCGTTGGCGAAAACCTGCTCTTCGGTTCGATGAAGCGGCCTATGATGAACAATCGTCGGCTGGCGGCACATCCGTATTTTCAGGCGCTCTTCCGGGAGACAGGTCTCAGCAATGACCTTTACGCCATGGGCTTGGAGATTGCGGAGAACGCAGTCGAACTCTTCCACGACCTGCCGCCTGACCACCCGTTCTTCCAGCAGCTTACCTTCATGACTGCTGAGGACATCCCGACCTATCAGGCGCTGCTGCAAAAGCTGCAGAGCCGCCGGTTCGATGACGCAGCACCCGAAGAACGCTCGGCAATTATCCGGCTGAGCTTTGCCTATATCGAGCCCAGGCATCGCTTTGGTCTCTTGACGGACGAGCTGATGGAAAAGATTGTCAGCGCCCGCAAGCAGTTCCATGAGAATATTCCGGAGGATCTCGCCGCAGTGATCGAGCGATACGATCCGGAGCACTTCATCTCTTCCGCGAGCCTGATGGATAATGTTCTGTTTGGCCGCATTGCGTATCAGCAGGCCGACGCGTCCGACCGTATACGGGCCATCATGGGTGAACTGTTCGAGTCACTCGAGCTTATCGACGATGTCATGTCGATCGGGCTCGAATTCGATGTCGGTTCTGGCGGCAAGCGCCTGACAATGGTGCAGCGGCAGAAGCTGAACATCGCTCGGGCGCTTCTCAAGCGGTCGGACTACTTCGTTTTCAACAGGCCACTATCGGCCCTTGACCAGCGGGTCCAGGATCAGATTACGCACAATATTGTCCAGGATTTCCACAAGGAAGGCGAAAAGCCTGCCATCATCTGGGTGCTGTCGAACGCGAAGCTGGCTGAGATCTTTGATCGAATCCTGCTATTCGACAGGGGCGCGTTGGCCGAAGCGGGCAACTTTCCGGAGCTTTCCGAACAAAACGGTATGTTCAAGGAACTGTTATCGTAATACTCTATGGGGAGACAATAAGATGGCGCCCCTTGAGAGGTGCCACGGTCTAGCGCCGCGCACCGAACAGTGCGGCAGGGGGTAGTACGTTTATGCTGTTGAGAGACGAAGTCGAAATGCTGCGGCGGGTGCCGATCTTCTCAAGGATTGCGCCTGCGAAACTGAAATTGCTGGCCTTCACTTCTGATCGCATGACGTACAATGTTGGTCAGGATCTCTTCCATCAGGGGGATCCGGGCGACGCAGCCTATGTGGTGCTGTCGGGCACCGCCGATATTCTTGTTCACTCGCCCGCCGGCGACATAAAGGTGGCTGATGTGGAGCTGAACTCCATTGTCGGCGAAATCGCCATTCTGTGCGACGTTTCCCGTACCGCGACAGTTCGCGCCACGTCGCCCCTGGAGGTTCTGCGCATCAGCAAGGAACACTTCTTGAAGCTGCTTAGCGATTTCCCTGAGATGGCAGTCGAAATCATGCGGGTCCTTGCAGACCGCCTCAATCACACGACCGCCGAGTTGACTGCGGCCCGCGCAGCCAAGCAGCCGCAGGCGGCGGCGATGTAGCGATTGCCGGTAATACTCGAAAGCAAAAGGCCGCCTGGCATCAGCAGGCGGCCTTTTTCGCGTTGTGTGAAGTTCAGTCGCGCTGCTCAAGCGCCCTGCTGAACGCCAATGCAGCAAGGGTGCACAAGGCGCCTGACAGCAGGTAGTAGCCGACGAAAGGCAGGCCGAAGCGGCTGGACAGAGTCAGCGCGACGAGCGGTGCAAAACCGGCGCCAACCAGCCAGGCAAGGTCTGAGGTGAAGGCCGCGCCGGTATAGCGATAGCCTCTGCCGAAGCGCGATGAGATCGAACCGGTCGCCTGGCCGAACGACAGACCGAGGACGCCGAAGCCGATAATCACAAAGGCATCATGTCCCCGAGATCCTCCGGCCATAAGCATCGGTCCGATGAAGCTGAAGATCGCGATGAGAACGGCACAGATGGCGAGCTGGGCACGCCGGCCGATACGATCCGCGATCATTCCGGAGACGACGATGGCCACAAGACCGACCATCGCTCCAATGATCTGTACCACCATGAATGTACCAATCGGTTGGGTTCCGTAGAGGTACATCCAGCCAAGCGGGAAGATTGTTACCAGGTGGAACATGGCAAAGCTTGCAAGCGGAACGAAGGCTCCGAGCAGGATATCGCGACCATGAACGCGCAGCACTTCATGAATTGGCGCAGCCTCCAGCTCGTGCTGTTCCAATGCCGAGCCGAAATCCGGCGTCATAACGAGGCGCAAACGGGCAAAAAGTGCAACGACATTGATCGCAAAGGCGACGAAGAACGGGTAGCGCCAGCCCCAGCTCAGAAAGTCCTCGTTGGACAGGTTGGCGATGAAATACCCGAAAAGCACACTTGCCAGCGCAAAGCCGATCGGCGCGCCGAGCTGCGGGATCATAGCGTACCACCCGCGGCGGTTTGGCGGAGCGTTGAGGGCAAGCAGTGAGGCCAGTCCATCCCAGGCGCCGCCGAGCGCAAATCCCTGACCCAGCCGAAAGAGTGCAAGCAACGCGATCGACCAGCCGCCGATCTCGTTATAGCCCGGCAGGAAAGCGATCGACGCTGTGGAGCCGCCAAGCAAGAACAATGCGATCGTCAGTTTGGCACCGCGGCCGTAGACGCGGTCGATGGTCATGAACACGACCGACCCAACAGGGCGTGCCAGAAACGCCAGCGAAAAGATCGCAAAGGAATAGAGCGTTGCTGTCAGTCGGTCCGGCGCAAAGGGAAAGACAAGCTGAGGGAAGACCAGCACCGATGCGAGTCCGTAGACGAAGAAATCAAAGAATTCGGACATGCGCCCGATGACCACGCCGATCGCAATGCTGCCGGGCGATACCGGCTTGTCGGCATGAATTCGCCGCGCGTCTTGTTCCATCGATGTGGATGACGGTCCGTAGTGTGTTGCATTAGCCATTAAAACGCCTCCCTCGTTGAGGCACTCCTGTGGCAAAGCGCCTCACTTGCGATCTTGATCAAACCACCGCGCTTATCAAGTCTGATCGACGTAAATAGTTCATCCAGTTGCTTGAAAATCAGATGCGGACGAAAAATCACGTCCCGGAGACGGAAAAGCGGTCCCGCTAGGCTGGCACGATCAGCTCTCAGGGATATATTAGCCCTTCAAAAAATGGTTGCGCGCAAAAAGTCGTTCGAACTCTGATCAGCTTTTGACATCCTGCGCCACGTGTCTTATCCCGCAGTGCGGCATATCTGCTGCACTGCGACCAAACACCTCATGTTGCTATCAAGTGCAGTGCTTTAGTCGCGGTTTGGACGAAACAAGAAGAGCATAGAGACGTGCAAAAACTGTCAAAGTTTTCCCGCCATCTCCTCATTCTGCCACTGCTTCTGACGCTGGCGGGATGCAATTTGGTGGTCATGTCGCCTTCGGGCGATATCGCCGTGCAGCAACGCGACCTCATTATCGTATCGACGGTTTTGATGCTGCTGATCATCGTTCCGGTGATCTTCCTGACACTGCTGTTTGCCTGGCGTTATCGTCGGTCCAACACGGCCGCCACCTATGATCCCGAATGGCACCATTCCACACGTCTCGAAGTGGTCATCTGGTCCGCGCCGCTTGCGATCATCATCGCCCTTGGCGCCATAACCTGGATCAGCACCCATAAGCTCGACCCATATCGTCCGCTCGACCGCATTGACGCTGAGCGTGCCATTCCGGCAAATGCCAAGCCGCTGACTGTCGAAGTCGTTGCGCTCGACTGGAAATGGCTGTTCTTCTACCCTGAGCTTGGAATTGCAACCGTCAACGAGTTGGCAGCGCCTGTCGACGTGCCGATCGAGTTCAAAATCACCGCTTCGTCAGTGATGAATTCTTTCTACATTCCGGCGCTTGCAGGGCAGATCTACGCGATGCCTGGGATGCAGACCCGGTTGAACGCGGTGATCAACAAGGAAGGCGTGTTTGACGGCTTTTCGGCCAACTATAGCGGCGCCGGTTTTTCACACATGCGTTTCAAGTTCCATGGTGTCAGCCAGCAAGGCTTTGAGGCATGGGTGGCGCAGGTCAAGGAACGGGGTACGTCGCTGAACCGTGACACCTATTTGAAGCTGGAGCGCCCGAGCGAGAAGGAGCCTGTCCGCTACTACGCCTCGGCCGACAAGGATCTCTATAACGCGATCCTCAACATGTGCGCAGCACCCGGCAAGATGTGCATGAACGAGATGATGCACATCGACATGATGGGCGGCGGCGGCAAGGAAAGCAACGAGAACCGCGAGAAGCTTGAGCACGACAACCGTCATGCCGATCAGGCCGGCGGTGGCCACGGCGTGTCGGCTGGCGAAAGCCACGAGGCGCCGGAGACCAAGCCGGCAGACGCTACGACCGGTCAGGCAGGCGACACGCAGACCATGCCAGGCATGCAACATGACGGGCACGCCATGCCCGGCACGGACCACGGTACCGGCGGTGACACAGCGCCCGCGCAGCAAAATAGCAACTAGACCTGGCGCTTTGCGTCGATACGACATCAATGAACGGGTTCATCAATGTTTTCCAATCCTGACCTCCTGAAGTTCATCTTCGGTCGGTTGACCCTAGAATCGATCCCATATCACGAGCCAATCCTTCTCGTGACCTTTACTGTCGTCGCCCTTGGCGGCATCGCACTTCTGGGTGTTGTTACCTATTTCAAGCTCTGGGGTTATCTCTGGCGCGAGTGGCTGACGAGCGTCGATCACAAGAAGATCGGCATCATGTACGTCATCCTTGCGCTGATCATGCTTTTGCGCGGCTTCTCCGACGCCATCATGATGCGCCTTCAGCAGGCAATCGCCTTCAATGGGTCGGCCGGCTACCTGCCTCCGCATCATTACGACCAGGTTTTCACCGCCCATGGCGTCATCATGATCTTCTTCATGGCGATGCCCTTCGTTACCGGTCTCATGAATCTCGTCGTGCCCTTGCAGATCGGCGCCCGCGACGTCTCTTTCCCATTCTTGAACAATTTCTCGTTCTGGATGACGACTGCTGGCGCAATCATCATCATGATCTCGCTTTTTGTTGGCGAATTCGCGCAGACTGGGTGGCTGGCCTATCCGCCCCTATCGGGATCGGATTATAGCCCGGGTGTCGGGGTCGACTACTATATTTGGGGTCTTCAGGTCGCCGGTGTGGGAACGACGCTCTCGGGCATCAATCTGATCGCCACCATCGTGAAGATGCGCGCGCCAGGCATGAGCTTCATGAAGATGCCTGTCTTCACCTGGACGTCGCTTTGCACCAACATCCTCATCGTCGCGACCTTCCCGGTCCTGACAGCGACACTCGCACTCCTGTCCCTTGATCGCTACGCCGGCACTAATTTCTTTACCAATGACCTTGGCGGCAACCCGATGATGTACGTCAACCTCATCTGGATTTGGGGTCACCCCGAGGTCTACATCCTGGTGCTCCCGGCCTTCGGTATATTCTCGGAAGTCGTCGCAACTTTCTGTGGCAAGCGCCTCTTTGGTTACGCCTCGATGGTGTACGCCACCTGCGTAATCATGATCCTGTCGTATCTCGTCTGGCTCCATCACTTCTTCACGATGGGTTCAGGCGCGAGCGTCAACTCGTTCTTCGGCATCACGACCATGATCATCTCAATCCCGACTGGTGCGAAGATGTTCAACTGGCTGTTTACGATGTATCGCGGTCGCATCCGCTATGAAGTTCCGATGCTGTGGACGATGGGCTTCATGGTGACCTTCGTCATCGGCGGCATGACTGGCGTGCTACTGGCCGTTCCGCCTGCCGATTTCGTGCTGCACAACTCGCTCTTTTTGATCGCCCACTTCCATAACGTTATCATCGGCGGCGTAGTGTTCGGCCTGATGGCGGGTGTGACCTACTGGTTTCCCAAGGCTTTTGGCTACAAGCTGGATCCGTTCTGGGGCAAGATGTCATTCTGGTTCTGGCTGATCGGCTTCTATTTCGCCTTCATGCCGCTTTACGTGCTCGGCCTTATGGGCGTGACCCGCCGTGTGTCGCAGTTCGAAGACCCGTCCTTGCAGATATGGTTCATCATTGCAGCATTCGGCGCCTTCCTGATCGCGATCGGCATTGCCTGCTTTATCATCCAGCTGGTTGTCAGCTTCTTCAAGCGTGAAGAACTGCGTGATACGACCGGCGATCCCTGGGACGGCCGCACGCTGGAATGGTCAACCTCGTCGCCTCCGCCAGACTATAACTTCGCGTTCACGCCAGTCGTTCACGATCATGACTCCTGGTATGACATGAAGGCACGCGGCTATGCCCGTCCGCTGGAAGGTTTCAAGCCGATCCACATGCCGAAGAACACGGGGACAGGTGTTATCCTCGGTGGCATCAGCATCGTACTAGCCTTTGCACTCATCTGGTACATGTGGTGGCTGGCCGTCTTGTCGTTCGTAGCTATGATTGTCGTGGCGATTGGCCACACCTTCAACTACAACCGCGACTTCTATATCCCCGCGACAGAAGTCACGGAAACGGAAGGCAAGCGTACGGCGCTGCTTGCCGAGCAGGTGTAAGACCATGAGCGATACGATCATCGACAAGGCCGACAAGCCTGAATTCTACATGACGGAAGAGCACCACCCGGAAGGCAGCACCATGCTTGGCTTCTGGCTCTACCTGATGAGCGACTGCCTCATCTTCGCGGTGCTTTTTGCAACCTACGCCGTTCTCGGCCGCAACTACGCGGCCGGGCCGTCGCCAGCCGATCTCTTCGATCTGCCTCTGGTGGCGATCAACACCTCGATGCTGCTCCTGTCCTCCATCACCTATGGCTTCGCAATGCTGCAGATGGAGCGCAAGGAAAAGGGCGCAACGCTCTTCTGGCTCGGCATCACCGGCATCTTTGGCCTGGTCTTTCTTGGCCTTGAACTTTACGAGTTCGCCCATCTCATTCACGAGGGCGCGGGCCCGACCCGCAGCGCCTTCCTCTCCAGCTTCTTCACGCTGGTCGGGACGCACGGCCTGCACGTCACCTTTGGCATTATCTGGCTGGTGACATTGATGGTCCAGGTGTCAATGCGGGGTCTAATCGCTGAAAATCGCCGGCGCCTGATGTGCCTATCGATGTTCTGGCACTTCCTCGACGTCGTCTGGATCGGCGTCTTCTCCGTTGTCTATCTCATGGGAGTTCTCGGATGACTTCTCACGCACCCGCAACTGAGGACGCTCACGAGGCGCATCATGGTCACAGCCACGGGCACGAGGCTGCCCATGGAACCTTCAAGAGCTACATGATCGGCTTCGTGCTGTCGATCATCCTAACGGCGATTCCGTTCTGGCTGGTCATGGCAGGCGTCTTCGAAAGTCCGGCGGTTACTGCCGCCTGGATCATGGGCCTCGCCGCCGTCCAGATCGTCGTTCATATGATCTTCTTCCTTCATATGAACCCGCGCTCGGAAGGCGGCTGGTCGATGATGGCACTCATCTTCACGCTGCTGCTGGTCGCCATTGCACTCGCCGGCTCCCTCTGGGTCATGCATCATCTAAACGCGAACATGATGCCGATGAGCCCTGAAATGATGAAGAACATGCCGTAAGGCACAAGCGGGCGGCGGTCACGCCGCCCGCAAAGGTATTGACCCATGGCCGACATTCCTTCTGAAAAAGTAGTGGAACGGCGTAGTGCCGTGGCGCTGACGATTTTATGTGGCCTGATGGTGCTATTGATCGCCGCATTGATTTCCCTGGGAATCTGGCAGATCGAGCGGTTGTCCTGGAAGGAGGACCTGATTGCCCGGGTCGACCAGCGCGCCCGTGCCGAGGCAGTTTCTGCGCCGAACCGTTCAGAGTGGAACGAGGTCAGTAGGGCCAAAGACGAATATCGTCATGTAGCGGCAGAAGGCATCCTGCAGAACGACAAGGAAACGCTGATTTACGCGTCGACGACCCTCGGCGCAGGCTATTGGGTTCTTACACCACTCAAACTCTTCGACGGGACCTCTATCCTGATCAACCGGGGTTTTGTCCCGACCGACAAGCGTGATCCTGCCGCACGCAGCGAAGGACAGATCACTGCGCCGCTGAAAATTACCGGACTTTTGAGGATTTCCGAGCCGAAGGGAACATTCATCAAATCCAACGATCCGACCAACGATCGCTGGTACTCACGTGATGTCGCTGCGATCGCCGAACGCCGCGGCGTCGATAATGCCGCTCCCTATTTCATCGATGCCGATGCGACGCCCAATCCTGGCAGCCTGCCTGTAGGAGGGTTGACGCAGGTTGTCTTTCCCAACAACCACCTCGTTTACGCCATAACCTGGTTTGCACTCGCAATCATGACTACCGGCCTCTTGGCCTTCGTCGTTCGCATCGAGTTGCGCGCCCGTCGGTCCTGATCAAACTGCCTTCATCTGCGGGTAGAAGCGCTCCGCGAGATGCTCACCAACTGCGTAGGCCTGGCTGACGATCTCCGGAACGAGATCGATGTCAGGCAGACTGCCTTGGCCAAGCGGGCCGACGGCAAACAATCCGTCGACCGTTGACCCATCCTCGAGCAAGGGCTGACCGCGTTGATCGACCGCCAGACCAAGAGCCAGTTCGTCCGGCAGGGCCAATCCTTCACTGAGCAGGCTGGCAAGCAGCGGCGAGTTCAATTGAGGTCCTCGGCAGCGGCAATCCAGAATACGCTCCGCATGGACGATCTCGTCGGTGCCCGAACCGGCCGGCCGGAAGAAGAGGCCGCTCATGCCCTGGCGACCTATGAGACCGCGGCGAAGAACAGTATTGCCACTCGCCAGCTCGCCTTGAAGGCGGGCATAGATGGCTTCGGGCAGACGGTTGCGATGGCTGTCGTAGATAGCTCGAAGATGGCGGTTGAACTGGTGCTTTTGATGGGCCGGAAGCGCGCGCCAAAGCGACCGGGCGTGCTTGCGCAAACCGTTCATGACGGATTGCCAGCTTCGGCCCTCTTCTTCCGCCTCGCGGCAGGCGGTACGGATAGAGCGGAGGATGTCTGGGAGATTGGATGGCAAGGCGTCTGCAGGAAAAACCGGATCCGCAGAGTTCGGAGTGTGGCTTTGCGGCAGCAAACCGCGCCTCGAGAGGATGGTAACCTGTCCTGCGTAACCCGCATCACGTAGCTGCAAGAGCTTATCGACGACCCTGATGCCGCTGCCAAGCAGGACGATGTGCGGGCGTGCAATCAGTCGTTGCGCTCTGATCGGTGACAACTCCTGCTGAGGTTCTTCGACATCCGGCAAGCCGTAACCCGTGGCAAGGACGACGGTATCGAAAAGAGGATTGGTTGGACTTGCGCTCTCAAGCAGGAAGCGGTTGCCATGGCTCCTGCGAATTGCGACGACCGGTTCGGAGCAGACCTGAACTGTGATGTCCTTGCGGGCGGCTAAGGCTTCAGAGAAGCGTTGATAGACGTAGTCGCTGAAAATGTCTTTCGGCACGAAGATCTGACGGAATCCCGGGATTGCGGCGGGGACCGCAGCGCGAAATTCCGTGTTGCTACAGAGCCAGTCATTGAAATCATCCGTATCGCCGACAGAGACGGAGAGATCGCGGACACGCGTGTTAAGAATCGTGGCGGTCCGCGCCGACGACAGCGCCTGTCCGCCGCTTACGGAAGAATTGGGATCGAAGAGTTGCAAATGGAAAGGCCGATGCACCGACTTCATCATGGCGATTGCCATCATCATTCCGGAAAAGCCGCGGCCGACAATGGCAAAACGCGGCACGGCGGAGATCTGTGCTGCCGCCGCGGATTTCGAAGAAAAAAGGCCCTGAACCGTCATCTCAACTCCCCTGCGACCCTCGCGCATCGTGTCTCGACTGGTTTCAACGCGGGAAAAATCGCTCGCGCGTTGAGCTGGTTCATGCGGTGTTCAAACCGCTCATAGTCTATCAAACTGGTCGTGTATCAAAGCTCCAAAAGATGATTTAGGCAAGCCTTTTGTTCCGGGCTTCAGCCTACGCTGATGATAACCGCCGGAAACCATTTGAATATTTCGCGATAGAAAGACCGTTCTCGGACGCTGCTTTCACGGTCGTCGGTGCGCTCACGATAAAATAACCAACTGGTGAATTCTTGACTTGAAGGGCCGAAAGGAATCGGCAAAAGTAAGGGTGCTAATCAATCCGTTCAGGATTCGTCTTCCGGACCAGCGTCCGACCCACACCTCTGTTTTGGAACAATACAGTGAGCAGCGATGCTTTAACACGCGCGACGAAGCCATCGGCTTCGATGGAGAAGGCGACTGCGGCAGGCTGGGGCAAAGGCCT
This sequence comes from Hyphomicrobiales bacterium, assembly GCA_900466605.1. Classification (GTDB taxonomy): domain Bacteria; phylum Pseudomonadota; class Alphaproteobacteria; order Rhizobiales; family Rhizobiaceae; genus Rhizobium. Next base: position 162,967 of record UBMU01000001.1, read on the forward strand.
CTTCACGCTTGTGCGCATCACTGTCATGGCGTTTCGCCATCCCTGGCAATCCGGTTTCGCCATTGGCGCAACTCTCGTGGCCTCTACCTTCCAGCTGATGATCCCTCGCCTGCTCGGCCAGGCGGTTGACCATACGCAGGTGGCTATGGAAGGTGGCCAGGCGGGGCAAATGGCCCAGGATGCGTTGCTTGCGACCGCATTGATGCTTCTCGGAGCCAGTGTCCTTCGCGGCATCTTCACGATGGTTCAAAACTACTTCAGCGAAAGCGTCGGCCATCATATGGGTTATGAGCTGCGCCTAGCCTGCTATGAGAAGATCCAGCGGCTTTCCTTCAGCTTTCACGATAGCGTCCACTCGGGTGACCTAATTACCATCGGCCTTCTCGACCTCGAAGGGGTGCGCATGTATTTCTCGACGGCGCTCGTGCGCATGGTGCTTTTGACCATGCTGATCGGCATCGGCGCCTACATGCTGCTTTCCACCGATGTCGTTCTCGGCCTTCTGGCCCTGAGCTTCGTGCCCTTTGTTGCCTGGCGCTCTTCGGCCACGCAGCTGCGGTTGCGCGCGACTTGGCTCGACCTGCAGGAACGTCTGTCGGTGTTGACGCGCATCATGGAGGAGAATCTCGGAGGCATTCGCGTGGTACGGGCCTTTGCCGCACAGGCGCACGAAATGATGAAGTTCGAGAGGGCTTCTCAGAACGCCTTGGCGCTGGCCCATCAGCGCGTCGGCATTCGTGTCGTCAATACCAGCGCGATGACGTTCTCTTTCTTTGTGGCGATGGGGCTCGTTCTTTGGATCGGCGGCGCAAAGGTGATGTCCGGGGAGATCACCGTTGGCACACTTGCATCCTTCTTGACCTTCATGACGATCCTGCAGATGCCCGTCCGCCAGCTTGGCCTCATGGTCAACGCCTTTGCGCGCGCCTCGACCTGCGGCACGAGGCTTTTCAATCTGCTCGATCTCGAGGTTGCCGTGCGTAACTCCGCTGACGCCAAGGATTTGGCGCTGACAGACGGCACACTTCGTTTTGAGAATGTAAGCTTCGCCTATCCGAGTTCGCCGATGCATGAGGTGTTGCGCAACGTCTCCTTCGAGGCAAGGCGCGGCGAGACCATTGGCATCGTCGGACCGCCCGGTAGCGGCAAGTCGACGCTTGCGCACCTCATCCCGCGCTTTTATGACGTGACGGAAGGCAGGATTGCCATCGACGGGCAGGATATCCGCAAGGCGACCTTGCAGTCGCTTCGCCGCGCGGTCGCCGTCGTACAGCAGGATTCCTTTCTATTCACCACCTCAATCGAAAACAACATCGCTTATGGAGACCCCTGGGCGAAGGAGAGCCGTATCGAACGGGCAAGTGAGAGCGCGCAGTTGCACAACTACGTGCTCGGCCTACCGACGGGCTATGACACGGTCGTCGGCGAGCGGGGGGTGTCGCTCTCGGGCGGCCAGCGCCAGCGACTGTCGATCGCCCGCGCGCTGATGCTGAAGCCCGCAGTCATGGTGTTCGATGATTCAACGGCGGCGATCGACGCCGCAACCGAACAGCGCATTCGTGCGGCGATGCGTACATATGCGGCTGATCGCGTCACGATCATCGTTGCACATCGTCTCAGTTCGCTGATGCATGCCGACCAGATCCTGTTCGTCGAGAATGGAGAAATCGTCGAGCGCGGCACACATCATGAATTGCTGGCTGCGGGTGGTCGCTACAAAGCGCTCTACGACCTGCAGGTGCGACCGGGCGACGAGGCCCTCAGGGCCTAGGGAGGAAAGAAATGGCCGAGGAACTGGAAACCGAACGTTCCGACGTTCGCGAGGACGGTCGCCGCCCGCCGCGCGCGGTCGTAGGGTCCCATCGCGTCGAGGAGGAGATGTTCGGTAAGGCCTTTGACGGCAATATCATCAAACGTATCTGGGCTTTCGTGCATCCGTATCGCAAGCAGGTTCTGCTGTCTGTCGTCGCGGTTTTGACGTTTACGTCCATGCAGCTGCTGATCCCGCTGATCATCCGCTATGCCATTGATCATGGGATGCAGCCGGGGGGAAGTCGTTCAGCGCTTACATGGGCGATGGTCGCATTTCTCGCTGCCATCGTTGCCAACTACTGCGCTAGCTATTGGCAAGAGACACTCGTGGGGAACGTCGCCGAGGAGGTTCTCTTCGACATTCGCAAGGCGATGTTTTCGCATCTCCAGCGAGTTTCGCTGTCTTTCATGGACAAAACCGAAGTCGGACGCCTCATGTCGCGCCTGCAGGGCGATGTCAATTCGATGCAGGAATTCCTGGAAACCTCCGTGCTTTCGGTCGGCGATATCGCGCTGCTTTTCGGTATCGTCCTCGTCATGCTCTATCTCGATTTCAAGCTCGGCCTTCTGACGCTCTCGGTGCTGCCGATCCTCTTTGTCGTTCGGCTTTTCTGGCTGCCTCTAGCGCGCAAATCATTCATGGCCGCGCATGAGACCAATTCCGTCGCGAACGGGGCACTGGCCGAGGCGATCCACGGAGTGCGAGCAGTCCAGAGCATGGACCGCCAGGGCGTCAACTTCATGCTTTATGACGACAAGGCGAAGGCGAACCTGAAGACGCATCTGACTGCGGCGCGCTATGCTCAGGTGATGGTGCCGATCGTAGACTCGTTGACAGGTGTTGCCATGGCGCTCGTCATCGTCGTCGGTGGTGCACGCGTCCTCAATCAGGCGCTCGATGTCGGCGTACTCGTCGCCTTCCTTTTCTACATCCAGCGTTTCTTCGATCCGATCCGCTCGTTGACCCTGCAGTATTCAGTGATGCAGCGCGCCATGGCATCGGGGCAGCGGCTGACCGAGGTTCTGGATGTGCCGATCGACATCAAGGACGCTCCAGATGCCAAGGAACTGTCCGCCGACATGGACGGCACGGTGGAATTTCGCGATGTGGTCTTCGGATACAATCCAAAGCATCCAGTTCTCAAGCACGTCAGCTTCAAGGTGAACCCCGGCGAGACGGTCGCGCTTGTTGGCCCGACGGGTTCGGGCAAGTCGAGCTGCATGTCTCTGATCCATCGCTTCTACGACGTTCAGCAAGGCCAAGTGCTGGTCGGTGGGCACGATGTGCGCGACTTGACTCAGGATTCGCTCGGCGACCAGATCGCCATGGTCTTGCAAGAGCCGTTCCTGTTCACTGGAACGGTGTTCGAAAACATTCGGTATCACAAGGCGGAGGCGACCCGCGAACGGGTCGTCGAGGCGGCCAAGGCCGTCGGCGCCCACGACTTCATCATGCGTCTGCCGCAGGGTTATGACAGCATGCTGGGTGAGCGTGGTGGCAACCTGTCGCTCGGGCAGCGCCAGCTACTTAGCTTCGCGCGGGCGCTGGTGGCCGACGCTAAGATCCTGGTGCTGGACGAGGCAACCGCCAATATCGACAGCTATACGGAGATGCTGATCCAGAAGGCACTCGTCAAGCTCCTCGAAAACCGCACCGGGCTAGTCATCGCCCACCGCCTTGCCACAATCCGGGAAGCAGATCGCATCATCGTCCTGCAGAACGGCGAAGTGATCGAGAGTGGCAACCATCGACAGTTGATGACGAGCGGCAAGCTCTACTCACGGCTCTACAATCTGAATTACGCGTCCTTCGACGATATTCCGAACACGGTTATGGAGGAGGCTACGGGGAGCGGTTCAGCCACGTAAATTCAAGCCCTTCCAGGCAATGTTACTTTTTCAAGAGGAGGATCTTCCATGGATTATCGCAGGCTTGGCCATAGCGGAGCAGTCGTCACCACATTCTGCCTCGGCACCATGACATTCGGTGCAGAGGCAGATGAAGCGGCATCGCACACGCTACTTGACGACTACTTCGCATGGGGCGGGAACTTCATCGACACAGCCGATGTTTATAGCGCCGGCAAGTCCGAGGAAATCATCGGCAGGTGGCTGAAAGCGCGGCCGACGGAGGCCAAGCAGGCCGTGATCGCCACCAAAGGCCGGTTTCCGATGGGGCTGGGTCCGAACGACATCGGCCTTTCGCGCCGACACCTCAACCAGGCCCTCGACGCCTCGCTGGTCCGCCTTGGCGTCGAGCACATCGACCTATATCAAATGCATGCATGGGATGCTTTGACGCCGATTGAGGAGACGCTGCGTTTTCTCGACGATGCCGTGTCGGCCGGCAAGATCGGCTATTACGGTTTCTCCAACTACGTCGGATGGCAGATCGCCAAGGCATCCGAAATTGCCAAGGCGCGAGGCTACACCCGGCCGGTCACGCTGCAGCCGCAATATAGTCTGCTGGTTCGCGATATCGAGTTGGAGATCGTCGCTGCATGCCAGGACGCCGGCATGGGCCTTCTGCCATGGTCGCCGCTCGGCGGCGGCTGGCTGACAGGCAAGTACCGGCGCGACCAGGAACCAACCGGTGCCACCCGCTTGGGTGAGAACCCGAACCGGGGAATGGAATCCTACGCCCAGCGCAACGCGCAAGAACGGACATGGGCGATCATCGAGACGGTAGAAACCATCGCCAAGGCTCGTGGCGTCAGCATGGCACAGGTCGCGCTTGCCTGGACGGTGGCGCGACCGGCGGTAACATCCGTCATTCTCGGAGCGCGTACGAGCGAGCAACTCGCGGACAACCTCGCTGCCGCAAAACTTTCGCTTTCCGAAAAGGAAATGAAGAAGCTCAGCGATGTCAGCCAGCCGCACGTCGCCGACTACCCCTACGGGTCCGGCGGCACCAACCAGCGGCATCGCAAGATCGAAGGTGGACGATAAATATCGTTCGCGGCGGCCGAATCTGGTTCGGCCGCCGTATTGATCAAAGACGTACGCCGCTATTCTCGTCGAAGAGATGCAGCTGTGAATGATCGACAGTCACACCGACTGTTTCGCCGGCGCGCGCCGTTCCGCGCCCCGTCTCGACGATCGTCAGTTCCGGCGTCGTTGCTGCCGTGACGAAGGTCGAGGAGCCGGTCGACTCCACGACGGCGATCGGGACGTCGAATGTGCCCCGCCCTGCCGCCGTTATGCCTATATGTTCCGGACGCATCCCGACCGTCACCTTTCGGCCCGCCTGGACTTGATGGTCGACCGCGATCTTTTGCTTTACGCTGCCTAGATCGATCACCAGGCTCTTGCCATCCTCTGCGACAACACCGGGAATGAAGTTCATCGCCGGCGATCCGATGAAGCCGGCAACGAACTTGTTTGCCGGCGTATCGTAAAGCTCGAGCGGCTTGCCTTGCTGCTCGATAACGCCTTCCCGCATGACCACCACGTGGTCGGCCATCGTCATAGCCTCGATCTGGTCATGGGTCACGTAGACCGATGTGGCATGCAGCCGGTCGTGCAATGCACGGATCTCCTTGCGCATGTGGACCCGAAGTGCCGCGTCCAGGTTGGACAGCGGCTCATCGAACAGGAACGCTTTCGGGTGACGGATGATGGCGCGGCTCATGGCAACACGCTGACGCTGGCCACCCGAAAGCTGGCGTGGGTAGCGCTTCAGCAGTTGCGATAGACCGGTGGTCGCGGCAACCTCCTCCGCGGCCTTTTTGGCCTCAGCCTTGGGAACGCCACGAATGCGGAGGCTGTAGGTCAGGTTTTCCTCGACCGTCATGTGCGGATAGAGCGCATATGACTGGAACACCATGGCAACGTCGCGTTTGCGTGGCGGAACATTGTTCATCAGCTCGCCGGCGATCTTCAATTCGCCCTCGGATATTGTCTCGAGCCCTGCGAGGGAACGCAGGAGCGTGGACTTCCCGCAGCCCGACGGGCCGACGAGCGCAACGAAGGTGCCCTTGGCAATCGTTAGGTTGATATTCTTGAGAGCATGGAACGCGCCGTAGTGCTTATTGACGCCGCTGAGCTCGATCTGATTTGTCATTTGAGGGCTCCAGAGGTGAGGCCGGATACGATGCGGCGCTGCAAGAGAACGAAGATGGCAAGGATCGGTGTGACATACATCGTGGCGTAGGCCATGATGTTGTTCCACTCGTTGGTGTTCGGACCCATGAAGGAGTTGAGGCCGACGCTCGCCGGCTGGAGCTCGGCTGCCTGGATCATCGACTTCGAATAGACGAACTCGCCGAAGGCCTGCATGAAGATGAGGATAGCGCTGACCAGGATACCGTTTCGGGCCAGCGGCAACACGATGCTGAAGAATGCGCCGACGCGCGAATTGCCGTCGACCAGGGCCGCCTCCTCAAGCTCCATCGGCACCGCCATGAAGGTGGCACGAACGAGGACCACGAAGAAGGGCATGCTTTTTGCAGCGATCGCGATGATGACCGCGATTCGAGGATAGTTCAGCATGCCGAGCTGCGAGAAGCCAACGAAGATCGGAGTCACCATCAGTGATGCCGGCAGAACCTGCAACATCAGGATCAGGAACAACCCGATGTCGACCCAGACGTTGCGGTAGCGCGCCAAGACATAGGCGCAACCGACGCCGAGGACAGTGATGAGCGTCACCGAGCCGACAGCGATGACAAGCGAGTTCCAGAGATAGCGGCCCATTCCACGGCTTTCCCAGACGTAGCCATAGGTGCCCCACTGAGGGTCAGTCGGCCAAAAACTGGGCGGTGTTGCAAACATCTCCGAACCGCTCTTGAGGGCCGTGATGTACATCCAGTAGAGCGGGAAGAGGTAGATCGCCGCCATGACGATGGCGATCCCGAGCATAAGGCGGTTGCGTGTTGTCTCGCTCATCCGCGTACCTCATGGCGTGTCGAACGGACATAGACGATTGAGGCGAACATGACGAAGACAATCATGATGACGGAGATGGTCGCGCCCTTGGCGAAATCATATTGGCGGAAAGACAAATCCCAGGCCCAGTATTGCGTGACGTTTGATGAATTGTTCGGCCCACCTGAAGTGATCGCGGCAAAGAGGTCGAACTGCTGAAGCGTGAAGATCAGGCCGAGGGAAACGATGGCGCCGATTGTTGAGCGCATCATCGGCAAGGTGATTGTCCAGAAGCGCTGCCATGCGTTGGCGCCATCGAGTTCGGCCGCTTCATAAAGATCACCCGGGATCCCGGACAGACCGACCGAGAGCAGGATCATGTTGAAGGCGGTACCGAGCCAGACGTTGGCGATGATGACGGCATAGAGAGAGAAATGCGGGTCCGAACGCCAGAAGATGTTGCTGCTGATGATGCCGCTTTCCTTCAGAATGAAGTTGAGGACGCCGAAATCGCCTGACAGGATCCAGTTCCAGATCGCGCCGACGACGAGGCCGGGCATAACCCAGGACACCAGGAACAACCCGCGCAACCATGAGGCGCCGGGAAAGTTGACCCAGAAGAACAGCGCGAGACCAAAGCCAATCAGGAACTGGCCGGCGATCGAGCCGACGACGAAGATCACGGTATTGCGGAAGATCGGCCAGGTTTCCGGCTGCGCGAAGAGGTCGGTGTAATTCTTGAGGCCGACGAAGGGACGCGAGAAGGTGCCAAGGCTGAACATGTCAACCTCCTGGAAGCTCATCACGACGTTGTAGATGAGCGGCAGACCTGCCATCACGAAGAGAAACAGGAGTGGAAAGGTGACAAGCGCGATATCGAATCCGCGGCCGTCCCTGACGCTGGAAAGAATCCTTTTCATCGGTCCTCCGATACTCCGAACGGGGCTGTCCTGCGCTCTCGCTTCAAGACAGCCCCTGCCGGGAGGAAATGGTGGGATGGCCCAAGGGCCATCCGGTTATGCGGGGTGAGATTAGCCGAGCACGGCTTTGATCTTGTCGGCAGCCTGATCGAGGGCATCCTTCGGGCTCATCTGACCTGTCAGGGCAGCCTGGATTGCGTCCTGGATCGCCTTGGAGATCTTCGGCCACTGCGGATGCGGACCACGCGGCTTGGCGTACTTCAGCTGTTCGATGAATACCTTGAGGGCCTCATCCTTGAGCTTCTCGCCGGTCTCCGGGATGGTGATGTCGGAACGAGCCGGAAGCTGGCCGTAGTTCTTGAACATCTTGTCGTCCTGCGAAGCGAAGAACTCAAGCGCCTTGAAGGCTTCAGCGGGGTGCTTCGTGCTGGCGAAGACAGCCCAGTTGAAGTCGCCCATGGCCGACGACCGTTCTGCGCCATCCTGCGGGACCGGAAGCAGGGCAACGCCCCAGTCGAACTTGGCTTCCTTCATCATGCGGTCCAGTTCCCACGGACCGGAGATGGCCATCGCGGCATTTCCCGAGTTGAAGGTGCCGGTCGAATCCCACTGACCACGGGTCAGCGTATCCGGCGAGGCGAGTTTCTCGTCCATGATCGTCTTCCAGGTCGTCAACGCCTTCACGGCACCATCGGAATTGATGTGCTCATAGCCGCCGCCGGCCATCTGCGCCCAAGGAAGGAACTGGAAGGTGCCCTCCTCGTTTGCCTTGGCGGAGAAGGCCAGGCCGTAAACGTTCTTGGCAGGATCCGTCAGCTTGCGCGCGTCCTCGACGAGTTCGTCCCAGGTCTGCGGCGGTTTGTTCGGGTCGAGACCCTTCGCCTTGAACATGTCCTTGTTGTAGTAAAGGGCGATAGTGTTGGTCGCCTTCGGGATGCCGTAGTACTTGCCATCCCATTCGACCGACTTCAGCGGACCGGGGAAGTAGTTCTCCGGCTTTATGACCTGCGACCCCTTGATCATGTCGGTGAGATCGAGGAAGGCGCCGCGCGACGAAAACAGTGCATGTTCCGGATTGTCGACCGCGATGATGTCGGGAGCCTGACCGGTGGCATAGGCTCGCATCGCTTCGGTGACAACGTCATCGAACTGGATCAGGCGATATTCGATCTTGATGCCATTGTTCTGGGCATTGAATTCCTTGACGAGGTTCGGTGCCGGCTGGATGTCCTTGTCCAGTGACCAGAGGGTCAAGGTTACGTCTTCGGCCTTCGCCGCGAGACCGAAGAGAGAGACGCCTGCGAGCGCCAATGCGCCGATCATTGCAAACTTGCGGATACCCATAGTTCTCCTCCTTTGTGGTTATCCCTGTCGAAGGCCGGCGATTCCTCCTCGCCGGCCGCGATACTATCAGACCGGATCGACGACGAAATCGCCGCCCCGGGCATGCTTCAAGTAATTCAGTGCATGAACCTGACCGGTCATCTCAAGCGCATCGCGATAGACCGGATCGTGCCAGCCTTCGATGTCGATGGAGCCCGACCAGCCGGCAAGGCGAAGCTCGGAAATGATGTCCGTCCAGTTGCTGTCGCCGAAGCCCGGCGTGCGCATGAACACGAACCTCTCCTTGCCGAAAATGCCGTGCTCCTTGATGACGTCCCAGCGGATCGTCGCATCCTTGCCGTGGACGTGGAAGATCTTCGACGCCCATTTGCGGATCTGCGGCAGCGGATCGATCAGGTAGACCATCTGGTGGCAGGGCTCCCACTCGAGACCGATATTGTCATCAGGCGTCTCATTGAAGATCAGTTCCCAGGCGTCGGGGTTGTGAGCAATGTTCCAGTCGCCGGTTGCCCAGTTGCCGTCCATGGCGCAATTTTCGAAGGCGATCTTGATGCCCTTGTCGGCAGCGCGCTTGGCAAGCTCGCTCCAGATCTCCTTGTAGCGCGGCAGGCTGTCGGTCAACGGCTTGTTGCGGATACGGCCGGTAAAGCCGGCAACGCAGGTGGCGCCGAAGTGGTGCGCGTTGTCGATACAATCCTTCCAGCCCTGCAGCGTTTCGAGGTCGATAGCTGTGGTCTCGAGTGGATTGCCGAACATGCCGAGTGTGGAAATGGTGATATCGCGATCGCCGATCGCCTCGAGCGAGCGCTTGCCGAGCTCGGCGAGATCCTGACCGTTGGTGGTCTGCCAGAAGAATGGTTCGAAGCTTTCAAAGCCCAGATCGGCGATCTGGCCGATGCGCTTGTCAGCGCCGCCCTTGGAGGCGCTGACCATGGTGCCGACACGAATGGACTTGGCGGGGTTGCTCACAATCTCGATCCTTATGCTGAAATTTCGACGCGCTTGCCAGTCTTGGCGCTTTCAATCGCGCCGAAGACCATGGCCAGGCTTCGGATATTGTCTGAACTTACGGTTTCCGGCGTCTTGCCGGTCTTGATTGCTGCGACGAAGTCGGCAATGACGCTGGCGTGGCCGTGCGTCTCTTCATCATGTGCGGGCGCCGGAACATCGACCGCGGTGAAGCCGTGCAACAGGCCCTGCTCCGTGCCCGCAACGGCAGCGCGGAAGGTCTCTTCGCCGTCCCAGCTGAGCATTCCCTTGGAGCCGACGAGGCGCCACTGACTCTCCCAGCTCGTGCGTTCGCCCTCGGCGCACCAGGAGCCGCGGTAGGTGAACACAACGTCGTCGGCAAATTCGAAGGTCGCGTTGGCGGAAGCACCGTGCTGGTACCACGACCCCTTCGGATTGCGCTCGACGCAATAGACGGTAAGCGGCTTCTTGTCGGCGACATAGCGGGCTGCGTCGAATGTATGGATCGCCATATCGAGCAACAGCACATTCTGCATCTCTTCGCGGAAACCGCCGAAATGCGGCGCGAGGAAGAAGTCGCAATGGATGGCGGTAATATCGCCGATCGCACCGCTCTCGACGAACCGGCGCATGCGGCGTACGCCCGAGATGAAGCGGCGGTTCTGGATGATGGCGTGGATCTTGCCGGTCTTGGCGGCGAGGTCGATTAGCGCGGCGCCTTCGGCAAGCGACGTCGCCATCGGCTTTTCGCTGAGCACATGGCAACCAGCAGTCAGCGCGGTCGAAACGACGTTGAAGCGTGCGGTCGGGATGACCACGTCAAACACGATATCGGCCTTGGATTTGGCAATGACGTCAGCAAGGTCGGTGCCGATCACGGCATCGCTCAATCCGAATTCCCCGGCAAGCTTTTCAGCGGCTGCCGGGTTGACGTCGACGAGGCCCTTGACCTCGATCTCGGCTGCGAGAGCCGGGGTTTCCTTAATGGCGCGCAACCAGCCCTTGGACATGGCTCCGCAGCCGCAGAGAACGGCATTCAATGTCACGATTTCCTCCGGTGGACGGTTTCCGGTTTTCCTCCCGAAACGCATTCCGTAAACGTTTACGATACTAAGCGGAAACGTTTCTTGGTGTCAATACCATGTGGTTTTCACAGAATGTTGCGGAAAATACGAGAAAACGCGGGGCTTTAGGTGGATATGCGCTGCACTGCAGCATGGAAAAATTCCGAGGAATACTCCGGCTGAAATTCATCTTGCTTGTCTTAGACCCGGCAACACCGAGCCGCTAGGTTCTCCCACCGGCCGGTACTCCCCACCTCTGAAGGCTCGGCCGCTTCTGGCTAAGCGTCGAGTGAAAAGGCGTCACTTTCGCCAGGAGCAAGTTCGAGCGGCCAGATCGTGTTGCGCGCACCTTTCGGATAATGTTCGGCATAGGCTGGCATTGTCGCGAGTAGTGTTTCTGCGAGTTCGACGCCGAGATCGCGCAGCGACATGCGGAAACAGGTCAGGGACGGCTGCAGAAATTTTCCGCGAGGCTCTTCGCGGAAGCCGATAACGGCAAGATCGCGGCCGGGTACGATGCCTGCCTCGTTCAGACGTCGGTAGAGGCCGATCGCCATCAGTTCGTAGATAAGGATGATCGCTGTCGGTTTCGTGTCTAGCCGCAGCATTTCGTGGCCGGCCTGGTAGCCACCCTGTTCGCTTGATTTGACGCGGATCACCAGCGCGGGATCAAAGGCAATGCCATGGCGCTCGAGCGACTGGCGATAGGCATCGACAAAGATATAACCGAGATTGATGTCATTTGATGGCGCAGCGATGGCGATGCGGCGATGCCCCTTGGAAACGAGCCTATCGACAGCGCAGGCGGCAACGCCTTCGAAATCAAGGTCGATCCAGGTGTGGTTTCCGCCCGATGTGCTGCGGCCGAGCGCGACGAACGGGATCTTGGCCTTCACCAGAAGGTCGATACGCTGGTCGACGCGTTGCGTGGCCGAGATGATCATCGCATCAACGATCCTGCGCGCGACCATCCGCTTTAGATACTCGTGAGGGTCTTCGTCGTTTGGGCATGGCAGCATTAAAAGATCAAGCTTGTGGCGAGACAGAACACTCTGAAGACCACCTGTGACTCCAAGAAAGAAGTTGTCGCTGTTTTCAACCGTCTCCTTGCTCGATTCGATCATGAGCCCAATGACATTGGTCGTGCCCTGTCGAAGGCTTCGCCCGGATTGATTGGCCACATAGCCAAGCTCTTCGGCGGCCGCCAGCACGCGCTTGCGGGTCTCCTCGTTGACATCAGGCCTGTCGTTCAAGGCACGCGAAACAGTCCCGATTGAAATGTCGAGATGTTTTGCGAGTTGGCGAATTCCTTTCATCTGCGGCAATCTCTCTCCCCAATTGAACCCCTCTCATCCCTATCTGCCATACTAAAACGTTTCCGCAAAGCACCGTTCGATTGGGGACCATCTTCAGCGTACCAGCAGGCGCGATACCGCCAGTACGGCTCCTCCCATGAGGGCGCCGAGTGCAGCTCCAACAGCCTTCGCAGTGGCGTCGGGCAGTCGCGCGTGCCGCGATGGCGACACAAGCTGCAGCAATTCCGACAGGCCAGCGCCGAGTGTACAGGCGATCCCAGCCACTATCGCGGACCCTGGGAAGCCGAGAACAAAGAAAAACGACATTGCGGCGAATGCCAATGCTCGGTCAACGTTGACCTGGGTGATCGTGCGAGGGCGTAGACTGATCGGAGCAATGGTCGCAAAGAGGATGACGACAAGCAACGCCCATGCAAACAATTGCGAAACCGCAGTCAGGTTGAGCCCGAAGGCAATTTCGTCCGACACGGGGCACGTCCTTTGTCGTATATTGCCGAAGGGCCGGCAATGGAAGGGCTCGCCAACTGTTCAACTACATGAACACTTCAGCATCCTCAAACTTCGATGCCACTGCATCCTTCCTTGACAGAACGGGACTTGTGTCGATTGGCCAGCCAATCCCAAGTTTGGGATCGTTCCACATGACTGCCCGCTCGCTTTCCGGTGAATAGAAATCCGTGGTTTTGTAGAGAAACTGAGCTGTCTCAGACACGACCAGGAACCCGTGAGCAAAGCCGGTCGGTATCCACATCTGACGTTTGTTTTCCGCGGACAGGATTTCTCCCACCCATTTGCCGAAGGTTGGCGAGCTCTTGCGTAGATCGACAGCAACGTCAAAGACCTCGCCTTCCACGACCCGCACCAGCTTTCCCTGCGCCTGGTTTATCTGGTAGTGAAGGCCCCTGAGCACGCCCTTGGCGGATTTGGAATGGTTGTCCTGCACGAAGGTGACATCGCGACCAACGAGCGCGTTGAACTTCAATTGATTGAAGCTCTCAAAGAAGAAGCCCCGCTCGTCGCCGAAGACCACAGGCTCGATTAGCAACACGTCTGGGATTGCAAGCGGTGTCGCCTTCATCGGTTGCCGGCCTCCGTCACCAGCCGCAACAGGTATTTTCCATAGCCGCTTTTCGCAAGAGGGGCGGCCAAATGTTCAAGTTGTACCCTGTCGATCCAGCCGTTTCGAAATGCAATCTCCTCAGGACATGAAACCTTGAGGCCCTGTCGATGCTCCAGCGTTGAGATGAACTGGCTCGCCTCAAGCAGAGAGTCGTGTGTTCCGGTGTCGAGCCAGGCGTAGCCACGTCCCATGATCTCCACGGTCAACTCGCCGTCATCGAGGTAGCGGCTATTGAGATCCGTGATCTCCAGTTCGCCTCTCGCTGATGGTTTTAGCTGCTTGGCGAACTCGACTACGCGGGCGTCGTAGAAATAGAGGCCAGTCACGGCGTAGTTCGACTTCGGTCGCGTTGGCTTCTCCTCGATCGACAGTGCCTTGTTCGCTGTATCAAATTCGACGACACCATACCGCTCGGGATCGAGAACATGATAGGCAAAGACCGTCGCTCCTGCGTCTCGCGACATACCGTCCTGCAGTAGGAGCGGCAGGTCATGCCCGTAGAAAATGTTGTCGCCAAGGACCAGCGCCGACGGTGATCCAGAGAGAAAATCCTCACCGATGACAAAGGCTTGCGCCAGGCCATCGGGTGATGGCTGCACGGCATAAGAGAAGTTCACACCCCATTGCTCACCACTCCCGAGGAGTTGTTCGAAGCGCGGGATGTCCTGGGGTGTCGAGATCACGAGGATATCTCGGATGCCGGCCAACATCAGCGTGCTGAGGGGATAGTAGATCATTGGCTTATCGAACACAGGAAGCAGCTGCTTGCTGATTGCCAGTGTCGCAGGATGCAGTCGCGTGCCAGAGCCTCCAGCGAGTATAATGCCTTTTCGGTTCACGATTGCGGCTCCCGGGTTCTGAGTTGATCAAGCATCCTGTCCACATGGACTGTCCAGTCGGGCAGTTCCAATCCGAGGCGATGAGCAATTGCATCGCTGGCAAGCAAGGAGTTGTGTGGCCGCGCCGCCGGCAGAGGGTAATCCTCTGTTGCAATTGGCTGGATATCGGAGACATCCGCCTGCAGTTCGAAGCCGAGTTCTTTGGCTCGCAAAACGACGTAGCAGGCAAGGTCATACCAGCTCGTCCGGCCTCTTGCTGTCAGATGATAAACGCCGTCCGCAAGCTGGGAGCGATGATGGGCTGCGATTGCAAGGGCTGTCACGTCGGCGATCAGCTCCGCAGAGGTTGGTGCACCGAACTGGTCAGCCACCACCCGAAGGCTTGGCCGTTCCCGCGCCAGGCGAAGGATCGTCTTGATAAAATTTGCGCCGTCTGCAGAAAAGACCCAACTCGTTCGAAACAGGATGAACCTGCATCCCGCAGCCTCGACCATCTGTTCACCGGCGAGCTTAGACCGGCCGTAGACATTTAGCGGGTTTGCCTGATCGCCCTCCACGTAGGCAGCCTGTTTGGTGCCGTCGAATACGTAGTCCGTCGAGTAGTGAACAAGGGTTGATCCGTGCTCCGCAGCGATCTGTGCCAGGATCTCTACGGCATTCGCATTCACGGCAAAAGCCTGATCAGGCTGTGTTTCCGCCAGATCGACCTTTGTCCATGCTGCTGCATTGACGATAAGGTCCGGGGCGTGGGCCCGAACAGTTGCGGCAAGGGTGTCGGTTGCCTCCATGTCAAGGGCGTCGCGTCCCAGTGCCGTGACAGTACCCAACGGAAGCAGTGTGCGCTGGAGTTCTCGGCCAACCTGGCCGTTCTTGCCGAGGAGCAGGATATTCATGCGTATTGCTTGGCGATCCAGTTGCGATAGCTGCCTGAGGTGACAGTCGTGACCCAGTCGGAATTGTCGAGGTACCAGCGCACGGTCTGCCTGATACCACTTTCCAGGGTTTCTTCCGGGCGCCAGCCCAGCTCCTGCTCGATCCTTTCGGCGTTGATTGCATAACGCCTGTCGTGGCCCGGACGATCTGTCACGAAGGTGATCTGACTTTTATAGGATGTTCCGTCTGCCTTGGGTTCAAGTTCATCCAGAATATCGCAGAGCAAATTGACGACGTCGAGATTGGTTCGCTCGTTCCATCCGCCAACATTGTACGTAGCCCCGGGGAGTCCTGCCTCCAGAACACGGCGCAAGGCGCTGCAATGATCCTTTACGAAGAGCCAATCGCGAATCTGCTGGCCGTCGCCGTAGAGCGGCAGCGGGCGGCCCTGTAGCGCATTGTGGATGACCAGAGGGATCAGTTTCTCCGGGAAATGATAAGGACCATAATTGTTGGAGCAGTTGGTGGTCAGGACTGGCAAGCCGTAGGTATGGTGGTAAGCACGGACAAGATGGTCACCGGCCGCCTTGCTCGCGGAATATGGGCTGTTGGGCTGATACTGGGTTTGTTCGTCAAATGCCGGGTCATCGGCGCCAAGCGTGCCGAAGACTTCATCGGTCGATATCTGCAGAAAACGGAAGTCCTCGCGAAACTCTAGTTTTGACCAGTATGCTCGTGTCGCCTCCAGGAGGCGGAATGTTCCCACGATATTTGTCTGTACAAAATCTTCCGGTCCGTGAATCGACCGATCCACGTGACTTTCTGCGGCAAAATTGATGATGGCCCGTGGTTTGTGCCGTTCCAGTAGGCTTGCGACAAGCGCCGTGTCGCCGATACTCCCATGAACAAAAATATGTCTAGGGTCACCATGAAGCGAATCCAGATTGCGAATATTGCCAGCATAGGTGAGCGCGTCAAGGTTGAGAACGGGCTCGTTATTTTGCGCAAGCCAGTCGAGAATGAAGTTAGAACCGATAAAGCCGGCTCCGCCAGTCACCAATATCATCGCCCAAACACCCCTGTTGCAACGCAAACACTAAACAGCGATCGGCTTTTAGTAAACATTGCTACGATCAAACACACCAATCATCGTAAGTAATACTATTTTCAGATCAAGCCACGGTGACCAGTTGTTGATATACCAGAGATCGTGATGAACGCGGTCTGCCATCCTGTCCAGCGTGGGTGTTTCTCCACGGCAGCCATTGATTTGGGCCCAACCTGTAAGTCCAGGCTTCACATGCCGGCGTGAAGCGTATTGAGCGATGAGTGCGCCATAGAGGTCGTCGTGCACAAGTGCATGAGGGCGTGGTCCGACTACCGACATGTCTCCTCGAAGAACGTTCCAGAACTGCGGCAGTTCGTCGAGACTTGTCGAACGGATGAACCCACCAACCCGCGTCACACGAGGATCATTGCGTGTCGCCTGGCGTACATTGGTCGAATCTTCCATCACCGACATGCTGCGGAATTTAAAGATACGAAATGCACGACCGCTATAGCCCTTACGTGACTGGGTAAAGAAGATTGGCCCGCGGCTGTCGAGCTTGATCGCCATCGCGACCACTGCGCAGATTGGAAACATGAGCACAAGTGCGGCGATCGAGAAGGCGACGTCGAACATTCTTTTGAGTGCACGTTCGTAAAGATCGAGCGGTGGTCGGTGGGTTTGAAATGCCCGACGTTCACCAACCGTTTGAGCAAAGCCCTCGACGACTTCGCCAACAACCCCACCAAACATGACGCTGACCGGCACACAGAACTGGCGAAGGGCGACAAGGCATTGCTCCAGAGCGCGCAAGTTTCCGTAGTCGCTCCAGGCAACTAGCACCTCGTCTACCTCCGCAATGCCGTTCTTCTCGTAGGCCTCACTCATCGAAGCCAGTGCAAGATCCGTCTCGGCAATTCGCATGACGTGCTTGACCGAGAGCCCGCTGAGAGCGGCGCGCTGAATGACAGGTTCAGTCAACATTGTGCCTGGGCAAATGAGAAGTACGCGGCGGCTTGGAAAGGTCGCGCGCGCCAGAGCCCTGCTGAGATGGCGAAGCCAGAAGATGCGTAGAGTGGTCAGGCCTGTTACCGAAAGGGCAGCAGTTGTGATAACTGCGCCTCGCGACAGTGTGGTCCCGATCTTCAGAAACAAGGCAATGGCTATAAGAAAGGCGATTGCCACTGGCAGCAGCGTGAAAATTAGCAGCAGCTGACGCCGGAACGCCATGATCTCGCCTGGCCGGTAGGCATGGAGGCCGAACATCGCCAACACAAAAATTGTAGCAACAAGCAGACCAATACCAACATAAAGCGACAGGTCCGTGACAGCGCCCGAGCCGATCTGCTGATAAAGCAGATGACCCGCAGCACTTGCCGCAATGAGAACGGCGAAATCAGACGCTGCGGCGATGCAGGTGATCGCGATGCTGTTGAAACCGAACCATTTCCTGTCTTTTCTGACGGAAAGATGTGGGCTCCAGTTCTGTTCGACCGGAATAGTCATAGTGCACACCCTCAACCCTGCCGTATAGTTAGCATGGGTTAATCATGTGCAACAATTCACCTACGATACGCCTTATTGGGTAACGAACAAGTGTACTTCAGTAACGTTAGTTATTCGTCAAATAATGCGTATTATTGTATAATCTTATTCATATGTAATTTTGTGCCAATTCGGATATTTTGTATAAGTTTCCAATAAATACTTTGGGTGTAGTATCGGAAGGGTTGAAGAATACCTAGGGTGGTGACGAACTTCTGCCTGGCGCCAACCGCGCCTGATCCTTAATTTCGTAAAGTCGCCATGGCGAAGCATGGAGATTGTTCTTGCGGAAGGCCCGTGTCAGGCGGCTGCGTGAGACGAACTCATCGCGGCTATCTTGGTACGTCGAGCTTGTTTATTGCAAACGTATAGTTGTTTCCGGTTCCCCCCCGAGTGACCACGAGTTTTCGCGTCTTAGTTATAATACGAGCGAAGTTTCCATCGGTTGTGATAGAACGCGCGGTCGAGATCGTGGCGTAGTTTTCACCCGGGAATTTTTCCGGACACGCCTTGCCACCAAGGGCATAGATGCGCGCGCCGCCTTTTTCGTATCGCTGTTGAATAGGTCTTCCATTCGCGTCGGCCAAGACCTTGCAGCCTGGTGCGTTGGGTACCGGGATGATCCGATACCAACGGCTTTCGGCCAGCGCGCATTGCACGGACAATGACAGCGCAGCGGAGACGAAAAGGAAAAGTCGCAACATGGCCCAGTTCCTCCAATGTCAATCATATGAAGCTATATTAACCAACTCTAATCGACAAGATTTATAAGCAAACCGACGAACAAACGAGAGATAAAAACCGCTCATCTATCAATGATTTGACACAGTTATATGCGAGTTTCTTGCCGGCTTCCAAATCGCAAGATTTTTGTTGACGTTGCCGGGCAGGAAGCTTTGCTTCCGCCGGCCGGAAAATCCTTCGATGACAAGCGGAGAGGTTCAAAATGGAGCATGGAACCCTGCCACATCTCGGTGCTGCCCTTGCCTCGGCCTTCGTTATCTGCGCGGCCCTTTCCTGTCCGAGTTTGGCGGCAGTAATCAATGTTTCCCCATTGTCAGCTCGCAGCCTCCAGGCTGCTCTCGTTAGGGCACGGCCGGGTGATGTGATCCGGTTGGGACCCGGCGTATACTATGAAGACTTCAAAACTGTCCGAGACGGAAAGCCCGGCAAGCCGATCATAATCACCGGTCCGAGAACCGCGATCATCAAGGGAGCCGGCGCCCCAAGGGTCATCGAGATCAACCATGACTATATCGAGATGCGTGGTTTCACCGTTGATGGCAAATTTCGGTCGAGCAATAGCAAGGGGAGTTATCGCGACAAGCTGATCTACGTGATCGGAAAGACGCGCGGAGATGGGGTCACCGGGCTCAAGATTATGAACATGTCAGTAAAGAATGCCGGTGGCGAGTGCATACGGCTTCGCTACCAGACGCGTCGAAACGAGATTGCCTATTCGCAGATCAGCAATTGTGGTCGCTATGACTTCGCATTCAACGGTGGCGGAAAGAATGGTGAGGGCATCTACATCGGTACCGCGCCTGAGCAAAGGGGCGCCCACGGTGCGCCTGACGGATCGGTCGATGCCTCCAACGCCAACCACGTCCACCACAATGTCATTAACACGAAAGGCAACGAGTGCGTGGACATCAAGGAAGGATCGAGCCGAAATGTTGTCGAGCATAATCAATGCTCTGGCCAGAAGGATAAAAACTCTGGTGGCTTTGATTCTCGCGGCAATAACAATGTCTTTCGCTACAATACGGTCAGCGATGTGCGGGGCGCCGGCGTGCGTCTTGGTGGAGACAGCTCTACCGATGGCATCAACAATGATGTTTATGGGAATACATTCCGGAAGGTCGGGGTCGGTGTCGTCAGTGCTCAGCGCGGTCCGCAAGGAAAGGTATGCGGCAACGCCTCGCAGGCTAATTCCGGCAAGACGGAAAAGAAAACTGGCAAGATACAGGTCGACCCATTGAGCAACTGTTGACTGCGTACCCCATAGCCCGCAGTGTTGGGCCGTTGTTCAGTTGGAGGACAACTTCTGAAGGGCTGCACGCGCCAATGGATATCCTCCCGTCGCCGATTTTTCCAACCACTGCCTTCCCGTCGCATCGTTGGCAGTGTTATCAGGCGACTGGATCATCATCATACCGAGGAGGTATTGAGCCTCGGGATCGTTCTGCTTTGCAGCGCTTTCGCGATAGGTCCTTGCCTTCTCAAGCGACGCCTCAACGCCTGTGCCGTAGTAGTAGGCGTTGCCGAGCGCCTTCGAGGCTGGCGCGTATCCACTTGCCGCGGCCGTTTCAAGAGTAGCGACGATCCGATCCTTCCTATTCTTCTCGATATCTGAACGGCCAAGAGCTCGAGACAAATAGTCGATAGCCTCCGTATCGCCGCTCTCGGCCAGAGTTTGAAACAGTGAAACGGCCTCATCGACTGCTTCTGGCTTATCCCTCTTCCAAAGCACTTGCGCCATCACCTTGAGCGCATTCGGGTCAACTTTCGATCCGGCCGCCCTAATGGCAGCCATCGCGTCGTCCTTAACGGTGGGTGCGTAGTCGAGATTGAGCAACTGCTTTGCAGGTCTGCCGGCGTCGAGCGGATTGAGTGCCATCGATTGCAGAAGCAAATCGGAACTCACCGCGATGTCCTCACCAGTCTTGCTTAAGACGATCCGCTTGGCAATCTCGGTATAGAGCTTCGCGCGGCGAGCCGGTTCAAGACGACCCGCCCATTTCTTCGCCTCGGGGATATTCTTGGGCGTGCCGCGGCCCTCAGCTAGAGCAAGCGACGTCGCCTCAATGCCCTTTGCGTTCCCGACAACCGCAGCCCACCGGTACCACTTGTAGGCAACCTCGTCATTTTGCGGAACATCCAACCCCGTGTTTTGAATTAGTCCGTAGGCAGCCACGCAGCTTTTGCACCCGCGCATCGCCTCACTCGCCAGCGAGCGTAGAACGGTCGGTGTTTTGTCGCCGAAAGTGTAGTCGTTCATCAAAATACCTTTTGCGAGCAGCCTGGTGGCATCCCTGGAAGTAGGAACTGCAAGCAGGAGAGAGAAGCCGTAACTGGGATCACGCACCGCTCGGTCGGGCGTCGTCAGAGCCGCCGTGGCGATCAAAAGGCGTTTCGGCAAGGGGAGCTTGACTGCCGCGTCGACGTCGGGCCATCCCTTCGAGGTCCGCATCTCATTCCAATTCGCGTACTTCTCGATCACAGGTCGAGGCGTAGGCTTCACAACTTCTGTTGCGTCAGCGGGGCCAATCGCTGTTGTTGCCAATAGAGCGGTCAGCACGATGCGTAGGACACTCTTCATGACGCTTACCCCTGCATTGACTGTTCAGTTTGCCAAGTCGGTCGACTTTTCGAGCCAGCGTTGTGCTTCCTCGGTATCGGCTTTTGTACCGAAGCCGATCTGCAGCGCGATTGCATATTTCTCAAAGGCGCCGCGGTAGCCGGCACGAGCCGCCTTTGCGAGCCACTCAGTGCTCTTTTCGTCCGAGTGCTCGAACCCATGGGTGCCCGCCGCGTAAAAGTCGGAAACATTGAGCATTGCAGCTCCATTTCCAAGCGTTGCTGCCTTCATGGTCCATGTTTTCGCGGCCGGTGTGAAGGCCGGGCTGCCTTCGGATAGCTGAAGATAGAGCCGGGACAGGAGCGTTGCGACCTGCGGCGAATTCTGCGCGGCGAGATCGCGCAGTAGCGCTTCCACTTTTTCGTCGCCAACGGTAGGATTTTCTAGCGTGGTTTGCTGGGCCAGCGTTTCCTTGACCAAGCTCTCCAAAGCCCCTTCGTCTCCGAGCCTCGCGCTTTTAAGAAGCCAAGTATAGCTATTCTTCTCATCCACTGGCAGACCGTCTCCGTTACTATACATCCGGCCGATCTCACGCATGGCCTCCCGTTTTCCGCCGACTGCGGCTTCCTTCATGAGCTCGACGGCTCTCGGCTTTTCAGCCGGTCGTTCGCTCAAAAGAAAACGGGCTATCTGGTATTGCGTAGTTGGATCGTTGGTTGGTTCGGACATTACCTGGTCAAAGAGATCGATATACTGCTGCCTGAATTGCGGCATCGCTCTTATGGACAAGGCAACCAATATTTTTTCCTTATCGAGGCAGATCGGTCGGCTGACTGCCGCCTTTAAAATCGTTGCCTTCCGTTCGACATCCTTTTCAACTTCCGCTTGCTTGAGCGCGGCACGCAGGTCGCCAGTTGCGCTTGCGCGTGCCAGCCATCGCTGCCAGTCGGTTCCGCCGCCGTCCGCAGCCGTGACCTTTAGGTCGATAAGCCGAAGCATAGCCGGCACGCTGCCCTTGGAGGCAGCATTTACAAAGAGTGATATGGCTTTCTTGCGGTCAGGCTCGAGTATCGGGTCGGGATCGATGTAGAGCTTGGCCAATTCGAAAATAAGATCTAGATCCCCGGAGGAGGCAGACGCGTCCAATATTGCTCTTGCCTTCACTGCGTCGCGCTCGTGTGCATCGTCAGGTGTCAGGAGCGCCCGCGCCTCGGTCAGTGCCGCAACCCCGGCGTCAGCCTCCATGGCGCGCCGCCGCCAGGTTTCGGCCCCGTCAAAGCCTCTAAGAGATAGGCTGACGCGCATCATGGCTTCTACATCGCCTTGTTCGGCCGCCTTCTTGAGGAGGATGACTTCCTCAGCGTCGCCTTCCGGGGTGTGGATCGCCGATGCTTCGTTTGCAAGAGCAAGCAGACTTGCCGCATTGCCAGCCGCGGCCGCCTTCTCGAGCCATGTCCGTGCTATTTTGCGGTTCTTCTCTACCCCCTGTCCACAGAAATAGAGGGACGACAGTTCGCTCATTGCGATGCCAAGGCCGTGGTTTGCGGCAAATCTCAGATAGTCTAAGGGATCATTGTCAAGCCGTATCGACGGCTTGTCACCGGAAGCAAGGCTGTAAAGCTCGAATGCTGAGCGAGATGAACCGAGGTCGGAAGCCTTCACCAATGTCTGCTTTGCAAGCTCAAAATTCGGTGCAACCGCGGTGCCCCGCGCATAGATTATACCGAGTTGCTCCAACGTGCGTAGATTGACATCCGGCAGAAGAGCCGCCTTCTGCAAGCTTTGCAGCTCCAGACCAGGATCGGACCCACCTCCGTATGCGCCGCGGTAGTAGGCGGCCTTCATCTCGTAGGCGCGCGGGTTATTGCGTTCGGTTTCCTGAGCCAGCAGCTTGAACGCTTCGCCTTTTCTTCCAGGCAGGCCAGAGATTGAAAGGAAGAGATCGGCAAGGGCCAACCGGCTCGCTGAATGCCCAAGCTGGGAGGCTTGCCTCAACAGATCTATTGCTTGCTGCTGTTTGGCGATGTTGCCATTCGCCTGGAGGTATCGACGCGCGAGCGTTGACATTGCCTTAACGTCACCAAGCTTGACGGCCGCCTGCAGCCATTGTGTTGACGTCTCTATGTCATCGAGACCCAAATCGGGATCGGTCAGGATATCGGCAAAGCCTGTTAAGACACTGCAGTCGCCTGTACCCAGCCTCCCGGACATCTTCGATATCGCGCGATTAAGATACACACGGCTGTCGTTGGCGCTCGGAGCCAGTTGAGGGTTGCGATAGTAAAGGCGCGCAAGCTCGAGTTCGGCGTTGGGATCGCCGGCATTTGCCGCGGCCGTTAGGTAGGTCTGCGCCTTTCGAGCGTCGGCGGGGAGGATGGTTCCTTCGCGATAAAGCCTACCCAAAAAAGTTCCCGCTTCAATCGTTCCACGCTTGATCGCCTCTGTTTCGACAGCGACGACTTTGTCGGCGTCCAGGGCGGCCCTGTCGCCGTCCGCAAGAATGCGGCCGTAGAGATGAAGCGCACGTCCACTGCCCGCAAAAGGTATGCGGCTTAGGTAGAGGGCAATACGCTGTGCAGTTGCTGGGCTCCTCTGGTAGCGACTGTAGGGGTTAAATAGCGTTTGGGCATCCCGGAGCATGTCGTCAGGGGACACGCTTCCCGGGCTTTTGCCATCCCAACGGGCCCAGTTCCTGGGCGCCGGTACAGCCGGTGGTGCAACACAGATGCGTGAGTAGTCGAAATCCGGGCTAAGAGGGACTAATGTCTCGGCGGTAGCGAAGGCGTTCGTCGCCAAAACCGGTGTGCACAAGGCAAATATTGAGGCAAACGCGGTTTCGCGAAAGCCCCAGATCCAGAGCCAACCAGCTGCGCGTGGACCGTTTCGTTTCGACATATGATGCAACCCTTATTGCTTCGGACCGCTCTCGTTCTTGCCTTGTGTCGATCTTCTTCGATCAAGCATGCGTTGGCGTGCACGTAAGATGATCTCATCCTTCACAAGGATAACCCAGTTATTGGTTGGCCCCAGTTCGCCGTCACCCCGGGCCGGCACAATCAGGGCGGTGCAAGCAAGGACGCGTGAATTGCTGCCGCCCTTTTCCTGCAGATTCAGACCACCCAGCGGTTGGCGCGGGATTCGCTTGCGAAATGTGACGCTGCGTTGGCGCTCACTCTTCCACACCATTGTCTTCGACCTCTTGCAGCGATACGGAAGGCATGCCTCCCGCACCCATTTTTTTCAGCTTTTTCGCGGCTTGAACATGTTGAAGCGCGCGAGCGCTTTGAAGCCACTTGACGGCTTCGGCCCTGCCGGCATCCGTGTTGTCCGCTTCGAGTTCCAGGGCGAGATGGAACATGGCAGTAGCGCTACCGGCATTGGCAGCCCGCAACTCCCACTCACGCGCCTTCTTTGGATCCTTGTCGACGCCGATGCCGAATTTGTAGACTTCGGCCAGCCTATACATCGCGTCGGGTGCATCCCACCCGGTGCTGGCGGACGCTCGTTCCAGCCAGAGGATCCCCGCTTCTGGATCGCGTTGAGTTCCGAAGCCGGACATTAGCGCAATCCCCGCGCCGATCATTGCCGATACGTGACCTTCCCTGGCGCCACGCATGTTCAGTCTGAAATTTTGCGACGCATCGACCTCGGGGCCAATGGCCGCACCATATGTTTCAGCAAGATCGTGCCAGGCATAGGTATAGCCATGCTCGGCCGCAGAGCGCAGCAGCTGAACGGCCTTGTCTTCCTGCCTTTCAACACCGCTTCCCCACATATAGGAAAGGCCGAGATCGCGGGTGGCCATACGGTTTCCGGCATTGGAGGAGATTTTGAGATAGTCAGCAGCAACAGCGAGATCACGCTCGACGCCTCGTCCCTCGCGATAGGCGCGCGCCATGCGTATATTGGCGGTCGGATCATCGGGATAGAGCGTTAGTACCGCGTGATAGTATCCAACCGCTCTTTTGCTGTCGCTTTCGACAAACTTGCCGTCCATATAGAGGTCACCGAGCTTGAGGAGCGCATCCACGTCACCTTTTTGAGAGGCCTGCTCCAAAAGTTCTAGACCGGTGGGCACATCCTTGGCATCTCCCTTTCCCTCGATGTAGACATTGGACAGCGCGACAGCCGCGCCGGGGATTTTGGCGCCCGCGAGCTCTCGCAGCATCGTGGCTCCCTGAAGGTTGAGCCGCACATCCGACGGCATGAGCATGGCGCTCGCAAGATGCACCTTTTCGCGTGGAACGTCCCCTACTGTCTTTAGAGCAAGACGCAGCCATTCGGCGCCGACATTCGGATTCTGCGCGCGCTCGGACACATATTCGTAAAGCTCAACGGCAGCCGGGCTGTTGTTTTTTCGAGCGGCAGATGTCAACCGGGTGATCGCCTCGTCCAACTTGCCATTTGCCTTTAGGAAGCGCGCCATCTCGACCGGGGCTTCTCGGTTTCCCGCAGCAATTGCGTCGGAGAACGCCTCGTGTGCGTCGTGAAAGGCACTGTCCCCGCCTTGCGAAAGATAGAGGTTGGCGAGGCTGACCAGGGCATCGGTGGCACCAAGCGAAATCGCCTTCTTGTAGAGCGTAACGGCCCGATCAAAATCCTGCCTGACAATTTCGCCATCGGCGTAGGCCTTCGCCTCCTTCAGCATGGCGCTTTCGCTGCCGGCACGTGAGGCGCGCTCGATGTAGGGAAATGCCATCTTGCGCTTGTTGATATCAGGAGATGCAAGATAAACATCAGCTAGGCGATTGAGTACCTCTACTGACTCTGCTGCGGTAAGGGCTCTGCGGTAAAGTTCGATTGCCTTTGTTTCATCGACCTCGCCCAAGACGCCTCTGGCGTACATGTCGCCGAGCAAAAGCTGCCCGGTGACGCTGTCCTTGGCGGCCAACTCGTTCAGTCGTTCGACGGCAAGCGCCACGTTTTCCTGACTTCTCAAAGAAGGCGCGTCGATAATAAGATGGGCAAATCTCGTGAGCGCGGCATCGGAGCCGCTCCTCACGCCGAGCCTGAAAATGTTGGCCGCCCGCTTCTGGTCGATTACGACACCTGCGCCGTCGCGAAAGCTCTCGCCGATCCGGATCCGATCCTCGATTGTGGCCACATCACCGGACATTGTTGCCTCGTAGAGCTGGTCCGACGACTTCCTGCGCTGTTCGGCGGTCTCCTGCAAAGCCTGAGAGTAATAGAGGACGGCCGTAGCATCCTTGGCGTCGATCAGCTTTGCAATCCAAACGTCGTACACTGCTGGCGGGACTCTTAGCGGGCCGGCATCAGCAAAGTCGCGTACCAATTCTTGTGCGGCTTCGATGGACCCGGCGCGAGCGGCTGCCTCATACTGTTCGACGGCGGCGGCTGCGTCGAACATCGGCGTACCGGGCTCGCCGAGAAGACGCGCAACCCAGACAACGGCTGTAGCCTGTCCCAGGTCAGCGGATTTTCGGTACCAGGATAGGGCCTCCCTCCGATCTTCCGGTTTGTCCGATACCCTGCGATAGTATCCACCGAGATCGAAAGCTGCCCCCGCGTCTCCTCGCGCAACGCGCTGACGGAGGAGTTCGAGGCCGAAGTTTGTCATCGTAGCTACCTGGGTCGGCGTTGCTCCGGGAAGCTTCGCAAGCTCGAACGCTGCCGCTCCATCTCCGAGCCGAAGGGCAAGGCTAAGGTTTTCCCGGGCTTCCTGAGTTCGGTTTTGAAGGGACGCTAGTTTTTGCCCGCGGATATAGGCCGCTTCGGCATTGCCTGTCTTAATGACGGCATCAAGGAGCTCCAGCGCCCTGCCGACATCGACCGATCCCCCCTCGCCCGCTAATATCATCTTGGCGAGCAGAAGCTTTGCTTGTGCTTGTTGGGGGCCGGATATCGTCACTGCAGCCTCGAGAGCCTGACGGGCTTTTGAAAAATTGGGAACCTTCAAGGGGTTGTCGATCGAGATCGGCAGTCCGCCACGCAGCTGCTTGGCAACCTTCAAGAGACCTTCGTCATCACTCTGCTGAATGAAAAGATCGACTTGTTCGGCCGGCGTTGCCGTCAATTCCTCGGCCTTCACCATAGGTGAAGATAAGGCGAGATAGCTTGCTGCAAGCAAAACCGAGAGTTGCGTCTGGCGTGCGGTCATCCTCGCCTCCAGAAGCAAGTGGCGTTTCCGCCGGAAAATTCATCGATAAGAGGACGCTCACTTGCGCCTTCTCGCTCGAGAAGAGCACCTGCGCGACGCTGAGTGAAGTTGACTGGATCGTGAACGGCCAAGGCCTCGAGGAATGCGAGATAATGGCGTCCGTTTCCGCGGTTCTCGAGAAAGCCGAAATCCGGCTTCATGAAGTCGTGCTCCGGTCCGGGGATGTAGTTCTCGGCGGAGTAGACATTGACTAGGATCGGGTTGGTCATACCGTTCATCCAGTATGACAGGATCGTCCACATAGATTTCGTCTTTCCATCGGCCGCCGAAGTGGCGTCGAACAGATCGTCGTGGCCGCCGGCGGCAACCTCTGCCATGACCGTCATGCTTGTCAGGGACTGGCGCATGTACCAGAGTGCCCGAGCGCCGCGGCGCGTTTCGAGGGGAAGACTGCCATCGGCGCGGGCGTCGTTCAGGATGACACGAAAGCGATCGAGACCTTTTTGATAAAGCTGTTGGTCGCCCGTCAGGCTTCCCCAGGCCATCAAGACACTGTCGGCGAGATACCGGTGATTGTTATAGTCGACGCTTCCCTCGAACATCTGATCGGCACGTCGTACCAAGGGATCGATCCACGTAAGCAGGGTCTGCTTTTCGTCATCGCTAAGTCCATCGCGGATGATCGAGAATGCGACGATCGTCGGCAGCATCAGGCGTTTCAGCGCGTAGTACGCGTCATGGACTTTTTCGGTTTGCGAGAATGCGCCGGCGTTCGCCCACTTCAGGAGAAAGGCCTTAAGCATGTCCTCAGCACTCTTGTCACCAGCAAGAGCGCGTCCAGATAGCACCATCACCGCCCATGCGTACTGGTTTCCGGATCGATCGGTACCGTATCCCTGTGTGGTCGCCAGGCCCTTGATGACCTCAAGGTTGAGCCATTTGGCATCGGCGTCGACCGCAAGGCATGCCTTGCGTGCGCCAGATGAAGGATTTTGTGCAAGAAATGCCTTGCGCGCCGGTACATCAAAAAGACCCTGGTAACCGCCGGTTGTCGGTTGGCTAACAGATGCCTGTGTTGAGCCGGGCAGCATCGTCGTGGCCGAAAGAGCTGCAGCAAGAATGATCCAGTTTCGCGTGGCCCAAAGAGAGTGACCTGCAGTTTTCAAGTGCTGTCTCCTTTTTCATGGAAACCTTCAAACTGCACTGTGCCTCGGGAATCCGTGCAGTTGCCTGGCGCTTTTCGGTCGAAGAAAAGTGCGTCATTCTCGCCCAGGAAGCCGGCCTCTCTGAATGCGCATCGGTAGTTTGCCGGGCGCTGAGGTCGGCAAGTTGATGCGATTGCTACGGCCTTTTGCCCGTTGTAACGCAACACGTGTCCCTCGAACGGGCGGGTGTCGCCGTCGAGAAGGCGACCTTCCTGATGACGAAATTCGTTTTGTGCCAGGGTTACGCCAGATACGCCGGAGGCCTTAATCCCCTTGCCATTGTCAGAGATCAGGTTGTTCGACGCCGAAAAGGTGGTGAGCGGCACATAGGGGTCCATCACCAGATCGCGCTTGTGCTCGTCTTTGGCCAGCGACAGATCACTTATGTAGCCACTGATGGCTTCGAGCTTATTATTAACAATGGCGTTGTCGAGTATGGCAATGTCCCAGCTGTTGCGCATGCGCACCCCGGAGCGGCCGTTGTGCAGAAATGCGTTGGCGACCGCGAGATTGCAACTGCTCTCAAAGAATGTCACGCCGTCCTGGTCGTTCTCGAAGGATAGGTTGCCATAGAGAAGATTGTCGACGCTGTCTCGGTCGAGCATCAGGCCGGACCCTTTGTTGTGAAACACCACGTTGCCGACCATCCAGCTGGCATCGACGCCGCGAGAGATGATGATCCCATGTTTCACCATGGTATCGTGAGCAGTGTTGAGCGCGATCAAGAGCCGCTGAGAGCGGTCGTGCGGATCTACACCATAGAGGACGTTTTCGGCAAACTCATTGCCGATCAGCGAGATGTCGTTGGCTTCATAAGAATAGAAGCCGTACTCGAAGTTGTGGAAATAGTTTTCGACAACGATGCCGGTTGGGTTTCGCAACTGCGCCCGCACCTTGGCGATCGTCTTGGGTCCAGCCGAAAATGTCAGGCCGAAGGATTTTGAGGCGGCGTAGCCGAGCGAGTCGAGGACCGACCCGCCAATGTACATTTCCGAGTTGCTCCAGCCCACGATAAATGGCCGAAAGACCCCGCGTGTATCCTTGCTTGAGCTGCGCGGCTTGCGCAGCGTTTCGTCCCACGACGTTACGGTCGTGTCCTGTATAAAGAGCTTCCCACCGACTGCCATGAAGGCTCCAGCATTAGCAGACAATCGGTAGGTAGATGCTTCCTGTCCAGACAGGATCAGGCCTGCCCCCTCGCCTACAAGCAAAGGTGCGCGTAGCGTTACGATATCTCCGTCGCGCTCGACTAGAGGTTCGCCAGCGAGGCTGTCGAGCTGCATCGCAAGACTGCCGAGCGTATGGATGCCACTTTGGATGACGATTATCCGAGGATAGAGCTGTCCTTGTGCGCGGGCTGCATGAGACAGGCCGGTAAATCCACCTGCCAGGTCCTCCATGAATTTGCTTTCATAGGGACTGAGATTTCCGAGCGTTACCGAGACGCGTCCCGGCGTTGGCAGTGGTACCATTGCGCGGGTCGTCGCGGCAGTCTTGCTGATATCGGGATATCCGTAGTCGATGAGCGAGAGAGTTGTGGATGATGTCGTGCGCAGAGACATCCTGCCATCGCTGAAAATCGACGTCGAAGGTTCGTTGACTTCGAGCTTTCTCGGCCCAAGCGTTTTCAGCCATTGCTCGTAGTCTGACGGATCGCCCTTGCCCAAGCCCAAACCGAGCCGGTCGAGATGACGTAACTGTGCTTCAGCAATGGACCGAAACGTGTGCACCCTCAGCATCGGATCGCGAATGTCTTTGGCGGCAAAAACTGCCGTCTTGATATGGTCAGGATCGTTGGCGGCAGCGACTATCAACTCGGCGTTAACTGCCTCGTTGCCGGTTTTGCCGTAGGTGTCGAAATAGGCGACGGCACTCTTGGTGTCGCCTTGCAAGGCTGCTCTGCCCGCTATGCGCCCAGCCGCCTTTGCTTTCAATTTCTCGTCGGAGATCTTGCTTACGAGCGTCTTCGCAAGCTCGATCTGGTTGGATTTCGACAAGTAGTCGATAATGTCGAAGTACAGATCGTCACGCTGTTGCGCGTTGCTTACGCCACCCGTATAGACGATCGCCTTTCCCACGACATCACGCGCCTTATCGGCGCTGTCGTGACCGGATATTTCCTTGGCAAGACGAAGAAATGCTTCGACCCTATATTCCGGCTCCTTGATGGAGCTTGCAAGGCCAAGCGCATCATCGATTTTTCCGCTGCGCGCCCAGACACGGACAATCTCCGACTGAACACGGCCTTTGTCTTCATCGTTTGCTATTTCGCTCGCAATCTTTGTTGCGGCATCGACGTCTCCTGCTCTCGCTTTGGCGCGGCCTATACCGGAAAGTGCTTGCTCCCGGTCCTTGGGCGCGGTGATTTTCGAAAGCATGGCTTCAGCTTTCTTCAAATCGTCGCTGTCTGCAAATGCCTTAGCAAGATTGCCAAGAGCGTTGGATGCAGCGGCAATATCGGTCAGTTGATCAGCGAACGTCTGGGCATCATCAAAGCGCTTAAGGTCTGTCGCTCCACTTATGGCAGCAATCAGGGCTGCTTCCTTGGCGTCGCCCTCTAACTCTACGACGATTTGCGTGCCTCGCTCATATTGGGCAACGGCCATCTTGTCCAAGCCGCGATCACTGAGTTCCGAGGCGAGAGTGAAGTCGATTTCCGCAAGCCCGGGGCCGCGTTCCATCGCGTCGGTCATCGCAGTCGCGTCAATCAGGCGGTCGGCATCAATGCGGTTCTTCACGATACGACTGATCAACTCCTCCTGATCGCTGCGATCTGCCAGGCTCGTCGCAAAAACCGGGAACAAATTTACCGCGTTGGCTTTGAGTGCCGCGCTCAAAACTTCGTTGACCGCATCTGCACGGTGCTCGGAGGAATCCGGATCGACAGCGAGAGCGAAAAGCAGCGCCTGCTCTATCCGGCCAGCCTTCAGTTCGGCTTTTATTGCCGACGAGATGTCTTCGAACTTGGCGTCGTTGATGTCCCTCTTGCCGAATTTCTTGTCGCCAATCATACGCAGCGCGATGTCATAGCGCGCAAATCCCCGCATGCGGGCGGGCCACATTCCGCCAACGGCCTTGTTGATGATGTTCGATGTCAGCTTTGGCTCAACATAGGCTCCGACTTGGGCAATGTTGTTTAGCGCAGCATTCTTTTCATCGGCCAACTCAAGCTTTGCGCTCTCATCTATCGCCCTCTCTAAGAGGTCCAGGGCAGCATCGCGGTCGCTCGCCATTTGCCGAGCGTAGTCGGCAAGTGCCGATACCTTGAGTTCTGGTGCCGACAGCGCTTCGACAAGGTCCTCAATCCTAAGCCGGGTGGCCACTCTTGCGTCCGGATCGGCGCCTTTGTCAGTCAAGAGTGAGAGCGACGCGCTAAGGGTACCTGTTGTGACAACATCGGAAGTTATGCCGTCCGCCTGAAGGGCTTCGAGGCTCGTTCTAGCCACCTCATCACCACCTGCCGCAACCACTGAAAGCGACGCTAACTGGTCACGGGCGCGGTCATATGCCTTTATCCGCTCCGCAGGTGTTTTGGCCTTGTCTACGTCAAGAACGGATTGCCTGATTTTCTCGACCATTTGCTGGACGTTATCCGACGCCTGTGCAAATGCCGGATATGTCCCGCTTGTGCAGAACAAGATCCCGGCCGCCAGGACCGCAGCGGCGGCCAATTCTGCGAGGTGTCGTTTTGTGCATGTCATATGCATGAACTCCTCAAGCATCCCTATTTAATTGCGGCCGGCAGAATTCGGTGGCGCCACCCCACATCGCGCTCACTGACCGCCCCTTTCATCCGTTGGTTTCGGCGTTACCAGGATTTTCCAAGCCAGTCGCTTTAACGGCACTCTTCAAAACTTCAGGCAAGGCGCGAGTTGTCCAGGGCGATTGTACGAACCGCACCGTCACGGGCGTTCCCACAATTGCGGAAAGATCAGCGTCGCCAACATCAACGTTGATTGGGATTCTGTTGCCGGATTGAAGATCGGTGTTTGTAAGTTTCGGAAGGTTCCGAATGGCTGCATTCGAAATACGCTCTCCGTCTGGAAGTTCGACAAGAACACGGGCCCCCTTGTAGAGCCGCAAGGCCTGGGAATAGTCCACCATGGCGACGACGTGAGGTTTTGCGGTCTGCGCGCTTAGGGAAAGAAGCCGTTCTCCGGCCCGGACCTGGCTGTCCAGTGCGGCCTCAACATCCTGTATGATGCAGTCGCATCGGGCGAGCACGGTGATACTTCGGTTGTTGGCCGTTGGCAGGATCGTTGCAACAGGATCGCCGGCCTTGACCGTCCCGTTAGTCACGATGTTGGTCACAACACCGTCCGACGGCGCGATCACGGCGGCGGAATCGATCGTCACAAGCGCTTCGTCAGCGCGGAAGGTCCAGAGTTTCTGATAAAGCGAACCCCAAAGGAAAAGCAGGACACCGAGGCCCAGGATCGCCGGCAACGCGATGCGTAAGGTTCGTTTGGTCACGGCCTTGAAGCGATGGGCAGGAGATCGATCGTGAAGGTCGAAATCCTTCTTGCGGCTGCGGTGATCAACCGATCGGCCCGAGATGTCTAGGACGTCATTGAGCGTTACGACTTCGCCAGTCAGATGGGAATCGCGCACGTAACGAAGGAAGCGCAGTTGCTCTTCCGTGAGCGACATGTACTGGAAGCCGGTGCGCCCCTTCACCGGGTCGCAATAGCGAACCTGGGCATCAACTCTCAGGGTGAATACAAAGCCGCTGAAGGGAAACTCGAGGTCGACCGGGAATGTCTTCAATTCTGGTAGGACCGTCTTGCCGGTCGCAACGCCAATACCGCCGACCGACCAGTCGAGGCAATTGTACCGGTATCCGTCAATGACGCATTTCAACGGAAGCTTATAGCGCGCGTGCTGGCGTTGTACATCCGCTTCGAATTTTACGACGTTCATATCCGCTCCCTCAACTTATCCGTCCAAGCCGTAGGCCATTGCAAGTATGGATGCGTCCGGGATCGCCAGTTGCCCTAGGACAAGGGCGACGATCGTTATGAAGACTGTGATCGCGATGACGTGAACAAGCGTTGACGAGGCTTCACGGACACGGCCTTCCAGACGTGTGCGACCATCCTCAAGCATCGTCTTTTGGCGAGTCCAACGCTGCTTGTTCAAATGGAAAAAGATGTAGGTCTTGATGATGGATCCATAGATTTGGTTGAAATAGATGAAGAAGGGATAGAGGGCTGAAACGCGTCGACGCGAATTGAACAGCATGAGCGTCAAAAGATATCGTGTGGTCAGAACCCAGAGAACGTAAATGAGGAAGGCAAACGGCGTTTCGAAGAGCCCGACCAGGAGGACCATTGCCAGTCCCGCGAGCGATGTCCACATCGAGACGCGCTGGTCGAAGATGGTCCACCATGTGAAGAATCCGACTTTCGACGGCCTCAGAGCCAGTGCCCGAGAATTCGTGCGTAGCATGTTGCCAAACCAGCGCACCATCAGCTGGGTTGCCGCCGGTAGAAAGTGCTTCGATGGAGGTTCCTCGACGGTCGCGACCACGACGTCGGGAATGTAGAGCATCTTGTAGCCGTTTCGTAGCACCCAGTACCAACTCGATTTGTCGTCTCCTGTCAGGAACCTCAGCCGGCCGAAGCGCCAGTGGTCGACGTAGTCGGTTTCTACCTGTTTGACGAAATCGGCGTTGCAGATAATCGACGCTCTGAACATCGACATGCGGCCGGTAAGTGTTAGCACCTTGCGAGAAAGCCCGTTCGACGACATGAGGATATGGCGCTGGGCAAAGCGCAGGCTGTACCAGATATGGAATTTTGCCTTACCGTGAACGTGGGAAACTTCATCCGTCGTGAGCGCACCGACATTGCTGTCAGCCCGGAAAAAGCCCATGCATCGGCCGACGAGATCGGCAGGCACGATTGAGTCCCCGTCAATCACCGCCACGACGTCGTCTCTCCCCGGGTCTTGGCGGGAGATAGCCCGAAAGGCATAGGCCAAGGCATCGCGCTTCCCTGTTCCCCCGATGCGCGTGATGACAAGGCCCACCTTTGTGTTGCTGCCGCAGACCAATCGGTGCAGCAGTTTGATCAGGCGCTGGTCTCCCATTTCGACGATCGAGGCGACAACCGTGGCACCACCGGGAGCACGTTTTGCGGCTTCAAAGGCTGCGCGATAAACAGCTGCCGTGGTATCGCCATCGATGCGGAAACTCGTGACGAGCAGAAAAACGTGCAAATCGGGCTGCTGACCGGGGCTCGTCTGCATCGCGGCGTCAGCTGCCTTACGCATCTTCGGGAAGACGACGGAACGGTAGATATTGGAACGTACGAAATGAGTGAGGCCCCAACCATATCGCCAGACGGCAAGGAAACCGAGCCCAAAGAGTGCACCGGAATGGGCACTTGCAAGGCTGTCAAGCGGTGTAACGAAGGCAACGCAGAGTACGACTGCAATATAGAGAAGATGAGCCTCGATGGTTTCACTCCACGCGACTATACGCAAAGTCGAATCCGCTTCACGGCCGGCCGGTCGCGTTGCCACTAGACGATCTACTGGCGCGGCAACTGGTCCATAGCCATCGGCGTTTCGTATTCCCGCCATCGGTTCCTGCCTCAATCGTCGTGTGATGCAGATCGAGAAACACTTCGGCTTCTCGCATATATCGCCCTGGATAGATGCGCCGGCCGAACGAAGCGGCCGGCGTGAAATCATCACCAGCAAAGTCCGTGATAGGTGACGTTCCTATTCTCCGGCTGCTCGATGCGTGCAAGGTCGATGACTGTCACCGGCCTGGCGGCACTTTCGAGTGCATCTTTCAGACCGGGATACCTGTTGCCTATGACGATTACTTCGCATGCCGCAATGACGTCCCTGATGCTGTCGCAAAGGAGGGGTGCGATATGCTTCAGGAAATTGCGGCTCTGGCTGGCATCCCTGGCGACGTTCGGATCGTAGACCGTCACTTCCTTCCCCTTACCGAGGAAGCCTTCGACGAGCTCCAGCAATGGGCTTTCCCTGAGGTCGTCGGTATCGGCTTTGAAGGTCAGGCCGATGAAACCGATGGTCTCGTGGGAAGCTGCATCAACCAATGATCTCGCGTGCTCGATTTGAACGGTATTGGCTAGGCGCGCAGCGTCCAAAACCGGCGTCGGTACGTTCATCGAGCGGCCGAGCGCCGTCAATGCCCGCAGATCCTTAGGAAGGCAAGATCCGCCGTAGGCAAAGCCCGGTTTCATGTAGGCTTTGGATATGTTCAATCGCGTATCCGAGCACAAAACGTCCATGACGACGTGACTGTCGATGTTCTTGGCTTTGCAGATGTTTCCTATCTCATTAGAAAAGCTGATCTTAACGGCGTGCCAGCAATTGTTTGCGTATTTCACGATTTCAGCGCTGCGCATGGGAATGACGTGTGGCGTGATTCCAATGTGTCCAACAAGAGCCTTGAGTGCGTCGATGGAGCGGGTGTCATCTGCATACTGCCCGAACACAATGGCGCCGGGCTTGTAGTAATCGGCGATCGCCGTGCTTTCTCGAAGGAATTCCGGGTAGTAGGCAATGCCAAAATCACGTCCTGCAGACTTGCCGGAAGCTTTTTCCAGGGTCGGTATGACCAACTCCTCCATTGTCCCTGGAAGGATGGTCGAGCGCATCACGACGATATGAAAATCGCTTTTGTGGCGGAGCGCCTTGCCAATATCCTCACAGACTTGGCGTACATGGTTGGTATCGAGCGTGCCGTCAGACAGGCTTGGCGTTCCAACGCAGCAAAACGAGATGTCGGTGTCGTTGATCGCGTCTGCAGCGGAATGGGTTGCATTCAACAGGTCACTTGCGTGGGCGGTCTGCAGCAACTCGGCCAAACCCGGCTCGACGATTGGAGCCAGGCCTCCGGCAAGTCGCTCGACTTTGAACCGGTCGGGATCGACCGCGACCACGGAAAACCCGTCATTGCTGAGGCAGGCAGAAGACACGCATCCGACGTAGCCAGCGCCAAAGACGCTAATCCTGTAGCGACGTGCTTCTGCACTCGGATAGTAATTATCGAGAACAGTAACTTTTTGCTTGGCGGCAAGGCGGACGGTATTGAGTTCAATATCCATGTGGAACCTCGTCTGCGCACAGTTAAATCTTCCGGCGAATGTCTTCGTCGGAACAGATGCTTACAGTCTAAGGAAACCCCACCAGACGTATTTCTCTATCGTCTTTGTTGTCGCGGTGGAAAGATGCTAAGCGCAAATAACGGTATGTGCAATAGATAAAAATTAGATCAGACTAATATAGATTTTAAACGCACATCTGTCGATGGAAATAAATAAGAAAAATCAAGAGATTATGAAGAAGGTTTAGGTGGATTAGGGGTCGCGAATCGCCGAAAAGCTTTGGCTTTTCAGGGTTAATCGTCAGCACTTTAGCGATAAGATCAATGTCTTTGAGTTTATTTCGTCATGTAGTTCGGAAGGATTTTGCAAAGGGTGTTCGATACTATCGAACGAAAGTAATTAATACTGCTTTACATGCTGATCGCTTGCTGGTCGGGACCGAGCGAGATTAGTAAAGGGACGCAAACAATGGCGCACGACCGCCGTTGACCAGGTCGTTTTCAGGAGCCTTATTTGGTTACCCCTTGACAGCACCTGCAGTCATCGAGCCCGAGATCTGCCGGTACATGATGAGGCCGAGGGCAGCTGGCGGCAGCGCGCCGAGGATCATGACAGCAGAGGCCGTACCCCACTGCACCCCTCCTCCGCTTGCCGCAAAGAAGAAGGATGCGCCCACGGTCATTGGGACGGCTCGGCTGGTCGTAAGCATCAGGCCAAACAGAAACTCGTTCCATGCCGTGATAAAGCCGAAGATGAAGGTCGTCACAAGTGCCGGTCTGATGACGGGCCGGATGATCATGAGCATAACCTGCCAAGAGCTGGCGCCGTCGACTTTCGCTGCCTCGTCTAGCTCCAGCGGCACGTCGGAAATAGCATTGACCAAAATGACGAGTGCAAGCGGCGTGTTTACGATGGTTAGGATGAGGCCAAGGCCGAGCTGCGTGTCGAGAAGGCCAAGCCACTGATACATCATGTAAAGCGGAATCGCGAAGATAATCAGTGGTACGGCACGCAGGTTGATGATGATCGGCAAGAGAGTTTTCTTGCCGGCCTCGCTCCGCGCAATGGCATAGGCTGCGGGAAAAGAAAGCACGATGGCAAGGCCCGTACCCACGAGTGCGGCGATGGTACTGTTGAGGAGATAGGAATAGATATTGAAACGGTCCGTCTGAGTCAGGACGCGTAGATAGTTTTCAAGTGTCGGCTGGCTCACCCAAAGACCAGCGTTTGTGGAGAGCTCTCGCGCGCTCTTCAGGGATGTGACGAGCGTTACGATGACTGGGAAGTTCATGGCGAGTGCCGCGACTGCAAAGACGATCCAGCGAATGGCATTGAGCATCACTTTGTCCTCCTGCGACCGGCAAGCCAGTTAAGACCGTAGAGCACGGCAAGTGACGCGACGAAGAGTACCACGGATGCGGCAACTGCCTTGCCGATTGCACCCTCCTTGAAAAAGGCCTGGTAGATGTAGATCGAGAGTGATGTCGTCGATCCCCCCGCACCACTGCCCGTCAGGGCATAGACGTTGTCGAACACGCGAAAGCCATCGATAAAGCGGATGAAAAAGGCGATGACTAGCGTCGGCAGCATCAGTGGAAGCTCGATCCACCATAGGATTTTGTACCAGGGCGCACCATCAAGTGAGGCAGCCTCGCGTACATCAAGAGGTATCGCAACATAGGCCATATAGAAAAGCAGGAAGGCGAACGGCGTCCACTGAAGCGTCTCGACGACGAGGAGGGTGCGGAATGCATTGTTGATGTCGAGAAAAGCCGGGCTATCTCCAAACCACAGGAACAGATAGTAGGGCACGGGCCCCGCAAACTCATGTAGAACAAGCCGGTACATCAAACCGATCATGGCCGGAGCAACCATCAAAGGCAGCATCAACGGCGCCATAAGAAATGATCGCTTTAGAAGTAGCGGCGCAAGAAAGACTGCGAGAAACAGACCAATTAAGCATTCGGCAAGCGCGGTCAGAATGCCAAATCGCATTGAGAACGACACGGCTTGCCAGAACTCGCGGTCGACAAGCACCGATCCGTAGTTTCCAAGGCCGCTTAGACTTGGATTGCGCAGGTTTTCAAAGCTGACCGTCGATACCGAGTAGATCAGGTTGACGAGTGAAGGAAAGCCCAGAAACAGAAGCAGAAACGCCACAAGTGGCGCGAGATAGGCTCTGCCTTCCGCACGTTTTACAATAGCCATTATGGTCCGCCGGATGTGCCGGCGTCGGGCAAAGCCCGACGCCGGGTTCGCCTTACTTCTTCAAGAGATCCTGCATGCCTGTCTTGACGTGGGCAAGCGCATCGTCGAGCCCCTGCTGGCCGGACCAGTAGCCCGTGAATTCCTTCGCCTGGAGTTCATAAACCGAGAGCGCGTTGGCGGAGGTGGCGCCGTTCATCACATAGCCGTACTTGCTGGCGAACTCACCAAGCTTGACGAGATCTGGACGTTCCTTGGAAACCTTGGCCACGACGTCGGTCGAAAGGGCGGGCGAGCCACCGCTCTTGGCATACAAAAGTGCGGCATCTTCACTTGCCAACCATTTCAGGAACTTGGTTGCTCCTTCCTTGTTCTTGGCATTCTTGTTGAGACCGAGGCCGAGGCCATGGATGTGATCGGCGCGTCCATCAGTGCCAGCGGGTGGTGCTACCATACCGGTTACTTCAGCAACAGCAGGCGACTTTTCCGCATTGGTCAAATCGGCTGCTGCGGCGTTCCACTGTAGCGCAGTGGCAGCCTGTCCCGAGCCATACGCGGCGTTGGTTTCGGGATACTCGTAGCTCAGAGAGTCCTTAGGCGAGGCGCCGGCATCATAGAGTTTCTTATAGAGTTCGAGACCAGTCTTGTATGCATCCGAATCAACGGTGATCTTGCCTTCCTTATCCATCCAGTCGCCACCATAGGAACGGGGGAGAGATTGGAAAACCATCATGTTGAAGAGCAGGTTCTTCATCTGCAAGACAGTGCCGTAGCGCACAGGGCTCGCTGGATTCACCTGCTTGCTGAAGTAGAGTGCGGTCGCTGCCCAGTCATCCCAGGTCCAGCTATCAGGATCCTTCGGCTGAAGCTCCTTGCCCAGATACTTCTTGGCAATTTCTCCGTAGGTTTTCTTGGCAGCGTCGTCCTTCATTAGGGCGTCGACTAGATCCTTGCGATAGTACATAAAATGTAGGGATAGATCGGTCGGTACACCATATTGCTTGCCGTCGAATTGCATAGTCTTGAGAACGGATTCGCCAAATACCTTTTCTGCATCTCCGCCCAGTTCGACTGGTTCCATGTATGGCGCGTACCGGCCTATCGAATAGGTCGCGACCAGATTGACGTCAAAGGCGTTTGAACCGGCAGCCATGTCAGCTTGCAACTTGTCAAAGAAACCATCACGGTTGAAGAAGAGCAGCTCTACCTTGTCAGTGTCGGCGATGCCAGCCTGGGCATTGTAGGCTTCCACCGTAGCCCTGAGTGCTGTTTCCTCAGAACCGCCTGGCCAACCCAACACAGTTACGGTCGCGTTCGCAAGACTGGGCAGACTGACGCTCGCAAGAAGCGCCGCCATGACCAGAAGAGACTTATTTTTGAATACCATTGTCGTTCCCTTTCTTATGTTAGGTTTCATGCTCTTCGCCCGCCGCTACTTGCCCTCTCCAGCAAGATCCGCAGCGCCTATGATTCCCGCCCGAGAGCCAAGCTTTGCCGCCACAAGACGCGGAGTAACCCGTGGTGGTAGCTCCATCAGATGGCCGCGCATCAGATCGATATAGCCCTGTGCCAATCCAATACCGCCGCCGATGACGATCAGGTCGGGGTCGAGCATGAGCTGGATATCACGGCAAAGGATCGCTGCGCGATGCGCCGAACGGGACACGATGTCGGCGGCCCAACTTTCGCCGTTGCGTGCGCGTTCGAAAACCTCGATGGCATCGACTGGATAGCCGGCACTTAGTGCCTCGCTGGCGATCCACCTGCCCGACGTCTGATCTTCGAACGGCGCCTGCCCCTGAGATGGGGAGCGGATCAGTCCGAAGTGGCCTGCAAGTCCTGAAAGCGGCTTCCCGTTGATGACGATGCCTCCTCCAATGCCGGTCGAAATCGTCAGAAAAACCAGGTTACGGCCAGCTCCAGCGCCAAACCGGTATTCACCCCAGGCCGCAGCCTGCGCATCGTTGATCGCATGGGCAGGCTTGCCAAACAGCACTTGGACGCGGTCGACAAGAGGATAGCGTTCAGGAATAGGCAGTGTTGCTGGATTGAGTGCCGACCAGCTGTTGCCTTCGATGAAACCTGTGACGGCAATGCCGATCTTCGTATATCGATCGCGCCAGTTGGATGTACACTCGAAGATTTTTGCAAGCCAGGCATCTGGCCCGGCGTCGCGCTCAGTCGGGACAACAATTTCGTCCAAGACGCTACTGCCGCCGACGAGCGCGGCCATCGTCTTGGTGCCGCCGATGTCGATGGAGAGGACAGCTTCGGCGCCCGTGTTGTCAATTGCCTCATACGCCCACCCAATTGCCTCCTTGAACCAGGAGGTCACGTGTTCGGTGCGAGTGATGGCAGAACCGACGACAACGGCAAATGCTCCAGCTTGCGCAGCCGCAGCCGCCTGTTCTGGGGAGCGAATGCGTCCCTCAGCTATCACGAACGGCGTCAGTTTTCGCATCGCCGCGATAAGTTCAATATCCGGCTCGACTGGTTCGGGCCCGCCGACATAGCCCGAAAGCGTGGTGCCGACGAAATCGACGCCTGCTGCAAGAGCCCGCCTCGCATCCGCAAGCGAGGAGCAGTCTGCCATGGTCAGTTTGCCTCGCGCCTTCACGGTGCGGACAAGCTCCTCAACCGAGGCCGGACGGATGCGGTCCGTGGCGTCGAACGCGATGATATCGGCGCCGGCGTCGGCAAGTTCTTCGGCATCGGAAATGAATGGTGTAATGCGAACCGGACTGTCTTGAAGATCCCGCTTGACGATGCCGACAATCGGCGCCGTGACGGCTGACCGCACAGCCTTGACATAGGCTACAGACTCGATCCGCAGCGCACTTGCACCGGCATTGAGGGCAGCTTCGGCGAAGCCAGCGACGAAATCAGCATGATCCATCGGCCCGTCGGGAACCGGCTGGCAGGATACGATAAGGCTATTCCTGATGTCTTCCCGTTGCACCCGTGACACTCCATTTTCGGCATCACGATAGATGGAAAATACCAGATTACAACCAGTTTGTAACTGGTCTTATCTTCGCAGTTCGAAGACGAAGTCGTAGACATCACCTTTGTAGCGTGTTTCACAATATTCCACGATCTGCTCGTCGGCCAGGAAACAGCGTCTTTCTGTCATCAGCAGGGGCGCGCCTACCTCGCAATGCAGATGCTTGGCGTCCTCGCTGGATGCCGCCCTCGAACGCATGCGCTGGATTGCCCTTTGCGGCATGAAACCACGGGCTTCAAGTGCCTCATAGAGTGATTCCCGAACGAGATCGGGCAAAGGGAGGAAGCGCGTCGGCACAGCTGAAGTCTCGACAGCGAATGGAACGCCGTCCGCGGTACGGACGCGCTTCATCCTGATTACGGTTGCATTCGCCGAAACGCCAAGCGCCATCATCTCCGTAGGGGATGGACGGCTTACCTGCTTGGAAATCCATACACATCCCGGCACTAGGCCCCGTGCGCGGATATCCTCCGAAAAGCTTGTCAGCGTTGACAATGACTTTTCCACCCGTGATCCCACCTCTGTCTTGAAGCCATGACGACGGTTAAGGAGCCCTTCTTCTTCAAGTAGTGATAGCGCCTTGCGGACGGTGACGCGCGACAGCGACAAACTCTCTGCAAGTACCCGCTCTCCTGGCAATACGCCGCCTGCTTTGAGAGCATTGGAGCGGATCGCGGATTCGAGGGCCGATTTCAGTCGTTTGTATAGGGGCACGTCCGGCGCCGTCTCGCCAAGTTCCTTGCTGACGAGTTCGATCAAGCTTGTGGCCGGCATGGATCACCTCAAAACAAATCAGTCGCCAAAAAATACTCAGCGATCGCGATCTGGAGCTATACTGGTATTGTTCGCTTCGCGCAATTCCCGCCGTCCCGGGTTTGCTTTGCCTAGGAAAACTTACAATTATTCCAGCGGCAAGACGACGATGACGAGCGTGCCGTTGCTACGGCGCATGGTCCTAATCTTGCCACCGAAGGCCCGGATGCGGCGCTTCTGCATCAGTTTGCCAAGACGGATGCGATGCGGAGCCAAGGCCGGCGCCCTAGGAGGGCTGCCGATGTCGGCAATGGCGATAACGAGGCGATTGCGCCGAACACCGTACCTCAACTGCTGAACATTTCCGGGTGCGTGCCTGTGTGCATTCATCAACGCCTCCTGGATGAAGCGATAAACGCAGATATTTAGATGTCCCCGGCTGGGGTCGAAATCGAGCTTCCCCCCGATTGCGACACGATTGCCGGTCAGATCCGTATGGCGACGTACGGCAAGCATGATGGTCTCATAGAGTGAAATATCATCGAGTTCGGGCAAAACGAGCCCTAGGGAGATGTTTCGAATGTCCTCCAAGACGACTGTTACGAACTGCAAGAGCTTGCCGACTGCCTCAGTCGGAATGGTCAAGGTGTCCTTGTCGGCAGAAGGGGGCTTCATATCGCTCAGTCTGAGCTTGACCAGGGTTAATACCTGTATCGGTCCATCGTGAAGATCGGCGCCGATCTGATCGAGTATCTTTTCGTTGAGTTTGCCGGCCTCACGCCTGGCGCGTTCTGCTTCAAGGCGCAGACGCCTATTCTGGTTTGATAATTCGAGTGCGTGCCGCAAGCTGGCCCGGATCGCCGTGTGCTGGTCATCGATCAGAAGGCTACCACTCCGTACGATCATATAAAGGAGAGCGAGCATTGGAACCGAGACGAGCAGGACGATCATCAAGGTGGATCGCCAGGCGCCGGCAATTTCGGTCAGCAAATAGTCGGGGCGCTCGTAGAATTCGCCGACGAGGACGACTTTGCCGGTGCTGTCACGAACCAACGGGGCATAGACCTCAATATACTCAGCGTGTCGCTCTTCTCCTGAGTATGCATGCTTCGAGATCATCGTCCGCGAAACGACCACCTCTCCGCTGAGTGCGCGCTTCAGTTCTTCGAAGACCCGTTCTCTGTCCACCTTCCGACCTGCTGTCGAATAGAACAGGCTGCCGTCCGGGTTCCAGATTTTGATTTCGCGCACATGCTGGCCGAGAGGGCTGTCGCCGAGGAGCTGGTCAAGCTTTGCCTTTACTTCCGGCGAAAGGCGCTTGGTACGAATGTCTTGTTCCGAAATGAGTGGTTCGACAAAGGTTTGCAGGTACGCGGCTCCGACGCTACCTGCGCCCTTCATGATCGCCTTCTCGATGCTTTTCGTGGTCCAAAGGCCGAGGACAAACATTAGGGCTAGGACAATTAGCGAAGCGATGAGGATGAACTTCACTTCAAGGCGCGCGTTGCGTACCTTGTCTCTTGCCCACCGCCACGCAGCGATCAGTCGTGCGGCCCCTCCCCCCTTAGCCTCGTTTTGCGTCAACGTCATGCTTCCCCCGAATCGCGACGCCAATGATTATATTAATGTTTGCGAATATTTTCCTGCTTGCAACAAATACTGGCCGCTTTCGGCGATCGCGGCAAGTGATCGGCCTTCGTTTTGGCCGATGGCCTCAGGGTCATTGAGCTACTGTCCTCAGGGACAGTCGGTTCTAGGCCTAGGTGTATTATAGTATTGCGACCTTTGTTATTCGCGTGAGGATACTATAGTCCTGACAATTGCCGGACCTTGTTCTCTGACGGCTTAGTTGCGCGAAATATATAAATAGAAAATCAGAAGTACTACAAACTCCAGCCGTCTATACGTGGGCGGCCTGGTGTGGGGATTTGCGCTCTAAGGGGAGAGGGAAATGACCGCATTTACGCTGAACCTGCAGGACATGATGTTCATTCTGCGTCAGATCAAGGTTGCCGAGGCGCATGCCAGCGGCACGCCGCTGACAGAGATCTATGTCGACGTTGACGGAAACGTAGTTTTAGCAGGGGCGCCGGGCGCCGTTCTAGCCATTCCCGATCCACATGTTCCGGTGGGCCTACGCACGGTTGACGGAACCTACAACAATATTGTCCCCGGAAGAGAAACCTGGGGTGCGGCTGACCAGAGCATGCCGCGTTTGTTCGATCCGAACTACACGACTGGAACCGGCTCGCTGGATACCAACGGGCCGGGTCCTGGTGGAGTGGTTACGGGGGGGAATTATCAAAACCCAGGCACTATCGTCGACACGGCGCCGCGCACTGTTTCAAATCTCATCGTAGACATGAGCCTGAACAACCCGGCAGCGATCATCGCGGCTTTGACCTTCGCCGGATCGGAAGACGTTCTCGGTGACCAAGTGGAGATCTCGGCGGCATTTGAGGCGCTGAAGGCCGCGCGGGACGCCAATCCTGCTGGTGACCATGCTGCCCTGGAAACGGCGCTTGACATAGTTCTGGAAGCGAAAGGCGTTACCGTCACCAATGGATCGGTCGACATTCCGAACGTTGCACCCGATGAAGG
Organism: Hyphomicrobiales bacterium; assembly: GCA_900466605.1. GTDB lineage: Bacteria > Pseudomonadota > Alphaproteobacteria > Rhizobiales > Rhizobiaceae > Rhizobium. The sequence continues at coordinate 207,957 of UBMU01000001.1, forward strand.
CCTGTCTGCACCGTTCAACGCGTGGATGACATTCTTTGGCCAGTTCTTCGACCATGGTCTCGATCTCATTGCCAAGGGCGGAAATGGCACGATCTATGTGCCGCTGGCGGCAGACGATCCGCTCGTCACCCACGGTCCAGATGGTGTCGCTGGTACTGGGGACGAAGTGCCCGCGCATTTGCAGTTCATGACGCTGACCCGGGCGACGCCGGATGACGGGTCGCAGACCAACACCACAACGCCGTTCGTCGATCAAAACCAGACCTATACGTCCCACGCGTCTCACCAGGTTTTCTTGCGCGAGTACAAGATGACGGTCGATGGTCCCGTCTCAACGGGACGGCTCCTGGGGGGAACAGAGGGGGGTCTCGCAACCTGGGCCGATGTGAAAGCCCAGGCACTAAATATGCTCGGCATCGAGCTGACAGACATCGACGTACACAATGTTCCCCTGCTTCGCACTGATGCCTACGGCAATTTCATACCCGATCTGGCAACCGGGTTCGCTCAGGTGATCATCGGGCTCGGCGGGGACGGTATTCCAAACACTGATGACGATCTTGTCGCGAGTGGGACGCCAGTTGCCCCTGTCCGCTTTTTGCCGGCGCCTGGTGGTGTGTCACCCGTTCGTACCGCCCATGCCTTCCTCGATGATATCGCCCATAATGCGGTTCCTGTTGTCGCCGGTGGCATCCTCGTCGCCGATACCGATACGGACACTGGCAATACGGTCGAAATCGACCCGCAGACGGGACGAAAGCTTGAGTACGACAACGAACTGCTCGATCGTCACTTCATCACTGGCGACGGTCGCGGCAACGAGAACATTGGTTTGACCACTGTCCACCATATCTTCCATTCCGAGCACAACCGCCAGGTCGACTCGCAAAAGCTGACCATCCTGAGGAGTGGCGACCCCGATTTTATCAACGAGTGGCTGGTGGGTGATATCGCGACACTGCCAGTGGACTTCGCGCAGATGTCAGCTCTCGATCAGTTGGCCTATGCTAATACTCTGGATTGGGATGGCGAAAGACTGTTCCAGGCAGCACGCTTCGCCACCGAGATGCAGTACCAGCACCTTGTCTTCGAAGAGTTTGCCCGCAAGATCCAGCCGGCGATCGATCCGTTTGTCTTCAACGCCGTAACGGATATCAATCCTGCGATCTTCTCCGAATTCGCCAATACTGTCTATCGTTTCGGGCACTCCATGCTGACAGAGGGTATGCCGCGTATTGACGGAACTGGCGCCCTTATGGACGTCGACCTCGGCCTCGTTGAATCGTTCCTCAACCCTGTCCTCTTTGACAATGATGGAGCCCTGACACACGATGAAGGTGCTGCCGCGATCGTGCGGGGCATGACGATCGAACGCGGCAATGAGATCGACGAATTCATCGTTGACGCACTTCGCAACAACCTGCTCGGCCTCCCGCTCGACCTCGCTGCGATCAATATCGCCCGCGGACGTGACACCGGAATACCGACGCTGAACGATGCACGCACACAGCTCTATGCCGCCTCCGGCTCCACCTTCCTGAAGCCGTACGCAAGTTGGGCGGAATTCGCCGCCAACCTTAAAAACCCGGCATCGATCGTGAACTTCATCGCGGCCTATGGTCAACACTCCACGATCGTAAATGCAACGACTCTTGAAGCAAAGCGTGCAGCCGCGATGGAGTTGGTGTTCGGAGACCAAGACGGAGATGGCCTGCCGACTTTTGCAGATCGGATCGCGTTCCTGAACAGCACGGGGACCTGGGCGACCCAAGAAACCGGCTTCAACCTGATTGACCTTTGGATTGGTGGCCTGGCTGAAAAGAAGATGCCCTTTGGTGGCTTCCTCGGCTCCACCTTCAATGCCGTCTTCGAACTGCAGCTGGAAAACCTGCAGGATGGCGACCGCTTCTATTATCTGACTCGCACGCAGGGCCAGAATTTCCTCCACATGCTGGAGCAGAATTCCTTCGCCAAAATGATCATGGCGAACACCAATCTTGCGAGCCCCGGCGCTGATGGCATCCGTGGCACTGCAGACGACGAGGTCGCCCGCCATATCGGCGTCGACTCCTTTGCTGCTTATGATTTTGTGCTTGAAGTGAACCCCGCAAACCAGGCCGACTATGATCCGCTTGATCTAAGCGCTACAGGGCGCGATCCGACGGGCAATGATCCTTTCCTGGAGGCCATTGGCCTCGGTAAAGTGATCCGAGATGACCCCAATACCACTGACCCGGACGCGAACTACCTGCGTTTCTTTGGTGGCGAGCACATCGTTGTCGGCGGCACGAACGGAAACGATACCATCATCACGGACTTCGGTGACGACGGCATCTGGGGCGACTCGGGCAATGACCGCATCGAGTCCGGTGCGGGCGTCGACCTCGTCAACGGCGGCGCCGGCGACGACATCATCACCGACAGCGGCGACAGCGGCGACTTCCTAAAGGGTGATGAAGGCAACGACGTTATCGCAAATTCGAACGGTCTCGACATCCTGATGGGCGGCACCGGCAAGGATGCCATTTTCGTCGGCGTGGATGACACGGAAGTCTTCGGTGGCGAAGGCGATGACTTTATCGCTGGCGGCGAAGGTGTCGATCTTCTGATGGGCAATGAGGGCGACGATTGGATTGAAGGTGCCGGCGGCTTCGACACGACGGCCGGGGACAACTCGGAGCTGTTCTTCAACAGCACCATCAAGGGCCATGACGTCATGTTCTCCGGGAACGAAGAGCACGATTTCGATGGTGAATCGGGCGATGACATTATGGTGCAGGGCGAAAGCGTCATGCGCAACGAAGGCATGTTCGGCTTCGACTGGGCGATCTTCAAGGGCATGGCGCTGGACGGCTACGCCGATATGAACATCCCGATCTTTACGACCGAGCAGGAAGACATCCTTCGCAACCGCTTCGACAAGGTTGAGGCGCTATCCGGCTGGGATCACAACGATACATTGATCGGCGACGAGCGCACATTTGGGGTGGTCGTACCTGGCGATACCGTCGCGACGACGGAAAACATCTTCTTCAACGACAGCCTCGATGCCGCGGGTTTGGAACGCATTGCCGGCCTCGATCAGATCGTTACGCTCGATGCAGATGGCTTCTTCCAGAGTGGCAACGTCCTGCTTGGTGGCGGCGGCCATGATCTGCTGCAGGGCAATGGTGGCGATGACATTCTCGACGGCGACCGCTGGCTGAACGTCAGGATCAGCGTAACGGCGGGATCGGACCCGGACGGCGCTGAGATCGGCTCCGTCGATAGCATGCGGCACGTGTTCACGACAGGCGAAGGTCCCTCCGATAATTCTTGGGTTGGGAAGTCGCTCTTTGAATTGCTGGTCAATCGCGTCATCAGCCCCGATCAGATGCATATCGTGCGTGAGATTCTCACCGATGGTGCAGGACCAAACGATGTCGACACCGCGGTCTTCCGGGGCAACCGCGACCAGTACGCCATCGAGGGCTTTGATTTCGACGATGACGGTGACAACCAGACGACTGTTCGGCATCTGGTGGATACCACAGTCGGCGGCGTTACGGTCAGCGACGGTGTCGACAAGGTCAGCAATATCGAGCGGCTGCAATTTGCCGACGAGGTTGTAGAGCTTGTTCCGGGCGTGAACGCGTTTGCAGTGGGCCGCCCCGTTATCGATGGCGTTGCACAAGTGGGAGCGACCCTGACGATCCTTATGGATCCCGGCGGCTTCCTGGCGGCCGCGCCTGATCCGTTGGATCCGACGGCCGACGCCGGCGTCACTGATGCCGACAACATCACCCTATCGAACCCGACAGGTCGGATCTTCCCGCCCTTCACGATCGAATGGCAGATCGAGGAGGACCCCGGCGTCTTCGTCGATACCGGTTTCAGGGGGCCGTCCTTCACACCTGCCACGGAAGGCGAGTTCGAAGTAGGCGCGGACACACGAATTCGCGCGATCATTCGCTACATCGACGGTGCAGGCGTGCCGAACGCGGTCGTGTCGATGGAAACCGAGCCGCTCATTCCGGCTGCGAATGCCGTGGCAACTGAAGGTGACGACGTTCTCGTCGGCACGCCGGATGAGGACACGATCGACGGCCTCGGCGGCAACGACATCATTCTCGGCCTTGCCAGCGACGATACCCTTATCGGCGGTACCGGCGACGATGAAATCTTTGCTGGACTGGGTGATGATACCATTGAGGGCGGGGTCGGTAATGACATTCTCGACGGCGGCGAAGGTGATGATACGGCTGTCTTTGACGGGAACCTGGAAGACTTCACATTCGAGTTCAATGCCGAGGGCCAGCTTGAGGTCGTGGGCGCCACCGAAGAAGATGCCGTGATTGCCATTGAGAACTTCCAGTTCAACAATGGTTCGGTAACGCTTGCGGAAGTGCTTGCAGGCCTGCCGGACACATTGCCGACGGAGGGTCCCGACGTCATCACCGGAACGGCAGGCGCCGACGACATCAATGCACTGGGTGGAAATGACGTTATCAATGCGCTCGGCGGCGATGACGACCTCGTTGGCGGTCTGGGAGATGACGTGATCAATGCCGGTGCAGGCGACGACACGATCGCCTGGGAAGTCGGTGACGGACGCGACATCATTGACGGTGGGGCCGGAACCGATCGTTTCCGAGTACGCGGAGACAACAGCAATGAGACATTCTTCGTCGAAGATAGGGCCGACTTCCTGTTACGAACGGGTCTTGCTGCAAATTCACTCCAGACGACAACGCAAATCATCATATCTCGCAGTGTCGGTGCAGGCGCACCAATCGTCGTGGCCGAATTGGCAGGCATCGACGAAATTGACATCAATGGTGGTGGCGGCAACGACACTTTCGTCGTTTCAGGCGATTTCGCAGGGACGGACCTCGATCCGAGCACGATCACCATCGACGGCACCAGTGGCAATGACACAGTAAACATCACGGGTCTCGACTCGACGCACCGCATCGTGTTCCGCTCGAACGGTGGCAACGACACGATTGTTGGCAGCCTGCGTCCACAGGATGTGGTCGAGCTGGCACCAGGCTCGGTGATCTCCGGCTATACGTTGAGCGGCAACGTCAACGGGACGCGAACGCTTTCCAATGGGACGCACTCGATCACTTTCACCGGTGTCGTTCCGCCACAGTTCATTCCGCCGGATGACGACGACATCGATGGCGCGTTCAGCTACACCGCAAGCGACATTGCGGGCCTTCAGGCGCTCGTCCGGGGACAGCAGCCTCCGGGCGCTGGCGACGACGACGTTCCTCTCGGCTATCGCACACTCTCGGGTTGGGGCAATAACGAGGACAATCCAACTTGGGGCAATGCCGATCAGGCCTTTATCCGCCTGACGGAGGCGCGCTACGGCGAGCCGGACGCGCTCGGCAACAAGGCCATCAATCCGATTTTCCAGGGCCTCGATGCGCGCCAGCTCAGCAATATCCTGGGCGATCAGGAAGCCGGACTGCCGCACGCCGGCAACGACGCGAACATCTTCTTCATGGCCATGGGTCAATACATCGATCACGGACTCGATTTCCTGCCGAAGGGCGGAAACGGAACGATCCAGATCGGCGCACCTGGGGGCGGCGGGCCTTCGGGTAGCGGTAATCCTGCTGATCTAACACGCGGCACCGTCATGGGCTATGACGAGGACGGCAATCCGCTCCACAAGAACCAGACCTCGCCCTTTGTCGACCAGAACCAGGCCTACGGCTCGCACAATCTCGTCGGGCAATTCCTGCGCGAAGGTGACGGAAATGGCGGTCTCGGTTCACACCTTCTGGCCGGCGCTGAGGATCCGTCCAATACCGACTTCAATCTGCTTCCGACCCTGCGCGAGCTGATCATGCACCACTGGGAGAACGACACGATCTTTACCGATCCGTCGCTTCCAGGGGGCCAGATGAGTTTCCGCACCTACTACACGAACTACCAGATCGATCCAAACACAACCGGAACCTTGTTCAACCCTCAGACCGGCGCGTTTGATCCGGGGGTCGTGTCGAAGTTCATCTCGAACTTCATGGGCTCGACGCATCCGCTGCTGCTGGACGCCAATCCGTTCGTGAACGTCCTTGATCACTACATCGCAGGCGACGGTCGCGCGAACGAGAACTTCGCGCTCACATCGATCCATACGATCTGGGCGAGAAACCACAACTTCCATGTGGAAGGCTTGGAAGCGGCGGGTTTCGCGGGCACAGCGGAGGAACTCTTCCAGGCCGCGAAGATGCTTAACGAGGCTGAGTATCAGCGTGTAGTCTTCGACGAATATGTTGAGGTTCTTCTCGGCGGCCTCCGCAGTGAAGGTACGCACGGGTTCGAAGAATACGACCCCAACTCCAATCCCGCAATTTCGCATGAGTTTGCGGCGGCGGCGTTCCGCTTCGGTCACTCGTTGATCGGGCAGACCATGACCGTACTCGATGAGAACGGTCAGCCGCAGCAGGTGCAGCTGTTTGACGCTTTCCTCAATCCGAGTAACGATCCGAGCGTCTTCACGCAGCCGATCCCAGTGCTCAATCAATATGGATACTTCCCGCAGCCGGGCTATGCGCAGCATGGTGTCGGCTCGATCATCGGTGGCACGCTCACGCAGCCAGCCGAAGACGTAGACTTCAATATCGTGGATGCAGTACGCGACAATCTCGTCCGCATTAGCGCCGACTTGTTTGCCTTCAACGTAGCGCGCGGATGGGATCTCGGCCTCGGAACGCTCAATCAGATCCGCGCGGATCTGGCCGCGTCGAGCAATCCATATGTGGTCGAGGCTGTCGGCTTTGCCGGCGGCAATCTCTCCCCGTACACATCCTGGCAGGACTTCCAGGCTCGCAACGGGCTTAGCAACGCGGTGATTGCGCAATTAATGCAGGCGTATCCGGATCTCGTGTTGGACACGCCTGATAAGATCGCTGCCTTCGTGGCGGTCAATCCCGATATCCAACTGCTCGATGGTGCAAACGGCACGAAGATCGTGAAAGGCATTGACCGCGTCGATTTCTGGGTTGGCGGTCTTGCAGAAGCGCACATTAACGGCGGTGTCGTCGGCCAAACCTTCTGGGTCGTGCTGAGCGAGCAGTTCGAGCGCCTGCAAGATGCGGATCGCTTCTACTACATCGAGAGGTTCGACGACTTCGATTTCTACGAGAACTTTATCGACGGCCAGGAGTTTGCGGACATAGTCGCGCGTAACACTGGTCTCGACGATCTGCCGGAGCACATCTTTGAAACCGAGGAGCTCGATGACGAGGATGACGACGACAATGGTGGTGGCGATGAGGACGACGATGACGATGACGACGACGGTTCCTCTGGCGGCGATGACGATGAGGATGATGATGATGATGATGGTTCGTCGGGCGGAGACGACGATGAGGACGATGACGACGACTCGTCAGGGGGGGATGACGATGAGGATGATGATGATACTTCGTCGGGTGGAGACGATGATGATGAGGACGATGACGACTGCCCGTCCAATGGCGGAGACGACGACGATGACACGTCGTCTGGTGGCGATGACGATGATGACAACGGCACGACACCGCTACCCGTTGCGGCACG
>UBMU01000030.1 GCA_900466605.1 Hyphomicrobiales bacterium
GTGGCGGCGGTGGTAATCGGTAGTCAGCGCCGGACCAGCCAACCCAGCCCACGGCAAGGGCGACTGAACGCTTGCGTCAAGCGGGTCTGAGCCCTACCTAAACGGTATGACCTTTGCTCTGGATACATCGACCTCCCGGCCCTTCCCTTTCGACAACAGCTATGCGCGATTGCCGCAGCAATTCTTTACGCGTCAGGCGCCCTCGCAGGCTGCGGAACCGTGGCTGATCAAGCTGAATGAACCGCTTGCGGAAGAACTCGGCCTTGATGTGGAAGCGCTGAAGCGCGACGGCGCGGCGATCTTTTCAGGCAACCTCGTGCCCGAGGGCGCCGATCCGTTGGCGATGGCCTATGCCGGGCACCAGTTCGGCTCCTTCGTACCGCTGCTCGGCGACGGCCGGGCGATCCTGCTTGGCGAGGTCATCGACCGCAATGGCCAGCGTCGCGATATCCAGTTGAAGGGTGCCGGCCAGACGGCCTACTCGCGCCGCGGCGATGGCCGCGCCGCGCTCGGCCCGGTGCTTCGGGAGTATATCGTCAGCGAGGCGATGTATGCACTCGGCGTCCCGGCAACCCGGGCGCTTGCCGCGGTTTCGACCGGGCAGCCGGTCTATCGCGAAAGCATCCTGCCCGGCGCGGTGTTCACCCGCGTTGCCGCAAGCCATATCCGCGTCGGCACGTTCCAGTTCTTCACTGCGCGCGGCGATACGGACGGCGTGCGGGCGCTTGCCGACTACGTGATCGATCGGCACTACCCGGAACTCAAGGACAGCGACAATCCCTATCTGGCGCTCTATGAAGCGGTCTGCGAGCGGCAGGCTGCCTTGATCGCACGCTGGCTGCACATCGGCTTCATCCACGGCGTGATGAATACCGACAACATGACCATTTCGGGCGAGACGATCGATTTCGGCCCTTGCGCCTTCATGGATGAATACCATGCCGGCACGGTCTTTTCCTCGATCGACCAGGGCGGCCGCTATGCCTATGCCAACCAGCCCGGCGTCGGCCAATGGAACCTGGCGCGGCTTGGCGAGACCCTGCTGCCGCTCTTTGATGCGGATGCGGAAAAGGCCGTCGAGCTCGCAAACAGCGTGATCCAGCAATATGGCGAGCGCTTCCAGATCCACTGGCTGCGCGGCATGCGCGAGAAGATCGGTCTGGCGACTGTCGAGGACGGCGATCTTGATCTCATCCAGTCGCTGCTGGCGGCGATGCAGGCGAGCCAGGCCGACTTCACCCTCGCCTTCCGCCGGCTTTCCGACGCTGGTTCGGCAGATGAAGATGCGCTGTTCCTCTCGACCTTCCGCGAACCTGATGCGGCGCGCGAATGGCTTGCCCGTTGGCGCGACCGCCTGAGCCGCGACGAAGGCCGGACCGAGGCCGACCGCCGGGCGGCGATGCGCGTGGTCAATCCCGCCTTCATTCCGCGCAACCATCGCATCGAACAGGCGATCAACGCCGCCGTCGAGGATGCGGACTTCTCGCTCTTCGAGGCGCTGCTTTCCGTTCTCGCCAAACCCTATGACGACCAGCCCGGCTTTGTGGCCTATATGGAACGGCCGAAGCCGGAAGAGCGCGTGCTGCAGACCTTCTGCGGCACGTGACCAGGCGAAAAACCACCAACTCTGACACCTATGGTCGCAGTTGACGCTTGCTGAGACCGCTCTATCTCGCTGATTAGAAGGCATTTTTTGCGCCTGACCGCACCCGGCTAACTTCAGCGGGAGTTCCCCATAATGGCGATCGTCATTACGTCAGTTGTTTTCATGCTCCTTGGTCTTGCCCTTGTCGGCGGAGGCCTGTGGCTCATCATCCTCGGCGGCAGCTTCTTTTACCTTTTCGCCGGTGCGATGTTCCTCGTTACCGCCGTTCTGCTTCTGATGCGTCGGGCGTCGGCCTTGTGGGTCTATGCAGCGCTGATCGTTGCGGCACTTGTATGGGCGATATGGGAGGTCGGCTTCGATTGGTGGCAGCTCGGTCCTCGCGGCGGGCTGATCATCCTGCTCGGCGTATGGCTGCTCACGCCATGGATCCGTCGGCCGCTCGGTTTCGTCAGCCCGACCGGCATTTCCTACGCGGCAAATCCATGGCCGCTTGCGATCCCGGTGCTGATCGCGATCGTCGTTGCCGGCTATTCCATGACGACGAACCCGCATGACCAACACGGCAATCTACCGACGGAGATTTCCGGCACGCCAACCTTCGGCGGCACTGTTCAGGACGGCGAATGGCATCAGTACGGCCGTACTCTGTTCGGCCAGCGATACTCGCCGCTCGACCAGATCAATGTCAGCAACGTTAAAGATCTCAAGGAGGTCTGGCGTTACCAGACCGGTGACGTGAAGCGACCGGACGATGTCGGCGAGACGACCTACCAGGTGACCCCGCTGAAAGTCGGCGACACTCTCTATCTCTGCACGCCGCACAACTGGGCGATCGCGCTCGATGCGAAGACCGGCAAGGAGAAATGGAAATACGATGCCAACTCCGGCATGAACCCCGACCGGCAGCACCAGACCTGCCGCGGCGTCACCTATTACCACGATACGTCGGTCGCCGCTGGTCAGCCCTGCGTTGATCGGGTCTATCTCCCGACCTCGGACGCGCGTTTGATCGCGCTCGATGCTCTCGACGGGAAGATCTGCACGAGCTTTGCCGATCAGGGTGTGCTGCATCTCGAAAAGGGCATGAAGTACAATCCGGCCGGCTACTACTATTCGACCTCGCCGCCGGTCGCCGTCGCCGGCAAGCTGATCGTCGGTGGCGCGGTCAACGACAATTACTCGACGCGTGAGCAATCCGGTGTCATCCGCGCCTTCGACATCAATTCCGGCGCGCTGATCTGGAATTGGGATTCAGGCAACCCCGACGTGACCACGCCGCTCCCCGAAGGCCAGACCTATACGACCAACTCACCGAACAGCTGGTCGGTTCTCAGCGTCGATGAGGGCCTCGGCATGCTCTACGTCCCGCTCGGCAACCAGGTGCCCGATCAGCTCGGCATGAACAGGAGCGAGAATGTCGAGAAGTTCTCTTCCTCGATCGTCGCGCTCGACATCAACACCGGGCAATGGAAGTGGGTTCAGCAGTTCGTCCATCACGACCTCTGGGACATGGACGTGCCGGCCCAGCCGGTGCTCTTCGACATGAAGAAGCCTGACGGAACCATTGTTCCGGCGCTGGTTGCCCCGACCAAGCAGGGCGATATCTACGTACTCGACCGACGCACGGGCGAACCGATCATTCCCTTCAAGGAGATACCGGCGCCGGGTGGAGCCATCCCCGAAGACCGCACATCGCCGACCCAGCCGATCTCCGACCTCACCTTCTCGCCACCACCACTGCAGGAGAAGGACATGTGGGGCGTGACGCTTCTCGACCAGCTCGCCTGCCGCATCGATTTTCATCGGTACAAATACGAGGGCCGCTACACGCCGCCGTCGCTTGAAGGTTCGATCATCTATCCCGGCAATTTCGGCACCTTCAACTGGGGCAGCGTCGCGGTCGATCCCGAGCGTCAGATCATGTTCGGCATGCCGACCTATCTCGCCTTCACCTCGCGACTGGTTCCCGCCGCCGATATTCCGCCGAAGGGGCAGGATGAGAAGGGTAGCGAACAGGGCCTCAACCGCAACGACGGCGCTCCCTACGGCGTGTTCATGGGACCGTTCCTCGGGCCGCTCAAAATCCCGTGCCAGGCACCGCCATGGGGCTATGTCGCCGGCGTCGACCTCCTCACCGGCAAGACGGCCTACAAGCTGAAGAACGGCACCGTGCACGACATGACGCCGCTGCCGCTGCCCTTCAAGGTCGGCGTGCCCGGCATCGGCGGCCCGATGCTGACCAGGGGCGGCGTCGCCTTCCTCGGCGCGGCTGTCGATAATTATCTCCGCGCCTATGATGTCACCAACGGCCAACAGCTCTGGCAGGCTCGTCTGCCGGCCGGCGGCCAGGCGACGCCGATGACCTACACGACTGCTGACAACAAGCAGTTCGTTGTCATGGTTGCCGGCGGACATGGTTCGATCGGCACCAAGCCCGGCGACTATGTCATCGGCTACGCCCTGCCCTGAAACCTGCCGGATGGCCGCCACCGAAAACGGCCATCCGAGCCCGCTGCCGTAAGTTCCGGACAGGTCTGCCGCGCCATTCTCCTGCACATTGTCTCAAGGAGAATTTTCATGAAGATCGGCAGCAACATTTCCAGCACCTATGGATTGAGCAACCTCTTTTCCCAGTCCGGCCAGCGCAACAAGCAACAGACAAGCGACAGCGACGTCAGCGTCCGCCAGAGCGGCGCATCGCTGCAGCCAAGCAGCACGCCGACGTCGATCTCCAGCACGATGTGGGCGTTGCAGGCGAGCGGCACCGTTACGATGGACGGCACCGAGGATCCGGCGAAGACGCGCCACGACGCTGTTGTCTCGGAATTCACCGAGCTTGCCAACCAGACCCCGGCCGAGCGGATCCGCGACCAGATCCTCCAGCGGCTCGGCCTGACCGAGGACGATCTCAAGGCCATGCCGCCGGAACAGCGCGAGGCCGTGGAAAAGCAGATTGCCGACGAGCTTAAGCGGCAGCTGACCGGCGAGGACAGCAAGGACAAACCGAGCGCCGACACGATCATCAGCGCCTGAGCCAGAGTTAGATAGAAGCGCGCTTTTGGCTCAAATGGAACCGGATGACGTAGCGGCCGGCGCGCTCCGTCATCCGCGCTTTACCGGCCGATCGCTCGGGCGGCATCGGCCAGGACCAAAGGCAATCGGCTAGAATTTGAAGTTCCGACGAGGTTCTTCATCGAACGCCACAGCGGCGACCGAGACAGGATTGTCAACCTCATGACCAACACAGATTGGAGTTCGGCAAACTCGAACAGATCGGAAGATTGACGCTCTTCATGACTACAATCGGCGCATTCCGGACGTGGCGCATGATCGCTTTCGGCCCTTTGCGGACATTAGAACGGGGCCCGATGGCACAGTACGCGAGCCTTTCAGTAGAAATGAACTCTCGAAAGATCGATTTCATAAGGATCGATAAGAATGGGTTTTCCGTTCTCTTTGTATATTTCGAGTTCGGATAACTTTCCGTCTGTCACGTGTAACGCGATCCTCACCAGGACTGCGATGCGTGCCAGACGTTTGGTTTCACCGATCACGTCGTCGTAAAACCCTTCCACGGGTATGCGATCGTTCGGACGCGGGGATGGAGCGTCGCTATCTTTCACATCGGCGCGCGGCCCCTGACTGCGTAGCACTAAGCTCCATCTACCTACCCGCATCACCTCTATTGACTTAACTTGTTCGAGGATTTCGGTTCGTCCCTGAAACTCCTGCCGGAGCAAATGCATGAGAAGGGCATGCTCGGCAACACCGATCGGCCGCCAGCTTCTGAGAGGTTTACCAACATCTGTGGGGCGGTCATTTGCCTTCGATGGATACCGCATCCATTCAATAGTCTGTCTGGCTTCCGCCATGGCATCCTTGGCGCTTGCGAAGATGCCCGACGGAGGCTGTCCGACCCAAGAGGGCGGACTGTCATCCCACTCAGAGATCACCTCTTCGGCATATTCGTATTTGCCGTCAGAGCGCAAATACACACTGACACGCCGGGTGTTATCGTCTCGGACAACCCTCATTGTTAATTCGTCGAACATGGTAACCCCTCTGCCGCCAACCTGAGTTGAATTGGAAGGAGTGTCAACGACAGCTTGTGGCGCAAAGCGGTCATTTTGAGTTGCGGAAAGGATCTTTGGCATTTGCTAGATGATGTCGGGAACGCTTGGCAGAACGCTTCAGTTTAGCCCCGAAATGCCTTCACAAACTGATTGAGACCGATACGACGGAGATTCACGTTTCCGTCGCATCTCCTTGATGGGACACGCCTTATCCGACCATGTCGGCCACGATCTTTCCGACCTCGGCGAAGACAGGGTTGATCTCCGACAGCGGCGCCTTGGCCTGCGTGACGTAGGCCGCAACCAGGATTGCGCCATGGCCCGGCGGCCAGAGGACGGCGATATCGGCGGCGCTGCCGTTGTTGGCTGTGCCGGTCTTGTCGCCGATCTTCCAGGTATCGGGCAGGCCTGCGCGCAGTCGTGCGCCGCCCGTCGTGTTCGCCACCATCCACTCCACCAGTTTGTCGCGCGACGGTTCCGATAGGGCCGAGCCCAGGGTCAGGTTGCCGAGCGTGTCGACCATCGCATCCGGTGTGGTCGTATCCTGAGGATCGCCGTCCTTGGCTTCGTTGAGCGCCGTTTCCCAGCGATCGAGGCGCGTTGAACGGTCGCCGATCGTGCGCACCCACTTGGTCAGCTCGGCCGGTCCGCCGAAGCTTTCCAGCAGCAAATTCCCGGCCGTGTTGTCGGAGAGCGTGATCGCCGCCTCGCAGAGTTCGCCGATGCTCATACCCTCGCCGCCGACGTGCTTTTCCGTTTCCGGCGAGTAGGTAACGAGCTTGTCCTGTTCGTAGACGACGCGGCGCTCGAGATTTTCCTGCCCCTTGTCGACCCGCGCCAGCACCAGTCCCGCAGCCAGCACCTTGAACGTGCTGCAGAGGGGAAAGCGCTCCGTTTCGCGGTAGCCGAAGGAAATGCTGGTCTCGGTGTCGATCGCGGACACGCCGATGCGGCCACCGATCTCCTTTTCGAGCGCTTCCATTCGCCTGTTGATTTCATCATCGCTCTCCTCCGACCACGCAATGCGCGGCAGGAGCAAGGCGGGTGAAAGCAGTGCCGAACCAAGAAGAGTTCGGCGGCGGATCGAAAAGCCACGCATGAAAATTCCTCTGCCTCAAATCAATGGACACTTGGCTAGAGACTGATTGTGGCCCGGATGAGTCGCGTCAAGCGGCGGTCGCCTGCGTTACCTCGACGGTGACGTGCGAGAGACCCGGAAGGCGATCGAGCTTTGCCTTGTAGAAGGTCGGGCTTTCCGGCTGCGGCGCCACCAGCGCGACGATCGCGGCGTGATGGCCGGGTCCGACCTGCCAGACGTGCAGATCGGTGATCCGCTCGCCGCCCGTTTCAAGCGCCGAACGGATTTCGTCCTGCAGGTCCGCTTCCTGCGGCACCACATCGAGTAGCACGCGACCCGACGATTTCATCAGGCCCCACGACCACTGCGCGATGATAAGGCCGCCGACGATGCCCATCAGCGGATCGAGCCACAGCCAGCCGTACAGGCTGCCGAGCAGCAGTTCGGCGATGGCAAGTACCGAGGTCAGCGCATCGGCGATGACGTGGACATAGGCAGCGCGCATGTTGTTGTCGGAGGCATGTGCAGTATGCGCGTGGCCGCCATGGTGGGCATGATCGCCGTGGTCGTGGTGATGATGGTGCTCGTGATGGTGGGAATGGCCATGATGGCCATCCTTCAGGAGCCAGGCGCTCGCCACATTGACGAGCAGACCGACGACGGCGACACCGATCGCCTGCGCAAAGCTGATCGGCACGGGATGGGTGATGCGCAGGAAGCTCTCCCAGGCCATAAGCAAGGCGATCAACATCAGGATGATGGCGCTGGCAAAGCCCGCGAGGTCACCAAGCTTGCCGGTGCCGAAGGTGAAG
The DNA here is from genome assembly GCA_900466605.1 of Hyphomicrobiales bacterium. Classification (GTDB taxonomy): domain Bacteria; phylum Pseudomonadota; class Alphaproteobacteria; order Rhizobiales; family Rhizobiaceae; genus Rhizobium. The sequence continues at coordinate 7,570 of UBMU01000030.1, forward strand.
CGCGGATTGTGCGCCTGCCGGCGCGTATAGAGATAGGCGACCGCCGAGATCAGCAGCGCACTGGCGTGCGTCGACATGTGCCAGCCATCGGCAACCAGCGCCATCGAGCCATAGTAGGTGCCAGCGCCGATCTCGACCACCATCATGACGGCGGTGAGCGCAATGACGAACCAGACGCGGCGGGCGTTCCGGTCATGATCGGCGCCCAGGAAAACGTGGCTGTGCTCAAATGTTTCGGTCTGTGCGGTCATCGCACGCTCCTCATGTCGACGTCTCAGCGGATATAGGTTCGCAGAACTTCGGATATTTCCTCGACGGCTTCCGCCCGGGCCTTCTCATCGGCGGCGTGCAACACATGCTCGTGCAGGTGATCATCCAGCACCTCTCCGGTCAGTCCGTTCAGGGCGCCGCGGATCGAGGCAAGCAGTTGCAAAATCTCTCCGCAGGGCCGCTCCGCATCCAAGGCGCGCTCGACCGCCTCCAATTGGCCCTTCAGACGGCTGACGCGGGCCATCAGCTTTTTCTTTTGATGCGTGGTGTGGGACATAGCATTACCATTTAGTATAGGGGGGCACCCTATATCAATGCTTCTCTCCTGAAAAGTCTCCCCGTTTGCAAAGCGTCCTTGAATTTACATAGGACTCCTATATATTAGCCTCATGGAAACACCGACCGATCCAACTCCGATCTCGCACCGCATCAGCGAAGGCCTGTCTCGCGTGGCAATGGCCATCCGCAGCGACGAATGGGCCAAGGCCGAAGCGACGGGGCTGAAGCCGACGCAGCTTGCGATTCTCGATTATCTCGCCGGCCGCAAGGACGCTGCGCGGGTAAAGGAGATCGCCGCCCATCTCGGCGTCTCGCAACCGACCGCCACGGACTCCGTTGCGGCACTGGAGCGGAAAGGCTTTGTCGAGAAGACCAGTGCTGCTGGCGACAAGCGCGCCGCGGCGATCGGCATCACATCCGCTGGCCGCGATGCTCTGCAGGCCGCAGGCTCCGTGGAAGATGCGGCGATGGCGGCCGCACGCGCCCTCCCCGCGCAGGAGCAGGAAGACCTGCTGATGTCGCTGGTGAAGATCATCCGGCATCTGCAGGAGGCGGATGCGATACCCATACAGCGCATGTGCGCGACGTGCCGGTATTTCCGGCCATACCAGCATAAGGGTGCGGAAAGGCCGCACCACTGTAATTTCGTGAACGCGGCCTTCGGCCAGAGCGAGTTCCGCATCGACTGCCGCGACCATGAAACTGCCGATCCGGCAACCCGGGCTGCCACCTGGGATGCCTTCCAAGAGGGATAGGCAAACTCTCCAGGCAACAAGGAAACGGAAGGAAACCAAAATGTTAAGGCATATCATAACCGGCGCACTGATCGCCGGAGCGCTCTCCCTTTGGGTTGGCGGCGCAACTGCTCATCCGGTGACGGCAAAGCCCGATGACAAGGTGAATGCCGCGTTCGATATTATCGAGACGCGCATTGTCAGCAACAAGGACACGGCCATCTTTTCGACCCGCGTTCGCGGCGAGGCCGGAAAGGACCGACCGGATGCAACCGGCAAGTTCGAAGGTTCCAGCGTCTACGCCTATGTCTGGCCGACATCGCTGAACAGCGCCGATATCGGCTTCGACAAGGACCAGGGGATCGTGGCACTTGCCGTCACCTTCCACCCGGATTTCGACGACGCGGCCTACGGCAAGAAGAACCGCACCGTCTGGCATCCGCACTGGGTCATCTTGAACGAGGACAAGGCCTGCGCCGGCGGATTGAAGGTCATCGACATTCCTGATGGCGCCAAGCCGAAGCTGCCGGAAACATGGCCGGGTGTGCCTCTCTTGATCGACAGCCCGGAATATCCGACGAGCCTCAAGGGCGATACGGTCGATGTCTCGATCCCGCTGAAGCTTATCGGCGGCATTGCCGGCGCCTCCTATGACGGTGTCACGGCCGGGCTGAAGGTCAACGGCAACCTGCATTCGCCGCTGCTTTGCGTCGACAACGTCTTCAAGGTCGCCTCGGGCAATCTGAGCCTGCCCGGCAAGGTCACGCCCGCCAACTGAACGGAGTGCGCCGGTCCGCCGACTGCCATCGCCGGACCGGCTTGTTCCTCTCTCCAGGCAAATGGAAAAAGAAAACCACCGAGCCTTACCCCGCCCCGCGCACTCGTTGCAATATGCAGCGGAAGGCAGGCTTATCGAAAGGATCATCCCGTGTCCATCCAGCATCTGCCGCTTGCCCCCGAGCTTGCCATCAGCGAATGGTTCAACACGCCATCGCCGATCACGCTCGAAGGATTGCGCGGCAAGGTCGTCTACCTGCACAACTTCCAGCTTCTCTGCCCCGGCTGCGTTGCCGAAAGCCTGCCGCAGGTGCGCAGGATCGAGCGTTTGTTCGCCAATACCGATCTAAAGGTCATCGGCCTGCATACCGTTTTCGAGCATCATTCCGCGATGACGCCAGTTACCCTCAAGGCCTTCATCCACGAATACCGGCTGACCTCGCCGATCGGCGTCGATCAGGCCGGCGACGGCGATGTGCCGGTGACGATGGCGCGCTACGGCTTTCGCGGCACCCCCTCGTCGGTCTTGATTGGCCGCGACGGCACCATCCTCCACCACGCATTCGGCGTCGAGGACGACATGGCCGTCGGCGCGCGCATCGCCATGGCGCTCGCACAACCGGTGGCCCCAGGCGATAGCGAGATGTCGGGTGGCGCCTGCGCCGACGGACGCTGCACGCTCCCCGGCACCGACGCGTAAAGCCCATTGACAAACGGCGCGTTCTGGATGATCTATCGACGCATGATCAAGAACGCGCACATCACCAGCACGTATTTTTGGCTGTACCTGTAGAGGGCGGCTGGACAGATCATATTGTCAACAAGCCGCCGTCAGGCGGCTTTGTTGTATCGGCAGCGTCCTGACGGCAGAACACCACACAAGGACGCGAAGACCATGCTTGAAATCGAAGACAGCGAACTTTCCCTGATCCGCCCGCCGGTGATCAATATCCGCGCCGCCAAGTCGCGCGATCTCCCCGAACTCAGCGAAATGATTGCCCTGCTAGCCAAGCATCACGGCGATCCTTCCGCCTCGAGCCCGGAGCAGCTTGAACGTGACCTGTTCGGCCCCGTCCCGTGGATCAGCGCACTGGTTGCCGAGACCGACGAGGGCTTGATCGGCTACGCCATTCTCGTGCCGCTCTACAGGGCGCAGGACGGGGCACGCGGCATGGATCTACACCATCTCTTCGTGCGTGACGGTCATCGCGGCCACGGCGTAGGTCAGCATCTCGTCAACCGCGCCCGCGATACCGCCCGCAATGCCGGTTGTGGCTACCTCTCTGTCAGTGCCGCGACGGGCAACGTGCAGGCGCATCGCTTCTACGAGAACATGGATTTCGTCCCTCGCCCGGTCACCGGCATGCGCTATATGCAGGCTTTGGCATGAGCGGCATTGGCCGTTGCGGATACGTGGCAGGGAGAGACCGATGACCCGACTAGCAATCGTGCTTACCGACGGATTCGCCGACTGGGAGGTCGGGCTATTGACGGCCTCCGCACGCACCCATTTCGGCTTCGATATGGTGATTGCCACGCCTCTGGGAGAGGAAGTGCGCTCGATGGGCGGTATGCGCGTCGTGGCCGATACCGCGGCCGAAAACCTGCATGCCAGTGCCTTTGACGGCCTGGTGCTCTGCGGCGGGACGATCTGGGAAACGGAAAAGGCACCCGATCTGAAACCTGTGATCGACGACTTCTCCGCCCACGGTAAACTCGTCGCCGGGATCTGCGGCGCGACACTGGCGCTGGCCCGTGCCGGAGTGCTGAATGCGACGCACCACACCAGCAATGCCGCCGATTTCATCGCAGCCGCGCCGGGCTATGCCGGCCACTCGCGCTATAAAGATACCCCGCAGGCGGTGCGTGACGGAAAGCTGGTAACAGCACCTGGATCGGCACCGATGACCTTTGCGGCTGAAATCTACCGCGCACTGGGCTATGGCGGCGACGAACTCGACCAGTACGTTTTGATGTTCGGCGCCGAGCATCAGCCGAAGGCGGCCTGACGCCGACACCTCAACTACCGCAGCACCGGTTCGCCATGGAAGCGGCGACGCGATGGCTTGGAAACGCCGAACCCGACCTCCATCATCAGCCGCGGCTTGGTCTTGGCAACCGTACCCATATGAAAGCCGAAGGGATCTTCCGCGAAGCCGAAACCTGCTGAGCCGGTCAGCGTCGTCACGCTCTCCTTCCCGTAATACTCCAGAATTTCATCCGCAGGGTGGCCGACCAGAAGCGTCAGCTGGTGCTTGATGCGCCGCTTGTTGTGACTGCCCCTGATATAGACATGCGGGCCGGTGCCATCGTCGACATCGACGAGGTAGAAGAAGAACTTCAGCATCCGCCAGTCGTCGAGATCGAAGTGATACTTGTCCAGCGATGCAAGGTTGCGGTCGGCTTCGCTGGCCCTTGTGGGAAAACTCCACCAGACGCGCGTGGTAATGAGGCGCGCCTGTGCACCCAGATAGCACCGCGCAATCTCCGACAGGACCGGATCGCGCTGAACGGCGCGGACCGCCGGGCAATCAAGCGCACGTTCGAAGTGGTGACCGCTCAGGATCGGCCGCCCCAATCGCTGCTCCGCAGCGCTGTGATCCGACGCCCGAAACTCAATCTTCCGGTCGAAATTGCCGAAGCAAGGGGTTGCGCTTGCAAAGCCTGCGATCTCGCTGGTGATCGCCTCCGGCAGCACGAGGTTGGGAAATATACCATCCCGTTTCAAAGCCGCGACTGCACTTCCATGATCCAGGCCCTTGAAAAGCGTTGGCAGATTCTCGATCGCGCCATTGCTGCGTCGTGCGGTCAGCCAATGCGCCTTGCGCGCCGGTATCGTTCGCGCCAGCAGAAACATCGGTAGCCAGGCAGGATTCTCGCGGATATCGGCCATATAGGTCGGTATCCGCACCGCCATGCGCCGCAGTTTGCCGCCCTTGCGGGCGACGCTCTCAAGATCATCTGCGGGATTGACCGATGTGATGTGCATGCAGCTGTCCTTTCGGAAGACGTTGATGGGCGTCGTCGTTCGGAAAGCGAGCCTCGGAAGGGCTCGCCACAGGGCATTCGGTGCGCACGACCCAGTGGAGTGCTGCAATGCGGCATTTTTGAGATACCGCTAATATTAACGGTTGGGAATCGCCTTCAGGTAGGCCGCAATCGCCTCGAGTTCCGGCTTCGGCAAGTGAGCGAGGTTGCGCTGCACCTCCGCCATCGAGCCGCCAGCCGAATCGAAATCGGGCGTAAACCCGGTTTCGAGATAGTTGGCGATATCCTCCTGGCTCCACGGGCCGACCGCCTTCGAGCCCGGCGTGATATTGGGGATCCTGCCCTGGCCCTCCGGATTCGGTGCTCCGGCCAGCCATTTGTCCGGCTCGAAGCCACCAAGCCGATCGCGCGGAGTGTGACATTCGCCGCAATGGCCGGCACCTTCGACCAAATATTGCCCGCGCTTGACCTTGTCGTCGACATCAGCCGCAAGCGCAACGCGCGGCTCGTCGTTGAAATAGAGGAACTTCCAACCGCCCAGCGCCAGCCGGATGTTGTAGGGGAATGGCAATTCGTGCGGAGGGGCGACATTACCGCTCTTCGGCAGCGTCTTCAGATATCCGAAGAGATCGTTGATATCCTTGTCGCTTATCCGAGCGTATGAATTGTAGGGAAAGGACGGATAGAGGTGCTCTCCGTTCGGCGCGACGCCACGCTTCATCGCATTGCCAAACTGCGCGAGCGTCCATGTCCCGATGCCCGCCTTTTCGTCAGGGGTGATGTTGGGCACATGGAAGGTCCCGAAGGGGCTCTTCAGCGCCAGCCCCCCGGCCAGGGTAAGCTTGGCATCGCCTTCCGATCCGGGTGCGGCGTGACAGCTGACGCAACCGCCCGTCCAGAAGACCATCTCACCGTTCTTCAGATCGGGTTCGCCGAGGTTGGCCCAATGACTTTCAGGTAGCGGATTGGGCGCGGTGATAAAGTAAAACACCGCTCCACCGATAACGGCCACACCGACGAGACAGAGCAGTAATCGGACGAACCTGCGGATCATTCACCGCTCCTCTAGCCAATTGCTTTCTTTAAAACATAAAACGATCCGCACCCGCGACAAGGCGGGCGCAGATCGTTCGACTGAAATGCCAGGATCGCTATTCGGTCTTTATGCGGAACTTCTCATGACAGGCCCCACAATTTGCACCAAGCGTCTTCATGGCAGCGCCGACACCGGCCGCGTCGGCCGGAAGCTGAGCGAGAAGCTTGTCGGCATCGGCCGAAAGCTTATCTGCACGGGCCTTGAAGTCCGCCGGATCTTCCCAGATCTTCGGGCTCGCCGCCTTGTCACCCTTTTCGGTACCAGGCTTGAACTGATCAGGGAAAACCTTCGCGGTTTCCGAGATCGTCGTCAAGGACGCCTTCACCACTGCTGCGTCGTAGGGCTTCTCACCCTTGGCGATCGCGGCCATCGCACCCGCTGCACCGCCGACTTTCTTCATCAGCGCAGAACGTGCGTCATGCGTGCCGTCCTCCGCTGCAATTGCGACGCCTACCCCCAGACCGGCGACGAGTACTGCCGCGGCTATAGCTTTCAGTCTCATGTCTCCACTCCTCTTTGATAACAAGGTCCGCGAAGCCCGGCGCCTCGCCGACGGGCGGCATCATTGCAAATTTTTCGGGCCCAAAAAGTAACAAGTGGGTGAGACTTCAGGAAAAACAGAGTTCTAAATCGTTTCGTATTCTTCCTCATGCTGGCGCGCGCCAACCGTGCCATGCCGTGAGGATCGAAACGGCGATCAGCAGGGCGCCGGCGATCCGCCCGACGAGGATCGTTGCCTTGGGATTGGACACCAGTAAGGCGCAGCTTCGCGCCGCCGTCAGCGCCAGAGTGCCGTAGACGGCAGCCTGGGTCGCCACGGTCATGACGCCCATAATGAGGCCCTGGGCCCAGATCGGCCCATAGACCGGCTTCAGGAACTGCGGATAGACGGCGATCATGAAGAGATAGGCCTTGGGGTTCATCAGGCAGGTCACAGCACCCTGCCGGAAGGCCCGCCAGCTCGAGCGGAGACCGCCCGTGCCGACGACATTGACGGTGATCGAACTGCGCATCAGCGTGAAACCGATCCAGGCCATATACGCCGCGCCAGCAAAGAGCAGCGGGTTGAACAGCGTCGGCAGGAGCATTGCCAGCATGCCGACGCCGATCGCGCCATAAAGCGAGTGCACGGCGCCGCCTGCCATGATGCCGGCCGTTGCCGCAATGCCCGTACGCCTGCCGCCTGTCAGCGAATTGGCCAGCACGAACAGCATATCCATGCCCGGAACGATAATGATGCCGAAGAGAAGTGTGAAGAAAAGCCAGAGATTTTCGCTATAGGTCATGTCAGTTGCTCGCGCTACGTTTTGAGATCATTTTGAAGACGTTGTTGATTTTCAATTCGATAGGCTGAACTATATGACGATCCAACTGACAGCGTGTTGTCAGGAGCGTCCGCGGAGACAGGCGAAAAATGCGCAAGGCCTCACGGCTTTTCGAGATTATCCAGATCCTGCGACTGGCGCGCGGGCCGATGACGGCAGCCGTCATGGCGGAAAAGCTTGAGGTGACCGTCCGCTCCATCTATCGCGACATCGCGGCTCTGCAAGCGATGCGCGTCCCGATCGAGGGCGGCCGTGGCATTGGCTATATCATGCGGCCAGGCTTCGACCTGCCGCCGCTGATGTTCTCGGTCGAGGAGATGGAGGCGATCGTACTGTCGCTGGCGCTTCTCGAGCGAACGGGCGACTACGAGCTGAAGCAGGCGGCAAAAAGCGTCAACCGGAAGATCGCGGGCGCAGTGCCGCCGCCACTGCGCCAGGCGATGGAACGAAAGGCGATCTATGCCTGGGGATCGGTCGCCCAGCCTCCGGCGGGCCTTGACCTCGGACTGGTTCGCCGCGCCATCCGCGACGAGCGGAAACTACTGCTCGACTACCGCGACGAACTTGGCCGGACGACGGAGCGCACGATCCAGCCGATTGCGCTGATTTACTATTCGCAAACCGCCAACATCGTCGCCTGGTGCGAGTTGCGCCAGGCGATCCGTAATTTCCGCAGCGACCGGGTAGAGCACTGCGAGGCGACCGACACCCATTTCAGCGGTGACGGCGACCGGCTGCGGCAGCTCTGGACGAGCGGATGGCTGAACCCGCAAGCCGCCGGTCCATAGTGCTCGTCATTAAGGCCGCGATTTACTGTAACGTACTTCCTCGATCACCAAATCGCGGAGATGCTGTTGCGAACCGAGGGAGGTTGGCGATGAATTGGAAACACTACGGCCTCGGCCTGGCGATCGCTCTAGAGTTGATGATCTGCGGCGCGGCCGGTGCACAAAGCCAAACCAGCGACGAGGACGTCAGCCAGGCCTATATCTATCTGCTTGGCCGCCTTCTGGTTGCGCGTCAGCAGCAGCTCGACTTTCAGGAAGGTTTCAAGTGGAACGAAATCGTTCACCGCGAACCGGGCAAGGTCGACTGGCCCAATCCGAACCTTGACGTGGCCTATTCAGAGGCGTGGATTGCGATCGACGAGACAAGTTGCACGATTGCGACCGTTCCGGAGGTGAAAGACCGATACTTCACCGTGCAGCTCCTCAATGGCTGGGGAGAAACGCTCGCCAATATCAACGAGCGCGTCTTTCCGCAAAAGTCGTCAGGCGACTTCGCGATATGCCTGCAGGATGCGAAGGTGGAGCTTCCAGGAAACATTACCTCGAGGATCGATCTTCCTGTTAAATCTGCCCGTGTCCTCGTCCGCGTCGCTCTCGGCGACGACAGGGACAAGGCTGTCGAGCTGCAGCGCCAGTTCACGTTCAGGGCGACGGGCTCCCCGAAGCTACCGGAGATTCCCAAGACGCCGATCTTCGATCTGGAGATGTTGCCTGGCGTTGTGGCATTCGAGACCGCTCAGATCGCCCTCGACAGCGAGCCCGATCTCAATCCCGGTCTGGAACCGCTCGCCGAAAAAGCCCGGGCGATCGGGGAAGCGGTCAAGGACACAGGCGAACGCGGGCGCATCGAGGAGGTCATACATGAGCGCGCCCTGGCCGACTTTGCGAAGGCAGGCCCGTCTATCGGACACGGAACCACCCGGAACGGCTGGACACGGCCCGCCGCCGTCGGAACCTATAACATCGATTATCTCGCGCGGACGCTGGTCAATTACGGTGGCATCTGGGCAAACATCGCGCCTGAGGTGATGTACTACAGGGCCAGCAACGACGGCACCGGCGCGAAGCTCAGCGGCGACAACTCCTACACGCTCACCTTCCCGAAGGATGCGCTGCCAGGGCGTTTTGCCAAATACTTCTGGTCGGTCATCGCGGTGGACACGACCCACTTTCGCGTCCTGCCGAACCCTTTGAGCCGATACCTGCTGAACGAGCAATCCCGTCCGCAATACGGGGCGGACGGCTCGCTTACGCTTTACTTGGCAGCGGAAAAGCCCGCCGCAGCTCCCGATGGCAACTGGCTCCCGACACCCCAGGGGCAGGATTACCGGCTGACGTTCCGGTTCTACGGTCCGCTCGACGGAGTCTCGAACGGAACCTGGTGGCCGCCCGCGCTTGTAAAGGCGCAGTGAGGTGACAGCGTGGGCTGGCCGCAAGATCTACTGTGCGTGTCTCAGCTTCGCTGCATCGCGGAAGGAGATCAAACGTCGGCTTTGCTCATCCCACAGGACCAGCTTTACACACCGCAGGCTCTCCATCAGGGTGATGCGGCCAATTCCGGCCAATGCCGGATGGTCAGTCAACACCTCCGGAAGCCTGTAATAGGGCACCCTGCTCGACAGGTGGTGAACGTGATGGATACCGATATTGCCGGTGATCCACCGGAGGGCCCGCGGCAGGTCGTAATGCGATGAACCGTGAAGGGCCGCATGTGGAAATTGCCATTCCGGTTCCCTTGACCAATGGGTCTCCTCAAACTGATGCTGCACGTAGAAGAGCCATATGCCCGCGGTTGCCGCCAGTAGCGCGATGGGCAGGTGCACCAGAAGGAAGGGCAGGATTCCGATTGCCCACATCAACGCCGCGGAGATAATCGCGATCGCCAGATTTGTCGCCATGGTGGATACCCATGGCAAGGAGCCGGATCTCATCATGCCGAAGGGTAGCCGCTGTTTGAACAGGAACAGCCATGCCGGACCGATGCCGAACATGACTGCCGGATGCCGGTAAAGACGGTAGTTAAGCCGGCCCAGCCAGGAGCGCGCGCGGTATTCCGATACCGTCAGCGTTGTTATGTCGCCAACGCCGCGCGCCTCGAGATTTCCCGCCGAGGCATGATGCTCGGCATGGGCGCGACGCCAATAATCGTAGGGTGTAAGCGTCAGGACACCGATCACGCGGCCGGTCCAATCGTCGATGCGCCGACGCGCGAAGAAAGAACCGTGGCCGCAATCGTGCTGGATCATAAAGAGGCGAAGCAGAAAAGCGGCTGCGGGGATGATCAGTATCAGACCGGCCCAGAATCCGTAGTGAAGCGCTGCCCAGGCGCCAGCCCAGCAAAGCGCAAATGGAACGGCTGTGACCGCGAGTTCGAAAACACTGCGCCTGAGATGCGGCTGGCGATATTTGGCGAGGATCTTGAGCCAAGCCTTTTCGTCGGAAAGCGGCGGGCTTGGTTCACGCTGGAGGGACTCAATCAAAGAATAATTCCATAGACGGCAATGAATGCTGAGAAAGCGAGGGCTATTGTGACGGCAGATTTGATAAGAAATAGCGGGTAGTCGAAGCGATACATCGCATGAACGACGTTCATCGTTGCTGGATCTCCTGAGGTTCTGAACATGTCATTGGGACGCCCACTCGATCCAGCTCTAAGCCGCTCGGCGCGTTTCCTTCCAGCTTTATTTCTGAGGCTTGCCGCCCTGAGGACTGCCTTTCGTGGCGTCCTTCATCTGGTTTGCGAAGGTCGTAGCAACCTTCACCGGCGCCTTGTCCTTCTTGGGCTTGCGCGTCTCGCGGTTGCTTCTCATTTGTCCTTTGGCCATTAGCTCGATCCTTTAAGGTAGAAATTGAGTTTCCGCTTCGGCCGCCCAGCAGGTTCGATACCATTGTGCCATGCTGGGGCTTTCTACACGGTATCAGAAATCTGCTTTGTATTGGGTTGTCAGCTTTGACGCGTCGGATAACGACGCAGCAGATGCGCGGCCGAACGTCATGCCACGGGGATCTTTCTGCCGCCCAGCGCGTGATGTCGCGTAGATAACACCAATCGCCCTCGGTTGGTAGAAGCGCCAAGAAATATTATCTGGAGACAAGAAGCACAGAAAGCGAGAGTTGCGGCCGTTCGCATTCTGACATTCGGCGCGGCTGTCAGGTGCCGTATCGGGCCGATCCCGCCTCAGCCCTTTATTCTCGCTTGTCTCGAATCACCGCCGCCGATAGTTTTCGGCCAGGCTCACCCATGCCTCCCCCCTCCGTCGGGAAAGCATTGTTCATGCAGGGCACAACCATCGTCGAACCGTCTGTTCGAGCACTCGCATAAGGAGGGGTTGCGTTTCCGGCTCGCAATGGAGGTTCCTTTGAAGCTGTCCGTTCCTATCTACCAGCTCAAGCGTCGAGCCAAACTACTGGCTCGCAATGACGATATTCCACTTCACCAGGCGCTGGATCGCGTCGCTCGCAAGCAGGGCTATCGGAGCTGGAGCCTGCTTGCAGCTAAACGTGAGCCGCCCCGCTCCTCGACTTCGGTTCTTTCGCAGCTGGCGGATGGTGATCTGCTGCTGCTGGGTGCCCGTCCGGGGCACGGCAAGACGACGCTCGGCCTCCAGCTCTTGCTCGAGGCCGTCCACGAGGGCAGGCAGGCGACCTTCTTCACGCTGGAATATACGGAGCAGGAGAGCAGGAAGCGCATCCACTCTCTTTCCGGTGGCATGGAGCTTGGCGACAGGGTTGAAATCGTAACTTCGGATGAGATCAGCGCCGATTACATCACGCGCCATCTGTCCGGCTCGTCTCGAGGAACGGTGGCCGTCATCGACTATCTCCAGATACTCGACCAGAAACGGAGCAAGCCGGCGCTTTCGGAGCAGGTTACTGCTCTCCGTCGCTTTGCCCGTAGCACCGGGGCTGTGCTGGCATTCATCTCGCAGGTCGGTCCTTCGATCCCGAAATGAAAGCTCTGCCGGAACTGAAAGACGTTCGTCTGCCCAACCCGATTGACCTAACGCTATTTACGAAGGCCTGCTTTCTCAACGATGGCGAGGTACGGTTTCAGCAAGTCGCTTGAATTTAGCGGTTCTGCGGGGGCGCCACGCGTCCCCGCAGTTTGCTCCGATGACCGCTCTTGCGAAAAGCGAACCTGGGGTGCTCGCCGTCCACCACGGATTGCGGGCAATCAGAATGATCAACTTTCGCCCCCCATGTCTTAGTTAATAGCGATGTCGTGCCGCCGTCGTTAAGGTATCTCATCGGTCGGCATTCATCGGCAATGGCCGATTGGAAGTCTCGTGCTTCTGCCTGACCGGAGCAACGACGAATGACAAGCCTATCCCACGCATGTTCAACGGACGACATCAATGTCGTGTTCGAGGCGTTGTCTGAGTGGTGCCGTCTGCACAAGATAGACCCTTGCAGCCTCGAGGGATGCAGTGCTGCGTCGACGCTCTTCGACCTCTTCGAGCTTGGTTACGACACAAAGGACAGCCTTCTGGCCGCAATGGCTCGAGGCAATCCCGCAAGGCGCCGGCGATGAGAATGGCGGCTCTTTGGCCGCCGGCAACGCAAGTGTCCGCGAGTCAGAGGCAAGGTTGATCTAGCGACGGAGCTCAAGTGTCCTGTTGTCCTCGCGTCCGAAGCCGCGGACTTCGATGCGGTCGGTCCAGACTTCCACGATGGCGAAGGTATTCTCGGTCTCGGTGTCGACCATGCCCTTGAAATTGAGGAAATGGCATCCGTCGAGGGCGCCTGAATTGCCCGCGTGGTTGTGGCCGCTGAAATAGGCTGCGACATGCTCATGTGCTGTCAGAAGAGGAATGATGCGCTCGCGGTCCCAGCTGTCGTGCTCGTTCGGCGGATAGACCGGGTAATGGTTCATGACGATGACGCGCTCGCCGGCGGCAGCGGCGGCCTTGATCTCATCGGAAAGCCAGGCGAACTGCTCGTCGCTCGGCATGGCGTTCCAATCCTGTGCGTTGATGGCGCCGGCAGCTCTGAGATCGGCAAGCCGGCTGGCGGCTATTTCCCGATAGGGATGCCCTTCCGGTGGCGCAAAGGTGCTCACCTCGTTGCCATTGAGAGCGACGAAGCGCCAGCCGGAACGGACGAAGCTGTAGTAGGGCGAGACCAGCCCGACGCGCTGCCCGACATCGGCCAGCCGGTCGGGCGTGACGGAAAAATCATGATTGCCGAGCAGGAAGAAGTTTTCGTGCTTCAGGCTGTCATAGACAGGCAGGATATCGTCGAAGCTCTCGAAATCACGGTCGATGATATCGCCGAGCGTCATGACGAAACTCAGATCCGCGTCATTGAAGACTGCGATCGCCTCCGCCAGTTTGGCGAGGCTCCTGGCATAATGGCGGTTCATACCGACATGCGGTGCCCTGGCCGCATATTGCGGGTCTGCGACAATGCCGAAACGGAGAACGGGAAGATCGGAAATGGATGCCATGACAGCGCTTTAGGCGCACGGCATGACAGGCTTGTGACGGTCATCGAAACGAAAACACCCGGCGCGTCGGGCGCCGGGTGCCGATGTCTTGTTCTTGCGAGTAAGCTTACTTCGCGGCCGCTTCGTAGCGCTCCAGGACATAGTCCCAGTTGATCAGGCTGTCGACGAAGGCTTCGAGGTACTTCGGACGCGCGTTGCGGTAGTCGATGTAGTAGGAGTGTTCCCATACGTCGACGCCGAGGATCGGGGTCGCGCCGTGTACCAGCGGGTTTTCGCCGTTCGGGGTCTTGGAGATTTCGAGCTTGCCGTTCTTGACGGAAACCCATGCCCAGCCGGAGCCGAACTGAGTCGTGCCGGCGGCAACGAAATCGGCCTTGAACTTGTCGTAACCGCCGAGATCGGAATTGATGGCAGCTTCGAGCTTGCTCGGCAGCTTGTTTCCACCGCCGCCCTTCTTCATCCACTTCCAGAAGTGGACGTGGTTGTAGTGCTGGGCAGCATTGTTGAAGAGGCCGGCATTGGTGCCGAACGACTTCTTCACGACTTCTTCGAGGGAGAGATCGGAAAGGCCTGCCTCTGCCGCGAGCTTGTTGCCGTTGTCGACATAAGCCTTGTGGTGCTTGTCGTGATGGAACTCCAGGGTTTCCTTCGACATGAAGGGCTGCAGCGCTTCATAGTCATAGGGAAGTTCAGGCAATTCGAAAGCCATTGCGGGTCTCCTTTTGGCAATAGTTTGCGTAATCGGCAGGTGAGGCGGAACATAGGAGCGCAAGCATGCGGAGGCAACCGGCGAAATATCAAAAAAGCCGGGTGAAGAGGAAAAATTGCCTCCGCCAAGCACTTGGCTTTTCAGCCCTAAATCGCTGATCATGGAAGTGTTTCGTAACAGCAGGACGACGGAGCCTTTCCGATGCAGAGGAATAAAATCCGCTTTTGCACATTTGCCATCGCCATAGTTGCGGCGACCTCCCCCCGCGCCTCGTCGGGCGATGCCTGGCAGGAGTTTGCGACCGAGGTCGAGGGCAAATGCAAACAGGCGGCGCGCGCTTCGATCGAGTTTCCGCATGCGGTCGTCGACCCGTTCGGCAGCGAGCACTACGGCATCGCCCTGGTGACCGGCAAGCCGAAGGGCACGAACGGCTTTGTCAGCTACTTCTGTGTCTACGACAAGCAGACGAAAGACGTCGAGCTGGGCAGCGAATTGGAGACCGGCGACATGCGGATTCTGCCCGAGGAATAAGGTCGTCAACCATCTGTTGCGCAAACGTCACAGGTCGGCCCCTCAAACCTGTTGATTGTCATGTTGCGTATTTTGACATCGAACACATAGCCGTTTCTAGATGCACGCAGAGCATGCGTTTACGGACTCAAGGCAATTTTCGATAGCTCGCTTAATTAGCTGAAATCCATATTTCGCCGGCGTTTTTGGCAGGTACTTTTGGGGCATAAGTCATGGTCATGAGCTTTTTTCGTCGCGCAGAAGAGGGCGGTAGGTCGCTGCCGACAACAGGATACCGACCCGCATCCATAACCGATCAGCGCTCGGTCGCCGAAGAGCCGCTGCGATACACCATCCCCGACGTCAACGATTTCGCTGCGTTCGGCTCGGCGCTGGAGGAAAACCAGCGCACATCGGAAGACCTGATGTCGAGCCTCGCATCGCTGCAGGAGCGCGTTTCCTCGCTGCTCGGCACGCACAGCCAATCGCTGAACGAGACCGGTTCGCTGCGCGCCGAATGCGCGCGTATCAGCTCGCTTCTCGACTACGAAAGCAATGCGCGCCAGAAGGCAGACCAGGACAATCTCCGCCTGATTGCCGAAAACAAGGATTTTCGAGGCGACAACACGCAATTGCGCTCCGAAATCGACGCGTTTCGCGATGAACTGACGAAGCTGCAGGGTGTGCACCAAGTCACCCGTGAAGAATTCACGATCATCGAAAACCGGCTGCTCGACGCCGAGCGCGAGCTGACGGATCGTGCCATCCAGTTCGACGAAGCCTCGACCCTGCTGAAGCGCGCCCAGACGGAGCTCGACCAGCGAAGCCGCGAACTCTCGATCACTCGCGAGAAGCTCGACAACGAGGCGACGGCGCACCAATTGCTGATCGAAACCTCTCGCCGCGAAAACGGTATCCAGACCCGCGAGATGGCCCGTCTCAACGAGGAGCGGAGCCACCTGAAGTCCAGCCTGATCGAGCAGGAAGCGCAGGTGCGCAATCTGCAGATGGCCGTTGCAAACCTGAAGCAGGACCTCTCCCTCTTCGAGGAACGCCACAAGAGGCTGGAGGTCGAGCATGAGACCCTGCAGGCGTCCTCGGCGCTTGAGATCGCTCACCTGACGACGAAGCATGAGGCGATCGGCTCCAAGGCCGAACTCGTGGAGAAGCTTCTGATCACCGCAAACGGCCGCAACAAGTTGACGGACGAGGAGTTGCAGGCCGCCCGCGCCGATCTCAAGCGCGTCAAATCGGAACTCGCCACCTCCCTCTCCCGCTCGGAGCGGCTTGCCGAGGAACTGCAGCGCGCCCGCACGTCCGGCGCCGAGAGCGAGGCGGGCCGCCGCGAACTCGCCACGCAGACCAACGAGTTGACCCTCAAGCTGCGTGAAGCCGAGAGCCTGCGCGTGCGCCGCGACCGTGATGCCGATGCGATGCGCCGCGACATCGATACGCGGATGGATTCCGACCGCCATGAAATCGGGCAGCTCCGTACAAGCCTGGAGATCGCAAAGTCGGAAATCCGGCAGCTGCGCGCCGAGCGTGCCATCCTGACGGGCCAGCTCGAGGTCGCGCGAAGCGAGCGGCCGGGCGGGCCGGCAGCATCGGTCCTCGACGAACGCGAAGAAGTCCGTATGCCGGCAGCCAGCTTCACGCCGATGATCGACATATCGGAGAAGTCACTGCGTGGGCCGTCGGTCGACAACACGCCCGCCGAATGAGACGGGAAGGCGTCAGGCACGGGCCTGATGCCAAGCCCTGCTTCAGTATTGGACTGGTCTCTTAAGGCCAAGATGGATCGTATGAACGAAAGCTTGCGCGGTCCGCCTTAGGGTGCATGTGCATGTTATCGCCTGGAAACCGCTGCGTTTTCGGGCGACGTTCATTGTGAAGACCCCAAGGTGCTCGGTGGTGGGATGATCGTCGCCATGTCGAGCCTGCCGGATGCCGCAGCACTGGCCGTCGCGAGAACGGCTGATAGCCTCCTTGAAGGACGCCCGTTAGGAGGGCTATATGGGCGCGCGCTCCCGGAACGATCTGCGCATTTACCGCTAGGAATCACGGTCGATGCGCTCGATGCCGACCGGCTGACGCTTCCCGACGCCTTCATCCGCGCCGATATTCTTGCCGCCGCAAAGGGACATGTCCTTGCCTCCGGTGCGGCTGAACTGACCTGTACGACCAATGCAAAGGCCACGAAATGACCGACACCAAATGGGACGCAGCCGTCGTCGACAGCGGCTCGATCTACTGGAAGCGTAACCTGGTCATTTCGCTGCTTGGCTCCTTCACGACGATCGTCGCGATGACGCTGCTCTTGCCCTTCCTGCCGCTCTATGTCGAGGAACTTGGCGTCAGCGATCACGCGGCAATCGTCCAGTGGTCCGGCATCGCCTATGGCGCGACCTTCCTGGCCGCTGCCTTCGTGGCACCGCTCTGGGGCCGACTCGGCGATATTTACGGGCGCAAGCTGATGCTGGTGCGCGCCAGCGCCGGGATGACTGTTGCGATTTCGCTGATGGGCATGGCCGATAACGTGTGGCAACTGGTGGCGCTGCGGCTGTTCGTCGGGCTCGCGGGCGGCTATTCCTCCGGCTCGATGGTGCTGGTTGCCACGCAAACACCAAAGGACCGTTCCGCCTGGGCGCTCGGCATGCTCGCCTCCGGCATCATGGCGGGCAACCTCGTCGGTCCGCTGATCGGCGGAGCACTGCCGCCGCTGATCGGTATCCGCAGCACGTTCCTGGCCGCGGGCGGGATGATTTTCCTGGCGTTCCTCGCGACCACTTTCCTGATCAAGGAAGAGAAGTCCCCTGCCCGCAAGCAAGCCGCGAAGGCGAGCGGCGGCTGGGCCTCGATCCCGGACAAAGGCCCCGTCATCGCAATGCTGGCAACCGGACTGCTGCTAATGCTCGCCAACATGTCGATCGAGCCGATCATCACCGTCTATGTCGCGCAGCTGGCGGAAGATCCAGGCAGGGTAACAATGATTGCAGGCGTCGTCATGTCGGCTGCGGCACTCGGCAGCATCCTGTCGGCCTCGCGGCTCGGCAAGCTTGCCGACCGCATCGGCCACTGGCCGGTTATAGCAGGTGCGCTTGCTGTGGCCGGCCTGCTGCTGATCCCGCAGGCATTCGTTACGAACTCCTGGCAGCTGATCGTCCTGCGTTTTTTCATGGGGATCGCGCTCGGCGGGCTGCTGCCCTGCATCTCGGCGGTCATCCGCCATAGCGTGCCTGATAGTGCGGCAGGCAGCATTCTTGGCCTGTCGGTTTCCTCGCAGTATGTCGGCCAGGTCGCCGGCCCCGTGCTCGGCGGCTTCGTCGGCGGGCACATCGGCATGCGGGCCGTTTTCCTCGGAACCTGCGTACTGCTGATTGCCGGGGCGGCCTACGCCTGGCTCGTGCGCCCGCGGGGCGGGGCGGCCTAATTCTACATCAGCAGGTAGTCTACAGGCGTTGGCAGCGACGGCAGGTCCGTTTCTCCCAGCGCCTCGCGAAGATTGATCTCGATCGTATCGGCAAGGGCGCCGATCGGCAGCGCGTTCGGCTGGTTGCCGAAGGGGGCTTCCAGCTCGTCGCCCAGCGCGTCGAGGCCGAAGAAGGTGTAGGCGACCAGCGCCGTCGCAAAGGGCATGAACCAGCCGAGAACGTCGTCGAAGCCGAAGGGCAACAGCAGGCAGAAGAGGTGCGCCGTGCGGTGGAGAAGAAGCGTGTAACCGAAGGGCACCGGCGTCCAGCGGATGCGCTCGCAGGAGGCCTGCGCCAGCGTCAGCTCTCCAAGTGTCTTGTCCAGTATCTGGTAGGAGATGTCTGACAGCATGCCCTTGGCGCGCAGATCGGCAAGCTCTCGTGAGATTTCCAGCGAAATCGCTTCCGGCGGCGTGCGGCTTGCGTGATAGCGGGCCTTCAGTTCGGGCGACAGCAGGCGCTCTACCTTTTCGCGGCCACTGCCAGCGCGCAAATGCGGGACCAGCGACTGAATGAAGGCGATGACGAGCGTGACAAGGCGTCTGCGCGCGTCGACGCCAGCCACGCCATGCGCCGTTTCCAGGATCAGCGTCTGCCGGGCGAAGTGGCGCGCGGAGAAGATCATCTGTCCCCACTGCTTGCGCGCCTCCCACCAGCGGTCATAGCAGGCATTGTTGCGGAAACCCAGGAAGATGGAGATCGCGATTCCGAGAAGCGCGAAAGGCGCGCCGCTGAAGACCGGCAAGACACCTGGCCAGACGCTGTGGATGAGGACTACCAGCGAGGAGAGAAAGCCGGTCAACAGGATCTGCGGGAAGACCTGCTTGATGATCGAGCCGCGAAGAATGAAAAAGAGCTTAAGCAGGCTGGGACGGGGGCGGACGATCATGACACGGTCTTCTCGGTCGTTTGAATAACGGAATCTCGGCCTTTCCTCCCTATAGCCGACAGAATGGCCGCTGCAAGCGCGGCCATTTCATTCAGATGAGACCGAGTGTTTTAGCTGTCGCTTTCGCTGCGGCCGAAGGCCCAGTCCATGTAGAGCTCGAACGCCTTGCGGGTGACCGGTCCTTGCTGGAAATCCCGCCCGTCGAGGCGGTTGACGCCGACGACCTTGGAGTAGTTGCCAGTGGTGAAGATCTCGTCGGCGTTCATGAAATCCTCGACCGATAGCGTTACTTCACGCACTTCGAAGCCTGCCTTGCGCAGGAGGCCGATGACGCGGGCACGGGTGATGCCGGCAAGGAAGGTGCGGTTGGCGATCGGCGTCGAAACGATGCCGTCCTTGACCATGAAGATGTTGGAGGTCGCCGTTTCGGCGACGTTGCCATTCATGTCGCGCATCAGCGCGTTCTCGAAACCGCGGCTCCTGGCTTCAGCGATAGCGCGACCGCTATTCGGATAGAGCGAGCCAGCCTTGGCATCCGTCATCGCCGTTTCCGGCGATGGGCGGCGGTAGGGCGAAACGGTCAGCGAATTCGGGGCATTGTTGCCGAGCGGCGCCTCGAACAGGGACAGTGCGAAGCGTGTGGATTCGCCATCGACCGTGACGACACTGCCGGCCGAGCCATGCTCGCCCCAATACATCGGCTTGATGTAGATCGGCGTCTTGCCGTCGAACTTCTTGATGCCTTCCCAGGCCAGCGCCTCGATCTCCTCGCTGGTCTTGACCGGCTTCAGGCCCATGGCAACGGCTGAGCGGTTGACGCGCTGGCAATGCAGGTCGAGATCAGGCGCGATGCCGTCAAACCAGCGTGCGCCGTCGAACACCGTCGAGGCCAGCCACATAGCGTGCGAGGTCGGCCCGATCAACGGCGGATTGCCGGTAAGCCACTCTCCCTCGACATAGGTCCAGGTGTTCGAGCGGGGCGATGTATCGACGGTCATTGGCATCCTCCTTCAAAAGTTCGAAGAGCAAAAATCCCCGTCCGAAGAGCCGGTCAAGCGGAAATCCACGCCTCAGATTCGTACGCAAGAAAATGGCGAAGCGGCTTCGCAGGGAGTAATATTCGTGCGGGGCACTTGAGCGCTATCGATGGGTATATCACGGAAAATCATGGATCGCGCGGTTGGAGGGGGCATCAACGCCGTGCCATCATACGCCGCACATGCTGCGGCTGCCGGGGAGTGACATCGATGAAAGCCATGTTTTACGACGCCTTCGAGAAGACTCCCGAGATCCGCACCCTGCCTGATCCGACGCCGAGCGAGGACGGTGTGGTCATCGCGGTCGGCGCCACCGGGCTTTGCCGTAGCGACTGGCACGGCTGGATGGGCCACGATCCCGATATCAAGCTGCCGCATGTGCCGGGGCATGAGCTGGCCGGCAAGGTGGTTGGAACTGGAAAGGGCGTCGTCCGCTTCAAGGTCGGCGACCGGGTGACCGTACCCTTCGTTTCCGGCTGCGGCCATTGCAGCGAATGCCATTCCGGCAACCAGCAGGTCTGCCCCAACCAGTTCCAGCCGGGCTTCACCCATTGGGGTTCGTTCGCGGAATACGTGGCGATCGACTATGCCGACACCAACCTCGTGCACCTGCCCGACAGTATCGATGACGCAACGGCGGCAAGCCTCGGCTGCCGTTTTGCGACATCGTTTCGCGCCGTCGTCGACCACGCGCGCACCGGCCCCGGCGAATGGATCGCCGTGCACGGCTGCGGCGGCGTCGGCCTTTCGGCAATCATGATCGCAACCGCGCTCGGCGCGAACGCCATCGGCATCGATCTCTCCAAAGACAAGCTTGCCTTCGCCCGTGAATGCGGCGCCGTGGCGACGATCAATGCAAATAGCGTCGCCGATGTGGCCGAAGCGGTACGCGAGATCACCAAGGGTGGCGCGCATGTCTCGATTGACGCGCTCGGCCACCCCTTAACCTGCTTCAACTCGATCAAGAATCTCCGCCGGCGCGGGCGACATGTACAGGTCGGCCTGATGCTCGGGGAACATGCCGCGCCGCAGATCCCGATGGCGCAGGTCATCGGCCACGAGCTGGAGATCTACGGCAGCCACGGTATGCAGGCCTGGCGCTACGATGCGATGCTGTCGATGCTGACTTCAGGCAAGATTGCGCCACAAAAGCTGATCAGCCGGCGCATCACACTCGAGGAAGCGATCCCCGGCCTGATGACGCTCGATCGGGCGGAAGGAATCGGGATCAGCGTCATCACGCAGTTCTGACAGCCCACAACCGTCCTCAATCAAAAAGAGTGATTCAGTTCGTAGTATTATTATGGTTGCATTCCATACTGTCCACACCGGATGAACCGGTGTGGAGGGGAAAATGGCAACGCGTTTCATTCTTTCTATCGACGGTGGCGGCATCCGCGGCATCATTCCAGCCGTCATCCTGGTCGAACTGGCAAGGCGCCTTGACGGGGTGCCGCTACATAAGGCCTTCGACCTGATCGCGGGAACCTCGACCGGCGGCATCATCGCGGCCGGCCTGACCTGCCCTCACCCGTCGAAGCCCGACGAAGCAGCGTGCACGCCGGACGAACTGCTCGGCCTTTATGTGAACGAAGGCGGCGAGATATTCAGGAAACCGCCGCTCGCCGATGTCATCAATCCGTTCGGTCTCAATGATCCGAGCTACAACGCCGACATGCTCGAGGCAAAGCTGAAGCAGCGCCTGGGAACCGCAACGCTGGACAAGGGCCTGTCCACTGTCCTCATCCCGGCCTACGATATCCGCAACCGTACTGCGCTTTTCATGTCGAATGCAGACAAGAAGAACAGCAATTTCCGCTACTGGGAGGCGGCACGGGCGACCTCGGCAGCCCCGACCTATTTTCCACCGGCGCTGATCGAGCGCGTTGGGGTCAAGAAACAGGACGAACGTTTTGTGCCGCTGATCGATGGCGGGGTGTTCGCCAACGACCCCATTCTCGCGGCCTATGTCGAGGCGCGCAAGAAACCGTGGCAGGGCGATAGGCTTGTCTTCCTCTCCCTCGGAACCGGACAGCAGAACCGCCCGGTTGCCTATCAGGAGGCGAAGGACTGGGGCGCTGTCGGCTGGATGCATCCCGCCTATGATACGCCTTTGATTTCAATCCTGATGCAGGGGCAGGCAAGCACGGCTTCCTATCAGGCCAATGCACTGCTCAACCCTGATGGAACTGATCTCGATTACTCCACAGTCGTGACCGACGCGAATGCGCAGACCCTGGACTATTTCCGGCTCGACCGGCAGTTGACGCAGAAAGAAAACGACGCTCTCGACGACGCCTCGCCGGGGAATATTGCAGCCTTGAAGGCCATCGCAATCTCCATCGCCAAGGACAACGCGAAGGCGCTAGACGAAGTCGCAAGGCGCATTCTGACAGAACAGAGCAGCGGCCAGACAAGCGCCGCCGCTTGAAGCGGCAAACGCCAAAACCCATATGCGCCGCGACAAATCGCGACAGCGACGATGGACGGCGGCGGGTTGCCAATGCCTTCGTAAAGGTCTAACGGGCTCGCCGCCAAGAAAAAGAAAAGCGAGACATGATGTCCAACTCATTTGTGAAAGCGCCTGCCCAGGCGAGCGCGAAGGTGTTCTTCGTGCTGGGCGATCGGATCGAGCGACGGGCTCGTCTGCAGGGAGCCTGGCTCAACATCTTCGACATTACCGTACCCACGGGCAATGGGACGCCACTGCACCGCCACGCGAGCCCCGAGGTCTTCCGGATCATCGAAGGCCGGCTGACCATTCGTCGCGCGACGGAGAACGGTATCGAGGAACTCGAGGCGACGGCAGGCGATATCGTCCACATCGAGGCAAACCAGGCGCACGCCTATTCCAATCCCGGTCCCGAAGCCGCCATCTTCTCGGCAATCGTCGACAGCGAGATGGCAGAGTTCCTTGAAACCGCCGGTTCGCAGGAGGCGCCGAAGGCGACGCCTTCAACTGAAACGATGGAACGCATGAGGGCCGCAGCCAACGCCCACGGCATCACCATCCTGGCAGCCTGAAACTTCAAAGGCCGCGCGGACAGCAAGTTCGAGCGGCCTCATCTTCTACAACATACTGTCACATTCAGACGTTATAGGCGATTTTGCTCGCGGGCCCCTTGCGCTCGCTCCTGTTCCTCTCCAAAATTGCGACATGCCTGACAGCGACCCATCCAGTACCAGTTCCGCCCGCTCCAGCCGTGATCTTCCGGCAGATGATGGCGGCGACCACTGTAGACGAGACGACCGCGATCGCTTCGGCGTCAGGCATCCAGCACACAGCGCGGCCCCTTCCTCAATCATTGCGGCAACAAAGCCGCGTCGCTCTGCGTCCGGACGTAACCACGCCCATTGTTTTCATCTTGAAAGGAGCGGCCCGTCTGATGCGGCCGCATTGAACCATTGATGTTCTTCGACTGGATATCCGACCCTTCCGCCTGGGTTGGTCTGGCCACCCTCATTGTGCTCGAGATCGTTCTCGGCATCGACAACCTCGTCTTCATTGCCATTCTGGCTGACAAGCTGCCGCCGCATCAGCGCGATCGGGCGCGGTTGATCGGCCTTGCGCTCGCGCTGCTGATCCGTCTGGCATTGCTAGCCTCCATCGCCTGGGTGGTGACGCTGACGACGCCGCTCTTTACCGTCTCGGACTATGGCTTCTCCGGCCGCGATATCATTCTTATCGTCGGCGGTCTCTTCCTACTCTTCAAGGGCACAATGGAGCTGCACGAGCGACTTGAGGGACATGTCGAAAGCAGCGAGAAACGGTTGGTTCATGCGGTTTTCTGGCAGGTGATCGTGCAGATCGTCGTGCTGGACGCGGTCTTCTCCCTCGACAGTGTCATTACCGCCGTCGGCATGGTCCAGCATCTGCCAGTCATGATGATTGCCGTCATCTTTGCCGTCGGCGTGATGGTGCTGCTTTCCAAACCGCTGACGGCCTTCGTCGGCAAGCACCCAACGGTCGTCATCCTCTGCCTCGGTTTCCTGATGATGATCGGCTTCTCGCTGATTGTGGAAGGATTTGGCGTCCATCTGCCGAAGGGCTATCTCTACGCGGCAATCGGCTTCTCGGTCACCATCGAAGCGCTGAACCAACTGGCACGACACAATCGCGAGCGGCTAATCACGCCCTCCAACATCCGCGAGCGCACCGCCGACGCGGTTCTGAACCTGCTGGGCGGCAAGCGCCCTCAGGTCACGCTTGGCTCGACCGCCGATCTGATCGCCGAGCAGACGGCCGAAGACGAAGTCTTCTCGACCGAAGAGAAGGACATGATCCAGGGTGTGCTGGCACTCGCTGGGCGATCGGCGAAGTCGGTGATGACCCCGCGCATCGATATCGACTGGCTCGACCTCGACGCGCCGCAGGCAGAGCTCCAGCACCGCATCCTGGATCTCGGCCATTCGCGTTTTCCCGTGGCGCGCGGCAGCCTCGACAATTTCATCGGCATCGCCAGCGCTCGTGACCTTCTGCGCGACATCATTGTCGACGGGGCGATCAATCCCGAGCGATCCATTCGCCAGCCGCTGGTCGTTCACGAGAGCATCAGCGCGCTGAAGCTGATGGAGCAGCTGCGGCAATCCAGCCAAGCTGTCGCCATCGTTCTCGACGAATACGGCGATCTGGAAGGCATGGTTACGCCAACCGATCTCCTGGAGGCGATCGCCGGCGAATTCCCCGACGAGGACGAGGAAAAACTTACCATCGAACGCGGCGACGACGGTTCGTTGACTGTCGACGGCTGGATCGACATTCGCCATGCCTCCAAGCTGCTCGACACCGACCTCGTCGACGAGACGGACCGATATTCGACGCTCGCCGGTTTCATTCTCTGGCACCTCGGCCATCTCCCGCACGAGGGCGAAGGCTTTACGGCCGGCGAACTTGCCTTCGAGGTGGTGAGATTGGACGGCCGCAACATCGACAAGGTGCGCGTCCAGCGTATCGACGAAGCTGCATAAACAAGGAGACGATCGATGGCATGGTCTGCCAGCCAGTATGTCAAATTCGAGGATGAACGCACGCGCCCGGCGCGTGATCTGTTGGCGCAGGTGCCGCTTGAGCATGTCCGTCATGCCGTCGATCTCGGCTGCGGCCCAGGCAATTCGACGGAGCTGATTGTCGAGCGTTTCGGGGCAACCGGCGTTTCTGGCCTGGACAGCGACCTGAACATGCTGGAAGCGGCCCGCAGACGCATGCCGGGTACGCCCTTCGTGGAGGCCGACCTTGCCACCTGGCAGCCGAGCGAGCCGGCCGACCTGCTCTTTGCAAACGCAGTCTTCCAGTGGCTGCCAAACCATCTCGACATCTTCGACCACTTGATGGACGGGCTTGCGCCGGGCGGCGTTCTGGCCGTGCAGATGCCCGATAACCTGACCGAGCCGACCCATCTCCTGATGGAGGAGACGGCCCACGCCGGGCCGTGGAAAACGGCCTTCGAGGCGCGGAGCGTTCGCCGCAAGCCACTGCCCTCGCCGTCGACCTACTATAGTCGGCTCATCGGCAAGGCCGCGCGCGTCGACATCTGGCATACCGCCTACAACCATCCGATGGCGGATGCTGTGGCAATCGTCGAATGGGTCAAGGGGACAGGCCTTAGGCCCTATCTCGACCACGCCGGCGAAGAGCACCGCGAAGCGTTTCTGGCGGACTATCTCGGCCGCGTGGAAAAGGCCTATCCGAAGATGTCAGACGGTCGCGTCCTGCTGCGGTTCCCGCGTATTTTCATGGTGGCAGTGAAGGGTTGAGCGGTAATCGGAGACAGGCGCCAGGGTAGGCCCAACTGGCTCCATCGACATTCCCTTGCAATAGGCAAGCGGCATCCTGCTGCTTGCCGCCGGACTGACGCGCACTATAGTCGAGGGAAACAGCGAGGAGACCTGCATGGACGCCGCCCCCATTCCGCCAGTCACACTTGTCATCTTCGGAGCCACCGGCGACCTGACGCGGCGTCTGCTCATACCGGCGATCATCAATCTGACGCGCAGCGGCCTGGTCGGCGACGACCTGAAGATTCTCGGCGTCGGGATAGAGTCCGGCGACGACGCTTCGCTGGTGGCGCGGCTCGATAGCTTTCTTGCCGAACTGAGCGACCCGATCCTGCCGGAGACCGACGAGGCATGGCGGCGGCTGCGGCAGCGGATTTCCTACATCTCAGGCGACTTCACGCAGGATGCCATATTCCTCGAGATCAAGAAGCGTCTGACGAGTTGCAATACCGCGTTCTATCTCGCAGTGCCGCCGCAGTTTTTCGGGCCACTTGTCGAGAAGATGGCCGAGCACGACTTAACCCGTGAGACGGACGGATGCTTCCGCCGCATAGCGATCGAGAAGCCCTTCGGCACAGACCTCGCCTCGGCCCGCGCACTGAACGCCCGCATCCTGCGCAATGTTTCCGAAAGCCAAGTGTATCGCCTCGATCACTTCCTGGGCAAGGAAACGGTCCAGAATATTCTGACTGCCCGCTTCGCCAACATGATGATCGAGGCACTCTGGAACAACAACTATATCGACCACGTGCAGATCACTGCTGCCGAGACGGTCGATGTCGGCACCCGCGGCAAATTCTATGACGCTACCGGCGCGCTGCGCGATATGGTCCCCAATCACCTTTTCCAGCTGCTGGCGATGATCGCAATGGAGGCTCCGAACGGCTTCGGAGCAGAAGCGATCCGTACGGAAAAGAGCAAAGCGCTGAGCGCGTTGCGCATCTACACACCTGAAGAAGCCGCAACGCACGCCGTGCGTGGCGCCTACACGGGCGGCAAGCTCGATGGCAACGACATCACGGCGTTCCGGGAGACCAAGGATGTATCGCCCGACAGCAACACTGAAACTTTCGTGGCGGTGAAGCTCTTCGTCGATACGTGGCGCTGGGCGGGCGTGCCCTTCTATCTCCGGACCGGCAAGGCGATGACGGCTCGCGATACGGAAATCGTAGTGACCTTCAGGCAGGTGCCCTTCGCGCAATTTCGTGAAACGGACGTCAAACGCAACCTTCCACCGAACAGGATGGTCATCCAGGTCCAACCGGATGAAGGACTGAGCGTCGAGATCTCCATCAAGTCGCCCGGGCTTTCCGTCGATACCGTCCCCGTTTCGCTCGACTTCCGCTATGCCGACAAATTCGACATCGGCAAAATGACCGGATACGAGTCGCTTCTCTATGATCTTTTCATCGGCGACCAGACGCTCTTCCAGCGCGCCGACGGCATCGAAGCCGGATGGGCGGCCGTGCAGCCGTTCCTCGATATTTGGGCGAAAAGCAGCGAAACGCCGGAGGCCTATGCCCCTGGAAGCATGGGGCCTTCATGCGCCGAGGACCTCATCCGCAACGATGGGCGGGAGTGGCACGAATTGGGCGTAATTCTGCACAACCACAATCGGAAAACGATCTGATAAATACACGTCCAACTAAAGTAAAATTAAATAATACTTAGCGTCACTCGCGTATGACGCGAAGAAATAATGCACCATATCCTTGTGGCCAAGCTCCATCACCGCAAATTTATGGTATGCTATACAAAATATGGATGAGTTGACCCTTTCGCCTTGTACAGCGAAGCTTTTCTTGCTGACCGCGTTGCTTTTTCTGTGCGACAAAGAAGGCGGGGCTCGTCCAACCCCGGCGGGCCCTTCTTGTGTTTTTCTATTATTTGGCGAACAAAACCAAAATTAGTCGAAATTATTAAAGATCGATTAATATATTTACTTGCGCTCTTCCACCGCATTGCTAAATCTATCCCTAGGGTTTTGGGGTATTCACATGGCAGATACTCATTTGTCCAAGAAAAATTCGATTTCCGATCAACGCATGGAAACCTGCAGGTCAGAGTTCGAGCCGATCCTCTTCGAACTCATCCGTAATGGTGAGAAGCGGGGCTGGAAGGCAGCTGAAATCGCGATGGCGCTGGCCGATGCGGCGGACGACGTCATCCTCAAGCTGTCAAGGGAAACCAAGAGCAAGCATTGATCTGCTTGCTTGGTCGATCCTGATACAATGACGCTTCAGAAGTGCTTCTCTAGCAACTAGAAAAAGCTGTAGCTTGTCTCCAGTGATTCTCTTGCCAGTTAAGGAGCCCGATGTTGCAGTTGATTGCCGCAGCTCTTCTTGCCTGTGGTTGCGTTAGCCTTGCCGAGTTTGCCGACTGGCCGGCTGCAGACAGCTATGTGCCGAAAACAAGCTGCCAGCAAAGCGGCGCCGTCGAAAGCTGCGAACGTATTCGTGCCGCCTGGACCGGCCTTTATGCCGATGCGATTGGCGGTCGCATCGAAAGCCAGCGGAAAGTCTCTTTCTGCCTGAGCACAGGCTGCGACAAGGGCATCGTCGTCGAGCCCGTCCTTGGCTGCGCGTGGCGGCAGGTTATCGCCGCATCTCGCAATCCTCAGATCACAGACGCAGACCGACGCAATATAGAGCGCTACTGCGGGCGTGATATGCTTGACGACGCCGAGCGCGCTGTTGCCCGTGATCAGTCGCGAAGCTGGCTGAGCTTGCTCGGCGTAACGCGCTAGGCCCTATAAAAAACGGGCGGGAACAAGCCCGCCCGCCTTAAAGCCTTGTCCTGCTGGTTAGACGAACTGGCTGAGACCCGGGACCGAGCCGACAACCTCGTCCACCACTTCCTTGCCGGCGTGCTGCTCGGCGATCGCGATGGTTTCCTTGGCAAGCGAGGTGATCTCGCCCATGCCGAGGCCTTCAGACATCAGTTGCTGGCCGAGCGCCATGATGCCGCCACCGCCAAGGGCGCCCATGATGCTTCCGAGGATCCCGCCGCCGCCAGTCGCGCCCTCGCCGTTGTACTTGGCAACGAGGTCGGACGCGCCCGGAATGGATTCGATCATCTTGGCGACCGGACCGTCTGCCGCTTCGCGCTGCAGGAAGCCGAGCATCATGCCGAGCGCCTTTTCAGCCACCTCTGCGGGGATGCCCACGCGCGCGGCGATCTGGTCTACGATTTCAGTCATTGTCAGCCTCCTATTTTTGACGTTAACGTCAACGTTAATCGAACTTTCAAGGCAACTCAAGCCGCCTGCCGCAAAAGCAGGCTTTATCCTACTTTTCCTTTTAATGCAGACAGTTGTCCGCATTGAACTCCCTGCTTATAACAGGGAAGCGATATTACAATGACCATGCGGAAACGTTGCTCCGCATTTTGACGCAATCGGCGCCGACAGCCGCAGGGAGAGTTTTCGAAATGCTCGAGGATGGCAAGATTTTCGTCGGCGTCAGCCGCAATCCTGATGACAGCATCAACAAGCCGGAATATCTCGACCTGAAATTCGGAAACCGGCACGGGCTGGTGACGGGCGCAACAGGCACCGGCAAGACGGTGACGCTGCAGGTGCTTGCGGAGGGCTTTTCGAGGGCTGGCGTACCTGTCTTCTGCGCCGACATCAAGGGCGACCTCTCCGGCATCGCCGCCAAGGGCGAACCGAAGGATTTCCTGACCAAGCGCGCAGAGCAGATCGGCTTCGACGACTACGAATTCGACCAGTTCCCGGTCATCTTCTGGGATCTATTCGGTGAAAAGGGACACCGCGTCCGCACCACGATTGCGGAGATGGGGCCGTTGCTGCTGGCGCGGCTGATGGATGCGTCGGAACCACAGGAAGGCGTCATCAACATCGCCTTCAAGATTGCGGATCAGGGCGGCCTGCCGCTGCTCGACCTCAAGGACTTCTCCTCGCTGCTGAACTACATGGCGGAAAACGCCACCGAGCTTTCCAGCCAATTCGGCCTGATCTCGAAGGCGTCTGTCGCCTCGATCCAGCGTGGCCTGCTGGTGCTGGAACAGCAGGGTGCTGAACATTTCTTCGGCGAACCGGCGCTCAAGATCACCGATATCATGCGGACCAACAACCGTGGCTATGGCCAGATTTCAGTGCTTGCCGCCGACAAGCTGATGATGAACCCGCGGCTCTACGCCACATTCCTGCTGTGGCTGCTCTCCGAGCTCTTCGAGGAACTGCCGGAAGTGGGCGACCCCGAAAAGCCGAACCTCGTTTTCTTCTTCGATGAGGCACATCTTCTATTCAACGACGCCCCGAAGGTGTTGACCGAGCGCGTCGAACAGGTCGTGCGTCTCATCCGGTCAAAGGGTGTCGGCGTCTATTTCGTGACACAGAATCCGCTCGACGTACCGGAAACCGTGCTCGCACAGCTCGGCAACCGGGTCCAGCATGCGCTGCGCGCCTATTCGCCCCGCGAGCAGAAGGCCGTGAGGACGGCTGCGGACACCTTCCGGCCAAACCCTGCCTTCGACTGCGCGACGGTCATCACCACCCTCGGCACCGGCGAAGCTTTGGTGTCCACGCTGGAGGCGAAGGGCGCCCCCTCGATTGTCGAACGGACGCTGGTCCGCCCGCCGTCCGGCCGCGTCGGCCCGCTGACAGATCCCGAGCGCCAGCAGGTCATGGACAGGAGCCCCGTGCTCGGCGTCTACGACGAAGATCTCGATCGCGAATCCGCCTTCGAAATTCTGGCAGCGCGCGCCAAGAAGGCGTCCGACTCCGACGCAGCCAAGCAGGTGCAGCCGACGCAGCCAACCGAGGGCAGCGCCACGGGTCGCTGGACACTGCCTGGTTTCGGCGATGAAGACAGCGAGCCGCAGGCCAAGAGCCAGGGCCGCGCCCGCTCGCCAGGCTACCAGCGTGAAACCGTCGTGGAGGCCGCGATGAAGAGCGTCGCCCGCACTGTCGCGACGCAAGTCGGCCGGGCGCTGGTGCGCGGCATCCTCGGCAGCTTGAAGCGCTAATCGGAAAGGGCGTTATCGCCCTCCCGCCCGCAGGATACTCCAAAGCCCGATCAGCGCTTGCGGACGAATTCCGTCCGCAGGACGAGGCCCTTGATGGCCTCGTGGCGGCAGTCGATCTCTTCGGGATTGTCCGTCAGCCGGATCGACTTGATGACCGTGCCCTGCTTCAGCGTCTGATTGGCGCCCTTCACCTTCAGGTCCTTGATGAGCGTGACGGAATCACCGTCCTTGAGGACATTTCCGGAAGCATCCCGGACCTCGGCATCCCCCTGTCCTGTGGCAGCCAACTCAGAAGCCGGACGCCATTCACCCGTTACTTCGTCGTAGACGTATTCGTCGTCACCGCCGGCCATGGCGTTTCTCCTGGAGATTAATGAGTTGCCTGTCAGGGCCGCTTATAACAGCCAAGCCACCTTGCGCAAGTTGACCCACGGGATCGCCTTGCGCGGGGTTACAGGGGCCCGCATTACAACCGTCCCGATTGCATTTTTGCCTGCCGGATGGTATTTCGCCTATGCACTCAAAGAGAAAGGAGGGTCGCGTGCAAAATTGCTATTTCCGGTTCAACCGGCAGCGTGGCCCCGTCAACGCCCTGCAAATGCGTTTGCAGGGCTGACCAGAGACCGTTTCTCACAAACCCTCTTCCTGGTCTGCCCCTCGTGGCAGCAGCTCGGGCTTTAGCTCGACTGCAACATTCACCCACCGAGCTTGAGCAACACGCACGCGATGAAGGCTGCATGCCCTCGCCCGTGTGATCGCTCGGCAAGACCAGAGCAAGATCATGACACTTATCAATATCCGCAATCTCGGCGTCACCTTGAGCACACCGCTCTTTGCCAAGCTGGACCTCGTCATCAATGCCGGAGACCGCCTCGGGCTCGTCGCCGCCAATGGCCGCGGCAAATCCACGCTGCTGCGCTGTATTTCAGGCGCGCTGGAGGCAACCCATGGCGACATCACGCGTTCGCGCGGGCTGACGATCGGCTATGTCGAGCAAGACGTACCGGCCAAGCTGCTTGGGGTGCCGTTTCACGATGCCGTCCTGCAGGCACTGCCTGACGATCAGCAGGTGAACGAAAGCTGGCGCGTCGACATCGTGCTGGATTCTCTCGACGTTCCGGAAGCCTTGCGTAGCCGCGCGGTCGGGCAGCTCAGCGGCGGCTGGCAGCGGCTGGCGATGCTGGCACATACTTGGGTGATGGAGCCGGACGCACTGCTGCTCGACGAGCCGACCAACCATCTCGATCTCGGCAAGATTGCCGCACTCGAGGAATGGCTGAACGCCCTGCCCCGGGACGTTCCCGTCATCATCTCCAGTCACGACCGCGCCTTTCTCGATGCCGTAACCAATCGCACACTGTTCCTGCGGCCGGAGCAATCGCAGGTCTTCTCCCTGCCATATAGCCGGGCGCGGGCAGCTCTGGACGAGGCGGATGCGGCCGACAAACGACGCTACGAACGCGATATGAAGACGGCGGAGCAGCTACGCAAGCAGGCCGCGAAGCTCAACAATATCGGCATCAACTCCGGCAGCGACCTGCTGGTGGTCAAGACCAAGCAGCTGAAGCAACGCGCAGACAAACTTCAGGATGCGGCCAAGCCCGCCCATCTCGAGCGATCGGCCGGTGCGATCAAGCTCGGCAACCGTGGTACGCATGCCAAGGTGCTGGTGGCGCTCGACGACGCCGAGGTCTGCACACCCGACGGCACGCCGCTCTTCCGGACCGGCAAGCAGTTCGTCTGCCAAGGTGATCGGATCGTGCTGTTAGGCGAGAACGGTGCCGGCAAATCGCGGCTGATCGCCATGCTGCGAAAGGCGATCGGCAATGCCGAGACGGCGCAGGATGGTATCAAGGCGACACCTTCCCTGGTTCTCGGCTACAGCGATCAGGCGCTTGCGGACCTCAACGACAAGGACACGCCGATGGAAACGATCATCCGCCGTTTCGACGTCGGCGATCAACGGGCGCGGGCGCTGTTGGCGGGTGCCGGCATGACCATCGACATGCAGTCACGCGCCGTCGGACGGCTTTCCGGCGGCCAGAAGGCGCGGCTCGGCATGCTGGTCCTGCGGCTGGCGGAGCCGAATTTCTACCTGCTCGACGAGCCGACGAACCACCTCGACATTGATAGCCGGCGGGCACTGATCGAAGCACTCAACGACTACGAGGGAGCCGTCATCCTGATTTCGCACGACCGCCATCTTATCGAGGCGACGGTCGATCGATTGTGGCTCGTCAACAACGGTACCGTCACTACCTTCGAAGGCGATATGGACGAGTACCGCGACCTTGTCGTCGCGTCGGGCAAGAAGAAGGATGAGAGGCCTCAGCTCGCCGAAGAGACCGCGTCGAAGGCCGACCAGCGCAAGCTGAATGCCGAGAAGCGTGCATCGCTGGCGCCGCTCAAGAAAAAGATCAACGAAATCGAATCCTTGACCGGCAAGCTGGAGAAACAGATTCAGGCGCTTGATGCAGAGCTTGCAGATCCGCTGCTGTACGAGAAGGCGCCCGCGAAAGCCGCCGAAAAGGCCAAGCAGCGCGGCGAAACTGCCGCAAAGCTTGCCGCGGCCGAGGAGCAGTGGCTGGAGCTTTCTTCCGAATACGAAGAAGCCATGGCGGGATAGCCACAATTGCTGACGGAGGCTGGCTGTACCAACACTATTCGGTGCATTTCCAGACGATCGACACCGTTCGTTAACCATAATCATCAAGGTTGTCTCAACATTCGTTACTGATTTGTTGAGCCTCTTTTATGCATCGCTTCGCCTTACTGTCCGGCCTCATTTTGAGCGCGGCCGCCCTTGCCGGCTGCCAGTCCACCAAGCATCCTGCGCCTGATACCATGATCAAGACCTCCTCTATCGTCGCGCCGGAAGGCAGCCAGACTACGGAGAACGGAGGCACCCTGCCGCCAATATCGCATCGCCTTGCCGGCCGAACACTCACGATTGCTTCCATTCATGACCTGCGCCTGCAGGACAAAGAAGTCATCCTCAGCTTTGACGACGGCCCTATTCCCGGCCGAACCGACCGCGTGCTCGCGACGCTGAACCAGTTCGGCGTCAAGGGCGCCTTCATGATGGTCGGGGAAATGGCCGAACTGCACCCTGAGCTCGCCCGCAGGGTCGCTATGGAAGGTAACGCCATCGGCAGCCACACATTCCGGCACGAGAATCTGGCGGCACTCACCTTCGACGTGGCGATGAAAGAGATCACACGCGGTGAGGCGGCTGTCACAAAGGCGACGGGTGTCGACGTCAACTTCTTCCGCTTCCCGTACCTTGCCGACAGCCAAAAGCTGCGTTCCGCCGTTGCGATGCGCGACATGGTCGTGATGGACGTGGATGTGGACAGCAAGGACTACTTCAACACATCGCCTGCCGCCATCACCAAGCGAACGATGGACCTGCTGCACAAGCGCGGCCGTGGCATCATTCTCATGCACGACATCCACAACCGCACTGCGACAATGCTGCCGACCCTGCTTTCAAGGCTTGAGGCAGAGGGGTATAAGGTCGTGACGCTGCAGTTCAAGAAGCCGACAGCACCCGCCGAGATGGCGTCTCTTTGATAGGGCTATCGACGCTTGCCCGCTGGCTCCTTTCTGATAAAACAGGCGCAAAATAAGTCATACTTTTGAGCGAAACACCGAACGCGAGCTACCAGCATGTCCCCTATCAACCTCGCCATCGTCGGCGTCGGCAAGATCGTCCGCGACCAGCACCTTCCCTCGATCGAGAAGAATCCTGACTTCAAGCTCATCGCGACGGCAAGCCGCCACGGCACCGTCGAAGGCATCCAGAGCTTCACCACGATCGACGCAATGCTCGATGCCGTTCCTGCAATCGATGCGGTCTCGCTGTGTATGCCGCCGCAGTACCGCTACGAGGCAGCGCATAAGGCGCTTTCCGCGGGCAAGCACGTGTTTCTCGAAAAGCCTCCGGGCGCGACGCTGAGCGAAGTGGCCGATCTTGAAAGCCTGGCGGCAAGCAAAGGCGTTTCGCTGTTCGCAAGCTGGCATTCACGTTATGCAGCGGCCGTCGAAGCCACCAAGTCCTTTCTCGCATCGACGACGATCAAGAGCGTCCATGTCATCTGGAAGGAAGACGTTCGCCACTGGCATCCGAACCAGGACTGGATCTGGCAGGCCGGCGGTCTCGGCGTTTTCGACCCGGGCATCAACGCCCTCTCGATCGTCACCCACATTCTGCCGAAGGCAATATTCCTGACGGGCGCAACGCTCGAATTCCCTGAGAATCGCGACGCACCAATTGGCGCTGATCTGCACTTCAAGAATGCTGATGACGTGCCTGTTCATGCCGAATTCGACTGGCGACAGACTGGCAAGCAGAGTTGGGACATCCTCGCGGAAACCGAAGCGGGGCATGTGGAACTCGCTGAAGGCGGATCCAAACTGTCGATCAACGGCGAACTGAAGTTCTCGGCACCCGAAGAGGAATACCCGGCGCTCTATCGTCGTTTCGCGGAAATCGTCAAAGCCGGCAAGTCCGATGTCGACCTGGCACCGCTCCGCCACGTTGCCGATGCTTTCATGCTCGGCAAGCGCAAATTCGTCGATGCCTTCCACGATTGATCGAGAATGAAAAAAAGCCCGCTGGACGCGGGCTTTTTTCATGCTTTCTTTTCCCAGCGGCCTTCAGGGCTCTGCTGCCAATAGGTGAGGCTATGCCCCTCGCCTTTCAGCTTCTTCCACTGCGCACGAGCGCCCTCGAGCTGCTCCTGGTCGTAACCGTCAAACATGAAGACGATCCGTTGGTAAGATCCGACTGGCGGCGGTTCGGCGCCATCGACGATAAACCGCACCGTCGCCGCGTTGGCATTCCCTTCGGAAGCCGTGAGGAGAACGGGCTGATTTGCCGCCAGTTCCCCCTCATCGGTGCCATGCGGCAAGAAGCTGTCTTCGCGAAAGGTCCAAAGATGCTGATCGAGCAGGTCGCGTCGCGCAGCATCCTTCAGCTGTACGGCGACCCGCCAGCCGCGCTCGACGCTTTTCTCGAGCAGCGGCGGGAGGGCATCCTCCAGCTTGGATTCGGTCAGATGATAGAACAGAACTTCCGTCATAACTCGTAGTTGGCACGTACCAGCTCATCGAGCAGGCGAACGCCGTAGCCGGAACCCCAGGACTGATTGATCTCATCCTGCGGTGAACCCATTGCCGTTCCTGCAATGTCGAGGTGAGCCCATGGCGTGTCCTGCACGAACCGCTTGAGGAAGTGCGCAGCGGTGATCGACCCCGCGTGACGCCCCCCGGTATTCTTCATGTCGGCAAACTTGCTGTCGATCATCTTGTCATATTCCTTGCCGAGCGGCATGCGCCAGAGCTTCTCGCTGCTCGTCAGGCCGGCCGAAGTCAGCTGCGCAGAGAGCTTGTCGTCATTCGAGAATAGGCCGGCGTGGACGTTGCCGAGGGCAACAAGGATAGCACCTGTCAACGTTGCCAGATTGATCATGAATTTCGGCTTGAAGCGGTCGTTGCAATACCACAGCGCATCACAGAGAACGAGCCGCCCTTCAGCATCGGTATTGATGATCTCGATCGTCTGCCCCGACATCGAGGTGACGATGTCGCCGGGACGCTGGGCGTTTCCATCAGGCATATTCTCGACCAGGCCGATGATCCCCACAGCGTTCACGACCGCCTTGCGAGCTGCCAGAACGTGCATCAGCCCGGTGACGGCTGCGGCACCACCCATGTCGCCTTTCATCTCCTCCATTCCCGCGGCGGGCTTGATCGAAATGCCGCCGGTGTCAAAGACGACGCCCTTTCCGATGAAGGCGATCGGGCTTTCGCCACTCTTGCCGCCCTTCCAGTGCATGATTGCCAGCCGTGGAGGCCTGACCGAGCCTTGGGCCACGCCCAACAGGGCTCCCATACCAAGCTTCTGCATCTCCTTCTCGGTGAGGATTTCCACGTCGACGCCGAGTTTTTCCAGTTCGCTTGCCTTGGCAGCAAACTCGACCGGACCCAGGACATTCGGTGGCTCGTTCACGAGATCGCGCGCCAGATTGACGCCTCCCGCAACAGCCTGCGAAACCTTGAAGGCTGTTGCTGCATCCGCCGCTTTGGCGGTGACGATCGTCACGGCTACCTGTCCGTTCCGGCTGTTGCCGTCGTCGTCTTTCTTTTTGGTCTTGTAGGTATCGAAGCTGTAGGCCCTCAAAAGCATGCCAAGCGCAAAATCCGCTGCCTCTTTCGCGCCAACGCCGACACCGGGCACATCGATGTAGATAGCAACCTTTTCCGCCTTCTTGATCTTCGATGCGGCGACACCGCCGGCCTTCAGCCAATCGTGAGCGGTGAGATCCTCCGGCTTGCCTAGGCCAATTACGATGAGCCGCTCCGCAGCCGAGCCCTCTGGCGCCAGCAGATCGAGCACCGTGGTGGATTTGGCGGAGAAGCCGGCGATCTTTGCAGCCCTCGCGATAACGCCAGCAGGATCCGCAACCTTGGCTCCGGCCGCAACATCCGCTCCGCTCGCCTGCAGCAGAATCGCGTAGCCACCGGCGATTTCGGCGGAGGTTTCAAATGAAATATCGAACTTGGCTGACATATCTTCTCCAGTGGGATTTCCCTAAATCCGCTCTACCCGATCATTTCGGGTTTCCCCGCCGAAGACAAGTCTTCGGTCCAATGACGCGGCCGCGTAATTGGCCGCAGACTCGTTAACGGGGTGTCATCTTCGGCGCATATTCCTCCGGTGGATTTGAGTCCACAGGAAACGAGAATTGATTTCGGCATTACGATTTTCAAGGGCAAGGGCACCGTGGCTCATTGCTGCATCGAATGACATCCCCACCCGCGCTTTTTTCGGCCTGCTCTGTCTATGGTGGCTGCTGCTTCTGCTGTTTAATGTCTTTCCGCAGATCGATATCTACGCGTCCAAGCACTTTTTTGTGCACGAGACCTGCAACACCCCGGCCACTCCTGGCGAAATCTGCGGGTATTTTCCCTATCGACGCGAGACCTACCTCGGGCTCATCAGGGTGCTTTTTCTCCGGCTGCCATATATCGTCGCCGTCGTGATGCTCTGGAAGCTGACGGCGTGCTACTGGCACTGTGGGGCAACCTTCAATGTCGCACGCGCCCGGGCATTCAAGATCGGTCTCGGATCGCTCGTCACCGGCCCGGCAATACTGGTCAATTTCGTACTCAAGGCATTCTGGGGAAGACCAAGACCTTGGCAGACGCTGGACTTCGGCGGCCATCTCGACTTCGTGCGGGCCGGATCCATGGCCGGAAAATGCATGTCGAACTGTTCCTTCGTATCCGGCGAGGCCGCAGGCGCAGGCTGGATATTCTGCCTTATCGTCTTCATACCGCAACCCGCACGCTCCGCCGTTGCCCTTCCCCTTGCTGCCATATCATTTCTCTGTTCGGCCATGCGGCTCGCCTTTGGCGCCCACTACTTATCGGATGTGATCCTCGGCTGGCTCTCGTCCCTTGTCATTTTCGCAGGTTTCATTGCCCTCACCGATTCGCCACAGGGCGAAAAAAAAACTGAAATTTGAATGAATTTTCGATGCTGCCTTGTCGCAAAAGCAAACCAAAGAGCGTAGATGGATTCCGCTGCATGGCGGCATCGGCTCGCAAATGGCGTTCAAGGGCGTTAATGAAACTACTTGAAACATATATACTCCGGCGTGTCGGCCAAATGTTTCTCGTTGCCCTATTGCCGGTGCTCGCGATCATTTGGACGACTCAGGTTCTGCAGCGCGTCAATCTGGTAACCGACAGCGGCCAGTCGATGGGATCGTTTGCGAAGCTGGCAACGCTGATCCTTCCCTCGATCATTCCGATCGTGCTGCCATTCGCGCTTGTCATCGGCGTGACGCAAACGCTGACCACCATGAACAATGATTCGGAATTGACCGTCATTGACGCAGCCGGGGCAAGACGCGGCATCATCCTGCGCCCGATTCTGATCCTTGCCGCTGTTATCAGCGCGTTTTCGTTCTTTGTGGACAACGTCGTCGAGCCGAAGGCAAAGACCGGCGTTCGCCAGATGGTCGCTGCCGCCTACGCGGATCTGCTCTCCACAGTCATCGAGGAGAAAAACTTCCGTCGCATCGACACCGGCCTTTACGTGCAGATATCGGAGCGACTGGCCGGGCGTGTACTTAAGGGCTTGTTCGTTGTCGACGAGCGTGACCCCGCCTTCGAGCTCATCTACTACGCGCGGGAAGGCGCCGTTGACGGCAAAGGCACTTCACTCATCATGCATGATGGCGAGGTGCACCGCAAAACGCCCACAGGCGAAGTCTCTGTAATCCGCTTCGACTCCTACTCCTTCGATCTTTCCGATCTGACGCAGAACCGCGGCCAGGCAACTCTGCGCGCTTCCGACCGCGAGCTTTCATTCCTGCTCAGTCCCGATCCCAACGACAAGGACTACATCGCAAAGCCCGGCAGTTACCGTGCGGAATTGCACCGCCGTTTGACGGATTGGGTGCTGCCTATGGTGTTCGCGCTCATTTCGCTTGCGATTGCCGGAGAT
Source organism: Hyphomicrobiales bacterium (assembly GCA_900466605.1). GTDB lineage: Bacteria > Pseudomonadota > Alphaproteobacteria > Rhizobiales > Rhizobiaceae > Rhizobium. Next base: position 47,170 of record UBMU01000030.1, read on the forward strand.
GCGCGTTCCCATCGTGAAGCCCGGCTGCATCCCATGGTGTCAGCGCTCGTCTTCGCGTTTGCGATTCGCTGGGCGTCCTTTTACGCCGCCAACCAGATCGACACTGATCCGGAGTTCATCGGCGTGCTCTATGCGATTCCAGTGGTCGCCAGCCTGCTTGCCATAGCATCGCTCTCGCATAACAAGCGCCTGTCCGTCATATCCGCTCTGAGCGACGGTGTTGTCACGCTCTGGCAGAGGGTTCAGCAACGCTTTCGTCGTCCCGCCGATCCAACTGCGGGAGGCAGCGTATGATCTTCGGGACACTCGGGCGTTACTTTTTTCGCCGCTACCTTCTGACCACGATGTGGTTCTTCCTTGGCGTGATCGGCATTGTTTTCCTTGTGGATTTCAGCGAAACGGCCGGCCGTCTTTCCGGCCTGCCCGGCTACACCGTTACAAGCGGCCTGCTGATGACGGCCGTGCGCCTGCCTCTTATCCTGCAACAGACCGTTCCGTTCATCGCTCTTTTCGTCGGGATGACGGTCCTTATCGGCCTCAACCGGAAATACGAACTGGTTGTAACGCGCGCTGCCGGCATTTCCGTCTGGCAGTTCATGTCCCCGTTCATCGCAGGCGCCTTTTTGTTGGGTATCCTTGTGATGAGCGTCCTCAATCCGCTGGCCGCTTGGGGACAACGTCAGGCAGCTGTCGTCGAAAGCAATTGGCGCGGAGAGAGCTCGACTGCCAACGCCTTGCCGCAAGTTCCGTGGATCCGTCAGATCAGCGATCAAGACGATGCGATCATAGGAGCGCATACGATTCTCGAGAACGGCACGCTGCTCATGGACGTGGTGTTCGTGCACTTTGATTCGACCGGTCACATCAGCCTGAGACAGGACGCCGCCTCCGCAAAATTGGAAGATGGTTACTGGCTTCTTAAGAACGTGGTCGAGCGTCGCCCCGGTGAGATCGCCGAACGCAAGGATGAGGTGCGAATCCGCACCAATCTGAAACAGGACTTTCTGCAACAGCGGCTGACGGCCCCTGAAACCATTGCGTTTTTCGACCTTCCGAGCCGAATCAATGCAGCGAAATCCTTCGGCATTCCAACCAAAGCACTCGAGACCCAATTTCATTCATTGTTGTCCCAACCACTGCTGCTCGTCGCCATGACTCTCATTGCTGCAACAGTGTCCCTAAAATTTAGCCGGTTCAACCAATCGAGGTCAGTGATTCTGGGTGGAATCCTTTCGGGCTTCGTGCTTTATGTGGTCACCGTGCTTGTAAAAGCATTCGGAAGCAGTGGGGTTGTCCCGCCTTTCGTGGCGACGTGGATTCCGGTCACCGTCGCCTTGGCTTTGGGTGCAACAATTCTGCTTCATCAGGAGGATGGCTAGTGGCGGCAGGCGACCGCAAGACTCTTAGTAAACAGTTGGTTGCCCTGCTCGTCGGCGCAGCCTTGTCTACCTATTCCAACGGCTTTACTGTGGCCTTCGCACAGGATGCCCTGCAAAATCTTAAGCCCAATGTATCTGGCGACCAGAAGCTGATTCTGTCGGCGAACGAGCTCGTCTATAACAAGGACGCGCAGATTGTTTCGGCTGTTGGCGGGGTGCAGATCAATTACGCCGGCTACAAGATGGTGTCGCAGCGTGTCGAGTACAATCAGCAGACCGGCCGCCTGATGGCGCTTGGCAACGTCGAGCTTATCGGCCCCGACGGCAACCGCTTGTATGCCGACAAACTGGACGTCACCGACGACTTTGGTAACGGCTTTGTAAACGCGCTTAGAATCGAGACTGCCGACAACACGCGCCTGGTTGCAGAGACCGGAGAGCGTGTCGGCGGCACGCAAATGATCCTGAACAAGGGCGTGTATACTGCCTGTCTGCCTTGCGCCGAGAAGCCGGAACGGCCTCCTTTCTGGCAGGTCAAGGCCGAACGCGTCATCCAGGATGGTGTCAAGCATACGATCCGTCTCGAAAAGGCACGCTTCGAACTGCTCGGCAAGCCACTCGCTTACGTCCCGTGGATCGAAGTCCCCGACAATACGGTTAAGCGGAAGTCCGGCTTCCTCTTTCCCAGCTTCGTCACCGCTCAGAACCTCGGCTTCGGCCTCTCTGTGCCGTACTACTACGTTATCTCGCCGAGCAGTGATGTAACAGTAACGGGCACAGGCTATACGACTCAGGGCTTCCTGCTGGACGCGGAGTATCGCCAGCGGTTTGAAAACGGCACGCACACTCTGCGAGTAGCCGGCATCGACCAGCTTAGCCCTGAAACCTTCACGCCGGGTACCAGTGATGCGGAAAAAGACTTCCGTGGTGTTGTTGCCTCGAAGGGCGATTTCCAGATCAATCCGCGCTGGGCGTTTGGCTGGGATGTTATGGCGCAAAGCGATAACAACTTTTCCCGTACTTATAGCCTGAAGGGGTTGGATTACTCTACGAAAACGAACCAAGTCTACCTGACCGGGCTCGGCAAGCGGAATTACTTCGATCTCCGCTCATTCTACTTTGACGTTCAGAACGCCGACCCAAACAACGTGGCTGAGAAGCAGCAGGCGATAGTCTATCCGGTGATGGACTATCACTTCGTGGCACCGCAGCCGCTGGCCGGTGGCGAACTCTCTGCCGACGTCAACTTCACGAACCTCTCGCGCACCCACGAGGATTTCTACAGCGTCGCCGGCTTCGACCGGTTCCGCGGCCTTGACGGCCAGACGGCCCGCCTCACGGGTGAATTGGAATGGAAGCGGACGTTTGTCACGCCCGAGGGCTTCCTGATCACGCCGCTGCTCGCTGCGCGTGGCGATGCGTTAGCGCTGAACCAGACGGCACCGCCGACGTTCGGAACGTTTGTCTATGACGGCAACTACGACGACGGCAATGCGGCGACGCGTTCGATGTTTACGGCTGGCCTGGAGATGCGCTACCCGATCCTCGGGACGGCTGCAAACAGCACGCACCTGTTCGAACCCATCGTTCAGGTCTATGCGCGACCGAATGAGCGCCTTGCCGGCGCGCTTCCGAACGAGGACGCACAAAGCTTCGTGTTCGATGCCACGAATCTTTTCGAACGCGACAAGTTCTCCGGCTACGACCGGATCGAAGGCGGCACACGCGCCAATGTCGGCTTCCAGTACACCGGCACATTCGACAACGGGTACAAGCTGCACGGCATCTTCGGCCAGTCGTACCAGCTCGGTGGCCAAAATTCCTTTGACACCGCCGATCTGGTGAATGTGGGTGCGGAGTCCGGTCTGGAAACCGACGTGTCCGACTTTGTCGGTCTCGGTGGTATCGAAACGCCTCAGGGCCTCGCCCTTGCTGCCTCCTATCGTCTTGACGAAAAGGATCTGGCGTTCCGTCGCGGAGATGTCACAGCCGGCTTCCAGAACGACAATCTTCAAAGCCAGCTGATCTACACGCATGTCGCAGCTCAGCCGGAGTATGGCTTTGCTGAAGACAACGATGAAATCCAGGCCAAGGGGACCGTCAAGTTCAAGGATTATTGGTCAGTATTCGGTGGCGTGGCTTGGGACCTCCAAGACAACAGCATCGTCAGGAAGACATTTGGTCTTACCTATGAGGACGAGTGCACAGTCTTTACGATCGCTTACACCGAAAAGCGGGATACCAGTGCCGAAACTGCCAGCGATTGGGCGATTGGCGCCAGGTTGACCTTCCGGACACTGGGTGACATCAACCTCGGCGGTCCGGTGGATACCAACACAACCATCTACCAGAATTGATAAGCAGTTCTGCAGCACGGCGAAAGAAAGAGCCTTTCTTTCGCCGTAAGACTGTGCAGGACATTATCGCCGGTTGAAATGTGGGACGATGCTGATTTTTCGGTTGGAGCAGCGTTGCCCGTTTGATCTCGAAGAGTTATGTGCGCCGCGACGGAAATGCGCGGCGTTTATGGGAAGGGTCGATAGATGATTGGCGCCAAGAGAACCGTAACGACGATGATTGCCGGAGTGGCGTTCGCCATGCTGGCCGCGTTTGCCTCACCTCAGGCAGGATCCGCTTTTGCCGCAAGCGAAGTCAGAGTGGTCGTCAATGGCACGGCAATCACCAGCGGTGACGTTGCCAAGCGCCAGGCATTCCTCCGGCTGCAACATCAGAAGGCAGATGCCAAGGCTGCCGAAGACCAGCTGGTCGAGCAGGCGCTAAAGCAGCAGGAAATCGCGCGTGTTCGCATGTCGGTCTCCAAGGACGACGTCGATGCATCATTCGCGCGGTTCGCGACCGGTAACAAGCTGACGACCGATCAGATGGCACAAATTCTCGAGCGTGCCGGCGTCGGTGTCGCTCACTTCAAGGCATTCATCGCCGTGCAGATGAGCTGGCCGCGCCTCGTCAACGCGCGCTACGGTTCGAGCGCTCGGATGTCGAATTCCGATCTCGTTGCCCGCATGATGGAGAACAAGCAGAAGCCGGAAACCACGGAATATATTCTGCAGCAGATGATCTTCGTCGTCCCCGCCAGCAAGAAAGGCATCGTCGGCAAGCGCAAGAGTGAAGCCGAGGCATCGCGCTCAAAGTATCCGGGGTGCGAGCAGGCGAAGGTTTTCGCTGCAACGATGCGTGACGTATCGGTTCGCGATCTCGGTCGCGTTATGGCGCCTGAACTTCCCGCAGAATGGAAACCGCTTGTCGAGCAAGCCAAGGGCAATACGACAGCCACGCGCGTGACTGACCGAGGTGTAGAATACATCGCCATCTGCAGCCAGCGCCAGGTGTCTGACGACCAGGCTGCGGAAATGGTGTTCCGTCAGGAAGACCTGGACAAGGCGAAGGCAGGGAAGAACGCGCCTCAGGAAAATCCGAACGCTCAGAAGTATCTCGACGAGCTGCGCAAGAAGGCGCAGATCATGCGCCCCTGAACAAGATGACAATTTCGTTCTCGCGTCCGCTCGCGCTTACTCAGGGCGATCCCGCCGGTGTCGGCCCTGATATTACATTGATGGCGTGGATGCGCCGCCGGGAGCTTGGGCTCCCTCCGTTCGTGTTTATCGGCGATCCTGACGTACTGGCGTTGCGTGCGAGGTTGATGGGCGTGGAGGCCGGTATTCGCGAGACGGATTTCGCCAACGCCAATGACGTCTTTCCCGATGCCCTCCCCGTTCTGCCCATATATGCAGGTGTAGAGGTCGTGGCAGGCGAGCCCCATGTTGCAACAGCGAGGGGCACGATAGCTGCGATCGAAAAAGCCGTATCGTTGACGATATCAGGCGAAGCCCTTGGGGTCGTTACCAATCCCATCGCCAAGTCGGTTCTCTACGAGTCGGGCTTTTCCTTTCCTGGGCACACCGAATTTTTAGCCGATCTAGCCACTCGAGCAACGGGACAAGCGGTAGTGCCCGTGATGATGCTCGCCGGACCAAAGCTCCGCAGCATCCCCGTGACGATCCACATTCCGCTTAAGGACGTGCCGCAGGCGCTGACCGGCGAGCTTATCGTCGAGACCTGCCGGATCGCCGATGCTGACCTCAAGCACCGCTTCGGTATCGAGCAGCCCAGGCTCGCGATTGCTGGTCTCAATCCGCACGCCGGAGAAGACGGCATGATCGGCAAAGAAGATGAGGCCGTTATCAAGCCAGCCATTCAGTTATTGCGGTCCGAAGGCATCAATGCCATCGGCCCTCTGCCCGCCGACACCATGTTCCATGACGAGGCCAGGGCACGCTACGACGTCGCAATCTGCATGTATCACGACCAGGCTCTGATACCGGCCAAGGCGCTCGGCTTTGACGATTCCGTCAATGTCACGCTTGGATTGCCGTTCGTGCGCACCTCGCCGGATCATGGCACGGCTTTCGGCATCGCCGGCAAGGGACTCGCGCGGGAAAGCAGTCTTGTCGCGGCGCTGAAGCTCGCCGGTCACCTCGGACGCACAGCGGAAGGGCATCGCTGATGGCCGCGCTGGATGGGCTGCCGCCCTTGCGCGATGTCATTCAACGCCATGGTCTCGACGCCCGCAAGGCGCTCGGCCAGAACTTCTTGCTTGATCTCAACTTGACGCAGAAGGTCGCGCGAACGGCCGGTTCACTGGAAGGCGTCACGGTCTTCGAAGTCGGCCCGGGTCCGGGCGGCCTTACGCGCGCCATTCTCGCGCTCGGCGCGAAGAAAGTGATTGCGGTCGAGCGTGATCCTCGCTGCCTTCCTGCCCTTCGCGAAGTTGCCGACCATTATCCGGGGCGGCTTGAGGTCATCGAAGGTGATGCGTTGAAGACAGACTTCGAGGCAATGGCGCCTGAAGGTCCGGTCAAGATCATCGCTAATCTGCCCTACAATGTCGGCACTCAACTGCTGATAAATTGGATATTGCCCAAGCAGTGGCCCCCCTTCTGGGAATCGCTGACTCTGATGTTCCAAAAGGAAGTGGGCGAGCGGATCGCGGCGACTGAAGACGATGACCACTATGGACGTCTTGGTGTGCTTTGCGGATGGCGCACGAATGCGCATATGGCATTCGACGTGCCGCCCCAGGCGTTTACACCGCCGCCGAAAGTTACATCAACGGTCGTCCACCTGACACCGAACGAAAACCCGATGCCCTGTTCTGTCGCGGATCTGGAAAAGGTGACGCACGCCGCGTTCGGCCAGCGTCGCAAGATGCTGCGGCAGAGCCTCAAGCCCGTGGGCGGCGAAGCTTTGCTGAACAAGGCGGGCATAGATCCGCAGCGACGTGCCGAAACGCTTTCGGTCGCCGAGTTCGTTCGATTGGCGAACTGCCTATAGGCCGCTTCTCACCCGGAGAAAGGCGGATTTTCATTGTGCATCGAGCCGATGTTACCTGCCAACAAGTGCCATCGCCTCAAACTTTGCGGCCTTAAAGCGTCGGCTCTTCCGTCAGCAGGTTGTTGACGAAGTCGAACAAACCGTGGCGACGGTCCCGGCGAACGCGTTCGGCGTTGACGATGCAGCTCACATTGCGAAAAGCCTCATCGAGATCATCGTTGACGATGACATAGTCATATTCGCGCCAGCGTTCGATCTCAGAGCGAGAATTCAGAAGCCGCGTACGAATGACCTCTTCTGAATCCTCGGCACGGCGATGGAGTCTCGACTGCAGTTCTGTCATGGTGGGCGGCAGCACGAAGATTGAGACGATATCGGCCTTCATCTTGTCCTGAAGCTGCAGCGCACCCTGCCAGTCGATATCGAACAGCATGTCGCGACCGTCGGCCATTGCGGCTTCCACAGGCTCCCGCGGCGTGCCGTAGAAATTGCCGTGTACCTCCGCCCATTCAAGCAGATCACCCGCGTCGCGCATTCTCTCGAACTGCGAGACGGAGATGAAGTGGTAATGCTTGCCTGCGATTTCGCTCGGCCGTTTTGCCCTGGTCGTGACGCTGACAGAGATCTCCAGGCTATGATCGTCCCTCAGGAGGTTGCCGGCAATCGTCGACTTGCCTGCACCAGACGGCGAGGAGAGGACAAGCATCAGCCCGCGCCGGGCGATTTTCGTGGGTGTGCTCGACTGGGCCGGGCTCATGTATCACTCCAGATTCTGGACCTGCTCGCGGAACTGGTCGATGACGACTTTCAGCTCGATGCCGGCGGCGGTGATTGCTGCAGCATTCGATTTAGAGCAGATCGTATTCGATTCTCGGTTAAATTCCTGTGCAAGGAAATCGAGCTTACGACCGACGGGGCCACCCTTGCCGAGCAGATCGCGAGCGGCGACCACATGTGCCTTCAGGCGATCAACCTCTTCGCGAAGATCGGCTTTCGTAGCCAGCAGCGCGGCTTCCGCATGCAGCCGGTCACGATCCAGTTTTCCTGGGCCGTCCAGGAGCAAGGCGACCTGTGCAGCCAATCTGGAGGCAATCTCCTGCGGAGAGCGGGAAGGATCGCGTTCGATCACCTCCGTTAGCCCCTCGATCGTGGCGACATGGTCCAGGAGTATCCGCGACAATGCGGCGCCTTCACCTTCACGCATCTGCCGCAGGTCGGCTAGCGCCGCGATCAGACCTTCGACAACATCGGAATCGCGGGCAGCGATGGCTTCGTCACCGTCTTCGCTCTCGCGGAATTCGATGATGCCGCGGATAGCGAGCAACGTATCCAGCTGCAACGGCGCCGGATCGATGATGCCACCGAGCTGGTCACGCAAGGCAAGCACGGCGGAGAGCGCTTCCTGGTTAAGTACGGTTTCAATGCGGCTCTCACCGGCAGAGATCGAGAGCGACGCCTGCATATTGCCACGACTGAAACGCTCGCCCGCAAGTCGCCGTACCTCATTCTCCATGCGTTCCAGGCCGGGCGGCAGACGCAAACGAAGATCGAGACCCTTGCCGTTAACGGAGCGCAGCTCCCAGGCCCAACACCAACGGCCACTCGTGCCCTCGCGCCGCGCAAAACCGGTCATGGACTGCAAAGCCATCCGAGCCTCCGAAATCAGTTCTTCTTTTTCTTCTGCGTGGTAGGCGCGCTGGGCGCTTCAGACTGTGTCTGGCTTTCTGGCTGTCCGTCGACCGCGATATTGGGATCGGCACCCTTCGCGGCTTCTAGCTGGCGCCAGCGCTTGACGTTGGTATTGTGTTCGTCGAGCGTGGCGGCGAAGACATGCCCACCGGAACCATCGGCCACGAAGTAGAGATCCTGCGTCTTCCACGGATTGGCGACAGCCTCAAGAGCATCACGGCCAGGATTGGCGATCGGTGTCGGAGGAAGGCCCTTTACTATGTAGGTGTTGTAGGGCGTTTCCTTCTTGAGGTCCGATTGATAGATCGGTCGGTCCGAAGGCTTTCCATCTCCCCCGAAGAGGCCGTAGATGATCGTCGGATCGGACTGAAGGCGCATGCCCTTGCCCAGACGGTTGAGGAAGACGGAGGCGACATGCGCCCGCTCGTCGGGAACTCCCGTTTCCTTTTCGACGATCGACGCGAGGATGATCAGTTCATCCTTCGACTTGAGCTGCAGCGATGAATCACGCTTATCCCAAACCTGATCGACCAGCTTCTGCTGCGCCGCAGCCATTTGCTCGATGAGTTCGGCTCGCTTGGTACCGCGCGAGAACTTGTAGGTATCCGGGCGCAGGCTGCCTTCGGCCGGAAGCACCGTCGGCAAATCACCTTCAAGAACCGGATCCTCGTTCATTCGGTTGAACATCTGGCGGACCGACAAGCCCTCCGGGAACGAGACCGAGTAGAGGATCGACTTTCCGGACTTGAGCAGCTCCATGATGTCATTCATCGAAGCATGCGCCTTGATTTCGTATTCGCCAGCCTTGAGGCTTTCACCTTCACCGAGATGTGTCGCCGTCAGATAGCGGAAGATACGCCCGTCCGAAATGACATTGTTGCGTTCGAGATTGGCAGCAATCTCGGCAATTCCGGCGCCATTGCGCACGATGAAATTGGTATTAGTCTCCAGCGGACCGGGATTCTCGTAGGCGGAGATCGCGTGATAGAAAAGGAAGACGGCTGCTGCGCAGCCGAGCACGACGAGCGTCATCAGGAAGTTCAAAAAAATGACAACCTGACTGCGTGCCTTCTTCGAGCGCTTCGGCGGCTCTGGCACGCGCTCCGGTCGAAGCGCTTCGCTTGGCGACTTGGGAATGATCGGTCCGCCCTGCGTCTGCTGGCTTTCGTCACCGATCGGCCCGTTGCTCTGGTTCGTATCGCTCACCGGCAATCCTCTAAACTTGGCCTCGAGTCCCGCTTCTTGCTAAGCAATGCGGCAAAATGCAGGTAGGGCCGCGCGCAAGGTGCAGCCCCACTGCAAGGACGTCAATGCTTGAACTCAAGCGACGTAGCGGCGAAGCACCAATGATGCATTCGTACCGCCGAACCCGAAGGAATTCGACAGTGCGACATTGATCTCCCGCTGGCGCGCCTTGTGAGGAACGAGATCGATTGCAGTCTCGCGCTCGGGATTATCGAGATTGAGGGTCGGAGGCGCAACGTTGTCGCGGATCGCAAGTGTTGCAAAAATCGCTTCGATCGCGCCGGCTGCGCCGAGCAGATGACCCGTCGCCGACTTTGTCGATGACATCGAGATTTTCGAGGCAGCATTGCCGACCAAGCGCTCGACGGCACCAAGTTCGATCGTATCGGCCATCGTCGATGTGCCATGCGCGTTGATGTAGTCGATATCGGCAGGCGTCAGGCCTGCGCGCTTCAATGCCATTGTCATACAGCGCTGCGCACCCTCGCCGTCCTCGGACGGCGCAGTGATGTGATAGGCATCGCCGGACAGCCCATAACCGACAACCTCGGCATAGATCTTGGCGCCGCGGGCCTTGGCGTGTTCCAGCTCTTCGAGGACGACGATACCCGCGCCCTCGCCCATGACGAAGCCGTCGCGGTCCTTGTCGTAAGGACGCGATGCCTTGGTCGGATTGTCGTTGTGCTGGGTGGACAACGCCTTGCAGGCTGCAAAGCCAGCCAGCGATATGCGGCTGACCGGAGACTCCGTGCCGCCTGCGACCATGACGTCAGCATCGCCGAATGCGATGAGACGCGCAGCATCGCCGATCGCATGAGCGCCGGTCGAGCATGCCGTGACCACCGAATGGTTCGGGCCGCGCAGCTTGTGGCGGATCGAGACCTGGCCGGATACGAGATTGATCAGGCGGCCCGGAATGAAGAACGGAGAAATGCGGCGCGGACCCTTGTCGCGCAGCGTATAGCCGGCTTCGACAATGCCTTCGATGCCGCCGATGCCGGAACCGATCAACACGCCGGTGGAAATCTGGTCCTCGTCGCTCTCGGGATGCCAGTTGGCATCGTTCAGCGCCATCTCGGCAGCTGCCATGCCGTATATAATGAAAGGATCTACTTTGCGCTGTTCCTTGGGCTCCATCCAGTCGTCGGCATTGAAGGTGCCGTCGCTGCCGTCGCCAACCGGAATGCGGCAGGCAATCTTTGCGGGAAGGTCGTCAATCTCGAATTCAGTGACCACGCGGGCGCCGTTTTGACCCGCAAGCAAGCGGGACCACGTCACTTCCGTTCCGCATCCCAAGGGCGATACCATGCCGGTACCTGTAATAACGACCCGTCTCATTGACCCCATTCCCCCGCCTTTTATGTTCTTGGAGAACCATGCCAGAAATAAAAAGGGCGGACTCCGGGTCCGCCCTTTTTCAAATGCTCAGGATTAAGCCTGAGCCTTTTCGATAAACTTTACAGCATCGCCGACCGTCAGGATCGAGTCAGCAGCGTCATCCGGAATCTCGACGCCGAATTCTTCTTCAAACGCCATGACCAGTTCGACGGTGTCGAGCGAGTCAGCGCCCAGATCGTCGATAAAGCTGGCGCCTTCGACAACCTTGTCGGCATCGACGCCAAGATGATCAATAACAATTTTCTTTACGCGTTCTGCGATATCGCTCATGTCGGTTTCCTCGACCTTATGTCTGATCAGAATGCCTTGTGGCATCCCTACCCTGTTTCAGCCTGCGGCGACATTAAGCCACCTCGGCAAACTCTCTAAACCCAGCTACCAGAAATGTCCCAGGCTTGCACAAAAGCCCGCCGGTCCGTCTGCTTTCTCGGGAGACTGTTCACAGTCATGGCCCGCTTAACACGGTTTAAGTCTGCCGCAAAGCCAGAAAATCAACCCCATCGGGTTGGTCAACACGCTATTGCGGCGAAAACTGCCTCGAAAGGCAGTTTCCCGTTTCAGATCATGGCCATGCCGCCGTTTACGTGCAGCGTCTGGCCTGTCATATAGGCGGCTTCCGACGAGGCGAGATAGGCGACAGCGGAGGCAACTTCTGCGCCTGTACCCATACGCTTCATGGGGATCGCTCCCATGATCGCTTCCTTCTGCTTGTCGTTCAGCTTCCCCGTCATGGCAGACTCGATGAAGCCCGGTGCCACGCAGTTGACCGTGACGTTGCGGGTCGCGATCTCCTGAGCCAGCGACTTCGTGAAGCCGATCATGCCTGCCTTGGAAGCGCAGTAGTTGGCCTGGCCCGGGTTACCGGTGACACCGACGACCGAAGTGATGTTGATGATGCGGCCATAGCGCCGGCGCATCATCGGGTGCGTCAGCTCGCGCGTCAGACGGAACATTGCCGTCAGGTTCACTTCGATGACGTTGTCCCAGTCCTCATCGCTCATGCGAACAAAGAGTCCGTCCTTGGTGATGCCGGCGTTGTTGACGAGGATGTCGACACCTTCGAGATCCGCTTCGGCCTTGACACCGAGTGCTTTGACTTCGTCGCGGTCCGCAAGGTTTGCCGGGAAGATCTTGACCCGGTCGCCAAGGTCGTTCGCCAACGCTTCGAGCTTCTCAACGCGCGTGCCGTGCAAGCCGACGATGGCACCCTGTTTGTGCAGGATTCGGGCGATTTCTTCGCCGATGCCACCGGAGGCGCCGGTGACCAGAGCCTTGCGGCCGGAAAGATCGAGCATGGAAGTGTTCCTTGTAATCGTTAAATCTATCAGGCCATCAGGGCGGCAACGGCCGCGTCGATATCAGCAGGCGAGTTGACAGCGATGCCGTTCACGGTCTTGTCGATACGTCGTGCGAGGCCGGTCAGGACCTTGCCGGAACCGATCTCGTAGAGTGTCGTGGCACCGTTGGCCGCGAACCACTCAACCGTCTCGCGCCAGCGAACCTGGCCCGTCACCTGCTCCACGAGCAGCTTCGCAATCTCGTCGGCGTCGGTGACCGGCGCAGCGCGCACGTTAGCGATAACAGGTACGACCGGGTTCGATTTCTTCACGCTGGCTAGAGCTTCGCGCATCGCTTCGGCAGCGGGCGCCATCAGCGAAGAATGGAACGGAGCGGAAACCGGGAGGAGGATCGCGCGCTTCGCGCCCTTCTCGGTCGCGATTGCGGCACCCTTTTCAACAGCAGCCTTTTCGCCCGAAATGACGATCTGGCCGCCGCCATTGTCGTTGGCGATCTGGCAGGAGCCGACGGCAGAGGCTTCCTCGCAGACGGCGATGACATCGGCGTGTTCGAGGCCAATGATGGCAGCCATGGCACCGACGCCGACAGGTACGGCTGCCTGCATGGCGTTGCCACGAATGCGCAGCAGGCGCGCGGTATCCGCAAGCGAGAAAGTCCCGGCTGCGCAGAGCGCAGAATATTCGCCGAGCGAATGGCCGGCGACATAGGAGACCTTTGCTTTCAGATTGACGCCCTTGCTCTCCAGCACACGAATGACCGCCATCGAGACCGCCATCAACGCTGGCTGAGCGTTGGCCGTCAGCGTCAGCGTGTCTTCCGGACCGTTGAACATGGTTTCCGACAGCTTTTCGCCCAAAGCTTCGTCGACTTCTTGGAAGACGGCGCGCGCCTCGGCGAAATTCTCGGCAAGATCCTTGCCCATGCCGACAGACTGGCTGCCCTGCCCCGGAAATGTGAAAGCAATGGTCATGCTATGTCCCTTTTATACGGAGACCTCTGGTTATTTCGCCTCCAATTGACATTCTTTCCTTCAGAGTCAAGTGCCGCCTCCCCGCGTTCCAAGGCTTTTACGGCCGCGGGAAAGGCTGGTTTTGCCTCTTGCGCTCTCTCCATTCCGGTCTAGATTGCGCCCTCCTTGACCATTTCGTTTCAAGATCACGTTTAAAGGTTTCAGATGAAATACAAGAAACTTGGCCGCACGGATATTTCCGTGTCCGAAATCTGCCTTGGCACCATGACCTGGGGGACGCAAAATAACGAGACCGAGGCGCATGAGCAGATGGACTATTCCGTCGACAAAGGCGTCAACTTCTTCGACACGGCCGAGCTTTATCCTACCACCCCGGTCTCCCCTGAGACCCAAGGCCTAACGGAAGACTATATCGGCAGCTGGTTCAAGAAGACTGGCAAGCGCAAGGACATCGTGCTCGCCACCAAGGTCGCCGGTCCTGGCCGTTCCTATCTTCGCGGCGGAGACGGCGCCGACGCGCAAAACATTCGCTTGGCAATCGAGGCAAGCTTGGGGCGGCTGAAGACTGACTATATCGACCTCTACCAGATTCACTGGCCGAGCCGAGGACATTTCCATTTCCGTCAGGCTTGGCACTACGACCCCTTCAAGCAGGACCATGCCAAGGCCATCGCTAATATCACCGAGATATTGGAAACGATGGGCGCCCTTGTGAAGGAAGGCAAGGTTCGCGCCTTCGGCCTCTCCAACGAAACAACCTGGGGCACCCAGAAGTATCTCACGCTTGCCGAACAACTCGGCCTGCCGCGCGTTGCCACGATCCAGAACGAATACAATCTGCTCTACCGCCACTACGATCTCGACATGGCAGAGCTGTCGCATCATGAGGACGTGGGCCTGCTGGCATATTCGCCCCTTGCAGGCGGCATTCTCAGCGGCAAATACGTCGACGGCGCCAAACCGGACGGTTCGCGCGGCTCGATCAACAGCGACCTCGGTGGTCGCTTGCAGCCTTTGCAGGAAGCACCGACGAAGGCCTATCTCGACATCGCCGCACGGCACGGACTCGACCCTTGTGCGATGGCGCTCGCCTTCTGCCTGAGCCGCCGCTTCATGGCGTCGGTCATCATCGGCGCCACGACCATGAAGCAGCTCGAGACGGACCTGAGTTCGGTCAGTATCAAGCTGTCGCACGAGGTTCTGGCAGAAATCGAGGCGGTTCATCGCCAATACCCGATGCCGATCTGAGGTAGACGGACAACGCATCAAGATCTGGCCTTCGAGGGCCAGATCGCTCTAGTGCCAGTCGAATCTCGGCGCGTCTCCTGCAAGGTGCCACAACGACAAGTTTCGACAGCTTGGCAGCAGCGCAATTTCCGCTTCTCCGCCCTGCGCAATTCGGCTAGGTTCATAGAGCTCTGGCAGCGCCGCGGGGAACTCATGCCGTGGAACGGAAGCTCGCAGTCATACTTGCTGGCGACGTCGCCGGCTACAGTCGCCTTGTTGCAACCAACGAGGAGGATGCGCTTGCGACACTCAGCGTCTACAGCACTACGATTGGCGATCTCGTGCAGGAGCACGGCGGGCGTATTTTCGGCAGCGCCGGGGACAGCGTGGTGGCCGAATTCCAGAGTGCAGTGCAAGGCGTTCGCGCAGCTGTCGCAATTCAGCGCGCGCTCAATCGCCGAAATGCCGACCTGCCGCCAGACCGGCGGATGGAGTTCCGCCTGGGGCTCAATCTCGGCGACGTCGTCGTCTCCGGAGACAACCTGCTTGGCGACGGGGTGAACGTCGCCGCACGCCTTCAGGAGGTGGCTATGCCTTCGGGCATTTGCATCTCCGGCGCATTGCGCGAGCAGATCGAGGGGAAGCTGGATTTCCCACTCGTGCCGATGGGCGACCGCACGCTGAAGAATATTCCCCGGCCGGTACCCGTACATCGGGTTCACTGGAACCGAGAAGACCCGGTGGAGGCCGGAGCACTCGGTGGACCGCTCAGACTGCCGGATAAGCCTTCGATAGCCGTGCTGCCCTTTGTGAACATGTCTGACGACCCAGAGCAGGAATTCTTCGCAGATGGCCTTACCGAGGACATCATCACTGCGCTTTCGCTCTATCGCTGGTTTTTCGTCATCGCCCAGAATTCGTCCTTCGCCTACAAGGGACGTGCCGTCGATGTGAAACAGATCGGGCGCGATCTTGGCGTGCGATACCTTGTCGAGGGTAGTGTGCGCCGATCAGGCACACGCGTCCGCGTCACCGGCCAGCTGATCGAGGCCGAAAGCGGCGTTCATTTGTGGGCACAGCGCTATGACCGGGAAATCTCAGACATCTTTGCCATCCAGGACGAGCTGACGCAGAACGTCGTCGGCGCCATCGAGCCGGAGATCCTTATCGGCGAGAGTCGTCGGGCACTGCTAAGAACGACCGACAATCTCGACGCTTACGAAAGCCACATGCGCGGCACCTGGCTACACAACGCTCAGGATACCGCAGAGCACTTCACTGAAGCCATCATCTGGCATCGTCGGGCGATCGAACTCGATCCCGATTTTGCTCGTGCGCGCATGATGCTTGCCCGCTCCCTCTACGCCCGTTGCTTCCACGGCTTTAGCCACGATGTTGACAGAGACAGCACCGAACTTCGCGCCGAGGCGGAGCGCGCGTTAGCACTCGATCCGCGCGACCCCTACTCGCATTACGCGATGTGTCTCGGCCACTTTGTCGCCCACAATGCTCCCGCCGCCGTCGAGGCAGCGCAGCAGGCAATCGACCTGAACCCGAACTTTGCGCTGGCGCATATGGGGCTGGGATGGGCCCGCGTTTTCACGGGCCACTTCGCGGAGGCCTATGATCCGCTTCATATGGCCCTGCGGCTCAGCCCGCATGATCCCCTCGCCTATCTCATTCTCGATCGGCTGGCGCTGTCTCACTACCATCTTGGCAACTACGAGGAAGCCATTCACTATTCCGAACGTGGGCTGTCACTACGCCGCGCCTATTTCAACCGTGTTGTCCTACTCGCAAGCCTTGGACAACTTAATCGCCAGGATGACGCAAGACGGCTGATACCGGAGATCCTGGCCAACGTGCCGGCGGATCTCGAGCACTACTGGAAGATCCTGACACCCTATGTTGCCCATACCCACTACGACCATTTCGTCGATGGCCTACGCAAGGCGGGGCTGCCTTCCCTGAGCTCGCAGCGAGAACATTGCTGACTGACCCTTGCGTTTCCGCCAGAAATCCGTATAAGCCGCCCTGTTCGCAAACCCGGTCTTCTGGCTGGTGGCTGAACGGAGGGCCGGTTTTCGCAAGAAAGTCGTCGGAACGGAAGCGTTCCAGCCTCCCGTGTCTCCGCTCTCGACCGTCTCGGAACGCTTTTCTTGCCTGGGTTTACCCAATCAGGAGCAGTCGTTGAGGCTTAGCCGCCGAATATCGGGTTGAATAAACGCAAGAAAGGCAAAGCTGTCATGGCTCTTTATGAACATGTATTCCTTGCCCGACAGGATATTTCCGCTCAGCAGGTTGATGCCCTCGTAGAACAGTACAAGGGTGTCCTCGAAGCTAACGGCGGTAAGGTCGGGCGCGTAGAAAATTGGGGCCTCAAGTCCCTCACCTACCGCATCAAGAAGAACCGCAAGGCTCACTACGTTCTCGTGGACATCGACGCTCCGTCGGCTGCTGTCCAGGAAATGGAACGCCAGATGCGCATCAGCGAAGACGTCCTGCGTTACATGACGATCGCTGTTGAAGCCCACGAAGAAGGCCCGTCTGCCATGATGCAGAAGCGCGACCGCGACGACCGCGGCCCGCGTGAAGGCGGCGACCGTGGCCCGCGCCGCGAGTTCGGCGACCGTCCGCCGCGCCGTGACGGCGACTTCCAGCGTGGCCCGCGCCCTGATCGCGCTCCGCGCGAAGACCGTGCATAAGGAGAACTGAGAATGTCTGAATCTTCCTCCGCACCGGTTCGTCGTCCGTTCCATCGTCGTCGCAAGACTTGCCCGTTCTCCGGCGCAAATGCTCCGCGCATCGACTACAAGGACGTTCGTCTCCTGCAGCGCTACATTTCTGAGCGCGGCAAGATCGTTCCTTCCCGTATCACGGCTGTTTCGCAGAAGAAGCAGCGCGAACTCGCTCAGGCGATCAAGCGCGCTCGTTTCCTCGGCCTGCTGCCGTACGTCGTCGCCTAATTAGCTGACGAAGCCAAATCGAGGGAAGGCAGCAATGCCTTCCCTTCTCCCTTCCGCGATGGGCGCGGATCGGAACTCTTAAAACCCATGTTGAGGTCTTTCTGAAACCGATTCAGAAGAACCCTCTAACTGCTTGATGAAGCAGGACAGCGACCTTGAACAAACTGGACAAAAGAACGCTAGGCATCGGCGCACTCGCCGGATTGACCGCCGCACTTCTGGTGCTCGGCGCAAGCCTGCAGCCGTCGTTCAGCGCGGTCCTATACGCTGCATCGGCACTTCCCATTCTTCTCGTCGGCCTCGGCTGGGGCAATATGGCGGCGATCTCCGCCGTCGTTACCGCCGCTGCTGTTGGCGCGATCGCCATCTCGCCGTCCTTCGCGCTGATGATGACGCTGGTCACGCTGCTACCGGCCGGGTGGCTGAGCCACCTTGCAAACCTTGCCCGCCCCGCCTCCGAACTTGGTGGTCCCGAGCATCTGATGGCCTGGTATCCGCTTTCGGATATCCTGCTGCACCTCTGCGGCCTGGTGACGATCGCGGTCATCGTCGTCGGCGTGATGATCGGTTACGGCCCTGATCTCATCAATCGGCTGGTCGACGTCCTATTCGGTTCGCTTGCACAGCAGCAGCCGGAGTTTTCGCCCGATCCGGCGGTTGCTGCGCAGACCAAATCGCTGGTCCTCCTCATGCTGCCCGCTATTCAGGGCGGCATGTGGGTCATCATGCTGTTTGCTGCCTATTACATCGCTAGCCGGATCGTCAGCACATCCGGCCGTGGCCTGCGTCCGCGGGAAGATATCCCCTCGGCGCTGCGCATGAACCGCAACTCCATCTTCATTTTTCTCGTCGGTCTTGCCGCTACCTTCTTTGGCGGCTTGCCGGCCCTGATCGGAGCAACTGTCGTCGGCACCTTCGGCGCCGGCTTCCTGCTTTCCGGCTTCGCCGCGCTGCACTTCCGCACGCGCGGCAAGGATTGGCGCCTGCCGGCACTCATCCTCTGCTACCTGGCATCGCTCATCCTGATGGTGCCAGCCTTTTTCATCCTCGTGGTGGGATTGAGCGATACCCGCAAGGCTATCGCGCTGACCCCGAACAAGGATGTCGATGCCCCCAAACAGACAGACACGAAAATCTAGAGACACGAAAAGGAACACGAACATGGACGTCATTCTTCTTGAACGCATCTCCAAGCTCGGCCAGATGGGCGAAACCGTAAAGGTTCGCGACGGCTTCGCTCGCAACTATCTCCTGCCGCTCGGTAAGGCGCTTCGCGCCAATGAAGCCAACAAGAAGCGTTTCGAGTCCGAGCGCGCAACGCTCGAAGCTCGCAACCTCGAGCGCAAGTCGGAAGCCCAGAAGGTTGCCGACGTTCTGGAAGGCAAGTCCTTCATCGTCGTCCGTTCGGCTGGCGAAACCGGCCAGATGTACGGCTCGGTCGCTGCTCGCGACGTCGTTGAAATCCTCGCTGCAGAAGGCTTCAACATCGGCCGCAACCAGGTTCACCTGAACACCCCGATCAAGGCTATCGGCTTGCATCAGGTTGAGCTTCAGCTGCATGCCGAAGTCGAAATCAAGATCGAACTGAACGTCGCTCGTTCGGCCGACGAAGCCGAGCGCCAGTCCAAGGGTGAGACGCTCACCTCGGTTGACG
This sequence comes from Hyphomicrobiales bacterium, assembly GCA_900466605.1. Taxonomy (GTDB): domain Bacteria; phylum Pseudomonadota; class Alphaproteobacteria; order Rhizobiales; family Rhizobiaceae; genus Rhizobium. The sequence goes on from UBMU01000030.1 coordinate 66,349, forward strand.
CTATCTACGGCGTTGACGAAGACGCTCTGCGTCCGGAAGACTTCTTCGATCCGGAAGCTGACCTCGACGGCGACGAAGCTTAATTCTCCCGAGACATCATCTCTGGAAATGTACGAAAGCCCGGCTCACGCCGGGCTTTCTGCTTATTTGGCGGCTGTGTTCTGCTGTGGCGGCGCGCTCTTGTCGACGTCAACGACGACGGAGAGCCCGGGACCCAGGTCCTTTACTGCTGGCTGATCGGGATCAAAGCCGATCCGCACGCCGACGCGCTGCGCGATCTTTACGAAATTGCCTGTCGCATTGTCCGCCTTGATGACCGCGAATTCCGACCCGGCTGCAGGCGAGAAGCGCTCGATGTATCCCTTCAGCCGCCGCTTCCCGAGAGCATCGACCGTGATGGTCACCGGCTGCCCGACCTGCATGCCGTACAACTGCGTCTCCTTGAAATTCGCGACGACCCAGACGTCCTCGGGCACGACGGCCATGAGCTGCGTTCCCGCCGTCACATACTGCCCGACGCGCACGCCGACTTCGCCGAGATGGCCGTCGCGCGGCGCAACGATCCTGGTGTTCTGCAGATCGATTTCTGCGAGGTGCACCGCAGCTTCCGCGCTTGAGACATTGGCTTCCAGCAGCGAGCGATTGACGATGATCGTTGCAAGATTTTGCTTGGAAACCTCCAGCGCGGCCTTTGCCTGGTTCACAGCGGCCTTCGCCTGGTCAAGCGTGGCCTGCGCGGCCTCTGTCTCACTTTGCGATGCAATGCCGCGGTTGCTGAGGTTGCTGATGCGATCCCAGGCCTGCTGCGCACGCGTCAGCGATGCGTTCGCACTATCGATCTGCGCCTCACTAGAGGCGATGCTCGCCTTGGCCGCAAGCTCGGACTGGCGAGAATTCTCCAGCGACGCTTTCTGTCCGTCGAGCGCCGCACGTGCCTGGGCAAGCTTCTGGGCGTAGATGCGGTCATCGATCTGGGCAAGTGTGTCGCCCTGTTTGACCTGCTGATAGTCCTTCACGGGCACAGCGACGACATAGCCGCTCACCTGCGGACTCATGACCGTGACGTAGCCGCGCACATAGGCATTGTCGGTCGTTTCTACCGACGTGACAAACGGCGGCAGACGCCAAGCATAGAGAACGAGCAGGACGCCGGCGATGCCGGCGAGCACTGCGATGATGGAGGAGGGAGATCGAAGGAACTTCAGCATACTTTGACCCTGAGATCACGATTGAGCGGCGGTTGCAGCAGGTAGGCTTGTCCGGGCCCAGGGCAGCCGACGCCACGCCTGGTGGAGAAGAATGACGACGAGGCCAAAGACTGAGGAGTAGCCAATGACGAGGAAAGTGTCATTGTAGGCAAGGATATACGCTTCGCGGCTGACCTGCTGAGCGAGCAGCACCAGTCCCTCGGCGTTGAGCAGCATCTTGTCACCCAACACGTTCCCATACGCCGCGCTCATCTGAGAGAGGCGCTGCGCGACGATCGGATCCTGCAGCAGAATGTGCTCGACCAGCACGTTCGAGTGGAACTTCTCACGAATCGTCACGAAAGTCCCGAGCATCGCCGAGGCGAAGAGCGAGCCAATGCTCTGGGTGAAGACAAAAATCACAAGGAAGTTGACGATGTACTGCATGCCGCGAGCCATCGCTGCCTTGAAGCCGTTCGCCATGACTGGCGGCAGGAACATCGCCGCCCCTGCTGCAACCATCGCCTGGCTCAGATACATCTGAGGAGGTCTGGTCAGGCTCGTCGACTGGCTGTCCAGAAAGGCGCCACCCGCAATGAGCGCGAGCGCCATCACGTGGGCTGTCTCGACGTAACGCGTTGTCATCAGGAATGCGCAGAAGAGGCCGCCAACCAGCGAGGCGAGCAGTATGATCGCATAGAGCGTCACCGTCTGATCGTTCAGAAGCCCGAGCTGCTGATAGAAGTTCGCAGCCGTTGACGACTGCTCGGAGGAGACGAAGCGGAAGAGAAGCAGGACACCGGCCATCCGCATGTTGGCGCCAGAGAACAGCCAGCGGAAATCGATCAGGGGACTGGCGCGCGGCAACTCCATGGCGAGCACGAGCGCAAGGGAGCCTACCGAAATCGCCAGCAGAACGCCGATCCAGGGCGCTTCGAACCACCAATAGAGCCGGCCGAGCGTCAGCACGACGGCAAGACACCCAAAGCCGACCGCCAGCAGCAGATAGCTCAATATGTCCTGTCGTTGAATGACGTCTGCCCGAGGCGGCGCGGTGAGCGGCAGCAGATAGATAATCGGAAAGACGATCAGCGCGAGCCCCATCTCGAACATATAGAGCGCCTCGTACCCGCCGAAATGGAGCAGCGAGGGCGAGACAATGCGCGCGACAGGAGTTGCAAACAACGTGCACATCAGGGCGAGGCTTATCCCGATCGAGAGCTTCTTTTCCGGGGGGAACGGCTCCAGCATGTAGAGGAAGCCCAGCGTCGAAAGGGGCGCTGCGGCCATGCCGCTCAGAGTGCGAACGACGATGGCGGAATGCAGGTCTGTGACGAGAAGGTTGAGGACCGCCGCAACAACAAAGCAGATAATGCCGAGTTCCGCGAAACGCCGAAGACCGTATTGGCTACGGATCTTGAAGAGTGCAATCGACATGCTGGCGTAAGGTGCCATATAGGCCGCCGAGAGCCATGACACCTCAGCGGTGGTCGCGGAAAACGACCCCTGCAGCTGATAGATGTTGGCGGTCAGCAGGTTCATACCGAGGCCCTGCGTCAGAAAGAGCAGGACCGATGCCACCATGTAGAGCGGCATTTTCCAAGCCGGCATCGGCACGCCCGGCGCCGGCGGAGACGACGACTGCTGCAAGTCGGGTTTCGCCTCTCCGGCGGGCCTTCGCGCTACATTGTCGTCGGCGGTTTCGGCGAGGCTCATCGGCAGGACCTCAAACTCCGCGAATGCCCTGCAGGTTGGCTTGCATGGCCCGTATCACGTCCAAAGTAGTCTTGAGATCGCTTTCGGGAATACCGGCGATGACCTGAGCCCGCACTTTCACGGCGATGTCATCGATCTCGCCGGCCACGACCTTGCCGGTTTCGGTGATGTAGATTTCCTTGGCGCGTCGGTCGGAGCCCGCCACGCGCCGCTGCACGAAGCCCTGCCCCTCCATCGCATCGAGAATTCTGACAAGCGTCGGCGTTTCCAATTCCAGCCGTTCGGCAAGTTCGCGCTGGTTGATTCCGTCCTTCTTGTTGAGCGTGAAGAAGACGCGGGCGCGCGGCAATGTCATATTGCGCTCTCGCACTATCTTGTCGAAGACAGCCCGGAGCTTGCGATTGAACGCGGCCAGATCTTCGATAAGCTCACGCCCGAGGACGGGATTTCCCATATATTTCAGCCCTATTTTGTTAGTGCACTAATTATATCTTTACTACCTATATCGTTTTTCGATGTTTTTCAAGGGCCACCAGCGACTGTTTGATGCAAGTCAGCCCCAGCAGGCTTACACTACCACGTGAGGCACGATGGAAGTGAGTCGTTTCTGGCCGTGCTCTGCAGGTGACACTTTCGGTATTTTTGCAATGACCGCAAGTCTGGCTGTGGAGAAGTCGAACAACGGGCAAAGCCTCCCGGTATCGACGACGGTATCGAAAGCCTCTCGCTTCCGCACTTGATTTTGTCGCCTGCTCGCGCCACACCCGAAGCTGAAAAAGACAGAACGGATCAAGATGAACGACGTCGCTCGAAAGATTGCCGCCGTTGCTCCCGCGGAGCAGCACTACCGGGAAGCCCCCAACAACATCGAGGCCGAACAGGCACTGCTCGGCGCGATCCTGATGAACAACGATGCCTATTACCGGGTGTCCGACTTCCTGAAGCCGATCCATCTCTACGAACCACTTCACCGCAAGATTTTCGAAGTCGCGGGCGACATCATCCGCATGGGCAAGATCGCCAATCCGGTAACGATCAAGACCTTCCTCAAGGCAGAGGAAAAGGTCGGCGACATGACGGTCTCAGAATACCTCGCCCGCCTCGCCCGCGAAGCCGTCACCATCATCAACGCTGAAGACTACGGCCGCGCGATCTATGATCTGGCGCTCCGCCGCGCATTGATCACTATTGGCGAAGACGTCGTCAACATCGCCTATGACGCACCGCTCGACATGCCGCCGCAGGCGCAGATCGAAGACACCGAGCGCCGGCTGTTCGAGCTTGCCGAAAACGGCCGATATGACGGCGGCTTCCAGGCGTTCAACGACGCCGTGGCGCTCGCGATCGACATGGCGGCCGTCGCCAAGGAGCGCGATGGCGGCCTTTCGGGCATCTCGACCGGCATCCATTCGCTTGACGGCAAGATGGGCGGTTTGCAGCGCTCCGACTTGATCGTGCTCGCCGGACGCCCAGGCATGGGCAAGACCTCGCTTGCCACCAACATCGCCTACAACATTGCCGCAGCCTACGAGGGCGAAGTGCAGGCGGATGGCAGCATGAAGGCAAAGCAGGGCGGCGTCGTCGGCTTTTACTCTCTCGAAATGTCGTCCGAACAGCTCGCTACCCGTATCATTTCCGAGCAGACCGAAGTCTCCTCATCGAAGATCCGCCGCGGCGACATCAACGATGCCGATTTCGAAAAGCTCGTCGCCTGCTCGATGATGATGCAGAAGGTGCCGCTTTACATCGACCAGACCGGTGGTATCTCGATCGCCCAGCTTTCCGCTCGCGCGCGTCGTCTGAAGCGCCAGCGCGGCCTCGATTGCCTTGTGGTCGACTACATCCAGCTGATGACTGGCTCGGGTAAGTCGGGCGAAAACCGCGTGCAGGAAATCACCCAGATCACGACCGGCCTGAAGGCGCTCGGTAAAGAGCTGAACGTTCCGATCATCGCCCTTTCGCAGCTCTCGCGTCAGGTCGAAAGCCGCGACGACAAGCGCCCGCAGCTCTCCGACCTCCGTGAATCGGGCTCGATCGAGCAGGACGCCGACGTCGTGCTCTTCGTGTTCCGCGAGGAATATTACGTCAAGAACTCCGAACCGCGCGATATCCACGATCCGAAATATCCGGAGTGGGAAGCGCAGTTCGACAAGGTCAAGGGTACCGCTGACGTGATCATCGCCAAGCAGCGCCACGGACCGACCGGTACGGTCAAGCTAGCCTTCCAGTCGGAATTTACGCGCTTCGCGGACCTCGCCGATCCCTCCTTCATTCAGTACGAAGAGCACTGACGAGGTCATGCCCGTCAGCAGCTCCTAGGACTACAAGCCGGCGGCTCTCAGGGCCGCAGCGGTTGCCACGCCGACGGCAACACTTGCGAGCATCGGCAGGCGTCGCGCTGCCAGCGCTGTCGCCAGGCAAGCGATGGTTTCGGGCCATCCTGTCGCGAAGGCTGTAGGCGCGATCACTGCCATCAGGACTGCTGGCGGTATCGCCTCGATGGCCGTTCGGGTGTGCTCCGTCATCTCGACGTGGCGAATGAGAAGCAGACCACTCATGCGTGTCAGTACCGTTGTAGCCCCCATGGCAAGGATTGCAAGAAACGTGTGTATCTCCAGGGTCATGCGGGGAGCGCCTTCGCCTTGCCAGTCCACAGGGCTGCGGCAAGCCCAGCGAGCGCGCCTGCGGCGATGTACCAGACACCTGGTACGAACTGATGAACCAGCACGGCGGCCAGAGCGCTCGCAGCCAGTACCGTTCCCGTTTCACGCCCCTTCCAGAACCCCATCGCCAGCACGATGAAGACTGCGGGAAAGGCGAAGTCGAGCCCGATGGCTGCGGGGTCGCCCAGAAACGCGCCGAGAGAGGCGCCGATCAGCGTGGAACCGACCCAGGACACATAGAACGGCATGGCGATGCCGGCGAACCAAGCAGGCGTTAGCCGTGCCACGCCTGCGCGAAATTCCGCGATTGCCCATATCTCATCGGCGAGGAACAACATCGCCGCATATCTCCGCAAGCCAATGAAGGCTTGCATCTTCGTGCCCAGGGACGCGCTCATAAGGACGTGGCGGATATTGACGAGCAGAGCGGCGAAGCCGACCCCCGCCCAGCTAGCCGGATGCGTCCAGATATCCATGGCGACGAACTGCGAACCACCGGCAAAGACCAATGCGCTCATCAACGTCGCCTCAAGAGGAGACAGGCCTTTCGTAACCGAAACAGCCCCGAAGACGAGACCAATCGGAATGACGGCGACAACAAGTGGCAGGATTGCCCTCGAGCCGGCAAGAAAATCGCCGACTGATCGCCTCTGAGTGAGCATTGGAACCTCCAGAACTGCCAAAGTCCGGAGGGTGTTAGGCCGTCCAGCCGCGATCGTCTTGAACGAAAGTGATCAGCGGGCGCGATATTGGCCGGGGGTGACCCCGGTGCGAGCCTTGAAGTGGCGGGTGAAATGCGCCTGGTCGGCGAAACCGCACTGGACCGCTACATCGGCAGGCGCCTTGCCTTCCCGCAAGAGCCTGCGCGCCTCACGCACCCGCTTGTCGGTCAGGAAGGCATGCGGGGTGATGTGATATTCACGCCGGAACGCCCGGATGAGATGCGCGCGACTCAAGCTGGCGACCTGAGCCAATTCGTCAAGCCCGATGTCGCAGTCGAAGTTGTCGGTGAGATAATCGCGAGCGCGGCCTACTGCGGTACGCTCCTTGGTATCCACTGGCGCAACGATCGTGCTGCCGTAACGCTGGAAGATGGCCGCAAGCACGCGAAACATCCCTTCCTCTGACTCCAACGCTCCGGCACCGCTCTCCAGCACGCGATGGGCGGCGTGGAAGGCGGCAGCCATCTCGGGGTCGCGAAGGAGCTCCTTCGGAAAGGACGGCATGGCGTTGAACGCCTTGCCGGTCATATCTTCGAGGATATCGACGAAGAGCTTGGCATCGGGATAGATCATCCGATAGCGATATCCCTCGCCGCCCGGGACGCCGTCATGCACGACACCGGGGTCGATGAGATAGAGATCGCCAGCACCGGTCTCCTCTCGCACACCCTTCATCGTCGCGATCTGCGTGCCGCTTTCGATGGCACCGATCGAGAAGGTGTCGTGGGCATGTGGTGCATACTCATGCGTCAGGAAGCTTGCGCTTAGGCACTCCATGTTGCGGAACCGGCGGTCACGCCAGAAGCGCGCCCGTTCGATACCTGCAAGCGGCATCGCGTCGGCCGCCTCTTTCTGCGAAACATTCTCCATCGAACCAAACTACTTCACGCCTGCACCGCCGTCTTGAACAAAAGTGATCGCAAGGTCGATATGGCCTTGGCTTGCTTTCACTTTGCCTTATTGATCCCTAGACTGGCGATGCGACAGGCCCTTTCCCACTTTTGCGAAGCACCATGACTGATTTTATTGATAGTTTCGACGATGAAGACCCATTCGATTCCGCCAGCTTGCGGCTGACCGTAGACCTGACGGCACTGACGGAAAACTGGAAGGACATGGCACGTCGCTCCGGAAAGGCGCGGGCGGGGGCGGTCGTGAAGGCGGATGCCTATGGCCTCGGCATTGAAGACACCGGCGAAGCGCTCTTTCTGGCCGGCGCACGCGATTTCTTCGTCGCCACCGTCGAAGAAGGCGTGACGCTGCGGCCGTATGCGCCGGATGCACGCATCTTCGTCCTTGCCGGCATCTGGCCGGGCACCGAGCGGCGCTTCTTCGAAAACGACCTCGTGCCTGTCATCTCGTCGGAAGAGCAACTCGCCTTCTGGATGGCGGTGCTCGCCGAATATGGCGACTACCCATGCGCACTCCATGTCGACACCGGATTTAACAGGCTTGGCCTTTCGATGGACGAGGCGCTCGCCCTTGCCGACGACGTTTCGCGTCCGGCAAGTTTTGCTCCAGTGCTTGTGATGAGCCATCTCGCCTGCGGCGATGACCACCCTTCGGAGATGAACCGGCAACAGCTTGAATCATTCCGACAGGTTAGCGCGGCCTATGAAGGTGTCGATTCAAGCCTGGCGGCTTCGGCCGGTATCTTCCTCGGCAGCGACTATCACTTCGATCTCACGCGGCCGGGGATTGCAGTCTATGGCGGCGAGGCCGTCAACGGGATGGCCAATCCCATGCGGCCGGTGGTGACAGCCGAGGCGCGGATCATTCAGGTCCGCACGGTCAAAGCGGGCGAAACCGTCGGCTACGGCCGTGCCATGCAACTGACGCGTGACAGCAGGCTTGCAATCGTGGCGGCAGGCTATGCGGACGGCTATCTGCGAAGCCAGTCGAGTGGTGGCGTACCCATGCGGCAAGCCTTGCCGCAGGGAGGCCATGGCTTCCTGGCCGGGCGAAAGGTTCCTGTTGCCGGCCGCATCACAATGGACCTGACGATGTTCGACGTCACAGATATTCCGGAAAATGCAGTGCGTGCAGGCGATTACGTGGAACTGTTCGGAAAGAACGTGCTCCTCGACGACGTCGCGCGCTCGGCTGGCACGATCGGCTACGAGATCCTCACCAGCATCGGCCTGCGGCACGAGAGGCGTTACCTCTTCGAGGAAGAATAGCTCCTCAGCGTGTTGTCAGCGCGAGCCGTACGCCGAGTGTCACGAGGAGCACGCCAAGGCCGCGATCAAGCCAGAGGCCGATGCTCTTCTTGCGCTTCATAAGATTGGCAAGGCGGCCACCCGCTAGAATGAGCGGTGGCTCGATGAAGGCCGCAACGACGATGATGAGCACGCCGTGGACAGACAACTGCAGCCAGGTTGGCCCGGCGCCATCAACCACGAACTGCGGCAGGAAGGCGAGGAAGAAGCTGGCGACCTTCGGGTTCAACAGCGAAACGAGAATGCCCTGCCTGTAGATCCGGCCCCACGGCAGGACGTCCCTTACCGCATTGACCAGGCCGCCCTCGCCCTTCGAGCGCAATGCCTGAATGCCGAGCCAGGCGAGGTAGAGCGCGCCGACCCACTTCACCACCGAAAAGGCCAGTGCGGAGGCAGCGAGGATTGCCGAGAGACCGAATGCCGCCATCGCCACATGCAGGCTGGCACCGGTCCAGATACCGAAAAGCGCGGCAAAGCCGGTCCTTGTCCCGGCCTTGAGTGTGTGGCCGAGAATGAAAGCCATGTCTGGACCCGGCGACAGGTTGAGCAGAACCGCCGCGGTCAAGAACGCAATCCAGTGTGCGAGCGAGTAGTCCAGCATTCTCGTGGCCTCCAAGACAGTGGAGAACAAATGTCACCAAGGCCCCTGATAGGGAAATCATTAGTTTTGATCGGTGTCGCGAATGATTATTTGAGCAACCAAAGTGATTCGATGCGGCGCGCCGGCGGCATCCAACCGAAAGCATGACTGATGGCGAAGGCCAGAACACAATTCATCTGCCAGAGCTGCGGTGCGGTCCATAACCGCTGGGCGGGCAAGTGCGACAATTGCGGCGAGTGGAACACCATCGTCGAAGAAGACCCGATGGGGGGCATCGGCGGCGGGCCGACCAAGACGCCGAAAAAGGGCCGCCCGGTGGCACTGACGGCACTCTCCGGCGAGATCGAGGAAGCGCCGCGCATCCACACCGGCATCTCGGAGCTCGACCGAGCGCTCGGCGGCGGCTTCGTGCGAGGCTCGGCCGTGCTGATCGGCGGCGATCCTGGTATCGGCAAATCGACGCTGCTGATGCAGGGGGCAGCGGCGCTTTCCCGCCGTGGCCATCGGATCATCTACGTTTCGGGTGAAGAGGCGGTGGCTCAGGTACGCTTGCGGGCGCAGCGCCTTCAGGCAGCGGACACCGATGTCCTGCTGGCTGCCGAAACCAATGTCGAAGACATTCTGGCGACCGTGGCGGAAGGCAAGCGGCCGGATCTCGTCATCATCGATTCCATCCAGACGCTCTGGAGCGAACTGGCCGAGTCCGCCCCCGGAACTGTCACGCAAGTCCGCACCGGCGTTCAATCGATGATCCGCTTCGCCAAGCAGACCGGTGCGGCGATGGTTCTCGTCGGCCACGTCACCAAGGACGGGCAGATCGCCGGACCACGGGTGGTCGAGCACATGGTCGATGCCGTGCTCTATTTCGAAGGCGACCGCGGTCATCACTATCGCATCCTGCGCACGGTCAAGAACCGCTTCGGACCGACCGACGAGATCGGTGTCTTCGAAATGTCGGACAAGGGGCTGCGCGAAGTCGCCAATCCCTCCGAACTCTTCCTTGGCGAACGCAACGAGAAATCGCCGGGAGCGGCCGTCTTTGCCGGCATGGAGGGCACGCGCCCTATCCTCGTCGAAGTGCAGGCGCTTGTTGCCCCGACATCGCTGGGCACGCCTCGCCGCGCCGTCGTCGGCTGGGATTCCGCGCGCCTGTCGATGATCCTTGCCGTACTGGAAGCCCATTGCGGCGTTCGGCTCGGCCAACACGACGTCTATCTGAACATCGCGGGCGGTTATCGCATCTCCGAACCGGCGGCCGATCTGGCTGTCGCCTCGGCCCTGGTTTCCTCGCTCGCCGGTATTGCCCTGCCGGCCAATTGTGTCTATTTCGGCGAAGTCAGTCTGTCGGGCGCCGTCCGGCCGGTTTCACATACGTCCCAGCGCCTCAAAGAAGCCGAGAAGCTGGGCTTTTCTGCCGCGCTGCTTCCCTCGGCGTCAGCCGACCTTCCGAAGGGTTCCGGAAGTCGGTGGAGCGAGATCGAGAGCCTGCCGGACCTGGTCGCACGCATTGCCGGGTCGAAAGGCGCACTGCGACGTGTGGAAGAAGAGGTTTGATCCTTTCATCGCCTGTATCGGTGATGTTATAGGAAGCACGCAATGAGGCGCGACCAAGCCGTATATAAACGGCGGTCCTGGAGTTGAATTTATATGCCCATTACGATTTTCGACGGTATTGTCATCGGCGTCGTTCTTTTCTCCGCCGTACTTGCAATGGTGCGCGGCTTCTCCCGCGAAGTTCTTTCGATCGCAAGCTGGGGCGGCTCCGCCGCCGCCGCATACTATTTCTATCCCTATCTGGTCCCCTACGCGAAGAAGTACACCGATGACGACCGCATCGCGCTCGTCGGTTCGGCCGCGGTCGTGTTCCTGATCGCGCTGATCGTCATCTCCTTCATCACCATGAAGATCGCGGATTTCATCATCGACAGCCGTATCGGCGCGCTGGACCGTACTTTGGGCTTTCTCTTCGGCGCCGCTAGGGGCATACTTCTTCTCGTCGTCGCCGTCGCCTTCTGGAACTGGCTCGTGGCGGATCACGGCCCGGCCTGGGTCAACAACGCCAAGTCGAAGCCGTTCCTGGACTCGATGGTGGTGAAGTTGCAATCCGTGCTACCGGCCGAGCTTGCGCAGGTGGTGCGGGCTACGGTCGAAAAGAAAATGCGGCCGCAGGGAGACAATGCGGAAACTGGCAACGCGCCCGCTTCAGATCAGGCGCCAGCCGAAGATGCAGCGCCCGCCCCTGCGAATGGTGCACAGCAGCCGTCTAATTGACGCAGTGTTCAACAGCTTGACCCGGCGCCTGGCAATTGCCATTTGACGGGAACGGGAATAAAGGTCCGGCCGGGCATCCGCTCCGCCGGGCCTCAGCCGTTTAAAGCGCATGATCACGGCGTCATGCTATGGAAGCCGATCCATTCTTGTGAGAGCAAAGGCCCGCATCGATGAACCAATCTCATTCCTTGACGCTCAATGACGAATTCGATGGAGACACGCTCCACGAAGAGTGCGGCGTCTTCGGTATCCTTGGCCACGACGATGCGTCGACCCTGACGGCGCTCGGGCTGCACGCCCTGCAGCATCGCGGACAGGAAGCGGCCGGTATCGTCTCCTTCGACGGACTGCGTTTCCATTCCGAGCGGCATATGGGCCTGGTCGGCGACCACTACACCAATCCGACGACCCTCGCCCGCCTGCCGGGCAACATCTCGATCGGCCACAATCGCTATTCCACAACAGGCGAAGTCGCGCTCCGCAACGTACAGCCGCTCTTCGCAGAGCTTGAAGTCGGCGGCATCGCCATTGCCCACAACGGCAACTTCACCAATGGCCTGACGCTTCGTCGCCAGCTGATCGCCGGTGGCGCCATCTGTCAGTCGACCTCTGATACCGAAGTCGTTCTCCACCTCATCGCCCGTTCGCGCTACACCTCCACGGCCGACCGCTTCATCGACGCGATCCGCCAGATGGAGGGCGGCTATTCGATGGTCGCGATAACACGCACCAAGCTGATCGCAGCCCGCGACCCCACCGGGATCCGTCCGCTCGTCATGGGCGAACTTGACGGCAAGCCGATCTTCGCTTCGGAAACCTGTGCACTCGACATCATCGGCGCGAAATTCATCCGCGACGTCGAGAACGGCGAAGTCATCATCTGCGAGATTCAGCCTGACGGTTCGATCTCGATCGACGCCCGCAAGGCTGGCAACGGCCAGTCGGAGCGCCTCTGCCTCTTCGAATACGTCTATTTCGCCCGTCCGGACTCGGTGGTCGGCGGCCGCAGTGTCTACGTCGCTCGCAAGAACATGGGCATCAACCTCGCCAAGGAAGCGCCCGTTGACGCCGACGTCGTCGTTCCTGTTCCCGATGGCGGCACGCCAGCAGCTCTAGGCTATGCGCAGGAAAGCGGCATTCCGTTCGAATACGGCATAATCCGCAACCACTATGTCGGCCGCACCTTCATCGAGCCGACACAGCAGATCCGCGCCTTTGGCGTCAAGCTGAAGCATTCCGCCAACCGGGCGATGATCGAGGGCAAGCGCGTCGTACTTGTCGACGATTCGGTCGTGCGCGGCACCACGTCGCTGAAGATCGTGCAGATGATCCGCGATGCCGGCGCCAAGGAAGTGCATCTGCGCGTCGCAAGCCCGATGATCTACTACCCTGATTTCTACGGTATCGACACGCCTGACCGCGAGAAGCTGCTGGCCAACCAGTACGACAGCCTTGAAGCCATGTGCAAATACATCGGCGCGGACTCGCTGGAATTCCTGTCGATCAACGGCCTTTATCGCGCCGTCGGCGGCGAGGATCGCAACGACGCCCGCCCGCAGTTTACCGATCACTACTTCACCGGCGACTACCCGACGCGCCTCCTCGACAAGGAAGGCGAAACGATGGGCCGCAAGGTTTCCCTGCTGGCGACCAACGGCTGATAGCCATTGGCTTTGACATTTGGGCAAGGGGCGCTTATTGCGCCCCTTGCTTTTTCAGCTATGGGGGAACCGGGGACCATGACTATCAACCTTGAAGGCAAGATCGCGCTCGTCACCGGCGCCTCCCGCGGCATCGGCTATTTCACGGCGCTGGAACTGGCAAAAGCCGGGGCACATGTGATTGCCTGCGCTCGCACGGTTGGCGGCCTTGAGGATCTCGACGACGCCATCAAGGCTATTGGTGGTTCCGCGACGCTCGTTCCCTTCGACCTTGCCGACATGAATGCCATCGATGCGCTCGGCGCCTCGATCTTCGAGCGCTGGGGCAAGCTCGACATCCTCGTTGCCAACGCCGGCGTGCTTGGCGTGATCTCGCCGATCGGCCACATCGAGGCAAAGACCTTCGAAAAAGTGATGAACATCAACGTGAACGCGACGTGGCGCCTGATCCGCTCCGTCGATCCGCTGCTGACCCGCTCGGATGCCGGACGCGCGGTGATCCTGTCCTCGGCTGCTGCCCACAAGTGTCGGCCGTTCTGGGGCCCCTACTCGGCCTCGAAGGCGGCCGTCGAGGCGCTGGCCCGCACCTGGGCCGGAGAAAGCCAGAGCACAGCGTTGCGCATCACCAGCGTCGACCCTGGCGCGACCCGCACCGCGATGCGTGCGCAGGCCGTGCCGGGTGAAGATCCCGAGACACTGCCGCATCCGTCCGAAGTCGCGAAAGCTATCCTGCCTTTGGTCGGCCCTGACGTGACGGAAACGGGCAAGCTGTTCGTCGTGCGCGAGAACAAGCTGGTCGACTACCGCCTGCCCGAATAGGTACGCGTCAATTCACTGTCATTTCAGGTAACAGGTGTGCGAAGCCTGTTTCCGATGGGCATAGCGCGTTCAGATCGACCGGGCCCTGAATGCCATCCAGAGTGCCATTGTCGGCGAACTGCCAGATCGACCAATCGCGGCAATCGCCTTTGTGCGGCTCCTGCGCGATACTGCGTAGCCAGAGATAATGATCCGGGAAGCGCGCTTCATTTCCCTTGAAATACTGCTCGAAGAACTGCTGGTTCAGATAGAAGATCGGCTTGCCGGGATAGGCGCCGTTCAATTCCGCAAAGAAAGCACCGATCTCGGCACTTAGTTCATCTGATGTCGGCACCTTGCCGCAGTTGCCGGTAAACTCGAGATCTATGGCGATCGGCAATGCGTCGGTTTCCACCGGCACCGTCTCGATCAGATTGCGCGCCTGCTCGCGGCCGGGACGGCAGAAGGTGAAGAAGTGATAGGCGCCGCGTACGATACCTGCGTCTTTTGCTGCTTTCCAGTTTTCGGCAAAACGCTTGTCTCGGTGGTCGCCGCCCTCGGTCGCCTTCATGATCGCGAAGCGGACGTTGGCCTGGCGCGCCAGAGCTTTCCACTCTATGGCGCCCTGATGATGGCTGATGTCGATGCCCTGTATGGGATAGTCCGCAAGTGTCGGTGGGGTAAAGGGCGCCATGGCGCGATCGTATGCCAGATACGATGCAATCGCGACAGCCAGAATCACTGCTGCTAGGACCATTCGATTGAAGGTTTTCACGTCAGGGGTCCTTCGATTTTCTAGGCGTGTTGTAGCAGAGTATTGTGAGGTTGCGGCAGATGGCATCAGCCCGGCCCTGCGCTTGCGCTCCGGGCGTTCGGCGCTGCAATCGATTCACTGGATCGATTGCTCCGGCTGGCGCCGGACCGCTTCTCCCCCCCCTTGACCAAACCCCATTCCCGCGCCATAAAACCCGCCATGAAAACGGTTATCTGCATTATCTGCCGGAAGATTATTCGCTAGCGCGCTCGCTGGCCTGGCCGTTTTCGTCTCCCAAATACCCAAGATGAGAAACGCCCCGGCCCGCCGGTGGAAGTATTTTTCGGATCATTGCATTTTGGGAGAGTAGACATGGACGGCCAGCCGGGATCGCCAACGCCGGAACTCAAGCTGTACAACACGCTGACGCGCGAAAAGACGGCTTTTGCGCCGATCGATCCGCAGAATGTCCGCATGTATGTCTGCGGTCCGACCGTCTACGACTTCGCCCATATCGGCAATGCCCGTCCGGTCATCGTCTTCGACGTGCTCTTCCGGTTGCTGAACCATGTCTATGGCGGCGACCGCGTCACCTATGCGCGCAACATCACCGACGTCGATGACAAGATCAACGCGCGGGCACTGCGCGACTATCCCGGCCTGTCGCTCAACGAAGCGATACGGGCGGTGACGGAGAAGACCGAGAAGCAGTTTCTGGATGACGCGAAATCGCTCGGCTGCCTTGAGCCAACGGTACAGCCGCGTGCCACCGACAACATCGCCCAGATGATCGAGATCATCGAGAAGCTGATCGCCAACGGCCACGCCTACACGGCTGCTGGCGAAGTGCTGTTCGATACCAAGTCGATGGCTGATTACGGCCAGCTTTCGAAGCGCAATCTCGATGAGCAGCAGGCGGGTGCCCGCATTGCCGTCGACGCACACAAGAAGAGCCCCGGCGATTTCGTGCTCTGGAAGCTCTCGAGCGAAAGCGAACCTGGCTGGGAAAGCCCCTGGGGTCGCGGTCGGCCCGGCTGGCATATCGAATGCTCGGCGATGAGCGGACGCTATCTCGGCGACGTCTTCGACATCCATGGCGGCGGGCTGGACCTGATCTTCCCCCACCATGAGAATGAGATCGCGCAGTCGCGTTGCGCCCATGGCACCAAGGTCATGGCCAATGTCTGGATGCACAATGGCTTCCTGCAGGTCGAGGGCCGCAAGATGTCGAAGTCCGAAGGCAACTTCGTCACCATCTACGAGCTGCTGCACACCGAGAAGTTCGGCGGTCGGCAATGGCCGGGCGACGTGCTGCGTCTTGCGATGCTGATGACGCATTATCGCGAGCCGATCGACTTTTCGATCAAGCGACTGGAGGAAGCCGAACGCCTGCTCGCCAAGTGGCCGGCAGCGGATGCTGCCGATGCACAGCCCGATGCCGCCGTCATCAATGCTTTGGCCGACGATCTAAACACGGTCGCGGCGATCCAGGCGTTGCACGCACTTGCTCAGTCCGGCGATCACGCGACGTTCGCCGCCAGTGCCGCACTCCTCGGCGTTCTGCCCGAGAAGGCGGAGATCGACGAAGCGGTCGCCATCGAAATCGACCGGCGGGTAAAGGCGCGGCTGGAATTGCTGAAGGCGAAGAACTTCGCCGAGGCCGACAAGATCCGCGACACGCTGCTTGCCGAAGGCATCCAACTCAAGGACGGCAAGGATTCGGCCACCGGCGAACGCGTGACCAAGTGGGAGGTGAAGCGATGACCACCTACACCGGCGGATGCCAGTGCGGCGCGATCCGCTTCCGGGTTCGCGGACCGTTGAAGGATTCATCCATCTGTCATTGCCGCATGTGCCAGAAGGCGTTCGGTGCGTATTATGCGCCTCTGGTCTCCGTACGCGGCGCGGAGTTTGAATGGACCCGGGGCGAGCGCAAGCGCTTTCGCTCCTCCAACCTGGTCGAGCGCGGCTTCTGTGCTGATTGCGGTACACCGCTGACTTACGAGGCGCCGGATGGTATGGCGGTTGCGGCAGGAGCGTTCGACGATCCGGCCGCTCTTCCGCCGGTCATCCAGTTCGGGACGGAGCGCAAGATCGGTTTCGTCGATCACCTGCACGAGCTGCCTGCCCGCGAGACGGAGGAGGATGCCGAAGCGGCACCTTTCGTGCTCGACATCGTCTCCTACCAGCATCCGGATCACGACACGACGATGTGGCCTAAGGAGAGCAACCCGTGACAACGGCTGCGGCTCTGATCGGAGGCTGCCAATGCGGCGCGGTTCGCTACCGGGTCGTTGGCGAGCTGGGCTATCCGCACCTTTGCCACTGCCGCATGTGCCAGAAAGCGGCCGGGAACTACTTCATGCCGTTGGCTGCTGCCAAACGAGCAGATTTTGTACTGACGCGCGGCGAGCCAAAGTGGTTTCATTCGTCCGATATCGTTCGCCGCGGCTTTTGCGCCGACTGTGGGACACCGCTTTTCTATGATGCTCCGGATGCGGACTTCATCAACATCGTGCTCGGTTCACTGGATAATCCTGACAGCGTCAAGCCGGTGATGCAATCGAACATGGGACGCAGGATGAGCTGGTTTCATGAACTCGACGCCCTGCCCGTCGAGCCGGAGCCGGAAACGCCCGAGCGTGAGAACGCGATTGCCGCGAGCAATCACCAACATCCCGACCACGACACAGCCGATTGGCCAACCGGAGCGTCAGCATGAACGAACCCATTCGAACCGGCGGCTGCCAGTGCGGCGCTGTCAGATTCCGCATCAGCGGCAAGCTTGGCCGCCCTTCGATCTGCCATTGCCGCATGTGCCAGAAGCAGTTCGGCGGCTTCTTTTCAGCACTGGTGACGGCTCCCGATGAAGGCGTGGAATGGACGCGCGGGGCGCCGAGCTATTTCCAATCGTCGGTCAACATCGAGCGCGGCTTCTGCAAGAACTGCGGCACACCCATGACGTACCGTCACCCGGGCGGGTTGGAGCTGGCGATCGGCACCTTCGATGATCGCAGCGATCTGGCACCTCAGATACAGGTCAACTACGACGCACGTATTCCCTGGGTCGAAACCATCTTCGACCAACCCACTCACACCGACCCCGACTACTATGCGCGACAGGAGGCAATTATCTCCTTCCAGCATCCCGATCACGATACTGCAACCTGGCCAGCCGAAGGCGTTAAAATATGACTGAAGTGCTCCGTACCCTTTATCCCGAAATCGAACCCTATGCTTCCGGCCACCTCGACGTCGGCGACGGCCACAAGATCTATTGGGAGCGTTCGGGCACGCCGGGTGCAAAGCCCGCAGTTTTCCTGCATGGCGGACCGGGCGGCGGATTTTCGCCGAGCCATCGCCGCCTGTTCGATCCTGCACTCTACGACGTGCTGCTGTTTGACCAGCGTGGTTGCGGCAAGTCGACGCCCCACGCCGATCTGAATGCCAACACCACCTGGCACCTCGTCGCTGATATCGAGCAGTTGCGCGAGATGGCGGGCATCGAGAAGTGGCAGGTCTTCGGTGGCTCGTGGGGTTCGACCTTGGCCCTCGCCTATGCCGAGAAGCACCCCGAGCGCGTTTCGGAACTCGTCGTGCGCGGCATCTACACGCTCACGAAAGCCGAGCTCGACTGGTACTATCAGTTCGGCGTATCGGAAATGTTCCCCGACAAATGGGAACGCTTCATTGCGCCTATTCCACCGGAAGAGCGCCATGAGATGATGCATGCCTACAATCGTCGCCTGACCGGCGCTGACCGAACCGTCGCTCTCGAAGCTGCGCAAGCGTGGAGCATCTGGGAAGGAGAGACGATTACGCTGCTGCCGGAAAAGGCGACCAGCGGCAAGTTCGAGGACGCCGACTTCGCCTATGCCTTTGCTCGGATCGAGAACCACTTCTTCGTCAATGCCGGCTGGATGGACGAAGGTCAGCTGCTGCGCGATGCTTACAAGCTGAAGGACATTCCCGGTGTTATCGTGCACGGCCGCTACGACATGCCCTGCCCTGCCAAATATGCCTGGCTGCTGCACAAGGCATGGCCCAAGGCTGAGTTCCATCTGATCGAAGGCGCAGGGCATGCCTACTCGGAGCCCGGCATCCTCGACAAGCTGATCCGCGCCACCGACAAGTTCGCCGGAAAGCAATAACAAGCCGCAAGGCCGACAGGACGACCATCATGACACGCGAAAAGATCTACCTCTTCGACACGACGCTCCGCGACGGGCAACAGACGCCCGGCATCGACTTCTCCGTCGAGGACAAGATTGCGATCGCCAGCATGCTTGACGAGTTCGGCCTTGATTACGTCGAAGGCGGTTATCCCGGTGCCAATCCGACGGATACCGCCTTTTTCAGCGAGAAACGCACGACACAGGCCCACTTCGTCGCCTTCGGGATGACGAAGCGGGCCGGCGTATCAGCCTCAAACGACCCCGGCCTGGCCGGACTGCTGCAGGCCGAAAGCGACGCAATCTGTTTTGTTGCCAAGAGCTGGGACTACCACGTGAAGGTCGCGCTCGGCTGTACCAACGAGGAAAATCTCGAAAGCATCGCCGAGAGCGTCAAAGCCGCCGTCGCCGCAGGCAAGGAGGCGATGGTCGACTGCGAACATTTCTTCGACGGCTACAAGGCAAACCCCGCCTATGCCATCGCCTGCGCCAGGACGGCCTATGATGCTGGCGCGCGTTGGGTCGTGCTTTGTGACACCAATGGGGGTACGCAGCCACCGGAAATCCGGGTGATGGTCGAAGCACTGATCAATGCAGGCGTTCCGGGTAACTGTCTTGGGATCCATGCGCACAACGATACCGGCCAAGCCGTGGCCAACTCGCTGGCAGCGGTGGAAGCCGGTGTTCGTCAGATCCAGGGTACGTTGAACGGCATTGGCGAGCGTTGCGGCAACGCAAACCTCGTCACGCTGATCCCAACCCTTGCGCTCAAGGAAACCTATTCATCCCGGTTCGAAACCTCGATCGATGCCGAGCGACTGTTGAACCTCACACGCCTCTCTCATGCTTTCGACGAACTGTTGAACCGCTCGCCTGATCATCAGATGCCTTATGTCGGCGCCTCGGCCTTCGCTACCAAGGCGGGAATCCACGCTTCGGCGCTCCTGAAAGATCCACGTACTTATGAACACGTGACGCCGGAAAGCGTCGGCAATTTCCGCAAGGTCATGGTCTCGGACCAGGGTGGCAAGGCGAACTTCATCAACGCGTTGAAGCGCCGCGGAATCGAGGTCGGCAAGGATGACCCGAAGCTCGACCGCCTCATCACCCTGGTCAAGGAGCGTGAGGCATCGGGCTATGCCTACGAAGGTGCTGATGCGAGCTTCGAGCTGCTTGCCCGGCGGACCCTCGGCACGATCCCGGAGTTCTTCTCGGTCGAAGGCTTCCGCGTCATGGTCGAGCGTCGCTTCGATTCCCATGGTCGCGTGAAAATCGTCTCGGAAGCTGTCGTGAAGATCGTCATAGACGGGCAGACGATCATGTCGGTTGCGGAAGGCGACGGTCCGGTCAACGCGCTCGACCTCGCGCTGCGCAAGGACTTCGGCAAGTACCAGCACGAGATAGACGATCTGGTGCTGGCCGACTTCAAGGTGCGTATCCTCAACGGCGGCACCGAGGCTATCACTCGTGTTCTCATCGAATCCACCGATAGCGACGGGGTGCGGTGGTGGACGGTCGGCGTATCGGAGAACATCATCGACGCGTCATTCCAGGCGCTGATGGATTCCGTGATCTATAAGCTGATGAAGAACCGGCAGCTGGCAGGCAAGATCGCCGCCGAATAGGCCTACGCGCCGAAGACCAAGCCCCAATCGGTCTCCGAATACCACTCCTTGCCCTGTCGTGCCGTCTTCCAGCGCAGGGCGCGGACCTGATCCATTCCACCCTTGTAGAAGGCGGCCTCCAGCCGCCGGTAACTATCATACCCACTCCCGACGGCCTCCGCCCAGACAAAGGCGACAGCCCCCAGGTATTCGGCCGCGTAGCCCCGGTCTTCGCGGCGGAACAGGAAGAAGCCAGCATAGGAAGCAAGACCGGTCGGTCCCGCCGCATCAACGTCAGGGACGCCGAGCGGCAGGATAAGGCAGCCGCCGACCCTTAATCGCTCCACCCAGGCTTCGGCTGGAAAATGGACGGCAAAATTCACGTAGACGGCATCAGTGGGCTCGCGCGGCCATTCGAGCCCGTTGCCATGAACGACGCGAACGTTCGGATAATCGCGGAGATTTTCTTCTGCCCGTGTCGCCAGTTCGCCATCGAACTCGATGGCAGTCACATGACCATCACGGCCGACAAGCAGGGACATGATTGCCGTGTAGTAACCGCTGCCGGCGCCCACGTGACAGACAGTATCCCCTTGGCGAAGCGCCAGCTTGTGTATCCCCCGAGCATGGAGGCTCGGGCTGCCGTTGTTGATATGCCGTTCATGCTGAAGCGCAAACAGCGCATCCTGATAGACGACGGAGGGGTCTCCTGAAGCATCGACATAGCCGCCCCATCCCGCCATCTTCCACGGCGGCGGCCCCAGGAACCGCTCACGCGGTACCGTCGCGAACGCCCGCAGCAGCGCGTCGTCGTCTTGAACGCCCTCCTTCGCAAGCACCCGGGAGGCAAATGCTCTGCGGCAATTGGCAAGAGCCTCTTCGTCCATGGTCTTCACCGTCGCAGTGGGCCGGCATCCATTCACCGAAATGAATTGGCCTATTCACGTCCGTTAGGTTAAGCGGATCCATAACAAGAACAAATATGGAAACACTCGATGTCCGCCAATGCAAGCGCTCCTGTTATCAAGAACGAAGACAGTCCGCGTGGCTTTGCCTTTGCGTTGACGGCCTATCTTCTGTGGGGTTTCCTGCCGATCTACATGAAGGCCGTCGCTCATATCTCGCCGGCTGAAGTCATTGCCCACCGCATCATCTGGTCCGTGCCGCTGGCGGGGCTGGTGGTGGTGGTCCTCGGCCGCACGAGCGATATCGGCACCGCCTTGCGATCGCCTCGGATGCTCGCCATGGCGGCGCTGACAGCAACCCTGATTACGATCAACTGGGGCACCTATGTCTGGGCAATCGGCGCCGGCCACGCGCTCGATGCGGCGCTTGGCTATTTCATCAATCCGCTGTTCAGTATTTTCCTCGGCGCCGTGGTGTTGAAGGAAAAGCTGCTCCCGGCCCAGATCGCGGCAATCGCGCTCGCAGGCCTGGCCGTGGTCGTACTCGCAGTCGACAGTGGTGGCGTTCCGTGGGTGTCCCTGACGCTGACGATTTCGTGGGGTCTTTACGCGCTGTTTCGCAAGACGCTACCGCTCGGGCCGAACCAGGGCTTCTTTCTTGAAGTGCTGATCCTCAGCATCCCCGCCTTCTTCTACATTCTCTATCTCGAATTTGGCAGCGGCGAAGGACACTTCTATCGCACCGGCTGGTCCGACACGGCACTGCTGCTCGGCTGCGGCCTCATCACCGCCGTCCCGCTGATGATCTATGCCAACGGCGCCAAGCTGCTGCGGCTGTCGACGATCGGCATCATGCAGTACATCGCGCCGACGATGATTTTCCTGATCGCGATCTTCGTGTTCCACGAGCCCCTCGGCACGGCGCGCATGATCGCCTTCCCGCTGATCTGGGCAGGTCTTGTCCTCTACAGCTGGGCAATGCTCAGGGGAAGCCGGGGACGCTAATCCCGGCTTTTACATCTTCGAGATCACGGCATCTTCCCCGTCGCGGTCGGCCGAAGCTATTTCGGCCGCTTGCGCGATTATTCCGGGAATGATTTCTGAGATATCGTCGATGACGAGAGGCTGGACGCGATGGGCCGTGTGGACGAAGCCCTCGTCCGTCATGTGCCGCATGAGCTCCATCATCGGGTCCCAGAAGCCATTGATGTTGGCAAACACCATCGGCTTTTCATGACGGCCGAGCTGTGCCCAGGTCATGATCTCAACGATCTCCTCCAGCGTACCGATACCGCCGGGCAGTGCTACGAATGCGTCGGAGCGCTCAAACATCGTGTGTTTGCGCGTATGCATGTCCGGCGTTACAATCAGTTCATTGAGCTGGCCGAGGGAATGGCGCGTAGCCTCCATGTCGATCAGGAACTCGGGGATGATTCCAGTTACCTGACCACCGTGCGAAAGCACACCGCTCGCTACAGCCCCCATGATGCCCTTCGTGCCTCCACCATAGATGAGGCGCAGGCCATATTCGGCGATTTCCTTGCCCAGCGCACGGCCAGCCGCCATGTGGCGGGGATCGCTGCCCGGTCGCGAACCGCAGTAAACACAAATGGAGCGAATGGAATGAGATTGATCTGTCATAGGGGCAAACAACTATTCTCTCTGCCTCCAGTCAAGAAAAATGACGGAAAACCTGCGTCTTACATTTGCCTGGCTACTTTGACTGCTTGTGCAAAGCAGCGGGAATCGCTAGCAATTTTAGGAAGTCCGGCAAGATTGCCGCCTGGGGAGACGTGATGATGAGAAACCGTGCCGGCTTGCTGGCCCTTGCAGTGCTTGTAGTCGCAATTCTTTTGATGGTCTTTTTCGTCATGCCCCGCATCGGCGGAGACGCCGCCAAAGTTGGTGATGCAATCAATCAGGCTGGCTCCGAAGTAAAGAAGACGGTCACCGAATCCGCAAAGACATCGCGCCCGTCAGCCGTCGACGATGCAGAAACGACTCTGAAAGTCGGTCGCCTTGCGTCGGAAGCAGGCCAATCCATTTCGGAACTTAAGGCGCTCTTTGCAGACGGCAAGGGCCCGACCCAGGAAGTTTTCGAAGCCGCCAAGTCGAAGGCGACGACCTCGCTCCAGACACTCGCCGACCTTGCCATCCCCGACGGAACGAACCCTGTCACGGCGGCGGCAGCCACCAAAGCCAAGGATGGCGCTGCCAAGGCGCTGACGATCGTCAAGGCGCTGCCGGAAAACATTGCCGATGCGGCAACGGCGATCGCGAAGGCCGAAGCAGCGCTGACTGGCTCCCCCGAGCCGACAGCTCCCACCAGCCAGCCTGCGGCCTCCCCTGCCGAAAGCGCCAGCAACCTCCCCACGTTCGACGTGCTACGGGTGGAGCCGGATGGGTCCACCGTCATCGCGGGTTCGGCGGAACCGAACAGCAAGCTTGAAATTGTGGACGGGGGGAAGGTCGTAAGTGCGACGGACGTCGGCCCGACCGGCGATTTTGTTGCGGTGCTCGAGACTCCGCTTCCCGCTGGCGATCACCAGCTTGTCCTGCGAGCCACCGGCAAGGATGGCAAAGTCTCGACATCGGAAGAAGTCGCGACCATATCGGTCCCCAAGGACGGCAAGAGCACCGAGTTGCTGGCGATGGTTTCCAAGCCCGGCACTGCAAGCCGAATCATCACTGCACCCAAGCCGGGCGCTGAGATTGCCTCCACTGCGCCTGCAAGCCAACCTGCAGGCAACACCAGCCAAGCGCCGGGCGCGATAGATGCGGCGAGTACGTCCGCGGCCCCCGGCGGGCAGCCTGGCTCCGCAACGGCCGCCGACGTGATGGTCAGCGCAGTCGAGATCGAAGGTGACAAGATCTTTGTCGCAGGGACGGCGAAGGCTTCGGCGAATGTCGTCGCCTATGCTGATGACAAGATGATCGGCAAAGCGAAAGCCGGGCCCGATGGTCACTTCGTTATCGATGGCGTGATGCCGCTTGCCGTCGGCGATCACAAGATTCGCGTCGATCTTCTCGACGATGCCGGCAAGGTCGCCGTTCGCGCTTCGGTGAACTTCAACCGTCCGGAAGGAAATCAGGTCACGGTTGCGGCGCAGAGTGTGACGCCCAACGCCGGAAGCCCGGCGGCGCTGGTCCCGCTTGACGAGGGTGCGCTCGGGAAGCTGAGAAATGATGCAGCCAAGGCCTTCTCTCTGCTCAACGGGCTCTTCGCCGACGGCAAGTTGCCGGGAGCAGAACAGCTTGCTGCCGCCCGCTCTGCCAACGAGTTTGCCCTGCGCGCCATCGTAGAATTCCGCGCAGCAGCCGATGCAACAGCCGACGTCAAGCAGCAAGCTTCGACTGCGGCGGAAACCGCAGCGGGCGCCCTGAAAACACTGCAGGCGTTGCCGAAAGATGCGAAATCAGTTGGTAATGCGCTGGGCAAGCTCGGCAGCGACATAGCGCTGCTGACCGCTCCTACGCCTACACCGCCCGCACCGAATGCACCTGCGACCAACGAAGTGGCGGCCGGCCAGGGCGAGCCGACGACGATCGAGCAGGCACCGCTCGCTCCCAGCAACGAGACCGTCATCATCCGCCGCGGCGATACGCTCTGGCAGATATCGCGGCGCATCTACGGCGCCGGCGTTCGCTACACGACGATCTATGTGGCCAACGAAGATAAGATCACAAACCCGGACCGCATCTTGCCGGGCCAGATTTTCGGCCTGCCCAAGGATGCGCTGCCGAACGCGGAAGAGCTTCATCGCAAGCGGCTTTCGGGCGAGCACCTCTAAGGCGCTCCTTCCCTAATAGAGGCGGCCGGACGAGATCACGTCCGGCCGCTCTTTTCCTGCAGCATGCATTTGTTGTATTGCTCCCGCCAACCCCTATATGGCGGTGACGACGATCACGTCCGGCGAGGCCCTTTCGGCATATTCGCCGCTCCCACATTTGTCGGCAACGCAGCGCCAGCAGCGCCTTTCGGCGGGAGATTCGCATGGCAAACGGCAAAACAGTCTCGGATTCCAGTCTCCTGCAGACGCTGTTCAATCTCTGGCCCTACATGTGGCCGACCGGCCGACCGGATCTCAAGATGCGCGTCGTCTGGGCTGCGGTTTATCTGCTGGTCTCCAAGTTCGTTCTGCTGCTCGTCCCTTATTTCTTCAAGTGGTCGACGGATGCGCTGAATGGGAAGATGGATCTGGCCGGCAAAGTGCCGGACCTATTTGTCGGCGCGACGGCGTTGGTCATCGCCTACAACCTCACTCGCCTCATCCAGCTCGGTCTGAACCAGTTGCGCGACGCGCTGTTTGCCAGCGTCGGGCAGCACGCTGTCCGGCAATTGGCCTACAAGACCTTCGTGCACATGCACGAACTTTCGTTGCGCTTCCATCTCGAACGCAAGACAGGCGGGCTTTCGCGTGTCATCGAGCGCGGTACCAAAGGGATCGAAACCATCGTTCGGTTCACGATCCTCAACTCCGTACCCACGCTGATCGAATTCCTGCTGACGGCCGTCATCTTCTGGTGGGGGTACGGCTTTTCCTATCTCGCCGTCACCGCATTCACAGTCTGGGCCTATATCTGGTTCACCATACGCGCCAGCGACTGGCGCATCGCCATCCGTCGCACGATGAACGACAGCGATACCGACGCCAACACCAAGGCGATCGACTCACTCCTTAACTTCGAGACGGTCAAATATTTCGGCAACGAGGAAATGGAGGCCCGGCGCTTCGACAGGTCGATGGAACGCTACGAAAAAGCCGCAACCGATGTGTGGACCTCGCTCGGCTGGCTGAACTTCGGCCAGGGGGTGATTTTCGGGCTGGGAACGACGGTGATGCTCATCCTGTCGGCGCTTGCTGTCCAACGCGGAGAGCAGACGGTTGGCGACTTCGTCTTCGTCAACGCAATGTTGTTGCAGCTCTCCGTCCCGTTGAACTTCATCGGCTTCGTCTACCGTGAAATCCGCCAAGGGTTGACGGATATCGAGCAGATGTTCGACCTCCTCGAAGTCAAGGCCGAAGTGATGGATGCACCGGATGCGGAGCCGCTTGATATCAAGCAAGGTGCCATCTCATTCAAGGACGTGCACTTCTCCTACGACCCCGCCCGGCCGATCCTCAAAGGCATCTCCTTCGAGGTGCCTGCCGGCAAGACCGTTGCTGTGGTTGGACCCTCTGGTGCCGGGAAGTCGACATTGTCGCGTCTGCTTTACCGCTTCTATGACATTCAAAGCGGTTCGGTGTCGGTCGATGGGCAGGACATCAGGACGGTGACCCAGAAGAGCTTGCGATCGGCCATCGGGATGGTTCCGCAGGATACCGTCCTGTTTAACGATACCGTTGCCTATAACGTCCGCTATGGGCGTCCATCGGCCACCGACGCAGAGGTAAAAGCTGCTGCCGAGATCGCCCAGATCGCCCACTTCATCGATCTTTTGCCGGAAGGATTCGACACCAAAGTCGGCGAACGGGGCCTGAAACTCTCAGGCGGCGAAAAGCAGCGTGTTGCGATCGCACGAACGGTCCTGAAGGCGCCGCCGATTCTGATCCTCGACGAGGCAACATCTGCCCTCGACACGACCACCGAGCGCGACATCCAGACCGCACTCGATGTCGTCTCCAAGAACCGCACGACGCTCGTCATTGCGCACCGCCTGTCCACAGTCATCGGCGCGGACGAGATCATCGTTCTGAAAAGCGGCGAAATCGCCGAACGCGGTACGCACGCCGCGCTTCTCCAGAAAAACGGCCTCTACGCATCGATGTGGAACCGGCAGCGCGAGGCTACTCAGGCTGAAGAGCACCTGAAGCAGGTTCGCGAGAAGGACGACATGGGCGTCGTGAACAGGCTTGCACCCGCGACCTAGCCTGAATGAAGGGCATTTCGGCTGCTTTACTGTTCAGAAGCCCGTCATAGATGTGGGTCAGGGAGTCGCAGCATTGCCCCGGCGGCGGTTTCGCTGTAACCAGCGGTGAGAAAAGAACGCTAGGAGAGCGGTATAAATGAGCTTGTTCAATACGGTACGCAACACGATCGTTCCGGTGCACAAGGAAGGTTATCCCTTCATCGCCGCCTTCTTCGTCGCCTCGCTGGTGCTAGGCTGGATCTTCAAGCCGCTGTTCTGGATCGGGCTGATCCTGACGCTGTGGTGCGCTTACTTCTTCCGCGATCCCGAAAGAATGACGCCACAGGATGACGATCTCGTCATCTCGCCGGCCGATGGCAAGGTATCCTCGGTCCAGATGGTCGTTCCGCCCGCAGAGCTTAATCTCGGCAGCGAGCCGATGCTGCGCATCTCGGTATTCATGAATGTCTTCAACTGCCACGTGAACCGTTCACCGGTGCGCGGGCGGATCGTCAGTGTCAACTACCGGTCCGGCAGCTTCGTGAACGCCGAGCTCGACAAGGCCAGCGAAGACAACGAGCGCAACGGCCTCGTGATCGAAACCAAGCATGGCCAGATCGGCGTCGTTCAGATCGCCGGTCTTGTTGCACGGCGCATCCTGTGCTGGGCAAACACGAACGAGCCCCTGGACGCCGGCGAGCGCTTCGGCCTGATTCGCTTTGGATCGCGCCTGGACGTCTTTCTGCCGGCAGGCGCCGCGCCACGAGTGACGCTCGGCCAGACGGCAATCGCGGGAGAAACCGTGCTGGCTGAATTCGGCTCATCCAAGGGTCCGGTCGTCAGCCGCCGAAGCTAACAGCACTGGAGAGCGACATGGAAACGCCCTTCCCGCCCTTCGAACCGAACGGCCCTCCGGATGATTCAGGCCGCGGACCGCGGCTACGCGAGATTCCGTTTCGCCTGATCATCCCCAACCTCATCACTATTCTGGCGATTTGCGCCGGCCTCACCGGCATCCGCCTCGCTTTCGAGAACCGGTACGAGCTCGCGGTTGGCATGGTCCTTCTCGCTGCATTCCTCGACGGAATCGACGGACGCGTTGCACGCCTGATGAAGGCGACGTCGAAGTTCGGCGCGCAAATGGATTCGCTGGCCGACATCGTGAATTTCGGCGTCGCGCCTGCACTCGTCGTCTATGTCTTTGCGCTGGATCAGGCTCGTTCGATCGGCTGGATGGCTGCCCTGATCTATTGCATTGCGGCGGGACTTCGGCTCGCTCGCTTCAACGTCATGGCCGAACGTGAGAACAAGGCAACGTGGCAGTCGGAGTATTTTGTCGGCGTGCCGGCACCAGCCGGTGCAATGCTGGTGCTGCTGCCGGTCTATCTCGGCTTCCTCGGACTGACGACGGATCGCACTTTCGCTTACATCTCTTCCGTCTACACTGTGCTGATCGCCTTTCTGCTCATCAGCCGCCTGCCCGTCTGGTCCGGCAAGTCAGAGGGCAGCAGGCTACGACGTGATCTGGTCCTGCCTGTAATGCTCGGCGTCGTTCTCTACGTGGCGATGCTGTCGAGTTTCACTTGGGAAGTTATGGCAGTGACGGCGGTCATTTACCTGCTCACGCTGCCCTTCGGCGCCCGTAAATGGAAACGCAAATACGGGACGCTGACAATCGAGGAACCCGGTGTCGGCGAGGACGATATCGGCCGCCACATCTGAGATTTCACCTCTCTTCCGTGCCGAAGAATGCCTGACTCAAGCCTCGCGAATTATGCATTGGATACATAATTCCTGATATGCGGCGCCTCGATTTTGTCGCTATTACAGGCAAAAGAGCAATAAATATAAGAGTCTAGGGACAGCACGTAAGGAGAGTATTGTGACCCCGAAGAAGACAGGCGTCGAACAGCCGGCAAAGTCCGACCTCAGCGCTAACTACCGACCGCTAGGCCTCAAGGCCGTCCTTGCGGCCGCGCTTATGCTCAAGAGCAAGCCGCCGCTGGTCAAGAAGCCTGCCTAGGAAACTTCGAGAAAGTGGACGGCTAGGCTGATCGCCAGCAGTCCCATGACAACACCGATGATGACATCGAGAACCCGCCAGGCGGCGGGTTTGGAGAAGATCGGCTGCAACAGGCGAGCGCCGTAGCCCAATCCAAAAAACCAGACAAATGACGCAGCAGCCGCACCGAGACCGTAGGCTATACGGTCCGTGCCGCTATAGGCGGCGGACAGGCTGCCGATCAGGACGACCATATCCAAGTAGACATGCGGATTCAGAAAGGTGAAAGTCAGGCAGGTTGCGACAGCGGCTTTCAGACCCATTACCTGTGGAGAACCGGCCTGCATGGCGCCCGGGCGAAGAGCCCGGCGGAAGGCTATCACGGCATATGAGCCGAGGAAGATCGCTCCACCCAGCGTCACGACCAAGAGGAGCGTCGGCGAGTGAGCGACAAGCGTTCCAAGCCCGGCAACGCCTGCGGCAATCAGCGCCGCATCCGATACAGCACAAATCAGACACAGAATGAAGACGTGCGACCGCAGCAGACCCTGACGTAGAATGAACGCGTTCTGTGCACCGATTGCGATGATGAGCGAGGCGCCGAGGAAGAAGCCTGCAAGCGCGGCCGAAATAGAAATCATGTGGTTTTCCGGAAGTAGATGTGGCGGGAATAACGGACTAGAAGAAGCTCAGCTGGCCATCGTCCGGCTTTTTCTTTTCAGGCGGCGACGGCGACTTTTCAACAGTCACCTGTTCCTGCAGGTCGGCCCCCATGTTGGTCACTTTGTTGACCTTGTCGGAAACGGGGACAGCTTCGAAAAAATCCTCTTCGACCGGTCTC
Source organism: Hyphomicrobiales bacterium (assembly GCA_900466605.1). Taxonomy (GTDB): domain Bacteria; phylum Pseudomonadota; class Alphaproteobacteria; order Rhizobiales; family Rhizobiaceae; genus Rhizobium. Next base: position 96,316 of record UBMU01000030.1, read on the forward strand.
ATCAGATCCGTAACGTCGCGTGGCTCCTGTGTCTTGCAATCCAGCCAGCGCGAAAAGTCTTCCGGCTTGATAACGACGGGCATGCGGTCATGGATCGGAGCAATCACAGCGTTTGCCGCGGTCGTCAGGATAGCGCCGGTGTCAACTTCCGAGCCATCAGCTGAGGACCACGTCTCAATCAAGCCGGCGAAGGCGACAATACCGCCGCGACGCGGCTTGATCCAATAAGCCTGGGACTTCTCGCCGCTCTCCTTGCTCGGGTGATGCCATTCATAGAAGCCGGAGGCAGGCACAAGGACGCGCCGATGGCGCATGGCAGCGCGAAACGATGCCTTGCCGATCGCCGTTTCAGCACGGGCATTGATCAACAGCGGAAACTGCTTGGGATCCTTCACCCATCCCGGCGTAAAGCCCCAGCGCACGAGCAAGGCGCGGCGCTCTGGGAGGTTGCTGCCCTTCTCCCGCGTTTCGTCCGAAACGACAACGAGAATAGGCTGGGTCGGAGCAATGTTGTAGCGCGCGGGGAAGTCCTCGAGATCCATGATCCCGAGGATTTCCCCCAGTTCTTCAGGGGATACCGTCAGCGCGTAGCGTCCACACATCAGACTGTCTTTGCACTCTGTTCCCAGATGGTCAAGGCGCGCTCAACTGCGCGGCGCGAACAGGATCATTGCCGTGCCGCAGAGGCAGACGAGCGCGCCACCGATATCCCAGCGATCAGGTACACGGCTTTCGACAATCCACAGCCACATCAGGGAAGCCACAATGTAGATACCGCCATAGGCGGCGAAGGTGCGGCCGGCCGCCTCGCTTGGCACAAATGGGAGAAGCCACGCAAATATCGCAAGGGAAACCATGCCGGGCACCAGCCACCAGATGGGTTTTGCCATTCTGAGCCAGGCCCAGAAGGCAAAGCAGCCGGCAATCTCGAAAACAGCTGCAGCGGCATAGATGATATACGTCACGGAAGCTCCCTTCGAATCGCCGCATTCAATATCCGGCGGAACGATGGCGGCGCCAAGCACAGCCAACACGAGATCAACGCGGCATCCCCATGAGTTCCATTCAAAAGGCAGCCTCCTCTGCCATCCTCCAGCGTGGCGACCGGTTCCTCCTTGTGCTCCGGCGCAACCCGCCATCGGCCGATATGTACGCCTTCCCCGGAGGACGGGCTGAACCCGGCGAAACGCCCGAAGAAACGGCGTTGCGCGAGTTCGAGGAAGAGACAGGCATAAAGGCCCACAGTCCTCGGCTCTTCGCAACATACGATCTGAAGACACACGCCGCCGACGGGGCTATCGTCAGCCACTTCCTTCTCGCCGTGTTTTGCGTCGAGGCCGACGGCGCGGCTATCGCCATTGCGGCCGACGATGCTGCCGATATCGGTTGGTTCACCGTCGACGAGATTCGCCGGCTGCCCGCCCCTCAAAGCGTCCTTGAATGTGCCGAACGCCTGGCGTCCGGTAGTGAATAAGCACGTGGAAACTCAGACAATCGCCTTGTTCCTGTCACTGTCACAGTATCAACTATCGGCATGATTCCCGTTCGATGTGCGTTCCTGTCTCTTGCATTGTGCGCGAGCACCCTAGCCGCTCCCTCGTGGGCCCAGGGCCCGACGCCGACACTGCTGCCGGAGGAAAACGCGCCAAAAGCGGTCACCGTGCCATATGACGACAAGCTTTCTCGGCTGGCCGAAGTGCTAGGGTCAGTCCACTACCTGAGAACTCTGTGCAAGGCGGAAAACAGTGGGGAATGGCGAGGGCGCATGCAGCAATTGCTTGAATCAGAAGCCAAAGACGAGCCGCAGCGCAAGGAACAGCTGACCGCGGCCTTCAATCGTGGCTACCGCGCCTTTGCTTCGGTTTATACGGATTGCACACAGGCAGCCATCGTGGCAGAAGAGCGATACCGTGCCGAAGGTGCAACACTTGCCACAGAAATTACGTCGCGGTTCGGAAATTAACGGTTAATTAACCTCTTTTCGCACCCGGCCGTGTCGTTTTGGGAAAAGGCTGATAAGGTTGTTAACTAGGCAGTAAGGCATGCAGTTTGAGGAAATGACAATGGAACCAAGCCTCAATGACATCGACGACATGATCGTTCATGAGAAGACTCAGGCGGCCTTGGAGTACCATAACGAAGCCTGGGCCGACGGCATGGCAGACGGGATCGAACCCGAGATCATCGCCGATACAGCAATCATCCATGCGCTGCGGGAAACCATCCGCCTCCATGGTGAGAACAGTGCCGAAGCGCTGCTTGATTCCTTGCGCGAGCGCATGCTTGCCGGCGAGTTTTCTCCAAGCCGCACCTTGCAATAACGATTACAGAGAGCTTCATGCATACCGCTAGGGACAATGCTTCGCGGCCCGCGATGGTGCCGCTTTTGCTTGCAATCGGCCTTAGCGCCAGCAGCTTCTTGACAGGGACCTCTGCACAGGCGCTCTCCGAGCTGCAGAAGACACCGGGGCAGGCTGAACAAAGCGTCCCCGGACCGGGCAGCAACAAGCCGACACCATCCACCACCGCCCCCGGCGTTCCGATGCCTGACCCGTTGGTCAACTCACAGGCAGGTCAAGGCAACGACAAGACACCCGGTGCTCAAGACAATTCGAAGCCCGTCGAGGTCATCTACGACATCAGCAAGGTTCCGGAGCCTGTTCGCAAGATGCGCGAGCAGATTGTCGAAGCTGCCGCTTCGGGTGATCTCGAGCGGCTGCGGCCTCTGCTCGGTACCGGCTCCAGCCAGACACAGGTGACAGTCGGCGAGCCGACCGATGATCCAATCAGCGCGCTCAAGGACCTTTCGGGCGATCCCGAGGGAGATGAGATTCTGGCTATCATGCTCGACATCATCTCCACTGGCTTCGTTCATGTCGGCCAGGGCACGCCTGACGAGATGTATGTCTGGCCCTACTTTGCGGAGAAGGATCTCAAGGCCCTGACGCCCCCCGAGCGGGTGGAACTGCTTCGTATCGTTACAGCGGGCGACCTGGCCGACATGCAGGAGTTCGGCGGCTATAATTTCTATCGGCTGGGGATCACCCCTGACGGTAAGTGGAAGTATTTCACCGCCGGCGACTGAGGCTTGCGATCCCCTCAGCGAAGACATACTTCTGAGCGATAACGAACGCCACAGGTGCCGTCATGACAGCCGTTTTTCTGAAGAACCGCGCGCTCATCCGGGTCAGCGGCTCGGAGGCACACTCCTTCCTGCAGAACTTGATCACGACGGATCTTGCTGCGTTTCCGGCCGAAGAAGCGAGACCGGGCGCTCTCTTGACCCCCCAGGGTAAGATTCTGTTCGACTTCATGATCTGGCAGGATGACGATAGTTTCGTCATCGAGACGGACGACCATCAGCGGGATGCGCTGCTCAAACGGCTGACAATGTATAAGCTCAGGGCGGCCGTCGATCTGTCGCCTGCCGGCGAAGGCGTGACCGTTTCCTGGGAAAGCGCAAGCAAGGGCCCAGCCGACAGCCGCTTTGCCAGAGCCGGCATAACGCTCGTCCGGCAAACCGGGCAACACGGCAGCGATGACGCAGAAGCGTACGACAGGCTGCGCATAGTGAATGGTATTGCCGTGTCCGGACAGGACTATGCCTTACAAGACGCCTTCCCGCATGATGTTCTGATGGATTTCAATGGCGGCCTCTCCTTCAGGAAGGGCTGCTATGTCGGCCAGGAGGTCGTGTCGCGCATGCAGCATCGCGGAACAGCACGCCGCCGCGTCGTCACTGTGCAAGCGGAGGCGGCACTGCCGCCCTCCGGCACGGAGATCACGGCCGCCGGCAAGCCAGTCGGCACACTTGGCTCGGTCGTCGGAAACAGTGGCCTTGCGATCGTTCGGATCGACCGTGCCGGTGAAGCCATGGCTGCCAATGCGCCTCTACAGGCCGGCGAGACGCCGGTTACTCTCGCACTGCCAGCATGGACGGGGCTGACGTTTCCGTCGGCAGCGGACGAGGCGAGCGCGTGACCGCAAAGGCTCCGCGCGCATGGCAGCGCATGCTCTCCGGCCGCCGGCTCGATCTGCTCGACCCCTCGCCGCTCGACGTCGAGCTTAGCGATATCGCACACGGGCTGGCGCGAGTTGCCCGCTGGAACGGACAGACTTCAGGGGATCACGCATTCTCGGTCGCGCAGCACTGCCTTGTCGTGGAGGACATCTTCCGCCGGCTCAACGATGCGACAGCAGAACAATGCCTGATGGCACTGCTACACGATGCGCCGGAGTACGTCATCGGCGACATGATTTCGCCTTTCAAGTCGGTCGTGGGCGGCGGATACAAAGCCGTTGAAAAACGGCTGGAAGCGGCCGTCCACCTGCGCTTCGGCCTACCGCCTCATGCGACACGCGAACTCAAGGACAGGATCAAGAAGGCCGACACCATCGCCGCCTACTTCGAGGCAACGCAACTTGCCGGGTTTACCTCGACGGAAGCACAGAAATTCTTCGGCCAGCCGCGTGGAATCACGAAGGATATGCTGTTGATGACCCCGCTTCCGGCGATCGAGGCTCAGCGCCTGTTTTGTGAACGATTCGAGGCAATCGAGGCGATGCGGAGCGGCAAAGCATGACTTTCATCGTTGTCGCCCCTCTTGCTCGGATCGCCGAGATGGCAGTCAGGCATGGCGCCCGTGAGATGATCAGCCTGATGGCGAAGGAGCAGGCCTTCCATCGACCTGCCGTGATTCAGGCCCATCGGCACCTTCTCCTCAACATGAACGATATCGCCTTCAAGGGCACCGGAAATCTTGTTGCGCCGGATGAAACCCACGTGCGGGAGATCATCGATTTCGCGCACGACTGGGATCGTAGGGCACCGCTTCTGATCCACTGTTGGATGGGCGTGTCGCGCTCGCCCGCTGCCGCCTTGATTGCCGCTCTGTCGTTGTCGCCCGAGCAAGACGACATGGTGCTCGTTCGCCGGCTGCGCGCGGCATCCCCCTATGCAACACCCAACGCGCGGCTCGTTCAGATCGGTGACGACATACTCGGTCGCAGGGGACGGCTGGTCGATGCGGCTCGCGCGATCGGCAGGGGCGCGGAAGCGGACGGAAACGCGCCTTTCACACTGGCTTTGGACGAGACGACCGTCGGAACGTTTTGACTCGATACCGGTTAACCTCTCATCGGAGGTTGATCGATGTCACTGCAGAACTACCGCGATACGTTTGTGAGCTGCTTGGCCACGCTGAACGGCCTCACCGGCACATCCGACGTCTATGCTCGGTTTCGGTGGCAGGCGATTTATCTGACGCGTGATCGGTTCTCCTATTTCTTTCGTGGCGACCTCGACCTTGGGAAAACCAGTTTCCTCGGCCAGCAGATAGACTTGGGCACCGGCGTTACGACTCCTGTCCCCACAACCTCGATCGCACTCTATGCAGCGACATTTGGGCTCAACGAAATGATCACCGTCTACAACGGCCCCCATAAGTCCGTCATCGATGTTGCCCATGCATTCAACCAGGGAAACAAGGCAGATCATCAAGCCGAGTTCTTCTACATCAGGATGAGCCTCCTGCATTCGGCAAGCGACAGCCGCATAGGCTTGAGTACCGATCCCCGGCTGCGTGAAACTACAAACATCATTTTCATCGGATTGGAGGATCGCACAACAGCCGACCTGCTCGAAACGAGCAGCGTCGGGCGGTGGATTGCAACGGATAAGCCCATGGCATCGAGCGAGTGGTACACGGAGCGATATTACTATCGCTGACGGGGCGCCGGAACGAGAGCAACAAGGCTCACTTGATGACGCCGCATGCCAGCCGCTCACCCGCGTCCCCTGCAGGCTGGCTTCGATAGTCATCGGAATTGGCGTGAACGATCAGCGCCCGGCCGCGGATCCCGTCTGTCTTGCCGTCAAGTGTTACCATGCCGTCAAAGATCTGCGCCCGCAAAATACCATCCTGCCCGACATACTGATTGGGAATGTCACCGGCGTGTGATCCTTTGGCGGCCAGCAGCCCGTGCTCGGCATTGGTCGGATTGAAATGCTTTCCGGCCGACTCGTGATGCCCGGCAGCATCGCAGCTGCCGGTCTCGTGAACATGGAATGCAACCCATCTGTTTGCAGGCAATCCAGCCACTTCGACTTCAATCAGTACGCCGCCGCTCGCCGCAGCCGTCAGCGTGGCTCGACCGCTCGCTTTTCCCGTGCCGCCAACAAAGTCTGCAATGGCCGTTTGCCTGTCTTGAGCCACAGTGGCTGAAGAGACCGCAATGAACGCTAGAGCGGCAATCGAGAGGACTGTTTTCATTGGAGCTTCCTTCTTTGCATCGCTGTTTCCAACGTGCGAGGCGTGAAGCTGTTCCTCAATCAACGGCAAAGGCCGGCCACCTGGGCCGACCTTTGCAATCCGAACGCGACAAAATCAAGCAACGGTATCGAGATCGTACTGACCGTAGGTGCTTTTATACAGGTCGTAAGAAGTGCTCTGCTGGGACTGCTGCTCTAAGTTGACGCTTCCGCCTTGCCGCGTACCCATCATGAACGCAAGCACGCCATCGGAAAACTTTGGCGCAAACTCCTGGGTTCGGTCTCCTTCACCCAGCTGCGTCAGAATGCCCGGCTTATCATCAGCCGCTCGTTCGCCACGGCTCAACACGCCGTCGCCATTTGTGTCCAGCCGCGACAATGTCGCGAGATACGCATAAGACGTATCAGTAACCGATGAAACACGGCTCATACAAACCTCCTTTCACCGCCTTGTCGGTGACGTTTGCACGCAATACGAGGTTGGAAAATCAAAGACTAACCGGTCGTTAAACTGATTTGCGCACCGCGTCAATAAGCTGTTAACACCACATTAACCATGATTGACAAAGTGTGATGCTGACGCATCTGCCGCGAGCAATCCAGGCTCACATGGCCTGCATTTGCTGGTGTTTCAGAGCAAGCGATCAAATATATCGCCTGAGATATATTCGTTTGCGTTGCAATAGAATTTTAATGCGGCCGACGGATTATCTTTGCCACGGTGGGACAGCACCGATGAGTTTAAATTGTATCGACGCTAGTTTTTGAATTGTTTCAGAAGGTCTTTTCATGTCTGGCGCACCGCGTCGAAACTACGGGTTAGCAGCAGGCTCACCGGGCTCCGTTTTCGCGCCCGCCTCTCCCGAAGCTGGGATCGCCGTAAATGGACGCTAAATCCCTTTTTCGGCAACAATGCACGACCGCTGTCAATGAGGACGGATCCGTCAATGCTCAGCGCCTGATGGATCTCGTCGTAGAAACATACCGGCTGCAGACAGGAAAGCAGCGCGCCGCCGAGGATCTTTCTTACCAGCTCAACCAAGAAAACGGCAGGCTGAAAGGCAGCCTCGCCGCCACGCAGGAAGATCTCGCTGAGCAGAAGCGCCTCTTCGGGATCGTTCTCGACAACCTGCCGCAGGGCCTGAGTGTCTTCGACACGGAGCAGCGGTTGATTGCCTGCAACATCGGTTTCCAGCAACTATTCGGGTTCAGCGCGGAAGCCGTCTTTCCCGGAACTTCGATGGGCTCCTTAATCGCGAAAATCCGCGGGACCGAACGCGTCGAAAAAAAGGTTTCGCGTTTGCGGAACGTCACCTCCAAGGGGGGATACATCCGCCACCGCGAATGGGTGATGGAAGACGGCCGCACCGTTCAAAGTGTCATCACCGTACTGCCCGACGGGAGCAATATTTCGATCCACGCCGACATCACCGAAGACCGAAAGGCGGCCGAGCGCATCGCCTATCTCGCCCATCACGACCCTCTGACGGGCCTTCCGAACCGCATCAGCCTCCGGGAGCACATAGATGCGGCGCTAGCGAGCCGGAAGCCGGACGAACAGGTCGCCCTCGTCCACCTCAATCTTGATCGCTTCAAATCGATCAATAACACACTTGGGGTTTCGGCCGGTGACAAGATCCTGAGACAAGTCGCCGAGCGCATCCGCATGTCGGCGGGCGCCGGCAACGTTCTCGCGCGTCTCGGCTCGGACGAATTCGCCATCCTCCAATCCGGGCGGCAGCAACCATGGAATGTCACTGCTCTTGCCGACCAGATCCGTCGCGAACTGTCGGAACCGTTCTTCCGCGGGGACAAAGCCGTAGAACTCAGCGTCTCGATGGGGATCGCGGTCAGTCCGCAGGACGGAACGGAAACGGATGTCCTGTTGAAGCATGCTGGCGTCGCCCTCTCACACGCCAAGAGCAGCGGCGGAAAGGGAGAGCGTTTCTTCACCGCCGAGATGGAAGCTGAGATCGAAGCGCGGCATGCGTTGGAAGCGGATTTACGCAAGGCGGTCGCGCGCGAGGAGTTCGAGCTTCACTATCAGCCACTCTACGATCTTGGCCAGCGGCGAATTTGCGGTTTCGAGGCACTTCTGCGATGGAACCACCCGACGCGTGGCCGGGTTCCTCCGATGGAGTTCATCCCTCTTGCCGAAGAGGTCGGCCTGGTGGTCGACATTGGACGCTGGGTGCTGCATCGCGCCTGCCGCGATGCAGTGCACTGGCCGAATGATATCAAAATCGCTGTCAACGTATCGGCAATTCAGTTCACGAACAGCGACCTGCCGAGCGACGTGACTGCCGCTCTCGCCGCAGCGCAGCTTCCGGCCAGCCGATTGGAAGTCGAGATCACCGAAAGCGTGCTGATGGAAAATCTCGATGAGGCCGTGCCGATCCTGCACGTGCTGAAGCAGAGTGGCATTCGCATCGCCATGGACGATTTTGGAACCGGCTATTCATCGCTAAGCTATCTTCGGCGGTTCCCGTTCGACAAGATCAAGATCGACAAATCGTTCGTCAACGGCATCGTCGAAGACAAGGAAGCCTTTGCCATAATGCGCGCCATCATCCTTCTCGGTGACGCGCTCGGTATGCGCGTCACCGTGGAAGGCGTCGAAACGGGGGAGCAACTGGCGTTGCTGCAGCGTGAAGCTTGCGACGAGATTCAAGGGTATCACATCAGTCCGCCGCGGCCTGCCGCCGATGTGCCTTATCTGTTGGCGCGACCGCTGCAGGAGTATACCAGCGCTCGAGCGAGCTAGTGCGCTCTTCGTTGCGACTCGTGTTCCCTGCGTTTATGGAAGGACACCCTCTTCCAACGCGGTGACCACATGTTCCAGGCGAAGGCCTTTGCTCCCTACGAAAAGCTTGCCACCGAGCTCTTGCCCCATTCATCGGAGGGCGACGACGGCTCGCATGACGTGGCGCACGTCTTGCGTGTCTTCAAGAACGCGATGCGGATCCAGGCTATCGAGGGTGGCGATGCAAGGATCCTGGCAGCTGCCGTCCTCCTGCATGACTGCGTGGCCGTTGAGAAGAATTCGCCCATGCGATCGAAGGCGTCAGCGCTGGCGGCAGATAAGGCACGCGCTATTCTCGTGGAGCTCGGCTGGGCCCGAGACGACATCGCAGCGGTTGCACACGCGATCGTCGCCCACAGCTTCTCCGCAAACATCACACCGGAGAGCCTGGAGGCGAAGATCCTGCAGGACGCAGATCGGCTGGATGCGATAGGCATGGTCGGCGCGGGCCGCTGCTTCTATATCGGCGGGCGAATGTCGTCGGCGCTCTATGATCCTTTCGATCCGGCCGGCAGCGATCGCGAGCTTGATGACAAGCGATATGTGATCGACCACTTCCAGACCAAGCTGTTCAAACTGGCTGACGGCTTTCAAACAGAGGCCGGCCGGGCACTTGCAGCCACCCGCGACCAACGGCTACGAGATTTCCTCGCGGCATTCATGGACGAAATCTAGGAGCATATGATGCATATCACCGATCTTTTCATCTATCCGCTCAAGAGCGCCCGCGGCATTGCCCTACCGTCAACCGAGGTCGACGCATTCGGCTTGCCAGGCGACCGGCGCGCGATGATCACCGATCGGAACGGCCACTTCATCACGCAGCGGGAATTGCCCGATCTTGCCCGGATTGCAGTGCAGTCCGGATCATCGGAGCTCCTTCTCACCATGGGCGACAAGCAAATGTCTGCACAGTTTCCTGTGGCTGCGCAGCGGATGGATGTTTCGATCTGGAAGTCCATCGTCAACGCCGCGGTTGCTGATGATGCAACAAATGGCGAACTTTCGGCTTGGCTCGGGCGAGAGGTAAAACTTGTGTTTTTCGATCAGGACGCCAAGCGCTCCGCAAGCGCGGAGTGGGCCGGCGAAGGCACGCCCGTCACATTTGCCGATGGCTACCAGATCCTGGTGACGACAACCGGTTCCTTGCGGGCGCTCAATGCCGACCTTGAGAAGCACGGCGAAGGTGGTGTCGGCATGGAGCGGTTCCGACCCAACGTCGTTATCGACACCGAGGAGGCTTGGGCGGAAGATCGCTGGGCCGCCATCGAAATCGGTGGCATCCGTTTCGATCTCGTGAAGCCCTGCGCACGCTGCATAATGACAACACAGGACCAATCGACCGGATCGCGAGACGTTCCCAACCCGATGCCAGCCATGGGGCGCATTCGCATGTCAGCGGATCGGCGCGTACCCGGCCCGCTCTTCGGCTGGAATGTCACCCCGCGCGGAACCGGCCGGATTGCCGTCGGCGATCAGGCCAAGGTCATCGAAAAAAGGCCCGAAGGCTGGGCTTTCAAGATTCGCAGCCGCGCCTAGACCCTGAGTTGCGCAAGCGCCGCATCGATTTCCTTCATCACCGCCGGCGATAGTGGCCCCCTAGCCAGCGCGCCAGCGTTCTCTTCCACCTGCGCGACCGTGCGGAATCCTGGGATCGGTAAGGTTCGAGGCGATCGCGCCCAGAGCCATGCCAGAGCCCCTTGGGTGAGCGTTCGTCCGCCTGACTTCAGCAACTCGCGGACCGCTTCCAATCGCCCTGCGAACTCCGGCGCGATGCGCCCATCCTTGAAGTAGACCATCCAGTCGAGGCTCGCACCGCGAACATCCTTGTCGCCGACTTTCGTTGCGACGGTGAATTTTCCGCTGAGCAATCCCATCGCAAGCGGCCCGCGGTTGATGGAGATCAACCCATGTCGTTCAATCACCTGAATCATCTCCGGCACCGGCTCGAAGACGTTCATCGTATGCTGAACGGAAACAAACCCGGGGCGGTTGGCATATCGTGCAGCACGATCGGGATAGTCCGTACTCCACCCGAAGGCATCAATTTTGCCCTCGCTGTGCAGTTTCTCCAGCGTTTCGAAGACGTCATCGGACTGCTCAAGCGGGAAGTCGTTCAGATGAAACTGGAACAGATCCAATCGCTCCCTCTTCAACCGACGCAGCGACGTTTCGGCCGAGCGCCTGATGAAATCCGGGTCAGTGAACGCGCCAGTCGCCTGCTTCGTCTCGGGGTCGGTTGCAAAACCGAACTTGGTCGCGATGACAATATCGGCGCGGTTGCCGATCGCCTGTCCGAGAACTTCCTCCGAATGCCCGGCTCCGTAGTTCGAAGCGGTATCGAAGAAACGGATGCCGAGTTCGATTGCGCGATGAATGGCGGCGACGGACTCGTTGTCATCGACCTCCCCCCAGCCGAGCGGCGTGTCGCCAGCATAGAAGGGTCCCCCTATCGCCCAGCAACCCATACCCAATCGCGGGATTTCGTAACCGTTCCAGAGATTTATCGTAGTCGTCTCATCGGGCTTGGTCAGCATGGCGTATTCCTCCGATCGCTTAACGCATGCGATCGACATACGAATACGGGCGAGGCCCGTAAACCGTCAGTACTGCATGATATTTTTCGCCAATGAAAAACGTCAGGCCCGCAGTTCGTCCTGCGTGGCTGCCGCCGCCTTCAATGCTTTCAGCGCCGCCTGCACGAAGCCCTCGCGCGCGGTAGCCGCCTCCACTCCACGCGGCTCGTATACATGGCGATCCAGAAAAAATGCTGTCAGCCGAAACGCGGCGTTGAGGCTGTCGAGATCGGCTGCGCGGTTTTCCTCACCGCTCAGGAATGGCGGCAGGAGCAGCATCTTGTCGGCCCACGGAGCGCCCGCGGCCCGGCTGACCGCCCTGCCCGACTTCGGCGACACGTAGGCAAGATCGGAGCGCGCGCCTGTGGCAGCGCATTCGGTCAAGTCCAGGCCGAAGCCCAGATCGTTCAGAACCGCGAGTTCGAAACGGACGAAGAGCTCACCGGCGTCCGCGGGATTGTGGAGATTGTCGAGGATCACCTCGAGAGCCTGGAAAAGATGCGGATGCGGATCGCGCTCGGGCAGCAACCGCAGCAGCGCGCCCATCGCCTGCACTCCATAGACGGCCGTCGCTGTTTCCATCAGGCGCGCGGCTCGCAACGTCAGCGGCTCGATGCGGAACTCGCCAAGGTGCTCGTCAAGGCGTGCGCGCCATGTCACCTCGACCTCGTTGCCGGGTTGAAGGACAGGCTGCATGGTCCGTGATCGACCGGAACGGACCATGCCGAGATGGCGGCCGCGTTCACGCGTCATCACCTCGGCGATGACACTCGTCTCGCCGTGGCGCTTGATACCCAAGATGATTGCCCGGTCTTGCCACTGCATCGGAAGCGAACTCTGAACTTTACGATTCGACCCTACCGCAACGCCGACGCTCTGTCATGGAAAGGCGGTCAGGCGCTTGCAGGAAACAGCTTCTGAAGGAACTCGCGCATCGCCGCCTCACCAAACGGCTTAACGAGCAGCGGCACATTCTGAAGGTCTTCGGGAAAGTCCTTCGTGTCGGAATAACCGCTCACAAACCCGAACGGGATGTTGTTGTCTGCCAAATGACGGGCAAAGTCGAAGCTCATGACTTCGCCGAGATTGACGTCCAGCAGCGCGAAATCGAACGTTTCGGTCTTGGTCGCTTCCATCGCCTGATCAAGGCTGCTGACAATACCAATCGTTTCCACGCCCACCTGGCGGAGGATATCCTCGGCTTCCATCGCAATGATCAAACTGTCCTCAAGGACCAGAACACGGTTTGCCTTCATACCCAATACGCCCCTCGCTGAGTATCATCTAAGACGCTCGGCACTTGCATTTCCCGGATTTCCACCCTTGATGCCCCACGGCTCGCTGGCCGACGACTTCTTACCGCTTAGCTTGCATAGCCGCTTTTTCGTTTCGGGTCGATAAAAAGCAAACCAGGAAGAAAGATGGTGAGGCGACATTAGGTCCGCAACGCCTAGTATGCATTTAAAAAAGACATACCGCTTGCGCGTATCATATGAACGGGCGGACTTTTTCTCCAAGCCCCTCCCAACCGGCAGCATCCATCAACCCCTTGCCGTCGAGGACTTCGCAGGCGCGCTCCTGCCAGCGGATAAGATTGCGATTGGCAAGCTTTTTCAGTGTCTTGTTTGTATGGACTATCGAGAGCCCCAATGTATCTGCCACATGCTGCTGCGTGATCGGAATCGAGGCATGACCGTTGAATAGCTTCATCTGCCTTCCGCGCTCGAACAGGAAGGCGATGAGGTAGGCAGCTCGTTCGAGCGCCGTCCGGCGGCCGATGCTCAGCAGGTGCTCGTCAAGCATACGTTCCTCCTGAGCGGCAATCCAGGTGATATCGAAAGCCAGCGACGCATGCTTGTTGTAGAGGGCCATGAGCTTGTCGCGTTCGAAGACGCAGAGCGACACGGGTGACAACGCTTCGACGGAGTGCTGCATTTCCCCCATGATCGTTCCCTGGAGACCGATCAGATCTCCAGGCATCACGTAGTTCAGGATTTGCCGGCGTCCGTCCTCAAGCGTCTTGTAGCGAAAGCCCCAGCCGGAGAGAACGGTGAACAGGTGCGCGCTATGTGCACCTTCGACGAGGATCGTAGCGCCCGCATCCGCGGCCAGCTCGCCTCTTTTGAACTTCGAAACGAACTCGAGTTCTTCGCTGCTGAATTCACGGAATGTCGGAATCGCACGCAGCGGACAGCGTTCGCAAGGTGTCTTGAACGAGTGAGTGGGACGCGCCGTCGCCATACAGGCCCTTTAAGGAAGCGCGCCACCCGGATTGGCGACGCTTTCCCATGACAACACGCAAAGACCGATGGTTGTTCCACGCGAAGACAGTTTTTACCGCGGAAACAATGCTGTAGAAGCAGTCGGTTCTACTTGGGGAAGTCCAGCCCCATTTCGCGGAAGCGCTCCGGGTCGTCACCCCAGTTTTCACGAACCTTCACAAACAGGAAAAGATGAACCGGCTGCTCGAGGATTTCGGAAAGCTCCCGGCGTGATGCCGACGAAATTGCCTTGATGGTTTCGCCGCCCTTGCCGAGTGCGATCTTCTTCTGGCTGTCGCGTTCGACGTAGATCACCTGCTCGATCCGGACCGAACCATCCATGCGCTCTTCCCACTTCTCCGTTTCGACGTGCGACGAATAGGGAAGCTCCTGATGCAGGCGCAGAAACAGCTTTTCGCGCGTGATTTCCGCAGCAAGCTGGCGCATCGGAAGGTCGGAAATCTGGTCTTCCGGATAATACCAGGGGCCCTCAGGCAGCGTCTTTGCCAGATAATCCATGACGTCGTCACATCCCGAGCCGTTCTCGGCCGAGATCATGAAGGTGTGGGTGAAGTCTATTTTCTCGTTGGCAGCAGCAGAAAGCGCCAGCAGGTCTTCGCGTTTGACCCGATCGATCTTGTTCAAGACGAGAATCTTCGGCTGATGCACCTCCTTGAGGCCCTCAAGAATAGCGTCCGCATCGCCGCGCAGACCACGTTCGCTGTCGACCAGCAGCATGATCAGGTCAGCATCCTTTGCACCGCCCCAGGCCGACGTGACCATAGCGCGGTCGAGCCGCCGACGCGGCTTGAAGATACCCGGCGTATCCATGAACACCACCTGAGCATTGTCGTGGATCGCGATACCGCGCACGATGGCGCGCGTCGTCTGTACCTTATGGCTGACGATGGAGACCTTAGCGCCGACCAGGCGATTGACCAGCGTCGACTTACCGGCGTTGGTCGCCCCGATCAGCGCGACGAAGCCCGACCGTGTCGCACCCGCAGTTTCAGGGGCGTCATCCGCCATATCGTGTTCTTCCGTCATTTATCCCGTCAGTTTCCGGCAGAGGATTTCTGCCAAATGCCTTCGCGTTCCAGCATTCTTGTGGCTGCGACCTGCTCTGCAGCTCGCTTTGAGCGTTCAATCCCCGTTTCGGGTTGAACACCGGCGACCTCAACCGTCACCGTGAAGCGCGGATCATGATCCGGTCCGGTGCGTTCTTCAACCCGATAGTTCGGCGTGACGCCGAATTTGGCATGCGACCATTCCTGCAGCTCTGTCTTCGCATCGCGCCGCGCGCCGTCGGCGCGCGCTGCCCGCTTCTCCCAGAACTTCAGTATAAACCGCCGGGCGACTTCCAGGCCGCCGTCGAGGTAGATCGCCGCGATGAGGCTTTCGACCACATCGGCGCGAACGTTCATCATGCGCTTTCCGGTCAGCTTCTTGACGTCGGCACCGGTACGAATGAAAAGATGCAAACCGAGTTCATCGGCGACCTCGGCGCAAGTATCCGCGCTGACGAGCTGGTTGAGGCGGACCGAAAGTTCGCCCTCGGCCGCTGCACCAAACGTACGGAAGAGCAATTCGGCCACGCAGAGACCAAGGACGCGGTCGCCAAGAAACTCCAGGCGTTCGTAGTTGCCACCTTTTTGCGTGCGCGCACTCGCATGAGTCAACGCCCGATCCAGCCGCTCTTTCTCGGCGAACTCGTAACCAATCAGGGCTTCAAGCCTTGTCCGATCAGCCGCCGAGAGCGTCTGCGCCTTACTCATTCAACAACCTTGAAAAGGCGATCCCAACGCATGTTCGCTGGCCACTTCCAGATTTCGCGGAACGACGTGTCGTTGCCAAGCGAGAAGAAGATGACACTCGCGCGACCGACGAGGTTCTCCGCAGGCACGAAGCCAACGTCGAAACGGCTGTCGAGCGAGTTGTCGCGATTGTCGCCCATCATGAAGTAGTGACCTTCAGGAACGATGAACTCGCGGGTATTGTCTCCACGCGAAACGGGAGACTGGTCCAGCGTGTCATAGGTGACGCCATCATCCAAAGTTTCGCGGAAAACCGGTACATCCTGGCCCGGATCCTGCGCGTAGTCGGAATTGAACGTGCCGTCCGGCACTTTCGGGACCGCCTTGCCATTGATGTAGAGGACGCCTTCCCTGACCTGAATGTGATCACCAGGCAAACCGACCAGACGCTTGATGTAGTCGACTTCCGGGTTCGGAGGGAAGCGGAAGACAACGATATCGCCGCGCTTCGGCTCACTCGCGAAGATGCGACCGCTGAACAGGTCCGGCGAGAAAGGCAGCGAATATTTCGAATAGCCGTAAGCGAACTTGTTGACGAAGATGTAGTCGCCAACCAGCAGAGTCGGCATCATCGAGCCGGACGGGATCGTGAACGGCTGAAAAAACACCGTTCGGATAACCATTGCCAAAATCAGCGCCTGGGCGATGACCTTGATGTTTTCCCAGAGGGCGTTCGGCTTGGTTTCGACTTTCTCGGACACGCAGTCTTATTCCTTCAATGCACCGCTACGGGCGCAACTCTTGTTTGCTTCTCTCTAGCGGCTTCGGCCGATTGCGGCAATGGCGCCAGCATTAAAAGCGACTCTAGGTCGCTGGGTCAGATAGATCCGGCAGGGCTTCGATGATGACAAAAGCCTGCGCCAAGGGGTAATCGTCAGTTATGGTCAAATGAATGGCAGCCTTGTGGCCTGCCGGTAGCAGCGACCGCAACATCTCGGCCGCCCCACCCGTCAGCTTCATGGTCGGCTTGCCGCTCGGCAGGTTCACAACGCCGAGATCTCTCCAGAACACACCTTGCGCCATACCCGTCCCAAGTGCCTTGGAGCAGGCCTCCTTGGCAGCAAAACGCTTGGCATACGACGCCGCGCGATTGGCACGCCGATCCGATTTTGCCCTCTCGACCTCGGTGAAGCAGCGATTGGTGAAGCGCTCTCCGAAGCGTTCGAGAGATTTCTCAACGCGCCTGATATCGATGAGATCGCTGCCGATGCCGATGATCATACGGTTTCCTGTGATGGATGTAACAGCCGCATGCGAGCACGCTCCATCAAGCGTTCGCGACGGCGTTTCTGGAAGCCCTTCACAGTGTAGAAGGTTCCGAAGTAAACGATCACGGAGGTCAAAAGTGCCGGCGGGATGGAGCCGACAAGCATCGGCTCAAGAACTGGACGCCATAGCTCGCGGAAATGCAGCTCATGAAACAACGCGCCGAGATCAATCGTCTGACCCGGCATCGTATCGTGCCGCGCAAGCAGCAGATGACCGATCTCCCAGGTCGCGCCCCAGATAAACGGATAGGTCAGCGGATTGCCGAAAGCCGCGCAGCCGAGCGCGGCCGCGACCATATTGCCGGAAAAGAGGTAAGTCAGCACGAATGCCATGACGAAATGGACGCCGATAAACGGGGTCCAGGATACGAATATTCCTGCGGCAACGCCCATGGCGACGGCGTGCGGTGACGCGGTCAAGCGCAGAACACGCATCGTGAGATAGCGGGCCGGTCGCAAGAACCCCTTGCGGGGCCATAGCAACTCACGGATCTTTTCAGGAAATCCAGCAGGTTTTCGACGTCTGAACAACATGGCGCGTATGTAGTGCAACCCGCACCGGCGTGACAAGAGCGTCAAACTATCTCAGTCGTTATTTAGTTGCGATAGACTGAGCATTCACCAGGGGCGCGATATGCAATACGCCCCTTCCATTCTTCAAGTACAAACCCGATATTAGCGGGCGCGGAAGAGACCGCGGTCAACCTGACGCTGACGATACTCGAGATCGATACGGTCAAACGAGCCATTCAGGTAGGCCAATTCGCGCTCTTCAGCAGTGGGGGCACGCAAAGCGCGGGCGATCTTCTTGATCGGTGTAAACATTTTCTTGCCTCATCTTCTGTTCACTTGTTGATGACCAGAAGATAGGCGCTCGCGACTGCAATTACCAACGCTCTAACACGAACGCAGCCATGCGGTCAGTGCATATCTAGCCTTTTATCCGTGCGACTTTGGTCACAAAACGATCATAAAATGTGCAAACGTCAGCCAAACAGCCTGCACTGCTTATTCATAGAGTCTGCGGACAGTGGCTACGCATTCGAGATCCTTCAACTGAGCAAGCAGTTGGTTCAACTGCCGGAGATCCCATACTTCGACGTCCAGCGTCATCTCGGTAAAGTCGGTTGCGACGCGAACCGTGTTGAACACGCGAATGTTGACGTCAACGCCCGCGACCGTTTGCGCAAGTTTTGCCAGAGTCCCTGGTTCGTTCAGCGCATTGACCATGATCCGCGCCATGAAGCGGGATTTGTTGGCTTCATCGAGATCCCAGCGAACGTCGATCCAGCGATCCGGCTGATCATCGAAACGCTGCAGCACCGGCGACTGGATCGGATAGATGGTGATCGCGTTACCCTTTTCGGTCGCCTTCATGATACCGACGATACGGTCGCCGGGAACCGCGCCCGTAGGCGCAAACTGAACGTCGACATTGCTGGAGATGCCGCGGATCGGCACCGCATCCAAATCAATGTCAGGCGGCAGGTCTTTTGCTTTGCCCGGAATCTTGAAGATCATCCCGGATGCGCTTCGAACATTGAACCAGCCATCATCGCCGCTCGGCTTCGCCGTCACGCGCTCTTCCAGATGATCCGGATAGACGGCACGAAGGACATCCAGCGAAGACATTTCGCCGCGACCAACGGCAGCGATGGCGTCTTCGACATCCTTCTGCCCAAGCCTATGCAATGCCGGCTTCATTGCCTCTCGCGAAAAGACCTTCCCGGCCCGGTCGAAGGTACGCTCCAGAATACGGTGGCCAAGACCGGCATATTGCTTGCGGATCGCCAATCGCGTGGCGCGACGAATCGCAGCCCTGGCCTTGCCCGTGACGACGATCTCCTCCCAAGCTGCGGGCGGCACCTGCACTCCTGAACGAATGATCTCGACTTCGTCGCCATTCGCCAGTCGGGTCACGAGCGGCATGATACGGCCGTTGATCTTGGCACCTACCGTGGTATCGCCGATGTTGGTGTGAACCGCGTAGGCGAAGTCAATCGGCGTTGCGCCGCGCGGGAGTGCGATCAGCTTGCCCTTCGGCGTGAAGCAGAAGACCTGATCCTGGAACAGCTCAAGCTTAGTGTGCTCCAGGAACTCCTCTGGGCTGTCCCCTTCGGCCAGCGCCTCGATTGTGTGTCGCAGCCATGAATAGGCGTTGGACTCGCGCGAGAGAATATCGTTGTCCGACGTGGAGGCGCCATCCTTGTAGAGCGTATGTGCGGCAATGCCGAATTCCGCTATCTCATGCATGCGCTTGGTGCGGATCTGCAGCTCAATACGCTGGCTGGACGGGCCTACGATCGTCGTGTGCAGCGAGCGGTAGTCATTCTGCTTCGGCGTGGAGATATAGTCCTTGAAGCGTCCTGGAACGACGCGCCAGCGCGTATGGACGATACCGAGAGCCCGGTAGCAGGCCGGAATATCTTCGACGATGATACGGAAACCGTAGACGTCAGAAAGCTGCTCGAAGGACAGCGACTTTGACTGCATCTTGCGAAACACGGAGTAAGGTTTCTTCTGGCGGCCTTTGACGGTGGTACCGCTCAGCCCGTTCGCAACCAGGAGATCGCCCAACTCGGTTTCGATCTTCTTGACCAGCCCCTCGTTGCGCTTCGAAAGCTCTTCGAGGCGCTTGGTGACAGTCTCATAGGCTTCAGGATTGATGTGGCGGAAGGAGAGGTCTTCCAGCTCCTCGCGCATGTCCTGCATACCCATGCGTCCGGCAAGCGGCGCATAGATATCCATCGTCTCTTCGGAAATGCGCGCACGCTTTTCCGGCGACATGTGATCGAGGGTACGCATGTTGTGCAGGCGATCGGCCAGCTTGACGAGAAGCACGCGGACGTCATCGGAGATCGCCAGCAGCAGCTTGCGCAGATTTTCGGCCTGTTTCGCCTTCTTGGTGACGAGATCCAGTTTCTTGATCTTTGTCAGCCCCTCGACCAGCCGACCGATATCCTCGCCGAAGAGCTCATCGATCTCGGCGCGGGTCGCCGTCGTATCCTCGATGGTATCGTGAAGCAGAGCGACCGCGATCGTCGACTCGTCGAGATGCATATCGGTCAGGATGGCAGCGACTTCCAGGGGATGCGAAATGTAGGGATCGCCGCTGGCACGCTTCTGTTGCCCATGCTTTTGCATTGCATAGACATAGGCTTTGTTCAGCAGGGCTTCGTTGGCGTCGGGCTTATATTTCTGAACCCGCTCCACGAGCTCGTACTGCCGCATCATCCCGAAGCCACTCCATTACAAAAGAAAAGCGCGCCAATCACGGATTGGCGCACATGATATGCATAATATGCCTAAGCAATAATGGCGCAAGGTTGACGATTAGTAATCGTCGCTCTTTTCCGGCGGCACGAGGCCCTCGATGCCAGCCAGAAGCTCTTCTTCCGACATCTGGTCGAAAGTGACCGTTTCCGGCAGATCTTCCTGCTCCTCGGTGTCGGCCGCAGCGACGCCGCCTGCGGCGATGAGGCTTGCCGGATCGGGCTCGGGTTCGTCGATTTCGACATGCTTCTGCAGCGAGTGGATCAGATCTTCCTTGAGATCGTCCGGCGAAAGCGTCTCGTCGGCGATCTCGCGTAGAGCCACAACCGGGTTCTTGTCGTTGTCACGATCAATGGTGATCGAGGCGCCCTGCGAAATCAGTCGGGCACGATGGCTGGCAAGCAGAACCAGCTCGAAGCGGTTCTCAACTTTATCGATGCAGTCTTCTACTGTGACACGGGCCATTGCCTGTCCTTTACGGTCGTGATCTCGGGATTAACACGCCCGATACAATTAAAACCGGGCAAATTCAAGTTTTCATTGCACGGTATCTCAGCCGACGAAGACTGTGAATTTTGAAACGGAAAGCGAATTTCTACCAAAAGTTGCTTGGAATATCGCGAATCCTGCCCTAAATCTCTCTTATATGAATAGTTCATAAAGTAAGAATTGTTCCAGGCGGCCGCATAACTCATTGTTTTTTTGAGTCTTTGACGGAAGCACCAAGATTGCTCACATTGGATTGGTAGGGGATGTTTGATCCACGCGAAAAAATTGCTCTTTTTATCGATGGCGCCAATCTCTACGCTGCGTCCAAAAGCCTTGGTTTCGATATCGACTACCGTAAACTGTTGAAGGCATTCCAAAAACGCGGCTATCTCCTGCGCGCCTACTACTACACGGCCCTCATCGAAGACCAGGAATATTCCTCCATTCGCCCGCTGATCGACTGGCTGGACTACAACGGTTACAAGGTGGTGACGAAGCCGGCAAAGGAATTCACGGATTCGATGGGCCGCCGAAAGATCAAGGGCAACATGGATATCGAGCTTGCAATCGATGCCATGGAGCAATCGGAGACCGTCGATCATCTCGTCATCTTCTCCGGTGATGGCGATTTCACGACGTTGGTCGAGGCACTGCAGCGCAAAGGCCGCAAGGTCTCCGTCATCTCGACGATGGCAACGCAACCTCCGATGATTGCGGACGACCTTCGGCGACAAGCCGATCACTTCATAGACCTTCTGTCATTGAAGAGCGAAATCGGCCGCGATCCCTCGGAGCGGCCGCCGCGGCCGACCGAGACTGCGACGTCAACCGATCTGGAAGCTTAAACCGAGCAATTCGTCACCGTGCTGTCCGGCGGAAATGCCGGCCATGCTGTTGATTAGCCGTTATCCTTGAGAAGACGGCTCTTTTGCCGGTTCCAATCGCGCTCCTTCTCGGACTCGCGCTTGTCGTGCAGCTTCTTGCCCTTGGCAAGCGCCAGTTCCATTTTGGCGCGGCCGCGATCGTTGAAATAGATCTTCAACGGTATCAGGGTCATGCCTTCGCGGTTGATCCCCGCGCGCAGGCGATTGATCTCGCGGCTGGAGAGCAGGAGCTTGCGGCGGCGGCGCGGCTCATGGTTGAAGCGGTTTGCCTGCAGATATTCCGGCAGGTAGGAATTGATCAACCAGATCTCTCCATCCTCATCCGAAGCGTACGACTCCGCGATATTGGCCTTGCCTTCACGCAACGATTTGACCTCGGTGCCCTTGAGCACGAGTCCGGCTTCGTAGGTATCGATGATCTCGTAGTTGAAGCGCGCCTTGCGGTTCTCGGCCACGATCTTCTTGACCACGCGCTCACTGCCTTTGGGGGCCATGACACATTCCAAATGCTTGGGGGCGCGACTACCGCGCCCTACTTTCTTGCCCTCTATGTAAGGGAACAGAGCCCGCCTGTGAAGACAGGCTCATGGCTTGCCTTCAGTTCAGCAGGCCGGCATGGCGCATGGCGGCGTCTATTGCCGCTTCTGTAGCGGGTTCCAGGGTCGACACCAGCGGCGAACGCACGTTGCGGCTCATGCGCCCAAGCTTCGCCAAGCCGTACTTCGCCCCACAGAGGCCGGGTTCAAGGAAGATTGCCTTGTGCAGCGGCATCAGGCGATCCTGATATTCCAGCGCCTTCGCATAGTCGCCGGCCAGCGTCGCCGCCTGGAACTCCGCGCAAAGGCGTGGCGCCACGTTGGCCGCCACCGAGATGCAGCCCACTCCACCATGAGCGTTGAACCCGAGTGCCGTAGCGTCCTCGCCGGATAGCTGTTTGAATTCCTTGCCACAGGTCAGGCGCTGCTCGGACACGCGTTCAATCTTGCCGGTCGCATCCTTGACACCAACGATGTTGGAATGGGCTTTGGCAAGCGCGCCCATCGTTTCCGGCGTCATGTCGATCACGGACCGGCCCGGGATGTTATAGATGTAGATCGGTAGCTTCACCGCGTCGGCGATCGCGGAAAAATGCGCAATCAGCCCCTTCTGCGTCGGCTTGTTGTAATAGGGCGTGACGACAAGAATAGCATCTGCGCCAGCCTTTTCCGCATGCTGAGCCAATTCGATTGCTTCACGTGTATTGTTCGAACCGGCACCGGCCATGACAGGCACGCGCTTGGCAGCGGCTTCGATGCACAGTTCCACCACCCGTTTATGCTCGGCATGCGACAGCGTCGGAGATTCGCCGGTCGTACCGACCGGAACGAGCCCGCTGCTGCCTTCTTTGATCTGCCAGTCGACGTGGGCCACGAACGAGGCCTCATCTACTTGTCCAGCATCAGTGAAGGGAGTGACGAGAGCGGGAATGGATCCCTGGAACATGCAGAACTCCTCATGGCCGCTTTCACGCTTCGGCCGCATTCCTTTAATATTGGTGGGCACCATAGTGCGGTGAAATCGCCGCGACAAGCGCGCATGGATCGGTTTAGGGCAAATTCCGATAGCAAATGTGAACGAAGTTTACCGACTTCGGTAAGCTTTCGTTAAGATGGCTCCCGCCAAATGGTTGGGCGTGTTTTCGTTGCGAGTGTCCCATGAAGAGAGCAGTCCTGATCCTGTCCGCCCTCGGCTTTGCCGCCGCCGCGTGGAGCAGCGTCGCGTCTTCACTGCCGAAAGAGGACGCTCCCGTTCCCGATATCAAGCCTATCGGTTTTGTTCCGCAGACATCGGCGCCGGAGTCGATCATCACGGGCTCGATTCCACGTGGCCAGGCAATCGCCCCCGTCAACAGCGATCTGAAATCCGGCCTAGACGCGCTTTCGGACAATAATCCCTTGCAGGCGCTCTCTATCCGCGACCGCATGGGACGCGGGACACTTGACCGCCACATTCTGACCTGGGCGATTGCAGTCTCCGGACAGAAAGGCATTCCCTCATCAGAGATTGCCGCCGCCGCACAGGAATTGCGGGGATGGCCGGGGCTCGCGAAATTGCGCGCGTATTCCGAACGCGCCCTCTACGACGAAAATCCGGGCCCGACGTCTATCCTGTCGGCCTTCGGACAGACAGCGCCGGAGACGACTTCGGGCGCGATGATCCTGTCGCGTGCACTGGTCGCGACCGGCAAGCAGGCCCAAGCAGCGAAATACATTCGCAAGGTCTGGCGCGGCGAGACACTGGACAAGCCGACCGAGGACAAGATTCTTGCCGAGTTTTCCGGCCTGATAACCCCCGCAGACCACAAGGCCCGGATGGACTACCTGATGTACCGCAATCGCGCGGCACAGGCGAAGCGTTTTGCCGACATGGGCCAAGCCCAATCGCTCTACAACGCCTGGGCGGCCGTGATGAACAAGACTGCCAATGCCGGCGCACTTCTTGCTGCAGTTGACGGCAGGTGGAAGGGAGATCCCGGCTATCTCTTTGCACGCGTAGAATACCTACGCAAACAGGACAGGTATTCGGACGCTGCCAAGCTGCTGCAGCAAGCGCCTCGCAACCGCGATGAGCTGGTCAATGCCGGCGAGTGGTGGAACGAGCAGCGGATCGTTGCCCGAGGCCTGGTCGATCAGGGGGAATTCAAGGACGCCTACAGGATTGTTGCCAATTATGCTGCGACGACGCCGACTGACATTGTCGAGGCAGAGTTTCATGCCGGCTGGTACGCGCTGCGCGGCCTTCAGGACCCGGCGGCAGCACAGGCGCATTTCCGCAAGATTCTCGACTTTTCGAATGGCCCCATCTCTGTGTCGCGCGCCTGGTATTGGATGGGGCGGTCGGCCGAGGCCGGTGGACCTGGCAAAGCTCCCGAATTCTATGCCAAGGCCGCCAGCTATCCGACGACCTTCTACGGGCAACTGGCAAGCGACAAGCTTGGCCGCAAGACATTGAACGTCGCCTACCCCACCCCGACCCAGCAAGACCGCCAGCGCTATCAAGCACGCGAAGCGGTGCAGGCGATCGCCCGCCTCGACGCTGCTGGCCATGGCTGGCGGGCCAAGAGCCTGTATCTGGCGCTGGCCGAGCAACTGCAAAGCCCCGGCGAGCTTGCAGTCCTGAGCGCCCAAGCGGAACGATCGGGTGACCATCACCTGTCGCTGCAGGTTGGCAAGATCGCCTATTCGCGCGGCGTCGACGTCGCTGCACTGGCGTTTCCACTCGGCGTGATTCCAAGCAATGCCAATATCTCCGGCTCCGGCAAGGCACTTGCCTACGCAATCGCAAGGCAGGAGAGCGCGTTCAATCCGGCTGCCGTTTCGGCCGCCGATGCTCGCGGGCTTTTGCAGATATTGCCCGGAACGGCAAAGGCCGTCGCCAAGCGACATAGCATCGCGTACTCCAAGGACCGCCTGACGGCGGATGCCGGCTATAATGCCACACTTGGCGCGCACTATCTTGGCGAGCAGATCGACACCTTCGGCGGCTCCTACATCATGACTTTCATTGCCTACAACGCCGGCCCCAAGCGGGTTCCCGAGTGGATCGGCCGCTACGGCGACCCGCGCGGCCAATCGATCGACGCTATCGTCGATTGGATCGAGCGTATCCCCTTCCCCGAGACGCGCAACTATGTACAGCGGGTGATAGAGAACTATGAAGTCTACAAGGCCAGGTTGGGTCAGCCGAGCGACATCGTCCGAGATCTGACCTACGGCCGCTCCTCCTGATGGCGATTTGCGAATGACGCCGGTCTCGCTAATCTCATCCCTGCATAACGGGGACCATGAGCATGGACACGGCAACGGATGATGGCTTTCGCGCGATTACCTATCGCAGCGACGACGGACTGGCGCTCTATGCGCGTGATTACGCCAGGCCCGAGCGCTCGAACAAGCCGCCGATCATTTGCCTGCCTGGCCTGACACGGAACTCCCGCGACTTTCATCCGCTGGCGCTCTTGCTGTCGCGGGATCCAACGACGCCGCGGCGGGTGATCACGCTCGACTATCGCGGGCGGGGCCAATCCGACCGCGATGCCAACAAGGCCAACTATAATCTCGGCATCGAAACACAGGATGTCATCGCCGCCTGCCGGCATTTCGCAATCGAGCGCGCCATGTTCATCGGCACTTCGCGCGGTGGGCTCATCTTGCACCTGCTCGCGCAAATGAAGCCGGATCTCATTGCTGCCGTCATCCTCAACGACATCGGACCGAAGATCGAGCCGGATGGCCTCAAGCGTATCCGCGACTATCTGAACTCCGCGGCACCGCCGCGCAATTGGCCAGAAGCCGTCACGTTCCTCAAGGCCTGCCACGGGCCCTACTTCACGGCATTGACGGAGCGCGACTGGCAGGAGATGGCCACGGCGATCTATCGCGATGTGGACGGGCGACCAACGGCGGACTTCGATCCTGCGATCGCCGCGCAGCTGCAGACGATCGACTTTGATCGGCCGTTACCTGATCTCTGGCCGCACTTCGGTAATCTGACCGCCGTACCCATGCTGGTCGTCAAAGGGGAAACGTCCGATCTCATTGCCGACAGCACTGTTTTGGAGATGAAAGCGCTGCACCCGTCGCTCACGGTGTGCGAAGCCGCCGGTCAAGGACATGCGCCGCTGCTGCATTTGCAGACGGTGTTTCAGAGTCTAAGCCAATTCGTCGCGGACACGTAGTCAAGGACATCCACATGTCGCCAACCAGCCGTTTTCAATAAAAAAGCCCGGCTCGAAAGCCGGGCTCTCCTGATTGACCGAAGTCAGATCAGATTAGAATGCACGCTGCAGGCGGAAGTAGCCGCTCGTGACTTCGTCGAAGTCATCCGGATCCGTGTAGTTGACGCTTGCCTTGGCGTAGAAGTTGTCAGCGATCTGGTAGTCGATCGTCAGACCAATGCGCCATGCATCGCCGTTGCCGAAGTCAGCGTCAGCGCCGCTAGCCGGGAATGCATCTACACCGTAGTTGCCGTACCACTGAGCACCGGGGGTGATCTTCAGCTTGTCGGTTGCCTGGATTGCGTACTCAGCAGCGATTGCCCACTCAGCAGCGTTGTAGTATGCGCCCGGATCGCTGGCGTAAACGGCTGCGAGGCCGAGAGTGCCAGGACCGATTGCAACCGTGCCCATGGCGCGGACAGCAGCAGCTTCGTTGTCAGTGTCATAACCAGCGGTAACCTGGTAGGAGAAGGCACCAGCCTTGCCACCGATACCAACAGCAACACCAACGTTGTTCGGCTGTTCGCCGTTGTAGTACGGGCTGTCTTCCAGCTCGTCAACGGAGATACCGGCGTAGAAGTCGCCAGACTCATACTGATAACGGATCGAGTTGTGCAGCGTTACAGGGCTGCCGATGTCGTCCGTTTCGCCCGAGAGACCATCGTCCCACCAGCTGTAGAACAGACCAGCGCGGAAGCCGGCGATGTCCAAGTAAGCCGAGTCAAGGATCGTGTCCTGGTTGGACGCGTTGTCAGCATTTGCCTGCAGGACGATCACGCCGGTGAGCGGACCATACTCGGTATCGCTCTTAGCCGTGAACTGAACCTGGCCGCGCGTGAACGCATCCCAGTCAGACGTGCCAGGTGCAGCTTCATCCGGACCAACGTCAACCTGGAAGCGGATGTAACCTTCGATCTTCAGGCAGGTTTCCGTGCCCGGGATGTAGAAGTAGCCGGTGCCGTAAGCGTCGCAGACGCGGACGTATTCAACCGGTTCCGGCTCAGCAGCAACGATAGCGTCAGCAGCCTGAGCACCGGAAACTACTGCGAGAGCAGCAGCGGAGCCGAGAAGAAGGCTCTTGATGTTCATATTGACCTCCAATTCAAAGTTTCGATCGGGTCTGGGTTTTTCGCCGTTAGAGCAGCGTTCCCTGCCCCATCCCCATGTTTCAAGAAGTCGGACGATCAACCGCCCTCGCTTCCGAAGTTGAAAATACAAGACCGGGACCGTCACGCAATCACCAACTTGCCCGTTTGGGGTATTTGCGACAGCCTTCCGCATACGCTGTTGCGGAAAGGTCACAAATGCGGCATCCGCCCCTGCCGTTTCTTTATACTTTATTAAGAAACCCCTGATTTTGCGGGAGTTTACCGGCATTGTGCGTCGGGGCAGGGCTGTGGATTGTGCCACATTGGAACCAGCTTCTCGCCGGATTCGGGTCTTTTGTTGGAAATATCGAAGGCTAGGCACCAGCCCTCGTATCGAGACGCCGGCGAGATCAACGCAGAATCAGTTTCGCTGAAGAAGGATGATTCTGCGTTCGATTCTGCTGACGCGAGATTCGTCACAGCGAGCGCGGAGGTAGCAATCGTCGCGCAAGGGCGTGTCGTCCTCTGAAGCGCGATCTTTCTCGAGATAGATTGTGTGATGATTGCAATGGCGGAGAAGATGGGATTCGAACCCACGATACCCTCTCGGGTATACTCCCTTAGCAGGGGAGCGCCTTCGACCACTCGGCCACCTCTCCGGTGGGAGCCCTGATAGAGTCATTCGACAGGTGACGCAAGCGCTTTTTCGGCTTTTTCACCTGATGCTGAGCTTGTGGCCTCAGCTCAGCAGTTGCTTAAGATCGGCGGAGGCGTCCGCAATGGTCGCCTTATCGGGATTGATCCCGGATTCCAGCATCTTCTTGCCGCTGACATAGGCCTTTGCGTCGTTGATCGCATCGACGGCGATGAAAGACCCGTTCCTGAAATACCAAATCGAGTGCGCGCCCTCGCGCGTGCCCGGGCGAAGAACAGTGTCGTCATAACCCATATTGAAGCCGGCGATCTGCAGCTTCACATCGTACTGATCTGACCAGAACCAAGGCTTGGGGTCATATGCTTCATTGCCACCGGCGATGATCGCGGCGACGGCCTCTGCCTGGTCGACGGCGTTCTGCACTGATTCGAGTCGAATGCGTCCGCCCTGCCAAGGCAGAGCCGCACAATCGCCGGCAGCAAAAATCGATGGATCCGACGTGCGGGTGAATTCGTCGACGATGATGCCGTTGGCAACCTCGAGGCCAGCTTCTTTGGCGAGCTGGTCGTTCGGAACGACACCGATGCCGACGATCACGAAATCGACCTCGATTGTAGAGCCGTCGGAAAGCTCCGCAGCGACAACTCGGCCTTCGTGGCCGACAAGGTGCTTCAATCCTGTCTTCTCTCGAATGACGACGTCGTGCGCTTCGTGAATCACTCGCATGATGTCAGCCGTCTCCTTGGCGGCGACGCGCTGGAGGATTCGCTCGGCCATTTCGATGACCGTGACCTCGAGACCACGGTGGCGGGCGACGGCGGCCGCCTCAAGCCCGATGTAGCCACCCCCAATGATGAGCACGCGGCGGCCCGGGCGCATTTCATCACCGAGCAGGTCGGCGTCACGTTTGTCGCGCGCCACGTAGACACCCTCGAGGTCGCCACCGATCGAAGCCGGCAGCGCGCGTGGCGTCGATCCGGTCGTCAGCGCCAGCGTGCCGTAGTCCAGCGCCGAGCCGTCCTGCAGCAACACCTGCTTCTTGTCGCGAAGAATCTGCTCAGCCCAGGTGGAAAGCCTAATCTCGACATTGTTGTCGGCATACCAGTGTTCCGGACGAAACAGCAGACGGTCGAACGTCATTTCGCCGAGCAGATACTTCTTCGTGAGCGGCGGCCGCTGATATGGCAGCGCGTCTTCCGCACCGATGATGGTGATCGGGCGCGTATCCTTGAGCGCGCGCAGCTTCGCGGCCAATGCAAAGCCCGCCTGCCCCGCGCCGATGATCACCAGTCTGTCCGTCACGTTCTCACTCCCAGCCTGCAGCCGCGTTTTCCAGCAAAGGCCTACCCCCTGCCCCCAGCGCCGTCAACCGGAAGCGGATCGACCTTACTCGATCTCGATCCAGCGGCGCTCGTGGAATGACTGTGCCATGGCGTGAACGGACTTCTCTATCCTGAGACCGTCTTCGAATGTTACGATCGACGACGGCTCACCGGAAATTGCACGGATCAGTTCGCGGCATTCGATGATTTTCAGATCGTTGAAGCCAAGCCCGTGCCCGGGCGCCGGGATGAAGCGGTCGTAGGGCAGATGCGCCGGGCCGGCAAGAATCTTGCGGAACCCTTGCTCCGAACTGCGACCTTGCGCCTGATAGAGTTCGAACTCGTTCATGCGCTCCTGATCGTAGGAAATCGAGCCGTTCGAACCGAAGATCTGCAGCGCGATCCGCCCTTTCCGCCCCCAAGCGGCGCGGTTCGCCATCAGGACGGCGGAGATGCCGCCACCAAGACGCATCAGGACATTGGCGGCATCGTGATTCTCGACAGCGCGCCGACCACCTTCCTTCAACGGACGATCCGCGTAAGGCTTCACCATATCAGTGATGACAGCCTCCACGTGACCGAACAGATACCAAAGCAGCGACAGTGGATGGACGGCGAAATCATCCAGTGCGCCGTAACCGGCGGAGAGCTGGCTCTTCCAATAGAAGAAGACGTCGGGGTCGGCCATGAAATCCTCGTCCATCTCGACGCGGATGTGATTGACGGCGCCGATCGCCCCTTCCTCGATCAGCGTCTTGATATGCCGGATGACGGGATTCTGGATGTAGTTGTAGCCGAGAACGGCGATCGTTCCCGAGGCCTTTGACGCCTTCAGCATGCGCTCAGCATCAGAATAGGCAGGCGCCATCGGCTTCTCGCACCAGACATGCTTGCCTGCCTCGAGCGCGGCAATCGCCATCTCGGCGTGGAACTGGTTGGGCGTTGTGACCGAAACGACATTGACTTCCGGATCGGCAATCAGGGTTCGCCAATCGGCGGTTGCCTTCTCGAAGCCGAATTCGGAAGCGCGCTTCCCGGCGAGATCAGCGTTGGCTTCGGCCAAATGGACCAGGCGCGGGCGCTCGACATCGCCAAATACCGTCTTTACCGCATTCCATGCGAGGGCATGGCATTTGCCCATGTAGCCGGTTCCGATCAGGCCGATTCCCAGTGCTTTCATCGTATTTCCTCCAGATGTCGCCGGATTTTTGGAATATTTAGACCGTTTTGACAAGCGCCATTACCGGTCACGTTTCGCCGTCACTGCGGACTTTTTGTCTAAAACCCTTGAATTTCAGCAGAATAAAAACAGTTAGGCAGGCGGACGGAAATCATTTATGGTCCGAATTATGGAATATTTATTTCATTCACTGGATCATGCCCATGGATAGCGATACCAAGAGGCCGGGACGCGTTCCGCGCGATTTCGAGAGCCTGCGCAGTACGATCATCGAGCGGAAAGGCAACATGCCGAAGCGGTTGGCGCAAGTCGCCGCCTTCGCTCTCGGCAATCCCGATGAGATTGCATTCGGCACGACGGCAAGCATCGCCGCGGCATCCGATGTACAGCCGTCGACACTCGTGCGGCTCGCGCACCATCTGGGCTACGAAGGCTTCTCGGACCTGCAGAGCATCTTTCGCGAGCGCCTGCGCGATCGTACGCTCACATATGAAGAGCGCCTCGTGACACTGGAGGAGGCAAGCGGCGAAGACGAAGACGCCAGCCTGCTTTCCGGTTTCATTTCGGCAGCAAGTCAATCGATCAACCGGCTGGCCGCCACTGTGCAGACGGACACCTTTACCAGGGCCGTCGACATTCTCGCTGCTGCGGAGACGATCTACCTGATTGCGAAGCGGCGTTCCTATCCGCTGACGGCGCATATGACCTACGCCTTCTCGAAGCTGAATATCCGCCACCAGATTGTCGCGTCGCCAAACGGCGTAGATCCGGAAATGGTGCAGTTTGCGACGCAAAATGACGCCGCAATCGCAGCAAGCTTCTCACCATATGCCGCCGACAGCCTGAGCCAGGCAGAAGCATTGGCAGATCGTGGCGTGCCTGTCGTAGCCATCACCGATTCGGCTTTTTCGCCGCTCGCTGCTCGCGCCACCTGCTGGTTCGAGGTGGCGGAGGCCGACTTTGCCGGTTTCCGCTCACTCTCGGCCTCAATGGCGCTGACCATGGCTTTGCCCGTCGCGATCGCCGAGCGGCGGCGCAAACGAGTCCACGCAAAATCAACAAAATGAAAAATGGAACAAATATTCCGAATTGACAACAATACGGAACCGTTGTTTCATTGTTCGCAATCAGCAGGCGCCAAGCCGTAGCTAAAATCTAGCGGGAGGACATCATGGTACAACCGAACCCGGGCTCGCAGCCGGAAGCGTCGCTTGACGTGATCACGATCGGGCGCTCCTCGGTCGACCTCTACGGGCAGCAGATCGGCTCGCGTCTCGAAGACATCAGCTCCTTTGCCAAGTCTGTCGGCGGTTGCCCGGCGAACATCGCCATCGGGACGGCAAGACTCGGCCTCAAGTCGGGCCTCATCACCCGTGTCGGCGACGAGCAGATGGGGCGCTTCATCATAGAGCAATCGGCGCGCGAAGGGGTCGAGACCAAAGGCATCCGTACCGACAAGGAACGCCTGACGGCGCTTGTGCTCCTCGCCGTCGAGGCTGAAGGCGTGTCTCCAATGATCTTCTATCGCTCGGATTGTGCCGACATGGCGCTCGATGAAGGTGACATCGACGAAAATTTCATCAAATCCTCGAGCGCAGTGCTGGTATCTGGCACACACTTCTCCCGGCCGAACACGGAGGCCGCGCAGCGCAAGGCGATCCGTATCGCCAAGGCCAACGGACGCAAGGTGATCTTCGACATCGACTATCGGCCGAATCTCTGGGGGCTCGCAGGCCATGCGGAGGGTTTCGAGCGCTATGTGAAGTCCGACCGTGTATCCTCGAAGATGAAGGAAACGCTTCCTGACTGCGATTTGATTGTCGGAACGGAAGAGGAGATCCTGATTGCCTCGGGCGCCGACGATGTGCTCGGCGCGCTTAAGGAAATCCGTCGTCTATCGCCGGCAACGATCGTCCTCAAGCGTGGCGCCATGGGTTGCATCGTCTATGATGGTCCAATCAGCGACAATCTGGAAGACGGTATCGTTGGTGAGGGTTTCCCGATCGAGGTGTTCAATGTGCTCGGTGCCGGCGATGCCTTCATGTCCGGCCTCCTGCGTGGATGGCTGAAAGGCGAACCGTTGAAGACCTGCGCTACCTGGGCAAATGCCTGTGGCGCCTTCGCCGTCTCTCGCCTGCTCTGCTCGCCGGAATATCCGACCTGGGCCGAGCTCGATTTCTTTTTGGAGCACGGTAGCAAGCATCGCGCGTTGCGGAAGGACGAAACGATCAACCACATCCACTGGGCGTCGACGCGCAAGGGCGACATTCCGCTTCTCATGGCACTTGCAATCGACCACCGCTCGCAGCTGACCAGCGTCTGCGATGAGTTCGGCGTCGACTACAAGCAGATCGTCGCCTTCAAGCGCCTGGCCGTGGCAGCCGCCGCACGCGTCGCCGATGGCCGCAGTGGCTATGGCATGCTGATCGACGAACGTTTCGGACGCGACGCCTTCTTCGATGCAGCGACCAAGAATTTTGCCTGGATCGGTCGACCGGTCGAGTTACCGGGCTCCAAGCCGCTCCGCTTCGAATTCAGCCAGGATATCGGTTCGCAGCTTGTCGAATGGCCGCTCGACCATTGCATCAAATGCCTGTGCTTCTACCATCCCAACGACCCGGCAGCACTGAAGACCGAGCAACAGGAGAAGTTGCGCACGCTCTTCGAAGCCGCCCGCAAGGTCGGCCGCGAACTGCTCATCGAAGTCATCGCAAGCAAGAACGGGCCGCTGACCGACGACACCATCTCAACGGCGCTCGAAGAACTCTATGCGCTCGGCATCAAGCCGGACTGGTGGAAACTGGAGCCCCAGGCTTCGACGGCCGCCTGGGAGAAAATCGATGCCGTGATCGCGAAGAACGATCCGTTGTGCCGCGGGATCGTGCTGCTCGGCCTAGAGGCTCCGGCCGACGAACTGGTGAAAAGCTTTGAGGCGACGCTGGCGGCTCCATCCGTCAAGGGTTTTGCGGTGGGACGCACAATCTTTATCGACGCGGCACGCGCCTGGCTCTCTGGCAAAATGAATAACGAGGAAGCGATCGCCGATATGGCCGGACGTTTCCGACAACTGACCGAGGCCTGGTTGAAAACCCGCGGTCTGGATTAATTAGAGCATTTGGGAGGTGCCCCATGGGCAAGACTGTACGATTGACGATGGCTCAGGCCATTACGCATTTCCTCAAGAAGCAGATGACTGTCGTCGACGGCAAGAAGGTACCAATCTTCGGCGGCGTCTGGGCAATCTTCGGGCACGGCAACGTTGCCGGCATCGGCGAAGCGCTCTATCAGGTTCGTGGCGAACTGCCGACCTATCGCGCTCACAACGAACAGGGCATGGCGCATGCAGCCATTGCCTATGCCAAGGCGAATTTCCGCCAGCGCTTCATGGCCTGCACAACGTCCATCGGGCCCGGCGCGCTCAACATGGTGACCGCAGCGGGCGTCGCCCATGTCAACCGCATTCCTGTTCTCTTCCTGCCTGGCGACGTCTTCGCCAATCGCGCGCCTGATCCGGTGCTGCAACAAATCGAGGACTTCGGCGACGGCACCGTTTCGGCCAACGACGCCTTTCGTCCGGTCTCGCGTTATTTTGACCGCATCACGCGCCCGGAACAAATCATCTCGGCGCTGAAGCGCGCCATGCAGGTGTTGACCGATCCATATGACTGCGGCCCGGTCACGTTGTCGCTGTGCCAGGACGTGCAGGCAGAAGCCTTCGACTATCCTGAGAGCTTGTTCGAAGAACGTGTGTGGACCCCGCGTCGTCCGCGTCCGGATGCCGATGAACTGGCGAACGCCATTGCCCTGATCAAGAAGTCCGAGAAGCCGGTCATCATTGCCGGCGGCGGCGTGCTCTACTCGCAGGCGACAAAGGAACTGACCGCATTCGCGGAAGAACACCGCATTCCGGTCGTCGTCACGCAAGCCGGCAAGTCGGCGATCGACGAAAGGCATCCGCTGGCACTCGGCTCGGTCGGTGTCACCGGGACGTCGGCTGCCAATGCTATTGCGACGGAAACGGACCTGATCATCGCAGTCGGCACCCGCTGCCAGGATTTCACTACAGGCTCCTGGGCGCTCTTTCAGAATGAAAAATTGAAGCTTCTCGGCCTGAACATTGCGGCCTACGATGCCGCGAAGCATAACGGACAGACACTGGTGGCCGATGCGCGCGAAGGGCTGAAGGCCGTCTCGAGCGGGCTTTCGGGTTGGAAGGCACCGGCCGCGCTGACCGAGAAGGCAGAGCGGGAAAAGAAACTCTGGATGGACGCAGCCGCCAAGGCGATGGCGAGCACCAATGCCGCCCTACCCTCCGACGCCCAGGTTATCGGTGCCGTCACGCGGTCGATCAATCTTGAAAACGCAATCGGCCTGTGCGCGGCAGGTGGCCTGCCGGGCGAGATGCACAAGCTCTGGCCGGCGACTGCTCCGGGCAGCTACCACATGGAATACGGCTTCTCCTGCATGGGTTACGAAATTGCCGGAGGCCTCGGCGCCAAGATGGCGCATCCGGAAAAAGAAGTCTTCGTTCTTGTCGGCGACGGCTCGTACATGATGCTCAACTCCGAGCTTGCGACCTCGGTCATGCTCGGTTTGAAGCTCAACATCGTCCTGCTGGACAACCGCGGCTATGGCTGCATCAACCGGCTGCAGATGGCGACTGGCGGTGCTAACTTCAACAACCTGTTGAAAGACGCGCACTATGAGGTGATGCCGGACATCGATTTCCGGGCGCATGCGGAAAGCATGGGCGCAGTTGCCGTCAAGGTAGCGTCGATCGCAGAACTCGAGAAGGCGATTGCCGACTCGAAGAAGAACGACCGCACCTCGGTTTTCGTGATCGACACTGATCCGCTGATCACGACGCAGGCCGGTGGCTATTGGTGGGATGTTGCCGTTCCCGAGGTCAGCCCGCGCGAGCAGGTCAACAAGGCGCACGCGGCTTACGTCAAGGCGCGCGCCGCCCAGCGGATCGGCTGATCGATCGCTTTCACGGGAAGAGCGGCTCCGCCCTTCCCACAATGCCTTTGAGGAGACTATTTATGAAGGCCAAACTTGGCATGTCGCCAATCGCCTGGTGGAACGACGACCTTCCTGAACTCAGCGACGACGTTTCCCTGGAAGAATGCCTGCGCCAATCACGCAGCGCTGGCTTTACCGGGATGGAACAGGGGCGCCGCTTCCCCAACAATCCCGCCGAAATGCTGCCCATCCTGCGCGCCGCCGACGTGACGCTCTGCGGCGGCTGGTTCTCTGGCACGTTGGTCGACGAGGACCTTGCCGCCAACAAGGACCGCATCGCTCCGATGATCGAGCTGTTCAAGGCCGTCAACGCGCCATGCATCGTCTACGGTGAAGTCGGTCGATCCATCCAGGGCGACCGCTCCAAGCCACTTGCGACCAAGCCCCGCCTTTCCGACGACGAGATGAAGGCCTATGCCCGCCGCGTGACGGAGTTCGGCGAATGGTGCGCCGAGCAGGGCATGCCGCTTTCCTATCACCACCATA
Organism: Hyphomicrobiales bacterium; assembly: GCA_900466605.1. Taxonomy (GTDB): domain Bacteria; phylum Pseudomonadota; class Alphaproteobacteria; order Rhizobiales; family Rhizobiaceae; genus Rhizobium. Next base: position 132,464 of record UBMU01000030.1, read on the forward strand.
TGGCGGCCGTGGTCGAAACCGAGCCAGAGCTCGACGCCTTCATGCGCAACTCGAGCGAAGGCATTCCGCTGCTGCTCGATGCCGGGCATCTGGCCTTTGCGGGCGGCGACGTCTTGCGTGCCATCGACAACCACCACGCCCGTATCAACCACGTTCATGTCAAGGACATCCGTAAGGCAGTAGTCGACGGGCTCGACCGCAGCCGACAGTCCTTCCTCGATGCGGTAGCACTCGGCGCCTTCACGGTACCGGGAGATGGTTCGCTTGATTTCGGCGCGATCGTCCAGCGACTGGCCAACTACGGCTATGAGGGCTGGTTCGTTGTGGAAGCCGAACAGGATCCCCGCAAGGCGCCCCCACAGAAGATGGCCGAAATCGGCCATGCCGAGTTGATGCGCGTCATGACCGCCGCCGGCTACACCGTGGAAACGGAAGGCTTCCCCAAGGGATAATCTGTCGTCCGCAATCGGCTTCGCCGGTCGCAATTCTCCGACGACCCCTCCCAAACCTGGAGGGGTTAGGACAAGAAAGCCAGAGCATCAGGGAGTACGATCGATGCCAAACCTCAAGGTGAAACCGTCGGGCGAGCATGGCCGTGTCACGCACGTCACGCCGCAAAATGTCGGCTGGACCTACGTCGGCTTCGACATGCATCGGCTCAAGCCCGGCGAGACTGTTTCCGGAGAGACCGGAGAACGCGAAGTTTGCCTGGTCTGGGTCAGCGGCAAAGGCAAGGCGAACGCCGGCACCAGGGATTTCGGCACGCTCGGCGAGCGCATGAGCCCCTTCGATGGCGCGCCGCATGCGCTCTACATCCCGATGGAATCGGCATGGTCGGTGACGGCGGAAACGGATCTCGAACTCGCGGTCTGCTCCGCGCCCGGCGGTGGCACCTACGAGGCCAAGGCGATTCCGCCCGGCACGCACCCGGCGCTGACGCGTGGCAAGGGTACCAACGTCCGCTACGTCAACAACATCATGCCCGAAGACGACGCTTCGGCACACTCGCTACTGGTCGTCGAGGTGATCACGCCCGGAGGGCATACATCAAGCTACCCGCCGCACAAGCACGATCAGGACAATCTTCCGAACGAGAGCTTCCTTGAGGAGACCTATTATCACCGCCTCAACCCGCCGCAGGGCTTCGGCTTCCAGCGCGTTTACACCGACGACAGGTCGCTGGACGAGGTGATGGTGCTCGAGGACGGGGATGTAACGCTGGTGCCGAAGGGCTATCATCCGTGCGCGGCCTGCCACGGCTATGATCTTTACTATCTGAACGTCATGGCCGGACCGAAGCGCGTGTGGAAATTCCACAACGCGCCCGAGCATGAGTGGCTGCTGAAAGCGTGAAGAACGCAAGTGAGCCGCGCTTCAAAGACCGCGGCTCACTTATACACGTCTCATGCAGGCAGCAGGCCGAAGCGCCAGCCTTTGACCCTCGCGAAGCGCATGAGCAGCCATCCCGCCAGCACGAACATGAATGCCTCCGCAAAAACAGGGACCATCCAGATGCCCATTTCGCCAAACGCCAGAGGCAATAAAAATGTCAGCGGCAGAGTGAAGAGATAGGGTCGAGAGAGACCAAAGATCGCTGCGCGCTTCGCGTCGCCTATCGCCTGGAAGTAGCCAGAGAGAACGATCATCTGGCCGAACAGAAAATAGCAGCCGACCGTCCAGGGCATGATACGCGACACCTCTGTGACCACGACCGGGTCGCTGACGAAGACTGCACCGAACCTCCCGGCCAGCAGCTCGACGATCAACTCGACCAATGCACAATAGATAAGCGCCGATATCATCGCGATCTTCAGGCTGCGACCGACACGGTCCATAAGACCTGCGCCGAAATTGTTGCCGCTTATCGTCTGGAAGGCGATATTCAGGCCAAGGAGCGGTAGATAGGCAAAGGTCATGATACGCGTGATGATGCCGTATGCGCCGATGGTTGCGACATAATTCGACGTGGCCCAGAACGACAGATTGAAGATGATCGCCGCCGAACTCAGCGAAATGCCGATGAAGCCGAGGCTCATTGGGGCACCTAACGCGATGATGCTTTTCCATTCGCTTGCCGAAAAACCGGAGGTGGGCTGCAGAGTGGCCGGCCTATGCCAGCGGTAGTAGCAAATTGCGGCCAGGCAGACCGACTGTGCCGCTACCGAACCGATCGCAGAACCGGCAACGCCCAAGTGCATCACCGCAATGAAGAACCAGTTGGCTGCAATGTTGAGCAGGGATGCCGCAAGCGTTGTGGCGGTCATGAACCCGATTTTGCCCTCGCAACGAAGTGCATCGATATTCAGCGACAGGAAGAACGCGACCGCGGTCGCCCCCACGCTGATCCCCATGAAGAGCTTGGCGTTCTCTGCAACCACCATGTCGCCACCGGCAGCGATCTCAACGATCCGCCAACCGACGCTCCAATAAAGCACATTGATCAAAACGACGACGCCGATCGCGAGCACATGGGCCTCGGTAAAAGTCCGGCGCGCTGCGGCCCGGTTTCCTGCCCCCAACTGTCGGGCGACAATACTGGCCATGCCATTTGAGACGAGCGATTGCAGGGCGATAATCATCATCAATCCGGGAAATATCAGAGTGACCGCCGAGAGCGCTTCCGGGCCGACATAGGCGCCGAGGAAATATGAGTCGACGACGGAGAAGAGGCCGTTGATCGTCGTGATCATGATGATTGGAGCCGCTGTGCGGGCGAAAACCATAGGCAGAGGCCCCGTCAGGAATGTGTTCATTTCCGTCTTGTTGGTCATGAAAAAATATCCGAGTTCGACGGTCCGAGAACAAGGTCGGCCGTCTCGCAAAGGGAGGGGGATGGCTTAGATGTCGAGCACGAGGTGCGGCACCCCGTTTGACGTCCTGCGCGGCGACACGCCGTTGCCGTCAACCTGCGCATTGATGCGCTGACGGAAAGCCGAAAAGCTCTCGAAGGTCACGACGTCCACCGGTTCGTCGAAGTGGATGGTGATCTTGTGGAGCCCGCCTCCCGATTGGCCGGCTAGCGCCAGGACCTTGCCAGTGAACGGTCGATTCAAGTAGCGGCCGCGCACCGGGGAGCCCACGGAAACGGCGGCGATGGGTTCCTCGTTCGGCCGCTTCGCCATCGCCGCGAGCGTGTTCCAGTCGCGCGAACCGTGCTGCTGGGCAACGAGTTCGAGCGTAGCGCTATGGGAGATCGCAGTGCCACGTGCTTCCATTGCCTGGCGAAGGCGCTTGGCTTGCGATTTCAGTTCTTCGATTGTCGGATATGCGGTGGTCACGGATTCAGCCTTTCGGGAGGCATGCCATTTCGACCATTACAAGGGAGCTCGCATTGCCTGCAGTCAGCATGCACCAGGTGGCTGTGACTGAATCATACCGGGGACTTCACCATGGACTTTCTCGTCCGCGAGCGGCCGGCGCCTCAAGCCACACTCGATATGCTAGAAAGGCGGCAGCGTGTCAAGCTGGCGCCAACCCATGGCGCCCCGCCGCTCCCTTGCCCAATAATGAGCCATTCCGCTCTCCAGACAGGCATAAGCTTCGGATTGTAGGGAGATTATTCAGAAATTTTCAGCAATCTTGCGATAATCTCGAAACGTACAACAAGCGGAGGCTACCGTGGCCTTTCAGATGCACCTCGATACAGAGCACCCACAGGCCGAGCAGGCTTACAAAGAGTTCTCGCTCGACCGCCCCGGCAAGATCATCTTCGTCGGGCATCACCTCAGCACCGGAACTCAGGTCCGTTGCCTGATCCGCACCATCACGCTTGCCGGAGCGGTGCTGGAGGTCAGCCCGAACCTCGAAGTGCCGAACCACTTCTTCCTAGAGATTTTGGGCATTCACGACGAGATCGGTTCGACGGTCGTCAAGCGTGAGGGCGAACTGGTAACAATCAGCTTCAATATGCTGATCAACCCGGAATTCCTTCATCACGTTCTGAGGTTGAATTTCGAGAGCTGAAGGGTGGATACGAACGCTGGGTCCGTATCCACCGTCTGACGCGACTAGGCCGTCAGATGCCGTTCAATCTGGGCGACGGGCAAATTGATGTAATCTTTCGGGACTTCAGCCGAAATCGCGGCCTGGACATCTGCCGTCAGATTGCCCCGCAGGGTGCCGAGTGCGCGCGGCGGTGCGACCAGAAGGATGCGACGAGCCTGCTTCTCGCGCACCAGCATATCCATCCTTCCAGCAATCTGTTTCAGAAACTCTGTTTCGGCCTGCTCATGCCAATCGGTTTGCTGTACAGCACTACCGCTGAAACCATCTGCGGCGTGCGTTCGCCCGGGCTTGTCCGTGCCGATTTCCCGGTCGGGCTCATTTGGCTGCGACAAGGTTTCCTCGACCTTGAGGTTCATATATTCCGCATCGCCTGCATTTTGCAGGATCAATGCCTTTGCACCATCGCAAACGACCACCCACGATTTCGACGGAACTCTGACATCAACCATTGTGATTTTCCTCGCTATACAATTTTGAAGCGCCGGGCACGCCCGACACTTTGGCAAACGTGCAAACCGGGAAAGAGTTCGGTGGCATTCTGCGACAATTCCGGTGCCTGGCGATCCAATCGGCATTCGACGCGTAAAGGCAATAAAGTCGGAACGGAAATCAACCACATGAAGATTGCTGCGCTCGCCTATGCCGGCTCTTTCCTTAGCCTTCTGGTGCTGGATGCTATCTGGCTGGGGCTCGTTGCAAGGACATTCTACCGCGATCAGCTCGGCGAACTGATGTTGCCCTCCCCCAATCTTGGGGTCGCCGCCGTCTTCTACTTGTTCTTCGCGGGAGCGATCGTCGTCCTGGCCGTTCTCCCGGCACTCTCGACCGGCTCTGTCACGACCGCGCTCGTCTACGGCGCTATCCTCGGCGCGGCCGCCTATGGAACCTATGACATCACCAACCTTGCGACATTGCGGAACTGGCCTGTCGCTATGACGATTATCGATTTTTGCTGGGGCACGTTTCTCACCGCCATGTCCGCAATGGTCGGAATGCTGGTTGCTCGAACGTTCGTCTAGTGTGCGAGAGAGCCGAAAAAAGCGACATCGCTAAAATTGTATTTTCTTGTTTGACAATTGTGCAAAGCATTCGTGTGAGGCTCCAGTTGAAGAGGACCGGGATAACCTTGGTTCAAGGGAGACACGTGGATGTCGATGCTTCGTGCCACACACCTTGCGACGGTGAAGTCCGCGGTCTACGAGACGCGCTGGGAGCAGTTTAACGTAAGACGGCCCGCGCGGATCATAGCCGTTCGGCCTTGCCTCACCGGGATTTCCATCCGTAGTGCGGAAATCGTAGATATCTCACGCGGTGGCGCCACGTTTGTCGTATCATCGACCGCGGGCCTTCCAAAGCATTACTACCTCAGCATTCTTGGCCTCGCCTATCGGATCGGCTGCGCGGAAGTGTATCGCAACAACGAACGCATTGGTGTGCGGTTCATCAATACAATCGAGCCGGAAGTCCTGCGCCGGGTCGTGCGCGCCGACTTCATGGCCGGCAACGTCGAAGCAATCGAAGCCCGCGGATCCGTGCGTATGTAAATCGCCCACTCCGGGGAATAATGTTTCTTGCCTTGGCGGCAGCACGGCCTATTGTCGGTTCGATTTTTCACAGCATTCAGGAAATCGCTCCAGCATGTCCGCCTTCTCGCGCTTCACGCCGCTTGCTAGCGCCCTTCCCTCCACCGTTCCTTTTGTCGGCCCAGAGGCGATCGAGCGACAGCGCGGCCTTCAGGTAAAGGCGCGCATCGGTGCCAACGAGAATGGCTTTGGCCCTGCTCCGTCGGTGCTGGCCGCTATGCGCGAGCAGGTGGGTGAAATCTGGAAGTACAACGATCCTGAAAACTACGCGTTGAGGGATGCCCTCGCCAGCCATCTCGGTGTCCGAAGCGAATGCATCGCGATCGGCGGAGGCATCGACGAACTACTCGGCCAGATCGTACGACTCGTCATCGAGCCGGGGGCACCTGTCGTGACGTCGCTGGGTGGCTATCCGACCTTCAATTTCCACGTTACGGGCTTCGGTGGGCGGCTCGTCACCGTTCCCTACGCCAACGACCGCGAGGATCTCTCCGGTCTGCTTGACGCCGTCAAGCGCGAGAACGCGCCCCTGGTCTATTTCGCCAATCCGGACAATCCGATGGGAAGCTGGTGGGATGCAGAAAGCATCGTCGCCTTTGCCCGTGCGCTGCCGGAAACGACGATGCTCATCCTCGACGAGGCCTACAGTGAAACCGGACCGGCCGGATCGCTGCCTTCGATCGACGCACTCATCGACCTGCCGAACGTTGTACGCACGCGTACCTTCTCCAAGGCCTACGGGCTCGCCGGCGCCAGGGTCGGCTACGTCATTTCAACGAGCGAGACGGCACGCGCCTTCGACAAGATCCGCAATCATTTTGGCATGAACCGGCTGGCGACGGTCGCGGCGCTGGCGGCGCTCAAGGATCAGGCTTACCTCACCGAGGTAGTGGGCAATATTCACCGTTCGCGCGAGCGGATTGCCGGTATCGCCAAGGCCAACAACCTGCTTCCGCTTGCCTCCGCCACGAACTTCGTTACGATTGATGCCGGCCGCGACGGCACTCACGCCCGTGCCATCGTTGATGGGCTGATGCAACACGGTGTCTTCATTCGCATGCCGGGTGTTGCTCCGCTCAACCGCTGCATCCGCGTCAGCGTAGGACCGGAAGCCGACATGGCACTTCTTGAGGAAGCACTACCGCAGGTGCTCAAGACGCTAGTCTAACGCAAAGAACCGCGCCGGCATTGTTCCTGCCGGTCGCGGTTGTTATTCGTGGCATTGGCTTTGTTCCAAGCTCCGCCGGCCCCTCTTTTGAGGTTATTATTGATTTTGCCGCACCTTGGCGGGGGACGGTCCTCAGTGGATCGTCATCCATTCGCGAGCCGCCCGCAGCGCCTCTACGATCTGCATCTTGTCCATGCTGGCGGCGACGTCGGCGCGAAGCTCCGCGGCGCGGTCGTTGCCTTTGATCGCCGCGATGTTCAGCCACTTGTGAGCAGCGACCAGATCTACCGCACAGCCTCGGCCGGTCGCATACATCAGACCCATTTCGCAGAAGATGTCGGCGTTGTTATCGCCACCCATGGTGGCCATTTCAGCATTGTGCATTTCGAAGCGTGCCATCGGTTTATCCCTGTTTAGCCTGTTGTCGACTTACCCTGTTTTACCTTCGGGCCTGGCCGTCTATCGCGGCGTCTTGTGCCTTTCGGTTCGGCGGGTTTGCCCCGCTCGTTTGATGGCTCCACTATGCCGATATGCTTTCAAAAAACGCCTAAAATGCATGATTAATTTGAGACAAACAAAGTGCAAACGCTTGGTAAAATTGGATTTTTGTTAAACATCGCAAGCCCCGCAGATTAAGGATTTTCGACACAATTTTACGAAATATTCAGATCTGAAAATCAACCTTCCGTTCACCACGACAGCAGCATCGAACGGCTCGAGCAAAAGATTTCGCCGTTTCCGATCTGTGAAAAACGATCCGTACGGCGAAGAGAAACTGATTTACGTTTACGTTCGCGTCATATATTTTCCGCGCCTGGGACATTAGGGAGGAACGAATGATCCGCACACTTATTCTTGGTGGCATATTGGCGCTTACGGCCGGGGCAGCATTTGCTGACGAGCCGATCGTCGGCAATTGGAAGACGGCCGCAGGCGATACGGCCCAGATCGCTTCCTGCGGCGGCAGCTATTGCATCGTACTCAAGACCGGAAAATATGCTGGCAAGAAGATCGGAACGCTTGCTGGGAGCGGCGTCGCCTATTCCGGCCAGATCACCGATCCGGCCAACGACAAGACCTACAGCGGGTCGGGAAGCATCGTGGGAAATTCACTGAAGATGAAAGGCTGTGTTCTGAGTGTGCTCTGCAAATCGCAGACCTGGACGCGCCTTTAAAACAAGCGCCCGGAATAAGACCGGGCGCGCCGCTCTCTGCCTCGATTTGGGAGGGGTACTGAAAAGGCTCTCCTGCGCTTCGTCAGCAGGTTGCCGCCTCCTTTCCCCGATAGCGCCACGAATGTCTTCTTGCAGAGCCAAGGAGCAACCTGGCTACATTTCAAACAGCCCGATTTCTGAACGCCTGATGAACCGCTATCTCAGCACCGGTTCAGCCAAAGCATGGCAAAACTGTCTCAACGCTAAGGCGATACCGGGGCAAAGTCATGGATAGGCTCATTTTGGCAAGACGTTTCACCATCATCACGCTGTTTGCGGCCGTCTTCGCCGTCAGCTTCTCGGCGGCTGTCAGCCGCAATGCAGGCGGCGGTGCACAGTCCCACTTCGGAGCCAACTACACCTGCGTCGACACCACCAGCCCATTCTGTAAAACGATCCGCTGATCCGGCGGCCTGACTCTATCGGGGCGCCCGGAATCCGCGCAATCACCCCTGCCGCGTCGTTTGCTTGTTAAAAACAACACTCTATAATGACGCATGAGCAAACGAATCTCTTCCCCACTCGACATTTCGTCCCCCTCACCGTTCGTTCCGCAAACCTTTGACGATCCAGTCAAGGCGGTCGACGTGCTGACGGAACTCTACGAGCGCAATACAACCTTCCTGATCGAGAGTTTCGCCAAGCTCGCCAAGGGCGCGCCGATCAAATCACGTTATCGCGCCTTCTATCCGCAGGTCAGCATCGAAACGACAAGCTACGGCCACATCGACACTCGATTGTCCTACGGCCACGTTACTGCTCCCGGCATCTACACGACGACGATCACGCGACCGCAACTGTTCCGGCATTATCTGAAGCAGCAGCTCGGTCTGCTGATAAAAAATCACAACGTGCCTGTTATCGTCTCTGAATCGACCACGCCTATTCCACTGCACTTCGCTTTCGGAGAGGGTGCGCATGTCGAGGCATCCGCCGCTGCGTTCATGGACATTCCGATGCGCGATCTGTTCGACACGCCGGACCTGAATACGACAGACGACGAAATCGCCAACGGCGAATACATTCCGCCCCCGGGCGAACCGTCACCGCTTGCGCCCTTTACGGCGCAGCGCATCGACTATTCGCTCGCCCGTCTTGCGCACTACACCGCGACGGGCGCGCAGCACTTCCAGAATTTCGTGCTGTTTACGAACTACCAGTTCTATATCGATGAGTTCTGCACTTGGGCGCGTAAACTGATGGCGGAAGGCGGCGATGGCTACACGGCCTTCGTGGAACCCGGCAACATCATCACCCATGCGGGCTCCAATCAGCCCGAGACCGATGTTACGCTCACACGCCTGCCGCAGATGCCTGCCTACCATCTGAAAAAGAAGGGCCATGCTGGCATCACCATGATCAACATCGGCGTTGGCCCGTCGAACGCCAAGACCATCACCGACCACGTGGCCGTGCTTCGGCCGCATGCGTGGCTAATGCTCGGTCATTGCGCTGGCCTGCGCAACAGCCAGCGCCTTGGCGACTATGTCCTGGCACACGCCTATATGCGGGAAGACCATGTTCTGGACGATGACCTGCCCGTTTGGGTGCCGATTCCGGCGCTGGCGGAAGTGCAGGTCGCGCTTGAGGGCGCAGTTGCCGAGGTCACGGGTTACGAAGGCTTCGAGCTGAAGCGCATCATGCGCACCGGCACAGTCGGCACGATCGACAACCGGAATTGGGAACTGCGCGACCAGCGGGGCCCGGTGAAACGCCTGTCCCAAGCGCGCGCGATTGCGCTCGACATGGAATCGGCGACGATTGCGGCAAACGGTTTCCGCTTCCGCGTACCTTATGGAACCCTGCTTTGCGTATCCGACAAACCGCTACATGGCGAATTGAAGCTGCCGGGCATGGCGACTGCCTTTTACAGGACGCAAGTCAACCAGCACCTGCAGATCGGCATCCGCGCGATCCAGAAGCTTGCTGCGATGCCGCCCGAAGCGCTGCACTCGCGTAAGCTCAGGAGCTTCTTCGAAACGGCCTTCCAATAGGCCGTTTCGTTACTGGCGGGTGGCTGCGACCGCATTGGTAGCCAGCTGACGCTCATAGCGCTCTCCGGCGGTATCCATTACCAGGATTGCAACCGCCAAGAGGGCAGCGACCGCAGCAAGCCTTGTGATCACGGCTCACGCCGTCGACAATTCCGCGTCGCTCCTATGACGCTGCCTGCCCTGCTCGCGACCTGCCCGCACGCAGCTCGCCAGCACAGTTTTGAAAAGACCCATCGTCATCACTCCATGATGTTGACGACACTTGGTCGAAGCCCGCGTGCTCGTTTCGACCTGCACTTCTGCAAAAAGATTTTTTCGCTTCCTGTCGAAATCGCCCTAGGCTGATCGTCCAGTGACTATCGGCAGCCAGGGAGAGCGAACGATGAAATATCTCTGCCAGGTCTGGTTCGAGCCGGCGACGCTTGAAGCCATGACCGATGATGAGAAGAGGAACCTGGACAAGGCGTCCCTTGCCTACGACGACGATCTTGTCGCCAGCGGGCATATGCTTACGGCGCATGCGCTGCAATCGCCGAAGAGCGCCGTGACCATCCGCGTTAGCAATGGTGAAATATCGGTGACGGACGGGCCTTACGCGGAAACAAAGGAGCAGCTTGGCGGCTTCATTCTGATCAACGCAAAAGATCTGAACGATGCCATTCGCGTTGCGGCGGGTATCCCGCTGGCGAAGCTGGGATCAATCGAAGTCCGACCGATCTACGATATTCCGGTCCACAATTGAGGGAAACGTCATGAAGTATCTCTGCCAGGTCTGGTTCGACACCGAGAAAAGCAAGCTCGTTCCGCAGAAGGAATGGGACGTGCTGACGCAAGAGTGCATCGTGAACGACGATCACTGGCGGGACCGCGGCGTCCTGCAGGCAGCACTCGCACTCCAAGCTCCCGAGGCCGCGGTAACACTGAGCGTTAGACAGGGCGTCACCACGGCAACCGACGGTCCCTTTGCCGAGATCAAGGAACATCTGGGAGGCTTCGTGCTGATCGAGGCCGCCAACATGGAGGAAGCCAAGACGGTTGTCTCGACGTTCCCCATACTGAAGTACGCCTCGGTCGAGATACGTCCGGCCTATTCCATCAAAGACGGGAGATAATGCCATGCGCTATGTTTGCCTGATCTACAATTCTGCCGATGTCGACGGTCGTCAGAGTGCAGCCGAAAGCGAGGCCGTGGTGCGTGCTCATTTCAGCTTTGACGAAGGGCTGCGCGATCGCGGCACGCTGATCCATGCCGAAGCTCTCGAAACGCCTGATAAAGCCGTCGTACTTCGGGTGCGCGGGAACGCGATCAGCATGACGGACGGCCCCTATGTCGAGACAAAGGAGCACCTGGCTGGCGTATATTTTATCGATGCCTCGGATATGGATGAGGCGGCGGCAATCGCTGCTGGAATTCCATGTGCACGAATTGGCGCGGTGGAAATCCGCCCGGTGCGAATGTTGGCGCTGCCGGAGTGAACCTTGGAACGTCTGATCGAGGATATTTACCGATCGCAGTCCCGCCGGGTGCTTGCGACCCTGATCCGGCTTCTCGGTAACTTCGACACGGCCGAGGAAGCGCTGCATGACGCCTTTGCGGTGGCCGCACGAACCTGGCCGCGCGATGGCGTCCCGGCAAATCCGTTCGGCTGGCTCGTTTCCGCCGGACGATTTCGCGCGATCGATCACATCAGGCGGCGGTCGCGTTTCGATGTCTCGGTGAAGGATATCGAGGAAAGCCTATACGGCTCCTTCGATGAAACGGAGATCGGCGACGTGGACCTCATCGAAGATGACATGCTCAGGCTTATCTTCACATGCTGCCATCCCGTCATCCCGGCCGACGCGCAGATGGCGATGGCGCTTCGGGAGATATGCGGGCTTATCACCGAGGAAATCGCCCATGCTTTTCTCGTCCCCGCGCCAACAGTGGCACAGCGTATCGTACGTGCGAAGAACAAGATCCGCACAGCGAACATCCCCTACGAGGTCCCTGGGCGTGATGAATTGCCGGAGCGGCTCGACCGGGTGCTGCATGTAATCTATCTGGTTTTCAACGAGGGCTACTCCGCTTCGTCCGGCCAGGAGGTCTTCCGCGCCGACCTGACTTCGGAAGCCATCCGCCTGACACGACTGCTGGCTCGCCTCCTGCCGCATCCGGATGTCTCGGGACTGCTGGCTCTATTACTCCTTCAAGATTCGCGCCGCGCCGCCAGGCGAGGCTCGGAGGGAACTCTCGTTCTCCTCGCCGATCAGGATCGTAAGCTTTGGGATCGAGAGAAAATTCGCGAAGGCCTCGGGTGCCTCGAGGGAGCCATGCGAGATGGTGAGGTTGGGGTCTACACGCTACAGGCGGCCATTGCCGCGGAACACGCCCGGGCTGAGACGCCCGAGAAGACAAACTGGCGGCTCATTCTCAGCTACTACGATCTCTTGCTGTCGGTCCACTCGTCGCCAATTGCCGAACTCAATAGAGCGGTCGCGGTGGCGATGGTGGAGGGAGCAGAGCGAGGTCTGCAGCTCGTTGACGGGATCCTGCAAGCAGGAGAACTGCAGACCTACCACCTTGCGCATTCGGCCCGCGCCGATTTTCTAAGGCAGCTGGGGCAGAAGGCAGAGGCGATCGCAGCCTACGAGGCAGCCCTGAGGCTGTGCCTGCAAGCGCCAGAGCAAGCCTTCCTGAAAAAACGAATCTCAGAGCTTTCCACCGCGCCCGAGCGGCAGTGATATTGCCGTGCCCGTCAGGGCCGAAACAATGATCAGCAGATGCGCATTGATGCTTGCCTGCGCCAAGGAAGCGAGGGCCACCTTTTCACTGGATGCACCAAGGGCGACGGCACCGGCGGTTATCCCGGCCGGATAGGTACCGACCCCGCCCGGCGCATGCACCGGGAGCACAGAGGAGAGCTCGCCGCCAAGCGCGCCGCCGAAGCTTGCAGCCATAGGCAAAACGCCCATCAGATTGAGCGCCCAGGCGAGCACCAGAACCTTGACTAGCCAGTTGATGACGGTCATCGCCCAGGCGCGCGTGAAAGCCGCGGCATTAACTGGGAGTCCCCGCTCAATCTCGTTCACTAGCTTTTGTGCCTTGGCCGGCAAGAGCCTGCCGGCCAGTCGCAACAGCGGCCGCCTGAGCGCAAAAGCGACCACCGGCAGTGCGAGGAAGGCTGTCCAGACAAGCCATGCAACGATCGCGTGCTGTGACGCTATAGCAAAGCCTATGCCGGCGGCGGCCAGCAGGGCGTGCAGATCAAGCATACGCATAACAAGAAGCGCGGACGTGCCACGTGCCAGCGGAATACCGAACTCGCTCCGCATCAACACGGGAAAGCTTGTCTCGCCCGTTCGAAACGGGAGCATGATGTTCAGGAGGTTGTGTATCTGCGTGATGCGGAAAAGCACTTTGAAACGGCCCGCTGTCTCGTGCGGGAAATAATCGTAGATACGCCAGGTCCTAAGGAAGTAGGTGCTGGTCAGCAACGCCAGCGCGCCAACGACTGGGATTGCGCCCACCTCGGCCCATTGCCCCAGAATGACCGGCCAGCCCCAGAACCACTGGATAAAAAGCGCATACACAGCCACGATTGCGATCGTCAGCAGCGTCATCCGATTGCGGATAAACCAGGATTGTCGGCTGGCAACAACCGGAAACTTCATATAGTAGGCTTTCCTGACTATCGCGGCGAGAGCCGCCTGCGGCCGTGCGCCTTGTAGGAGAAATCAAACGTGCAGACAACGGTAGACTCGCGTCAGGGCCTCGCGGATGCGATGCCTCCGATCGAATTGTCGCTGGTTGTGCCCGTCTTTAACGAGGAAGAGAGCGTCGGCCCGCTTATCGATCGCGTCTGCTCGGCAATGGGCGGCTATCCCGATGGTTGGGAGCTTATCCTGATCGACGATGGCAGCACGGATGCGACGCTAGCCAATGCGCGCAAGCATATTGGCCGTGAGGGACTTGTACTGAGGATTGTCGAGCTCCAGCGCAACTTCGGCCAGACCGCCGCTATGCAGGCAGGCATCGACGCTGCGACAGGGCGGCTGATCGCCACGATGGACGGCGACCTGCAGAACGACCCCAAGGATATTCCGTCCATGGTGGCTGAACTGGAGCGCCGGCAGCTCGATCTTCTGGTGGGCTGGCGCAGGAACCGTCAGGACGGTCTCCTGCTACGCAAGATCCCGTCGTGGTGTGCCAACTACCTGATCGGGCGCATTACCGGTGTAAAACTGCACGACTATGGCTGCAGTCTGAAGATCTACCGCGCCTCTGTTATCAAGCAGGTTAAGCTGATGGGCGAGATGCACCGCTTCATCCCGGCCTGGGTCGCCGGCGTGGTGCCGAGCTCGCGCATCGGCGAGATGGTCGTAACGCACCATGCCCGCCAGCACGGGCAGTCCAAGTATGGCATCTCGCGCACCTTCCGCGTCATCCTCGACCTGCTCTCGGTCATGTTCTTCATGCGCTACAAGGCACGGCCAGGCCACTTCTTCGGCTCGCTGGGCCTCGGCCTGGGTGCGATCTCGGCCGCAATCATGCTCTATCTATTCGTCGACAAGTTCATCTTGGGCAACGATATCGGCACCCGCCCGATGCTGATGGTCGGCATCGTCTTCATGCTCTCCTCCGTGCAGCTGATCACGACCGGCATTCTCGCCGAGATGATCGCACGCACCTACTATCGCGATGACAGCTCACCGAACTATATCGTCCGCCAAGTTTTCGACGGAAGTGAGAATGCGTAATCTGCTGACTCGCAAGCCGGACACGGTTGTCCTACTGCTGGCGGCGTATTTCGTTGTCAGCTTCGTCGTTCGCATGCTGGTGCCAAACGGGCTGCGCGTGGATGAGTCTCAGCAAGCCTTCTTCTCGCAATGGCTTGTGGCCGGCTACGACACTCAGCCACCGCTCTACAATTGGTTCCAGACCATGGTCGTGTCCGTGTTCGGATTGTCGATCGCAACGATTGCCGCAGCCAAGAATCTGGTCCTGTTTCTGCTTTTCCTGAGCTATTACAAGCTCGCAAAGCTGGTACTCGATGACCGCTTGTTTGCTGTCATCGCGACGCTTTCGCTGTTCACGATCCCACAGGTTTTCTGGCAGGCACAAAGGGACCTGACCCACACGGTCGCCCAGATGCTGCTGATAAACCTGTTTATCTACAGCATCATCAAGACGCTGAAGGCACCTTCGCTGCTTTCCTACGTCATGATCGGCGTCACGCTCGGGCTCGGTATGCTGTCGAAGTACAATTTCACCCTCGTCGTGTCCGGTGCACTTATTGCGGTGCTCCTGCATCCGCAGGGATTGAAGCGGCTGCTGGACCCACGCTTCCTGTTGTCGCTGGCTATCGCGGTCTTGATTTTTCTGCCGCATGGCCTCTGGTTACTCGACAATGTCGGCCTTGCCGCAAATCGCACACTGAATACCATGGCACAGGATGCACCGGCGGGCGCATTGGCGAAGCTGATCAAAGGACCGACCGAATTCTTCGCGCAGATCATCGTGATCATGGCGCCGCTCGTTGCTGTTTATGCAATCGTCTTTGGCAGGAAGTTTCTCGGCAACTTGCGCCCAACGACTATCTGGGCTCACTTTTTCGACACCATATTCCTGGCGATCGCCCTGCAGGTTCTACTGCTGGTTTTCGCCATCGGTATAACATCCATGCGTGATCGCTGGGTGCTACCCTTCCTGTTCCTGATGCCGATCGCCTTCTGCCTGAAGATGCAGGCGCGCGGAATTCGAGCCGAGGATTTCGCGAAGCGATTCTTCGTCGCGCCGCTTGCCGTGATGCTCCTCGTGCCGTCATTTGTTCTGATACGCGCGCACGTGCCAGCACTCTTCGGCCGCCCCGAGGCGTACAACGCACCCTACCAGGAATTTGTCAGTGGAATTATTGCGGAAGAAGGCAGGCGTCCCGGGCTGGTGCTTACGGATGGTTGGCTGGCGTCCGGAAACCTGCGTCTGCAGTTGCCAGATGTCCCGACATTGTGCACGTTTTTTGGCAACCTGACGGTTGACTACGAATGGAGCGCTGAAAAGCCGATACTGGCCGTGTGGCTCACTTCGAATGAGGGTACGGTCTTGCCGCCCGAGTTGGATACGTGGGTGCAGACAAATCTTGGTTCGCAAAAATCTGTTGTCACGGTAAGACATAAAAGTGTTGGGTATGTTCGCGGACGTCCAGAAGACCAGCGTCTCTTCGGCTACGCATGGATATACCCGCGCTAACCCAGTCGCACCGTCTAGTTCCGGAGTTCTCTCCACGCAGCGTCAAGCGCAATCTTCGTTATACGCGCCATCTCGTCGACCTCCTCGCGGGTGATGACCAACGGCGGCGACGCCAACATCCGGTCTCCGGTCGCGCGCAGAACAAGTCCGTTTGCAAGAGCATGATTGCGCACCAACGCGCCGACGGCATCCGGCTTTTCGAAGCGGGTGCGGCTTGCCTTGTCGGCAGTCAGTTGAAGCGCGCCCATCAGGCCAATGCTGACGGCCTCTCCCACCAGATCGTGCTCGGTGAGCGCACCCCAAACCTTGCCAAAGTAAGGCCCCATATGCTCTCTAACCCGTTCCACCAGCCGTTCGTCCTCGATGATACGGAGGTTTTCGAGCGCTGCGGCGGCGCATACGGGATGGCCGGAATAGGTGAAACCGTGGTTGAAGTCTCCGACCTCGTTGATCAGAACGTCCGCGATGCGGTCGCTGACGAGCACGCCGCCGATTGGAAGATAACCAGAGGAAAGCCCCTTTGCGATAGGCGCCAGATCAGGTTCGACTGAGTAATGCTGGTGACCCAACCATTCCCCGAGACGACCGAAACCGCAGATCACCTCATCGCAGACGAGAAGGATGTTGCGTGATTTACAGATGCGGGCGACCTCTGGCCAGTAGGTTTCAGGCGGGATGATGACGCCGGCAGCCCCTTGGATCGGCTCTGCCACGAAGGCTGCGACGTTCTCCTCCCCCAGTTCGTCGATCTTGGCCTCCAGTTCGCGGGCAACCTTCAGGCCGAACTCCGCCAGTGAGAGCGCCCCACCCTCGCCGTACCAGTAAGGCTGTCCGATGTGTACGATGCCGGGTATCGGCAGGTCGCCCTGCTCATGCATGTACTTCATGCCGCCAAGACTAGCGCCCGCAACCGTCGAGCCGTGATAGCCATTCTTGCGAGCAATGACGATCTTCTTCGAGGGTTTGCCGACCGCGCTCCAATAGACGCGCGCCATCCGAAACCATGTGTCGTTAGCTTCTGAGCCCGAACCCGTGAAAAAGACGTGGTTGAACCGCGGCCCCGCATGCGATGTGACTTTTTCGGCCAGCAGCGTCGTCGGAGTCGTCGTTGTGCCGAAAAAGGTGTTGTAGTAGGGCAGCTCATTCATCTGCCGGGCAACGGCATCGGTAATTTCCTTGCGCCCATAGCCGACGTTGACGCACCACAATCCGGCAAAGCCATCCAGATAGCGGTTTCCCTGGCTGTCCCAAATGTAGACGCCTTCGCCACGTTGGATAATACGGGTGCCGTCGGCGTTCAACTTCCCCATGTCCGAGAAAGGGTGAAGGTGATGCGCCGCATCTACGGCGGCGAGATTGGAGCGCGTGTAAGTATCGGACATGATTTGCAAAACACCTTCGGAATTGAAAGCCTCTTCTCAATAGGCTACGACCTTGGCCTTCTCCGAGGGGATTTTCAAGATCATGGCAGACGACAAGGTTCACCATACCGCAGCGGGCGGCAGCCCGCGCATCGAACTCCTGCTCGTCGGCATGAATGGCGATCTGCGCGGGAAGCAAATTCCCCTTGATGCTCAGAAGAAAATCTGGGCCGGTGAGGTCCGACTGCCCTCCTCGACGCAATCGCTCGATATCTGGGGTGATGACAACGATGATATTACCGGTCTCTCGCTTTCCGTCGGCGATCCGGATGGCAATTGCATCCCGGACAAGCGCAGCCTCGTTCCAATGCCATGGGCGCCGGAGGGTTCGATGCAGGTCCTTGCAACCATGCACGAGTTCGACGGCACGCCGAGCTTTATGGATCCGCGCGCCATCCTTGCATCGGTGCTGAAGCGTTACGAAGAGCGCGGCCTGACGCCCGTTGTCGCAACCGAACTTGAATTCTACGTCGTTGAGCCGAGCTGGCGTGAGACAGGCCTGCCTTCACCACCCACTAATCTCACCTATCGCGGCGAGCCGAACGGCTTCCAGCTCTACGACATGAGCGCGGTCGATGCGCTCGATGACTATCTGCAGACCGTGCGCGCCTACGCAAAAGCGCAAGGGCTGCCGGCAGATGCGACAACTGCGGAATTCGGCCCCGGACAGTTCGAGATCAACCTGCTGCATCGACCGGACGCGCTCGCCGCTGCCGATGATTGCATCTACCTGAAACGCATTGTCGAACAGGCGGCACGCAAGCACGGACTGAAATCCACCTGCATGGCAAAGCCCTACTCCGACCACGCGGGCTCAGGCCTTCACGTGCACACCAGCGTTATCGACAAGGATGGAAAAAATATCCTCGACGCCAGAGGCGAAGAACCGAGAAAGCTGAAGTCCCTCTGTGCGGGACTGCTTCAAACGATGAGAGATGCGCAGCTGGTCTTCGCACCGTTCGCAAACTCCTATCGCCGCTTCCAGCCCGGATCGTTCGCCCCCGTGGACCTGACTTGGGGATACGGTCATCGCGGCACCGCTATTCGCATACCCGATCTGAACGGCCCAGCCGCGCGTGTCGAACATCGCGTTGCAGGCGCCGACGCAAACCCCTATCTGCTGCTCGCCGCCATTCTCGGGGGCATGTTACTCGGCATCGATTCCGAGCTCGATCCTGGCGAAGAAACGACACCATCCCATACGCCAGAACACACGACGCAACTGACCCACGATTTTTTGACGGCGGTCGACGCGTTCCGTGCCTCGCCCTTCATCGCCGACATCTTCGGGGCTAGCTACCAGAGGCTTTACGGCGACACCAAACGCAAGGAAGCAATCACCCACCTGCGCACGGTCACTGACTTCGACTACAGAACGTACCTGCCACGCCTCTAGTTTACGGATTCGCGCCGCTCGGACTGATTGACCTGCGCAGCAAGACCCTGCTTGACCAGCACCTTCAACTCGCCTGGATGGAGCTTGAGTGCCACGTCACGCTCCAACGGCAGCAGTTCGCCGTCGATTACGCAGTTTGCCTTGGCACGAAGCCTCGGAAAGTGGAGGTTTACTTCGGCCGGATGCATGATCATAACGTCAGCATTCTCTCGCACCTTGCCTCTCAGCAGATCGATCGCCAGGCGGGCGACGCCGAGCGGCTTCAGTGGCTTGGCGGTATAGAAACCCAGTTCCCCGCTAGTAAGGCTGTCGGCGTAGAGCAAAGCGTTTTCGCCGAAGGGATTGTTTGACACAGAGACGGCGGAGACCCGGCGCCGCTCACGCACGCCGGCCGCCTCAAAATCTACCTCGAACTCCGGCGGGTTCAGCACAACACCGAAAGCGGCACGTGCGCTTGCCCTCATCTTTCCAAGACGAGAGCGGTAAGTGTACGAATTTCGATAGCGGACCATGCGCGCGTGCAGACCAGCTGAGAATTGGTGGACAAACGGTCGACCGTTGGCGCTGGCAATATCGACATGATCGACCTCCCCAAACGCAAGTGTCTCGAGTGCCTCCCATATGTCTAGCGGAACACGCAGGGAGCGTGCGAAGAGGTTCATTGTACCGGCCGGCACGACACCGAGCGCTACGCCGTTCTTCCAGGCGATCGAGGCTGCTGCCGATATTGTGCCGTCGCCGCCACCAGCGACAATACCATCGATGTCGTCACGGCGGGCCGCGCGTTCCATGGCGGGCACGATCTCCTTGCCGGAAAAGACGATCGCATCGAAATCGTGGCCCGCCTCCCTGAAGACCGCTTCGGCCCGTCTTTCATAGGCTTCCATATCGGTGGTTCTGAACGTCCCGCCATCTCGATTGAAAAAGCCAATTAGTTTCATCAGGTTCCCGTTATTCCGTGGCGACAGGCGCCAGCCTGTTTGCGCTGCTAAGAGATGGTTCCTGTAGCGGCGATTTCAAGCTAGAGCGCGCTTCAGGGCCTTCGGAAGCCGTAACAGGGCCAACAAATTTGCAAGGGACGTATGCATATCGAGGGACGCTGCACTGCAGAAAACGCACTCGACCTCAAGCAGTCTATCGGTGATAGATGGGATAGTGTCTCCATCTCCCTTCATCTCCCTCCTATCGGTCACGGCTGCTCTTGCGCCTCCGTCCCGTACGTCACGCATCGAATGCCAAGGAGTACCTCTTGAGCCAGGTCGCCGTAAACGATTCCATTGACACGAGCTCTGTGGTCGAAGCTCCATCTCCGATGGCCATTGCGCTCGTGCAACTGGCGCTTGCCTGCGGGGGGTTCGGTATCGGCACCGGTGAATTCGCAATCATGGGCCTGCTGCCCAACGTGGCCGACACTTTCTCTGTGACGACGCCGCAGGCCGGTTACGTGATCAGCGCCTATGCGCTCGGAGTCGTTGTCGGGGCACCGGTCATCGCGGTTCTTGCCGCAAAAATGGCGCGCCGCTCGCTGCTTCTGCTTGTCATGAGCATCTTTGCGATCGGCAACATCTTGAGCGCGATGGCCCCGACCTTCGAGAGCTTCACGCTGATGCGGTTTGTCACCGGCTTGCCGCACGGCGCCTACTTCGGCGTGGCGGCCATCGTCGCCGCCTCCATGGTGCCGACGCACAAGCGCGCACGCGCTGTCGGACGCGTCATGCTAGGACTGACGGTTGCGACCTTGCTCGGGACGCCACTTGCCACTGTCTTTGGGCAGTCGCTCAATTGGCGCCTTGCCTTTACCATCGTTGGCATCATTGGCCTCCTGACAGTTGCCCTGATCTGGTACTACGTGCCGCGCGACCGCGTTGCCGAAGGCGCAAGCTTCAAGCGGGAGCTCGGGGCCTTCAGGCGTCCGCAGGTGCTGCTGACGCTCGCCACTGCATCCGTCGGCTTCGGGGGAATGTTCGCCATGTTCAGCTACATCGCCCCGACCACGACTGAGGTCGCGATGTTGCCTGAGAGCATGGTCGCGGTGATGCTGATCATCTTCGGCATCGGCATGAATGTCGGCAATGTCGTCGGCTCCTGGCTTGCCGACAAATCGTTGATGGGCACGATTGGCGGCAGCCTTGTCTTCAACATCGTCGTGCTGACGCTGTTTTCTCTGACTGCGGCCAACCCATTCATGCTGGCGTTCTGCGTGTTCTGCATCGGTTGCGGCTTTGCGGCAGGCCCTGCTGTCCAGACACGCCTCATGGATGTCGCCGCAGAGGCGCAGACGCTTGCAGCGGCCTCGCATCACTCTGCCTTCAACATCGCAAACGCGCTCGGCGCCTGGCTCGGCGGTCTGGCCATCGCCGGAGGCTACGGCTTCGCCGCCACTGGCTACGTCGGCGCAATCCTGTCGTTCATCGGTATCTTTGTGTTCGCGGCGTCTCTAAGCCTCGATCGCCGCAACCGGAATGCTTGAGGCGGCCGATACATCACGAAGGTGACGGCCTTCGGGAAGGCAGAATACATTCTCCTCCCCCCAAGCAGCGAGTGCCTTGATCACTGGCTTCAGTGTTGAGCCAAGCGGCGTCAACGCGTAGTCGACACGCGGCGGCACAACAGGAAAGACCTTCCGCGAGATGACGCCCGACTCCTCAAGCTCACGCAGCTGTTTCGTCAACATCCGCTGGGTCACCGACGGTAGCTTGCGGCGCAGTTCGTTGAAACGCAACGTACCACCCATCAGGTGGAACAGGATCACGCCCTTCCACTTGCCGTCCAGAAAACTCAGCGTCGCTTCCACAGGGCAACCCGGAAAATTGCTGGTGAGCTTGGCGCGGGAAAGCGACATTTGACGGTATCCTTTTTGGTACTACGTACATAATTTGTGCATTCTTGCACCTATCGAACATAGGACGCATCTAGGCTCTGTGCAAACGAACACAGGAGTTTCCCATGCGTGCAGTCGCCTACAAGATTCCCCAGCCGATCTCCGCCGAGACGTCGCTGATCGACTTCGACCTGCCGATCCCCGATGCGACTGGGCACGACCTACTGATCGAGATCAAAGCGGTTTCCGTCAATCCGGTCGATGTGAAGGTGCGTGCAGGCGTGGCGCCGGCGGCCGACGAGCTGAAGGTTCTGGGTTGGGATGCCGCGGGCATCGTCAAGACGGTCGGGCCTGACGTCACGCTTTTCAAAGCCGGCGATGAAGTCTTCTACTCAGGCGTGATCAATCGGCCCGGTTCCAACGCCGAATTCCATCTGGTCGACGAGCGGATTGTCGGGCGCAAACCGAGAACACTTGACTTCGCCTCCGCCGCGGCCCTGCCCCTGACCTCGATCACGGCCTACGAGGCACTGTTCGACCGGCTGAGAGTACAGGATCCGGTTCCGGGGGCAGCACCGGCCATCCTTATCGTCGGCGGCGCTGGCGGCGTCGGATCGATCGCGATCCAGATTGCACGTGCCCTGACCGGCCTGACGGTCATTGCAACGGCATCCCGCCCTGAAACAAGCGAATGGATCAAGCAACTCGGCGCCCATCATGTCGTAGATCATTCGCAGCCGATCGCGGCACAAGTGGCGGCACTCGGCCTTGGCGCTCCAGGCTTCGTCTTCTCGACGACCAACACTGACCAGCATATAACGGAGATCGTCGAGCTTATCGCCCCGCAGGGCCGCTTCGCACTGATTGACGATCCGAAGACGCTCGACATCGTACCGTTCAAGCGCAAGGCCGTATCGACCCACTGGGAGCTGATGTTCACACGTCCCCTGTTCGGAACGCCGGATATGATTGAACAGCACAAGCTGCTCAACAAGGTCGCCGAACTCGTAGACACCGGCAAGATCCGCACGACGCTCAGCGAAACACTTGGTCCGATCAACGCGACCAACCTGAAGAAGGCGCATGCGATGATCGAGAGCGGGCGAACGAAAGGAAAGCTGGTCCTGCAAGGTTTCTAAGCCTTGGGCTGTTCGATAGAATGCTGCTCCAACGATATGCCGCGCCTGGAAGGTGCGGCATTCTGGCGCCAAGCGTCTCAAGCGCTTGACTTTTCTGCCGATTGAGACCACCTACATCTTACGCGGGTTACGTCCGTTTTCCGCGGATATCAACGGAGCCATCATCACGATGCCAAGCGACAGTAGCAGTCGATTGCCTTTGCCGTACGCGGCCCTCGTGCGCTGACCGACTCCTGTCGGGCTCGCCCGTCGGACGCTACGGCGGATCGACGGAAAGGCGAGCCTATGAACATCAATCGCTTCCCACTGCGGGCGGGCCATGCCGCTCGTTTCTTCAGCAGCGACCACCTCGGCCCGATCACCACGGCCGAGCGTGTCGAACAGCTGAACGCACTTGAAATTTCTGAAGCAGCAGCAATCCTGGCAACGCTGCCGCAGCAAAAAGCCGTGCGCATTCTCGGACGTCCCGAATTGCATCACGCAGCCTCGATCCTTGCCGACATGCCGGTCGAGCACGCCGCACGGCTATTGAATGCGCTGGCAAACGACCGCGTTGCAGACCTCTTTCAGGAAATGAAAGAGGAAGCACGCGCTCACCTCTTTTCCCGGCTGGACAAGACGACCTGCCTTGCCGTTCAACATCTCATGGGCTATCCGCCCCGCACCGCCGGCAGCATCATGACGACGGAGTTCGTCAGCGTTCCCGATACTTGGACGGTTGAACAGACGCTGGAGCATGTGCGTAAGGTCGAGCGCTCCCGCGAGACGGTCTATGCCATCTACGTTCTCGATGCGGTTAGCAGCGTACTGACGAGTGTCGTCACGTTGCGCCGCCTCATCACGGGCAATCCCGGCGAATCCGTTCTGACCGTTGCGCAGAAAGAAGGGGTTGTGCGTGCCGATCCGCTGATGACGCAGGAAGGTGTCGCTCGGCTGATCCGCAAGCACAATCTGCTCGCCCTGCCGGTCGTCGGCGAGGACGGCCATATGCTTGGTATCGTTACGGTTGACGACGTGATCGACACGATGATTGCCGACCAGACCGAAGACGCCCAGAAGTTCGGCGGCATGGAAGCGCTCGGCAAGCCGTATATGAAAATCGGCTTTGTCGGCATGATCCGCAAGCGTGCAGGCTGGCTCTGCGCACTCTTCCTTGGCGAAATGCTGACGGCAAGCGCCATGCAGCATTTCGAAGGCGAATTGGAAAAGGCGATCGTGCTGACGCTGTTCGTGCCGCTGATCATGAGCTCGGGCGGCAACAGTGGTTCGCAGGCAACGTCGCTGATCATCCGGGCGCTGGCGCTAGGCGAGCTCAAGCTCTCCGACTGGTGGCGCGTGCTGCTGCGCGAGCTGCCGACCGGCATCGTGCTTGGTACAATCCTCGGACTGGTCGGCTTTGCCCGCATCGTGCTCTGGCAGAACATCGGACTCTATGACTACGGCGAGCACTGGGTCCTGGTCGGCTTCACGATCTTTACCGCACTTATCGGCATCGTCACCTTCGGATCGCTGGCGGGCTCGATGCTGCCGTTCATCCTGCAGAGACTGCGACTGGATCCGGCAAGTGCCTCCGCTCCCTTCGTAGCGACGCTCGTCGATGTGAGCGGGCTGGTGATTTACTTCTCGGTCGCCCTGCTGATCCTCAGCGGCACACTACTCTAAGCATCCAAACGGGGCCTGATCGGCCCCGTTTTCATTTCGGCCCAGGCAGCTTTAACGCCCCATGGGTTTTCATGCTGCGGATGGCAAAATTCGAGCGTATGTCGCTCACATTCGGCAGAGTCAGGAGCGTGTCGGTCAGCAGCCGCTCATAGGCAGCAAGATCCTCGACGACCACTTCAGCCAGGAAGTCCGCCGTTCCGGAGATCAGGAAGCACGAGACCACCTCGGGGATAGCGAGCAGCGCCGCCTCCTGCGCCTGTGCGTTCTCGCGGCTATGATGGGCAACCTTGAGTTCGACGAAAACAGTCAAGCCGAGACCAACTTCCTTGCGGTCTATGTCGGCGCGGTAGCCGCGGATGACGCCGGTCTTCTCGAGATTGCGTATTCGGCGCAAACACGGCGACGGCGATAGATTGACCTTCTCGGCAATCTCCACGTTGGTCGCCCGCGCATCCTCCTGCAGACAGCTCAGTATCGCCAGATCGAATTTATCAATATTTGGCATAGTCGATAAAATCCTTTTATCATCTTGGCAGATAATTGCTTAGAGTATCCTTTTATCGGCATAGATAGCAAGGACATGCCCCGCCGTTTCCGCCTAGTCTTCTCTCAACCGGATAGCCTCCGGGCGATCACGAGAGGAGAGACTGATGAGCGCCCTTGCCTTCACCAACAATGAAAAATCCACGTCGACCGCAGTCGGATATGTGGGCGCCGTCGTCACTGTCCTGATCTGGGCGGCATGGATTCTGGCGACGCGTCACAGCGCGGCGACGCAGCTCGGGACGATCGATATCGGCCTGATCCGCTATGGTATTCCGGCATTCGTTCTGGCACCGGTCTGGCTGAAGACCGGACTACTCCCGAAGGGTGTGCCGCTTGGCCTGCTCGCCATGATGGTCGCCGGAGCGGGCGCCGTTTTCTTCCAACTGACCACATCGGCGATTCACTCGACCCCGGCGTCTGCGGCAGGCATTCTGCTCGGAGGCTCCATGCCGCTCGCCGCTGCCCTCATCGGCGCCGTAGTCTTTGGGGAACGGCCGGACTATATGCGCGTGCTTGGTCTTGCCGCAATCGTCGCGGGTGTCGCCATCCTGCTGATCCGCAGTCTCGCCGGAGCAGCACTACCCTGGACCAGCTTCGTTCTGCTGCCAATGGGCGCCGTCCTCTGGGCAAGCTACACGCATGCCTTCCGCCGCTCCGGCCTGACGGCGCTGCAGGCGAGCGCGCTCATCGCCATCTGGTCCCTCTTGATCCATGTCGGCCTCGCCGTCGCCTTCGGCACGTCGATTTCCAGCGCGCCACTTGGCGAAATCGGCCTGCAGATCCTCAGCCAGGGCCTTCTCTCCGGCCTTGCTGCAACAATCGCCTATGGGCTTGCCGTGCATGCGCTGGGAGGCACGCAGGCAGCTGCCTTTACGGCAATCACGCCGGTGCTGGCGACGATCGGCGGCGGCCTATTGCTCGGAGAGGAGATCGGCCTCGCGGAGATTGCCGCGGCTGTTATCACCGGGCTCGGCGTGGCGCTTTCGACCGGCATCGCCTCACGCCGATAATCAGGAGCGCACAGTTTGAGCCGGCCACCATTTCGCCGGCTCAATTCCAATGTCCAGCGCTGCCTCGGCCAGGCTTCAAAGAGCAAGGACCATCGCAAGTCGCCGTTCCGGATCCATCCCGACAGCAATTTCGTGACTCAGCTTCTCCCGCAGGAAATGCGGCAACGCCTCCGCGTTCGACTGCACAAAACCAATGGAGGCGTAAAAGGGTGCATTGAATGGAATGTCTCGATCCGTCGTCAGCGTAAGCGCCGATAGCCGACGCGCCTGGGCCATCTCGATCGCAGCCGACATCAAGCGTCGCCCGACACCCCTGCGCTGCCAATCCCTGCAAACATCAAGTTCGATCACATAGAGTGCGTCTGCGATCTCTTCTGCGGCAAGGAAGCCAACCGGAAGATCACTGTGATCGACGGCAACGAGCAGCAGACCCGCCTCGAGCGATCCCCGCAGCACGTCCTGCGGCAGCGCGTGCGCCTCCTTGACGACCCCAAGCGCCTCCGCGAGCGTTGCAAAGGCGTCGATTTCGATCTCGGCCAAGCGCTGCAGTTCGTCGAGACGCGCCTGCCGTATGATGCAGGCGTTGCTCATGCCTGCCTCTTACATATTCGGATAAACCGGCCCCTCGCCGCCCTGCGGCGGCACCCAGTTGATGTTCTGGTTCGGGTCCTTGATGTCGCAGGTCTTGCAGTGGACACAGTTCTGGGCATTGATGACGTAGGTTTCCTTGCCATCCTTCTCCACCCATTCGTAGACACCGGCCGGACAGTAGCGGGTCGAGGGACCGGCATAGATATCGTGCTCGGACGACACCTGCAGCGCCATATCCTTGACCTTGAGATGCACCGGCTGGTCTTCCTCGTGGTTGGTGTTCGAAAGGAACACCGAGGACAAACGGTCGAAGGTGAGGACGCCGTCCGGCTTCGGATAGGCGATCGGCTTGTGCTTCGAGGCCGGCTCCAGCGAGGCCGCATCGGTCTTGCCGTGCTTCAAGGTGCCGAAGATCGAGAGGCCGAAGAGCTGGTTGGTCCACATGTCGAGACCGCCGAGCGCCACGCCAATCGCAGTGCCGAACTTCGACCACAGCGGCTTGACGTTGCGCACCTTCTTCAGGTCCTTGCCGATGTCGCTCGAACGCCAGTCGCTCTCGATCTCGACCACCTCGTCATTGGCGCGGCCGACAGCAATCGCTGCCGCGATCCGCTCCGCCGCCATCATGCCAGACAGCACGGCGTTGTGACTGCCCTTGATGCGCGGCACGTTGACGAAGCCGGCCGAACAGCCGATCAGCGCGCCGCCGGGGAAGGACAGCTTCGGCACCGACTGATAGCCACCCTCTGTGATCGCACGCGCGCCGTAGGAGAGCCGCTTGCCACCCTCGAAAGTAGTGCGGATCGAAGGATGCGTCTTGAAGCGCTGGAACTCCTCGAACGGATAGAGATACGGGTTCTTGTAGTTCAGGTGGACGACGAAGCCGACAGCCACGAGATTGTCCTCGAGGTGGTAAAGGAAGGAGCCACCGCCGGTCTTCATGCCGAGCGGCCAGCCGAAGGAGTGCTGCACCAGACCCTGCCTGTGGTGCTCGGGCTTGACCTGCCAGAGCTCCTTGATGCCGATGCCGAACTTCTGGGGCTCGCGATCCCTGGACAGGTCGAATCTGGCGATCAGTTGCTTGGCAAGCGAGCCGCGCACGCCTTCGCCGATCAGCACATATTTGCCGAGCAGCGCCATGCCTCGGGTGTAATTCGGGCCGGGTTCGCCGTTCTTCTCGATGCCCATGTCGCCGGTGGCGACACCGATGACCGCGCCCTCATCGTTGTAGAGCACTTCGGTGGCGGCAAAGCCCGGATAGATCTCGACGCCGAGTTCCTCAGCCTTGGTGGCCAGCCAACGACAGACATTGCCTAGCGAGACGATATAGTTGCCGTGATTGCTCATCAGCGGCGGCATCAGGATATTTGGCACGCGCACCGAGCCAGCCGGACCGAGAACCAGGAAGTGATCGTCCTTCACCTCGGTCTTGAACGGATGGTCCGCCTCCTGGCGCCAGCCGGGCAGCAAGCGGTCGATGCCGATGGGGTCTACCACCGCACCTGACAGGATATGCGCACCGACCTCGGCACCCTTCTCGAGCACAACGACCGAAAGCTCCGGATTGACCTGCTTCAGCCGGATCGCAGCCGACAGGCCCGCGGGACCGCCACCGACGATCACAACATCGAATTCCATGCTTTCGCGTTCGGGCAGTTCACTCGTGTCGGTCATTCATCCATCTCCACTTGGCCGACATTGCGACCACAATTCCCCGTGATGGGGTTATCTCTTGTCAAAACCGGGGACCATTGTCGAGCCGGGAAACGACAGCGAATCCCCCAATTCGCGCAACAGCATTTTTCGCGCCAAATAATTATATGTCGTTTACGTAAACGTCAATTAACAAACAAATTCCGGACACCGCTTTCATCGTGATTTGCCGAGCATTATAGAGAGACGAAGCACAGGAGAAATACGGCATGGATCTCGGTATCAAAGGCAAGCGTGCGCTCGTTTTGGCATCGTCGCGTGGATTGGGTCGCGGTATTGCAGTTGCCTTGGCACGCGAGGGCGCACATGTTCTCCTCTGCGGGCGTAGCGGCGAGACGCTCGAGGTAAACTGCCGCGCGATCAATGCTGAGGGAAACGGCAAGGCGGATTGGATCTGGGCAGATCTTTCCGATGAGAATTTTGTGGAGACAGTTACCACCGCCGTGAACAATAAGTTCGGCGGCATCGATATCCTGATCAACAATACCGGCGGCCCAACACCGGGAACGACACAGGATATGATGCCGGAAAAGCTGGAAACCTATTTTCTCTCTATGGTGTTGCGGGTGATTGCCCTTACCAACGCCTTGCTGCCGTCCATGAAGGAACAGGGCTGGGGGCGCATTCTCACCGTTGCATCATCTGGCGTGATCGAACCCATCGCAAATCTCGCCCTTTCGAACACGCTGCGCCCTGCCCTCGCCGGCTGGAGCAAGACGCTGGCAACGGAGATCGGACGCTTTGGAATCACGTCGAACCTGCTGCTTCCGGGGAGCATCCTGACCGGTCGCCTCGACGATCTCGATGGCGCCGCGGCCAAGCGGACCGGCAAAAGCCTAGACGAGATCCGCTCCGCCAAGGAAACGGCGATCCCTGTCGGGCGTTACGGAACGGTTGAAGAATTCGCTGCAACCGCTGCTTTCCTCTGCAGTCAGCCGGCAAGCTACATAACCGGCAGCCTTGTCCGCTGCGACGGCGGCGCGGCGCGATCTGTCTGATTGAAAAGAGGAAATTGCAAAGGTGTGGGCCAAGCGTATCGCTGATGCCCAATAAATGCCATTTCAGCATATTCTTTCATTACAAAAATTTAAGCCATTATAACCACTTAGTGATGGTCGGCTGGGCAAATATGTCTTTTTTGCGCCGTAATAAACGTGGTTCAATAGAGCCTGGATTTTCGCGCAATTTGCCCCCAACCGGTCTCGCTCATGAAAAAACTTTTAGTCACGGTCTGCATCATTGCTGCTGCCAGCGTCGGCGCATGGCAATATAGGGAACGCATCCCTTATCTTTCCCAATTTTTACCGAAGACGCCGCAGCAGGCTGACGACGCCGACGGTGGCCACCAAACGGCCAGCGACGCCTCACAGAAATCCGGCGATCAGAAGGGCGGCAGCAAGGGGCGGAACCGTAGTGGCGGGCCGACGCTTGTCAAAACTGTCGCAGCGGTGAAGACCACCCTGCCCAGGGACGTCACAGCTTCGGGCTGGGCGGACGCAGACGACAACACGACGATCGCCGCCCAGGAACAGGGGATCGTTACGAAGATCTTCGCGTCGGACGGCGCCACCGTAAAACAGGGAGACCTGATCGCCGAGCTTGATGCACGCACGGCACAGGCAACGGTCGACAAGGACAGCGCAATGGTCGTCCGCGACCAGGCTACATTGGGTGAGTCCGAAACAGCGTTGGCACGCGCCAACGACCTGCTGAGTTCAAAAGCCGGCACGCAGCAAAACTATGATCAGGCGAAAGCGGCACGCGACACTGCGGCGGCTACAGTCCAGGCTGACAAGGCCGCGCTCGCCGCCGATCAGGTACTGCTTGAGCACACTGACATCCGTGCACCCTTCGACGGACGCCTTGGTGATATTGCCGTCAGCCCCGGCGCCTTCCTGAATGCCGGCTCTGCGATCGTGACGATCGCAAAGTACGATCCGATCTCTGTCAAATTCCATTTACAGGAACGTGACCTCAGGCAGTTGAAGCTTGCCCTTGCCGCAGGTCCTGTGGATGTCAGCACGGTTCCGCAATCACAGAACGGCAAGGCGCGCCAGGGCCATATCAGCTTCTACGACAACACTGTCGATCCGGCCTCCGGCACCATTCTCGCGAAAGCGAAATTCGAGAACGCGTCCGGCGCTTTGTGGCCCGGCCAATCGGTAAATATCGTTGTCCACTTCAACAACAATGAGCAGCAGGTTGTCGTCCCGACAGTCGCGGTTAGCCCGGGCGCGGACGGCTTCTTTGCCTTTGTCGTGCGCGATGGGAAAGCCCAAGTGACGCCGGTCACCGTCGCACGTGCGAACGGTGGCTTCACCGCCATCTCGAAGGGCCTCTCCGATGGCGACCACGTGATCATCGAAGGACAGGCGCAGCTCGTCGACCAGCAGCTGGTCAAGGAGCAGTTCGATGACAAGGCGTTGAACTTAGCCTCGGCAGGCCAAGCCGCCGGCAAGACTGAAATCATCACAGCGGGTACGGAAGAATGATACCGAATTTCTGTATCCGACGTCCCGTCGCAACGACGTTGCTCGCCATCGGCGTTGTTCTTGCCGGCCTTGCGGGCTACCAGCTGGTACCGGTAGCGGCCCTGCCGCAAGTAGATTTCCCGACGATCAACGTTTCGGCCGCTCTGACGGGCGCCTCACCGCAGACGATGGCAACCTCGGTCGCCACGCCGCTGATCAAGCAGTTCCAGACAATCCCTGGGATCAGCGAAATCAGCGCCACTAACTCGCTTGGCAACACGAGTATCGTTCTGCAGTTCGACCTCAACCGCAACATCGATGCGGCAGCAGCAGACGTTCAGGCGGCGATTTCCCACGCGACGCGCCAGCTCCCGGACAACATGACAACGCCGCCGAGCTACCGCAAGACAAACCCTGCCGACGCGCCGGTCATGCTGCTTGCCGTGCAGAGCGACACCATGCCACGCAGCAAGCTCGACGAGATTGCCGAGGACATCATCTCGCCGTCCCTTTCAACGCTTCCCGGCGTGGCCGAGGTCTCGGTATTCGGCGCGCAGACCTATGCTGTCCGCGTCGAGGTCGACCCAAACAAGCTCCTCAACCGTGGCATCGGCATCGACACGGTGAACAAGGCATTGGTCGCGGCCAACAGCCAGGTTCCTGTCGGCTCTCTGCAGAACGACATGCAGAGCATGACGATCAATGCGAACACCCAGCGCACCAATGCGGATGAATTCCGAACGCTTGTCATTGCCAGTCCGAACGGCGCACCAATTCATCTCGGCGACGTTGCCGACGTGCAGGACAGCGTTGAGAACCAGAATACCGGTAGCTGGTATGACGGTAACCGCAGCATCATTCTTGCCATTCAACGCCAGCCCGATGCCAATACCGTCGATGTCGTCGACGCAATCAGAGCAAAGCTACCCGGCCTGCACGCAGAGATTCCAGCCTCGGTTTCGATCAAGGTCATGAACGACTCGGCGCAGCCGATCAAGGATGCGATAGCGGACGTGAAGTTCACGCTGCTTCTGACCATAGGGCTTGTCGTGCTGGTGATCTATCTCTTCACCGGCCACCTGACGGCAACACTCATCCCGGGGCTCGCGGTGCCCCTGTCGCTGATCTCGACCTTCGGCATGATGTATGTGCTGGGATACAGTATCGACAACATCTCGCTGCTTGGACTGACGCTTGCCGTCGGTCTCGTCGTCGATGACGCGATCGTCATGCTGGAGAACATTCTACGGCACGTCGAGGAAGGCATGCCGGTTCTCGATGCCGCAATCAAAGGCGCTGGCGAAGTCAGCTACACCATCATCTCCATGTCGGTGTCGCTGATCGCCGTTTTCATACCGATCCTTTTGATGGGCGGAGTTGTCGGTCGCATCTTCAACGAATTCGGCATGGTCGTTGCGATTGCGATCGTCGCGTCGGCGATCGTGTCGCTCACAGTGACGCCGATGCTGGCTTCCCGCCTCGGCAGCGGGCACGAGCGGCCTCCGTTCTTCATCCGCTGGTTCGATGCCGGCTTCGAGCGGACAACCAGAGCATATGACAGGTCGGTTGGCTGGTGCCTGAAGCATCGTCCAGCGATCCTCGGACTGTTCCTGGCATCCGTCGGATTGACCGTCTACCTCTTCATGACACTACCCGCGAGCTTCATCCCCACCGAAGATATCGGCCGTCTGAACATCTCAACCCGTGCGCGCCAAGATATTTCCTATCCAGCGATGCAGGCGCTGCAGAACCAGGCCGCCGAGATCGTGAAGCAGAATCCAGCCGTCAACCATGTCATGTCCATCGTCGGGGGCAATGCGCGAAGCCCGCTCAACAATGGCACCATGTATGTCGAGCTCAAGGACAAGGATCAGCGCCCGCCGCTTGACCAGACGCTTCGGGAGCTGCACGCGAGCATCGGCAAAATTCCGGGCCTGCAGGCCTATATTACGCCGCAACAGAGCCTTCGCTTCGGCGGCCGCCAGACAGCGAGCCAATACCAGCTCGTCGTCCAGGCGCTGAGCGCCGATCAGACCAACATCTGGGCGAACAAGATCCAGCAAGCGATGCATACAGACTCGCGCTTCACTGACGTGACCTCCGATGCGCAGAACAACGCGCTGCAGGCCAATATCGTCGTCGACACCGAGAAGGCGGCAGCCTACGGGATCACCGACGGACAGCTGCGGACGACCCTGCAGGAAGCCTTTGGAGGCTATACGGCTGCCCAGATCCAGTCGACCGGCGACAGCTATGACGTGATCGTCGAGTATGACACCAGCAAGCCTTGGGACGATCAGAAGCTTCAGGAAATCCGCGTCGCTTCCGACAATGGCTCGCTGGTTCCCCTGTCGAACTTTGCGACGGTGCAGCGCACCACCGGCCCGGTGACCATCAACCAAACGGGCCAGCTAGTCTCGACGACCGTCTCCTTCAACCTGCCGGCTGGCGAAGCGCTTGGTGATGCCACGGCGGCGATCGATCAAATCAAGAAGGACATCAACATGCCTGCGGACGTCTTCACGTCCTACGGCGGCACGGCGCAGATATTCCAGCAGTCGCAGGGCAACACCCCGCTCCTGATCCTGGCAGCCGTGCTGACGATCTACGTCGTGCTTGGCGTTCTCTACGAAAGCTTCATCCATCCGCTTACGATTCTTTCCGGCCTGCCGGCCGCGGCACTCGGCGCACTGCTCGCGCTGAAGGTGATGGGCTTCGATCTTTCTATCATCGCCCTCATCGGGCTGCTGATGCTGATCGGCATCGTCAAGAAGAATGCGATCATGATGATCGACGTAGCGCTGGAGAACCTACGTTCCGGCAGTGGCATATCGCCATCCGAAGCGATCCACGAAGCCTGCGTACGACGCTTCCGCCCGATCATGATGACAACCTTCTGTGCCCTCCTCGGCGCGCTTCCGATCGCTCTTGGAACCGGGGCAAGCTCGGAGCTTCGCCAGCCGCTCGGCATTGCCGTCGTCGGTGGTCTTGTCGTGTCGCAAGCGCTGACGCTGTTCATCACCCCGGTCATTTTCGTCGAAATGGGCAGGCTCAGCGATTGGCTCCTCAGTCTTGGACGCAAGAAAAAGGTCGAGCACGATGAGGAAATACCTCAGGCAATAGCAGCCGAATGAAACACAAGCGGGCGCCAACAGCGCCCGCTGCATTTTTCGCTTCAGGCCTTGAACAACGATGGCCTCTGTGGCATCACGCGCCCTCCTTGAATTCGGGCGCGCCATTCCGCGCCTTCGCGGAGCTGGCCTCCGTTTCCAAAAAAACAATCAGTATCATGAGGTGCGAGCATGGCTCAGGCGCTGGGATTCGACTTCGGCACAACGAACACTGTGATGGCCACGGCTGACGGGCAAACGACGCATTCGTTGGCTTTCACGAGCACGGCCGGCAGCGCCGACAGCATGCGGACAGCCCTGTCCTTCATGAAGGATCCGCAACTCGGCGCGTCCGCCCTGAAGGTCGAGGCAGGTCACGCCGCGATCCGGCAGTTCATCGACAATCCGGGCGACTGTCGCTTCCTGCAGTCGATTAAAACCTTTGCCGCAAGCGCTCTATTCCAGGGTACCCTCATCTACGCCAAGCGTCACAGCTTCGAAGATCTGATGGAGGTCTTTGTTCGGCGCCTGCGCAACTATGCCGGCGACAACTGGCCATCCGATGTGACGCGGATTGTCACCGGTCGTCCCGTGCATTTCGCTGGCGCCAACCCCGATCCCATCCTGGCGACGGAGCGATATAACGAGGCGCTTTCCCGCTTCGGCTTCCCAGAGGTGCACTACGTCTATGAGCCGGTGGCGGCCGCGTTCTATTTCGCGCAGAATCTGAAGTCGGATGCCACGGTGCTGGTTGCCGACTTTGGTGGTGGTACGACCGACTATTCCCTGATCCGGTTCGAAACGGTTGGCGGAAAGCTGACGGCGGCACCCATCGGTCATTCGGGCGTCGGAATCGCTGGCGATCACTTCGACTATCGCATGATCGACAACATCGTTGCTCCGCAGATTGGCAAGGGGAGTCATTTCAAGAGCTTCGACAAGATCCTTGAAGTTCCGACGAACTACTATTCGAGCTTCGGTCGCTGGAACCAGCTTTCCATCTTCAAGACCTCGCGCGAATTCGCGGATCTCAAGAAGCTGGTACGCACGGCCCTTGAACCCGAGAAACTTGAGACCTTCATCGACTTGGTCGACCACGACGAGGGTTATCCGCTCTATCAGGCCGTGTCGGCAACGAAGATGGCACTCTCGGCCGCCGACGAGGCAGCCTTCGACTTCGCGCCTCTCGGCCGCGGCGGTCACCGGACGATCCGGCGCGCCGACTTCGAAAGCTGGATCGCCGACGACCTCGCGCGAATCGAAGGCGCCCTTGACGACGTCCTGGAAAAGACAAACACAACATCAGACATGGTCGACAAGGTGTTCCTTACCGGCGGCACGTCGTTTGTCCCAGCTGTGCGGCGTATCTTTACCGAGCGTTTCGATCAGGATCGCATCGAAACCGGCGGCGAACTGCTTTCCATCGCCCACGGCTTGGCACTGATCGGCGAACGCGAGGACATCACGCAATGGACGGTGCAATAGTCTGCGCGCGGCCGAAGTGCTCTTTCATTGATGTCTCGGCTTCGCTAAAGTCGCGGTCATGATCTCCGTCAACGAACTCTCTCCGGGCGAACTCGCCGCGCTTCTGCATTTTCATGCGGAAGCCGGCGTGGAATGGCTGCTCGAGGAGGAAGCTGTTGACCGCTTCGCCGAGTTCGAAGCAATGAAGGCGGCGCGACGGAGCTCGAACCCTGCTCCGCAGGCCGCTAACGTTCGGGAAGCGTCGCCCCGCCCAGCAGCTCAGACGGCACAAAGGAGTGCCCCTGCCCCTGATCGTTTCGCCCAGAGACCTCAGCCTTCCATTCCAGATGGCGAAGCCGTGCAGCAGGCACGTTTTGCGGCTGAGAGCGCCCGGTCGCTACCGGAGTTGAAAACGGCGATCGAGGCATTCAACGGATGCAATCTCAAGCACAGCGCACGCTCGACGATCTTCGCCAGCGGAGATGCGACAAGCGGGATCATGATTATCGGTTCGGCGCCGGGAGCCGACGACGATCGGGAAGGCCAACCCTTTGCCGGGCGGCCCGGCCAGCTGCTCGACAAAATGCTCACTGCGATCGGCCTCCAGCGGGATGCGATATTGCTGACCCAGGTCATTCCGTGGCGCCCTCCTGGCAATCGCATTGCGTCCACTGCCGAGATGGACATCTGCCGGCCCTTTATCGAACGGCAAATCGCGCTTGCGGAACCGAAGGCGATTCTCGTTCTCGGCAATTTCGCCGCTCGAGTCTTCTTCGGCGAGAATGATACGATTCATGGGCTGCGTGGAGAATGGCGGGAGATAGCGGTCGAAAGCCGGGTCGTCCCTGCAATGGCAACGCTGCATCCACAGGATCTATTAACGGCGCCGGTCAACAAGCGATTGGCCTGGAATGATCTTTTGGCGTTTCAGGCCAAATTGGCATCGCTTTAATATGCACTCTTAATAGGCAAATCTAAACGTTTTATGAAATGATCTATGCGATCTACGCATACCTGCCGCTTATTCTAATGTATTGAAAATTTTATGTTGCGATGCAATATACGAAGCGTGTCTTGGGAGGAATCAACAGGAACCAAGGCAATGACTGCAAGTTTTCGTCCTATCCACTGCGGGTTTGAAACCCTTCGCCTTGCTAACGAGCAGGGCCGCACAACGCAAAGCTACAGCCGCATCGGCTTTGCCACAAATGAGCAAATGGTTGCTCGTGGCACTGGTGCTAGCGGACGCATCGCGCGTCCCGCCACGATCTTTGCCGATTTCCAACAATATTGAGCTCGAGGCTGGCGCTTGCTGGCCTTTTGCACCTACCACGACCTGACGCGTGTAATTATGCTGCCGCGGCAGATTTTATCCACTTAAGCGAATTTGATAGCCTGGCAACGGGCTTTCAGGAACCTGCTTGGCGTGCGGCGCGACGCTCCAGATTGAGCTGATGTTCGCGATGGATAATAAATATCCCGGCAGCCACGACAATCACCGTGCCTAGCAGCGTGGCGCCGCCCGGGACGTCGCCGAATACAAAATAGGCAATGATGCCGCCGATGACAATCGATGTGTATTCGAACGGGGCGACCGTCGAGACCTCCGCATGCCGATAACTCTCGGTCAAAAAGATCTGCGCCACACCACCACAAAAACCGGCTGCAACAAGAAACAGTTGCGACTTCAGATCGAGGATCTCCCAACCGAACGGAACGGTGACGAGTGAGAACGCTGTCGCGATAATCGAGAAATAGAGTACGATTGTTGCCGTCTTCTCTTCCTCGACCAATCGACGCACCTGGATCATCGCCATCCCACCAAGTACGGAAGCCAGCAGCACGGTGATCGCGCCGATCGCCTCCTCGGCGTGGATGCCGCCCTCTCGGAAAAGAGTAAGCTTCGGCCAGGATATAATGGCCACTCCGACCATCCCGAATAGGACTGCGCTCCAGCGGTAGATCCTCACGGTCTCACCGAGGAACAGTGCAGCAAAAATCACGGCGACAAGTGGCATTGCGTAGCCGAGCGCAATCGCCTCAGGCAGCGGCAGATGCAGCAACCCATAGAAGCCGAGCCCCATCGATATGATGCCGAGCGTTCCGCGCTTCAGATGACCGATGGGATTGGCGGTGTAGAATGCCGACCGCAACTGCCCCTGATAAGCCAGGTAGGCGATAATCGGAAACAATGCGAAGAACGAGCGGCAGAAGGTTACCTGCCCCGGCTGGATGTCGCTGCCCGCTAGCTTGATGAAGGTCTGCATTGCAAGGAAGACGACGACCGACGCGACCTTGAACGCAATGCCTCTCATCGGATTTCCCATAGCCGATTGCATCTCATGAAACTCTTATGTCGCTGTTCTTGGACGGGAGAGCGCACCAGACTCGGTGCACCCCGAGTGTGACAGCCGTTACGCGGAATGAACAGGTCTAAAATCGGAAAGTTTCCAATGCCGACGACCGGCCGGATCGCACAAAATTTCACCGAGTCCGAAATGTGCCCAAAAATGTTCAGTTGAGCGACTTCTGCCTTAACGCTTCGGAAACCATAAACTCGCATTAATTGGCCAATATTTCAGTTGTCATTTCTCTCATCTTGCATTGCTATCGAGGCCACTTCCATGACGCAGCTCAAATCCAGGGATAACGACCAGCAAGGGTTGACCGCCACGCCGCGGCTAATGCGCGTCGTGACAGAGGGAATTGGCACCGACCTCGAGAGTTTCAGCGCAGCAAACACGCATGTGGTCAAACAGATCAGGCTTCTTGCGATCAACGCCTTGATCGAGGCCGCGCGCGCCGGCGAAGCCGGGAAAGGTTTTGCTGTCGTTGCGAACGAGGTTCAGCGACTGGCTCAGGTTGCAAGCGATATTTCGGGCAGATTCGAGAGCAACGTTCTTGGGCGTATCGGCCACTCTCGCTCTATTGCAGAGTCGCTCGTGAACGAGATGGAGGGCGAGAGATTGACCGATCTTGCCCAAACCCTCGTGCAACTGATCGTCCGCAATCTTTTCGAGCGTACAGCCGACGTGCGGTGGTGGGCAACCGATGCTGCACTTTGGCAGGCATTGCATGAACCGACGACGGAAAAAGCGAGCTTCGCGGCCGAGCGCCTGGGGGTCATCAATCGCTTCTACACCGTCTATCTCGACCTTGTGCTGACGGATACCGCCGGACAGGTAGTTGCCTCGGCAAACCCTGAATTTCAACGGAAGACAGCCGGCAGATCGCTGGCGAGCGACAGGTGGTTCCAGACGGCCGTAAGCTGCGCATCGGGAGACGACTACGTTGTCGACGAGGTTCGCGACAGCCACCTGCATGGCAGCCGCACTGCTCTTGTCTATGCGACGGCGGTACGCGAGGGCGGCACGCTCAATGGTAAGATCGTCGGAACTCTGGGCGTGTATTTCGATTGGCAGAAGCAAGGACAGGCAATCGTCGAAACCGAGGCTAACCTGCCGCCGCAGGTGGCGGAAAAGACGACCGTGATGTTGCTTGACGGATCAAATAGGATCATTGCGTCCAGCAATCCCAATCTTCTCTTCAGCCATTTTGCGCTTCAGAACCAGGCAGGTGCAGCCCGCGGCAGCTATTATGATAACAACGGCTCGATTGTCGCTTTCGCCCGGACGCTCGGCTACGAGGACTACGATGGCTTGGGCTGGCATGGTGTCGTCGTCCAGCGGACTGAAGACGACGAGGCGATAAAAGCAGCCCTCCACCTCAAATCCTAGGTGCAAGTCGACCCCAAAATATGTCCCTTCCCCGAGCCGCGAAATCTTTGGCTGCCGCGATTTCGCTTTAACTTTAGTTCAGACTTTAATGCAAAGATGCCCGTCAAAATTTGTGGCGGAGTGCTTGCTCTGCATACGAAGCAGTCACATCCGTTCAAGGTCTTCAGGGAACACCATGCGTACAGATACCGGCCAGGTCATCAATCTGGCAGATTACCAGCCCACCGAATTCGTTCTGGAACGCGTGGATCTTACCTTCGAACTTGATCCGACTGAAACCAAGGTTGAAGCAAGGCTGATCTTCCATCGCCGCGAAGGCGTCGATCCCAAATCCCCACTGGTGCTTGACGGCGATGAACTGACACTTTCAGGCCTGCTATTTGACCAGATGGAGATGCCGGCGGAACAATACACGGCGACGTCAGAAAGCCTGACGGTCCGCGACCTGCCTGCATCCGATCCGTTCGAACTGACCATCACAACGATCATCAACCCGGAAGCCAATACGCAACTGATGGGCCTCTACCGCACTGGCGGCATCTATTGTACGCAATGCGAGGCAGAAGGTTTTCGCCGCATCACCTACTTCCCCGATCGACCGGATGTCTTGGCGCCCTATACGGTCAACATCATTGCCGACAAGGCCGCTAATCCACTCCTGCTGTCGAACGGAAACTTCCTTGGCGGCGCGGGCTATGGCGAAGGCAAGCACTTTGCGGCCTGGTTCGACCCACATCCGAAGCCGAGCTATCTCTTTGCATTGGTTGCCGGCGATCTCGGTGTCATCGAAGATGCGTTCACGACGATGTCCGGTCGCGAAGTCGCGCTGAAGATCTATGTCGAGCACGGCAAGGAGCCGCGCGCCGCCTACGCGATGGATGCGCTGAAGCGCTCGATGAAGTGGGACGAAGAGGTCTTCGGACGCGAATATGATCTCGATATCTTCATGATCGTCGCCGTTTCCGACTTCAACATGGGCGCCATGGAGAACAAGGGCCTCAACGTCTTCAACGACAAGTACGTCCTTGCCGATCCGGAAACGGCCACGGATAGCGACTACGCCAACATCGAAGCGATCATCGCGCACGAATACTTCCACAACTGGACCGGCAACCGGATCACCTGCCGCGACTGGTTCCAGCTGTGCCTGAAGGAAGGGTTGACCGTCTATCGCGATCATGAGTTCTCGGCCGACCAGCGCTCTCGGCCGGTCAAACGAATCGCCGAGGTTCGCCACCTGAAATCCGAACAGTTCCCGGAGGATGCGGGTCCGCTCGCGCATCCGGTTCGGCCTGTGAAATATCGTGAAATCAATAACTTCTACACGACGACCGTCTATGAAAAGGGCAGCGAAGTAACGCGAATGATCGCAACGCTGCTCGGTAAGGACATCTTCAAGAAGGGCATGGACGTCTACTTCGATCGTCATGACGGCCAGGCCGTCACGATCGAGGATTTCGTCAAATGCTTCGAGGACGCCAGCGGTCGCGACCTGGCACAGTTCTCACTCTGGTACCATCAGGCAGGCACGCCGTTGGTCACGGCCTCCGGTTCCTATGACGTAGCCACAAAGACCTTCAGCCTATCGCTGGAGCAGATGATACCCGCAACTCCCGGCCAGTCCGACAAAAGGCCCATGCACATTCCACTGAGTCTGCAACTCTTCGCGGAAGATGGCGCACTCATCGCTCCGACCTTGGTGGAAGGTGCGGAGTACGCCGGCAGCGTTCTGCATTTGACTGAGCGCGCGCAAACGGCAGTGTTCCACGGGATTCAAACGCGCCCGGTCGTCTCGATCAATCGCAGTTTCTCGGCGCCTATTAACCTGCATTTCGACCAGACCCCCACTGACCTTGCACTGCTCGCGCGCCACGAGACGGACCATTTTGCCCGCTGGCAAGCACTAACGGATCTTGCGCTTCCAAACCTCCTAACCGCTGCGCGCGATGCGCGTGAGGGAAAGAAGGTTGGTTCCGAGGCGACATTCATCGATACCCTGGTAGCTGCCGCTGCCGACGAAAGCCTCAAACCCGCCTTCCGCGCTCAAGCGCTTGCGCTGCCAAGCGAAGCCGATATCGCTCGCGAACTGGGTGGCAACAACGATCCAGAAGCCATCCATGCCGGACGTCAGGCTGTTATGAGGCAAGTCGCCGACGCGGGACGGGACACGTTCGTTGCACTTTACGAGTCGATGACGACGCCAGGCGCCTTCAGCCCGGACGCTACCAGCGCCGGTCGTCGTGCGTTGCGCAACACAGCACTCACCTACCTCTCCTTCGCCGAGAACTCGCCGGCACGCGCCAAGGCGGCGTTCGATACTGCGAACAACATGACCGACTTGTTGCATGCACTGACGATCCTCGCGCACCGTTTCCCGGACAGCGCGGAGGCTGCCGAAGTGCTGTCGATCTTCCGTGATCGCTTCGCTGAGAACGCTCTGGTCGTCGACAAATGGTTCTCGGTGCAGGCAACCATACCTGGCGCCGCGACGCTCGATCGGGTGGTGGCTCTGATGGAGAACCCCCTCTTCAAGAAAACCAACCCCAATCGCATCCGTTCACTGGTCGGCACGTTCGCTTTCGCCAATCCCACGGGGTTCGGCCGTGCGGATGGGGAAGGATACCGCTTCATCGCGCGAGAAATCCTCGACATCGACCGACGCAACCCTCAGTTGGCTGCCCGCATCCTGACTTCCATGCGTTCCTGGCGCTCGCTGGAGCAAGTTCGGCAGGATCACGCTCGCACCGCGCTGCTGGAAATCGAACGGGCTGTCGAGCTTTCGACCGACGTACGCGACATCGTGGAACGCACTCTCAAAGGGTGATTTGCCGTCGCCAGCCGCTGCGCCCTCCGCAGCGGCCCTTAGTCCTCTACAGAAAATTCAGCATCTAGAATCGGTTAACAGATTTTTACCTTTTCCTCTGGACAAGGCGAATCACCGATGATTCATTGAGTTAGGTTCGGGCGTGCGGCGTTGCGAATCACACGAGGGATCAAGGCTGAAAAGATGATGAACGTGCGGCGGGCAACCGCAGCCGAGGGCCGGCTGCGTGTCGATTTCGACGGCCTCCAGGCCTGGCGTGATAGCTTTTCAGCGCGGCGCTCTCGTGTGTCGTCGGCGCATTCGCGAAACCTCTCGCAAGTCGAAATCCTCCTGAAGCGGATTATTCCCATCCTCATCGTGGCCTTCCTTACGGTTGTGGCCGCGTCGCATTTTTTCGGAA
Source organism: Hyphomicrobiales bacterium (assembly GCA_900466605.1). Lineage (GTDB taxonomy): Bacteria > Pseudomonadota > Alphaproteobacteria > Rhizobiales > Rhizobiaceae > Rhizobium. Next base: position 174,962 of record UBMU01000030.1, read on the forward strand.
TGATCGCCGAGTATGGCAGGACTGAAGCTGCCGCCCGCCATTCGACCGCGCTCGCTGCTGCGACCGCCGCTGCGGCCTTTGCCGATGCCAGCCAGATATTCGAGGGCGCAGACGTCATGCAGGCGCAGGCTCGGCTGGCGCGCTTCCTTCCGCAAGACCGCCTAGATGATGACGCCTTCGTGTTGCTGGTTCAGCCAAACGGCAAGGTGTTTGCGGCAACAGCCGCCGGATCAGCCTATCTTGGCGCCAGTGTCGGCGATTTCTTCTCGGAGATTTCGTCCGTTCGCCGCTTTGGCGATCGTGCCGGTGTGATCGAGACGACAATCAGCGGCCTTCCACACTATGCAGAGATTACCCTGGTCGGTGACTCCGGCGGCTATGTCATCGCCGCGACCTCGCTGGAGAGGATCGGCAAGCTCTGGCGGGACGAGGTCACGCTGAACGTGACCCTATTTGCCGGCATTTCCTCTATCCTGCTCGTCATTCTCTATGCATATTACATGCAAGTCAGGCGGGCTCGGGACGCTGACGACATTTTTCTGGAGTCGAATCTCCGTGTCGAGACGGCACTGTCGCGTGGCCGCTGCGGACTCTGGGACTTCGATTTCGACCGGCGCGAGTTCTACTGGTCACGCTCCATGTACGAGATGCTCGGGCTTCCCGGTTCGGACCGGACGATGTGCTTCAGCGATGCGGCACGCCTGATGCATCCGGATGACGGGGGCGTCTACGAGATCGCCCGCTCGATCGCGCGCGGCCATGCCGGTCAGGTCGACCAGATTTTCCGCATGCGGCATGCCGGCGGTCACTATGTCTGGATGCGCGCCCGTGCCCAGGTGATTCGCACCAACTCCGGTCGCGTCCACATGATCGGTATCGCAATGGACGTGACCGAGCAGCATCGCCTCGCCCAGCGCTATGCGGAAGCAGATCAGCGATTGGCAGACGCCATCGAATGCACCTCGGAAGCTTTCGTGCTGTGGGACAAGAACGATCGTCTTGTCATGTGCAATGCGCACTTCCAGCAGGCATACGGCCTCCCCGACAACGTCCTGGTCCCGGGCACCGAGCGCACTGTCGTCAACGCCGCGGCAGCGCGCCCGGTAATCGAACGACGCATCGCAGATGCCGACGGCTCTGGCTACTCCCGTACCACCGAAGTGCAGCTTGCCGACGAGCGTTGGCTGCAGATCAACGAGCGCCGCACGCGCGACGGCGGCATGGTTTCGGTCGGCACCGACATCACACTGCTGAAGCGAAACCAGGAGCGCCTGCGCGACTCTGAGCGTCGACTCATGGCAACGATCGGCGACCTCTCGGCTTCCCGCCAGACCCTGGAAAGCCAGAAGGCCGCACTTTCTGTCGCGAACTCCAACTATCTGGTGGAGAAGCAACGTGCGGAAGGCGCCAACAGGGCGAAGAGCGAGTTTCTGGCGAACATGTCGCACGAGCTGCGCACGCCGCTCAATGCGATCCTCGGCTTTTCCGAGATCCTGCAGGATCAGATGTTCGGGCCGCTCGGCTCGGCGAAGTACAATGAATACGCGCGCGACATCCATGACAGCGGAAAGCACCTTCTGAACGTCATCAGCGACATTCTCGACATGTCGAAGATCGAGGCCGGTCATATGAAGCTCGAGTGCGAGACGATCGATCTCGCGCCGCTCATCGAAGAAAGCTTGCGGTTCACCGCGATCCCCGCAGCGCAGAAGAACATTGTCGTAGAACAGCGCATTTGCGATGGAATGAGGCTGACCGCCGATCGCCGCGCAATGAAGCAGATTCTGCTTAACCTGCTTTCCAACGCCGTAAAGTTCACGAATGAAGGCGGTCGCATCGCCGTCCGCACACGTCGTACGAACAGCGGCGTCACGCTGACGATTGCCGACACCGGCATCGGCATCCCTCGCGCGGCGATCGGCAAGATCGGCCAGCCTTTCGAGCAGGTCCAGAACCAGTACGCAAAGAGCAAAGGTGGCTCTGGTCTCGGCCTTGCAATTTCTCGGTCGCTGACGACCCTTCACGGGGGCAACATGAAGATTCGTTCGCGTGAGGCTATCGGCACCGTCATTTCACTGCACATCCCGAACAACAGCCGCTAAGGTTTTGTCACCACCGTCTGGAATACCTTCCTGACGGCTTTCGAAAGGCGCTTGATCTCCGCCTCGAGCGTCTTGATATCGGGGCAGTCGCCCGCGCGGCAAACAAGATCCGTAAGGCCCGCCGGGGCCTCCTTCGGGTCGAACAAACCGTCGATGCACAGGCGGATGAGCTGTGAAATGTCCGTGTAAAGCGACAACGCCCCCAGGCAGAGCTCCATGTCGTCGCGGTTCATCAGTTCCACGCCGAGAAGCTTCACCTGCCCCGCCGTGTTGAAGTCATCCCCTCCAACGACGATGCCTTTCGTGGAGGCCACCAGCCGCAGATATTGAGCGATGAATTCGATGTCGATCAGCCCACCCGGAATGAGCTTCAAGTCCCAGATACTGGCTGACGGCTTTTCCTGCTCAATCAGGGCCCGCATCTCGGAGACGTCCTTGGCGACGTTCTCCGCGTCGGTCTTCGAGCCGAGCACGTCGGCGATGATCCGCTCGGCCTCGCCGATCAGTTCTTTGTCGCCGCACACGAGGCGCGCACGGGTCAGCGCCATATGCTCCCAGGTCCAGGCCTCCTCACGCTGATATTTTTCGAAGGACTTGATGCGGGTAGCGACCGGTCCCTTGTTTCCAGATGGCCTGAGGCGCATGTCGACCTCGTAGAGCACGCCCTCCGCCATCGGCGCCGACAGCGCCGAGATCAGCCGTTGCGTGATGCGGGTGAAATAGCGTGTCGCGTCTAGGGGCTTGGGGCCCGATGACTCAGCAGTTTCATCGTCGTAGTCATATAGGAGGATGATATCGATATCAGATCCGGCGGTGAGCTCGAAGCTCCCGAGCTTACCCATACCGACGACAGCCACACGACCGCCCGGAAAATCACCGTGCGCCGTCCTGATCTCCTTCATGACGGCATCGAGCGCCGCTTCGATCACGAGATCGGCCAAATGCGTGAAGGCGCGACCGGCCATGGCGCCTCGGATAGCACCGGTCAACAGCCGGATGCCGATGAGAAAGCGCTGTTCGTCAGCAAAGATGCGCAGCCGATCCAGCACTTCCTCGTAGTACCGCGCAGGTGCGAGAAACCCGTGAATGCGTTCGGCGAGATAGGCGCGTGTCGGTAACTCCGCCATCAGCCCGGGATCGAGCATGCCGTCGAAGACATGCGGTTTTGCTGCGATCACCTCCGCCAGCTTCGGTGCCGAGGACATGATGTTGACGATGAGCGATAGAAGCGCTGGGTTACTGCCGAGAAGCGAAAACAGCTGAATGCCGGCAGGCAGGCCGGAGAGAAAACTGTCAAAGCGGAGGATCGCTTCGTCGGCGCGCTTGCTCTCCCCGAACACACGCAGCAATTCCGGCGTCAATTCGGTCAAGCGTTCGCGCGCCTCCACCGACTGCGTAGCCTTGTAGCGACCATAGTGCCATGTTCGGATAACGCGCGAGATGTCGGAGGGCCGTTCGAAGCCGAGCTTGCGAAGCGTATTCAACGTATCGGGATCATCGGCCTGGCCAGTAAAAACCAGATTGCCCGTTTCCGTAGAGAGTTTGGTTTCCTGTTCGAACAGCCGGGCGTACCGTCGCTCTACGGTCTTGAACACATCGACCAGGCGCACGGCAAGACTCGGCGTATCGTCGAACCCCATCATGAAGGCGATCCGCTTCAGATCGGCTTCGGTCTCAGGCAAGAGATGCGTCTGCTCGTCGCGAACCATCTGAATTCGATGTTCGACATCACGAAGAAACCAATAGGCCTCAGTCAGCTCGTCCCGTGTTTCCTCGTCGATCCATTTCGCCTTTGTCAGTTCGGCAAGCGTCTCTTCGGTGCCGCGGCAACGAAGCGTCGACATCCGCCCGCCTGCGATCAGCTGCTGTGTCTGCGCAAAGAACTCGATCTCGCGGATACCGCCGCGGCCGAGTTTGACATTGTGTCCCTTCACGGCGATCGCGCCATGCCCCTTGTGGGCATGGATCTGCCGCTTGATCGAATGGATATCGGCGATGGCGGCGTAGTCGAGATACTTGCGAAAAACGAACGGAACTAGCCCTCGCAGGAACTGCTCACCAGCTTGAATATCGCCTGCGACTGCGCGCGCCTTGATGAAGGCGGCGCGCTCCCAGTTCTGTCCCCTGCCCTCATAGTAGATCATCGCCGCGTCGACGGGGATGGCAAGCGGCGTCGATCCCGGATCGGGCCGCAGCCGCAAGTCGGTTCGGAAAACGTATCCGTCCGCCGTCCGCTCCTGCATGATCCGCACCAGCCGCCGCATCAGCCGCGGGAACATCTCGATCGCGTCGTCGGGATCCGCGACGATCCCTGCCTGTTCGTCAAAGAATACGACCAGATCGATATCGGAGGAGTAATTGAGTTCCGAGGCTCCTAGCTTGCCCATGCCAAGAACGATCAGCCCCGAACCCTCGCTCGGAGCGGCGGCGTTCTTCAGCGTCACTTTACGCCCATCGTGCGCGGCAAGCAGAAGGTGATCGATCGCGGCGCCAACGGACGCTTCCGCAAGCCGGCTTAGCCAGGCGGTTGTCATACGTCCGTCGAATATCCGGGCGAGATCCGCCAGGGCAATGAGAAAGGCGACCCTGCGCTTGACAATGCGCAGACGGCTCATGACTTCGGCTTCGCTCGGCAGTTCGCCTCCCGCTCCCGGCTTCCAGCATGCACGCGCCTCCGCGATCATCGCCTCGATGGACGGCTCCAGCGGCTCCGAAATCGCAGTTGCGAGGATTGTCGTATCGATGTTCGCAATATCACGCAGATAGGGAGAGACGGTCAGCGCGGCCGTGATGAAGTCGCGAAGCGCGCTTTCCCCCTTTAGCATCTCCGCCACGGCAGGTTCGCTTTTGCCGATCCTCTGGAGGTCCGCCTGAGCAAGCTTCAGCTCGCTCTTGTTCAGCGGCTTCAAGAGCCCACCGGCTACTTCCACAAGGCTATGCCTCGAACTTGTGAGCATGCACCCTCCCTGGCGAACAGAACCGAGAACCGCCGGGGAGAATCACAGCAACTTCCGGCAATTACGATCTAAGGTAGGGTTTGCGGCGGCGTTGGCCAACACAGAATTCGATCAGCTACCACCATACTCGCGAGCGCTATTTCACCGGAAATATCATACTGACCGTAAGACCACGCTTCTCCTGGCTTTCCGGAGTGGTGTCTGAGAGTTCCAGCTTTCCGCCATGCAGTTCCATGACAGCCTCGACCAATGAAAGGCCAAGACCAGTGCCCGGCTTGGAGCGGCTTTCATCGAGCCGCACGAAGCGCTTTAGCACGTCTTCCCGCTTCTCCGCGGGGATACCCAATCCGCGATCGGCGACCGACAGACAAATGCCATCGGACCGGCGACGGAGCTTGAGTGAAATGTCGCCGTTGCCATCAGCATCGCAAGAATATTTGATCGCATTGTCGATCAGATTAAAAATTGCCTGGCCGATCAGTTCGCGGTTGCCCTGCACCTCGATACCAGGCTCGATCGATGAGGTGAGCGCCAGCCCCGTCTCTTCGGCTACGGGCTCATACAGTTCCGCACTATCCGCCACGATGGCCGAGAGGTCGACAGGCGACATTTCGGCGGCGACCGATCCAGCCTCCACCCGGGAAATCATCAACAGGGCGTTGAACGTACGGATCAATTGATCGGACTCCGAGATTATCCCCTCAAGCGCGGCGCGTCGGGCCTCTCCGTCCATTGTGTCCAGGGCGTCGGCGGCCTTGTTGCGCAACCGGGTCAGCGGTGTCTTCAGGTCATGCGCGATATTGTCGGAAACCTGTCGCAAGCCCTCGTTCAGCTTCTCTATTCGACCGAGCATTGCATTGAGCGAGGTCGAGAGGCGATCGAACTCGTCGCCCGACCCTCCGACCGGAAGGCGCTGCGAGAGATCGCCGGCCATGATCTTCTTGCTCGCGTCGGACATTCGGTCGATGCGCTTCAGGGCATTTCGACCGATGCCGAACCAGATGATGATCGCCCCGAGCCCCATAATCGCCAGCGCGATAACCAATGCCTGACGGACCAACCCTCGGAAGGCCTCTGGCTCGCCGAGGTCACGGCCAATCAGCAGACGCAGCCCGTTGTCCAGTACAAACACGTTGGCAACGGCCATATGTCGGCGGCTGATGCCGCTCTCGGCATACCGCTGATACGTGAAGGGCAAGGAAGTCCACCCCTCCTCGTCGAGCACACCAGGCTGCACGGATGCGACATTGCCGGCGAGGATGTCGCCCGAAGGTCCGGCAATGATATAGAGATTGGCGCCCGGCTGGCGCGCCCGGCGTTCCATTGTCCGCAGAAGAAGGTTCATGCCGCCGGTATCGTAGGCTCGCTGAACCTGATCAACTTCCTGCTGCACGGCTTCGCGGATCTGGCTCGTCAGAAGCCGCTCGGAAATCGCGGTCACGTAGAAGACCAGCGTTGCTGCGCAGATAGCGAAGAGCAGGATGTAAAGTGCCGAAAGGCGTACTGCCGTGGACTTGAAGAGAAACCAGAAGCGGTTCATCCCTCGTCCTTGATCATATACCCCGCTCCGCGAATGGTCTTGAGAAGCGGTTGACTGAAATCTTTCTCGATCTTGGATCTCAGCCGCGAGACATGGACGTCGATGACATTGGTCTGGGGATCGAAGTGGTAGTCCCAGACGTTCTCGAGAAGCATCGTGCGGGTGACAACCTGGCCGGCGTTCTTCATGAGATACTCAAGGAGGCGAAATTCGCGCGGCTGCAGCGGTATTTCCCTGCCACCACGACGTACCTCATGCGCGAGTCGGTCGAGTTCAAGGTCACCAACGCGATAAACGACGTCCTGGTCCGGTGTGCCCTTCCGGCGGCCCAGCACCTCGACGCGGGCAAGAAGCTCACTGAACGCGTAAGGCTTCGGCAGATAGTCGTCGCCACCCGCTCTAAGGCCGGTCACGCGGTCGTCCACCTGACCGAGGGCAGAGAGGATGAGAACGGGGGTGTGAATTCCCTTGCGGCGCAATTCGCTGATGACGGACAAGCCGTCACGCCGCGGCAACATGCGATCGATGACGATCACGTCGTAGGTGTTTTCCGAGCCCATGAAGAGCCCGCTTTCGCCATCGCTGGCGTGATCGGCGATAATACCCGCCTCACGAAACGCCTTGGTGAGGTAGACCGCTGCTTCCAGATCGTCTTCTATGATGAGAATCTTCATGCGGCCGACATTACCCGCCGGTTGCGTTTCGGCAAGGCTCAAAGCTTCTTCGTGCTGCACAGAGGTCATTGCGATCACCTACGGATTTTGGCGAAAGGAAGCCGCGCCCAGATGACGCGGCTCCTATTCTGTCGGGGTCGGAGGGTTAACCCTGGCTGTTGATCGGAAGGGCGACGAAGCGGCTGCCGTCCTTCGACTGGATCTGGAAGAGTGCCCGCGTACGGCCATCCTTCTTCGCCTGGTTCAGAACCTTGACGACATCGTCTGCATTGGAGACTTCCTGGTTGTTGACCGAGGTAATCTTCTCGCCTTCCTTGATGCCCTTGTCGGCAGCGTCGGAGTCCGGGTCGATGCCGGTGATCTGCAGCCCCTTGCCGTCGTCAGAAGGACCAACGGTCAAGCCCAGATCGGCCAGTGCCTTTTCCGAAGCAGGAGCCTGGGTTTCCGGTGCCTGATCGCCGTCATCCGCAGAAGCATCCTTCTGTTCAGCAGGCAGGGTTCCGAGTTCGACCGTCAGCGGCTGGGCCTTGCCCGAGCGCCAGATGGAGAGCTCGACCTTCTTGCCTGGCGCCATGGCGCCGATACGACGGCTGAGATCGCGGGCATCCTTGACCGTCTCGCCGTTGACGGCGGTAACCACATCGCCAGCCTTCATGCCTGCCTTCTCACCCGGCGTGCCGGCTTGAGCGGAAACAACCAACGCACCGCTTGCCTCGGACAGGCCGAGCGAGTCAGCGATATCCTTGGTCACCGGCTGGATCTGCACGCCGAGGTAGCCGCGGGATACCTGTCCGTCCTTCATGAGGTCGGCAACAACATCCTTCGCCGTAGACGCCGGGATGGCAAACGCAATACCTACACTGCCACCAGACGGAGAGAAGATCGCGGTGTTGATGCCGACGACTTCGCCATTGAGATTGAAGGTCGGGCCACCCGAGTTGCCGCGGTTCACTGCGGCATCGACCTGCAGGTAATCGTCGTACGGACCAGAGCCGATGTCGCGACCACGCGCCGAGACGATACCGGCGGTTACCGTACCACCAAGACCGAACGGGTTACCGACCGCAACAACCCAGTCACCGACGCGAACATTGTTGTCATCTGCCCAGTTGACGTAGGTGAACTTGCGGCCCTTGCCGTCGACCTTGAGAACAGCGAGGTCCGTGCGCGGATCCTTGCCGATCAGCTTGGCATCAAGCTCGGTGCCGTCGTTCATGACGGCAACGAATGCCGCGCCATCGGAAACGACGTGGTTGTTGGTGACGATATAGCCGTCTTCGGAGATAAAGAAGCCCGAGCCTTGGGCAACTGGACGCAGACGACCCTTACCATCTTGCGGGCCATGATGACCCTGCGGACCACGGCGACCCTGCTGGCCTTGCGGACCCTGTTCGCCGAACTGACGGAAGAAAGGCTTCAGCGCATCCGGGAGGTCATCGAAGCCGCGCCCATTGAAGTCGAAAGCGAAGCCGTTGCCCTCATCATCGGACACCGGTTTGACACGGTTTTCGACACGTACAGAAACCACCGCGGGCGAGACGGCATCGACTACGTTCGCGAAGCTGGGGACTGACGGGGCCTGAACCTTTACGGCCTCGGCATAGGAGCGCGTAATTTCGAGGGGAATACCGGTCGCAAGCACCGCGGCGGCAAGACCCGCGACGGTCGAAGCCTTCAGCGCGGTATTGAGCGACGGAGCTTTGATATTCTTGAACATGAGTTGCACCTTCTTTGACTTCAGCATCTATGGGATCGGCAATGACCGGATCGGTTGATGAACGAAGATATAGGACGGCACACCTTACTGCGAACTGTCCGAGCGATGAAAAATTCGTAATGTGCAATAAGACGGCGTTCCGATCCACTGCAGCAATCTCTCGACTAACGCAATTGGAGTCGATAAGCCTCCTGCTCACAACCGGAGGAGGACGACACGATGGCCCATGTGGTCACGGGAGAGGATTTTGCGCCCGACACGGCCGCGCTCGCTGCGGTCATCTTTGGCGTGACGGCCTTCGCGGTTGCCCAGGGACTGACGTATCCGCTGATTTCCCTTGTTCTCGAGCATCGCAACGTTTCGCCAAGCCTCATCGGCTTCAACGCCGGTTGCTTTGCCGCAGGCCTGGCTGTGGCAACCTTTGCGGTCACATGGCTATCGCGGAAAGTGCGGGGCGATCGCCTGATTGTCGCGGGCCTGATCGGCTGCGCGATCAGCTTGTCCACTTTTGCGACCTTCGACATTTTCTGGGTATGGTGTGTCGCCCGGTTCTGTCTCGGTTTCTTCGTCAGCCTGATTTTCATGTTGAGCGAGGCCTGGCTTAACACCGCCTGTCCCGACCGCCTGCGTGGCCGCGTTTCCGGTCTCTACGGGGCTGGTATGTGCGGCGGCTTTGCCGCGGGTCCGCTCGCGATTCCAATCTTCGGGACAGAGCAAGGCTTCGCCTTTGCGCTACTCGCTGTCTACGTCGCCTGCGTCGCTTTCCTGACGATCATCCTCACCCGAAGGGCACGCACACTTCCCGAACAGGCTGCCTCGGGAGCGCTCTTCAAATTTGTCCGAGGCGCGCCGGTGCTGATCGGCATGGTGGTCGCGTTTGCATTCGCCGACATTGCAGCGATTTCAGCCATGCCGGTCTATTTCGTCCGGCTCGGCTATTCCGAGGCTTTCGCCGCCATTAGCGTGACGGTGCTCGCGCTGCCGACCGCGCTTGCCCAGCCAGTCGTCGGGTGGCTCCTCGACAAGACCTCGCGCTTCGGTGTCGCCATCTGCTCCGGACTGCTCGCTGGGCTGAGTTTCATCGCGATCCCGTTTCTCCAGTCGCAGGCAGCAATTCTGGTGATGTTCGGGATCATGGGCGCTGCTAGTTTTTCGCTCTATACCTGCGCCCTGACGATTCTCGGCGAGCGCTATGCCGGCGACACGCTTGTCGCAGGAAGTGCAGCTTTCGCCCTTGCCTATGCCGTCGGCAGTGCGGCAGGCTCGTCTTCGGTGGGCGCGGTGATGGACATCTATTCACCTTCTGCAGGACCTATCGCAGCCGGCAGCGTGGTGCTGGCTTTCACCGCGGCGCTTGTCCTATCGGTCATGCGGCGCCGCCTGCTCGGGCGACCTTAAGGTTACTCGTCCAGCAACTCTGTGAGGCGGGCTTGTTCTTCGGCGGTCAGCTTGGAGCCTGTCGGGCGGCCTGCTCTTTTCCGCGCGAAGACGATCAGCGAGAGCCCGCCGGCAACAACCAGCAGGAGCGGCGCGCCCCACAGCAGGATCGTTTTCGATTCAAAACGTGGCTTCAACAGCACGAACTCGCCATAGCGCGAAACGATGTAGTTCATGACCTGCTCGTCCGTATCGCCATCGGTAAGCCGCTGGCGTACCAACAGGCGCAAGTCCTTTGCAAGCTCGGCATTGGAATCGTCGATCGACTGATTCTGGCAGACCATGCAGCGCAGTTCCGAAGAGATCGCACGAGCCCGCGCCTCGAGCCGGGGATCGGGGAGGATCTCATCCGGATTGACGGCAAAGGCTGGAGCGGATGAAAGAACCACCGCCAGCGCGAGCAGGAAGCGTCGGATCATTCCGCCGGCTCCATGACCGGGCGCGCCGGCTTTGCTCTTCGGCTTGGAGCTCCAACCCGCAGGCGGCGATCGCTAAGCGAAACGAAGCCGCCGATCGCCATGATCACCGCGCCGCCCCAGATGCAAAGGATGAAGGGCTTCCACCAGATGCGCACGACAATGCCGCCGTCATTTGTGGCATCGCCGAGGGACATGTAGAGCTGGCTTAAGCCGAATGTCAGAATGCCAGCTTCGGTCGTCGGCATCTGGCGAGCTGTATAGATACGCTTGGACGACCAGACGTCCGCAACCTCGACGCCACCGCGTTCGACGCTGAAATGGCCTCGCTCTTCGCTGTAGTTCGGGCCAGTGGCCGGGCTTATGCCGTCGAAACGCACGGAGTAGCCTCCAGCGTCAACAGTCTGACCAGGTTTCATCTCAACCACATACTCGGTTTCGAAGGTGGTCACCGCAACGATGCCGAGGACGGCGACACCAAGCCCCGCATGGGCAAGTGCTGTGCCGAAGGCCGACCGTGGCAGGCCAGCAAGCCGCCTCCGGGCAACAGAAATAGAGACCTTGCCGATGCCCGCACGATAGCAGAGATCGGCAATCGCGCCGAAAACCAGGAATAGGGCCGCAGCCAGCCCGAGCACGGCAAGCACGGGACCGCCGTGCTCGACATAGAAAAACGCGACAGCAGCAACAAACGCCAGGATCGCGACCAGATAGAGCCGCTGGAGCACTGCCAGCAAGTCACCGCGCTTCCAAGCGAGCAGAGGGCCGAAAGGAACGATGACCAGCAGCGGCGCCATCAGCAGACCGAAGGTCATGTTGAAAAATGGCGGCCCCACCGAGATCTTGTCGCCAGTCAGCGTCTCCAGCAACAGCGGATAGAGCGTGCCGGTGAGCACTGTGCCGCAAGCCACGGTGAGGATCAGGTTGTTGAGAACCAGCGCTCCTTCACGCGAAATCGGCGCGAACAAGCCGCCTGCCGACAGAAGCGGCGCGCGGAATGCGAAGAGCGACAGCGCCCCACCAATGAAAATCAGCAGAATGCACAGGATGAAGATGCCACGCGAGGGATCGCTGGCAAAGGCATGCACCGAGGTCAAGACACCCGATCGCACAAGGAAAGTTCCCATCAGCGACAGCGAGAACGTCAGGATGGCCAGCAAAACCGTCCAGATCTTCAACGCTTCGCGCTTTTCCATGACAAGTGCCGAATGCAGCAGCGCCGTTCCGGCAAGCCACGGCATGAACGACGCGTTCTCGACCGGATCCCAGAACCACCAGCCGCCCCATCCAAGCTCGTAGTAGGCCCAGTAGGACCCCATAGCGATACCGAGCGTCAGAAACGTCCAGGCAGCCAACGTCCAGGGCCGCACCCAGCGCGCCCAGGCGGCATCGATACGCCCTTCGAGAAGGGCGGCCACGGCGAAGGAAAAACAGACGGAAAAGCCGACATAGCCGAGGTAGAGCAGCGGCGGGTGGATCGCAAGGCCGATGTCCTGAAGGACGGGATTGAGGTCCTTCCCCTCGGCCGGTGCCGGGTCCAGCCGCGCGAACGGGTTGGAGGTAAGGAGAATGAACAGGGTGAAGGCGACCGATATCCACGCCTGCACGGCAAGCACGTTTGCCCGCAACGAGTCAGGCAGATTGCGCCCGAAGGCTGCGACCAGAGCGCTGAAGAGCACCAGAATCAGCAGCCAGAGCATCATTGAACCTTCATGATTGCCCCAGACGCCGGAAACCTTGAAAAGCAACGGAACCAGAGAATGCGAGTTCTCCCAGACATTTGCCACCGAAAAGTCGGAGACGACGTGTGCGTAAGTCAGTACAGCAAAAGAGAAAGCCACCAGCATAAACATCGCCAGGGACCCAACGGACGCCACATCCATCATCGCACGGTCGGAGCGCCTCGCGCCAATCACCGGAACAACGGAGATCACAAGTGCCGTCGCGAGCGCCAGGATGAGAGCGTAGTGGCCGATCTCGATGATCATTGCACCGTCTCCCCTTCCTTCCAGAGACCTTGGGCCTTGAGCCTGTCGGCGACTTCCTTCGGCATGTATTTCTCATCATGCTTGGCGAGAACTGTGTCGGCGGTGAACACATCGCTGCCTGTTTCGAAACGGCCCTCGGTCACGACCCCCTGCCCCTCGCGAAAGAGGTCCGGAAGAATCCCGGTATATCTGACCCTGACAAGATCGCCGGTGGCGTCGGTCACCGCAAACTGTACCGTCGATCCCGCGCCACGCACAATGCTGCCCTCGCCGACAAGACCGCCGAGCCGGATCCGGGTCCCGGGCGGCACTGGGTTCTTCACGATATCTGCCGGCATATAAAAATAGGCGACGGACTGGCTGAAGGCGAACATGACGAGCAGCACTGCGGCAATGATGAAACTCATGCCGCCACCGATAATTGCCAAGCGTTTCTGCTTGCGCGTCATTCCGTCATTCCTTTTGCCTCGATGTCGAGCTCACGTGCCAGCGCCAACAGTTGCTTGCCTTGCTCGCTGCTTGCCGGAAATGCCGCCAGCCCGCGCTTCAAAGCTCCTACAGCGCGATCCTTATCCTTCAATACGGCATAAGAGCGCACGAGCCGCAACCAGCCCTCGATATTGTTAGGATCCTCCGTAAGCTTGGCATCCAGACTTTCCACCATTCCTTGGATCATCTGTTGCCGGTCACCCGCGTTCATGCTGTCCGCCGCGGCAACGTCAGCCTGCGTCGGATTGCCGGGAGTGCTGGACGCGCCGCCATTCTTCGCAATGTGCTCGGAGACCAGCGGCATCCACGGCGCGTCGGCGGGCGATTGCCTGGCAAGAGCTTCAAAGGCGGCCTTGGCCTCTGCTGCGCGACCAGCCTGCTCCATGCCGAGCGCAAGATAGAAGCTTGCCTTCGGATTGTCCGGCTGCACGTGAAGTGACTGCTCCAGCACCTTGCGTGCATCTTCGGTAACCACGCCGTTCGAGGTCGCCATCAACGTTTCGGCAAGGCCGTCCAGCCGCACCGCGCTTGGTCCCAGCAGGCGGATCGCATTCCGGTAGGCATTTTCGGCGTCGGCAACACGCATAGTGTTGAAATAGATCGGCGCCAGCACATCCCAACCCTTGCCATCATCGGGATTCTGCGCGAGGTGCCGCTCAGCCTTGGCGATCAGGATCGTGATGTCATTGCCGGGGTTCTCAAGTCGGGCTTCCAGCGGCTGCGACGGCAAATCCGGCCGCCCCACCAGAACGTAAAGACAGAGCCCCACGATCGGCAGGAGCAGCAGCACGAATGCCTCGGAAAGACGGTGATGCTTCGCGGCCTTGCTACCAGTGACCGGCGCAGCCGAGACGGTGATCAACCGCCGACCGATCTCGGCCCGCGCATAATCCGCTTCCTCGGCGGAAATCAGCCCGCCCGCAAGGTCGCGGTCAAGTTCGCGCAACTGATCTCGGTAGACGGCCGCCTCTCCGGCGCGCGTGTCATCTGCCGCTCTTGCTCCACGCAAAAGCGGATAAAGCAGAATGGCAGCGACAGCCGCCGTCAGAGCGGCGACAAGAATCCAGAAAAGCATAGGCGCCCAATACTCGAAGCAAACATCTATTCCAACAACCAAAGCCGCGATGACGTTTAATTGAAGCGTTTGGCTCGCGACACACCGTGAGCGGACACCGATACCGTCACTCAGGTCAGCCGAGCGGCGACCAACTGCCGTTGTCGTTTCGGCACGCGGAACCACGCGCCACCGTCTCCTTGCCGTCGATCGTCACGCTATGGGTATATTGGCGGCAGTTCTGCGAGCCGACCTGGTAGGGTGCAGCTGCGATGACCCTACCGCTGACGTTGCGTCCGCTCCAGACAACGGGCTGTCCGACCGCTGCACCTTCCAAGGCGCGGTACTCGGCTTCGAGGGCACGCTGGCGGTCGCTATCGCTCAGTTCCACGCCGCTGCGACCGATGATACCGCCCTGCAACGCCGCAATATAGGTCGCCGAAGCGGGGGGCTTCCTCGAGAAAAGGCCACCGGAGCCACCACTCTTCGTCGACTGGCACCCAGACAGCGTCATGGCGACGAGAAGCGAGGAAACGATCATGCCTTGCGAACGTAGCATCATTCAGCCGAACCAGAACAGGTGTCAATCAACGCAGCCACACACGCTGCAACAAGGCAAAGCATGCTATGCAATGGCCTGGGTCTATGTGACATCAAGCAATTGCTCACGCAACATCCTTTGTGATCCCTGGCAAAATAAGGCAGGCCTTCAGTCCCTGCCACTCGCCGCGGGACAACTCCAGCCGCCCCTGATACTCGTTGGAAATCTCCGTCACGATGGACAGCCCAAGCCCGGTACCCGGTTTGCTTTCGTCCAGCCGCTTGCCGCGCTTCAGCGCTTCGCGGATCTGATCAGGCTCAAGTCCCGGTCCATCGTCCTCGACGACAAGCTCGACCCAGTGGCGGCGCCCGCTGCCCTCTGCGCCCGTGATATCTTCCGGTGCCTCTGTAACGGAAAGACGAACCCTGGTCGCAGCGAACCGGGCAGCATTTTCGAGAAGATTGCCGACGACCTCTTCGAGATCCTGTTGCTCCATGGCGACCGCGAGATGCGGCGGGGACACGGTAAGTTCGAATTCCTTGTCGACGTTCAGGCGGCGCATGACGCGGACCAACCGTTCAAGAGCGGGTTCTGCGTCGGTGCGGGCAAGTACAGATTCGCGTTGCGCGGCAATTCGCGCACGGTTTAAATACGTCTGCACCTGCCCCTGCATTGCCTCCGCCTGGCTGCGCACCAGATCGCCGTGCGAGCGCTCAAGTACACGCGCCTCGTTGAGCAGCACTGCAATCGGCGTTTTCAGCGAATGAGCGAGATTGCCAACCTGCATGCGCGCTCTTTCAACAATACGGCGATTGCTGTCGATCAGCGCGTTGACCTCGTTGGCGAGCGGCAGGATTTCGCGCGGGAAGTCGCCCTTCAACTGTTCGCTCTCGCCAGCGCGAATGCGCTCCAGCGCGGCACGTGCCTTGTCGAGCGGCTTGAGGCCATAAAGAATGGCCAGTGCGTTGACGATCAGACTGCCAACACCGAAGCCTGCCAACGCCAGGTAGAGGCTATGCGAAAAATTACGAACGTCGTCTTCGACAACGTCGACGTTGCCGGTAACACGAAAACGCGCGGCACGGCCATCGGTATCGAGCACGACCTCGGTTTCGGCGACCTGAATCCGGTTCCCCGAAGCATCGGTCACTTGGTAGTAGCGTTCATAGTTCTTATCGAAGGGCGCCTCGAGAACGGAGGGAACAGGAATTGAGACAGAGCCGAGCGACGGCGAGACCAGCGGCGGGGCCGTGTAGGTGCCGAGCGGTTCGACGACCCAGTACCAGCCCGTTTTCGGCTGAGCGAAGCGCAGGTCGCCAAGCTGCGGGCTGCCGCTGAGAGCCCCTTGATCGCCGATCGTCACCGAGTTGATGACGTTGTAGAGCTGGGCGCGCAGCAGGTCCTGAAAGCCGCGCTCGGCGCTCTTCCGGTACAGCGTCGAGATCAAAAGGCCGATGACGACCAACGCAACGGTTGACCAGATCGTGGTCAGCAGCAGGACGCGTGCAGTAAGTGACTTAATTCGCATTGTTCGGCGCTTGGATGCGGTAGCCAAGCCCGCGCACCGTCTCAATCAGATCGACACCCATCTTCTTGCGAAGGCGCCCGACAAAAACCTCGATCGTATTGGAATCGCGGTCAAAATCCTGATCGTACATATGTTCGACCAGTTCGGTGCGTGAAACCACCTCGCCCATGTGGTGCATGAGATAGGAGAGCAGCCGGTACTCATGCGAGGTCAGCTTCAGCGCCACGCCGTTGACCGTCGCCTTGGAGCTCTTGGTATCGAGTCGCACGGGTCCGCAGATGATCTCCGACGAGGAGTGCCCCGCCGCCCTGCGGATCAGGGCGCGGATACGTGCCAGCACTTCCTCAACGTGGAAAGGCTTGGTGACGTAGTCGTCGGCGCCTGCATCGATGCCGGCGACCTTATCGCTCCAGCGGTCGCGAGCCGTGAGGATCAGCACCGGCATGCCACGACCTGCGCCGCGCCATTTCTCGAGGACCGTGACGCCGTCAAGTTCCGGCAATCCTATATCGAGGATGATGGCGTCGTACGGCTCGGTGTCGCCAAGGAAGTGCCCTTCCTCGCCGTCGAACGCCTGATCGACGACGTAACCAGCTTCCTTCAACGTGTCGCTGAGCTGCCGGTTCAGGTTGACATCGTCTTCGATTACCAGAATGCGCATCGGTCCGCTTTACTCCGCTTTATTTCTTCGGCGTCTAGATAGGCCGATTCTGCCTACATCGGAACCTTGACGGTTACCTTGCGCGGGCGCTGGCCGTTGCCTTGGACGAGAACGGTGATGACGCAGCTATCGCCCAGTGGCTGGACGGAAAGGAGTTGGCCGCCCGTCTTTTCCACAACCTCACGCGCGGCTTCGCTGCAATCGCCTGCAACGCGCACTGTCAGGGTACGCGGATTATCCGGTGAGGGCGACGTTATCGCCAGCCCTGCGGCTAGCGCTGCGACGCTCAAGGGAGAGGCCATGTGCAATGCTTTCAATGATACTAACTTGGCCGAGACTATGTACTCAAGCGACCTGAATGGCAAATGAATGCCGTGTAATCCCTGATGTTTAGAACAATTCCGAATTCACGCCACGCATGTTCGAAAATGCAGTGCGGCGAACGACAGTGACCGCTCGCCGCACCGACTTCAAGCAGCGGATTTGATGGCAGCCTTGGCAGTGACACGCCCATAAACGGCCAACAGACCGCCAAGCGCACCAGCTATATTCACGATCGCGTCCACCAGCTGGTTCTTGTCGGCTGGAGCAAGATCGATACCCGCAAAATGCAACACTGACGCGACGACTGATATCAGCGCGCCCCAAATAGTCTTTGAACTATACCAATTCTTCAGATCCACCATTTTCTCTCCTTCAAGGTGAAAGTTGCAAGGCGCATATCCTTTGCGCCGGAATGCCGAGCGGCACGCGTTCGCCCAGTTGCCGGATCCGCACACTCAGACTGTCCTGCCGGTGCCCGAAATCAGCGAGCTCATCAGCGGAGGGGTAGACCCATTCCGTGCTTTCGGCCTCGCCCGCCCTCAGAACCGCATCCCCGTTCAGAATTTCAATGCGGTATCGCTCGAATGGCTCATCCAGCGGAATCTCGGCACCGAGCCAACTGTCGCCACTGTCTCGTCCGCGCCTGATCCAGGTAATTTTCACGCCGTCGTCGGTGCGTGTGCATGTGATGTGGACAGGTGCCAGTGGCGTCTCTGCCCGCAAACCGCCTTCGAAAGCCATAGGGCCAACCTTACCGACAGAAGTGGTTGTTTCGGCGATCCAGTTCAGTCGCAACCCCATTTCGTCTCGACCGAGGCCGAGTGGCTTCACTGCTTCGTCGAGTAGCACGACTGCCGAGCCGACCGCGCCCCCCGAAAGCATCGCATCCTCGGTGCCGGCGAGCGCCCGCAACAAGCCGCGCAGGCTCCAACGCCCGGTCGAAACCTCCTCCGCCTCGCGGAATGCAAGCACCTCCCAAGCGCCATTGGCGGACAAGACCGCGAGAATATTGCTGCCATTCATGACGGCTGCCGCCGATGCCGAGGCAAGGCCACTGTAGGGGAGATCCAGTTCTAGTGGCTGCGACCAGTCGAAGCGACCGGTAACCCCTGCCGCCATGTTTTTTGTCAGAACGCCAATCTTGGCCGGGCGATCGAGCAGCACCCTGCCCTTGTACCCCTCCTCCGTGGCAGACGACGACAATCCGATGGCCGTCCACGGCTTCGCAAAGGCGGCCCCGCGGGCGAAGCTGGAGGGCTCGCTGCCATTGAATCGCGGCAGATCGATCAGGTGAACAATGGGGGAAAACAGGTTCGAGCCGTCGTGACCGACTGGCTTTCCACCAAGGATCGTGCCGGCCGTGCCTCCACCCGATGGCGCGAATTCGCGCGCTTCCACTCGGCGGGCCTCCGCATCTTCGACACGGGTGATCAGAAAGCGCCCCTGCGGTCCGCCGGGCAGCGAAACAACATCGCCCGTCTGGATGTGCATCTCGTTGGGCGGTAGCGAGAACCGGATAGAGCGCCGGGTGATACGATTGTCACGCAACAAAGCTTCGGCGGCGACAAGCGCAGTTTCCTCGGGCATGGCGGCTGTGAGATCTTGCTGGATGACCCGGCTCGTCGCCTGCGCCACACGATGAGAGCGGGCGCTCGCCTGCTCGTAGTCGAGGTCGGGATTATAGAAGCCCAGCAACGCTTCGGCGGCAAAGTCGCTGTCGTGGCCACGTGTTTCCTGCCACAGCGGCTCATCCTCGCGATCGACGAGGATTTCGACCGGCAACGCCGGCAGGCTTGCCCTCGTGCGGGACCGGAAGCGCAGACAACCGGCGTCTTCGACGGCATCGATCTGAAACGCCTGCAACAGCGGCTCGATCAGGCTGCGTGCTGATGCAAGGTCGCCCTGCACATAGCCCGTCAGGTCGCCGCTGATCTCGGACACATCGAAATCGGTGAAGCCATGATCCCGCAGCATCGCGGCAACGATCTCCGCCAACGTACCACCGCCCAACCTGCCATTCAACCAATGCCCAATCCGCCAATTGGCGCCGTCGCTCCACACCGACATATTCTGAGGAAAGGCTGGATAGGGCCGCGCATCCCATGACCAGATGAACAAATGGGCCGCGTCCACCATGCCGACCGGAACATCGCTGCCACGCCACCATGCGTGATGCGCCTCCAGAAAGCGGCGCTGCATATTGTCGGCACGGCTTCGATTTGAAAAGTAAGGAGCGGCACTTTCCGCCGACTTCGGATCGGCAAAAATATTCGGCTGGTTGGCGCCTTTGTCGATGGCGCCGCATCCGAGTTCGGTAAACCAGACCGGCTTGCCGCGCGGAAGCCACGACGTCGGCGTCGGGCTTTCCACGCCCCCAATCCGCTCATGATGTGGATTGCCCCACCAGCCTGCGATATCCTTATAGCGAAAGACCCAAGGCTTTCCGGCGAGCCCGTCCACGATCGGGCTTCGCTCCCGCGTCCGTCGCGCCGCGTCATTCTGATAGTACCAGTCAAAACCTTCGCCCGAGGTGATTGCTGCCATCATTGCCCTGGGGTCATCAGCCGTTCGGAAACTATCCGGGCTGGCGTTCGCGAGATCGTCATCGCGCCAATCCGCCAGCGGCATGTAGTTGTCGATGCCGACAGCATGGATTGCCGGAGACGACCAGAGCGGATCCAGGTTGAAATAGACATCGCCGCTGCCATCCTGCGGATGGTAGCCGAAGTATTCGCTCCAGTCGGCGCCGTAGGTCAGCCTCGCCGCCGGCAGGAGCGCCTTCACATCCGTGGTAAGTGCAGTCAGCGACTGGACGAAGGGAAAGCCATTGTTTGCATCGCGCACCTGCGTCAGACCGCGCAACTCCGATCCGACAATGAAGCCGTCGACACCGCCCGCAGCCTTCGCCAGTTGCGCATAGTGCAGGATGAAACGGCGGTAGCTGTTCTCGCCGCCGCTATAGGCGACGCGCTGTCCCGCCACGGAAAAGTCGGCTGCTTGCGCCGCTCCCGTAAAGACCGACAGTTGGAATGCTGCCTGCTCAGTCCGGTCTACGCTTGCCGTCTGGCCGATCGCCGGGTGGCAGGTGATCCGCCCGCGCCAGGGATATGCGGCCTGCTCCGCAGCACCGTAGGGATCCGGCAAATTGTTGCCGGTCGGAATATCCATCATCACGAAAGGATAGAGGTACACGCCGAGCCCACGTGCCTTGAGGTCGGCGATCACCGAGACAACGCTTGCATCATCAGGCGTGCCACCATAGGCCGGTCCACCATTGTTGTGGCTGACGACGCGGGCGCTATCGCGGGAGTAGCCAGAGACAAACCAGGGGCTGCTTTCATCGCGCGTCGAGACTTCGACGCCCGGTACGATGCGGCACTCGCCGGCGCGCAGATCGGTCCCGAACCACGAGACGACAAGCGCCACGCGCTTCAGGTTTGGGCAGAGGGCCGTCAACTCGTCGATCGAAACATCCCAATCGGTCAATCCCTGCAGGCTGTTGCGGTTAAGAACTCGCGCGCTCCCTACTCCGGTGCTTTCTGAGACCGCGACCGTGCGATAGCCATGCTCGGTGGCGCCCGGGATTATACAAACGGCCTGGATCTGGCTTTCCAGCGCACCGATCGGGCGAACGACCTCGAACTGCAGCAGCGGGATGCGATTGCCGTAGGCATACAATGGCAATCGCTCGAACACCACATAGGCGAGCCCGCGATAGGCAGGCGCCATGCCAGCTCCCTGCTTGGCCTCGATCAACGGATCGGGTTGCTGGTTGCGATCGCCGGGATAGAAACGCATCTCAACGTGCGTCAGGTCGAGTTCCTTGCCGTCCGCCCAGACGCGACGGACGCGGGCAACAGGTCCCTCGCAAAGCCCGATCGCCAAGTTGGCAAAGTAGCGGAAGGTCTCGACCCGCGACCCGCTCGAGGATTTTCCGCCCGTGCGCTCGCTCGTCACCTGCTCCTCGAAGCGTGTCGCCCAGATCAGCGTGCCGCCAATCCGAGCCGTTCCGTAGACCCTGTTGATCGCCGTCCCCTCGTCTGCACCCGCAATCCGCGCAGTGGAGAGGTGCGCACCGCGAACGGTCGAGCCGCGGGAAAGCAAGGCGTGATCGACGACACTTCCGGCGAGCGCGCCGGCGGCACGGCCGATGATGGCACCGACTGGGCCGAAGACGCTGCCGAGCGCTGCGCCGGCAGCTTGAAGGAGAAGTGTTGCCATGAACCACCGCGGAATGGAGAGAGGAGTTGCAGGCTTCAGCCAGAAACAGAGCCGGATTCGGGAAAGCGAAACACGGCCGCAATCCGCCTGCGCCAGCTCGGCACCAGCGGCGAACAGACGACCGACGCCTGTTCGTAGGCGTGAATGAATTGCCGTTCACCGGCCAGAATGCCGGCGTGTTTTGCCGCCGCATCCGGTCGCCAGCGGAACAGTAGCACATCGCCCGGCTGCGCTTGCGTCAGCGGCAGCGGCGTTCCGAAATGCGTCAGCGCCGCAGCCATCAGGCGGTCCGTGCCGCTGCGCTCGGCCCAGTCACGCGCATAGGGCGGCGGGAGTTCCGGTTCCCCGCCATAAACCTCCCGCCACACGCCGCGGATCAGGCCGAGGCAATCGCACCCCACGCCCTTGGTCGAGGCCTGATGGCGATAGGGCGTTCCGATCCAGCTCTCGGCGGCGTCCAGCACCTTTTCTGCAACGGTTCTCATTTGAACAACGCACTCCCGTCATGAACGGTCTCGCCATCGGCGTAGGTATAGGCGAAGTCGGCACCCGGTATATGCGGGAACCCCTGGAAATTCAGATGGTTGGAGAATTTTGTTCGGCATGTGGAAAAAGCCTTGTCGCATCCGGCCGTCAGCCGCACCCGATCACCGACCTCGGGCAGCACTGCCAGCGGAAGCCACAGCGTCAGCACGCCGTCAGCGCCAGAGTAGGCCTCGATGATCCCGCCTTGCCCCGCGGCTACGCCGTCGAGAAACGCCAGTTCGCCGAAACGGAAGAAGTCGTCGCCCATGCTGCCGATCCCGGAAACCTGGATCTGGCTTTCGTCACGCACCAGCGCCACGATACCTTCGGCGTGAAATTGCGGCTGGGCGAGATCCACACCGCATCTGCCGTCCCCAAGCGCCGCGTCACAACGCCTGCCGTAAACGCGCCCCTGCGGCTGGTTCAGGCGGTGGGCAAAACTGCGAAGTTCAGCACGAAACTGTCCGGCATCGCGAACGACCTCGCCGATTTCCTGCACCTTGATCAGCATGTGCTGGTCCGGCACCGACCAGTTGACCAGGAACACCTCGACGCGGGCGCCGTCATAAGCGCCGCGTTGAAGGTCTTCCTCGGTGATCGCATCGCTGGAGAAGCCGCCCGCAACATCGCTGGTTGCCGCAGGAAGACCCGCCTCCTCCTCTGTGGCACTTGCAGAAAAACCGCTCGCTGCGGTGAAGCCGGTATCGGCGAATGCGAGGTCATGGTCATGCTCGGTGAAACCGAGGACGACACCATCGCGCCTCGTCACCCGCCAGGCATGGCAGAGCGTCGTCGCGTCGCAGCCGAGATGCATCGCCAGAGATGGATCGATGGTTCTCACGGTACAATCTCCATCAGGGGAATTGTCGGGATACGTCCCGCATTGAAGGCCGACAGATTGACGTCGATCCGACCGGTTGCAAAGCGAACCGGCACATCGAATTCGAAGCCCGCGGTAACGGGAGCGCCTGCCCCCGGAATATGGCCGGCAGCAAAGCCGACGAGGCCCGTCGCGGCATCGCAGGCAAAGGCGGAAGGGCCTTGCTCAACACCATCCACGGCAATCACTATGGAGCCGGCCACCGGCTTGCGGATGGTTCGAACGCTGTTCGCGGCCGCATCTCCGTAGGTCTTGGCAAGCTGAAAGCCTGCCGTCGTGCCGTCGCCAATGCCGATAACCTGATCGAATGCCGTCACCGGCATATCCGGCCGCCCGGACGCCCAATCGACCGGATCGCGAAAGCGAAAGCCATAGAGTTCGCCGCTGCGCGCCTCGAAGAATTCGAGCACCTCATAGAGATCGGCCACAGAACGCAGGCCCGAACCGGCATCGTAGCTGCGCCGTGCATCGCGCCAGCGGCTGTTGCGGCTCTCGCGTCCGTTCGAGAGATTGACAATATCGGTGCGCCTGACAGGGCCGCCGCTCGTCGAGAGCGACAGGCGGAGTGGAAACCGCACCTCGTGGAAGCCGTTTGCCATGATCGCCTCAGAGGTTGCGCTGGCCGCGCATCGCCGTGCGCGCCAGCATGGCGGAGATCTGCGCCTCGCTTTTCTGGAAGCTCTGCGCATCAGTTGCCGTGACGTTGAAGACGATCTGCGGGCCGGCCGATCCGCCTGACGCGGCAACGCCGAGCGCCCCGTCGGCACCGCGTTTCAGCGGCAGGATCGCTTCGCTGCCGGCCTCGCCCATCAGGCCCATGTTGCCGCCCATCGGGAAGTAAGTCGGCTGCGAAACCACGCCGCCATCGGCGAAAGGCAGGAGCTTGCCGAAACCGCCAAGAAGGTTCGACGCGGCGCCTGAGATCATCGTCTCCAGCGGCTTCAATCCGGCCGACAGTGCGATATCCGCGAGACGACTGCCGAGACTGCGCAGCACGTCGTCAAGACCCTTGCCGTCATCGACCGCACCGCGCAAAGCGCTCGACAGGGCCGAGCCGAACGAGCGCGAGCGGCTTTCGAGACCGTCGAGCGCGCGCTGAAGTGTCTCGGCCTGTCCCGTTATGGCGGAGAGGTCAGCATCATCATTCTCCATGATCGCTCCTTCGTTTGGAGGGTGTCGTACCGTCGGGAAATTGCGCCATCAGCGCGCCGAGATCGGCGTGGGCGACGGCGCTGTGCGGCGCCAAACCGCCGGCAACGGCGTGAAATTCGACTGGTGTCATCGCCCAGAAGATTGCGGGAGGCAGCCGCAGCAGACAGAGACCGACGTGGAGGACGCGCGCCCAGGGGAAAGGCGTCGCCCGATCGGCCTCGGTGTCTGCTGCGGCTAGAGGGGGCGCGCGGCAATCTCCGCGCTCTCCCCAATGAAGGTCGCGGCAAGCAGATTGCCGACGATATCTGCGCAGCCGGCGATGCCGCCATCGATGCTGGCCTCCGCAACCTCCTGATCGGAATAGAGATTGCCACCGCCGCGAAGGCCGGCACCGATGATGCGGATCATGTCAGCGGCCTTCAGCTGCCCGCCCGAGAAGCGCTCGGCCAGGCCGACGAGATTATCAGCGGAAAATGCGGTCTCCAGTTCCGCCAGCGCGCCGAGCGTCAGGCAGAGGATGCGTTGTTCCCCGTCTATGATCGCCTCTATCTCGCCGCGGCGCCGGTTCGCCCTTGCCCCCGCCGCCCGCATCAAAGCGCCTCGAAACTGATGGCGCCGGCCGATTCCAGCGCCAACTCGAACATCACCTCGCCATTATGCTGGCCGGAATATTCGAGCGCGCTTGCCTGGAAGGGGCCCGTCACCATGCCGAAGCCGGGGACGATGATCTGCCAGCTCAGGATAGACGCGTTGAAGAAGGCACTCCGCACCAGGCAATCGGAGGCTGCATCCTTGAAGATGCCGGCGCCCGAGACCGAGGCGCGCTGCATGCCGGCGCCGCCCAGCAGCTCGCGCCAGCGGCCGGCGCTCTCGGCGTCGGTGACGTCGACGGTTTCGGCATTGAAGGCCAACCGTTTCGACCGCAGCCCCGCCACCGTTTCGTAAGCCGTTCCGTTGAATATCTTCAGAAGCAGGTCCTTGCCCTTCTGCGCCACCATCGTTTTATCCCTTCAAGAAAACAGGCGCGATCGGCGCCCATTGGTGTCATCCACTTGTCACTTTCAACCAGCCGGCGAAGCTGCTACGACCTTGCCCGCCCCTACCCCATTCACGCCAAAGCCCGCCTCATGTCTCGATCCATCCCCCTGCGCTCGGTGCAGACGATTGCCGTGCTTGCCGTCACGCAGCTGATTGGCTGGGGCACCACCTTCGACATGCTCGGCGTCATGGGTCGCGTGATCGCGCCGGATCTCGGTTTGCCGAACGAAGTGGTCTTCGGCGGGCTGAGCATCATGATGGTCGTCAGCGCCCTCGCCGGCCCAACGACCGGCCGGCTGCTCGCCCGGCATGGAGCCGCGCGCGTGCTCGCCTCCGCGTCGATTATCTTCGCGATCGGCCTGCTGCTGTTGGCAGCGGCACAAGGTATCATTCTCTACCTGCTTGCGTGGACCGCCATCGGCGCCGGCGGCGCCTTCGGTCTTTCCGCCCCCGCCTATACCGCCGTCGTCGAGCGCGCCGGGCCTGACAGCAAGCGGGTGATCGCCATCCTCATGCTGTTCACCGGTCTTTCGAGCACCATTTTCTGGCCGATTCTCAGCCTGCTCAACGAGACTATCGGCTGGCGCATGACGTTCCTCATCTGCGCGGGACTGCAGTTTTTCGTCTGCCTGCCACTGCATCTTTTCACTCTGCCGAAGCCGATCACCGTTGCAGCAGATGGAACCGCCGTGCATGAAGCGCCGGTACCGCTCTCCCCCGCGGGACAACGCAAAGCATTCCTGCTGATTGCCGCGGCAACGACGATCTCGACCTTTGTCACCTTTGGCCTGGCGCCATCGCTGCTCGAAATACTCCGGCAATCCGGCGCCTCGCCTGCACTCGCGCTGCAGCTCGGCTCGGCTCGCGGCGCGATCGGCATATCAGCACGTTTCCTGGATATGCTCCTCGGCCGCCGCGGCAATCCGATCCTCAGCGCCGCAATGGGCATCACCCTGATGGTGCTGAGCTTTCTGACAATGCTTGCGATACCGCCCTCGACGCCACTGCTTATCAGTTTCATTCTGCTCTACAGCTTCGGCTCCGGTGTCATGGCCGTCGCGCGCGCACTGATGCCGCTCGCCCTATTCTCTCCGCGTGAGTTTGGACTGCACTCCGCCCGCCTGTCGCTGCCGCAAAACCTCGCGACCGCCATCGCACCCGTCGTTTTCACGGCGATCCTGGACCGCGCCGGTGCCGGAACCGCAATCGCCACATGCGCCGCGCTCGCCGTCCTCTCGCTCGGCTTCGTGCTGATGCTCGCTGCGCAGGTCAAGGCGGCGACCAAGGTGTACGAACCGGCTTGAGAGACCCAGGCAGATGCCCAATGGGCGAGACATTCGAGATCGTCGCCCCATCTTCCTCACAAGCAGCCCACCGCTTGCATTTGGAGGAGACGCAACATGGACCGGTTCACTGGCGGCTGCCGCTGCGGCAACGTCCGGCTTGTGGCATCGGAACGCCCCTATAGGGTCGGCATTTGCCATTGTCTCGACTGCCGCAAGCATCATGGCGCGCTCTTTCACGCATCCGCGATCTTTCCTCAGAATGCGGTGACGGTCGAAGGCGAGACAGGTGAGTACGGCGGGCGGTTCTTCTGCCCTCGCTGCGGCTCGCCGGTGTTCGGGCGCTCCGCAGATGAAGTCGAGGTGAACCTCGGATCGCTCGACGCTCCCGACCAGTTGAAGCCGACCTACGAACTCTGGACCATTCGCCGCGAATCCTGGCTGCCACCGTTTCCACTGTCGAAACATTACGAACGCGATCGCGACGCCACGAGCCGTTTCGAAGCGTAGGTCGCGCCGCTATGCGGCGGCAACCGGCTCCGTCACGGCTCGGAAACGCAGTTCGGCCACATAGAGCTTCGTCTTCGGTTCGCGCCGGCTCTGTGTTCTGACATGCAGCAGGCTGACGAGGTGGTGCGGGCCAAGATCGAGCGCCGCATCCTGCAGCAGGGCGTGGAGACGCGAGGCCACCAGTTGCGCCTGCTTTCGCCCACCGGCGTCGATCCAGACCTCGAGTGAAAACAGATGCTCCTCGCCTCTCTCGGTCGAGGTCGAGTAATCGTTGCTGATGACTTCGCCGATCAGGACTGACGGCAGCTTCCGCCCCGTCACCAGACGATCGCGGACACCGTCCTCGCCGATCAGGCCGAGAAGCTCGGCGTCTTCAGTCAGACGTCCATGGATCGCCGTCAGCATTTCATTGGCTGCGCTCATCGCTCTCGCCTCTCTTTGCCTGCGGCCGTGCCGCACCCTCTCGTGTCAGCCGCGCCAGGATCTCCATGAGATCGCCGAGCGTGATTGCCAGGGCGGTGCTCATCGTCCTTCCTCCTCACAAAGGCAGCAGAGGTAGCGGCGGGTTTCATCGGGATCGCGCCAGATCCCGATGGCAAACAGCCGGTCGCCCTTGCGCAGCCGCATCCCGGCCCTGATGTCGCTACGAAACCGCAGCCAGATGCGATGCGTCAGCGTGAAGACATCCGCGCCCGCCCGCTCCTCGCGCACTTCGGCTAGCGGTTCGATCCGCGCCCACACTGAAGCAACAGAAGTAAAGGTGACGGTCGCGCCACCTTGCCCGTCCGGCGCCTCTTCAGGCGCCTCCAGGTCGAGCCGCGCCGTCATCTGACCGGGATCGAAGAAGACGGACCGCATCAGAGCCTCCGCATCAGGAACGGCGCCACCAGCCGCTCATAACCAACGGGTATGTCCGCCGGCTGGTCCTCGACGGCCACCGCACCCCTGAAGGCGAACATCTGGGCGACATGCATCAGCATCGCCCGCTTCAGCGTGTCGGGCACCTCTGCACCGCTCTCGCCGAGACCCGCGGAAAAATCGATTTCGATACCATTCGTGGCGATAGCAGGGCTCACATTCCGATCGAGCACCAGACGTGCCGGCCAGGCATTGCCGTCGAGCACATGGCCGGTCGCGGGCAAGACCACCTCCTCGCCCGCCTCATCGTAAATGCTCAAGCTTTCAATGGTTTGTACCGGCCCCTTGGCAATCTGAATCACACGGTCCTCAGGTATCGATTCAAGATGGAGGCGCCAGACCTGGGTGATCAGGCAGAGGCCCGTCGTGCGCTCCAGATGCTCGCGGGCGACGCGGATCAGCGAGGCCAGCAGCACATCTTCGCTGCCATCGTCGAGCCGCAGATGGGCCTTCACTTCCGCAAGCGTCAGCGCTTCCGCCGACGGCGGGGTAATCAGTGCATAGGTCATGGATGATCCTGAATTGGTGTAGCGCAGGCATGTTCGGCAGGCGGATGCGGCACCCGCGCCCGCCCTGCCCAGAGTCAGCTCACGGCGAACTTGATGAGCTTGATCGCCTCGAAGTTCTGCACCCCGCCGCCGACACGCTTGGTCGTGTAGAAGAGTACGTAGGGCTTGGCGGAATAGGGATCGCGCAGGACGCGCACGCCGGTACGGTCGACGACGAGATAGCCGGCGCGGAAATCCCCGAAGGCGATCGACAGCGCATTGGCCGCGATATCGGGCATGTCCTCCGCCTCGACAACTGGGAAGCCGACCAGCGAAGCCGCCTCGCCTGCCGTTGCCGGCGGCTGCCAGAGATAGCGGCCATCGCCATCCTTGAGTTTGCGCACCTCGGCCTGGGCCTTGCGGTTCATGACGAAGTTGGCGTTCTGGCGGTGACCTGCCTTCAGCGAATAGATCGTATCGATCAAGGTGTCCGATGCACCCGTCGTCTTGAAGGCACCGGCAGCACCCGTCGCGATATAGCCGAGATTGCCCCAGCTCCAGGCGCTGTCGGCAACGGCACTATAGGCGAGGAATCCCTTCGGCTTGTTGGTGCCATCGCCGTTGACGAAGGCCGTGCCCTCCTGTTCGGCAAAGACGGTATCGACCTCGCTTGAGATCCAGGCCTCGATATCGACTGCGGCATCGTCGAGCAGCGCCTGCGTTGCCGCCGGCATGGCGTAGAGTTCCATGGTCGGGAAGGAGAGTTCGGCCAGCTGCGCGCTTGATGTCTGCGGGCGGGCTGCCGCCTCGGCCACCCAGCCGGCCGCCATGCCCGAGGTCGCGAACGGCTTCCTCAGCACCGAGCCGGACACCTGGCGGACGGTCGCAAGCGAGCGGATCGGCGAAACCACGGAGAGGCGTCGACCGATTTCGGTATCCGTCTCGGGCGGCACGAGATAGCCGCCGTCGCTTCCTGAGCCCGCCGACATCGCCTTCGCCTCGAGCTCGCGCAAGCCGGCCTCGTCGCCGCGGCGGATATACTGCTCGAACGCCGCCTTGTGTTCGTTCGACTCGATGCCGTTTCCGCCGCCTCGACCGAGCGGCGGCCGTGCCTTCTTCAGCGCCAGCTGGTCGATCACCTTCTTCTGCTCGTCCATCGCCCTGCTGATGCGATCCATCTTGTCGCGGGTGACGACGTCGGCCGTCAGCTTCTCCTCGATCTCGCCCAGGCGGCGATCATTGGTATCCTTGAAGGCTTCGAACGCCTCCATGAATTCGTCGAAGGCAGCCGTCATCTCGGGCGCCGCCTTGATCTCCGGCGCGATCCTCGAACCTGTCTCATGCATGTCGGTCATGTCCCGTTTTCCTATCTGAAGGTTTCTGTCAGCATCATCCGGGCGGCCCGGCGCATGGCGCGGACAAGCTCGGTCTCCTTGTCGCGGAACCACCGCGCATTCTTGATGTTCTGCACACGCGCCGAAGGCAGCATCGGGAAGGTCACGACAGAGATCTCCCAGAGGTCGGCTTCGAGGATGCGGCGCACGCCCGATTTCGCGTCGGTCTTCGCCCGCACGGTGCGGAAGCCGATCGAAAGCCCGTCGAGCGCGCCGTTCTTCAGGAGTTGATGCACCTCGCGCGCCCGGGAGACACCCTCGGCAAGCATGCCCTCGACATAGAGGCCGCGGCTGTCCTCGCGGATCGTCTTCCAGGCGCCGATCGGCTCGGCCGGGTCATGCTGGAAGAGCATGCGCACCCCGCCCGCCCCGCGTTCGGCCAGCGACTTGCGGAAGGCGCCGCGCTCGATGGCATCCTTGCCGAGATCGACCTCGCCGAAGACGCTGGCATAGCCGGAAAAGCTGCCGTCGCGCTTCAGCCCTCTGAGCTCCAGATTGGCGAACTTGCGCGTATCCGCGCCCATGGGTGATCGCGCCAGCGCGCGGCTTGCGGTCATGATGCTCTCCTCGTTCAAGATTGTTCTGGCAGGCTAACGTGTTGTGCCCGGACTAGCGCCCGCGGGCGCCGTATCGTCCGGCGATGCGCGACAGGATGCCGAGACCCCACCAGGCGCAAAGGCTTGCCGCCGCCGATCCCGACAGCACGACCTCCGAGGCCGAGAGGCGATCCGCCAGCGCCAGCCTTTCGGCAATCCAGACGCCGGTCGGGCCGCCGAAGATCGTCCCGCAAGCGAGGCCGGTGAAGAAGCGGCTCGCTGCCTCCCGCCGGCTTTTCGGCAGGAGATAGACGAGCGACACCGCCGCCCCCGCCGACGCACCGAGCGCCCTGGTCGCCCAGAGCCCGGCATCGTTGGAAAGGTCTGTCATTGCAGGGATCCTTGCTTGGAGACGGACAAAACCCGGCCAGCGATCGCGACTTGGCGCGCCGATTTCAGGGTGACGTCCCTGCATTTCAGCGAATCTTTTGAACCGCTTGGGTGCGTTTGCTTGAATATTGAGTCCGGGCGCTCAGAGTTTGATTCATGCGCCGGCGCATGCGTTCAATACCCCACTGCCTGCCGCTTCTCTTCGTCAGTCAGGAAGGCTGCACTTCCCAGCCGCGTCCACAGTTGATCGCGCTCAGCCGCAAGTCCGGCCACCTTGTCGAGATCGGGCTCAAGCCGCAGGCGGTCCTCGTAGTGGCCGGAGAGCCAGGCCGACAGCGAGGCTGCCGTGCGCGTCAGCATCGGCAGCACCGTCAGCCGGTAGAAGGCGCGGTTCGCTTCCTGATAGTTGGCGTAGGTGTTGTCGCCGGGAATGCCGAGCAGCATCGGCGGCACGCCGAAGGCGAGCGCGATGTCGCGGGCGGCACCGTTGCGTGCCTCGACGAAATCCATGTCCTTCGGCGACAGTCCCATCGACTTCCAGTCGAGCCCGCCTTCGAGAAGCAGCGGACGCCCCGCCCGCATCGGGCCGGAGTAGCCCTCGTCGAGTTCCAGCTTCAGCCGCTCGTACTGGTCGGGAGAGAGGTTGCCGCCCTCCTTCGGCTGGTAGACCAGCGCGCCTGACGGGCGGGCCGAATTGTCGAGCAGCGCCTTGTTCCAGGTCGCCGCCGCGTTGGAGAGGTCGAGCGCTACCTGCGCTGCCGCAAGCGGCGGGAAGCCGAGGTGGTCGTCGAGCGGATGGAAGAGTTTCAGGTGCAGCAGACCAAGCCCATCCGTCTCCACGGGAAAGCGACGCACGGAGCCACCGGCGCGATAATCATAGGCCTCGGGCCACCCGTCCCTGCCCTCAACGATGCCGATGCGGTCCGGCCGCAGCAGGTGCAGCTCGCGCAGGTTTCCGCCGACCAGCAGCGGCTCGACATAAGCGTTGCCTGACAGAAGCAGATGCCCATAGAGCGCCTCGAAGAAATCGGGGCCGCCCATGCGCCCGTTCGGCTGGCCAAGCAGCGAGAGGATGGCATGATCCGGCCGCTCGCGATCGCCCTCGTACAGCAGCCAAGGCACCGAGGCGGCGGCCTCCGCGATCAGCCGGACGCTGCGATGCGCGACCGGGTTCTTCATGAAACCCTCCCGCGACAGCGCCGCGTAGGAGCGGCCGGTCCAGCTCGCCCGGCCTTCCGCGGCGAGCGACATGAAAGCACCTGTCGCCTTCTTTTCGGGCACGGGTGCGCGGCCGGCCGCGGGAACCCACGGCAGCAGAGATCGGAGTTTCATGATGAGGTTCCTATGTGACGTTTGCCGCGGCCTGAACCGCCAGATATCCGGCCCGCTAAGGGGTTCCAAGCACGCCGATCAGAGCCTTTCCGTCGGTGAAATAAGGGTCGCCGCCGCCATTGCGGCCAGTTTTGGTCGCTCCGATGCCATCGATCTCGTAGCTCGACACGAGTTGTCCGGCCTTGAGAAGATCGCCGATCAGCAGATCTCGCTCGGCATCGACATCGGGGCCGATATGGTGCGTGATCTGACCGGTATCGTGGCTGAAGCCGACGCCGCGATCGAAACTCGCCGAGCCGAGCCAAAGCGGGCGGTCATCGGGGCCGGACTGCTCAGTCAACCAGAAGCGAGCGTGGTTGCGTTCGTCGGCGCTCTTGCCGACAGGCTTTTCGAAGGCGAGGTCCTGCTTTCTGCCATCGAAAAGCAGCGGACTCACCGGCGCATCGAGATCGGGCCGATCAAGCACCACGCTCAGGCCGATATCGATTGATGTGCGCAGGGTAATCTTGTCGGCAGGGTCCCAGCCGGCGGCCGCGAACGCCCGGATCACTGCTTCCTTCGAACCAACCAGGCCGACATTGATCGGGTCGCCGGGAATGCCTTGCTCCGTGGTCGTGACCATGCCGCCGGAGTTCGCAAGCTTGCCGGCATCATGAAAAATCCAGATCTCGGGAACGAGAAAATAGGCAACCAACAAATACCCAAGCAGCAACGCAGTCACAGCGCTTATCGCCATGCGGGTTTTCGTGCGATGACGCATTTGGAATTCGCCCTGCCCCGGAAATTGCGTCATCATACGCTGGAACCGGCACCGGAAACATCCTTATTTGCGCGATGGCCAGCAGTAGGGCGCCGACCGCGGTCGTCCATTGCGGTCATTGCCCTGTCGATACAATCGGAATAGATGACGCTCGACCCCTTTCCGGAGATCGTGATGATTGGGATACTTGGCTTACACGGCTCTGCTTCACACCCGGATTCCATAGGCAAATTCACAGCCAGGCTGGCTCAAGGTCGGACATGCTGCACACCTCGCGGCACCCTTGCTGACCAAGAGGGCTTTACCTTCTTCAGAAGACGGGCGGATTTTTCCATCCCTGCCGAAGAGCTGATCGATCTCGCCCGGAAAAGTCTTTCTCCGAACGGCTGCGTAGCCGCTTGCGGCCTGAGTGGCGCACTTCTTGTCGGCTATTCGAGTGGAGCAATTTTTAGCACCGCGCTTCTCTCCATCGCACCGGATTCATTCTTCGGTGCTGTGCTCTTGCGCCCGCAACCGATCTCGGATGAGTTTTCATTTCCGGATCTGTCGGGCAAACCGATACTCGTCATTTCAGGCATGCATGACAGCAGGAGGCAGCCATGGCATGCCACCCAACTCGTGGAACAGTTGGTTGCCGCGAATGCATTGGTCACTCATCACGCACTGGATGCCGGCCACGGTTGGGCTCCGAGCGACCTCGATTTCGTGCTTACCCACTCATGGATGAACGAGCATCTTCCCGCCTAGCTTCGTACGGCCGCTTGTAGATACGTCCGCTTCCGGCAGCGCCCGGAGGCCGGGCGACCTACGGCAGCGGCCGCTTCACCGCCGCGTCGCTCTCGTAGTCCGCCGCCATTCGCATTTCGCGGATCGGGCGGACGAGGTCGATGGAGCGCTGGTAGTCTGGATGCGCCTTGTAGGCGGCAAGAGCAGCTTCGTCGTCGAATTCGCCGTAGACCACGAGGTCGACATCGGTGCCGAGCTGGTCGGTCTTGATGTTGGTGCCGATTTCCAGCAGGCGGGCGTGCGGGATGGCCGTCAGGATCGACAGGCCAGCGCGCACCTCCTCCAGATTTTCCGCTGGCGCAGTGAAGAAGACGATGTGGCGGATCACGCGAAACTCCTGTCAGGGTCTAGCCGAAGACCCGCGCGATAGCACGCACGAGCCAGCCCTTCAACCGCGCAAGCGGGCCGGCCGGCTGTGCGCGGCGGATGGCCGCAAGGAAGGTCTTGCCGTAGCCGGCGAGCTTTTCCGCCCGATCGGTGCCATTGACGATGCGGCGGGCATTGACCCAATCATCCGTCGTCTCGTTCAGGTGGTCGGCAAGCTTGTGATTGGCAAAGGAGCCCTGCACCATGCCTTCGATCAGGATCGAAACGGCGGCATCCATTTCCATCGCCCGGTCCGGCTCGGCAACGAGGTCGATGCCGGTGAGCTTGCTCATCGCTTCGTAGTTCCGCTTGTGTGTGAGCTGCACCAGGCCGCGGCCGAGCCAGCTCTTGCCGTCCTCATCAGGCCGCCAGTAGGGCGTCTTCACCCAGGATAGCTTGCCTGATGCATAGGCGTTCTCCAGGATCTCGATCGCCCGGGCGTCGGTCGTCGCCAGCGTCTCGCGCACCGGCTGCATCGTAAAGGCCGTCTCGTGGTAGGCCGTCGCCAGGATGTAGGCGAGCCAACGCGGATCGGCATCCGGCATCCGCGATTCCCAGAAATCGAGAATCGCCGTCACCCCCTCCACCTGAGGCTGATTAAGCGTTCCCTTGAACAGCGCGTCGCGTACCGTGTCGAA
The DNA here is from genome assembly GCA_900466605.1 of Hyphomicrobiales bacterium. Taxonomy (GTDB): domain Bacteria; phylum Pseudomonadota; class Alphaproteobacteria; order Rhizobiales; family Rhizobiaceae; genus Rhizobium. The sequence goes on from UBMU01000030.1 coordinate 209,607, forward strand.
GAAGAAGGGCCTGTCGATGTGGATAACCATAGTAACCGCCTCAAAAAGTGGTACGGCGTTGTACGCCTCAATCGATTAAAATTAATTCAATCGTTTAAAGTGTTTAAGCGCCTGATTTACACGCAGTTTAAGCCGTGCCAGTGATTAACTCACCGTTAAATCAAGCCCTTGGAGGAGAGCATGCAGCAGCCGGCCAACAGCAATCAGCCGACCATTCCCCAGCATGTCGTAGACCAGCTCGAGAGCGAATGGCGCCAGGTTCGCCCGGAGCAGCAGACGCCGCGCCCGACACAACAGCAACCTCAACGCTAGTCCTTCAGACACCCCTCACCCGGGGTTCTCCATGTCCCTCCAGCATCAGCGCCGTCAGCGCCCAGACCAGCGCGTCCAGCCGGTCTGGCGAACGGCCGGATGAAAGTCCGTCCGGGCCGAAGTCGCGCATCTGGTCTTCCAGCGCGACGAAGCGCCCGGCATGGGCAACCCGCCCCTGCTCGTAAAGCGCTGCGACCGGTTCGGCCCTCAGGTATTTACCGCGCGTCGCGCGCACGGTCGAGACCGGCAGGCGCTCGTCGATGCTCTTCAGCATCGATGCCACCATGTCGCCGCCCTGGTTGATTTCCGCCACCACGCGGTCCGCCGAAAAACGCCTGTAGGCGCGCACCACCGCACCTGCCCAGCCGGCCGGGCTAGCGCCCTGAACCGAACAATCGGCGAGCACCACTGCGCGTCCCGATGCCTCCAACCCCGCCACGACAATGCCGCAGCAGGAATGCGCACCGGCCGCCGCCGGCGGATCGACGGCCACCACGACACGCCTCAACTCGCCAGTGAAGCGGATCGTTGCGGTCTCGATCATCTCGCGCCGCCACAGCGCATCCTCGCGATCCTCGATCAGTTCCCCATCGAGCTCCTGACGCCCGAGCCGAGTGCCGCCGTAGCGGTGCGCCAGCGCATCGATGAAGCCCGGTGCCAGATTGGCCGCATTGGCAAGCGTGCTGATCCGCGTCAGCCGCGTGCCTGTGTCAGCGATCAATTCCTTCAGCAGCGGCACCGGTCGCGGCGTCGTCGTCACCAGCTGGCGCGGATGACTGCCGAGACGCAGGCCGAATTGCAGCATGTCCCAGGTCTCCTGCCCGTGCTTCCATTTCGCCAGCTCGTCGCACCAGGCGAAGTGAAACTGCGGGCCGCGCAAGCTTTCCGGATCCTCGGACGAGAAGATCTGCGCCACGGCACCATTCGGCCACACGAGCCTGCGCCGGGAGATCTCGAACTCCGGGCATCCACGACGGGCGATGCGGCAAATGCCGGAAACGCCGTCGATCATCACCTCGCGCGCATCGCCGAGCGTTTCGGCAATCAAGGCGATCCGCAAATCGGACCTCTGCTCCGTGCTCGCCAGCGCATGAACCCATTCGGCTCCTGCCCGTGTTTTGCCGGACCCCCGCCCACCAAGGATCAGCCAGGTGCGCCAGTCGCCCACCGGCGGCTGCTGTTCGAGACGACCAGAAAACGTCCAGAGACCGTCGAGCGGCTTCCAGAGAGCCCGCTCGTCGACGAAGCGTACCAGCGGGTCATCCATAGGCATCCGTTCCACCGGTTCTGCGGTAACGCCCGGCCGATCAACCTCGGTCCGACAAGAGGGAGCACCCACCGCGGGGGGCATCGCAACTGGGTTCATCTCCGTCGCTAGGGCCGCGCCCTGTTGTAAACCAGCCGCCACGACCGCCCGAACCGATATCCTTTCCGCTGCGATGACAGTCATCTCCTTGCCATGCCGCGCCATCGCCGTCTCGACGAGGCGCCGAAGCGACCGCAACCGCTGCCCTTCAGCCGGTATCGGCCTGGAGAGTGCCGCCGGCAGCGGCGTCACCTTCACCGGGAGGACCGGTAACCTGCCACTCGGCAAGCAGTTGCCGCGCCCGCTGTTCCGCCAGCTCGTCGATGCGCTCAAGAAACCGCTTCTTCGCATCTTCAAGCCCCATCGCAGCGTCGTTCTCTTCCGCGGCCAGCTCGCGATCGCGCGCGATCTGCCGCTGCAGCTGATCGACCTTCTCCAGCGTCCGCACAATCAGCGACATGGCATCGGTCGCGGCCTTCAGGTCGGCCCGCGCGAGCTTCGCCGCCGCCTCGTCACCACTTGCAGAGGCCACCTCCGCCGCCCGCCGCAATTCGCGGAAAGCGGTGAACTGATCGCGCATCTCCACCGTCATCTCGTTGAGCAGAACCCGCAACTCCTCGGCGGGCGCGGCCGGACCGGATTTGATCTCGAGGAAATAGGCCTCAGCCGCCTCCCTCGCGTCGGCCTCGTCTGCTTCCAGTCGTAGCGGATCGCCGTAGGCGCGCCTCTGCGGCCAGTAGCCATACAGCTCCGGTTCGAAACTCTCGATATCAATCATCGGGAACCTCTCGGCCAGCCAGCTTCACCTGGCAGCCAGAAACGAAAAAGCCGGGTCAAACGCCCGGCTCGCAGATGCGGGAAGCTCTGGCAAAGCACTCCGCCCCGCCCGCAACTTTCCGACTATGCCATAACCCTATCAAACAACCGTAACGCCGTCAAGGATTATTTTCCTATCAAAGAAAATTTTCCGCGCGGCGGCTGCTGCTTGAGTTTTTCTGATTGGCCCGCGCCTATCAGAATATGCTAATTTTATCGCCATGAACCAGGAAGAGCTCATTTCCTTTGCGCTCAGCCTGCCGGAGGCGGTCGAGAGCGCCCATCATGGCACGCGCGATTTTCGCGTGCGCAGCAAGATATTCCTGACGATGCCGGAGCAGGACTATTGCGTCGTCCGCCTGACGCCCGACCAGCAGCACATGACGCTGGCGGTGGCGCCTGATGATACGGCCGCCGTGCCGGGCGGCTGGGGGCAGCGCGGCTCGACCCGGCTCTTCTACGGCAAGGCGAGCGACGAACTGGTGCAGGATCTGGTGCGCAGGTCGTGGCAGAACGCCGCGCCGAAAACACTGCAAAGACAGTTTGTTATCATCCCATCCGGGTAAACCGATTCAACGATAGCCGGTGGCATCGGCGGGTTTGCCTGCCTCCATCACCTCGTCCATGTATCGCCAGCAATCCGGCCGCGAACCGTCCACGTCGTCAAAGCCATAAACCTTGGCGAGCCCGCCGCTCGACAGCGACTGGCCGTTCCACCGGGCGCGTTCGGGATCGGCGGCGAGCGCTGCCACCGCCCGGCCGGTGAAACGCGGCGTCTCGGAGATGACGAAGTGCGGCTGCGCAGCGGTTGCGTCGCGCCAGTTTTCCTCGGTGACGCCGTAGATATCGAGCATCATCTCCGAGCGCATCCAGCCGGGCGTCAGCGCCACCGACGTCGCACCGTGCGGCGCGAGATCCTTGGCGTGCGCCCAGGCCATCCGGATCACGCCTGTCTTGACGAGGTCGTAGTAAGGGCAAAGGCGGTAATGCGTGGCGTTGTATTCGGCAGTGCCGTCGGTCAGCTCTACCAGCAGGCCGCCGGGGCGTTCGATCATCAGTGCCAGAGCGAAATGCGCGGTGATCAGATGGGTGTCGATCGCCAACCGCAGCATGTGCAGGCCCTTGTCCAGCGAGTGCTCCCAGACCGGCTTGTTCCACTCCGTCAGATGCTCGCCGCCCCAGATATCGTTGACGAGAATGTCGAGCCGGCCCTGCTCGCGGCGGATCCGGCCGACCAGCGCCTCGACCTCCGCAGGCACAGTATGATCGACGCAAACGGCGATCCCCTCGCCGCCGGCCGCGGTTACCATCTCGGCCGTCTCCTCGATCGTCTCCGGGCGGCCATATTCCGACTGCCTCGCCCGCGTCGTGCGGCCGGTGACGTAGACCGTCGCGCCGGCAGCACCGAGTTCCACGGCAATCCCGCGACCGGCGCCGCGCGTGCCGCCAGCCACAAGGGCGATCTTTCCTGAAAGCGCTGCTGTCACGTGTTCGTCCTCCACGCTAGAACCCGGCAAATGGGTTCGCCATTCCACTTGAATATAAACGAACGTTCGTTCATATTCATCATGAACGCAAGAGGAAATTTTATGCCGCGCCCCCGCACGCTTTCGGACGAACAGCTTCTCGACATGGTTCTCGGGCTTGTCCATGCGGAAGGACCTGAGGCGGCAAGCTTCGGCGCGGTCGCGAAGATCAGCGGCCTTTCCGGCTCGACGCTCGTGCAGCGGTTCGGCACCAAGGCGGCAATGCTGCGGGCCTGCCTGCTGCGCGCCTGGGATCGGCTGGACATGGAAACGGCCCGGCTGATCCAATCCGTTCCCGAGACGCCTGAAGGCGCCATCGACCTGCTCGCCGGTCTCTCCAAGGACTATGGTGAGGATGCCGCCTCCTATGCGGAAGGCCTGCTGGTACTGCGGGAGGATCTGCGCGACCCGGCCTTGCAGGCCCGCGGTGCCGCCTGGGGCAAGACCTTGGCCACAGCGCTCGACCGATGCCTTGGCGCCCAAGGCAAACAGCCGCTCGGACGACCGATGCTCTCGCAGTGGCAGGGCTGCCTGCTCTGGTGGGGCTTCGAGCCGCAGGGCTCGATCGAAGACTATGTGCGCGGCGAGCTGAAGCAGTTTCTCAAGACAGCCGCCTAGAGTCCGGGCTTATTGCAAGAAGGCGGTGGCGAGGCTGAGGCAACCTCCAGCTTCAAATCAGCGAATTGCTAGGAGCGGAGATAGCGAGTAAAATCTCGGACATCAATTCGACCGTGGGAGAGGGCAATGAGCAGACTGTTGATCCTGTCCGCTGGTGCCGTTCTGGCACTAGCACCGTTGGCGTCGGCTACGCCGACGATGCAACCGCTGAAGATCTCCAAGGAATGTAGCCAATACACCGGCGAGACCCCGAGCTTCTGCACCATTACGGAATCGAACCTCGCGGCGATCCCGGCGGGCACCAAGATTCTCTATTATGGGCCAGTGACCAGCAATCCCCTTTTCGGCAGCAGCACGGCCGTCATTGCCGTGGGGAACGGTGACTCGGCTGTCGGGTACTGCGTGACCTACGACACGGCCAGCCCGCCGTCCGGAACCTGTGCGTTCCATGCCGGCAGCGGAACGCTCGCCGGCTTCCAGGCGGTCGTCAAGGTTACTGTCGACGACAAGCAGATCTGGCACTGGGACGGCGGCTACCTGCTTGGTACCGCCAAGTGAAAGCGAAAGAACCGCTTGTCTCATAACCAGTGAGTGACAGGGCGGGGACACAGACGGCCGCAATGACCTTCGTCGCCGATCCGATCGTACGGGCCGGCTAGGCGACGGAAGTGTCTGGGCCGTCAACGGAAACCCCTTATGGATCCGAACCCTGGGCCGGTCCTACTTGGCCGTCTCCGGCTGTTGCGCCTGTGCTTCGTCGCCCACCGTCAGCGGCCAATCAACGACGTAATCCTCGAAATCGTCGACCTTGACCTCGGTTTCGTCGATCGTCCGACCGCGCGCCGAAATACCGGCCGCATGCACCGTCTCGGGATCGCCCGACACCAGCGGATGCCACCAGTAAAGATCGCGGCCCTCGTTGATAAGCCGGTAGCCGCAGGTCGGCGGCAGCCAGGCGATCTCGTCAACGTTTTCCTTGGTGAGCTGGACGCAATCGGGCACGAAATCCCAACGGTTCTCATAGCTGGAACAGCGACAGCTCTCGTCGTCGAGCAGCTTGCAGCGGATCGAGGTGAAGTAGATATCGCCGCTATCCCACTCCTCGAGCTTGTTGAGACAACAGAGGCCGCAGCCGTCGCATACGCTCTCCCATTCGGTCGTCGTCATCTCGGCGAGCGTCTTCGTCTTCCAGAAGGGTATTTCTTCCATCATTCCGTTCTTGCAACAGCTCCTCGCAAAATCGCGTGAGAGCTTCCATTTCTCTTGTTCTTGTCAGGCAAATCAACCAATGATTCACCAAGCTCCGTTTACTCCGGAGCACTGTCGGCAGATTTGCCATAGTCCGGCGTCAGGTTCGTCCGGCGTCGAACTGATCGGGCGGGAATATAAGACGTGACGGATCCGGACAATCCAGAAAAACGGCCGCGCAAGCAACGCCACCTCCTTTTGAAGATCGACTCGTGGATCGATTCGACCATCTGGAATGCCGGTTTTCGCTCAGCCGAGATCTGGGAAGACATCACCATCTTCTTCCGCCGCTTCCGCGTCCGCGGCTGGAAACGCATCGTCTTCGAACTCGGCGGCGAAGGCCTGACGCTTGGCGCTGTCGGCGCTGTCCTGATGCTCACCCTTGCCCAGCCTGCCTTCGAGGCTACCAAGGAAGATTGGCGCAATCGCGGCGACTACGCCGTCACCTTCCTCGACCGCTACGGCAACGTGATCGGCCATCGCGGCGTCATCCACCAGAACTCCGTGCCGATCGACGAACTGCCCGACGCGCTGATCAAATCGGTGCTGGCAACCGAAGACCGGCGCTTCTTCGACCACTTCGGCATCGACATCATCGGCCTTTCCCGCGCGCTTGTTACCAACGCCCAGGCCGGCGAAGTCGTGCAGGGCGGCTCGACGCTGACGCAGCAGCTCGCCAAGAACCTGTTCCTCTCCAACGAACGCTCGATCGACCGAAAGATCACCGAAGCCTTCCTGGCCCTGTGGCTCGAAGCCAACCTTTCCAAGAAGGAAATTCTCTCAACCTATCTCGACCGCGCCTACATGGGCGGCGGCACGTTCGGCGCGGCTGCGGCGGCGCAGTTCTATTTCGGCAAGAGCATCACCGACGTCAACCTCGCCGAGTCCGCCATGCTTGCCGGTCTGTTCAAGGCGCCGGCGAAATATGCGCCACACGTCAACCTGCCGGCGGCCCGCGGTCGCGCCAACGAGGTGTTGACCAACCTCGTGCAGAGCGGCCTGATGACCGAGGGCCAGGTGATCGCCGCCCGGCGCAATCCGGCCACGGTCGTCGACCGCAACCAGGTGGAATCGCCCGATTTCTTCCTCGACTGGGCATTTGACGAGGTCATGCGGCTGTCGCCGCGCTTCCACCAGCATTCGCTTGTTGTCCGGACCACGATCGACATGGGGCTGCAGAGCGCGGCCGAAGATTCCGTCGAGACGTCGCTGCGCGAATACGGCGAAAGCTATCACGCCAAGCAGGGCGCGATGGTGGTGATCGAAAACGGCGGTGCGGTGCGCGCCATGGTCGGCGGTCGGGACTACGGCGAAAGCCAGTTCAACCGTGCCACCAAGGCGCTGCGTCAGCCGGGTTCGTCCTTCAAGGTCTACACCTATTCGGTGGCGATGGAGAGCGGCATGACGCCCGACACGATTGTCGTCGACGCGCCGATCTACTGGGGCAACTGGAGCCCGCACAACTACGCCAACAAGTATGCCGGCCGCATCACCATCGCGACGGCCGTTGCCCAGTCGATCAACACCATCCCGGTGCGCCTCGCCAAGGAGAAGCTGGGCATTCAGCCGATCCGCGCCATGGCGAAGAACCTCGGGGTCGAGTCGCCGGTGCGCGACGACGTGACGATCCCGATCGGCACCTCTGAAGTGACCGTGCTCGACCAGGCGACCGCCTATGCCGTCTTTCCGGCCGGCGGCATGCAGTCGCGACGTCACGGCATCACGCAGGTTCTCGATTACGGCGGCGACGTTCTCTACGACTTCGACCGCGACGAACCGCCCGCCAAGCGCGTGCTGTCGGAGAAGGCCGATACCTACATGAACCAGATGCTGTCACGCGTTCCCTATGTCGGCACAGCGCGCAAGGCAGCCCTCGACAACAACATCCTGACAGCAGGCAAGACGGGCACGACGCAGGCCTATCGCGACGCATGGTTCATCGGCTACACCGGCAACTACACGGCCGCCGTCTGGTTCGGCAACGACGACTACACCTCGACCAACAAGATGACCGGCGGCTCGCTGCCGGCCATGACCTTCAAGCGTGCCATGGACTATGCTCACCAGGGCATCACGCTCCGCCAGATCCCCGGCACCCAGCCGCTGCCACCTGACAAGACAGCCAAGACCGTCGCCGCCAAGCCCGAGGAAGGCAGCCCGCCTCCCCTCGTCCGCCCGCGTATGCTCTCGGTCGAGTCCACCCGTCTCCTCAAGGAACTTGGACAGGCGCTGAAGGCAGCGCCTCCGCTTGCCGCACAAAAGGTGGCGAGCGCCGACTGAAAAGCCCGTCAGTAGCATCAACTCTATGGGCCGCTGAGACGATGCGCGAAGGCAGCTTCGCGCCATGAGCGGTCGCCAACGCCAAGGGGTACCTACAGGGCCAGGCGGCGCCCATCTCTTCCTCGGCAGCGCGTCTGCGCGTCAACAAAGCAATTATCGCTTTTCGCTGTTTAGGCTATCATCTGCCCGTTTGCAGTGCATCTCATGATCAACAAACTGTGCTTGCACAACGTTTGAAGGAGAATGCGCATGACATACGACGACGAAAAGGAAAGGTCTACAACTGAGGGCGTCACGCGACGCAATCTGCTGATCGGATCAACTGCACTTGCCGCCGGGGCGGCTGCAGTGACAAATATGGTCAGCTCCGCCGCCGCATACGCACAAGCTACAGCGCCTTCAGGCAACAAACCGAATATTCTGGTTATTTGGGGCGATGACATCGGCACATGGAATATCAGCCACAACAACCGTGGCATGATGGGTTACATGACGCCCAATATCGACCGCATCGCGCGGGAAGGTCTCTCTTTCACAGATTACTATGCGCAACAGAGCTGCACAGCGGGCCGAGCTGCATTCATCGGCGGCAATGTGCCTGTTCGTACGGGCATGACGAAAGTCGGTCTCCCAGGCGCACCTCAAGGCTGGCAGAAAACGGATGTCACTATGGCAACGGTTCTCAAAAGCCAAGGCTACGCCACCGGTCAATTTGGCAAGAACCACCAGGGGGACCGAGATGAACACTTGCCGACAATGCACGGGTTCGATGAATTCTTTGGCAACCTCTACCATTTGAATGCGGAGGAAGAGCCCGAAAACCGGGACTATCCGAAGGATCGCGTATTGGCGAACGGGAAGAAGTTCATCGATCAATTCGGTCCCCGAGGCGTTCTTCATACATGGGCTAATCCCGATGGTACGCAGAAGATTGAAAACACCGGTCCGCTTACGAGAAAGCGGATGGAGACGATCGATGATGAGACCCTGGCTGCGGCCAAGGACTTCATTACCCGCCAGCACCAGGCCAGCAAACCCTTCTTCGTCTGGTGGAATGCAACTCGAATGCATTTCCGTACTCACGTCAGCGCCCAACACACCGGAATCTCGGGACCAAGCGGTGATGAGTATCATGACGGCATGGTTGAGCATGACATGGACGTCGGCGAACTGCTCAAGCTGCTCGACGATCTGGGTCTCGCCGACGACACGGTTGTCATGTATTCGACCGACAACGGGCCGCACTACAACACTTGGCCGGACGCGGGTACGACGCCGTTCCGCAGCGAGAAGAATTCCAACTGGGAGGGCGCTTATCGCGTGCCGACGTTCGCGCGCTGGCCAGGACATTTTCCAGCCGGCAAGACGTTGAACGGCATTGTGGCGCACGAGGATTGGTTGCCAACCCTTGCTGCCATCGCGGGCGAACCTGACATCAAGTCCAAGCTGGCAAACAGCATCGAGCTCAACGGTCGCACCTATCGCAACTATATAGATGGCTACAACCAGTTGGACTATTTTTCAGGAAAGACCGACGAATCCCCGCGGCATGAGTTCTGGTACGTCAATGACGATGGCCAAGTTGTCGCAGCTCGCTATGACGATTGGAAGGTAGTCTTCCTTGAAAACCGGGGCGAGGCATTCGGCGTATGGCGGGAGCCTTTTACCGAACTCCGCGTACCGCTGCTTTTCCACCTTCGGCGGGACCCATTCGAAAAGGCGCAACACAATTCCAATACCTACAATGATTGGTTCCTCGATCGTGCCTTCGTGATCGTTCCCATTCAGGCACTGGCGGCGAATTTCCTGCAAACGATGAAGGACTATCCGCCGAGCCAATCCCCAGGCTCATTCAATCTTAGCAAGATTGAAGAGTCTCTGCGCGGTGCAGGTGGCGACTGAACGCGCCAACCAAAGAGTCCGACACTTGCCGGACTCTTCCCGCGTGGCTGTGGTTGCGGCTTTTTCAACGACTTCTTCGAGCCGAAAGTGGACATCCCCCAGTGACGGCTTTGCGTCAACAGCTGTCGAATGCGCGGGCTCGGCGGTAATGAAAAGTCTCACATACTCTCCCGCGCGACGCGACACGGGCTTTCAATCTGGCGGTGAAAGTGAAGATGTGCGATATTCGCGCCGTGGATGATTGCCAACTCTCGGGCAGATGCCAGAGAGAGCATGTCATCATTGGCCATTGACGCTTCAATGGCGGGTACGCCTATCGCCACCCTATGGCGAGCAATCAGAGCGGCGTCCACTACCCAACTTGTCCCACTGCGGCCATGCCGCACCGCCGCGCAGTTTCACAAACTCAGATCGCCTCAGGCATGAGGTAGGACACCCTTATGCCCCGGGAAGGCATCCCGATTGGGTCACGTCAAACGGAGGGTATACATCATGAGTAGCACGAGAAGCCTTTGCTTTGGTCTGCTGGCTTCCGCTTTTGCGACCGCGCTGACCGCGCCAGCAGTTGCGCAGCAACAGCAGCCGAAACCCAACATCGTCGTCATCATGGGTGACGATGTCGGCTGGTTCAACCTTGGCGCCTATCACCGGGGCATCATGTCCGGGAAGACGCCCAACCTCGACAAGCTGGCGTCCGAAGGCATGATGTTCACCGACTATTACGCGGAGGCAAGTTGCACGGCCGGCCGGGCGAGCTTCATCACCGGAGAGATTCCGTTGCGCACCGGCCTGACGACCGTCGGCCAGGCCGGCGCCGATGTGGGCATGCCTGACAAGGCGGCAACCCTGGCAACCGTCCTCAAGGCCGAAGGATACGCCACCGGCCAGTTCGGCAAGAACCATCTTGGCGATCTGAACAAATATCTGCCGACCCTGCATGGCTTCGATGAATTCTTTGGCTACCTCTACCACCTCGATGCGATGTCGGATCCCTATTGGTATTCGTTTCCGAATGACCAGTCGTACCGAGATAAGTTTGGGCCGCGCAATCTGGTCCACAGCTTTGCAACTGATACGGACGACACAAGCGAGCAGCCGCGTTGGGGCAAAGTCGGCAAGCAGCGGATCATCGACGAGGGTCCCCTCGCTCCGTACCCCGACATGTCCAACGTCCCGAACATGCATGACGTAGTGCCGAAGGCAAAGTACGACATGGGTACGTTCGACGAAGTGCTGGTCAAGGCTTCTTGTGACTTCATGGACAAGGCAAAGACCGACGGGAAGCCGTTTTTTGTCTGGCACAACACGACGCGCATGCACGTCTGGACCTTCCTGTCGCCCAAATACCAGGCCCTCATGAACAGCGACACCAACTACGGCCTCGAGGAAGCCGGCGTGGCGCAGCTTGATGACAGCGTTGGTGCTCTCATGAAATGCGTCGAAGATGCAGGCGAAACCGACAACACCATCGTCATTTTCACGACCGACAATGGGGCGGAGGTGTTTACCTGGCCGGACGGTGGCATGACGCCATTCAAGGGCACCAAGGGCACGGTGATGGAGGGAGGCTTCCGCGCACCGGCCATCATCCGCTGGACGGGTAAGGTCAAGCCGGGAACGGTCGAGAACGGTATTTTCTCGGCCCTGGATTGGTTCCCGACGCTTGCTGCGGCAGCTGGCAATACAGAGATCGCCGACCAGTTGCTCAAGGGCGTGGAGCTCGGCGACAAGACCTACAAGAACCATCTTGATGGCTACAATCAGTTGGACTTGCTGCTGGGCAAATCGCCATCCGCAAGGCATGAATTCTTCTACTTCGGTGGCCCCGCCCTTGGGGCAGTCCGCCTCGACAACTTCAAGTTCCAGTTCTTCCAACAGCCGCAGGGCTGGCCCGGCGGAAAGGTAACGACTGACATGCCCACCATGGTCAATATCCGTCAGGATCCGTTCGAGCGGACGCCATCGATTGGCCAGCAAAGCCTCAATGATCAAGGTGGAGGCTACATGAACGACTTCTTTGCACGCGAGTTCTGGCGGTTCGTCAGCGTTCAGCAGGAAGTCGCCAAGCTTGCTCTAACCGCGGTTGATTACCCGCCGATGCAGGATCCGGCCTCCTTCAATCTGGATGCTGTAAAGAGGCAGATCGACGCTGCGATCAAGAACAAGCCGGGCAATTGACAGAGCCCGCTCATGACGACGGGTGGCCCGAATGGGCTACCCGTCTGTGCTCCTGGCGGCAGAGCCGATGGTAGTGCCGGCTTCCGTCACGAGCGGAAGATCGTTGGCACCCACATTTCGCCAGCAGCGATCAGCCTCGCCCAGGCGTCATCCTTCGACAACGCGGTGAAAGCCATTTCGGTTGACGTGGCCAGGCTCAGGACTCATCCATCGGAGCCGGAAGATGACGCGGTTGCGGCAATGCGGATATCGGATTAGCGGCCCTTTGAAATCCATCCGTTTCAAGACAAGATCATCCCGCTCTAGCTGTTAAGGGAGACTCCAATGGAAAATCACGAGCCGTTTTTACGCGAGGCGATCGCGCTCTCGAAATCCGCGATGGAACGCGGCGACGAGCCGTTTGGCTCGCTGCTGGTGAAGGACGGCGAAGTGGTCCTGCGCGCAGAAAACAGCGTCTTCACCGGCCACGATATGACGAACCACGCCGAGATGAACCTGATTAAACTGGCGGCGCAGCACCACGACACGGCCTTTCTCGCGGACTGCACGCTCTACACCAGCACGGAGCCATGCGCGATGTGCTCCGGGGCGATTTACTGGTCGGGCATCGGGAGTATGGTGTTTGCCTGCTCCGAAGCGCGGCTTGGCGAGATCGCTGGTATCGGATTGAACGTCCCGAGCCGGGCGGTGTTGCAAACCGGCGCGCGCATCGTCACTGTGGTTGGCCCGAGCCTCGAAGAAGAAGCCGCGGAAGTACATCAGGAATTCTGGCCGAAGCATCTGAGCAAGGCCTAGACCTGATCACGTATCCTGACCCTAGGCGTTGGCCGCGTTGATCGCTTCGGAGAGGGCGACGGGCGACTTCTCGCCCGCCAATGCGCGGTCCACGGCAGCGCACATCGCTGCGCGGCCGCGTTCGGAATCCAAGTCTACGCCGTGATCGGCGCACCAATGGCGAACGACATCGGTCACCACCTCAAGATCGTGATGATCCATGGGGATGAAGTTGAGAAGAGACATCGTTGGCCCTCCGAGTAGGCAAGAGCGCACAATCTCTCACGCGGTCTCAGCCGATGCAATGGGGACCGATAGCGGACCTCGAAGCTCTGCAACAAATCCTCTGCTGCTTTGGCCAGAATGCGCCAACTGCGGTCACAGCGAAGGCCCGAGAAGCTCAGATCTCTGCCCATCGAGCAATTCTTCGGCGGTCAAACGACCTAGCAGCGGAGCCAGAATGACCCCCGGGTGGCCCGCGGCGACATAGAGGCCGCCCATCTCGGGGAAAAACCCAAGACGCGGCAACCCATCGGCAAAGACCGGGCGGTCACCGATTTCCGCACTTTTCAGAACAACCTCGTCAGGCAGATCCAACTCGTCTTTCATGACCGTCAAAGTATCCTCGCCGATGAGCCAAGGGCGATTCTCGTTGCCATTTTCGACGTAGGACTTTGCAACGATCAGCGTGTTGTCGCTGGCCTGGCGAATTTCCAGCCGGGGACCGCGCAGGATATGGCTGATGATCGGTCGGCTACACGCATAGCGGAGAAGCAAGGCCGGAGAGGTGGTGAGGCCCGTACGAAGACCGAGCCGTTCGGCCAGCGCGCGGACACCTGCTCCCGCAGCCATGACAACTACATCGGCGGCCATTGCGTCATCTCCGAGCCGTATCCGGGCGACCCTGCCGTTCATGGTATCAATGGCGGAGACGGTCGCGCCAAAACGCGTCGATGCCCCGGCGACAACGGCGGCATCGACCAAGTCTCCGGCAAGCTTTGCCGAGTCGAGAGCCAGGTCATCGTGCGATAGGACGGCAAGGTCCGGTATCCGGCGCAGGCGCGGTTCCAATTCCTGTATGCCATTGCGCCGCAGCAAGTCGACATTTTCCCCGGCGCTCTTGCGAAGCCCAGCAAACTGCTCGGTCTCCTGTGCTGTGGCTCTCCAGAACAAGGAACCAGAACGAACGCGGGAAAAGGCGGCCGGCAGGGCAGCTTTGAGATGTCGGTACTCGGAAACTGCTTCTCGCCAGAGCTTATAGCTGCTCTCGCCCGGCGTTCCATTGATGACGTTGACCCAACCGAAAGCCCTGCCCGTCACGCCGGAACCCGGCCTCGGGCCTTCGTCTACAAGCAAGACATCCGCACCCCTGATGGCTAGATTGTAGGTGATTGCGGAACCGATGATCCCTGCGCCGATAACAACGATGCGCGGCCGATGCCCTGCCAAGGAGAGAACCTCATTCAACGGAAAAACCTGAGGAGGCCGCTACGCTGAGTAGATGACAACGGCGTGACAAGCTCGCCAATTGACCAGCATCGGCAGACGATGTCGTTCACTGTTGCTCGAAATCAACCGCTCGACCAGCGCCATGGTCGCTTCGGGTCCATTTGCGAAAGGCACCGATCCTACGAGATGGCAGTGATCTCGAGCTCATGGCCGCCGACGGTGACCACATCTCCGACAGCCTTGCCCAGCAGCGCCCTTGCGACCGGAGACACAAAGGAGATCGACCCTGCCTTGGGATCGGCCTCGTCCTCTCCGACGATGCGATAGGTCTGCACGCGCCCGTCGTCGCGACCGAAGGTGACCGTGGCGCCAAAGGCGACCGTGTCGAACGAGGTCGGGTCAGGAACGAGCTGAGCGGAGCGAACCCTTGCATTGAGATAGCGCATGTCGCGAAGCGGGTTTGCTGCCTGCCGCCGTCGTTCATTCACGTCTTCGATCGAGCTTGCGGCATCGTAGGCCTCACGGGCCTGCTGGAGCTGCAAGTCCATCGCCTTCAATCCCGCTGCCGTGACCAGGTTCGGATGGGGCGAGATCGGACGATCCGGAAGCAGGGTCTCCGCAGCGGTTTCGGCACTTTCCTCTTTGACGAACGCAACGCTCAATCTCAAAACTCCGTTCGGGCGCAATTCCATTGGCGCATGGTCGATAGACGGTCAGCCCCCCTAAGCCGAATGACGGAAAGGACCGGCAATACTGACGCTTCGGGAACCGCTATCTTACACGATCTTCGCCAAGATCACAGGCGACCAGAGCATCCCAGCCTAAAGTGGGATCGGCGTACCGCTCCCGGGCGGGCGCAAAAAGCGATAAAGGCGCTGTTCGGACAGCACCTTCGGGAGTTCATGACCTGCTTCCACACGGAGCAGTTTTGGCCGGGATATGCCTGCCGCAACCGCCTGGACCATTCCTCGCAGCCAGAATCAGTGGTAACCCTTTCAACTGATTTGTTTCTCAAGGGCCCATAGTGTTTCGGTTTCCTCTCTTCATCGCGATGACTCTGATTATCGCCTTTGGCGGCGGGATCATGATTTCGCTCTACGCGCTGGATGCGACAGCCGGCTTCGGCGCGATCAAGCTCGGCGCCTGGGAAGCCTTCCCCGAGCTGCAAACCGAGAGTGCCGACCCCTATGCGAAGTCCCACAGGGCGCGGGCCGGACGGTTGCTCTACGGAAATGCCGAAGGCCTGATGTTTACTGCCAAGGTCGATGATGCCGGTGACCGGTTGAATGCCGCCTGCAGCTACCGCATCACGGGCCAGACGCCCCCTGCCCGCATCTGGACACTGTTTACCGCAGACAACAGCGGCAATCCGGCCTCGCTGCGGCCAGGGCTTCCCGGCGCGATGAACTCGTGGACGGTACTGCGGCAGCCCGACAGCAGCTTCTCGATCGAGATTTCCGCGCATGCCCGGCCTGGAAACTGGCTGGCGCTGCCGGCGGCAGGTACATTCCAACTTGTTCTGACCCTGTTCGACACCCCGACTGCGGGTAGCTCAGGTGTCATCGACCTTGCTATGCCCAAGCTGCAGAAAACCGGATGCGGCAATGCTTAGGATCCTGTTTGCCATCCTCGCCGGACTTTTCGGGGCAGCTTTGCTGCACCTCGTCATCATTCTTTCCCTGCCGCACTTTACCGGCAGGGATGCCGCCACGCGCGTCGCGTCCGAAGGCGATCTTGAGAAGTTCTATCTGCTTGGCGCAACCGACGATGCAGCCGGGCTCTCCAACGACGATCCTTTTGTCCGCACCGCGGTCTGCTCGTTTGACATCGAGGAAAATCCGGTGCGCCTGATGGCGAAGGGCAATGTGCCGTTCTGGTCGGTCGCGCTTTACGACGAAGCCTCGAACGAGGTCTTCAGCATGAACGACAGGACATCGGTCGGCGGTGCGCTGGATATTCTGATCGGCACGCCGATCCAGCTGACAGAGCTTCGCAAGGCTTTGCCGCCGGACCTGCAGAAGACCATTCTTGTGGAAAGCGCCCGCTCGCAGGGCTACGCGGTGTTGAGGACATTGGCGCCCCAGGCAAGCTTTGACGCAGCCGCGCGGAATTTCCTCGCCGAGGCCGGTTGCGACGGATACGCCGGCCCCTCGAACTGACATAGTCTACTTATTTCTTGGCCCGCGAAACACGGCGTCCGGAAGTGCTTTTCGAGCTTTCCGTCAGGCGTTCGTAACGCACGCCGGTGAAAAGCAGGATCTGCGCCTCGACTGGTTTATTGCCCTTGCGGCGTGGCGTCTGAGACAGACGGTCCGCCAATGCGACGACTATTGCCATTCTCGTCTCCATGCACGGCCCGAGACGGATGAACTGCGAAATCTCACCCTGCCCGCCTATGCGGGCCAGCGCGTCCTGTAGAACTCTTGAGGGCTCCGAGGCATTCGCGCTTTTCTCACGGCACCTGTTTGAAATACCGTGATGTGAAATCGGACGACCGAAACACGATCGCCGCTTCTATCCGAATTGAGACATATGACGGTTAACAGATCGTTAATTTCTTGCGTGGACATTAGCTACTTCTACTGCACCTTATAAACGCGCAGTGGCACCGATTGGTTTCCATCGTCTCACAAGAAGATTCTGTGCACAATGTCGCAGCGATATTAGCATTAATTCATACACTTAACGCAGGTTGTGTTGCCGGACCTACCAATCACACATTCCCGTCACAAAAATATCAATTGCGGTCCTCACCGATAACGGTAAAGTTGTGCGATCGGCGACAATTCATGACCGATCCGTCAAGTGTGCGGTCACTCGGCGCGGGCAACGAGGGGGTTGAGATGTCTTTGTTCATTGGTTCGACATTTTCTCCCGAAGACCTTGATGTACTGCGCGATGCGCTTGATGCCTGGTGCTCGGAAAGGCGGATCGATATCAAGAGTGCCGAAGCACAATTGGCAGCGTCGGCTGCGCTTGACCTCTATCAGTCCGGAAACAATAACGCCGAAAGACTTTTGGCGGCGCTGCGCGGACACAAGGGTCTCTAATCTCCAAGAGAACGTTTCGAGCCGGAGAACGGGACAACGTCCCGGCGATGACGCGTGCGGCGGCGGGAGGGATGAGCCCTTTCGGCACAAATCCAATACGGTCTTTAGCAAGCATTAACCCTGCCCATGTAGGATTTGTTCATAACCCGTGTGAGGTAAGGGGCGTTTCTCCGCGTCCAGTCCTGCGGCATCCAGTATTTGCGTTTCCAGGGTGTGTTCTTGTGCGTGACCGGTTCCGAGACCTAGAGGCCCCATCCGCCAGCCGGAAGAAGGACGTGGTTCTCATGGCGACCGTTAGCAGCTTCGAGGGATTGCAACCGCCGACCCGCTCCGAACTGCGCCAATTCGCCGAACTCTTCACACCGCTGTTCCAGGCATCGTCACTCGAAGCCAAGCGGCAAGCCGTGGCTGCACTTTCCCAATGCGGGCAGATTCCGTCCGCCGTCGCACTTTTCGTCGGCTGCCAGCCGATCGACATTGCGGCCCCTTTCCTCACCTCTTCGCCAGCAATCGACGATGAGACCCTGATCACGATTGCCCGCACCCAGGGCAGTGCACACATGAAGGCGATCGTCAGCCGGAACGCGCTTTCGCCGCGGGTGATCGACGCGCTGGTCGGCCTGCGCCAGACCGAGCAGCGATTGGCAGCACCTGTCGAGGCAGAGGTCGAGGTGGCGAGCATCGCAGCCTCCGAACCGACTGCTCCGCCTTCCCTTGAGGAGGCCGAAGCTGCCGCGCGCCGCGCCAGCGAAGAAGAGATGCGCAACAGGATCCGGGAACTGGCGCGTCATGTCAGCCGTCCGGAGGGCGATCGCCTCGGGCTGCGGAACCTGTCGCCGATCCAGGCGGCCCTGCTTGTCCGCTTTGCGCGCAACCGCGAGGCAGTGCTTTTTGCCAAGGCGCTTGCCGATGGGCTTTCCGCAAGCCGCTGGCTTGCCGAACGCATCATGCTCGATATCTCCGGGCAGCAGCTTGCGACCACACTCATCAGTCTCGGCATGGATTTCCGGGACACTGTCTTCATGCTCGAAAAGCTCTACCCTCACCTTGCCGAACCGCAGCACGGCGTGACGCGTGCATGGATGATGCTGGATGGGCTCGACCCGGACGAATGCAACGCCCGCGTCGACGCCTGGCGGCGTGCGGATAACTATACTTATCTGCCCGGCGAGGCGGAAACGGCTCACCCCGGCCACGATGCGCCGCCCGCCCGAGACAGGCGCATCATCGGCCGCACACGTTGATTTTGCTTAAAGCGGGTTCTGGCGGAGGTCGGCAAGCGGAACGATATCGCCGAGATCCTCGGCCTCGAACTCGATGATCCACAGGTCAGGGTCGAACTTGCGTTCGCGCTCAAGCATGTCCTTCACCCGATCGGGCTCTTCGCGCGTCAGCCGCTGCTCGAACAGGCGCTCCCCGCTCCTCTCCTCGTCGAAAAAGCTCTGCGGCGCAGGGCCATAGAGCGTCTCCAGGCCATCGCGGAAATGCTGTCGAATAAAGATGGCACCTGCCTCGTCAGCACCCTTCACCTCGACTGCAGCAAAGTCGCCCTTGGCAAAAACCCGGCGCAGAAGGGCGGAAACGAAGATGTCGGTGCGTAATCTCATCGGCGAGCTATAGCAGACAAACAGGCGACGGCAATGCCGGGCCTCAGAGCGCGCCGATTTCCTTGAGTTTCTTCAGGACAGCTTCGCTGGGCTCTCCGTTTTCCGGAAGGTTGTAGTGCTTCTGGAAGTGGCGGATTGCGGTGCGCGTCTGTTCGCCCGGCACGCCGTCGACCCCGACGTTGGCGTAGGCCATGTTGCTGAGACCCTTCTGGATCTTCAAAACAAGATCGACGGTCGACAACTCCGCGGACGGCACGACTTTCTTGGCCGGAGTCGGTGCGGTCCTGACGTTTCTTTCTGCACTGCGGATGGCTGCCGCGACGGGATCCTCGGCCGATGCCTTTGAGGTAACATCCTCAACCGGCTTTTCCAGCGGGATCGCCGAGGGACCTCCCGACTCGGTTCTGAGCGCTGCCAGCACTTCGGGTGTCGCCTCACCCGTCTGCGGCATGCCTACGGTTTCTTCGAAGAAGAGGATCGCCGCACTGGTGCGCGGGCCGATGACGCCGTCCGCGGTGCCATTGTAGAGGCCGCGACGCACGAGCTCGGTCTGAATGTCCATGACGATCTGGGTCGGGCGCTGGCCGCCAGGGGCGGCGGGCGGCGTCGCATTCGTCTGCGTGGCGTCGGCCTCGTCCTGCCGCTCGATCTTGAAGGTCGTCACGTTGCCGCTGTGCTCCTCGGCAACCGGGCGGCCGCCAAGCACATTCGGGAAAAGCACATCGCGAGTGCGCAGGAACGGATGCGGATGGGCGCCCGGCTGATACCAGAGCGCGTTCGCGGCAACGAAGCTGAAGATAACCAGGAAGGCCGCGGTTCCGCCGGCAACCGAGGGGTTGCGACCGATCACGCCGCCGAGCGCGCTTGCGCCCTGCAGCCCCACACCGCCAATCACGGTTGCCCCGGTGAGAAGGAGGCCCGGCCTTTTCTGCCGGCCTCTCCTTCCCTTAGGCGATTTTCGCTTGCTCGCGGCCATCGAAAAGCCCCTCTTCCAAAACGCCGACGAGTGCCGGCGCAGCCTTCAGTCGCGGCGGGAACTCGACAAGATCGTTGCAGGCAGCACCCACAGCCGGAATGCCAGAGCCATCCGCCGCAATAGAAATCGTAATGATCGTGCCGGCGCCCGGCGTGCTGGCGATTGCGAAGTCGCCGCCATGCAGCGCCACCAAGCCCTTCACCAGCGACAGGCCAAGCCCCGTACCTTCGAATCTGCGGCTATAGTCGTTCTGGATCTGGACAAAAGGTTGGCCGAGCATTTCCAGCTTGTCGGCTGGGATACCGATGCCGGTATCGCTCACGCAGAGGTTCAGAATGCCGTCGCGCATCGATGCGTCGATTGAGATCGCGCCGCCTGCCTCAGTAAACTTCACGGCGTTGCCGACCAGATTGATCAGGATCTGCTGGATCGCGCGCTGGTCCGCAACGACCTCGTCGAGCCCGCGCTGCACGCGGCTCGTCAACGATACGCCCCTGGTCTTGGCCTGCAGTGCGAGCATGGCTTCGCAGGATCGGACGACCCCGGCAATATCGAAGGGCTCGAGGTTGAGCTCGTAGCGGCCGGCCTCGATCTTGCTCATATCGAGCATGGTGTTGACCACAGAAAGCAGATGCGCGCCGGAATCCCTGACAAGGCCGACATATTCCCGCTGCCGTTCATTCTCGAACTTGCCGAAATACTCGCCGAGCAGAAGATCGGAGA
The DNA here is from genome assembly GCA_900466605.1 of Hyphomicrobiales bacterium. Taxonomy (GTDB): domain Bacteria; phylum Pseudomonadota; class Alphaproteobacteria; order Rhizobiales; family Rhizobiaceae; genus Rhizobium. The sequence continues at coordinate 230,372 of UBMU01000030.1, forward strand.
AGCCGAGAATGGCATTGAGCGGCGTGCGCAGCTCGTGGCTGACGGCGGCGAGGAACCGCGACTTTGCGTCGTTGGCCGAGCGGGCGTCGGCGGCACGGCTCTGCGCTTCCTGACGCAACTGCTGTTCCAGCGAGACATCACGGAGCTGGGCAATGACACTGAAGAGGGCGCCGTCGCTGTCCTGTCGTGCCGTCATGTCCATACGCAGGTAGGCAAACTGCTGATTGTCGCGGGAGACGGAGGGCCGCTCGAGACGCAGATCGACTGCGGCAGTCTCTTCCCCCTGACGAAGCTGATCCAGCGCCTGCAGGAAAAGGATGCGGTCGGAGACGTGTATCTGATCCACAAAGCCCTTGCCGATTGGATCGCGCATCCAGGCGAGATATTCGCGCTTGTCGCGACCACCGACCGTGGTGACGTTGCCCTGCGGGTCCAAGAAGAGGGCGAGACCGGCGGTCGCTTCCATGAAGAAGTCTTCGGCGATGGGTGCGGCGACTGCCGCCGTCGCCGTGCTCTGACGCGACAGCGCGATGCTGCCCACCGCAGAGAACAGAAAGGCCGCGCATACGGTCGCAACGCCGACGGGCAGCGCGATGGCGGGACTGGTGACCAGAGAGAGCCCAGCGGGGGCCACGACGAGAGCCGCCGACGACAGCAGCGCCAGCCGACGCAGGATCATCAGTTCGCGCTGCCGTGCGGCTGCACCGCCTCCTGTCCGGGAGAGCCAGCTTTCCGCTGCCCGGTCCACGAGGGCTGCCGCCCGCTCTGCGATCTTACTCATTACACGCACGCAATACCCGCCCGAAAAAGGCTCTTTACTAAGCCGGACAATAGGCCTCGGGCGCTTAAAGAAAGGATAAGGGAAAAGCCGCCTCCACGCCGCAAAAGAGCGAAATGTCCCGTTTTCGGGCATCCGGAAGCGGCTTTGGTTTTTACGGTTAACGGGTGGTAAGCGACGGAATTCGCTCACATTTCAGCTTATCGTTAACCTTTGTGGCAGCTTCGCCGCAAGGTTTGCCTGCAATTACAGGAGGAGCACCGCCACATGCTTAACGGCACTCGCTACAATTTGACTGAAATGTGGTGGAAATCCCGTTCATTAAAATTCGAGCTAAATTTGCCGCAAATGCCGACGAGTTTCGAAAACTGGCATTCGCAACTCTGTTCTAAGGTCAAAGCACACCGGAAGACCGGACCGATTCGGCAGCAAGACCGAACGGGAAAACAGGATGGGCAACGACTATGTGGTTTCTAATCAAAGGATCATTCTGGTTCGGGCTTGTACTCGTGCTCTTGTCGTTCTTCAGCGGCGAAAGCCCGACCGGTTCGCAACCAAAGCTGCAGTTTTCCGACGCCTTTGTTGCGGCGACGGGCGCATATGACTACGTGACCGGCATGTGCGGCGAGAAGCCCGAGGTTTGCGTCAAGGGTGCCGAGACCATGACGGCGCTCGGCCACCGGGCCCGCGAAGGCGCCCGCGTCGCCTACGAGCTTCTGGACAGCCGCTTTGGCGAGGACAATGCCACCAAGCCTGCTGTCGCAGTAAATGCACCCGGTGCGCCTGTCGCTCATGTCGCTGCGCTTGCGCCTGCAAACAACGAGGTGCAGTCAGCAACGCAAGAGCGGACCGCAGCCCTCAATCAACCAATGCCCTACCGCCCGCCGGTTGACGACGGCGACGAGGCTGTCTCCGACACCGTGACAACAGGCACCATTCCGCTGCCGACGCCACGACCGGCCACCTGAAAATTGCGCGGGAGTTCCCGCAACCAAACTTGCCCCGGCGATCCGCCAAGCAGCGGAACGTCCTGTGCCTGACGTGCCTGCCCTGTTTATTTTCAGCTTTTGCTGCGCCGCGAGGATGCCCATCCTTCGCGGCGTTTCTTTTTAATGGTTCAAATCTGGCCGCGTTTCACCTATATGAAATCCTGATAACGAAAGGCCAGAATGCATGACGTCCCTCGAGCAGATCCTCGATGATTTCTCCTTCCTCGATGACTGGGAAGATCGCTATCGCTATGTGATCGAGCTCGGAAAGGCGCTTCCAGACCTTCCCGATGACAAGAAGACGTCCGCCAACAAGGTAATGGGCTGCGCAAGCCAGGTCTGGCTCGTCACGCATACCGAGGGTGATCCGGACAATCCTATCATGACCTTCGAGGGCGACTCCGACGCACATATCGTGCGTGGACTCGTGGCGATCGTGCTGGCAACCTATTCCGGCAAGACCGCCTCCGAGATCGCCGCGCTTGATGCCTTCGACGTGTTTTCGAAGATCGGCCTCGTCGAGCACCTTTCCTCGCAGCGCGCCAACGGTCTGCGTTCGATGGTCAATCGCATTCGCGAGGAAGCGCGTGTGCGCACGGTGGCCTAAGCAGCCACCCGCGTCGTCACGAATACATTTCGGGCCTGTAGCCCTCCGCACCCCAATGCTCCACACGCGGCCTGCGGGCCGGAGCAGGCGGATTGTAGTGTCGTGATAGCACCATCAGGGCCGTGCGCAACATCAGCTTGGCAGAACGCACCGGCCACTGACGCTCGCGCTCCACTGTCTCGAGCCCCTTCATGAAGCAGCAGACATCGAGCGCGACGCCGGCAAGTTCCGGGCCCATCGCTTCCAGCGCGCGATTGACCGCGACCCTAGCTGCGATCGCGCTGTCGGTGAGGTCCGCCATGCCACCGCGGGCGCCTTTCGCACGGCTTGCGTGACGTGGTTCCCAGGATGCGGTAATCCGCGGTTGCAGCTGGCCGCGCATGAAATCGGCAAGGAGCCTTTCGCCGGCAGCAAGCGCTTCCTCCGGAAGGAACGGCGCGCCAGCCTTTTCCTTCAGCCGGGCGACACTCCCGAGCGGTGATTCCTCCCGGTTGATGCGCACCGGCTGCGGGCTGCCGCCGACATCGGTCACGGTATTGCCAACTGCGCCGTGCTGCTCGATGAAGGCCTCTTCCCGCAAAGCAGCGGCACGCCTGAGATAGGAGCGTGCTGCGGGGCACAGGCAAACCCGCCCGCCGGTGCGGCTGACGAGTCCGGCTGATACGGCCTCGTCCATCAGGGACTGTGACACGATGTGAAGTGAACCATCGCCTAGATGCAGCGACAGCGCCGATCCTTCGCATGCCTGCTCCCGCCCCTCGCCGCGCACCAGGAACCGCAGAAGCTTTACCATTGCCTTGCCTGCCTCGTTCCTACTCATTGCCAGATACTCCATGCGAACGGAAAACTGAGTTGACGGTCCGTTCGACGGCAGCAACGAACTCATCGAACGCCGGATCGTCACGACGATCTTCGACCACATGGCAAGCATGGCCGACGGTCGTGCGATCACGGCCAAAGGCACCGGCGATCTCATAGAGCGGAATCTGGAGGGCGACATGGCAGACATACATGGCGATCTGTCTGATATGGCAGAGCGTACGGCGCCGATCGCGACGCATCTGGATACGGTGGCTGGCAAGCATGACCATCTCGGTCGTGATCTGTGCGCAGATGCGGCACACCATACGGACAGGCACCGTGGCGGGTGGCGGGACAAAACCCGAGATCGCGCGTTGAACCTTGGTTGTCTCGGGAAAGGAAGGAGCGGACGGTAAAGTGAAACTGACAATGGACATATGAATACCCCCTAAATAGGAATTTATTCACACACCCTACACGGCAATAAGGCTGAACGAAAGCGCGAACGTGCAACTTTCTGGCGATTCAGTCCGCTTGCTCCTCTAAAGGACGGAAACTAATAGGATTATTTTCCAATCGTCTATCTCCAGAAACACAAAAGCCGGGCTTCCGCCCGGCTTCTTCGCGTCCCTATCCCTGGCTGTGATCAGCCGCGTCCGCGCTTGCGACGCTGGCCAAGTCCCATTTCCTTTGCGAGGCGCGAGCGCGCTTCAGCATAGGCGGGCGCTACCATCGGGTAATCGACGGGGAGTTCCCATTTCTCGCGGTATTCTTCCGGCGAAAGACTGTGGTGGGTCATCAGATGGCGCTTCAGCGACTTGAAGTTACCACCGCATTCCAGGCAGGTGATCTGCTCGTCCTGGACGGATTTGCGCACCGATACAGCCGGCTTCTGCTTCTCGACAACCGCTGTTGCAGTCTGCGGCGTCGAGGTATTGCTGAGTGCCGAATGCACGTCCGAGATCAGGTTGGCGAGATCGCCAACCGGCACAACGTGGTTGCTGACATAGGCGGCTACAATATCTGCGGTAAGCTCCACCAGCAATTCCGGCCCGCTACCGGCTGCAGTATCCGTCATATTACGTTTCTCCTGTTTCAATGCTCCAAAGGTCTCAGCCCCATCAGACAAGACCACTATCGTAGAGCAACAGCAAAAAACTCAGGCTACGGCTACCTGTTTCGAAAAACTGAAATCCACCCCTAGATTCCTGAGGCCGAAACCCGTTCTTATACTGCCTGATTTCGAACTAGTACGCTATCACGCAGTCCATTTCCTCAATTAAACATTGAAATGCATAGTCAACGAGGAAATAAGCAACGTGATTCTAATTCAATATCAGAACTCTACTTGGATCATCAAATATCACCGTTTTACGAAAACGCCAATTATTATTTCATATATATCTACCAAAAAATGCCCGACTCGCAAGAATTGATCAGAATTAACCCAAACATTAACCATTAAGAAATCTGCAAAAGGGTGCAAAAATCAACTTAAAATACTGAATCGGAAGCGCTCTCATCTTTTGGCGAGGTCATCGCGTACAGATTGAGGGCCGAGTCTGTATCCTGTGTGGTGCGCTGCCTTGGCAAGGAGATGCGCTGCAACCGGCGCTGTCAGCAGAAAGAAGACGAAGCCGGCAAGCGCACGCGCAAAGATTGCGACCTCGCCAGATGCAATGCCAGCGGCAAAGAGCAGTATACCGGAGCCGACGGTTCCGGCCTTCGAAGCGGCATGCATGCGCGTGTAGAGGTCCGGAAGCCGCACTACGCCGAGCGCAGCTACGAGCGCAAACAACGAACCGGCAAGCAACAGGAAAGCGACGACAAGCGCTGTCGCATAGTCCATCATTTCTTGCCCTTCCTGTCATTCTTGCCGCTGCGTTTGGCGACCACTTTGGGCTTTTTCGAGGCACTTGCCACTTTTTCGCTGTGCCGTTCTGCAACAATGTCGCGCGACATCACGAAACGCGCAAAGGCGATCGTCGCCAGGAAGCCTACCAGACCCAGCGAAATGGCAATGTCGATATAGAGACTAAAGCCTGTTTTCACCGCCAGCACGGCAATGAAGCCGATCGCCGTGCCCGAGAGCGTATCGAGCGCCAGTATCCTGTCGGGCAGTGTCGGTCCGGCGACCACCCGCCAGCTCGCCAAAAGAAAGGCAATACCAAGGATCACGAGAGCAACCTCGGCGGTTGTGGAAATGATGGAAGGCGGTGCGATCATCGAAACGCCTCCATGATTCGGCGTTCGAAGCCATTGGCGATATCGCGCTTGGTCGCCTCGGGATCGGCGCAATCCAGTGCGTGCACGTAAAGCGTCTTGCGGTCGTCGGAGACATCGACCGACAGCGTGCCCGGCGTCAACGTGATCATGTTGGCGAGAAGGGTGATCTCGAAATCGCGGTCAACGGTCAGCGGAAAGGCAAAGATGCCAGGTTGCAGCTGCATGTTGGGTGTGAGCACCGTGAGCGCGACTTTCCAGGCCGAGATCGCCAATTCCTTCAGGAACAGAAGCGCAAGATGCACGATCGCCCACGACCGGCGAAGATACCCCTTACTGCCATAGGGTTCGCGAACGACGGACAGGCAAAGGGCCCCGAGGGCAAAGCCGAAGACGAGATTGTGCACCGATGCGCTGCCGGTGACGGTGGCCCAGGCGATGGCGAGCAGCAGGTTGAGCAGGAGGGCAATCATGGCACTGCTCCGTCCGGGAAGACCGAGTGAAGGTAAGCCGTGGGATCGACGAGGCCAGACGCCGCAGCCTGCGCCATTTCCAGCAGTTGTTCAGGCAGAATGCCGAAGCCGACGACGAGGGACGTGAGGATCAACAGCGGCAACCCCGCCTGCCAGCCAATGGACGCCGCCGTCTGCGGCGATGCGGCCGGCCGCCAGTAAGCTAACAGGAAAACGCGCCCGAAGACGACCGTCAGCAGGAAGCCGCCGATCAGGATCGCGGCGGCGAGCCACCACGCGCCAACGTCGATCGACGCTCTGACCAGGATCACCTTAGGCCAGAAACCGGAAAAGGGCGGCAATCCGCAGGCGGCAACGAAGAGGATGAAAGAGACGGCGGCAAAACCGCTGCTGCGACGGTAGAGGCCGCCGAGCCCGGCCAGCGAGAAACCGCCAGCAAGGGCGGCAGCCTGCCCGGCGAGGAAATACAGCGCCGTCATCAGCACCATGGAATGCAGCGCGTAGAAGATCGCGCCGGACAAGCCGCCCGGCGTGCCGAGCGCAATGCCGACCAGCATGTTGCCGATACCTGAAATAACGACATAGCCGAGCAGCTTGCGGATATCGTCCTGCGCCAGCGCCCCAAGCGCGCCGATGATGATGGTCGCGGCCCCGGTTGCCGCGATGAGCAGGCTCAACTGCTCACGCTCCACCGGCAGCAGCATGACCATGATGCGTATCAGAGCATAGACGCCGACCTTGGTGAGCAGACCTGCAAACAGCGCTGACACGACGATGCGCGGCGTATGATAAGACGCCGGCAGCCAGAAATTGACGGGAAAGGCAGCAGCCTTCATGGCAAAGGCCAGCAGCAAGAGTGCCGACAGGGTCATTAGCGGCGCGGTGTCGCGCACGCTTTCAACCCTCGCAGCGATATCGGCCATGTTGAGCGTGCCGAAGACTGCGTAGACGATGCCGACCGAGATCAGGAACAGCGTCGTGCCGATCAGGTTCAGGACCGCATATTTCATCGCGCCGTCGATCTGGCCGCGCTCGGAGCCGAGGATCAGCATGCCAAAGGATGAAATGAGAAGCACTTCGAACCAGACGTAGAGGTTGAAGACGTCGCCCGTCAAGAACGCGCCGGAAACGCCTGCCATCAGAAGCAATAGGAACGGGAAGAAACCGTATCGCCGGCCGCTTTCGGTCACGTCCTTCAGTGCATAGAGGCCGCCAGCAAGCGCCGCGATGGCAGCGGTCAGGGCCATCAGCGCGCCGAAAAGATCAACGGTGAAGGCGATGCCGAACGGCGGAAGCCACCGCCCCATGACCATGGTCATCGGACCATGCGCCATCACCTTCGCCAACAGCGCGGCATCCAGCAGAACCAGAACGGCGAGGCCCGGAATAGCGACCTGCGCCTGCAGCCGCAGCGAGCCGCGCATCATCAACAGCACGGCGCCGAGCGTGATGCAGAGCGCCACAGGTGCGATGACGAGCCAGTTCGCCAGCGGCATGGGCGCTGTGACCATCGCCGCCGAGAGATCGGTGATCGTGCTTGTCGGAGCCGCCATCTAATACCCCATCGGCGGCAGCGGTGGATCAACGGGTTCGGCGACACGCATTTCGTCGGTGTTGTCGGTGCCGATGTCCTGATAGGCGCGATAGGTCAGCACGAGCAGGAAGGCGAGAAAGGAAAACGAGATGACGATCGCGGTCAGGATCAGGGCCTGCGGCAGCGGGTTGGCGGCACCTGTCGGAAGCGCATCCAGACCAGCTGGGATGATCGGCGGCACCTCGCGCGTCAACCGTCCTGCGGTAAACAGCAACAGGTTCACCGCGTTGCCGAGGATGGCGATGCCGAGCATGATGCGGATCGAGAACTTCGACAGCATCAGATAGATCGCGGCGGCGAAGAACAGGCCAACGAGGATCGCAAACAGCGGCTCCATCACTCGACCTCCCTTTCCTCGAGCGCCAGCGCGATCGAGGTGATGGCGCCGACGACCACCAGATAGACCCCGATATCGAAGAGCATGACCGTCGAGAGCGGCACCTCGACACCTGCTATTTCAGGGTAGATCCACAGCCCGGTCATGAACGGCACCGCAAAGACGATCGACAACAAGCCGGCGCAAGTGGCCATAAGCAGACCGGCGCCGGATATCGACAATGGATGAAAAACGATGGCCCGGCGCACCGCGCCGACGCCGCGGGCAATACCGAAGATCGCCAGCGCCGAGGCGGCAATCAGCCCGCCGATGAAGCCGCCGCCCGGCTCGTTGTGGCCGCGCAGCAGGACAAAGACGGAAAAGAGCAGCATCAAAGCCGTCAGCACCGGCGCGATCGTGCGGAAGATCAGCGTGTTCATGGGCGCTCGACTCCGAGATCCTCAGGCGCATCAGGATCGTTCTCCGCAAGCTTCCGCTCCGTCTGCGCGCGGACGCGAATGAGAGCAAGGATGGCAAGGCTGGTGATGGCGACGACGGCGATCTCACCCAACGTGTCGGTGCCGCGGAAATCGACAATGATCACATTCACGACGTTGGCGCCGTGCGCGATCGACTTCGAATAGGTGTTGAAGAACTCCGTCAGCGCGTTGTCGAAGGGCGCCTGCGTCGCTTTCATCAGAAGCAATGCGAAGCCGCAGCCGCAGGCGACCGCGATGCAGCCGTCAAATATCTTCTGGCCGAGCGGCCGCCGGTCGGTCGGCGACAATCGAAGGCGGGTCATGACAAGCGCCAGGATGACGACCGACAGCGTCTCCACCATGAATTGCGTGAAGGAAAGATCGGGCGCGCCGAACAGCAGGAATATGATGGCGACAGAGAAACCCTGGATGCCGAGCGAGACGATCGCCGTCAGCCGGTCGCGCGCGATGACAACGCTCAAAAGTCCAAGGACGGCGAGCAGGAAGATGGCCCATTCGTGGATCTGGACCTCTCGTGGCCAGACGGGCAGCGCCGGCATTTCGCCATAGAGCCAGAGCGGAACGAGCAGGATGGCGGCCACGCAGACGAAGGTGCAGGTGATGTAGAGTTCAAGTCGCCCAGGTTGGACGAAACGCGTCACACGCGCCGAAAGCCTGATCAGCCCAGCGATCAAGTGGTCGAACCCGCGATCCGGCCCCGGTCCGAGTTGGTGCAATACTGCCGCCATGGTCAGACGCGCCCGGTCTATCCGCCAATAGACAAGAGTGCCGAGCGCGATCGTTAGAACAGAGAGAAGCAACGGCACGCCGACATGCGGGATCAGGGAAATCTCGATCACGCTCGGCGCTCCACGAATGGCGGACGCCGTCGGAGACGAGACGTAGTGGTGCGCGGTTGTTGAGAACAACGCCGCAATCAGGCCCAATAGCGCCAGCGCGACTGGTCCGACCCACAGCAATGGCGGCGCCTCGTGCGGATGCTTGGGGGTTGCAAGGACCGGCCCGAGAAACGGCTTCAACGCCACGGCGAAGCCGATCGCGAACATCAGCGCGTTGCCCGCGACCGCAACCATTGTGAAGACGATCGATCGTGGGTCCGCATGGGCCAACGCGGCGTAAATCTCTTCCTTGGCAAGGAAGCCGAAGAACGGCGGAAGGCCGCCCATGGAAATCGCCGCTGCGAGTGCTGGCGCAAAGGTCAGCGGCATCGCGCTCCGCAAACCGCGCAGTTTGGTAATGTCGCGCGTCCCGGTCTCATGGTCGATAATGCCGGCAACCATGAACAGCGCGCCCTTGAAGAGCGAATGCGCCACGAGATAGAGCGCCGCCGCCTCGATGGCATAGGGCGCACCGAAGCCGGTCAGCAGCACCAGAAGGCCGAGTGACGAAACGGTGGTATAGGCGAGTTGCAGCTTGAGATCGGTCTGGCGGATCGCGAGCAGCGTGCCGACGATCAACGTCACGCCGCCGAAGAGCGGCAGCAAGGTCTCCCAGGCCAGTGTCCCGCCCATGACAGGATTAAGGCGCATCAGGAGATAGACGCCCGCCTTCACCATCGTCGCGGAATGCAGGTAGGCGGAGACCGGCGTCGGCGCCTCCATGGCGTTCGGCAGCCAGAAATGAAACGGGAACTGCGCCGACTTGGTGAAGGCGCCGCCAAGAACGAGGATCAGGATCGGCAGGTAGTATGGATTGGCCCGCAGCACATCGCCGGACTGCAGCAGCGTCGACAGGTCGGTCGCATTTGTCGTGCTCCAGATCAGGAGCATGCCCGCTAGCAGCAGCAGCCCGCCACCGCCGGTGACGACGAGCGCCTGCAAGGCGGCGCGACGGGCAGCCTCGCGCTCATGGTCGAACCCGATCAAGAGGAACGACGTGATCGAGGTCAGCTCCCAGAAGACGAAGAGCATCAGCAGGCTGTCTGATACGACGAGGCCGAGCATGGCGCCCATGAACAGGAAGATGAACGAGAAGAAACGCCCCTGATCGCGGTGCCCCTTGAGATATCCTCCGGCATACAGCACGATCAGCGTGCCGATGCCCGTAATCAGCAGCGCAAAGGTCAGCGAAAGGCCGTCGAGCAGCCAGGAAAAACGAAGGTCGAAGCTCGGTACCCAGGCATAGCCGCCTGCCACCACCTCGCCGCCCGCTATGACAGGCAGCAGGCTGGCGAAGTGGGCAAAGGCGAGCAATGGCGCGAGCGCCAACAGCCATGCGGCGTTTGCACCAAAGACGCGAACGAGGAAGGGAGCAAGGACTGCGCCGAGAAGTGGCAGACACAAGGCCGCAAATGTCAAAGCCGTGACACCGGCCATGTGCCCTCCCCTGCTGGCAATGGTTCGTGGAGCCGGCGAAAGCCGGAAGTCCCGTCAGGTGTACGAGAACAGCAGCGCGGTCACAAGCCTTGTTCGACCGGGAGCAACTTGTGGCAGCAGGATACTCACAGAGAACGGGTTTCTGCCGCATCCTTTCGGGTCTTCATGTCTGCTTGACGAGATCTGCGTCCCTTGATCCATGCAGCTTCCCGCACCACATTGCTGTCGAAAATCAAAGCCGTCCCCCCCGGCGCGAAAGGAACAGACCATGGCCGATACGACAATCGCCAAAGTTCAAAAGACCGATGCGGAATGGAAGGAACAGCTGACGCCCGAGCAATACCGGATCACCCGGCAGCATGGCACCGAGCGTGCCTTCACCGGCCCCTACTGGGATTCGTTCGAGACCGGGCTTTATCGTTGCGTCGGCTGCAATTCGCCGCTGTTCCGCTCGGATACGAAGTTCGATGCCGGCTGCGGCTGGCCGAGCTATTTCGAGGCAGTCTCGCCGGACGCGGTGACCGAACATCGCGATACGAGTTACGGCATGGTCCGCACCGAAATCCTTTGCGGCACGTGCGATGCCCATCTGGGCCACGTCTTTCCCGACGGCCCGCCGCCAACCGGCCTGCGCTACTGCATCAATGGCCATGCGATGGTGTTTGAACCGGAAAAGTAAGCGTCGGCCGAAGGGTCGGCCTCCACTGAACGTCCTAGAAGCGTTCGACGACCGCGCGAACGCTTTCATCCAGCGACAGGCGGGAGGTGTCCAGTGTCGCGCATTTCTTCGCCAAGGCCTCACGGCGGAGGAAGGTTGCCCAGATCATCATTTCGGCGTTGGCAAGCTCTGGCTGCCGACGCTCGACCGTCAGGCGATGCGTTCGTGTTTCGTCATCGCAATCGACCAATAGCGGCAGATAGGCAATGGCTGCTGCCGTTGCCGCCTCTTCCAGAAATGCGAGGCGCATCTGGCCTTCGAGCAGTTGCTTGCGGCCGGCGTGCTGTGCCTCTGCAAGGCTCTCCAGCCATTTGAATGTCATAGCCCGCTGCCAGCCGGCCGGCGAGCCGTACTCCGCCGTCATCCGTGAGAGCGGGGGAACGCCGATATCATCGAAATGGTAGACGTCGATCTCACCGGCAAACCGGGCGGCAATTGCCTTGGCGATTGCCGTCTTGCCCGATCCGGAAGCGCCGGTGAGGACGATGAGACTCACTTCGTTACCCTAAGCTCCATGCAGGTCAGATCGAGCCAGCGGCCAAACTTGGTGCCGACTTCCGAAAAGGTTCCGGCAACGCGGAAACCGAGCTTCTCGTGGAGCTTGATGGAGGCAGTGTTCGCGGCCTCGATGCCGGCGATCATCACGTGGACGTTGGCGTCTGCCGCACGCTCGATCAGCGCTCGCATCAGCAACTCGCCGATACCCGCGCCGCGGCAATCCTTGTCGACATAGACCGAGTGCTCAACCGTGTGGCGGTAGCCATCGAAGGCACGCCAGTCGCCGTAGGAGGCATAGCCTGCGACCTTGCCGTCCTTTTCGGCAACGATGACGGGAAAGCCCTTCGCCTTGCGGGCCTTGAACCATTCGATACGGTTGTCGAGCTCGACCAGCGTTTCGTTCCAGATTGCGGTCGTATGCTCTACAGCGTGATTGTAAATATTGCGGATCGTTGGCAGATCGGCTTCGGTAGCATCGCGCACAAGAACGGCGTCGGTCATATCAAGTCCAGTTTCAATTCAGTTCCGGCAAGCGGAATACGCCCCGCATCCAACGTTGTAAACCAACGAAATCGCGCGACGAAAGTGAACGCCTGCACTAAGGTCGGACGTTACTCCGGAGGGGATCATGATCGAGCGTTTCGTCATCCTGCTTTGCATCACGGCGGCGCCTGCTCTCGCCGAGGACTGGCGGCCTTATGCGAATGCGCGTTTCGGCTATGCCGTCGATTTGCCTGCCAACTTCACGATCGCCAACGAGGCCGACAATGGCGATGGCATGACGCTCAAATCAGTGGACGGAACGGCCGAACTGCGCGTCTTCGGCACCAACCGGATGGAAGACAGCTTCGCGGCTGAAATCAAGGGCCGGATCGAAATGAACAAGCAGGACGGCTGGCAGATCAGCTATTCGAAGCCTTCAAAGACATGGGCCAGCTACTCGGGTACGCGCAAGGATCGCATTCTTTACGTGCGCGCCGTTGCGCTCTGCCAGGATGCCACCGGATACCTCATGCTGGAGTATCCGAAGGCGGCGCTGAAGGCATATGATCCGGTCGTACAGCATCTGGTCAAGACACTCGCTGCATCGTCGCGATGTCAGTAATCAGACGGCAGCGTTCGCCATGCTCAAGCAGGTGAACACCGCCGAATAGTGCACAGCCGCGGCAGCCACGACGAAACCGTGCCAGATGGCATTCTGGAAGCGCAGCTTTTCCCAGACGTGAAAGATGACGCCGAGCGAATAGATGATGCCACCGATAAGGATCAGAAGCATCGATACATAGGGGATGCGCTCTGCCACGGGCCCAGCCACGAGGATGCCGCTCCATCCCATGCCAAGATAGAGGAGGATGGCGAGCTTGTCGTACCGTCCCGGGAAAACGCATTTCAGGACGATGCCGAGCGCCGCGATCGCCCAGATACCGATCAGCATACCAAACAGAAGCGGACTGTCGGCGCCACGCTGCAGGAAGGGCGTATATGTGGCGGCGATCAGGACGAATATCGAGGAATGGTCGAGACGGCGAAGAAACCACTTCGTGCGCGAAACCGGCCAGGCATTGTAGGAGAAGGATATGCCGATCGTCAGCACCAGACCGATACTGTAGATCCAGGCGGCGGCGAGTTCGCCGTGGGAGCTCCAGAGCGTAGCGTAAAAGATCAGGACGGTCGCACCGATGAGCGCAAAAGCAAGCCCGACGCCATGGACAACGCCGTCGGCAATCAGCTCATATTTGTCGTAAGCCCAGCGGATGCCGTTGAACTCTGTCATGCTGGGAACCCCTCGCCTTTCCACCCGATCGTCGCACCGAAACGGTGTGCAGGCAACACAACAGAGATGGCGAACCATTAAATCTTCGTGAGCTTTGGGCGCCGATATTTGCACTTGGATATACAGACGAAAGAAGAAGGGTAGCCCGGAAAGACGGGCCACCCACATGGCACGCGCTGACGGATCAGCCCATGCAATCCTCACAGAGTGGGGCATAAGGAACGGCCAGGAGGCGCTCCGTGGAGATCGGCTCGCCGCAGCGAACGCAGATACCATACGTGCCCTTCGCGATCCGATCGAGGGCGGCGCCGATGGCGCGCAACTCCTCCTGGCCAGCCTGACCCAGCCCCTCCAGCACTTCGTCGTTCTCGCTCTCGGTCGCGCGATCGTCGCTGTCCTGTTCCTTGGTGCGACCGAGATCGACGTCAATGCGGTTCAGTCGCGATTCTAGCTCGTGCTGGCGGTCGCGTAGGATCTTCTCGTATGTCTGCGTGTCGCTCATAGATATGTTCCTTCCGTTTCCGTCGTTCTTCCTAGCGCTGCCTGTCGACCAGCACCGAGCATTTGGCATGCCTGACGACACGGTCGGCGGTGGCGCCGATGAAGTAGTTGCTGAAGTCGGGGGTATGCGAGGCGACGATGATAAGATCCGCGTCATGCGCTTCGGCGGCTGCGAGGATGCTGTGAGCCGGGCGGCCGTGGCCGATCTCGATCAATGCCGGTATGCCGCTGGTGCGGATCAGCATGCCGAGCTTTTCCTGCGCGTCGTCGATCGCGTTCTGAATCAACTCGGCCGGCAGGTCGATCGCGACATAGGTCGGCACGTCCTCTACGACATTGAGCAGGATAATCTCACCTCCCGTATCGAGGAGCGTCGATGCTTTGCGGAATGCCTTCTCGCCGCGATCCAACGCGCCTATTTCGATCGGAACGATGATTTTCTTGTACATTGAGGCCCTCCAGCAGTGCCGTTTCCAACTGCAACATCCTCTCAGGAGATAAATAAGGCGCTTTGATCAAGATCAAGATCGGCGCAGATTGTCGTCAATGATCATCGAACGCTGAATCATCAAAAACTGGGCTTATGTGAACAATCGGGATACGCCATATAAGCATCAAGTACAGCGACCAAGGGGACCTCAGAGGCACATGGACCGGCGCAAATTCCTTGGTATTGCCACGGGCGGCGCTTTCGCCGCCACCGCCGGTACGCCTCGCTCATCCAAGGCAGGAGATTCAGCCGTGACCACCGAAACATCGTATGCGTTGACGCGTCCTGCCTATGTCGACCAGTCGCATCTCGTCGTCACTGACCTACCACTGGTTTCCAGTTTCTATCAGTCCATGCTCGGCCTGAAGGTTATCGAGAAAAGTGCCAGCGGCGAAGTGCTCGGCGTTGACGGCACGCCGCTTCTGACACTGACGACGGGCAAGGATATCCGCGTCGCGCCGCGCAATGCCGCCGGCCTCTTTCATACGGCCTTCCTGATGCCCAGCCGCACTGAACTGGCCCGTTGGCTGCGCCACGCCGCGCATAATAACGTCGTATTGGACGGCGCATCCGATCACCTCGTCAGCGAGGCCATTTATCTCTCCGACCCGGAAGGCAACGGCATCGAGATCTATGCCGACCGACCGCACGGCCAGTGGAAGTTCCACCAGGACGGCCAGGTGGAGATGGCGACGCTACGCCTCGATCTCCAGTCGCTCTACAACAGCGCGCCAGATGATGCCTGGAGCGGCATGGCGGACGGCACGGCAATCGGCCACATTCACCTGCAGGTCGGCAATATTCCGGAAGCAGACATCTTCTACCGCGATGTGCTCGGCCTGAAGCTGATGGCGCGCTATCCCGGCGCCAGCTTCTTCGCGACCGGCGACTACCATCACCACGTGGCTGCAAACATCTGGAACAGCCGCGGCGCCGGCATCCGTGCAGACGGCATGACCGGTCTGTCGGACTACACGCTTCGCTTCAACGACAAGGCTTCGCTCGACAAGGCCGTCGCCAAGCTCGACGAACTCGAAATCAAGAGCGAGAAGCGCAATGGCGGTGTCTTCCTGCACGACCCGTGGGGCATTGGGTTGACACTGTCGGCCTGATCGATCGGCCTGCCCGCGCGGCGATCTCAGCCAACCAGACAGGCAGCGACGGCGCTTGGTGTCGAAGCAGCCAGCAAGCGGCCCTACCTCCCCGCCGAACTTCATCCAAGATGCAGCCAAGATGCGGCAGCATCGGGCACACCCATAGCCGGGTTACGGAACTCCGATCGCCTGTCGCGCGTTGTCTGCGCGAGGCATCTGTGCCTCCGGGGGATCTTCGTTCCATGGGAATTGCCAACGGCATACGCAAGCAAGCAAGCAAGATCGCAATGGGCGACCGCCATGTCAGCGCCTGGGCGGAGAAACTGACACAGTCCACGGAGGAACTGCCGCCGCAAGCGCCGGTGCGTCGTCTCGAAAAGGATGGCCTCGACATCAGCATGGCGTGGGCCGTGATCGGCATATTCGGGGTGATCGCGTTCGCCGCCGTTTACATGATGTCGCTCATCCTCATTCCGGTCACGCTGGCCGTCGTCGTCGGCATGATCCTCGGTCTGCTCGCGGAAAAGCTCAGCAAGCTCGGCGTGCCGCGCATCACCAATGCGGTCATCCTTTCAACGGCCGTCGCACTTGTGATCGCCCTCGTCGCCAATTCGCTTGCCGGACCGGTGACAACGCTCGTCAACGAAGGACCTGCGTTCGTCGAGAAAACGCTTGCCCGCCTGATGCCTTATCTCGAACGGATCAAATGGCTGCACATCACGCCCGAAACCTTCCAGAGCGGGCCGATGTCCAGCGAAAAGCTCCTCGAGAATACCGGCAACGTGCTGCATCTCGTCAGTGCCAACCTGACGCCTGCAGTCGTGCAGGCGCTCATTTTCTTTGCGGCGCTACTGCTTTTCCTCGCCGGTCGCGTCAATCTGCGCAAGTCGATCATCATGGTGTTCCGGTCGCGGTCGCACCGGCTCGCCGCCATCCGCGTCATCAACGGCGTGGAACAGGTTCTGGGCTTCTACTTTGCCACGGCGTCCCTGATCTATGTCTGTCTCGGCATCGTGATGATGGTGATCGCCTATGTCGGAGGCTTGTCCGCTCCGGTGCTCTGGGGCTTCTTCGCCTTCCTGTCGAGCTTCATCCCCTATCTCGGCATTACGATGATGACGCTGGCGGTTGCCATCGCCGGCATCCTTACGCACGACAGCCTCCTTTTCGGCCTCATGCCGGCGGCGGCATTCTTCATCGTCCACTTGGTCATGGAAAACCTGATCTTCCCGGCGGTCATGGGAAGACGCTTGGAAATCAACCCCTTCGTGGTGTTTCTGGCGATTTTGTTCTGGACATGGATGTGGGGCGCAGTCGGTGCTATGCTGGCACTACCACTATCGCTGATTGTCATGACCATCATCGATGAACTTTTCATCGAAGAAAAACTGCAACCGCAATTGCCGAAATAATTGAGGTAAGACGCGTCAGATGGCAGAAATCGATCTTGCAGAGTCCAGCCACAGCCGGCTGAAGAGCGGCGCCTCCCCTTGGAGCCACGCCGGACCGAAACCCGCCTACCAAGCACTCCAGGACAATCTCAAGGTCGATGCGATGATCATCGGCGGCGGGATTACCGGCGCGCTGATGGGCCAACTTCTCGCAGAACGCGGGCTTTCCGTCGTCATCGTCGATCGAGAGACGCCCGGACTTGGCAGCACTGCGGCAAGCACGGCCATGCTGCAGTGGGAGATCGACCGAACGCTCAGCGAACTCGAGCATCTCTATGGCTTTGAACGCGCCGTCGGCATCTACAGACGAAGTGCCGCCTCAGTCGCGGGCCTCTCGAAGCTGATCGTCGCCAACCGCATCGCCTGCAACCTGCTGCCGCGGCAATCGCTGTTCCTGACCAGCAATCAGGAAGGCGCGGGCGACCTTCTTAGAGAGGTCGAGCTTCGCCGCCGGGCCGGTCTGCCCAGCCGATTTCTGGAGCATTGCGATCTCTTTACAGAGTTCGAACTTGATCGCGACGCGGGCATCCTGTCCCGCGGCTCCGCCGAGGCCGATCCGTTGCTCCTGACCTGGGGCCTGCTGGACATTGCCGTGAAACAGGGCGCACGCCTGATCGGCGCTTCGGTTACCAGACTTCACTGTGAAGGCGGGCATGTGACGGCCGAAACCGATGGCTCGTTCGTCATCGAAGCGAAAGCGGCGGTGCTTGCCACCGGCTACGCCATGCCTGAAATCGATATGCCGAAACTGCATCGGACGACGTCGAGTTGGGCGCTGGCGACGATCCCGCAGGATTCGTCGGCACTCTGGCGCGACCAGGCGCTGATCTGGGAAGACAGTCACCCCTATCTCTACATGCGGACGACCCCGGACGGACGTATCATCGCCGGTGGAGAGGACGACGACACAGTCGATCCCGCCGCCCGCGACGCGAAGCTTCCAGAGAAGATCATGGCGATCCGGGAAAAGATGAAGCGGCTCTGGTCGAGGGCCGATACGCGCGTGGCGACGGCATGGTGCGGCACGTTCGGAGAGACGTCGGACGGGCTGCCGCTGATCGGTCCGGTTCCCTCGATGCCGCAGGTCTATGCCGCCTATGGCTACGGCGGCAACGGCATCACCTTCTCCTATCTTGCGACGCAGGTCATCGGCGCGATGATCGGCGGAGGCTACCGCGACTGGTTCGACGATTTTGCACTGGATCGCGACGCACCGGCCTTCGTTGAACGTGCTGGCATCAGCGAGGAGCGCAGGCAGGTCGCCCTTAGCTAGCTCACTGCGTCGTCTGGTCGTCGCCCATATCCTCGACGTCCTGCAGGCGGACGAATTCGACGCCCTTGGCCTTAAGGTCGACGATTGCCTTGGCCACGCCTTCACCTGCCGCATGGGTCGGCTGGTTGATGTGGGAGATCACCACGTCGCCGTCTTTGGCTGACGCAATCCGCTTTTCCGTGACCGATGCACCGAGCAGCGAGCCACCGTCTCCGTTCACGGAGTAGCCCGCGATGCGGTATCCCATTTCGCGAATCTGCACGATCGAGGAGCGGTCGTATTTGGCCGTCGAACCGCGGAACCAGTGCGGAGCGGCAATGCCGGCCGCAACCATTGCGTCGGCGCCGCCCTGCACTTCCTGACGCACGGCCTCGGGCGAGCCCGCGGAGGCGATGCCGTAAATCGACACCGGCTTGTCGACCGCGGGAATATGGTTCTGCCCATGGTTCTCGAGTTCGAAGAGATCGGGGTTCTGAAGGAAAACCTGCAATGCCTGCGGATTGTGCTTCAGCCAGCGCGCGGTGACGAAGATCGTTGCGGGGATCCGCTCGCGGATCAGCACCGAGAGGATGCGGTCGTCGGCCTTGCCCATGCAGGCGTCGAACGTCAGCGCCACGCGTGCGTGCCCCTTGATGCCCGACGCGCCAATGCGCAGGCGCGGTTCGACCAGCTTGGGTCCGGCAACCTTCGGAGCTTGCGCGACCTTCGGGGGTGCCGCGACAGCCGCATCCTGAGGCGGAAGAACGGTAGCGGCTGCAACCGAGACGGAGGCGGCCAACAATGCCGGAGCGAGAAAAATACGATTCATACCAAAGTGAAGCCGTTCGTTATTCAAGCGCTGCATAACGCACGCAGCGCGTCGGCGCCATGTGGTGCGATGCCGCCTACGGTCGCTCTCGCGATTCGCCGCCAGCATTAAAAGGAGCTGATGCCTGAGGACTAAGGCTGCAGAAAGGCAGCAGGCGCGAACCTCTTCTCTGCCCCAAATCAATCATAGAGATAGTATTTTTCCCACTTCTCGCGCGGGACCTTCTCGCCGATCTTGTAGTCAAGCTCGCGGACATTCATGTGCTGCGGACCGGTGATGCAGGTGTAGGACAGGTGATACCAGTCGCCCTTGCTGCGGAACACGGCGCCTGGTGCGTCCAGTTTGTCGTCGCTGGGAATGGGATCCTTGAACGTATAGGCGATGACCTTGTCGGGCTTGAACCCAGTATCGTCCTTGTTGATTCGGCTCATCGCCTCGGTGTCACAGCTCTGCTCGAGGCGGGTCGCGGGATCGAGCTTTTCGAGTTGCTTCTTGATTGCGGGATCGACTGCGAAGGCGGGAACAGCAAGGCTAAATGCGGACAGAAGCAACACGAGACGTTTTGGCATTACGGTAGGATTCCTTTGCATTCTCATTCCGGAATCGCCTGTGGAGAACCGGGAGGTTCCACGGTCGAGCAAGCGGCAAATTCCGGGCGACGTAGCGGACTTTCTTAAACAATGTGGTGACATCAAGGCAACGTGAGCATTCCTTCGGTTTTGTCGCAGCACTGTCTTCGGCGCTTGATCCGGCGCATGCGGGCCTCTATCTCTTGCCCACCTGACACCACGTATCCGGAGCTTTCCTTGACCATCTTCAAGAACCTGCCGAACCCGCCCGTCGCCGCCAAGAAGCCGCTCTCCGATACGCGCCACGGCATCACCCGCACCGACGACTACGCCTGGCTGCGCGCCGACAACTGGCAGGCGATGTTCAAGGATCCGTCGATCCTCGATCCCGCGATCCGGCAGCACCTGGAAGCCGAAAACGTCTATATGAACGCTGCCATGGAAGACACAAAGGCGCTGCAGAAGACGCTGTTTTCGGAGATGCGCGGCCGTATCAAGGAGGACGACAGTTCCGTGCCGATGAAGGACGGCGACTACGCCTACGGCACCTTCTTCGTCACCGGCGGCGAGCAGCCGCGCTATTTCCGCATTCCCCGCAATGGCGACGTCAAGGACGAGACAATCCGCACCGTGCTGCTCGACGGCGACAAGGAGGCCGCGGGCAAGGCCTATTTCCGGCTCGCCGGCCTCGACCACTCGACCGACCACGGCCGCGGCATCTGGGGCTATGACGACAAGGGCTCGGAGTTCTATACGCTGCGCGTACGCGATCTGGCGACCGGCGAGGACATGGCCGACGTGATCGAGAACACCGGCGGCGGCGGTGTCTGGGCGCCCGACGGCAAGAGCTTCTTCTACTCGGCGCTCGATGAGAACCACCGCCCGTCGAAGGTCTTCCACCACATCATCGGGACACCGCAGGCGCAAGACCGGCTGGTCTACGAGGAGAAGGATGCGGGCTTCTTCATGGGCGTCGGCGGCTCGCTGCTCGACGACTTCATCTACATCGACATCCACGACCACGAGACCTCGGAATACCGCCTGCTCTCCACGAAGGACCTGACAGCGGAGCCGAAGCTGGTGGCCGAGCGCGAGGAAGGCATCGAATACTCGATGACGGAAGGCGGCGACGTCTTCTACATCCTGACGAACGACGGCGACGCCAAGGATTTCAAGATCATGGAGGCGCCGGTTGAAAACCCGGGCAAGGCGAACTGGCGCGAGGTCGTGCCGCACAAGCCGGGAACCTTGATCATCAGCCATATGGCTTTTGCCCGCCATCTTCTGTGGCTGGAGCGCAAGGACGGCTTGCCGCAGATCATCATCCGCGACCGGCGCACCGGCGAGGAACATGCGATTGCCTTTGCCGAAGAGGCCTATTCGCTCGGGCTGCAGGGTGCGGCGGAATACGACAGCGACATCATTCGCTTCTCCTATTCCTCGATGACGACGCCGTCGCAGCTTTACGACTACAACATGGTGACGCGCGAGCGCACGCTGTTGAAGACCCAGGAAGTGCCCTCCGGCCACAATCCTGATGATTATGTCACCCGCCGCGTCTTCGCGCCGGCCTGGGATGGCGAACAAGTGCCGGTCACCCTGCTCTATCGCAAGGATACGCCGCTCGACGGCTCGGCCCCTTGCCTACTCTACGGCTACGGCGCCTACGGCATCACCATTCCGGCCGGCTTCAACACCAACTGCCTGTCGCTCGCCGATCGCGGCTTTGTCTATGCCATCGCCCATATCCGCGGTGGCAAAGACAAGGGCTTTGCCTGGTACGAAGACGGCAAGATGGAAAAGAAGACCAACACCTTCAAGGACTTCATCTCAGCCGCTGACTATCTGAATCAGGAAAAGTTCACCTCCTATGCCAACATCATCGCCGAGGGCGGCTCGGCCGGCGGTATGCTGATGGGCGCCGTTGCCAACATGGCGCCGGAAAAGTTCGCCGGCCTGATCGCTGCCGTTCCCTTCGTCGACGTGCTGAACACCATGCTCGACGACACGCTGCCGCTGACCCCGCCTGAATGGCCGGAATGGGGCAACCCGATCGACAGCAAGGAAGAGTACGAGCAGATCGCCGCATACTCGCCCTACGACAATGTCGGCGCCAAGGCCTATCCGCCGATCCTGGCGCTTGGCGGCCTGACGGACCCACGCGTCACCTACTGGGAGCCGGCGAAGTGGGTGGCAAGGCTGCGCGAGAAGACGACCGGCTCGGCGCCGATCCTGTTGAAGACCAACATGGATGCCGGCCACGGCGGCGCATCGGGACGCTTCCAGCGCCTCGAGGAAATCGCGTTCGAGTATGCCTTCGCGATCAAGGTCGCGGGCAAGATGTAAAAGCAACCATCAGCCTGTCCACGGCTGAAGAAGCAACCAAAAGTTATCCATTCTCAGCGGCCGCTCCTTGCAGGGGGCGGCCGCTTGGCTATTCATAGGCAACTTCTACCTGAAGTTTTGCTTGGGGAACTATGAAAAGCATCTGGTCGGCTGCGGGGCAATCAATCGATTCGATGCTCTTTGCCTTATTTGTCATTTCCGCAATTGCCTTGGCCTTCCCCTTCCTCGCCATCATGGCAGGGATAACGATCATCGGCATTCCGGTGATGCTTGTTCTGTTCTTTGCCCCTGCCGTGTTCCTCGTCGGCATCATCGCGCGGCTGCTCTATCTTGGTCTCGCCTTCCTTCCGGCATGGCGGATCATACCCGTGGCCTGCATGACGGCCGCAATCCTGATCGCGCCTCCCATGGTGCTGAACAAGGAAATCTACAGCCAGGCCGAGGCGATTGTCGCGGGCGACCACAATGATATCGCGCTGCCTCTGCACGCGAAAACGATCGCCATGCGTCTCCCTGCCAATTACGATCGCAACCCATGCGACGATTTCTGTCAGCGGGTGCTTCTCAGCGGGACCGCGGAAAAGGTGCTGGTCGTTTCAACACCCTACCAACCCGGCGAACCGAAGGCGACGGAGAAGGCCCTGGCATTCCACATGGAGCGCTTGCCGGTATGCCCCAAGATCACGCTCAAGACATTGGCCAGCCCGCTGGTGCTTGAGGGCGAAACAGAGACCGACCGGTCTCAGTCTACCACCCTGAACCTGATGAACCTGCGGATCAGCGACGGCGAGTGCCTGGTGCAATCGGAAGCCCTGCTTGCGGACGCCGATCTCGTGATCTCGAGAGGCAACTTGAAGCACCTTGCAAGAGGGAACGACGCAGGCTTCGATCGTTCCGCCGATACGATATCGGCGGAACGGACAAGCGTGTACATTCCGAGCCAAGGCGCCCGCGGTTTCACGGAGATCTATCGGAAGACGGAGGTGGCCTATCAGCCTTTTGGGCCTGTCTTCGTCCCGGCGCCAGTTCCCCGTGGCGACTTTAAGTTCGCCTTTGGATGGTTCAGGGTTCAGAAGTACATCAACAGAGGCAAGGATACTGACGCGTCCGCGTGGGGCCGGTTCCTGACAGATACCGTGGGCCTGCCGCTCAGGATCACCAGCGATCAGATCCGGCAAAGAATGTTCAACAAGATCGAGGCCGCCCTGATGGCTGACCGGCCTCCCACAGCGGCCGAATGGAGAGCATTCTCGGTGTTTTTCGATAGGGCCGCTTTGGATATAGGCCGGCCCAGAAACACAGAGGGGCTTAGCAAGGCGGAATTTGCGCTGTTGCTCAAGGCGCTTGCAAGCCCGAATTTTCCGCCGCCTCCGGGCCTTCCCTCGGTCGTCCAATATTCCGAGAGAACCGAGCCCAAAGGAACGAGTGTCCAACTCGGCAGTCTGATGTTTTCCAAGGCGCTGGGAGGACAGACGTGGCCCGATAATCTCGGCATCACACAGGAAACATCGCTCAATTATCTCAAATATGGCATTGCAAGACTGCCGGACGAAGCCGTCGCGCCTCACTTCGAAGATCTGATGCAATTATCGCGACAACCTCTTGCCCGGTACGCGGCGGACGCAGCGCTTATAAGGCTGTCCGTATTCGGGGACGACGCGGCTCCAGCCATGCTCGATCTTGTCGAGGTCGGCCTCAGCGGCGGTCGGTATTTTTTCCGCGACGATAAGTATGATAGCCCATATGTGGCCGGTTTGCGGGGGCTATGTATCGCCGGAGCGAGGGCGCAGTCAGCCGCGCCTCAATTAAGGGGATGGCTGCAGATGGGAAAGATCCCGATGCATTCCAGTTATGGTGAGCTCGCGGTGAAAGCCCTCGTGCGCATGGGCACAGCGCCGGAATGGCTGTGGCCGATCTATTCCAAGGCCAACGACAACCGGACGGAGGCAAATTTCGCGCGACTCGTTGAACGGGCCAATAAGGGCAACTGCGAATACTAACCGGGTTTGTCGTAGTTCGGCTAGAAAGGAGACATCATGCCCGTCTACGTAGCTCTGCTTCGCGCCATCAATGTCGGCGGCACGGGCAAGCTGCCCATCACGGAGCTGAAGGCGGTCTGTGAAGGGCTCGGCTTCAGCGATGTGAAGACCTACATCCAGAGCGGCAACGTGCTGTTTCGCGCCGATGCAGCGGAGGCCGAGGTCGAGCAGAAGCTGGACGACGCGCTGGGAAAGCTGCTCGGCAAGAAGCCCGGCGTGATGCTGCGCAGCCGCAAGGAGCTGGAAGCGATCGCCGCCAACGCGCCCTTCCCCGATGCCAAGCCCAACTATCTGCTGGTGAGCTTCCTGCCGGAAGCAGCGCCTGGTGATGCGCTGGACAAGATGGTCGCGCCCGATGGCGAAGAGGCGGTTCTTGCCGGGCGCGAAATCTACGTCCACTTTCCCATAGGCTCAGGCCAATCGAAGCTGAAGCTGCCGGCTTTGAAGCCGGGAACGGCGCGCAATCTCAACACGGTGCGCAAGCTCGCCGAGATGGCGGCGGCGATGGAGGACGGCGGTTAGCGCCGGATCACTGGCGGACGATCGGCGGCTGAAACAGGAGCTTCACGAAGCTGCGCAGCACAAGAACCTGATCGGCGAGCCCCTGCGGTTCCTTCAGCGCCTTCGATAGCACGATGCCGCCCTCCAGCACCGTCGAGACCATATCGGCCAGCTGGTCGATCTCGATCGGTTCGCGCGGCGTGTAGACCACCATGATCTCCTCGAACATGCCGCGGAAGCGCCGGCGCCAGGCGAGCACCGCCTGCTTGTTGGTTTCCTGGATGTCGCGGTCGAACAGACGCTCATAGTAGCAGACGGTGGCGACGAGGCAGCCTGGGTGGCCGTTTGGCAGGTCAGACAGGAGTTCGGCAAGCAGCTTCAGACCGAGCAGAAAGGATTGCAGCGGATCATCAGTCAGCTCGCGTGCGCGGCTGAATATCTCGTCGTAGATGCGTTCGTCGTTTTCGATGTAGCGCTCGAGCAGCGCCTTGGCGAGCGCGTTCTTGTCCCGGAAATGGTAGAAGAAGCCGCTCTTGGTGATGCCGGTCTCGGCGATCAGCTCTTCGATCGAGGTGCCGCCGAAGCCCTTCTGCAGGACGGCGGCTTCGGCCACATCCAGGATCCGGGTTCTGGTCTCCTCGCCCTTGCGCATCAAATCCCCTGTACCGCCGGTACGGTTTTCGTCCGTCCGCTCTGATCCCTGTGGAGGCCCTTTTGTCAGCCGCTCTACGGAAGCGGTTGAAATCAAAGGCAAACGTCATGCGATGCCAAACTATACCGCAAGTCGTCTAGTTTCGCAGCCCGGAAGCGGAGAACCTGTCTGCCGGATTGCTCCCAAATAGAGGGCTCCAAAACAGGGGGAATGTCATGGCCAAGTACAGACAGAGCCTGCCGCAGCTCAAGGGCGGCACATTCGTCACCGACGGCGGGATGGAAACGACCTTCATCTTTCACGACGGACTGCAGCTTCCGCATTTCGCGTCCTTCGTGATGATGGCGTCCGAAGAAGGCCGCGACCGGCTGCACGCGTACTATCGCCGCTACCTCGACATTGCCCGCAAGCATGGCGCCGGCTTCATTCTCGACAGCCCCACATGGCGGGCGAGCCCGGACTGGGCGGAAAAGCTCGGCTACACGCCCGAGGCATTGCATGACGCAAACGTCCAAAGCATTGCCCTGCTTGCGGGATTGCGCGAGCGGCACGAGGAGCCGGGGCGGCCGATCGTGCTCAGCGGCGCGATGGGGCCACGCGGCGATGGATATAAGGCTGGCCGGATGAACGCGACTGAGGCCGAGGACTATCACAGCGTCCAGATCGGCAGCTTTGCCGAGAGCGATGCGGACATGGTCTCCGCCGTCACGCTGAATAACATCGACGAGGCGATTGGTGTCGCGCGGGCAGCAGCGGCCCATGGCATGCCCTGCACGATCTCCTTCACCGTCGAGACGGACGGCAGGCTGGTGACGGGGCGCAGCATGCAGGAGGCAATCGAGACGACCGATGCAGCGACCGGCGGATCTCCGGCCTACTACATGATCAATTGCGCCCATCCGACGCATTTCGTCGATGCGCTCGATCAGCGCGCCGAATGGACGAAACGTATCCATGGATTGCGGGCGAATGCCTCGAGCATGAGCCATGCGGAACTTGACGAGAGCGAGACGCTGGATGCCGGCAATCCCGTCGATCTCGGACAACGCTACCGGCAACTGATGCAGAAAATGCCGCAGATCAGGATCGTCGGCGGCTGCTGCGGCACGGATCATCGGCATGTCGCCGCCATTTGCGAGGCATGCCTGCCGGCACTTCCAAGTGCCGCTTGACGATCAGTGCTCGGCGGCGTGCGCTGCCTTGCCGGCGTCATGACCGCTGATATCGGCGCCGGCGCTCCGGGAGAAGCGCAGGTTCCAGAACGTCGCCATGATCGAGATCGCGGTGACGAAGAGGAAGGCGGCGGAGAAATCGTGAAGCTGCGGCGTATCGCTGCCGTTGGCAACCATCGACGTGTGCAGCGCCAGCGCGCCAATGCAGATGCCGAGCGACAGCATGAGCTGCTGGAACGTCGTGTAGAAGCTGGTGGCCGAACTCATCCGGTCACGGTCGATCTCGTCGTAGGCGACCGTGTTGTAGGCCGTGAACTGGAACGACATGAAGAAGCCGCACATGACGAGGATCGCGAAGATCAACACCAACGGCCAGTCGGGTCGGAAGGCGGCGCAGAGCGCATAGCCGAAGGTCGCGATCACGCCGTTGGCGACCAGTGCGTTGCGAAAGCCGAAACGGCGCAGCACGCGCGGCGCAAAGGCCTTCATCGCCATCGAGCCGATTGCCGCTGCGGTGACAAGCTGGCCGGCCTTGGCCGCGGACAATCCGAAGCCAAGCTGGAAATAGAGCGGCAGCAGGAAGGGTTGCGCGCCTTGCGTGATGCGGGTCAGCGAACCGGCGATGACAGAGGTGCCGAAGCTCGGCACCTTCATGAGCGAGAAATCCATGATCGGCGATGGATGGCGACGGGCGTGCCTGAGATAGGCGACGCCGAAGAGCAGACCGACGGCGATCAGGAACAGCGAGAAGGCACCCTCGCCCGGGCGGCTCGAGCTTTCAAAACCGAACAGCAGGGAGCCGAGCGCGATGCCGGAAAGGATGAAACCAATCGTATCGAACGGGCGCTTCGCCTCTCCATTGAAATCCTCGATGAAGATCGAGACCAGGGTGAAGCCGATGATGCCGATCGGTACGTTGATGTAGAAGATCCAGCGCCAGTCGAGATAGGTGACGGTCAGACCGCCGACCGGAGGGCCGAGGATCGGGCCGATCAGCGCCGGCACCAGCAGCCACGACATGGCGTTGACCATGTCCTTGCGGGAGACGCTGCGGAGCAGCACGAGGCGCCCGACCGGCAGCATCATCGCGCCGCCAAGACCCTGCAGCAGTCGCGCCAGCACGAGACAGAGGAGGTTGGGCGCTAGCGCGCAGAAGATGGAGCCCGTGACGAACACGGCAATCGCCGAGCGGAAGACGGTGCGCGAGCCGAAGCGATCGGCAATCAGGCCGCTGGCGGGAATGAAGATCGCGAGGCTGAGAAGGTAGGAGGTCAGCGCGATACTCATCGACGGGGCGCTGACGCCAAAATCGCGCGCCATGGTCGGCAGCGCTGTTGCCAGCACGGTGGCGTCCAGCTGCTCCATGAACATGGCGCTCGCAACGATCATCGCTATCACGCGGAAGTTCGGCTTGGGGCGCCCGATGGCGGCCGCCTGGTAGATCTGATCCGACATCGTCAGGGATCACTCGCGATGGCGTGGCCGGCGCGGAAGCGATGGCCGCGGTATGGTATGGCGTGATGCCAATGGGGATTGAATATCCTTGTATACGCCCGCAAATGTGGCGCCGTTATGCTTATATGGAAACGCAGCCGTGCCCTCAGGGTATGGCTGGGAGGCGAGCCCGGACTGGTCGGGCGGCGACCGTCTTACTTCCTATTTCCGAATTGTATTTCGTTTCAAAGCGGTCAAGCTCTGATTGCAGCCTTGAGCGCCGGACGCGCGAGACCAGCCACCGGCAGCAACCAGAGCGTGGGGGCACTTATGCGCCTGTTCGTCGTAGCGTCGGTAACCGCCATCGCCCTGATTTCAGGGACCGCAGAGGCCTACCAGAAATGCGGCGGCAGTCCTGCCGTCGACGTCTACTGGGAAAGGTCCGTGATCAGCGTCAACGGCACTTTCTTTCAGATGAAGAGCGAGAAGCTGGGCAAGAAGAGCACCAGGTTGGTCGGCCACGACATGGTTTTCGTTCACAGCAAGGGCGGCAACACTTTGATCCGCAATGGCGGCAGCACCCGCTACACCTGTCAAAAGGCTGAGGGCGATCTGCGCAACGCAAGCGTTGTTCCCTACAGCGCCAACAAGGTCATCAGATCGACTGGGCC
>UBMU01000022.1:0-2500 GCA_900466605.1 Hyphomicrobiales bacterium
GCTTTGGCATGGTGGATTTGTTCTGAGATGATTTGGTTGCGGGGGCAGGATTTGAACCTGCGGCCTTCAGGTTATGAGCCTGACGAGCTACCGGGCTGCTCCACCCCGCGTCCTCCAGGCGACGGGAACCGTCGTCCTGTATGCGCAACTCCTTCAGAGTTGTCGCGATAGCGTCACCGCCTTAGCGGTGATGCCTGTGCCCGAGCAAATCCCTTTGGGATTTGTCTCGTGTAAGGGACGCACAGTCAGCGTTTGCGACCGTCTGCCCCAGTATTTCCGGCCCATTATAGCAGAAAGGACCGCTTTAGGCGGCCCTTTTGTTTCGGCCTGGGCCGTTTTTCGTTCAGAGAAGATTGTTTGTTGCGTTTAGCAGACCTGGCAGCGACCGACTCTCCCGCGTCTTAAGACGAAGTACCATAGGCGCTGGGGCGTTTCACGGCCGTGTTCGGAATGGGAACGGGTGCAGCCGCCCCGCCATAACCACCAGGTCAGCGAAGCGCAACAAATTGAGAAGCTGGTGAAGGCAGAGCCTTCTTCTTAGTCTTGAACACGTCTTGCACCATCTCCCGACACGCTTGTGTCGGCGATGAGCATTGATCAATGAGAACGATCAAGCCAATCGAGCTATTAGTACCGGTAAGCTTCACACATTGCTGCGCTTCCACACCCGGCCTATCAACGTGGTCGTCTTCCACGGCTCTGATAGGGAATACTCGTTTTCAGGTTGGTTTCCCGCTTAGATGCCTTCAGCGGTTATCCATTCCATATGTAGCTACCCTGCTATGCCCTTGGCAGGACAACAGGTCCACCAGAGATATGTCCATCCCGGTCCTCTCGTACTAGGGACAGATCCTGTCAATATTCCTACACCCACGGCAGATAGGGACCGAACTGTCTCACGACGTTCTGAACCCAGCTCACGTACCGCTTTAATTGGCGAACAGCCAAACCCTTGGGACCTGCTCCAGCCCCAGGATGCGATGAGCCGACATCGAGGTGCCAAACAACCCCGTCGATATGGACTCTTGGGGGTCATCAGCCTGTTATCCCCGGCGTACCTTTTATCCGTTGAGCGATGGCCCTTCCACGCGGGACCACCGGATCACTATGACCGACTTTCGTCTCTGCTCGACTTGTCAGTCTCGCAGTCAGGCGGGCTTATGCCATTGCACTCGACGACCGATTTCCGACCGGTCTGAGCCCACCATCGCGCGCCTCCGTTACTCTTTCGGAGGCGACCGCCCCAGTCAAACTACCCACCATACACTGTCCCGGATCCGGATAACGGACCGCGGTTAGACATCCATGACGATAAGGGTGGTATTTCAAGGATGGCTCCACGGAAACTGGCGTCCCCGCTTCAAAGCCTACCACCTATCCTACACATGCCGACACGAATGCCAGTGTAAAGCTATAGTAAAGGTGCACGGGGTCTTTCCGTCTGACCGCAGGAACCCCGCATCTTCACGGGGAATTCAATTTCACTGAGTCTATGTTGGAGACAGCGGGGAAGTCGTTACGCCATTCGTGCAGGTCGGAACTTACCCGACAAGGAATTTCGCTACCTTAGGACCGTTATAGTTACGGCCGCCGTTTACTGGGGCTTCGATTCAAAGCTTGCACCTCTCCTCTTAACCTTCCAGCACCGGGCAGGCGTCAGACCCTATACGTCGTCTTGCGACTTCGCAGAGCCCTGTGTTTTTGATAAACAGTCGCTACCCCCTGGTCTGTGCCACCCCACCATACTTGCGTACAATGGGGTCACGCTTCTTCCGAAGTTACGCGTGCAATTTGCCGAGTTCCTTCAACATAGTTCTCTCAAGCGCCTTGGTATACTCTACCTGACCACCTGTGTCGGTTTCGGGTACGGTCTATACGGTGGAGCTATTTCCTGGAACCGCGTCCCTGCCCAGACAATCCAATAAGTCTGAACAAGTTGAGCAATCCGTCACTACCACCAGGCCCACGAATATTAACGTGGTTCCCATCGACTACGCGTTTCCGCCTCGCCTTAGGGGCCGGCTAACCCTGCTCAGATTAACTTTAAGCAGGAACCCTTGGTCTTTCGGCGAGAGGGTCTCTCACCCTCTTTATCGTTACTCATGTCAACATTCGCACTTCCGATATCTCCAGGACCCCTCACAGGTATCCCTTCACAGACTTACGGAACGCTCCGCTACCACGTGTATTGCTACACATCCTCAGCTTCGGTGCATGGCTTCAGCCCCGTTACATTTTCGGCGCAAAGACCCTTATTTAGACCAGTGAGCTGTTACGCTTTCTTTAAATGATGGCTGCTTCTAAGCCAACATCCTGGTTGTTTTGGGATCCTCACATCCTTTCCCACTTAGCCATGACTTGGGGACCTTAGCTGGAGGTTAGGGTTGTTGCCCTTTTCACGACGGACGTTAGCACCCGCCGTGTGTCTGCCGACTAGTACTCCCCGGTATTCGGAGTTTGGTTAGGATCAGTAAGACGGTGAGTCCCCATAGCCCATCCA
>UBMU01000033.1 GCA_900466605.1 Hyphomicrobiales bacterium
CGGAACGGCAGCGCTTCCTGGACGGTGTCCTCCAATGGCGGTATCGCGGCGCGAAGAGCTGCCGACGATCCCGACCGTCGCAGCATCCGGGACGTCGGGAACGAAACGATCTCCCATGCCCTCATTATCCCACCGCGGCGGCAACGGCCCTGGACATCGCACATGGAAACGCGGCGCCTCTTTTCTCCCTATTAAAATTAAAGACTTATCTATTTTTTTATGGCCCGCGCCTGTTTATGTTGCGCCGCGAAAGCGATATATCGCTTCGCAACAATAGACAGGAGCCGTGTATGTCCCTCATCAACACTTCGATCAAATCGTTCAAAGCGCACGCCTTCAAGCAGGGCAAATTTATTGAAGTGACTGACGGAGACACTAAGGGAAAATGGGCAGTCTTCTTCTTTTATCCAGCTGACTTTACGTTTGTTTGCCCGACTGAATTGGGCGATGTTGCTGATCACTATGCCGAACTACAGCGGCTTGATGTCGAAGTCTATTCCGTTTCGACGGACACCCATTTTACACACAAGGCCTGGCACGACAGCTCCGAAACGATCGGCAAGATCCAGTACACCATGATCGGTGACCCGACAGGCACGATCACACGAAACTTCGAGGTGATGCGTGAAGGTGAGGGGCTTGCCGATCGCGGCACGTTCGTCGTTGATCCCGACGGCGTGATCCAGGCGATGGAAGTGACTGCAGAAGGAATCGGTCGCAATGCAGCCGACCTGCTGCGCAAGATCAAGGCTGCACAGTATGTCCGCGCGCATCCGAACGAGGTTTGCCCGGCCAAGTGGGAGGAAGGCGAAAAGACCCTTGCTCCGTCGCTGCATCTCGTCGGCAAGATCTGACATCGCAACAAGGCCGCCTCAGCAAAAGGCGGCCTTTGATTGTTTGTATGCTGCCAAGCGCGGCGGCCGGTGTATGTATATGAATGGAGTGGCGCATGCTCGATGAGACCCTGAGAACGCAGTTGAAGGCCTACCTTGAAAAGGTAGTGCGACCGATCGAGATCACGGCCTCGGTAAACGACAGCGCAAAGTCCCGCGAAATGAGTGATCTGCTTGCTGTGCTCGCGGAGCTTTGCGACAAAATTTCTGTCGTCGAAACAAGTGGCCACCGCGAGCGCGCGCCCTCCTTTTCCCTCAATAGTCCCGGGCACGCGATCCAGTTGCGCTTTGCCGGTGTGCCGATGGGGCACGAATTCACATCGCTTGTTCTTGCGCTACTTCAGGTCGGTGGCCATCCTCCCCGTACGGAACAGGCGATCCTGGATCAAATCAGAGAGCTGGATAGCGATCTGTCTTTTGAGACTTACTTCTCGCTGTCTTGCCAGAACTGCCCGGATGTCGTTCAGGCATTGAACCTGATGGCCGTGCTCAATCCGCGCATCAAGCATGTGGCTATCGATGGCGGTGTCTTCCCGGCTGAAGTCTCAAGCCGGAAGGTGATGTCGGTTCCGACGATCTACCTGAATGGCGAGGTCTTCGCGCAGGGTCGAATGGAACTGGAAGAGATCATGGCGAAGCTCGACGCCGCCTCGGGCGACCGTGCCGCCAAGCGTCTGAATGAACGTGCTCCCTTTGATGTCCTGGTTATTGGCGGCGGTCCCGCCGGTGCGGCGGCAGCCATCTATGCAGCCCGCAAGGGAATTCGTACGGGGCTCGCGGCCGAGCGGTTCGGCGGGCAGGTGCTCGACACGATGGCGATCGAGAACTTCATTTCCGTACGACATACAGAAGGTCCACACTTCGCTGGTGCCCTCGAAGGGCACGTCAAGGACTACGATGTTGACGTCATGAATTTGCAGCGGGCTGAAAGGCTTGTTCCAGGCGAGCAGTTTGTCTCTGTCGAACTTGCGAACGGCGCGACGCTGCAGTCGAAGACAGTTATCCTGTCGACGGGTGCGCGCTGGCGGCAGATGGGAGTGCCAGGCGAAAATCAGTATCGCAACCGAGGCGTTGCCTATTGCCCCCATTGCGATGGTCCGCTGTTCAAAGGCAAACGTGTGGCCGTAATCGGCGGCGGAAATTCCGGCGTCGAAGCAGCCATCGATCTTGCCAATGTCGTGAGCCACGTGACGCTGATCGAATTCGACAACAAGCTTCG
Source organism: Hyphomicrobiales bacterium (assembly GCA_900466605.1). GTDB lineage: Bacteria > Pseudomonadota > Alphaproteobacteria > Rhizobiales > Rhizobiaceae > Rhizobium. The sequence continues at coordinate 2,113 of UBMU01000033.1, forward strand.
TGCAGACGATGTTCTGCAGCGCAAAGTCCGCAGTCTTGCCAATGTCGACATTCGATTGTCGGCAAAGACGATGGAGGTCTTGGGCGATGGCCAAAAGGTGACCGGTCTGGTTTACGAGAACCGGATTGTCGGCCAACGGCATACCCTCGCGCTTGAGGGCATTTTTGTGCAGATCGGATTGCTTCCGAACACCGAGTGGCTGAAGGGCACCGTGGACCTGTCGTCCAGGGGCGAGATCATCGTTGATCACCATGGTAAGACAAACGTTCCCGGTATCTTTGCTGCGGGTGATTGCACGACAGTACCCTACAAGCAGATTGTCATTGCCGTTGGTGAGGGTGCCAAGGCGTCGCTTGCCGCTTTCGACCATCTGGTCCGCACCTCCGCACCTGATGACGAGGCGGTCAGGGCTGCCTAAGGCGCCGCCTTGCCATCGCCATCACACTGCGCGAGCTGGAATACCTGATGGCCTTGGCGGATCACCGGCAATTCGGCCGGGCGGCTGAGGCATGCCGCGTTAGCCAGCCGACGGTGTCGACGCAGATTCGGATGCTGGCGCCTGATGTTGGTGCCTCGCTCCTCGAACGGCGTAGCGGTTCTGTCGTCCTGACACCTTTCGGTCGCGAATGCACTCGTGCGAGCGCGGCGCATTATGGCTGGGTGGCGGAGGAAATCCGCAAAGCGCGCGTAGGGCGATCAATCCGGAAACCGGATCCGACCTACTGCCGCACGTTGGTCCGCGCATTCGCGTGGAGTTCCCCGCCCTCCAGACCCTGTTGGTCGAGCAAAAAGAGCGCGCAGCTCGTGCGGCGTCTTCTCGTGAAGGTACCCTGATGGTACGATTCTGGCGCCGGTTGTCAAGGAGGAGCGGCTGCGGGCTCGCGAAAGCTGCGGAACAGACATCATTCAAAGCGACCAGCCTTGAGACGCCGCGTCAGATAGACGGCGCAGATGTCAGATGACCCTACTGCCTGAACTTGCGACGCGGTACTCCGTCTCCGAAAATGTCCGGCTTCTGACCTTTTTTGGCCGGTATGACCGCCTTTCTTCTACGGGTGTCCATCGTCCAAAAGGGCGTATCGGCGAGGTTGCTAAGCGGCGGATAAGATGCTCCAGAAGTCGATTGCGCACGTATCGACCACTACCCCGGCTCGAGGATCAGTGAAACGCAGTGTCATTCCCGTCAAGCGTGTCGATCACAATTCCCCACAATGCGGCGACTTCTGCTTTCGCATCAATCGATGCGTACCCATCTTTGCCCACCTGCAATACCGCGTCGGCCATGGCTCTTGCGTCTGCATGTGTCGCGACCAAGCGAATGGCTCCTCGGTCCACCAGCTTGCGAAACAGGCTGTGGTGAGCGAGCGCGTTGGGCTGTCGCGGCGCATTGACGACGATCGGCTTTCCCGAGAAGCTTGCGGCAAGCACACTCGCGCGCCGCGCCGTTAGTCCTTCCGAGAAGAGGTAGCAAAACACGTCGACGTGTTTGAAAATTCCGAAAAGATCTTCTGCATCGGCGATGTAGCCCGTTACTGTGATCCGGTCCGAAATGCCGAGCTTGTCAGCGAGTGCATGAAACTCGTGCTCCACGTTGTCTGTGCCGCGAATGAACGAACCGGCAAACACGACGCCCACGTCGCGGCCGAGTGCCAGTAGGCGCGCGGCAACTTCGAGAACCACCGCCGACTGCTTTTTCGGATAGATTGAGCCGAACTGACCGAGAATGAGCCGACCGGCGCGACTGTGTTGTTCGAGGGATTGGGCAACAACACCACTTCGAAACGTTTCCGGCACCACGAGATTCGGCGGAATGGGAATGACATCGCGCCGGCGCGTAGCCAGAGCCGACAGAGGGCTCCTTGAAAATTCCTCGGCTACTTCGGGCGCAGAGAGAAGGATGTGCGTTGCCAGCATCACAACCGGAGCCAGTACGATGCGACGCTTCCAATCAAGTGCGTTCCACTCGTGCAGGACGACAACCAACTGCTTGCGCCGAAGGCGGGTGATGAACGCCGCGGCGATCGGTTCCACCAATTTTCTCTTCCACGCCACGACCGGAAAATTGAGAATGGCACTGTCGGCGTCATCCAGCGCTGACCAAAATGCGCGGACATCGCGGTCAAGCACCAGCTGACGGGCCCTTGCCCCGAGTTGCGTTGCTGTCTGGCGGGAAAACTCTTCAACACCACAAGTCTGAGCAGCGTCGGAGACGAGTGCAAGATAGCGACGCTTGGGCATATAGAACCTTTTGAGTGGGCGTGCGACGGGAAGCGGCATGCCTTTGATACCGCCTTTTCGTAAAGGTCGGCTTACAGTTTTAGGTTCAACGCTTCGTGTATCCGGAGCGACTGCGCCATGTGCAGCAGGAGTTAACTATAGCGAGAGGTTTTACAGCGATTGCTCGCCGAAAGAGGTAGTTGTCGGACTCGTTCTTGACCGATGCCTCTTTCGAAGGTGCGTGAATGAGTAGGCATAGTGGTGCGTCGGCGCGCCTGAGTTATTCTATGAATGAGTGGCCGACGAACCGGCTTGGTAGTCTACCGATCGTACGGGCGGGAATGGACGAATCTGCAGACGCCTTCATTCGCCTGGCGCTTGAGCGCAGAGGCACGGGTGGGCGGCCTTTTTATTCCACCTCGGCAAACGGTCAGGTAATCGCGCTCTGCGAGCATGATGCCAACTTCCGCTCGATCACACGTCAGGCCGACCAGATCCATGCCGACGGAATGTCGGTTGTCCTCTTTTCAAGACTCTCTTCAACCGAACCACTGCCTGAGCGCGTCGCAACGACCGATCTCGTGCATGCTGTAGCCGAGCGTGCGGCCAAGACGGGTGTCAGTTTCTATTTCCTTGGTGCGAGCGAAGAAGTGAATGCCGGGGCAGTCGAGAACATCACGAAAGCCTATCCTGGCCTCCGCTTTGCCGGGCGGTGCAATGGTTATTTCGATCGTGAAGAGGAGGATGCGGTCGTCGAGGCAATAAATGCGGCGGCACCGGATATTCTTTGGATCGGTTTCGGAGTACCGCTCGAGCAGCAGTTCGTCGTTCGCAATATTGACAGATTGCACAATGTCGGGCTGATCAAAACCGCCGGCGGTCTTTTCGACTTTCTGGCCGGAAGTAAAATCCGTGCGCCGCAATGGATGCAGAAACTGGGGCTTGAGTGGCTCTTTCGCATGTTCCTCGAACCCCGTCGGTTGGCGATCCGGTATCTTACCAGCAATCCGGTCGCCATCTACGCCATGCTGCGGTCTATGGGCAAACGCAGCTAGTTGATGTGAGGACACTCGATCATGGAAGCCTCGATATCGCTCATCACGCCGAGCTATCGTGGCGACCGAGACAGTTGCCGCCTTCTGTGTGACTCGATCGATCGCTACGTCACAGGTTACGATGTCCACTATATTGTGATCGGTGACGAGGATGTCGACGTCTTCGCGCCGTTCGAAGGCGAAAGGCGGCGTGTCGTCGTCTCTTCCAGTCTGCTTCCACCACTATGGCAGCTGCCGAAATGGCGTGGCCGGCGCTATTGGTGGGCGCCCTACCTTCGGCTTCCTATATACGGCTGGCATCTTCAACAGATGCGCAAGATCGCCATGGCCCTCGCACAGCAGAGCGAGCGGGTCATGTGCATCGATTCCGACAATTGTTTCTGCCGGCCGTTCGACATGAGCGTGCTGGCTGTTGAGGCGAAGATCGCCCACTACGTGGCACCCGGCGATGTCAATGCATCGCGACCGAGCCATGTCCGCTGGTGGCAAAACGCACATCGCCTACTCGGTTTGAGCGCGCCGCCACTGCCAGGCGACGACTTCATAAGCCAGATGGTTCTCTGGGAACGGCGGACAGTCGAGATCATGGCGAAGCAAATTGAGCGGACAACTGGTCTCCATTGGTGGCAAGCACTCGCGCGGACAAGGCACTTTTCGGAGTACCTGCTCTATGGTGTCGTCGTCGCCAATCATGCCGACCTTGCCAACCGCCATGAACGGATCTCAGAAAGTCCGTGCCTGACCTACTGGGAGGGGCCGGCTCTTGATAGGGCTGGATTATCCGCCTTCATCAATGGAATGAAGCCGAACCAGACGACGATTGCCATCCAGTCTCATACGCATACGCCGATAGAGGTCATTCGCGAGGTCGCGCTTGGCGAGGCGGCCTAGTTGTTGGCCCGGTAGGGCGTCGGCAGGAACCCGAGACTCGCCAATGTTCGACCGAGAGACACCAACAGTGGGTGGCTTGCCGGCAGCAGTCGTCGGGTTCGCGCTAGGAGCGCCATTGAACGCAGGAAACCGGCCCCAAGGCTAAGGGCGTTCTTTGCGATGATGCGCGTAGCCGAAGTGCTGTGCATCCGATCAATTACATAGTTGATGCTTCCCGTACGCAGCGAGCGCTTCATCAGGAAGCGGGCTGAAATGCGGTCCTCGGCAACGAATTCGCGGATCACGGCTTCCGCACACCACCAGCTACTGAAGCCAGCCTTGCGGCATCTGGTGAAAAATTCCATGTCGCCGCCGCCGAGAAAGTTGAAGCGGATATCGAAAAGCGGTGATGCCAGGCCATCAAAGACGTGCCGACCTATGAGGCAGTTGCCCGAGCCGTGAATCTGTTCGATCGCACGCGTCGCACCCTCGATCGAACCGAAGAGGAGATGCTGAGCGACGGCATCCGGTACCGGCACCTCGAACTGGCGGACGACCGGTCCGCCGACGATATCGGCATTCTCGCGTCGGGCCGTGTCAACCATTGCCGCTAGCCAGCCGGGCAGAGCCATTTCGTCGTCATCAATCATCAACAAAAAGCCGGCCTCGGGAAAGGCAACCATCGCCTCGCTAAAGGCACGGTTGATTGCGTGGCAATTGCCCTGTTGTTCTTCCACCACCACCACGGATGGCAGGCCGGTCTCGGCGAGGAAGTCGCGAGCATAGCTTGCGCCTACGGGATTGGTCGCGTCGTTATCGACGACTACGATAGCGAAGGGAAAATCCGCTGCCTGTGCAGCCACCGATTCCAACGTCCGCGCGAGCCATGCCGGTCGCCGGAACGTCGGGATGCAAACGACTGCCTCGACGGACCTCTTGCTTTCCTGCATCTTCCACCTCGATTGCGCCGGAGACTGCTCTTGTTACCGCGCCAGCGCTGTCCTGCCGCTGCCGGCCGCGAGCTCTATCCGGCTGACGATCACTCTACAATCGGCGGCTGAGCATGAGGTTAACGGGTCTTTCCAGAGTCGCCTGCTTTCCCAGGGGCGCGAGGGTGGAAAGCTCTTCCGCTGCCGGCGCTGCCCGCCCGCTGACAAGGCCAGCATTGGCTTGCAGTCTCAAGCCGAAGACCGCAAGAAGCATCGTAAACCATATGGGTCCGCTGTTGCCGAAGAAAGGGCTTTCGAGACAGGCAAGAAACAGGGAAAACAACCAGATCCGAAGAAACAAACGAGTCAATGCAACATCGTTGCTGCCTGACAAGGCACGGCGCGCATAGCCGATCGGCAACATTACCAGCCAGATAACTACCATTGCGAGAGCTGGAATGCCGCCATTGATCAATTGCTCGACATAGCCATTATGAGAGTTGGCTGCGGTCACCGCCCAGGTGGTCATGGCCTGGCCGCTATTGAACAAGGCTTCGGTTTGCCAGAACGATTGGAAGCCGTAGCCGATGATCGGCCGTTCTGCGATAGCCGACAGCGCTAGACGCCAGATGGAGCCGCGATCGGTAAACGTCGGATCGACGCCGGCGGAGGCAAGCAAACTGCTGAAGTAAGGCGACACCGCAGCGGTCATCAAGACCAGGTTCAAATTGACAAGTCCGCCAACCAGCAACACCGCGCCAATTTTCGTCCACCGCTCGAAAATCCAGGCCAGCAGCAGGATTGCGGGAAGCATCGCCGCTGAGGTCTTCCCCCCTGCATGAAGCACGAAGAAGGCCGCTGACACTGTAATGAGGAGTCCAAGTCGGTTATGTCCTGACTTTCTGGCATATAGCCCGAAGAAGACGGCATAGACCATCGCAGCAGCAGCAACGTTCTTGTGGCCGAAATGACCGCGCCAGTCACCCGAAAGTGACTGCTCCAGTGCGTCGGTGGCCTGGTGGATTGCTCTGTGCGGTAGAGCAATGACGCCAAAGTAGGAGAGGCCGATTGTGCAAGCCAGACCAGCGCACATGAGCCTTGCAAACTGCTTGCCGTTGCTTGGAATGAGCAGCATAGCGTTGGCGCACAGGCAGACCAGGATCGCAAAAACGATGCGCCTGTAGGCGGCGCCTGGATCGCCGGCAAAAAGACCGGTGAAGAGTAGCCAGACGAGAAGGCAAATGAGCAGGCCATAGGGCCGCAAAAGTAGGTGACGCGCTGGGTTCTGCAGTATCGTCATCAGCACTACCGTCGACATGACGATCACGATCAACTGATTGATGACGTTCGAGCTTCCCCCATAGGGCGTTGAAAGGCTGGCAGCGTTCGGATCGGGAAAAGGGTTCAATCCAACCCAGAAATAGCTGAAAATAGCCAGGAACAGAAAGGCTGCGAAAGTGCCTCCTTCGCGGCCCCTCGTCTTGTCCATGTCAGCCATAGGCTTTGTCCTGCTCCGCGCTCAGTCGGCGATAGTCTCGCCACAGCCCTGAAAGGACCGCAAATGCCAACCCGAGTCCCAGGCCGACAAAACCGCCGACGCTGGCAAGCACATAGCCGCGCGGCGGGAAACTACGCGCTGTCGGTACGACCGCCGGCGAGACGATCCGCACGTTCGTCGTGTCGATCTGCTGGCGCTCGGCGGCCTCTCCGGCCCTGGCCATGAATGCTTCGTAGACCGCCGCCTTCGCGCGAGCTTCACGCTCGAGCTCTCGCAGGTGGATCTGCGCGGTCGTATCCTGGAAAACGGAAGATTTCATCTGGTTGGCTTCTGAATTCAGAGCGTCAAGGGCCGACCTGGCCTGATCGAGTTCGGCCTTTGCCGCTTGCACAATGCGAGCCGTCTCCGCATCGATCTGGCCCTCCAGCGCTCGCAGTTGAGGGTCAAGAGCCAGAATTATCGGATGTCGTGGCCCGAGGACTGCAGATTGTGACGTCACACGCTGTCGCAACGTGGAATATTGCGTGCGCAGCATAGTCATCGTCTCGGACTGCAAAGCGGATGCGTTGAGACGGTTCTTGGGATTTGTCGCGACCAGTTCGTTGTAGCGAGATTGTGCCTGAATGAGGCGCGCCTTGGCATCGATCAGTTGAGTGTTCGTCTGGTTGGACATCAGGGTGCTGACGAGTTCGCCTGAACTCGACTGCAGGCCTCGTTCGCGCTTGAACATCTCAACCGCAGCCTCTGCCTTGGCAACCTCTGCTTTCAGGTCTGCAAGGCGTGCAAACAGGGAGCTGGCCGCGCGCCCGGCTCCTTCCGATTCTGCCTTGGCGAGTTCCTCCTGAAACGCAGTCACGATGGCATTGGTGATTTTGACAGACTTGGCTGGGTCCTGCGTCCATATGGCGACATTGACAATGAAAGATCGTTCGTCGCGGCGAGCCGTAACTCGCTTTGCGAGCGCGCGAAGTGCGTCACCGTCGGGATCCTTCGATGTCGCGGCAACGAACTCCGGATCTGTGGCGAGCTTTAGTTCTTTGATCACGCGGTTTAGCACGTTACCTGATGTCAGGACCCTCAATTTGCTCTCGACATCGAGCAATTGTGTGTCTCGCTGCATGCTTTCGGAGAAGATGTCGTCAGCGACGACACGCAGGTTTGACGGGTCTACCAGTAGGTCAATGCCGGCCGCATAGCGTGGCTTGACGACAAGGACGACGGCATAACCCGCGACTGAGCCGAGGATCGCAAATGCAGCGATCCAGATGAGGCCTTTACGCAACCAGGTGACGATACGGGCCAGATCAAACTGAAAGAGCTCGTGGAAGACAGCCGTTGGGTTCTCCAAGGGAGAGGGTTCGGCAATTTTCAGGGCTGGCGCGGGTCGAATGTCCGCGATATTCCGCTCCCGGCTCGTCGCCCAGCCACGTGTAGTAATGACCGGGGTCTGATTTCTGGGGGCGGCTTCATACATGGCGGTGAGATCTGACTGACACGGCGCAAAAACGCAGATTTATGGTTAAAAGACCTGATTTTCCTTAAGTATCCATTAATGGCAATTTCTATTGCCGCGTGCGCGCGAGACAACTGTCGGCTAAAAGCCAGAAGCTGCTGGTCTTGCCTGCGTGGGTAGTCTAATTCTGATCCATTTAAATACAGTTCTAAGGAAGTTGATGTATGCGCAGGCGGGACTTCGTTCTCGGCGCCCTCGGTGCCGGCCTGGCATCTTCCGGCGCCCTCGACACCTTGGTTGGAAATGACCGTGCTGCTAAAGCGGCATCTGCAAGGGGCGCAATTCCTTATGGTGCGGCGGTAAGAACGGATCTCCTCGATCCGGAATTAGACTACAAGGCAGCCATAATTGATCACTGCCAACTTGTCGTCGGCGAGGGCGGTCTGAAATGGATCGACCTGCGCCCGGGCCAGGACCAGTTCGTGTTCGATCAGCCTGATCGACTGATGGACTTCGCCGACCGGAATGGCATGCAGATGCGTGGTCACACATTGGCGTGGTACGGCGCAATGCCCGATTGGACGAAGACCATTGCGAGTTCGGCGGAAGCGGAACGCGAACTCGTCCATCATATCACGACGGTCGTCGGACACTATCAGGGACGGATTCCCAGCTGGGATGTCGTCAACGAGGCGATCGCCGAAAGACCGGAGAAGGGCTCAGTGATCCGGGATTCGATCTGGCAAGAACGGCTCGGTAAGCGCTATATCGAGATTGCCTTACGCACCGCAGCCGACATCGATCCATCGGCTCAGCTCGTCGTCAACGACTACAACATCGAGAATCCGACAGCTCAATGCCGCGACCGGCGCACGGCGCTACTCAATCTTCTGCGCGATCTAAAGGATCGTGACGTTCCGCTTCACGCCGTCGGCATTCAGGGACACCTTCCCGGCGACATGGAGATTGATAGAGAAGGCCTGTCGGCATTCGTCGAGGAGGTCAAGAAGATGCAGCTCGATGTCCTGGTGACTGAACTCGACGTGATCGACGACAAGCTGCCTGCGCGCGAGTATGACCGCGACCAGATAGTCGCTGCGCGAGCACGCGATTTCCTCGGAGCAATATGTGAGGCTGCGCGCCCGAGCGCAATTTTGACCTGGGGAATTACTGATCGCTATACTTGGGTGCCGATGTGGTTCAAGCGCGAGGACGGCAAACCAAACCGTCCACTGCCGCTCGATGCCGAGTGCCGGCCCAAGGCATTGATGAAGGTGATCGACAAGTTCACGCGCGCGGCCGAATGATGTTTCGCCAAATATCGACATACATGATCGCGAATGCCGTCTCGGCACTATTCGGCTTTGTTTCGGTCGTGCTCTTTACACGCATGCTCAGTCCGCACGAATACGGCATCTATGTCGTCGGCACTGGCGTTGCCGGTGTCATCTCCACGCTGCTGTTCGGTTGGATAAAGTTCTCGGTTCTGCGCTTCGATTCGGAAGGTGGAACGAAGGATGTCCGCACGACCGCTCTTTGCACCTATGCGGGGCTGATGTTGCTCAGTCCGCTCGTCATTGTCGTGACATGGCTGATCGCTGAGGATTCATCTACCTACGTCGTGCCAGCAGTTTTCGTCGCCTTCATGGTGGGGCTGTTCGAGTTCGTCCAGGAAGTTTTCCGATCACGCCAGCAGACCGGCGCTTACATGTGGTCGGTCATTCTGCGTGCGGTCCTGACACTTGTCTTTTCTGCCGGCCTTGTCATGGTTTTCGGAATGGGCGGACAGGGCCTCCTCGTCAGCGTTGGCTGCTCGTACCTCGTGACGCTGTTGGTATATGCACCGGGCGTCTGGCGTCGCCCCCGCCATTCGTTCGACGCCGGGCTCTTGAAGGATATGTTGCGGTTTGGCCTTCCGATGACGGCCTCGTCCTTCATCTTCGTATTGCACACAGTTCTCGACCGCATCATCATCGTAGCCTATATCGGCGAAACAGCGGCAGGCGTCTATGGCGCTGCTGCCGATCTCGTCCGGCAGATTATCCTTTTTCCCGGTGTTGCGATCGGATCGGCGACGATTCCGGTAGCGATCCGCTTGTTGGCGAACGACGGCCACAAGGCCACCAACAGGCATCTTATGGAAACCGCCGAGGTCCTGCTGACGGTGTTGATGCCGATGGTGGTCGGACTGGCGCTGGTGGCGCCTGGTTTCGCGAGCCTGATCCTCGGTGCCGAGTTTCGCGACGCCGCCGCCACTCTCATCCCGATCCTGGTTTTTGCCTGGCTGTTTCGCTCGATTTCCTATCAGTTCGTGCATGTCAGTTTCCAGCTGGCGAAGAAACCGGGGCTGATGGGTGCGCAAGGCCTGATCATTCTGGCGATCAATATCATTGGCATGCTTGTGCTTGTACCGCGCTTCCAGCTTGTCGGCGCAGCCTGGGCCCTATTGATTGCCGAGATCGGCGGCGCAATCGCAGGCTACTTCCTGTCGTATCGTGCTCATCGTTTGCCATTTGAGCTCCGGCCCATCCTCAAAGTCAGTCTTGCAACCGCGACGATGGCAATGCCGACCTTCTTTGTGGCCAGACATCCCACGGGCAATGCGGTCCTGGATCTGTGCGCGCCGATCGTCACAGGTGTGGTCGTTTACACGGTCGCCGCGTTCCTGCTTAATCTCGCGGGTGTTCGTGTCGCGCTGATGCGGCGGATGCGACCGGTCTGAGGACATACACGTTTGCGTGATTGATTGCGAAGCGAGAGCTCAGATAAAGCTTGTACAGATTCTACTAATTCTTAGCACCTAGAAGTAATCGGGGTGGCAGTAGCTTGGCAATTGCCGAGTTGGGGCTTGAGAAATGATGATAGTGAAGGAAAACGAGGCGAACTCCGCAGGCGAGGCGCGTAGCGCATCGCGGCCGGTCGTCTTCGGTTCAAATATTGGTCTGTTCGCTTCAGCGGATGAAGGCACGAGAAAAAGCGATCTGGCCGTGCTTCTTCTCAATCCCTGGGGAATTGAGGAGATGTGCACGCGCAGATTCTATCGCATCCTGGCAGAACGTTTTGCTGCGATCGGTGTTGCCAGCCTGCGTTTCGATTATCCCGGAACGTCAAATTCGCTCGATGACACGTCAAGCGAACACGGTCTGGCGGTGTGGCATGAACAGATCCGAAAGGCCGCCGAGGAGCTTAAGCTGTTGTCTGGCGCTCGGAACCTGGTTTTCCTTGGGCAAGGGATCGGCGCCAGCCTCGCAGTCTTGCAAGCAAATTCGCAGCCTTCGCCCGCAGCGATTGCACTCCTGGCCCCTGTACTGAAGGGGCGGTCCTATTTGCGGGAACTCGCGCTGTATTCCAGACTTATCAATGACGGTCTCGGCATAAAACAAGAACTGCGCGACAACTCGCCTGGATCGATCGCGGGACTACGCATGCCGCGTGCCGTCGCTGACGACCTCAGGGCTGTTGACCTCAATAGCGCGGATCTCAATGCTAAACCTTCTGTCTTTATTGCAGAGCGTCCTGGTTTGGAGGGCGACACCACACTTCGCGATCGCCTAAAGGCCATCGGGTGCAAGCTGCGCACTGCGACATTTGCGGGTTACGATGCATTCGTTTCAAATCCACTCAACCAGGAAATCCCCGAAGGCCTCATTAAGGATTTGATCGACTGGACACAATCGCTGCCGGAGTATCAGCGTGATGGCATGTTGCCAAGCAAGAGGCCGCAGCCGATCGCATCGGTCCGTCAGGCCGCAATTCGTGAAACCTTCGTTCGGTTTGGCCCGCATGACCGACTGTACGGCGTCTTGTGCGAACCCACAGAGGATTCAGCCGGTGTAAGCGCTGTAATTTTGACGACGGCCTATGATCATGCGGCGGGCTGGGGACGTTCTTCTGTTGAACTTGCGCGGCAGTTGGCTAAAGTCGGAGTTTCGTCGCTGCGCTTTGACAGCTCCGGCGTCGGGGACAGCCCACCGGTAACCGGCCGTCGCAAACAAGTCCTCTATGACGAAACACAGATCGACGATGTCGAGTTGGCGCGGGACTTTCTGGATAGCCGCAGTGCGGGCGCTCGAACCGTCCTGATTGGACGCTGTAGCGGCGCCTATGTCGCTTTCCGAAGCGTGCTTGCCGATCCACGGTGGGATGCCTGCTTGATCGTCAATCCGGTCGCATTCCGCTGGCGCTTCAAGGGGTTGCCGAAGACCCTGAAGTCCTATCTGAAGAACGCCCTGGACCCGGATACTTTTCGCCGCCTCTGGGGCCGTGACCTCGATCTCGGCGCTGTTGCCAAGAATATCTCCGTGCGCATTGTCGACCGCATGGCCGGCAGGTTGTCGTCGGTCTTTGCGCCGGCCAAGCCGCTCACTCAGCTCACGCGGCAGGTTCACGAAGATTTCCAAGTCCTGGCTAGCCGCGGAACCCAGCTCTCGATCATCTACACGGAAGGCGACGAAGGCCAGGAGATGTTCCGGGTCAATTTTGGTGATGCAGGCGAACGGCTTTCCGCCTACCCCAACGTGCAGCTACATCTGTTTCCAGACGCCGACCACAATCTGACACCGCTGCCGGCACGTGAGAGGATGATTGAGGTAGCGACGCTCCAAGCCCTTTCACTCAAGGATGAGCGTCACAGCAGACGTACGGCACAGGCTTGAGGAGACCGGTCGGTGTCGGGGTAGGGCACTCGATCGACTATTCGAGATCAGCCACGATCATAGTCGCGTTGACCTTCTCCCGAATGCCTTCCGCCTTCAACCTTGAAACAGCAACAGGAAATAGGCCACGAACAGGACGAGATGCACGGCGCCCTGGATCAGGTGCGTCCGACCGCTCGCGAAGGTTATAATGCTCACCGCCAAAGTAAGCACCAGCATCACGCTATCACCGCGCTCCAGCCCGAGCACGACAGGATGCCCACTAAGATGACTGATGACCAGCATCGCCGGCACGGTGAGCCCGATTGTCGACAGAACGGATCCCAGGAAAATATTGACTGAACGCTGCAAATGGTTGGCCACAGACGCACGCACGGCGCTGATCGCTTCTGGCGTTGCGACGAGGATCGCCATGATGACGCCACCAAGCGCGGCTGGGGCGTGAAGTGTCTCGATGAAGTAGTCAATCGGTGCGGCAAGCTGTTCAACAAGGAATACCACTGAAGCCATGTAGGCAATCAGCAGAATGATTGGAAGCCAGAGCGGAGTTTCAACCGGCCTGGCATGATCCGACGTCTCGCCAGGATCGTCGATGAAAAAGCCCCGATGGCGGCCCGTCTGCAGGCTCAAGAACACGCTGTAGAGGCCGACTGAGATGAAGACGAGCACTGTTTGCTGAGCCGTTGAATAGGCTGGTCCATTGGTCGGATGGGTGAAGTCCGGCATAATCATGCTCAACGTTGCCAGCGGCACAATGACACCAAGATAGGCGTTGGCCCCTTGGAGATTGTGGTGTTGCTCATGCCGTCGCCAGCCTCCAACCAGCAACGACAGTCCCACCATGCCATTGAGGATAATCATGACAACCGCAAGGAGTGTATCGCGTACCAGCGTCGGGTTGTTTTCGCCATGCAGCATGACTGCGGTGATGGCCATGACTTCAATGGACGTTATCGAGAGCGTCAGGATGAGTGTTCCGTATGGTTCTCCGAGTTGCGTGGCGAGGTTGTCGGCATGACGCACGACGGACAGTGCCGAACCGAGCACGACTGAGAACAGCCAGGCAAATATCACGAAGAGGCTTATTGGGTTGACAAGCAGCCTGAAGAGATTGCCGCCGAAAAGCTCGAACACAACACTTGTCACGATGCTGACCGCAAGGAGCCATTCCTGGCGGATCAGAGCCCGCCAGGGGCGTTGTGGCACTGCCATCTCCGGGTTCATCCTGTTCGCTCTCATACTCGGTTGCGAGAATACGCCACAACCCGGCGGCGTCTGTCTACTGGGATGATCGAGTGTATCGTCTGAACTTGCCCTTCACTTCGCCGAAATCCTTCGAGGCAACGTTGATCCGGTCGATCGGCCGGACTTTGCGCGATCGAAGCCAGGAACTTTGTCATCCGGCCTGAAGGGTATCTGGGTCCCTGGGACATTACCCGTCGCGTGGGATTGCCGAAGCTGATGCCGTTTTCACGTTGCCTCCGGTTGAGCCGCGAGGCAAGGGATTAGAACCAAACATCGGCCACTGTACGAGCGTCCGGCGGCAGATCCTTGAAACTGTGGAGGCCGTCGAACCGCTGCAAGCGAATGCTGGCTACATCGTGGGGGTCGGCGAGGCGAAGATTGACTGCAATTCTGGTAAGACCATTGTTGCTTGGCCTCAATGCACGCCAGCTTACGAGATTGCCGCAGCGACTGCAAAAATTGAACGCAAGCGTCTGCGAGCCGCAGACATAGGCTGTGAGCGCACCGCTTCTATCGTCCACACTTATTCCTTTGCCGTCATAGGCATAAGCCCAAAGCACGCCATAGCGGCGGCAGACCGTGCAGTTGCAGATCGTTGCGTCCGGAATTTCACCCCGAAATTCCCAGTGAACTGCACCGCAGTGACAGGAGCCGTGAGTTGTCACTGCTGCGGTCTGCTGCATACCGCTCGTCATTGAAATTCTCCCCGACGATTTGCTGGGATTCTTCTAACGCAGTTGGTTTGGGAGCGATAGTTGCAGCGGCAGCGGTGGCGGTTCCACATTTTCGCGGTCCGGTGGCGGCACGACCACCCGCCGGGCTACTTGTTGGCCGCGTCGCCCGTTCCCCGACCGGCAACGGTATTGAGCATGAGAACAATGTCCTGCCAGAAGCCGGCTTTTTGAATGTAGCTGGCGTCGGCGTCAGCGAGTTCATCCGGGGTGGACATATCTATACCCTGGAGCTGTGCCAGCCCGGTTATGCCGGGGCGGATCGAAAAAACGCGACGCTTGCGGCGCGCTGCGATTACGTCACTCTGTGAAGGTAAGCACGGTCGAGGGCCTACGAGGCTCATCTCACCTTTCAACACATTGATGAGCTGCGGCAACTCATCGAGCTTATAGGCCCGGAGCTTTCTACCAAGTGGCGTGATCCAGGATGAGGCCGCATCATGAGAGCCGACATTGGGTGATCCGGCGGCCATGGTCCGAAATTTGATGCAAACAAAGGTTGCCTCGCCGCGCCCGACACGCTCCTGAAGAAAAAACGCGCCACCAGGAGATGATCTACGTACAAGGATCACAAGGACCAGCAAGACCGGCGACAAAATGATCAGTCCAAGGCACGCTGCGCAGATATCGAATAGCCGCTTCAGAAATCTGTTAAAGCCGTGGAGCATCGGAAGGTTCACGTTCCCTGTTGTAAATTAGAGCAAGAAGAAGCTTAAAAAGAGCGCTTCAGGGCATGCCCCATATCAAAAGGCGGCTTCCAATCCAATAGCTCTTGCGTACCAGCCACATCTGCTTCGAGCCAATCAGTCAGGCGGGATATCAGTTCTCCCTTGCCCGTGATCTGCCC
Organism: Hyphomicrobiales bacterium; assembly: GCA_900466605.1. Classification (GTDB taxonomy): domain Bacteria; phylum Pseudomonadota; class Alphaproteobacteria; order Rhizobiales; family Rhizobiaceae; genus Rhizobium. The sequence goes on from UBMU01000033.1 coordinate 17,613, forward strand.
AAACACCCGCAATGCAGCCGGAGGACATGGCACCAATCGCGCAGGGCACCCAATTGCGAGAGCGAGCCGCTTCAATAGTTCCGGCGTCGAGACGGCTTCACTATCGCCTGCCAGCAGTACTTGTCCCGAGGCGGCGGGATGGAGTGCCGCCCTTACAATGAGGTCAGTGAGATTTTCGACATAAACCATCGATCTTCGATTATTGATCGACGCAAGAGGTAAAGGAATTCCGCTTCGCACCAGCTTTGTGAGCGCCCGGAAACTTCCGCCAGCGCCGCGTCCATAGACCAATGGTGGACGGATGATGACGACTTCCATGCCGGATGATTTCGACAACGCGCTCAGCAATTGCTCGGCTTCGAGTTTGGATGCCGCATAGTCTGTCGCCGGGCTAGGCGTGTCATGTGAGGTAAACGGACGTCCTTTGATCGTTCGTTCACCGTTCACCTTGATGGTGCTGAGAAATACGAACCGTTTGACCCCTACGGCTGCGGCCTGCCTGGCAAGGTTGATTGCACCGTCCGTGTTGACTGTTCGAAAAAGCGCGCCGCCCGAGCCCGGGCCTTTGATGACATTCTGGTTGACCGCCGCGAGGTGAACGACAGTATCGATACCAGTCAGGGCGGCTTTCCAATCGGTAGCGCCATCAATCTCACCGACGGCGATATACCCAGCCTGGCTGGAACGGCTCGCGGCTCTGAAATCAAGGGAGCGGGTACGCAATTTGTCTTGCAAATCGTGACCGACAAAACCGGTCGCCCCGGTAACCAGCAGCATCTCAGCTCCGCACCGACCGCAGGACACCACGCAATTCTTCTGCCAAGCCGGTCGTCATGGCGAGACACCTTGACGAAGCGACACCAAGTCAACCACCACGTCGAAGGGGCGATAGTCCTGCACAAGTTCGCTGAGAATACGCCGCAGCCCGTCAACATCCCCCTCGTCGGCGACGGAATTCAGTTGTTGGAGCTTCGGCGTCAACATCTTCCAACCAACAAACCTCTCCCGTGCGCGCATGATTTTAGAGTGTTCCGTCGGCTCGGGATTGTCCCCGATCAGCAGTTCTTCGTAAAGCTTCTCTCCCGGGCGCAGGCCGGTTGTGACAATGCTGATATCACCCGACGGATTTCGCTCGTCATTGATGGTGAGGCCCGACAGTTCAACCATGCGTCGGGCAAGATCGATTATCTTGACAGGTTCGCCCATGTCGAGGACGAAAACATCGCCACCCTTCGCCATGGAGCCGGCCTGGATCACGAGCTCGGTTGCTTCCGGCACAGTCATGAAAAAGCGTGTGATCTCGGGATGTGTCAGGGTGATAGGGCCGCCTTGCCGAATTTGCTGGCGGAAGAGGGGAACGACCGATCCGGACGATCCCAATACGTTGCCAAAGCGTACCATGGTAAGAATAGTCGAGGCGCCCTCGGCCGCCAAACCCTGAAGCGCCATTTCCGCGAGCCGCTTGGTGGCACCCATAACGTTGGTCGGTCTGACGGCCTTGTCGGTACTGATCAGTATGAATCGCTCGACACCCGCATCGATTGCGGCTCGTGCTACCGCAATGGTCCCAAAAACATTCGTCTTGACACCCTCGACGGGGTTCTTCTCGACTAGCGGCACATGCTTGTACGCCGCCGCGTGATAGACGGTGTTTGGTTTCCACGTTTCGATTATCTTGCGGATGCGAAGCTCATCGCAAACATTCGCAAGGAGAGGCACAATTTGAACCGCCGGATCCGGATCATCGCCGAGGAGTTCATTCTCCAGGGCATAGAGCCCGTATTCATTCTGGTCGAGGACCAGCAATACAGATGGCTTCAATCTTGCCAGTCCACGGCAGAGTTCGCTACCAATGGATCCAGCCGCCCCCGTGACCAAGACCACCCGGCCGCGGATGTTGCGCTCCAATAGCGCCTCATCCGGTTTAACAGGCGTTCGACCCAAGAGATCCTCAATATCCAGTTCCTGCAGATCGGTGAATTCCGCCTGGCCTCCGGCAAGTGCGTTCAGATCGGGAACGGTGCGCACGGCAACGCGCGCGCCCCTCAGTTTCTCAAGGATTTCGTTCCGGCGCGGACGATCGATCTTGGGAAGCGCCAGAAGGATCGTGCGCACGTTCAGCCGTGCGCTCAATTCGACGATCTTTTCCGGATCATAGACAGCTATGCCGCCGATCAGGCTGCCATGAAGACTTCGGTCGTCGTCGAGATAGCCGACAACCTTGAAATCTGCACTGCCACTCAGCGCGCCGGCGACCTGCCTGCCTCCGGATCCGGCCCCGTAGATAAGCATGTTCGTCTGTGCGTTCTGTCTCAGGATCCGCTTGTAGGCCTCGCTCAGGAAATATCTTGCCATAAAGCGGTTTAGGCCGATCGCCAGCAGCAGCAGCAGCGGCTGCATTATCCCAATCGTGCGAGGTATTCCAGGAAAACTGATGGCGGTAAAAATTGCCATGAAGGCAAGGCCGTAGATCGTTATTGCCTTAATCACTGTGATGAAGGCTGACCAGCCAAGAAAGCGAAAGATTGCCCGGTAAAGACCCATTGTGATGAATATTGGCAGGGCAATCACAAGGGATATTGGAATTGTCAGCAGCTGCAACCCTGTAAGCGCAACCCATTCATTCAGGCGAAAACAGAAGGCCAGCCAGATGGTCAGAACGCACAAGCATGAATCAACCAGCACTGCCAACGCGCGCTTTGTAGGTCGCGGCAAATCAAGAATGCTTTGAACGTACCTGTCGGAAACGGCGTGCATCGGCCTTACCCCTGGGCCGGGAATGGGCTCGACAAGGCGTCTGCCTGCAGAGGAGACCTATGCTGCGCCGAAATCGAACGCAGCCTTATCGAACAAGCAAAGCATGTGGCCGCAAACAGCAAAGCGTAGGATTCACCAATGGCAAGACGGTTGTTCGAATTGCTGAGGATCGTAAAGGCAAAGTAGACCGCGAACGTCAAATAGCAGGCAAAGGCGCTGCTGCTGATCACACCTGTCGATGAAGCCCGATAAACGCGATAGATGGCCGAGACCACAATCAGCGTCAGGATGGAAAGACCGACAAACCCGTGTCGGACGAGGATTTCAAGGTAGCCGTCATGCAGCAGAGTGTAGGTTACGCCGCGATAGGGGGTCGTTTGCCAAATCGCAAGCCAACTGTTGCCGCTGCCAAAGGCAGGAGCGACGGATATTACGTCAATCGCATTGGCCCAGAGCTGCAGACGTTCATCGAGGGAAATCGGCGTCTCCGGCGAGGCAATTGCGTCCTGCATTACTCGTTCCAGCGATACGCCGTCATCCAGGCGCGCGACGATCGACACGACGGAATTGAAAGTGGCCGCTCCGAAGTGCGCCACGTTGTCACGTACCGCATAGATGCCGCAGGACAAGATCAAGAGGCCGCCGATCGCGGCAACAACCACGGCCTTGCGCCTGAGGTAGAAAAGTGCTGCGGCAATCATAAGCCCGAGAGCCGGCACAAGTGCGAGCCAAACTCCTTTGGATTTTGCTCCATAAATATTGAAAAGCGCGAGGCCGACAACCATTACGGCTATTGCTGCAACAATTGCCTTTGTTCGTGCCGAGCTACCGGTCTCCCATTGATGCAGTGTCCAGTAAAATGCCCCAATGAAGACAAAGCCGCACCCGACGGCGCCGTGAATCGAGTTATGGTGGAATAGAGGCGATATCTGCACGCCAGTCATGATTGCAAGAAATGGCGTCGAGACAATCAAGAGAATTAGGGCGCTGCAGAAGAAAGCCATTAATATGGGCTTAACGAGATGCCAGCTCGCGTGCAGGGCAACGCCCATCGCAGGGAAGAAGAGTGCGAAAGCGTAGAGCCACTCCGATGCGCCTTTCTCACCGAAAACTATCAAGCCAAAAAGAAATCTCGCTAGCGTATAAGTGCCCCATGCCAGGCAGACAATCGCCAGCCAGTCTTTCGAGGTGACACTGAGGCGGACTTTGCGAGAAATCAGCGTCAAGCTCATCAGCAAGAGCGCTGCGTATCTGTAGGCGTCGCTCTCGATCAACGTGACGGACATCATCGCCAGCCACAAGAGGCCTGTGGTGAGGTCGATGATTGTTGCTTTCGTATGATTGCGCGGCATCGAGATCATCATGAAAGGGCATACCTGATACGGCGGACATACTCGATCAAGCGGAGAAAGTGTGTCCGAACCTTCCTTGTTCCCCGCAATTTGACTGCACGATACTGGGCTCTGCTGGCGATCTGACTCTCAGTGGATCGCTGGGACAGCTCGACCATATTGTGCTTAACTGTATAGATGTTGACGCCTGTCTTCCACCCGCGCTCAAGGGTCATATCGAAAGGAAACACGATGTTGCTTGCGCCCTCCAATAGTTTCCGAGCGCCCACGCGCGTAACGATATAGCACGCAGCAGACCCTTGTGGTCCATGCAGGCATCGCCCAACGGCATCTCCATAGTCCGACACAGCCACTGTGCGACACCACTTTGATCGGTGATTGAGCAACTTAACCACCTCAGCTGAGGGAACTGCTCTCAGGAGTGCGGCCGCCCTCTGAGTAAAATCCTGACACAATTCCACGTCATCTTCCATAATAATGGCGGTTTCGTAGTTACTTGAGAGAAAGGCCTCCAGGGCGCGCATGTGCGCGCGATAGCAGCCGTACTCGCCAGGTAGCATCTGGCGGCCGTTCCGGCGCAGAAACTCTTTCTCGTTAAAGCCTGCTCTCTGTGCCGCGGAAATCGAGCGCCCATCGACGCCTGGGACTCGATCGATCTGCATGCCAGCCAAGTTCGCCTGCGATGATACTTCTGCCCATCGCTTTGAAGAGCTGTCCAGATTGATCACATACGCGCCGATCAATCGCTGCAAACGCTTCGTTCCTGTTGTCGTGTTGAGTTCGAGCATTTCATCCGCATCATTTGTGGCCCTCTTTGGACCCTCGCGTTCCACCCGCAAGGAGATCGCAGGAAACCGCAAACTAGGCAAACCCTCCGACAGCTGAAACGGATAGTATTTCCGTATGTCGTTATCTACAACAGCCTGCGCGTGTGTGTCCACAACGTGGAATGCTCAGCTTCACTGGTGCTGTGGGAGAAATAGGCGTCCTATTTCTCGTCAGGCGTCCGTACAAACCCGCCGCGGACCATGTGGGTTAATGCGCAATTCGACGCTTTTGTATGTTCTGCTAGGTCATTCGCGGCGAGCTCCAATGATTTCGCGCGTAATAGTCCGAAAGTCCCAAGCGGTGCCCGTTGTCGCGTGACGATCGCTCTTGCGCCTGCTGAGGCCTCTGTTAAGCATTTCCAGTCAGCGACACGAAATGTGAGCGAAAGAGGCCGAACTCATGTTCTTGAGTGATAGACAAACCGAAATAGTGGGAATGGCCAGGTCGAACGGCCGCGTTTTCGTCGAGGAACTGGCATCTCACTTCTCGGTCACCCCACAGACGATTCGTAAAGATCTGAACGACCTCTGTGATGCACAGATACTGACTCGTGTTCACGGTGGAGCGACATTTCCAACTGGCACTGAGAATGTAAAGTACGACGCGAGACGTCAGATCGCGGCGACTGAAAAGCAGGCGATCGGTCTTGCTGCGGCTGGCCTTATTCCTAATAACGCCTCCCTTTTCATAAACATAGGCACGACAACCGAGGCTGTTGGTGAAGCACTGACAAACCACCAAGAACTGATGGTGATTACCAACAATATCAACGTTGCCAACCGACTTCGGCTGTTTCCAATGATCGAAGTCGTGATCGCCGGGGGCGTGGTTCGTGGTTCCGACGGTGGCATTGTGGGTGAGGCCGCGGTCGATTTCATCAGGCAGTTCAAGGTAGACTATGCTGTCATCGGTGCGTCCGCGATCGATGAAGACGGGGCGTTGCTTGACTACGACTTTCGCGAGGTAAAGGTGGCGCAAGCCATAATTGCTAACGCCCGGCACGTCATTCTTGTCGCAGATTCGACGAAGTTCGAGCGGACTGCGCCCGTTCGCATCGCGCAACTTCCCCAGGTCCACACCTTCATCACCGATCGGTGCATCACTCCCTCTATTCGTCGCCTCTGTCAGGAAAATAGCGTGAAACTCATTGAGACCGGATCGGCGCATGTGTAGGCATCGTCCATCGGGCTTCATTTGCTTCCGCTCCTGCGCTAGCCTTTGCCCATGAGTCTAGAAACCGTCCGCGCCTTTTTCAGCGCCAATGCTCCCGATATAGAGATCATCGAAACCGTCGAGAGTTCATCGACCGTAGCACTGGCTGCCGAGGCGCATGGAGTTGATCCCGCGCAGATCGCCAAGACTATCTGCCTACGAGTGGGCGAGGAGACCATGCTGGTCGTGGCCGGTGGCCTGGCGCGGCTCGACAACAGGAAGTTCAAGGATACCTTTGGCGGCAAGGGCCGCATGCTGGGGCCGGAGGAAGTCGTGGAGGTGACCAGTCATCCTGTCGGCGGAGTATGCCCATTTGGCCTGCCGAAGGTTCTTCCGATCTACTGCGACGTTTCCCTGAGGCGATTTGATGTGGTTGTGCCTGCTGCCGGGTCCACCAATTCGGCGGTGCGGATTTCGACTGACCGCTTGGCGGAACTCACACGCGCAACCTGGGTCGATGTCTGCCAATAGCGATTGCACAATCAAAGCTTCAAACCGTTAAAACAGTCCCTATATAAGCTGCTGACATGCATTATTCGTCGCGACAGGAGAGATTGGATGCCGGGTGCCGTTTCGCGTTTTGCCAAGATTGTGGCGATTGCCGTTCTAACAGGCGCTACCGTATTTGCCTCGATCGGTGAAGCCGATGCGCGCAGAGCGGGCAGTTCGGGTTTCGGGAGCCGCGGTACTCGAACGTTCCAGGCGCCGCCCGCAACGAGCACCGCACCGTCTCCGGCTGCGCCAATTGAGCGATCGATGACGCCCCGTCCGCAGAGCAACGCGCCATATGCCGGCCAGTCGCCGCTCAATACACAAAGACCAGGCCTGTTTAACGGCTTTGGACGGTCGATGATCGGCGGGCTCATTGCCGGCGGTCTTCTTGGCATGTTGCTTGGCCACGGCTTTGGCGGCGGCTTCGGGTTACTAGGCATGTTGATGCAAATTGCGTTGATCGCCATTGCGATCTCCTTCGCAGTGCGTTTCTTTGCGAACCGTCGACAACCTGCGTATGGATCTGCAAGCTCTGCTGGAAGCAGCCACATGGCTCCCAGCGGGAACGCGCCCCTCCGGATTCCGTCGATCGGGTCGGCTGTCGGCTACGGCCAGGGACAGGCAAGCAGAAAGCCTGATGGTGAAGTTGGTTTGGGGCAAAGTGATCTCGACCGTTTCGAGGAACTGCTGACTGAGGTGCAGACGGCATACGGACACGAAGACTATGGCACGTTGCGTCGCCTGACGACGCCCGAGGCTATGTCCTACCTTGCCGAGGAGCTTGGAGAGAATGCGACAAACGGTGTGCGCAACCAAGTGTCGAATATCAAGCTGCTGCAAGGCGATATAGCCGAGGCGTGGCGCGAAGATGGGGCGGACTATGCCACGCTTGCCATGCGCTATTCGTCGATCGATTCCCTCGTCGAGCGTGCTAGCGGCAAGCTGGTCAGTGGCGACAATAGTCACCCGACGGAAACGACAGAAATCTGGACATTCGTGCGCAAGCAAGGAAACGAGTGGAAGCTTGCGGCCATCCAGGGGACGGAACAGCGCGCCGCTTAGCGGCGCGGGACCGTAACTTAACCCTCTTGGGCGGCGGTCGGCACGACCCAGAGTGGCCGCTCTTCACGTTTGCTTCTCAGAGTAGGCGCTGACTGATCTTCGACTGCAAGGCCTTCCTCGATCTCCTGAACATCCACTTCATAGCTGTAGTCGTAGAGCATTTCGCATGCCCGCTCGCTGGCTTTGATCTTTGCGTCAGTTTCGCTGATTGCTGTGGCAATTGCCTTGATGCGTGCCCGCAGCATTGAACCCAGGATATCGGTCGCGGGCCGCTTTTCCAGGCGTTCGAGGTGATGCTCGATGCGAGAGGCATGACGCTCGAGCTCGCGTTTGCTGAAGCGCGCTTTGCGCATTTCTTCCGAAAGGTCCGAGCGCATACGGGCAAGCGGATCAAACGTACCCGGCTCGCGCTCATCCAAGGTCAGCTGATTGACCAGCTTTTCGATAACCATCAGGGCCTGCAGGTCTACTGGATCCGCCAACTCCACATCGTAGCCGGTGTCATCAAAGACTTTTCTGCGGACTGGGTCGAGAAGAAGCTCGTAGGCCTTCTGTACACGACCGAACGCGTCCGGCTCGCCGCCCGAGTCCGGATGTGTCGCTTTGGCGCGCCGTCGGTATGCGGCCTTCACCTGCTCGTCGGTTGCGTCCCGCCGGACGCCCAGAATCTCATAAGGATTAGTCACCATCCCTCCGTCGTTGTTCGGACATTGCCGTGACACCCGTGAAGGGCATTCGTGCCGCGAGGTTCTCTTCTACCATCAGTGGGGCAGAGTTTGGACAAAAAGAATAAACAAAGTCGCATACGGCGAGTTGGAGAGGCCCGTCCCCCCATCCTCTGCCGCTAGCCCCTCCGTGTCTGCGTGGCCAGAGCGACGCCAACAGACAAGGCCAGAGGCCCATCCATTTGCTGTCGCCTGAAAATAATGGATGCCTCCCGTCGTACCTAATCGTTATAATGATTCAGGCGACGTTGACGCTCTCTGGCAAATCAAGTTCTATCCGCCACCATTTGTCTAGTCCGCACTGCGGGCGGGGAATTTGGAGGAGGTTTCATGCGCATTGTTCGTACGATTGCAGAACTACGCGAACACCTGGGCGGCTATCGCGTTGAGGCGCGCAAGATTGGGCTTGTCCCGACAATGGGTTTTCTCCATGTCGGTCACATGGAATTGGTTTCCCGCGCACGTGCCGAAAATGACGTGAGCGTTGTTTCGATATTCGTTAATCCGCTTCAGTTCGGTGCCAACGAGGATCTCGCCAAGTATCCACGCGATCTGGAGCGCGATGCCGCCATGCTCATGGCCGCGGGTGTCAATGTCCTGTTTGCTCCCGACGTGAGCGAGATGTATCCCCGTCCGATGGTGACGATTGTCGATGTGCCCACGCTTGGAAACCAATTGGAAGGAGAGGTCCGGCCAGGGCATTTCGCAGGCGTTGCGACGGTCGTGACGAAGCTCTTTAACATCGCACAGCCCGATCGCGCCTATTTCGGCGAAAAGGATTACCAACAGGTGGCGCTGATCAAGCGAATGGTTGAGGATCTTGCTCAACCGGTTCGAATCGTTGCCGTGCCGACTATGCGGGAAGCCGACGGACTGGCCTGCTCCTCACGCAACGTCTACCTCAACGAAAAGGAGAGGGCGGCGGCTGTGGTTGTGCCAAGAGCGCTTACCGAGGCCGAGAGGCTTTATGCAGGTGGATGTGACAACCCCGAGGAGTTGGAGGCTTTGTTGAAGCAATTCATCGCAGCAGAGCGACTTGCTTGTCCGGAGGTGGTTGCGGTACGCCATCCTGACACGCTCGAGAGGCTGCCCTCGTTGCAATCGGCGCCCGCGCTGGTGGCGCTTTTCGTCCGCATTGGTAACACGCGTCTGCTCGACAACCGGGTCATTGGCAGCAAGTCGACCAAGGGTGGGAGGGCGGCATAGTGAGCACTCACGGCAAACAGAAGCGGATGACGACGGCATCGATACGTGGCATGAAGGGGAAGGAGCGCGTCGTCTGTCTGACGGCCTATACGACACCGATCGCGCGCCTACTCGATCCACACTGCGACCTTCTCCTAGTCGGCGACTCTGTCGGCATGGTGCTTTATGGCATGGAGACGACAGTCGGCGTGACGCTTGACATGATGACTGCACATGGCCGCGCTGTCATGCGCGGCGTGTCGCATGCCTGTGTAATCGTTGATCTTCCGTTCGGCAGCTATCAGGAATCAAAGGAGCAAGCCTTGCGCAGTGCGGTAAGACTGATGCAGGAGACCGGCTGCGATGGTGTCAAGCTTGAGGGTGGTCAGGAGATGGCCGAAACGGTCGCTTTCCTCGCTGCAAGAGGTGTTCCTGTTTTTGGCCACGTCGGGCTGATGCCTCAGTTGGTAAATACTGCCGGTGGGTTTCGCTCGCTCGGACATTCGAACGAGGAGGCGGAAAAGGTCCGCCGTGATGCATTGTCTATCGCCGAGGCCGGCGCCTTCGCTGTTGTCGTCGAGGGGACTGTTGAGCCGGTTGCGCGCGACATCACCGCTTCGCTGAACATCCCGACCATTGGCATCGGCGCGTCGCCAGCCTGTGATGGCCAGGTGCTGGTGTCGGATGACATGCTGGGACTATTCAACGACTTTAGGCCGCGTTTCGTCAAACGCTTTGCCGATTTGAGCCCGCTAGTCGCGCAGGCAGCCCACGCCTACGCCGAAGAGGTCCGCTCCGGGCAATTTCCGGCCGAGGAGCATACGTTCCAGCCGAAGCGGCGTTAGATCGGTACCGTCGTATTGGCCGGTGGTGCGAAAGCGAAAATGAAGAGCCTTTGTATCAAATGCTCGCCAGAAAGCTTCGTCATGTGGGCTTCTGATGCGGCAACGCGATCGGATTAAGCGCACGCTACGCAGTTCTAAGCCACTTGTCGATTCCAAGCGCTGCCGCCCGGCCGGTGGCAAGGCAAGCCGTCAAAAGGTACCCGCCGGTCGGCGCTTCCCAATTGATCATTTCACCGGAAACGAAGAGGCCCGGAAGTGTCTTGAGCATATAGTCCGGGTCAATTTCGTCCCACCCGATGCCGCCTGCCGAAGAGATCGCTTCAGCAATTGGACGAGGTCTAAGAACAGGGATGGGAAGAGCCTTGATGAGGCGTGCCAATCGAGCCGGATCGCTGAGGCACTCGCCACTGGCAAGCTCACGGAGGAGAGATGTTTTGATCCCGTCGATGCCAGCCCCCTTGCGGAGTCGGTTGGTCAGGCTTGCTTTTGGATCTTGTCGACCTAGGTCGTGGGCAATTCGCTCCAGCGAGCGGCCCGGTGCTAGATCAACCACAAGCGATGTCGGTTTTCCGAGAGACAATTTGTCTCTCAGCGCAGCCGCATGGGCGTAAACCAGGCTCCCCTCGATGCCTTGATGGCTGATAACGAATTCACCGGGGATAGTACCTGCTGCCGAAGTGGCTGTGACCGCTTTGACCGGCGTACCCGAAAACCGCTGTCGCAAAACGTCGCTCCAATCGACGTCGAAACCGCAATTGGCGGGTTGAAAATGATCGACAGCTATGCCGCGCTCGCGCATCCACGGTATCCAGGCCCCATCGGAGCCGAGCCGCGGCCAACTCACACCGCCCAGTGCAAGCAGGGCGGCGTCCGGTTGAATGACTTTTGTACCTTCGGGCGCGGCAATCACATAGCCCCCGTCCGAGAATCCCACCCAACGATGCCGGGTCAGAATACTGACGCCGCTTGCCTCAAGCTTCCGCAGCCAGGCACGCAGAAGCGGTGACGCTTTCATCACTGTGGGGAACACGCGGCCGGAGGATCCCACAAACGTTTCAGTGCCAAGTGCTGCAGCCCACGCCCTGACGTCGGACGGCGTGAAGCCATCCAAAGCGTCGCGCAAGTGGATATTCGAAGCTCCGAAGCGAGATGTGAAGTCCTCGTAGTCTTCGGAGTGGGTGATGTTCAACCCGGATTTTCCAGCGAGGAGAAATTTCCGCGCGACAGTCGGCATCGCATCGTAGACAGTTACAATGTGTCCTGCTTCCGACAACCGTTCCGCTGCCATAAGACCTGCGGGCCCGCCACCGAGTATTGCAATTTCCTTTTTGACCATGAATTACGCTCGGGCTTTTTACGGAAAGCCCCTTCATTACCTGGGCCTGCGTAATGTGCAAGCTATCGCAAGGCGCGCGCTGCACGACCACATTTCTCACACGGTCGCCCGGAAGCGGCATGTCAATCCGGCCAGGAAAGTGGGCCGCGGCGCGACCATTAATCGACAATACGGGGTTTGAACCTAGGCGGGGAGGGCGTTTCAGCTTCTTTGATTGCCTCGTTGTGGTACCAGCAGCTCTCGTAGACGGATGGTTCGATATCCTTCTCAAGGTCCACGGTCTGGTGACGGTCTGCCGCCGTGAAGCGTTTGCCGGGAAAGGTATAAATCGTCGCGGTCTCGTGATGCACGCCAATGGCCATCTTATGCCTCCTTGTTCATCCGCATGCGTCGGTATCTACCGGTGTATAACATGGATGCACATGAATTGCGCGAGGTGATTGAAAAAAAGGCATTATTTGTTTGAATAATAAGCACCTTAATCTGCCTTGGGTTATGTCTCATTCTGAGCACGTTTAAAAATTAGGCGAATGATTAAGATTTAAGCAAGTCTGTTGTTCTGCGAAAAAAATATCCGCTCGAACCGTGTTCTTTAGCAATCGCATAGTTCTCGGTTCAAGCGAGCCTCTTGAATAGCTAACTGATTGAGTCCGCTGTGGGTTCCATGTGAATTCAGTCGCTGGCGGATTTTCTACCGTCGGCGCTCTGGATGGTCGCAGGATGATTGGACTCGCTGCTTGAAGTAAACTGGCACGCTACGTGCATGACATAGGCATCCGTTCGCGGGTCGCTCAATCTGGTGGGCGGTTCGCTTGGGGATTTGCTCACGATTTATGTTTGAGAGACTCGCAAATGACTAAGTATAAGCTCGAGTACATCTGGCTCGATGGGTACACCCCGGTACCAAACCTGCGCGGCAAGACGCAGATCAAGGAATTCGACGCTTTCCCGACGCTTGAGCAGCTGCCGCTCTGGGGCTTCGATGGTTCCTCCACGATGCAGGCCGAAGGCCGCAGCTCTGACTGCGTTCTGAAGCCCGTCGCGCTTTATCCGGACCCGGCCCGTTCGAACGGTGTTCTGGTCATGTGCGAAGTCATGATGCCGGATGGCGTCACGCCGCATGCAAGCAACGCTCGCGCGACCATTCTCGACGATGAAGATGCATGGTTCGGTTTCGAGCAGGAATACTTCTTCTACGAAAACGGTCGTCCCCTTGGCTTCCCTGAGCAGGGGTACCCGGCTCCGCAGGGACCGTATTATACGGGCGTCGGCTATTCAAACGTCGGGTCGGTTGCCCGCGAAATTGTTGAAGAGCATCTCGACCTGTGCCTTGCTGCCGGTATCAACCACGAAGGCATCAATGCCGAAGTTGCTAAGGGACAGTGGGAATTCCAGATTTTCGGAAAGGGCTCCAAGAAAGCGGCCGACCAAATCTGGATGGCGCGCTACCTGCTGCAGCGCCTTACGGAAAAGTACGGCATCGACATCGAGTATCACTGCAAGCCGCTCGGCGATACCGACTGGAACGGTTCGGGTATGCACTGCAATTTCTCGACCAAGTTCATGCGGGAAGTTGGCGGCAAGGCCTATTTCGAGGCGCTGATGGCGCAGTTCGACAAGAACCTGATGGACCACATCAACGTTTACGGTCCGGACAACGACAAGCGCCTGACCGGCAAGCATGAAACTGCTCCGTGGAACAAGTTCTCCTACGGCGTAGCCGATCGTGGCGCGTCCATCCGCGTTCCGCACTCCTTCGTCAAAAATGACTATCGCGGTTACCTGGAAGATCGTCGCCCGAATTCTCAGGGTTGCCCATACCAGATCGCATCGCAGGTTCTTAAGACAATTTCGGAAGTTCCGACGGCTGGCTTTGCTTCGGTTGCTGCCTAAGTCATCGAGCGTGTAATCACTGTAATGGCGTCGGTCTTTTGACCGGCGCCATTTACTTTTTGTAGCAGTTGCATGGCGCCGAAACGGCCGCGGAATGATTTTCTGGTTCAGGCAGCCTCGCCATGAGTTGGTTGCCACGGCCACCCAGCGGTTGAAATATTCAACCGAACACGCATAATCCTTTTGCGTTGCCGGTCTTTGTCCTTATACTCGGCAGCGGATTCCCAATCGCGAGTTGCCCGTGACAGGCAAACAGAGCCGCCTTCTACGTTTACTTGGTGCGCCTGCGCTGTTTGCGGAGGGCAATCAAATTGCTTTGCCTGAGAAGGCCTATGCGCTGCTCGCCTTTCTTGTGACAGCGCCGCAGTACTCTATGGATCGCGAAATCCTGCGGGCAGTCCTCTGGCAGTCGGATCAATCAAAGCAGCGCGCCGGCAGCCTGCGCCAGCTTTTGGCGCGAATTGATCGCAGCGTTCCGCTGGGGTTGCCGCGTTTGCTCAAGGCGACCAAAAGTCATGTCTTTTTCAATCACGAGGATTGGGACGCAGATGTCCTCATTCTCGGTGATACTGCGGCACCGTTGCCGCGATCGGCTTGGGAACTGCTGCGGGGGGAGCTTCTCGAAGGTTTCAAGGCACCGACGATTGAGGCCGAGGAGCGGATGGTCGTCGAGCGTCAACGCATAGAACAACGTCGTGAAGACCATATCGTTGCGCTTCTGGAAACGCCCGAGAAACGCACCTCTGACGACATCTTGATGCTCGCCGGCTTGCTGGTCGATGCTGACCCCGCAAATGAAGTCGCTTGCCGGGCGCTGATGCAACGACATGCGAAAGCCGGAGATGTCGCGGCCGCGCGACAGGCGTATTCTCGCTGCCGCAATGAACTGAGGACCGAATACGGTGCCGAACCTGATGCCCAGACCCAAGCTCTGGCCCACGAGCTCGGCATTATCGTCCCGGCGGCGCTTGCAGGCCTTTCCCCGTCCGGGCCGACTTCGACCGGCATGCTCACTGACCCCTTGGGTCAACCTCGTGTTCTTATCTTGCCACCGGATACAATTCTGTCTGACCCAGTGCTGCAACGCGTGGGGCGTGCGCTCCTGGAAGAGGTAACGATCGGGCTCAGCCAGCAGCGGGGGTTCAAGGTCATAGCAGCCCATACCAGCCTTGAGATCGTCAGTCGCAGTCTTGCAGGCGCCATTACACCGACGCCGCCCGAGCTGCGGTTTGACTATACCGTCTACGTGACAATCCATGGCCGCGAAGACGACATCTATGCGACCTGCCGGTTGACCAAGACCTCGACGGCGGAGGTGATGTGGGCAATCGACCTGCCGCTTGCCATGCAGAGGGTCAACCAATCCTTCGGGCAGCTTGCGCGGCGTATTGTAATGACGCTCGCCGACACGATCGAGCGCCGTGAGCTTCTGGATATGACACATGAGGTCAATCCGTCGGCATATCGCTTGTATCTTGAAGGAAAGCGGCTCGTCTCGAAGACCGACCTCCAACATCTCCGCCAGGCCCGGAAGTGGTTTAAGTCGGCTCTGGCACGTCACGACAGGTTTTCCTCCGCGCACGCTGGAATGGCGCGCGTACTCGGAATGGAATGGCTGGTCCGCGGAATGAAGGATACGCAGCTGCTTGAGGAAGCGGACCGTTCCGCCTGGCGTGCTCGTGACAATGATCCCAACAGCGGCCGCGCCATGCGCGAGCTGGGATTCGTCGCTCTGTATCGGCGCCGGTTCAGCGACAGTCTGGATTTCTTTGCAGAAGCACAGATGCTCAATCCAAACGATGCTGACATACTGGCGGATCATGCGGATGCCCTCCTGCATGACGGGCAGAGCGAACGGGCATTGGAGTTGAGCTTGGCTGCCCTAAAACTCAATCCCCTGCCACCCGACTACTATTACTGGAACCTTGGCGGCATCCATTTCGTGCAGGAAAACTACGCGAAGGCAATCGAGGTTTTGGATCGCGTCAAGGATCGTCCAGCAACCTCGCGCCTCTTGGCAGCTGCCCACGCAAAGAACGGTGATCGCCGAGCCGCGTCACGCTATGCGGCGATTGTGCTGGAGAATTTTCCCGATTTTCGAACAGATGACGTCTGGCAATTCGTGCCGGATCGTAATCCTGACGATACCCGTCAGCTGATTGACGGTCTTCTCATGGCGGGATTGTCCTAAAGCGTTACAACGTAGGCGTGATATACGCAGATCAGCGTGAAACTCGGTCACGCCGAAATAACGCCCGCTGGGTCATGTTACTCCTGTCCGCAGCTCGATGCTGCTTTCAACAGGAGATAACACAATGACAACGACCACCCAGATCAAGCCCGTTGCAGTACGCCTATCCGCCGCCGCCCAGGCCGTCCTGAAGCAGGAAGCCATTCTTCTGGATACGAACGCCACCGCAAATATTGTTCACGCACTGAAGTTTCGTTGAGGTTCGTACGAATGTCTGTTCAGTCCGCATTAGAGTTCTTGACGCAGGATCTCAGCCTGTCATCGGCCGGCATCAACAGCTATCATGATCGCTCATTGACGCCTGGACAGACATTCGCGGCGATCAAACCGCATTTCAAGGAGCTCGGCATCACGCGGGTGGGGCAACTGACCGCGCTTGATCTCCTGGAGATTCCAGTCGCTTTCGCAACGCGGCCCAACAGCTACACGCTGTCCGTCTTTCAAGGGAAGGGTATCGATGAAGAGGCCGCGATGACCTCGGCGGCTATGGAGGCAGTCGAGACCCGAGTAGCGGAAGCCCGACCAAACGACCTGGTGACTGCGACGCTGCAGGGAATGAAGGCCGAACACGCGCCGATGATCGATCTCGATAGCGTTGCCCGCTGCGTGCCCTCAGAAATCGGTGATCAGCCGATTGCCTGGAGTGAAGGGCTCGACATTATGTCGGGGCGTCCGGTTTTTGTCCCTTGGCCGCTGGTCGGTCTTGACCATCGCGGTGCCCGACCTTCTGGTTTTGAACAATCCAGCGACGGCCTTGCCTCGGGGAATCGGCCCGCCGAAGCTGTATTGCACGGACTATGCGAGTTAGTCGAGCGTGACGCATGGGCACTGACGCAGTTGCGCCCCTACGAACAGCTGCGAAATGCGCGGATCGATCCAGCGTCCTTCGGGGACACGGTGCTTGATATCATAGTTGATCGCATTGAGCGCGCGGGCATGCGCCTGTTGCTGTTGAACATGACGACCGATATCGGTATTCCGAGCTTTCTAGCTGTCATTATCCCCGGCAATCTTGGCGAGCGCGTGGATGCCCGGTGGACACATGTGTGCGGCGGATGCGGTTGTCACCCCGATCCAGTTCGTGCAGCGCTGCGCGCTATCACCGAAGCGGCGCAGAGCCGCTTGACGGCGATCGCCGGCAGCCGCGACGACTTTTCTCCGCGCCTCTATCAAAGGCTAGAGGATGGTGGCCCTATGCAGGATCTCGTCAATCTCTGCGACGAAACGCCAGTGGCAGCCACATTCCTGTTCGAACCTCCGCAGTGCACAATCCAGGAAAATATTAATCACATTCTATACCGTCTCAAGGCCAGAGGCATCGAGCAGGTTGTAGCCGTGCCGCTTGCCTATCCACGCCTGCCGGTTTCCGTCGTTCGCGTGATTGTTCCTGGACTGGAAGTGGATGTGAGCGGAGAGTTCATTCAGCTGGGGTTGCGTGCGGTGAGCGCAATGCAGGGGGCGATGCAATGAGGGTGATTTTTGTAGGTCCGAGTTTCGGGGCGGATATCGACCGGCTGCGCGCAGAAAATCCATCGGTCGTTTTTCGCGGACCGGCGGCGCGCGGCGACATACTACAGGCCGTACAGGACGGAGCACTCGCAATCGGGATCATTGATGGCTATTTCGGCGAGGTGCCCTCGGTGTGGCATAAGGAAATCCTCTATGCGTTGCAGCGGGACGTGGTCGTCGTCGGCGGCGCCAGCATGGGTGCCTTGCGCGCTGCAGAGTGTGCTGCCTTTGGCATGGTTGGCATTGGGTCGATCTACAAAGATTACGAGGATGGCCGTCTGGTAGACGATGAGGCAGTGGCGCTCGTTCACGCACCGCAGGAGCTCGGGTGGTTGCCGCTTTCAATACCATGGGTGGATTTTCAGCCGACGATCGACAGTCTTTATCGGCACGGCGCGCTTTCCATTTCCGAACACAAGATGCTGCTACTTGCTGGCCGCTCCCTCCATTTTTCTGAGCGCACTTATGTCAGGGCAGTCGGCGGCTGCACCTTCTCCAGCGACCTTCGTGGGAACGAGATAATGCGCTTGATTCGAGCCGGAAAGGTTGATCGAAAGCGCCAAGACGCTGAACTCGTTCTGCAATATCTGCAGGAAGTGGAGTTCGCACCCAGCAACAAGCGTGACTGGGGCTTTGCTGCCACATCGCACTGGGAGCACCTACGAGCGGAAATCACAGGTGCTGTCACGCCTGTAACGCCCTAGTAACGCTCGACCTGAATGATGGAACTCGTTGATCAGAGAAGGCGGTGGCAATGAACATTCTGACGAGGGACCAGGGCACGGGGAGTGAGTACGCCAGAATATTCCGGCTGCTCTCAGCCGCAAAGGAGGAGGCGCAGAAGCTCAAGCTGCAAAATCTTCTGCACTTGACCAACATGGCCCTTCTCCAAGTCGTTATTGACTGGGACGGCATCGACCCTGAGCGCGAGCTGGACGTCAACTTGGAGAAGTTGATCGGCAAGAAAACGCAAGTCGCAATGAAAGATGCCAGCGAGAACCTAGTGCTTCTCGACTGCCATTGACCCTTGGCGGTACCGTGATGAGGCGTTACTCAGCGTCGTCTAACTGATCCATGCCGGCAATCGCCTGCACGAGCTTCACGATCTTCTTGCGGACCTGCTCATTCTTGATCGACAAGAAGGCAGCATTGAGCAACACGCCATCGCGCGATACAACGAATTCATCGCTGGGCGACGGGTTGTCGTTCGCCATGTCGATGCTCACGTCCTCGAAGAAGGAGCGGACGTCCACATCGAGAGCCCCAGCAATTTCGACCAACATGCTCGCAGAGACGCGATTGGAGCCTTTTTCATATTTTTGGATCTGCTGAAAGGTCACACCGACCCGATCACCCAGTTCGGTCTGAGATACCTTGCGCATCAAGCGCTTGATGCGGATCGTCTTCCCGACGTGAACATCGACTGCATGGGGTCCATCTTTCATGGCTCGTTCCTTCCAACGCCGGTTGTTGCGCGACTATTATGCCAGTGATCAACCTAACGGAGATAATTGATCGGATCAATTGTGTTGATACGATTTTTATACGGCGCCAGATGTGTTGTTCAACACATTGAAGATTCGGTCATTCGATTGAATTCTAATTGTTTGTGCTATCAAATGACTGTTATTGTTGGGATCAACCATAGATCGTGATCACGCTATTCTTTGCGGCCGACGAGATTGGCGAGGTGGCGTGTTGGCTGCACTCGTCACGCATTTTGTGATCCTATCTAAGGAGTAACCCGGGAAGCGGGGCAGCGCTCTTGGAGATTGGCGCGCCCTTCTTCTACATTGCGTTCAGACGTTTCAGGCAATTACTCTACTGGTAGATTGACTGAATTCGCGCTGCCGAGGTTCGGGAGCTTTTGCGAAATGGCTGAGTGTGCCAGAGATTGAGCAGTCGAAAGAGATGGATTCGTACCTGCCGTGACGATCGGGTTCGCACATGCCGAGTTGATAGCAGTCCTGGTTGCGGTAACAGGCGGCGACCCGCGCGTCATGACAATTCGATCGGGTGATGCGCTTCCCTCCGGGCCGTTCGAAATGGGTCACCGAACGCTGCAAAGTGGCTTGCGTGAATGGGTTCAGGAGCAGACAGGTCATCCGGTCGGGTACCTCGAACAACTCTATACCTTTGCTGACCGCGATCGAAACAACGAGATCCTTGGCGGTAGAACCATCTCTATCAGCTATCTCGGCCTGGTGCGCGAGCAGGCGACCCCAGGCGCGGGCAGGCCAGGATGGCATGGCTGGTATAGCTATCTCCCGTGGGAGGACTGGCGTGCGGGGCGCCCGGCGATCCTAGATGACATCACCAGGCGCATCCTTGCCTGGGCAGGGCTCAGTGCGGCCTATCGTAAAGAGCGATTAAGCCGCGCAATTTTGGCTTTCGGGCTCGGAGATGCCCCATGGAACGAAGATCTTGTGCTGCAGCGGTACGAATTGCTCTACGAGGCCGGAGTAGTGGCGGAGGCGGGGTGCCGTGTAGATAGTAATTGCGGTCGCGCTATGTTTGCCGACCATCGGCGTATCCTGGCCACAGGTGTTGCGCGACTGCGAGCAAAGATCAAATATCGGCCGGTCTTTTTCGAGCTTATGCCGGAGTGCTTCACTTTACTCCAATTGCAGCGCAGCGTTGAGGCGCTCGCCGGGTTAACATTGCACAAGCAGAATT
Organism: Hyphomicrobiales bacterium; assembly: GCA_900466605.1. Lineage (GTDB taxonomy): Bacteria > Pseudomonadota > Alphaproteobacteria > Rhizobiales > Rhizobiaceae > Rhizobium. The sequence goes on from UBMU01000033.1 coordinate 37,736, forward strand.
TCCGCCGTCTGATCGAGCAGCAGGAGCTGGTTGAGGAAACCGGCGAAATGACCAGCGAAACGGGCGGGCGCCCTGCAAAGCTATTCCGTTATCGCTCAGAAAGCATTGAGTACGCGTCCCGCGTTTGAGAATCGGCGCCGAGAAAACCGACCAGAACCTATCTTGCCAATAGGGGGGTGATGGCCACGCTGTGTTGCGCGCACGGCTTTTCGTGGACTAGGCAAGACATCCGTGGCTCTAGCATCGGTCCACCGCTTCGCGGTGACGTCCCGTTTTATGTATCCTCGGCAATTTGACACGACACCTCAGGAGCTGGCGCAGGCATTAGCCAGTGCCCCTATCCGTATTGCAAATTCGGCTGCTTGATCGGGTCGTGATGTCCATGCGTAAGTGCTAAATCCACATAATAAACTAAGAATATGCAATGAAAATGGAATATGCGTTTATCTTGTAAAGATAGTGTCGCGGTTTGTGGATTCAGCAATTGCGAATTTCTTTTCAGGACCGAGATCGTGACAAGCCGCATCTATCGCCGATGCTCGGCCGTACTGTCGGCGGGTGCGGTTAATCTTCGTCGATCCCTGTAAGTCGGCCGTCGTGCCCAGCCAGTCGGTGCGGATCCTTAGGTCGACATTGCCGTCGTCAAGGTGGAGGTCCAGACGCCGGAGCTCACGAGGCTTGGGGCGCGCTTCAGGCACGCGCTCTCGGTTTGCGCTCAAACGCTGAGTGCAGGCCCTGCTACCCTCTGTTGACATATGCTCGCATTGAGAATATCTTAGATATGCTCAGAGTGAGTATAAAGGATCAGGTTATGAACGATCGCGTTTTCACGTCCTCCCTCTATGAGCGTGTTCGCCGTGTCATCCCAAAAGCGGAATGGATGTCGTTCGAAGACGATGTCAACTCGATCCTCGAACTGAAGCGGCGGCGTAACGCCGTCATTCTCGCACACAACTATCAGACGCCGGAAATTTTCCACGGCGTTGCAGATATCGTTGGTGACAGTCTGGCGCTGGCGCGCAAAGCGATCGAAGTCGAAGCAGATGTGATCGTTCTCGCCGGCGTGCACTTTATGGCTGAGACGGCTAAGCTCCTCAATCCGGAAAAGACAGTGCTCATTCCGGATATGGGCGCTGGTTGCTCCCTGGCAGATTCGATAACGCCGCAGGATGTGGCGTTGCTGCGCGAAGCACACCCGGGCGTGCCTATTATTACCTATGTAAACACTTCGGCAGCGGTGAAGGCAGCGTCCGACATTTGCTGTACATCGGGAAACGCCAAGCAGGTTGTGGAGTCCCTCGGCGTGCCGCGCGTACTTATGATTCCTGACGAATACCTCGCCCGGAACGTCGCTCGCGAAACAAACGTCGAGGTGCTTGCGTGGCATGGCCATTGCGAGGTCCATGAACTGTTTAACGCCGCCGATGTCCGGCAACTGCGCGAAAACTATCCCGGCGTGACCGTGCTGGCGCATCCTGAATGCCCGCCGGATGTGGTGGCCGAGGCGGATTTTGCTGGCTCGACAGCGGTAATGTCTGATTTCGTGGGGCAGCAGCAACCGGCTCGCGTCGTGCTCCTCACCGAATGCTCCATGAGCGACAACATTGCAGTGCACCACCCCAACGTCGAGTTCATCCGCCCCTGCAATCTTTGTCCGCATATGAAGCGGATCACACTGGCCAACATCCGCACAGCACTTGAGGAGAATTGCCACGAAGTCACGATCGACGCCGCCGTAGCTGCGCCCGCGCGGCGTGCCGTCGAGCGGATGCTTGCGGTATGATAGGGCTCCCCGATGCCTTGGCCGGGCAGGTCGCAGTTGTCGGGAGTGGGCTGGCCGGTCTGATGACGGCGCTGACGCTGGCACCACAGCCGGTCGTACTCATTACCCGTGGTGCAATCGGAACCCAGACCTCAAGCGCTTGGGCCCAAGGCGGCATTGCCGCAAGTGTTGGCGACGACGACAGCGCTGATCTGCATCTGTCCGACACACTTGCTGCGGGCGACGGACTGTGTGACCCGCATGCCGCATCCGAGATTGTTGCGGAGGGCCCAGCTCTCATCGCCACCCTGGAGCGCGCCGGCGTTTCGTTCGACAGAGACGGCGCAGAGCGCCTCGTCAGGGGCCTGGAGGCCGCCCATTCCCGCCGACGCATCATTCACGCATCGGGAGACGGTGCTGGTGCGGCAATCATCGCCGCTCTCGTGGAGGCGGTTGCCAACACACCCTCGATCACCGTGCTCGACGCAGCCGAGGTGCGCTCGCTTCTGACACATGACGGCGCCGTCAGCGGCCTGGTCATCTGCAGAGGGTCTGAAACCGCGGCGATCATGACCAGCAGGGTGGTGTTGGCGACGGGCGGCGTTGGCGGTCTCTACGATGCGACCACCAATCCGATGTCCAATTTCGGCCAAGGCATTGCTCTGGCCGCAAGAGCCGGGGCAAAGCTTGCCGACATGGAGTTCGTCCAGTTTCACCCGACCGGGCTTGACTCGGCACGGCGACCGCTGGCGCTTGTCAGCGAGGCAGTGCGCGGCGAAGGAGCCACGCTCGTCAATGACATGGGCGAGCGCTTCATGTCCGGTTCAGATGGGGCGGAACTGGCGCCACGCGACGTCGTCGCGCGCGCCATAAGTGCTCAGCTTTTACTTGGGCGGCGCGTCTTCCTCGACGCTCGTCGCGCGCTCGGGGGTCGCTTTGCCTCCCGCTTTCCGACAATCCATATGTTGTGCCATGAGGCGGGAATCGACCCGGCAGTCGATCTAATACCGGTGCGTCCTGCAGTTCACTACCATATGGGCGGCATCGCGACTGACTTGACGGGGCGCAGCTCGGTCCCTGGCCTTTGGGTTGTCGGCGAGGCCGCCTCGACCGGACTGCACGGAGCCAACCGTCTGGCCAGCAACTCTTTGCTTGAGGCAGCCGTCCTCGGGATGAGAGCCGCTCGTGACCTTGGGGCGACTTCGGCAGGTAAACTTCAGTCGGTGCCGAGGATAAGGTCCGCTTCAGCGCCTGATGTTACGCCCGTGCGCGCGGTCGTGTCACGCCATCTTGGCGTGCTACGCAATGCCGACGCCCTGCGGGAGGCGATCACGACCCTGTTGCCGCTAGCCAAAACCGACGGATCCGCTACCGATCCTGCGATTGTTGCTTTGGCGATTGCTGTCTTCGCCATGCTGCGCAAGGAGAGCCGGGGAGCGCATGCCCGCACCGATTTTCCATTGAGACTCCCGGTTTCCGAACGCCACTTCATGACGCTCTCCGATGTGTTCGATGTCGCTCGTGCCGAAACCCATTCCTTTGCCCGGAGCGCCTGACATGTCCTTTGCCCCTTTGCCACGCCTTGTCACCGAACCGATGGTGCGGGCGGCCCTTCTCGAAGATCTCGGTCTTTCCGGCGACATCACTTCGGCGGCAGTCATCCCGGCAGAACATCACTCGTCCTTGATCCTGGTGGCGCGACAGCCGGGCGTTGTAGCCGGTCTTGACGCTGCCGAGCTTGCCTTCCAACTCGTCGAGCCCGCGATAGCCGTGACTCGCCATACGGAGGACGGGTCGCGCGTAGAGCCCGGCGATACCATTGCCACGATCGCAGGTCCGTCGCGCGGACTACTGACGGGGGAGCGCACCGCACTCAATTTTCTTGGGCACCTATCTGGTATTGCGACGGTAACGGCAAGCCTGGTCGAAGCCGTCAGGGGCACAAAAGCGAAGATCGCCTGCACGCGCAAGACGACGCCTGGGCTGCGTGCGCTGGAAAAATATGCCGTTCGCGCTGGCGGCGGCATGAACCACCGCTTCGCGCTCTCTGATGCCGTCCTGATCAAGGACAATCACGTAGCGATTGCTGGCGGAGTGGCAGAGGCGATCCGCCGCGCTCGCGCCGGTGTCGGACACATGGTCAAGATCGAGACCGAGGTTGATACTCTCGAGCAACTCCGGGAGGCGATGGAGCAGGGCGTCGATGCGGTGTTGCTCGACAATATGACGCCCGCGCAGCTGCGCGAGGCGGTCGCGATCGTCGACGGCCGCGCGATCACCGAGGCCTCAGGTCGGGTAACGCCCGCAACGGTCGCTGCAATCGCCGCCTCCGGCGTCGATCTTGTCTCGGTTGGCTGGTGCACGCATAGCGCCCCAACCCTGGATATCGGACTGGACGTGCAAAGCTAACTGATATCATTGGCATTTCGGCGACGCGTGACTATGTTTGCGGCGCGTCAACGAAGAGACCTGGGAAATGCGCCTTGCCAGCCTGTCGATGTATGTCGATCCACCGCCGTTGAAGGAGGCGACCGCTGCTCTATGGCGCTACATCAGAGACTATCTCCGACAAGAGACTAGCCTGTCCGGCATCCCAGGAGAACTGGACCATTCATTGCCCTACGACGAGGCATGGCTACACCCAGACCTCATTCTAGCGCAGACCTGCGGCTATCCCTACGCGAAGCGGTTGCGCGGCGCCGTCCGCCTCGTCGCCACACCAATTTACGACTTGCCTGGCTGCGACGGCCCGTTGATGCGCAGCTTCATTGTCGTTCGCGAGGACGCGACAGCTCGATCGCTTGCCGATCTCCGCGGTCTACGCGCCGCGGTCAACAATCATGAGAGCAACTCCGGCAGCAATCTTTTCCGCGCTGGAATAGCCCCGCTTGCTGAAGGTGGGCGCTTTTTCTCGGAGGTGATCGAGACAGGGGGACACGGAGCAAGCTTAGCTGCAGTAGCCGCCAGCAGGGCCGACGCAACCGCAATTGATTGCGTGACCTACGGCAACATACGCCGTTTTTCACCCCAAAGACTTGCTCGCCTGCGCATCCTTGCCGAGACGGCTAGTGGTCCCGGGCTCCCCTTCATCACCTCACACAGTACCTCGGATGGTGAGCTCGAGCGACTGCGCGAAGCGCTTCAATCAGCAATCAAAGAAACCGCTTTGGCGAGCACTCGTGCAACGCTTTCGCTTTCAGGTTTTGCTGTCCTTCCGGACGCCGACTACGAGCCTCTTCTGGAATTGGAACGCGAGGCCTCGGCACTCTGCTATCCCAGAATCGCCTAAATCAGCGCGAAGAGGGCAATGTTCCATATACAACCAGTGGCTATTCATCGAACACCTTACCGGTGCGCGCCTCGAGGCGGTAGCGGTTGCCCGGGTAGATGAGGCGGGCCGTGGAGACAACGCGTCGACCGGACCAGGTCCGGCGGCGGATAGCCAGGCACGGTTCACTCTTGAGGATCGTCAGGAGCTTACATTCCCAGGACTGGGGCATAGCCGCTTCAACAATGTGTTCGGATCCACTGAGCGGGGCAGCAGCCGTCAAATAGACGTTCGGCGTCAGCGAGGCGAAATTCTGCGCTAGGTAGTCGGGGGCCGCTGCAGGATTAACGAAGCGGTCCTCAATCTGCACGGGCACACCGTTTTCGCTGTGCACGATCAGGGAGTGAAAGACGGGCGCGCCGATATCGAGTTCCAGCGCGTCCGCCGTCTCCGGAGATGCCATTTCCTGGGCCAGAATCACAACGGAAGCCTCGTGCGCATGGCCGCGCTCCGCGATCTCTTCTGCTATGTTGCGCACCTCGAACAGGGCCGAATAACCCTTGCGTTCCGCAACGAATGAGCCGACGCCCTGGATGCGGACCAACTCACCCTCGCTTGCGAGTTCGCGAAGCGCCCGGTTTGCGGTCATCTTGCTGACCCCGAGTTCGGTAACAAGCTCGTTTTCTGAAGGCACGCGGTGCTTGGGGGGCCACTCGCCGCTGTGGATGCGGTCGAGTATCATCTGCTTGACACCGGCATAAAGCGGCGCGGTATCGTTGTCCCTCTTCATCTCGCCTGGACGCTTCATTGCCTATTCCTTTTGCAACGGTGAAATCCGCTCGATAAATCGACTTTCCTCTTGCATAACATAAAATATCTCATATGGTACCCTATACAACCTCTCGAAAGATCGACCAAGCAAAAGGTCGACATCGGGCAAGCCGGCGAAGACTGGTATCGGGCCGCAAGGTCAATCGTCACTTCAGAGGAGATTCAACCGATGAAAATTAGCGCGCTTCTTCTTTCCGGCGCTTTTGCGCTTTCGGCCTTCACCGCCCCTGTTGCGGCCAAGGATTGGAAAACTGCCACGATTACGCTTGAAGGTGCCTATGCGCCCTGGAACATGACCAACGCCGACGGCACTCTTGGCGGCTTCGAACCAGAGCTTGCCAAGATTCTGTGCGAACGCGCCAAGATTGAATGCAAGCTCGTCGCATCGGACTGGGACGGCATGATCCCGGCCCTCAATGCCGGCAAATTCGACGTCATCATGGACGCCTTGTCTATCACAGAGGACCGCAAGAAGGTCATTGGCTTCACGATCCCCTACGCTGCGACCCCTGCAGCTTTTGCAACAGCCAAGGATAGCCCGCTTGCCAACGCCGCCGGCACCGGCGCCACGATAAAGATGACGCCCGGTCAGACCGGCGTTAAGGAAGTCGACGCACTGAAGGAGGCCTTCAAGGGCAAGACGATCGGCATTCAGGCCGCAACAGTTTACGCGAAGTTCGTTTACGACAATTTCGGCGACATCGCAGAAATCCGCGAATACAAGACCGGCGCCGACCGCGATCTCGATCTTCAGAATGGTCGTATCGATCTCGGCTTCGACGACGCCGTCTATTTTGCCAATGCCTTCCAGTCTGCAAATGACACGCTGGCGTTCACCGGCCCTGAAATTGTCGGTTCGATCTGGGGCGAGGGCGAAGGCCTCGGCATCCGCCAGGCTGATACCGACCTTCGCGACAAGTTCAATGAAGCGATCAAGTCCGCACTCGCCGACGGCACCGTGAAGGATCTGTCGATGAAGTGGTTCAAGGTCGACGTCAGCCCGCAGAACTGATTTCCGGCGGAGGCCGGATGTCCGGTCTCCGGCTTCAATGTCGGAGACCGCATGCTATTCTGACACCGCCGGGACAGAGACGGGCGCGGGGAACGTGACATGGCAACAATTGAACTGATTGGATTCGGTTCGACCGGATGGGGCGCGCTGCTCTTGCTGGCCGCGCTGATTACGCTTTGTGTGACCGCGAGTGCGCTCGCCATTGGCGCGGTGCTCGGGGCAATGATCTCCGCTGCAAAGCTCTCGGGCAAGACGTCGCTGGTTGCGCTAGGTAACGTCTATACGACCGTGTTTCGCGGTGTACCGGAACTGCTGATCATCTATCTCATCTATTTCGGAGGCTCTTCGGCCGTCACTTCGATCGGCAAGGCGATGGGTTATGAAGGGTTCCTCGGGTTGCCCTCATTTCTCGCCGGCGCACTGGCCGTCGGCATCATCTCCGGCGCCTACCAGGCGGAAGTTTTCCGCGGTGCCTACCTTGCCATCTCCAAGGGCGAGCTAGAGGCGGCCTCTGCGATCGGCATGAATCGTGGCCTACGGTTTCGCCGGATCATTATCCCTCAAGTTCTTCGTCTTGCGATCCCCGGTCTCGGTAACGTCTGGCAGCTCAGCCTCAAGGATTCGGCGCTGATCTCGGTGACAGGTCTGGCGGAGTTGATGCGCACCAGCCAAGTTGCTGCCGGTTCCACGCGACAGTATTTCCTGTTCTTCATCGTCGGCGGCATTCTCTATCTCGTTCTGACAAGCCTCTCCGACCGTGTCTTCAACGGAGCCGAGCGGCGCGCCAATCGCAGCATGCCGACAGCGGCCATGGGAAAGGCATGAGGTAGAACGATGGATTTCGCTTTTCTCGCTCAAACAATGACCACACTGCTGAAGGCCGTCCCGATGACCTTGGCGCTGTTTTCTCTTTCGATACTCGCTGGTGGCATTCTGGCGCTGCTCATCGTCTGGATGCGTGTCGGCGGCAACCCTGTCTTGTCGGCGATTGCCAAGGGCTACATCTTCGTTTTCCGTGGCTCGCCGCTGCTGATCCAGATGTTTCTCGTCTTCTATGGGCTCGGCCAGTTCGGCTTCATCCGCTATTCCTTCCTTTGGCCCTTCCTGCGCGAACCGTTCGTTTGCGCTGTGCTTTCTCTGGCACTCTGCACGGCAGGCTACTCGGCCGAAATTTTCCGCGGCGGCATTCGCGCAGTTTCGCCGCGCGAGATCGAGGCCGCACGCTCGATCGGGATGTCGGGTGCTCTTCTCGTGCGCAGGATCCTCGCGCCGATCGCCTTCCGGCACGCACTGCCGGCGTATTCGACCGAAATTGTTTTGATGATGAAATCGACCGCGCTCGCAAGCTTGGTAACCGTCTGGGAAGTGACCGGCGTGGCGCAGCGGCTGATCTCGCAAACATACCGCACGATGGAAGTGTTTCTCTGTGCGGCTATCATCTACCTCGTTCTCAACTTCATCATTCTGCAGGCGATGTCCCTGCTCGAATATTCGCTCTCGCGACACCGCCGCGCGATACCGCCGGCGCTGAAAGCCTGAGAGTTGAACGGACACGATTGGAGCTTTCATGCCAGGCGTTACCCGACTTTCCGTCCGCAACATCCGTAAGAGCTTCGGCACGCACGAGGTCTTGCGCGGTATCTCGCTCGATGCCCAGGATGGCGACGTCATCTCGTTGCTCGGGGCCTCCGGTTCCGGCAAGTCCACCTTCCTGCGCTGCATCAACTTGCTGGAGACGGCGAGCGATGGCGAGATTTGGGTCGATGGCGAGCAGATCCGCATGGTCCACAAGGGCGGAACAAGCCGGCCCGCAAGCCAGCAGCAGGTCGATCACATCCGCTCCGAACTCGGCATGGTGTTCCAGTCCTTCAATCTCTGGTCTCACATGACGATCTTGCAGAATGTGATCGAGGGCCCCGTTCATGTTCTCAAGCGCCCTCGTGGAGAATGCATCGCCGAGGCTGAGGCACTCCTCGAGAAGGTCGGGATAGCAGACAAGAGACATGCCTATCCCGCACATCTGTCGGGTGGCCAGCAGCAGCGCGCGGCGATCGCCCGGGCACTGGCGATGAAGCCAAAAGTCATGCTCTTCGACGAACCGACCTCGGCGCTCGACCCGGAGCTGGTCGGCGAGGTGCTGCGCGTCATGCGCGCGCTCGCCGAGGAGGGGATGACCATGCTGGTGGTCACGCACGAGATGAGCTTTGCACGAAATGTCTCCAACAGGGTCGTCTTCATGAAGGAGGGCCTGGTTGAAAGCAGTGGCGCGCCCGATGAGATGTTTGGTGGCGGCGCGTCTCCTGCTTTCCGCCAGTTCATAGGCCATTTCGGAAGCGGGCGGTGATGGTCACGATTGATAAGGCGATCGGCTGGCGCGACGTGGCGCGTGTGGCAGCCGGTGACACGCTTGCGCTGTCTGACGTGGCGTGGGCGCGCGTCAACAACGCCAGCAAGATCGTTGAACGGATTGTGGAAACCGGCGTGCGCGCCTACGGCATCAATACCGGCGTCGGCGCGCTTTCGGATACGGTGGTTGATCGCGAATCCCAGAGCCGGCTGTCGCGCAACATTATCCTCAGCCATGCCTGTGCCGTCGGCGAACTGCTGGCAGCACGTGAGGTTCGAGCGGTCATCGCCGCGCAAATCGCAAATTTTGCGCACGGCTACTCCGGCGTGCGGGCGGATATCATTCGCCATTTAGCGACATTTCTAGAACGCGACTGCGTGCCAGATGTCCCGTCAAAAGGCTCGGCCGGCTACCTCACGCACAATGCCCATACCGCGCTCGTCCTCATCGGCGAGGGAAGTGCAATGGTGGCGGGCAAACGCATGAGTGGTCAAGAGGCGTTGCGCGCCATCGGACTTGCACCGCTCGTGCTCGGCGCGAAGGAGGGATTGAGCCTTGTGAATGGTACGGCATGCGCAACTGGCCTGGCCAGCGTCGCGTTGGCACGCGCCAGCCATCTGCTCGACTGGTCTGATGCGGTTGCCGCCCTGACGCTCGAGGCAACTGGATGCCAGATGGCGGCCTTCGACGAAGCAGTCCTGGCGCTGCGACCGTCTCGCGGTATCGCGCTGGTAGGTACCGCTTTGAGGCGGCGTCTGGATGGTAGCGGCCTGATCGCGGCGGCGCTCGGAAAACGTACTCAAGATGCACTCAGCCTACGCGCTGTACCACATGCCCATGGGGCGGCCCGCGACGTCTTTGAGAATGCTTCACTAGTTGTCGATGCCGAACTTGCGTCAGTCACGGATAACCCGGCTGTCTCCGGGACACCCGAAAATCCCGTTGTTTCGTCGGAGGCTCACGCCGTGGCGCCCGCCCTTGCCCAAGTGTGCGATAGCCTGGCAATCGCCCTTGCGCAGATATCGGCCATGAGCGAGCGCCGCATGGACCGGCTCGTCAATCCCTTGGTTAGCGGCTTGCCGCCATTCCTGGCGAACGATGCTGGTAGCAACTCCGGCTTCATGATCGCGCAATACACGGCCGCGGCGCTCAGCAACGAGAACCGCAGGCTGGCGGCACCGGCCTCCACCGATGGTGGCCTAACCTCCGGCCTTCAGGAGGATTTTCTTGCCCATCCGACGGCTGCGGCAAACAAGCTTCTTTCGGTGATTGACAACGCCGAGTATGTCCTCGCGATCGAGTTGATGGCGGCAGCCCAGGCGCACGACTTCCTTGCGTCAGCAGCTTCGCGAGCCACCGGCACGGACGCAATTCACCGCACGGTGCGCCAGGTCGTTTCGCACTATTACGACGATCGTCCGCTTGCGGGCGACATCGAGGCAATTCGGGCACTCCTACGTGCCGAATTACCACCAACTTGAAGGTAAGGACGCAAAAATGACGGCTGAGTTCGATGTCGCAGTTGTAGGTCTCGGGGCCATGGGGAGCGCGGCTCTTTCCTTCCTTGCGGCGCGGGGCGCCCGAACGATCGGTATCGATGCCTATTTCCCGGCTCATCAGCTCAGTTCCTCGCACGGAGATAGCCGCCTCATTCGGCTCGGCTATTTCGAAGACCCCTCCTATGTGCCGCTGCTGCAGCGCGCCTATCACAATTGGCGCACTTTGGAGGCGCGGCTGCGGGCAGACGTATTGACAATCACCGGTGTTCTTCAAATCGGTGCCGAGAACAGCAAGATCGTCGCGGGAACGCGCGCGTCGTGCAAAATGCACGGCTTGGAGCACGAAGTACTCGACCGGGCTGATATGGCGCGTCGATTTCCCGCTTTCCAACTGGATGACCAGGAGATTGCCGTCCTTGATCCACAGGGCGGCTATCTCAGGCCCGAAGCGGCCGTCATGGGTTATCTCAATCTCGCAGTGCAGGACGGCGCCGTTCTGCACTTTGGCGAACGGGTCATCACGATAGAGCCCGGTGACGGGGGCGTGACGATCCGTTCGGCCGACGGTCAGTACCGAGCCAAGAAGGTCGTGGTCGCCACCGGCTCTTGGATAACCGAGCTCGTCCCGCAATTGAAAGAGCATGCTGTCCCGATCCGCCAGGTCGTTGCATGGTATCAGCCGCGCGATGGGTTCGCGACCGAACCGCAGCGCATGCCATGCTTTCTTCGGGACGAGGGAGCGGAGGGCTCCTATTTCGGTTTTCCGGCGATCGGCGTCGATGGCGTCAAAGTTGGCCGACATGCGCATTTTCGTCAACCGATCGATCCCAACCAGCCCAATCCGCCGGTCAACGATGCAGACACGACACTGCTCGATAGCTTTATTGCCAAGCGCGTACCCGCGGCCGCGGGGTCACGCGTCAACGCAGTGACATGCCGCTATACCATGCTGCCGAGCGAGGATTTCCTGCTGGACCTTGCACCCGGCAACCCGAACGTGGTCGTCGCTTCGCCATGTTCTGGACATGGCTTCAAGTTCACCAGTGTAGTCGGCGAGATTCTTGCCGACCTGGCACTTGAGGGCGAAAGCAGTTTGCCGATTGCCGCGTTCTCGTTCGATGCGATGAACCGCTTCATCGATGCGCGCCAATCGGCGTGAGTATCCCCTAACTGCAGCGCCATCCGCTCTCTGCATCAAACAGGTGAATTGCCTCTCTATCGAAGGAAAGGCTCAACTGCTGGCCATTCTGAAGTGCGGTGCGTGGCGGCAGGGCGGCCATGATCCGCTGTGTGCCGACAAAAGCGGTGACAACAAGCTCGGGACCGGTCAATTCGGCAACCTCGCATTTCGCTGGAATAGTGAGGCCCGACGAAACTAGTCGAAGTGCCTCTGGGCGTATGCCTGCAATCAGCTTCTGCCCATCCTTGGGAGGCATCCCAAGGTCATCCGGCAGAGGCAGAATGGTCTCAGTGCCGTCGATCCGCAGTGCGTTCGAATGAACGGTGACTTTCAGAAGGTTCATCGGTGGCGCACCGACGAAGGTGGCGACATAGAGGGTTGCCGGCCGGTCGTATATCTCTGATGGCGTCCCAAGCTGCTCGATCCGCCCATCGCGCATGACGGCGATGCGGGTAGCCAGCGTCATGGCCTCGATCTGGTCATGGGTGACGTAGACGACCGTGGTCTTCAGCATCTGATGCAGGCGCTTGAGTTCCGTGCGCATCTCCATGCGAAGCTTCGCATCGAGATTGGAAAGCGGTTCGTCGAAAAGGAAGACCTCCGGCTTGCGTACGAGAGCCCGCCCGATTGCAACGCGCTGGCGCTGGCCTCCCGACAACTGGCTCGGCTTGCGCTCGAGCAGGCTTTCGATCTGCAGCAGTCTGGCCGCATCGCGTACAGCCCGATCACGCTCGGCAGCCGGAACCTTGCGCATCTCCAGGCCAAAACCGATATTGCGGTGGACCGTCAGGTTCGGATAGAGCGCGTAAGACTGGAAGACCATCGCAATGTCGCGATCTTTCGGGTGCACGCCAATAATAGAGCGCTCGCCGATACGCACGTCGCCGCTGGTGGCCTCGGCCAACCCAGCGATGATGTTGAGCAGGGTCGACTTTCCGCAGCCCGAGGAGCCGAGCAGCACGAGAAATTCTCCGCTTTCGAGCGCGATATCGATGCCTTTCAGGGTTTCGACATCGCCGTAAGTCTTGCGGATATTGACGATCTCAAGCGCACTCATTGAGCAGTATCCTCGGATGCTGATGGTCCGCCATAGGTGCGGGGGAGGGTGGAAATGGCTCGCGAAGCCACCTCGGTTCCCGCCTTCAGGCAGGCGCCAAGCGACTTCTCCTGTGCCAGTGCGGCAAGAAAGCCAGCATTGAAGACGTCACCGGCGCCGATAGTGTCAACGACCTTGACCGAGGGGGCGGCAACTGAGATGCATTGGCCGTCCGCACCGATCGCGAGGGCTCCATCCGGGCCGCGCTTGACAACGACGATCGCACCATCAGGCATATGCGACCGGATCTCGGCTGCTGCTTTGGTCGGGTCGTCGAGGCCTGCAAGGGTGGTGGTCTCGACCTCATTGAGAAGTGCGATCGCACAACGGGAAAGCCAGCGTCGTGTCGCCTCGCAGTTCTTGATCGTCCAGCCGTCGAGCGGCCACCCGGTATCGAGCGCAACCGAAACCCCGTGCTGATCAGCCCAGTCAAAAAACGCATCGTATTCGCGTGTCAGATCGTCCGTCAGGAACGAACCGCAAAGCAAGGCATAACCACCGGTCAGCTTCGCGCCGTCGAGAACGGTTAGGACATCATCCAAGGTGAAGCGCGGCAGGTGACCACGCGTGGTGAAGAAGGTGCGCTCACCGTCGGGATGTGTGATGCCGACAGAGAGCGTCGTCTGCTCCGGGCGCACCGGCCACTTCGCAGCGCGCTCGCCGAAAGACTCGCTCAGCCATCGGCCGAACTGGTCGCTGCCGACATTGGCGGCAATCTCGAATTCGACGCCGAGGCCTTCCCATGCGAGTGCGCTGTTGCCTGCGGCTCCACCGACGCGCAATTCGTCATGATCGACGATGATCTCGGTGCCGGCCTTGGGCCAGGGATCTGCGGGACCGAGAATGAGATCAACATTGACGTTTCCGAGAACAGCAAGCGGACGCATCATTCGCTCCGGGTAATCTTTGTTGAGCGTACCGGCGTACCGGCGTTCTCAACGCGTGCGTCGGCGAAGGCAATCATGAAGCGCTGCGCGACTGGCAGCATCGCGAAGATAGCGGCCAGGCCCGCGGCTGGCTTGAAAGCAATGGTAACCGCGCCCGCGACAGGCTCTTCGCCCGATGCATCGAAGATGATGACCGGAGCACCGGTTTCGACAGCCGATACAGCCATGGCCGTGACCAGGCCGGCCGTGTTGTCCTGTCCTCGGAAAAGAACGACACCGATTGCCGATCCGAGCATCTCCATCGGTCCGTGGCGCAATTGGCCACCCTCCAACGAAAAGCAAGGGCGGCGGGAGAGCTCGGTTAAGCCAAGCGCCAGCGCCTCCGCAAGGCCCTGCAAACGCCTCCCCGAGGTGACCACCGTACCAACGCCATCCAAGGCAGCAAGGGCCGTGTCGATACTTGGCGTTTCGGGCGAGGTGAGGGCGACAATCGCTGCTGCGGGATCTTCTCCGAGAGCTGCCAGTACGCACAGATGAAGGGCAAAGGAGACGGTGAGGCTGCGGGTGGCTGCGAACGCCAATTCCGTGCCGCCGGCACCGACGAGCGAAGGAGCCGTGCGTGCGAGAAACGACCCTGCCTCCAGTGTCAGTCCGAACGTGTCGGAAATGCCGCCGGTTTCATTGAACCAGCGCACAACCTCGGCGCTTTCGCCGGATTGCGAAGTGATGAGGACGGTCCTTCCCTCGAGCGAGAGTGGCTGTCCCAGCTGTTCGGACAGGGGCAGGGCAATCGCATCGATGCCGATGGCGCGATAGAGCGGTTCGACCGCGCGACCGACGGCATGAGAGCCGCCCATGCCGAGAAGGACAAGACTGCCGTTCTTCTTTAGCGACGCCGCGATGGCTTGAGCAGTTTGCTTAGCACCAGCGTAGGACGACAAAGCATCCTCATGCTGGCGCGCCATTTCGCGATCGATTGCGATCAGTCCAGCTGGTCGTGTGGTTTCCATGGTGTTTGTCATCCCTTGACGCCGCCGCTTGTCAGCCCGGAAATCAGGGCCCGTTGCATGACGAGACCGACCAGCACCGGCGGAAAGGCGGCGAGCACGCCGGCGGTGGCGATCAGTCCGTAGTCGGAGACACGGCCGCCGGCGAGGTCGGCAATGGCAACCGTGAGTGTCTTGGCGCGCTGGTCGGAAGTGAAGAGCAGCGCATAGAAGAATTCATCCCAGCCGAGCAGGAAGGCAAACAGCGCCGAGGTCGCGACTACAGGCATTGCCAGCGGAAGCGTGATGATTTTCCATGTCTGGAACAGACCCGCGCCATCGATCATTGCTGCCGCCTCAATCTCTTTCGGGATGGAGTCAAAGCCGGACTTCATGAGCCAGGTCGTGAAGGGCGCGAGAATTGTCAGGTATACGAGGGCAAGACCGAAAACGTTGTTCAGCATGCCGAGATGCGCGAGGCCCATGTAGAGCGGTACAGCAAGCGCCACCGGCGGCAGCATGTACGTGGCAATAACCATTGAAAGCGACCAGCCGACGGAAGGAGTGCGCGACACGGCCCAGCCGGCCGGAATGGCCAGTGCGATGGCTGCAATCGTTGCCATGCCTGCAACCTCGATGCTGTTTCTGAGCGACGAGGTGAAAGCCGCGCCAGCGCTGTTTTCGATGGTCGACAACAGGACGCCGTAGCGCGAGAAATCAGCCGACTGCGGCCACCAGCTCAGCGGCTTGGCGGCAAGATCGGCAGCCGGCGAGATGCTCATGATGAAGAGCCACAGGATTGGTGCGAGAATGACTGCGCCAAGCAGCAACGCGCAAGCATAGATGAAGACTGAAAAGATCGGGCTCTTGCGTTCCATCAAGCAGCACTTCCTGCGGTCTTGCGCACCAGCGCGGCATAGGCGACGGCGAGTAGCGTCACCAGCAATGTGACGATCAGTGCCAGCGATGCGCCGGACCCAGCGCGCTGGAACGAGAACGCTTCCTGGTAGACAAGTATCGACAACGTCCTTGTGCTATTTGCGGGCCCCCCCCGGGTCATGACCCAGATGATGTCGAACACCTTGAAGGCTTCGATAGTACGCAGCACAAGCGCCACCATCAGCGGTCCCGCGAGATAAGGCAGGATCACGAAGCGAAAGCGGGCGAACGGGCCGGCGCCATCGACCAGGGAGGCAGCGGTAACGTCACGCGGCACCGCCTGCAGGGCAGCAAGCGCAATGAGCGCCACCAATGGGAAGTTCTTCCAGCAATCTGCAACGATCAGTGCCGCAAGCGCTGTCCCCGGCTCGCCGAGCCACGAACGATACGCGTCAATCAAGCCGAGCTGCGTCAGCGCTGCGTTAAGCGCACCGTATTCCGGATTGTAGATTAGCCGCCAGAGCGTTGCGTTGACGACCGTCGGCAACGCCCAAGGGAGGATCATCAGCGCGCGCAATACCGCGCGGCCGCGGAAGTCCTGGTTGAGGAGAAGGGCTGCAAGCACGCCGATCACCATCTCGGCGGCGACTGAAATGACCGCGAACCATGTGGTAGTGACCAGGGTCCGCTGAAAATTCGAACCGGAGATCATTTTGACGTAGTTGTCGATGCCGACGAAATTGCCGGCGGTGCCGACAAGCTTGGCATCGGTGAATGACAGACCGACGGTGTCGATCAGCGGCCATCCAATGACGGCGATCATCACGACAAGCAGCGGCAACATCAAAAGCCACGCGCGGGTTGTCATCCAGGTGCCGGACATAAGGCGCCCTCTCAATTCATCGGCTTGTCAGAGTTGAGCCAGGCGGCGTAAAGCCGCCTGGACGGTTTTGTCGCTCAGAGACCGCTGTTGTCGGCAGCCGACTTCAGGGCGTCTTCCGGCGAGGACTGGCCGAGCAGGGCTTCCTGAATCGCCTGCTGCAGGGCCGTTGAGAGTTCCTGATACTTCGGCGTGGTCGGGCGCGGATACATTGCAGCGAGACCGACCTTGGCAGCTGAGATCAGCTCTTCCTGACCCTTCGTTACCGCGGGATCCTCATACGAGGACGCCCAGATCGGCAGGCTAAGCTTGGAATACTGGTTCTGCGTCGCCTGCGAGGTCATGAAGGCAATGTATTTCCAAGCCTCGTCCGGATGCTTGCTGGCGGTGGTGACACCAAGACCCATCGAACCGTTGACGGCCGACGCGTCGCTCTTGCCAGCAACGCCCGGCGCCGGAACTACGCCGACCTTGCCTGCGACCTTGCTGTCCTTGGGATCGTTCGCCATGTTGTACATGTAGGTCCAGTTCAGGGCGAAAGCGGCATCTCCGTTCTGGAAGACCTTACGGACATCTTCTTCAAGGAACTCCTTGGAATTCGGGTTGGTCAGGCCTGATTTGTAGCTGGAGACCATATAGTTCAGCGCATCGAGACCACCGCCGGTCTGGAAGTCCGGCTTGCCGTCTTTCAGGAAGTCGCCCTTGTAGGCGCTAACAAGCGTCGTGTAGTCGCAGATCGCCGCTTCGGCTTGCGACCAACTCCAAGCGATCGGCGTCGCGAGGAGGCCCTTATCCTTGATGGCCTTCGCCTGCTCCGTCAATTCGTCCCACGTCTTCGGCGGGGCCTTGATGCCGGCCTTTTCGAGGATTTCCTTGTTGTAGAACAGATACTTGGTATCGAGGATCCACGGCATGCCGTAGTATTTTCCATCGTACTGAACCGTGGTCCACGCGCCAGGCAGAACGCCCTTCTTCATGTCGTCGGTGACGCGCGACGAGGCGTCGACCAGCACCTTGTTAGTCGCGTATTCGGCCGGCCAAATGACGTCGAAAAGCACGACGTCATAGCCGCCACCGGAACCCTGCGCGAGCACGGTCTTATCGTGCAG
Organism: Hyphomicrobiales bacterium; assembly: GCA_900466605.1. GTDB lineage: Bacteria > Pseudomonadota > Alphaproteobacteria > Rhizobiales > Rhizobiaceae > Rhizobium. Next base: position 55,472 of record UBMU01000033.1, read on the forward strand.
ACCTTCATACGGAACAAATTCGAGATTGACCTTCACGTCCGGGTTAGCCTTCGAAAAGGCATCGGTCATAGCGCGGACATCGGCTTCGCTGTAGGCCGCCTGGGCCATGAACAGCGCATTGATCGTGGTTTCGGCAAAGGCATGTGGTGCAAAGGATGCACCGATCAATGCCGCACCGAGCAACGTCTTATTTAGGGATTTCAACATTCCAGCCTCCAGTTTTTGACATTCACCCATTTTCCGAGGGCGGCAGTCGCCGCCATCAGCTGTCGAAGCGGCATCGGCCACCCGGCCGCCAGATTCGGAGCGTCGTCAGAGCCACTTTCCGGCTCTATGCGTTCCCCGGAACTCTTTGGTTCCTTATTAAGTCAATTGTCTTGACTTATTTCTTCTTCAATATTCTACTGCTGTCAAGAGGGAATTCAGCATGAACGACACGCGCCTGATACGGGCAAAGAGCGGCACCAACCACGGAGGCACCAGCGCCCATAACAGGCGGGTGCTGATGGATGCGCTGCGGATGAACGGGGCACTCTCCCGCGCCGACCTTGCGCGCGCCACGAAGCTCACCAAGCAGACCGTGTCGAACATCATCGACGAACTCGAGCAGGAAGGGCTGGTCACTGCGCAGGTGGCCGTCCGCAAGGGCAGGGGACAACCATCAACCCCCTATCGACTAGTCCCGGAAGGGGCGTTTGCGATTGGACTGCAGATTGATCGTCACGTCACACGCGCAATCGCGGTCGATCTTGTCGGGAACGTGCTGACGCGGGCGGAAGCGAACTTGCCACCCGATGGGCCCTCCCGCGGCGCGGCGGTTATCCTCAACCTCATCGAGAAGGTACGCCGTGATCTTGCTGGACTTGTTGCTCAATCGGAGCGCCGGCTCGTTGGCCTGGGCGCGGCGATGCCCGGCCCATTCGGGCTCGAAGCAACCGGTGACGATCCCTGGATGATGGCGGCATGGCAAAAATTTCCATTGCTGGAGACGCTCGCGGCAGGCACGGGGCTTGGCGTCCGCCTGCAAAACGACGCGGCCGCATGCGCCACGGCAGAACGCATGGTTGGTGCCGCGCACGGGCTTGATCACGCCGTCTGTCTTTATCTTGGTTACGGGATCGGTGCCGGTCTGATTCTCGGTGGGGAACTTTACAGTGGAGCGAATGGCAATGCCGGCGAAATCGGTATGGCTCTGCTTTCGGCAAGCGGCAGCCCGACGCCGCTCGAACATCGCGCCTCGCTCGCCTCTCTCTATCATCACCTGGCGATCGATCCGGCGGATCCAGGCGTCTACGCGATGGTGAACGAACTGGCGTTGAAGGACGATGCGAGAATACGGAGCTGGATCGAGGAAGCGGTAATGGATCTACGCTGGAGCGTGCATCTGATCGAGTCGATCTTCGATCCGCAGACTGTGATACTTTGCGGCGGTGCCCCGGAGGCCCTGGCGCGACGCCTGGTCGAGGCAATGCACCCTTTGCCGCCATCGATAGCCGATCGGCGGGGCCGGGTCATTCCCCGCTTTCAACTTGGGATGACTGACCCTTGGGCCGTCGCGCTTGGCGCCGCCGCAGACCCGATCAGTCGTGCTTTCGATCCGAGTTTCGCAGCCATCCTCAAGGGTTCGTTTTAGTCGCATTTACTTCGTGTGGATCGGGTCAATCCATGGAACGTCTTCAGGCATTTCGGCCGGTTCGATATCGAGATTAACGACCACCGGCTCCTGGCCGGAGCGTACGAGGACGCACTCTAGGATCTCGTCACGGCTGGCATTGATCTCCTGATGGGGGACATAAGGCGGCACGTAGATGAAATCCCCCGGGCCTGCCTCCGCTGTGAATTCGAGGTGGTCACCCCAACACATGCGCGCCTTTCCATTGACCACGTAAATGATGCTTTCAAGATCGCCGTGGTGATGAGCGCCAGTCTTTGCGTTCGCATGAATGGTGACGGTGCCCGCCCATATCTTCTCAGCCCCGGCGCGCGCATGGTTGATTGCTGTTGCACGGTTCATGCCGGGCGTCTGCCCGGTATTCGGGTCGAGTGAATTGCCCGGAATGACTTTTACGCCATGCTCGCGCCAATCGATCGGGGGGCGACCGTCGTCATGTGGCTTCTCTTTCATCGAACCTCCTTGGGCAGTAAGTCTCCCAAACCCTAGGCACCGGCCGCGGAACCCTTGGTCAAAGGCCGCGGATGCCGACAACGTCGTCCAACTTGCTACGCAGCCGCCGCTTGGCTTCCTCGTCCTGTTCTTCTACTGCTGCGAGCAACTCACGAAGCGTGCCGCGCAAACCGTGAATCTGATCGACAAGATCCATGATCAGATCGACGCCGGCGTCGTTAACGCCCATATCGCGTGTCAGGTCGAGAATGAGCCGGCCTCGTGCGACATCCGTTTCCCGAAAATCACGCGCCCCTTCATGTGTCTGCGGCAGCAGCCATCCCTGTTCAACCCAGACCTCAAGCACCGTAACGTCGATCTTAAGAAACTGCCGGAATTCAAGATCATCCATGGCTATTCTCCCATGCCCTTTCTCGGATCCTGCGCATCGCCTGCCGTCCAGGAGTTGATAATATCCGTGAGTTGCTGATCCGGCGCCTCCGGCAACACGATTTTCAGTGAGATGTAGACGTCTCCAGCACCTCCACCTTTCTTCGGCGCGCCCTTGCCCTTCAGACGCAGGACCTTTCCTGTGTTGGAGTGTGGAGGCAGCGTAAGGTTGACGGGCCCCGAGGGCGTTGGCGCCCGCACCTTGCCGCCAAGCACCGCCTCGCGCAGCGAAATGGGTAGTTCGAAGCGAATGTCGTCACCGTCACGAATATAGAAGCGGTGTGGACGCACGCGAATTTCGACAAGCGCATCCCCCGACGGGCTTCCACCGACACCGGCCTCGCCCTTGCCCCTCAGTCTCAGGGTTTGACCATCGCGAGTCCCTGGCGGGATCTGGAGGTCGAGAGCCGGCCCATCGGGTAGCCTGATCTGGGTCTTTGTCCCATTGATTGCATCGAGGAAATCGACCTCCATCGAATAGTTCCGGTCCTGGCCGTGCGCGCGGAACTCTCTGCCTCGTGCCCGGTTCGAAAAGAAGCTGGAGAAGATATCGTCGTGATCGCCGAAATCGGAAAAGCCCGCGCTATTGTGGTAGGGGTTTCCTGCGCCCGCCGCAGAGGCATAGTCGCGATAGTAGGTGCGTGGCGTTTGCTCGGCACCACTGATATCGATCTCGCCACGGTCAAAGCGAGCGCGCTTTTCCTCGTCGCTCAACAGTTCATAGGCGCCGGAAATTTCCTTGAAACGTTCCTCTGATTTCTTGTCGCCAGGGTTGAGATCGGGGTGAAGCTTCTTGGCGAGCTTGCGAAATGCGCTTTGAATGTCTTTCTGGGTGGCGTCCTTCTTTACGCCTAGAAGCTCGTATGGATCGCGGCTCATACATGTCTCCGGTTCAGCCGGCGGAAATCGTCGGCGTGCTGCAACTTCATATAGGTTGGCGTGGTTGGTCAGACGAGTGGTTGCAGGCTGACAATGGATATCAGTCGCGCCGCAAGTTGATCTCGCTTGTCACGACCTGCTCACCGGACGCAGGGTCAGTGTCTACCGTTCGGATTCGTATAGCATTGTCGTCAACGCGCTGGATGGTCATGCTGGCGCTGCGGTCACCATTTATCACCCGCGACCAGCGCACCGCCAGATTGATGGCGTCACCACTTCGCCTTCCCTGTAAACCCGAAACGCCACCGGAAGGTCCGATGTAGATTCCGGCGTATTCTGCGCCATTCGCCTTGATGTTCGCAGATACTGCTCGCGTGATAACGACCATCCCGCGGCAAGTGCCCTTCATCGAGAGGGCTTCGCCATTTGCCTGCGTCTTGAAATTACAGTTCAGGTTTATGGGCGAGGATGATGTCGTGCGCTTCATCATGCCCCCGCCGATCCAATCGCCTGCGAGTGATCTCAGGAACGGAGTTTCATCAGCAAATGCAGCTCCGGCGGTCACACAATAAAGCGCGGCGACGGTAGCGTAGTTGCAGCACTTCATGACATCCTCCCTTGGAGATGATCAAGAAAGCTTCACGATGCCTCAAGGTTCCCCGCCTTGCAGGAAGCACATTCAAAATGCCCTAATGATGGGGGCGATTGCAAGGGTCAACCTCAGCACAGGAGGAGGATCCCAGCCACTTCACGATCGATCGATATGGGCAGTCCACCAAGCACGGCGTCTGTGGCTACGGGCTGCAAAGATTTGGGGGATGGTGATCAGCCGAGGGTCAGGCGCAGAGGGGTCGCCCCACCAAGAACGATCTCGATGTCTCCAGGCGTGAGAAGTTCGATCGCGCCGCAAAGAGTGCCCGTGGTGATTACTGCTCCAGCTCTCAGCGATGTCTCGGGCCGCAGTTGGTCATTTGCATAGTCGAGGAGCCAGGTCAGGACGTCTTCCTTGGGATGCTGCGCGGGCGCGTCGTAGATCGGCTGTCCGTTTAGTGTCACCTTGAGCGGCGTACCGTTCGCTGTCTCGATAACCGACTTTCCTACACTCGGGCCGAGAACATATCCGTTGTTACCGAGCCGGTCGGCAAGAAAGAGAAGGAACGAAATCTTCCCACTTTCTTCTATAGCACTGACAAGCAGCTCTGCGCCGAGATGAACGATGGTGATCGCCTCGACGAGATCGGCGCGTGTGTAGCTGCCCTCCCGGAGGAGCGGTAGATCGCGGCCCAGGCGAACAGCGACTTCTGCTTCGAACTTCATGCCTGGCTGCCAGCGAATATGCGCGCCTGAATCTGCGTGAACATACGGATGCAGCGGAGCCGTGACAGCCTGCCCATTCGGAGAAACGGTCACCTTCCAGGCGTTGCTCGAGATTGCCTCATCGGCCGCGAGCAGATTCTGCACATCCATTGCATGCTGCAGGTCTGCGGGCAGAACAAACGCAGCAGTTGGTGCCTGGCTTCCAGTGCGGTGCAGACTGTGAAGCTTTGATGCGAGGGCGCGCGGATCAAATGTGGCGGCTGAATCTACCATGAGGTTTCCTCCATTGCTGTTCTGAATCGCAAGTCTACCGGGAACGCATGGATGGCGCGAGGGCCTCTATCGAAAGACTGTTATGCCAAGGCAGCATGCCAAGCTTGGCGGTAGGCCTTGAGCCCATGGATCGTGCTCGGCACAACACGACGCTCGGCACCTGGCTGCGGTTTGATACCGGTTAAAAGAGCAGCGCCTTGGCTTGTACCGGTCGATCCCGGAAGGGCGATGACCGATCGCTCCGTCAGCGCCGCAAGCAACGTCAGATAAGTGTCGTTTAGCGCGAACGGCCCTTCAACAATGATCGGGCCCGTCGCGATCACGAGATCGAGGCAGACCTGGTTCATCAGCGCGAGATAGAGGCACAGAGCCGCATAGCGATCCTCGGCATTTGCGCCTTCTTCGTTGATCCAAAGCGCGCTCTTTCCGGGAAACGGTCCAGAGCCGGGCGCAACGTTCGGAAGCAGCATAACGCCGCGAGTGATGACCCGCTCGATTGCTGGCCCAATCTTGGCTTGGTCGATATTGCCTATTTCGCGCAAGACCATTTCAAACTCGCGCCCCCCCATGAAGCGTGAAGAGGGCACGGCGCGGCCATATGCGTCGACGTTAGCAAGCGTATCACGCCTGGGATCAAGATGATCGAAATCCCCGCCGACGCCGAAGTTCACTACCCACGTTCCTGTCGAAACGACGGCGAACGGGGCAGTACGATCAACGAGATGCGGCAGCAGTGACGCGTTGGAATCGTGGATACCACAATAGACGGGGACCTGAGAACCCAGGCCAATCACCTGCGCGATTTCGGGCAAAACCATACCCAGCGCATCAAAGGCAGATCGGATCGGCGCCATGAGCTCCCTGATGCCAAGTGTGTCGACGAGCAAGGAGTAACGATTGTGCCGCGGATTCCAGAGATCTGTATGACAGCCCAGCGATGTAACCTCGTTGGAGGCGACGCCGGTCAACCTTGCCGTCCAATACTGCGGGTAGGTGACGATCGACGCAACTTTCGCGAACTCATCGGGAAACTCCGTCTTCTGATAGTGCAGCTGTGCACCGATATTCAGCCCCATGGCTTGAAGCGGCGAATAGGTTTCCTCAAAGGCAGGGCGCAGACGAGCGTAGGCCGCGCGCGTTGTTTCAGGATATTCGTGCTCATAGTCGAGCACAGGCATGGCAAGGTTGCCGGCAGCGTCGAGCAGAGCTGCCGATGCCCCATGCGTCGTTACGGAGATTGCGTCGAAGCCCGGGGCCTGTGCAAAGGACCGAAGCGCGTCAAGTGCGAAACTCCAGAGTCCCTCAACGTTGTAATGCGGGTAAATGCCGTCCCCGAGAACAACGTTCGGTGTCTTCACCACCGCGATTTCATCTCCGGTCTCGCCATCCAACACGACAACCTTCGCATTGGTTTTGCCTATATCGAAAACGGCAACGCGTCTAAATTCTCTCACTGTCATGGCATATGGAAGACGGTAACGAGGTCGCTTTGGACTGGTGAGTTGTCCGGATTGGTCGACATGATGTCGGCCATGTGCGCCCACCATTTTTTCATGACAGGGTGATCGGGCAGGCTTGTCATCGTATGGTCGGCGCGGCGGGTTAGGACGCCGAAGAGCGTGTTCGTCTCGCGATCGAGATGGATCGAGTAGTCGCTGGCCCCGGATTGATGCAGCAAATCAATCAATTCTGGCCAGATCTCGTTATGCCGCTTCTTGTACTCAGCTTCCATGCCTGGATTGAGTTTCATCTTAAAGGCGTGCTTCTCGAGTGTCATTTCGAACCCGTTCATTTCGAGCCCATGGCTTTGATACGGCGCGCGACGATTGGGATCGCAATCGTGATGATCAGAAGCAAACCGATGAAGATCGACATGACGATGCCAGGGACATTCAGGAGACCAAGGCCAAAAGTGACCAGCCCCATGACGAAGGCGGCAATGACCACGCCACCGATCTTTCCAGAGCCACCGAGAATGGAGACGCCGCCGAGGACGACCATGGTGACGATTTCGAGTTCCCAGCCCTGGGCAATCGACGGACGCGTCGAGCCTAGCCTGGAGGTCAGGCAGACGGCAGCAACCCCGCTCATGACGCCCGTCAGCACGAAGAGTATGAATTTCACGCGTTCAACCGGGATGCCAGAGAAGCGGGCTGCAAAGTCGTTGTTGCCGATCGTGTAGACCTGACGGCCGAAATTGGTAGCATGCAGCAGGATCGCAAAGGCGATCGCCAGCACAATGAAGAGCGCGAATTCGAACGAGAAGACCCAAAAAACATAACCTTGGCCAAAGAACGCAAACTCCTCTGGGTAGCCACCATAGGCCTGGTCACCGAGAACAATGTAGGAGATACCGCGAAAAAGGCTCATCGTGCCGATGGTCACGACGATCGATGGCAGTTTCATAACAGAGACGAGAAAGCCATTGAACATGCCGCAGAGCAGGCCGACGCCGATGCCGATGAGGACCAGGCCCGGCGCTCCGACGCCTATCTGCGCTGCCGCGCCCATCGCGGTCGACGCAAGCGCGATGATTGCAGCAACCGACAGGTCGATCTCTCCGGCAATGACGAGCAATGCCATTGCAAAGGCGATCATCGCCTTTTCGGTGAAATTGAAGGTCGCGTCAGAGAGATTCCAGGCATCCAGGAAGTAAGGCGATGCCAGGGAATTGAAGATGAAGATCAGGACGGCGACACCGAAGAGCAGGACTTCCCAGCTCGACATGATGCGCTTGAACGGAGTTCCGAGCCGGTCCGGGATGACTCGCTTTTCGCTCGGGGTGGAAACGACGGTGCTCATGCTGCCACCTCTGTTGGGATCTCTGACGCCGCCTTGTCTCGCAGGATGATGCGGCCGCGATTACGCTCGCGCCTTGCATTGAAGACGACGGCGAGGATGATGACGGTGCCTGAAATCGCCATCTGCGTGAACGGCGAGATACCGATGACCGGGAGGGCGTTCTTGATGACGCCGAGGAAGAGAGCACCAAGCACGGTGCCGATCACTGAACCAACGCCGCCGGCAATGGAGATGCCACCGATAACGCAGGCCGCAACACTGTCGAGCTCGAAGCCGTTGGCGATATCGACGTAAGCGACCGCGTAGCGCGACACCCAGAGATAGCTTGCGAGACCCGCGAGCGCACCCGACAGAACGAAGGCGAGGAACTTTGTCCAGCCGACATCCACGCCGGCGTAGACGGCAGCGGTGGGATTCCCGCCGGCCGCATAGGTGGAACGGCCGAACTGGGTGTGCTTCAAGAGCACATAGATCAGCGCGACGATGACAATGGCCGCCCAGCTTAGGATCGGCATACCGAGGACGACAGTGCGCGGGACATTGAGAAACGTCGGCGTCATCTGATGCGCATTCACCCACTCACCGCCCGATAGCACGAAGGCCATGCCGCGATAAATGGTGAGAGTACCGAGAGTAACGACGATCGGCGGGATTTCCAGCGCCCAGACCAGGAAGCCGTTGATGGCGCCGAGGAAGGCGCCGATCAGGATGGCGGCAAGGATCAGGACAAAAAGCGGCAGATCGGCATAGGCAGCGTTCATCATTGCAATCGCCATGCCGGTGAAGGCAAGGTTTGCCGCAACCGAGAGATCGATCGACTTGGTCAGGATGACCGTCATCTGGGCAAGCGCCAGGATGATCAGGATAGAGGTGTCGTTGAAGATGCCGGCAAGGTTGCCTGGTGTCGCGAAGCCCTGGGCTCGCGTCGAGAAGACCGCGATCATCACCGCGATGATGATGAAGAGTAGCGTTTCGCGTTTTTTCAGGAGTCTGGACATGCTGGTACCCTCAAGCGTTACCGGTGGCAGCGCGCACCAGCGTTTCCGGCGTCAAGTCCTTGCGGTCGAAGATGCCTGCCGACAGGCCTTCCTTCATGACGAGAACCCGGTCGGACATTCCAATGATCTCAGGCAGCTCAGACGAGATCATGATGATGGACAGGCCTTCGGCGGCGAGCTCGCTGATGAAGCCGTGCACGGCGGCCTTCGAGCCGATGTCGATACCCTTGGTTGGCTCATCGAGGATGATGACCTTCGGCAGTGTTGCGAGCCACTTTCCGATGACCACCTTCTGCTGGTTGCCGCCCGAGAGTGTGCCGACGGGAACGGACAGAGCCGCGGCGCGCAGATCGAGGCGCTCGGCATATTTGCGGGCGAGTGCGAACTCGTTAGCGGCCTTCAGGAAGCCCTTGCGCGACGTGCGCCCAAGCGAGGGAAGCGTCATGTTCTGGTAGATCGGCATCGGCAGAGCCAGGCCATGACGCCCGCGCTCTTCAGGGACATAGACAATACCGGCGCGAATGGCATCCAGGGGTGACTGGATCGCAACCTCTTGACCTTCCAGTCGAAGTCTACCGGAAGCTGGCCTGGTGACGCCGAAAAGGGACTGACAGAGCTCAGAACGGCCGGCTCCAATCAACCCGTAGACCCCAAGGATTTCACCCTTGCGCAGGGTGAAAGAGATGTCGCGAAATTCTGTCTGGTGACAGTATTTCTCGACTTCAAGGACGGGACCACCAATTGCCACATCAATTTTGGGAAATGCATTCTCGACATCGCGTCCAACCATGAGCCGGACGATATCGTCCTGCGGTGTCTGCTTGAGTTGGCCGTGGCCAACAGCACGACCATCGCGAAAAACGACGAAATTATCGGCAATTTCATAAAGCTCGTCGAACTTGTGGCTTATGAAAAGGATAGCCTTGCCCTGCGCCTTCAGACCCTCGACGATCCGGAAAAGGTCATCGATTTCCTTGCGTGACAACGCAGCCGTCGGCTCGTCCATAATGACGATTCGCGCTTCAATGGAGAGTGCCCTGGCGATGGCAACGAGATGGCGTTGGGCGATCGAGAGATCCTTAAGGCGGATCGTAGGATCGATATTACTTTCAAGGGAGTGGAGCAACTCCTTCGAGCGACTGTTCATCAGCTTCCAGTCGATCGTCCGTAGCTTTGTACGCGGCGCATGGCCAAGGAAGATGTTCTCAGCAACTGTCAGTTCATCGAACAGCACTGTTTCTTGATGAATGGCGGTGACCCCGACATCGATGGCGGCCTGCGCACTGGCAAACGTCGTCGGGGTGCCGTCGATAATAATCTCGCCCTCGTTCGGCCGATAGATGCCGGTCAGGATCTTGACGAGGGTCGACTTGCCGGCGCCGTTTTCGCCGATAAGGGCGGTGACCTTGCCGGGGTAGAGCGCGATGCTGACGTTGTCGAGCGCCTTCACGCCGGGGAAAATCTGCGAGATGCCACGCATCTCCAGGACGGCGGGCGCATCGGCGGCCGTGATATCCGCGACAGGTGGTTGAAGGACAGTGTTCATCAGCGTTTTACCAGTGTTCAATGGGAACGTCCCGGCGGCCTGAACCGCCGGGTTTTGCTTGGATCGCGAGGTCTTAGAAAACCTTCGAGAACTGGTCGATGTTCGAAGCGTTGTAGATGAAGGGATCGGCCATTGCGGCTTCTCCCTTTTCATCAACCTTGATCTTACCCATGCGGCCGGCCTCGATTTCGGTGCCCGGCTTGCCGGTCGCGTCACCCTTTACGAGGTGGTAGGCGATCTGCGTTGCGGAGTAACCGAGGTCGATCGGGTTCCAGATCGCGAATTCCTTTGTCGCGCCAGACTTGATCGCACCGGCCATTTCGGACGGCAGACCAAGACCCGTTACGTAGACCTTGCCGACGAGACCCTTGTCTTCGACAACCTTGGAAGCAGCCAGAACGCCGACCGTCGTCGGAGCGACGATGACCTTGACGTTCGGGTTGGACTTCAGCAGGCCTTCGGCTTCACGATAGGACTTGTCCGAAAGATCGTCGCCGTAAACGGTGGTGACGAGGTTCAGGCCAGCGAAGTCCTTGAGCTGCTTCTTCATCTGGTCGATCCAGATGTTCTGGTTGGTCGAGGTCGTGGTTGCAGAAAGGATCGCGAAATCGCCCTTGCCGCCTTCAAGATGATCCTTGACGAGTGTCAGGCACATCTTGCCGATCAGTTCGTTCGACGAAGGGTTCAGCTGCAGGATACGGCCGTCCTTGTTGACGCCGGAATCCCAGGAGATGACTTTGATACCGCGCTGCTTGGCCTTCTTGAGAGCCGGGATAACAGCGTCCGGATCGTTGGCGGAGATCGCGATAGCGTCAACGCCCTGAGCGATCAGCGAGTTGATGACTTCGATCTGGCCTTCGGCCGTCGTCGAGGTCGGGCCGGTGTAGATCACTTCCACGCCGCCGAGTTCCTTGGCTGCTTCCTGTGCGCCCTTGTTGGCGGCTTCAAAGAAGCCGTTACCGAGAGACTTCACCACCAGGCCGATCTTGATGTCCTTGGCGCTTGCTGCACCTGCCATCAAGGCGACTGCAAAGGCGACGCCCACTGCCAGTGTTTTTGCGAGTTTCATGCTTTCATCCTCCCACGTTGTTAAGGCTTGAATACATCCTGCCGGTGCCATTCATGCGACCGACGAGGAATCCTCCTTCGCTTGCGAGATCGTGCTCGCAACGACGAGTCTGATGCCCGCATCTTCGATCATACGGCCGGCTTCCTCGGAAATGCCGTCATCCGTGATGATCGTCGAAACACGGTCGAGCGGGCACAAGATCAGGCTCGACCGGCGGTTAAATTTGCTGGAATCAACCATGACGACGAGTTCGTCGGCCTGATGCATCAGCTTCTGTTCGCTCTGAATGATCTGCGCGTCGGCTTCCATGATGCCGTGCGGACCGACGCCCTGGGCGCCGATGAAGAAGCGACGGGCATAGAAATTGCGGATCGCATCGTTGTCGAATGGCGACAGGATCAGGCTCTGCTCGCGATAGATCACGCCACCGGGCACTGTGACCGTATTCTTCGAGTGCTTTACGAGATGCTCAGCAATCGCAAACGAGTTCGTCATGACCTGCATGCGATGCGCCGCCATGAAATGCACCATCTGGAAGGTGGTTGTACCGCCATTGATGATGATCGCATCGCCTGGATCGCACAAATCAACCGCCGCTCGGGCAATTGAGCGTTTTTTATCGATATTGACTGATTCTGAAACGCGGAATGGGCGCCCGGCGAGATTTCCGAGCTGCGGGGGATGAACTGCCTCCGCGCCGCCGCGGACGCGCCGGATCTTCCCCTGCACATGAAGAGCCGCGATGTCACGCCGGATTGTCGCCTCGGAAGCCTCAGTCAGTTCAGAAATATCCTGAATCGTGACGACAGACTTTTCCTGTACGGCGCTCAATATGATGCGATGGCGTTCGCGTTCGTGCATGGGGTTCCTCCTAATTTGCTTATTTCGCAGTTGTGATTAGGTGTCAATCAAAAACGATCAAAAAATTTCATATTGCGCTGCACAATAACGGAATTTGATCGTTTTCGATTGACAATGGCTATTTCTATGAGCGATACCGTCACCGCAAAGGGGCGCGGAGTTCGTTCGTGCTTCCAAGAAATTTTACATGGGAGGATGACATGGCGGCAACCGTCCGGCTTCTTGATAATCGTTGGGACGATTCATATGCGGCAGGCCTCGATGAGCCTGGAAAGCTGCTTTATCGCTCGAATCTGCTCGGTGCTGACAAGCGCATCACCAACTATGGCGGCGGCAACACCTCTGCAAAGGTCATGGAAACCGACCCGCTGACAGGCGAGAAGGTCAAGGTTCTCTGGGTCAAGGGCTCTGGCGGCGACGTAGGCACCATCAAGCTTGACGGCTTTGCGACCCTTTACCAAGACAAGCTGGACGCGCTGAAGGGCATCTACAAGGGCGTTGAAGACGAAGACCGCATGGTCGGCTTCCTCCCGCATTGCACCTACAATCTCAACAGCCGCGCTGCTTCGATCGATACGCCGCTGCATGGTTTCGTACCGTTCACGCATGTTGACCACATGCATCCGGACGCGATCATCGCGATCGCCGCTTCGAAGAATTCCAAGGAACTGACCCAACAGATCTTCGGCGCCGACATCGGCTGGCTGCCATGGCGCCGCCCGGGCTTTCAGCTCGGCCTCGACCTCGAAGCCTTCGTCAAGGCAAACCCGAATTCGAAGGGCGTCGTGCTCGAAAGTCACGGTCTCTTCACCTGGGCAAACGATGCAAAGGCTTGCTACGAGCTGACGCTCGACATCATCAACAAGGCGATCGTCTGGTTTGCCGAAAAGACCGAAGGCAAGACCATCTTCGGTGGTGCCGTCGCCAAGAGCTTGCCGGTGGAAGAGCGCCGTGCCATTGCCGCTCGCCTGATGCCGGAAATCCGCGGCCGCATCGGCAAGGCGGAGCGCAAGCTTGGCCACTTTGACGATCAGGACGCCGTTCTCGAATTCGTTAACTCGAAGAACCTGCAGCCGCTCGGTGCGCTCGGGACCAGCTGCCCGGACCACTTCCTGCGCACAAAGATCCGCCCGCTGATCGTCGATTTTGACCCGGCGAAGCCTGACGTCGATGCGATCGTTGCCGGTCTAGACAAGGCGCTCGAAGACTACCGCGCCGACTACGCCCGCTACTACAATGACTGCAAGCATGACAATTCGCCTGCCATGCGCGACGCGAACCCGGTCATCTTCCTCGTCCCCGGCGTCGGCATGCTGTCGTTCGCCCGCGACAAGGCAACGGCCCGTATCGCCAGCGAGTTCTATGTCAACGCCATCAACGTCATGCGCGGCGCATCGACCGTTTCGGAATACCAGGGCCTGCCTGAGCAGGAAGCCTTCGACATCGAATACTGGCTGCTCGAAGAAGCCAAGCTCCAGCGCATGCCGAAGCCGAAGAGCCTGGCCGGCAAGGTTGCTTTCGTCACCGGCGGTGCCGGCGGCATTGGCCGTGCGACGGCTGCCCGCCTGATCGGCGAGGGTGCGTGCGTGGTTCTGGCCGATATCGATCAGGAAGCGCTCGCCAACACGAAGGCCGATTTCGCCAAGCAGTTCGGCGCCGATGCCGTTTGCGGCGTCAAGCTCGACGTGACCAAGGAAGACGGCGTGATCTCGTCCTTCGCGGAAGCCTGCGTCGAATTCGGCGGCGTCGATATCCTCGTTTCGAACGCTGGTATCGCTTCGTCCGCACCGATCGAAAGCACTGAGCTTTCGATGTGGAACAAGAACATCGACATCCTGGCGACCGGCTACTTCCTGGTGTCGCGCGAAGCCTTCCGCCTGTTCCGCAAGCAGAACCTCGGCGGCAACGTCGTGTTCGTCGCATCCAAGAACGGTCTGGCCTCCTCGCCGAACGCCGCTGCATATTGCACGGCCAAGGCTGCCGAGATCCATCTCGCCCGTTGCCTGGCACTTGAAGGTGCGGAAGCCGGCATTCGCGTCAACACCGTCAATCCGGATGCGGTTCTTCGTGGATCGAAGATCTGGAATGGCGAGTGGCGCGAGCAGCGTGCGGCATCGTCGAAGATCGAGATCAATGAGCTAGAAGAGCACTACCGCAAGCGCTCTATGCTTAAGCTCAACGTCTTCCCTGAAGACATCGCCGAGGCAATCTACTTCCTGGCGTCCGATCTCTCGGCGAAGTCCACCGGCAACATCATCAACGTCGATGCCGGCAACGCGCAGAGCTTCCCGCGCTAAGTCAAATTGCTGTGGCGGGCGTCATGCCCGCCGCGTCTCATCCAAATATCTCGGGAGGAACTCATGGCCGAGTCCAAAATCGCGCAGGATGTGATTGCGCAGGAAAACGACAAGCGCGCATCTGCGCTCAAATCCGATTACGAAGCGCTTGGCGCCAATCTTTCGCGCCGTGGCATCGACATTGAAAACATCACGCGCCGTGTATCCGAATTCTTCGTCGCCGTTCCGTCGTGGGGCGTCGGCACCGGCGGCACGCGCTTTGCCCGCTTCCCCGGCACCGGCGAGCCGCGCGGCATCTTCGACAAGCTGGACGATTGCTCTGTCATCAACGAGCTGACGCGCGCCACGCCGAACGTCTCGCTGCACATTCCGTGGGACAAGACCGACGCTGCGGAATTGAAGGCAAAGGGCGATCAGCTCGGCCTCGGCTTCGACGCGATGAACTCCAACACCTTCTCCGACGCGCCCGACCAGGCCCATTCCTACAAGTATGGTTCGCTCAGCCACACCGACGCAGCAACGCGCGCGCAGGCCGTCGAGCACAACATCGAATGCATCGAGATCGGCAAGGCAATCGGCTCCAAGGCGCTGACCGTCTGGGTCGGCGACGGTTCGAACTTCCCGGGCCAGAGCAACTTCACCAAAGCGTTCGAACGCTACCTCGCCTCGATGGCCGACATTTACAAGGCGCTGCCTGACGATTGGAAGCTGTTCTCCGAGCACAAGATGTACGAGCCGGCCTTCTACTCGACGGTCGTACAGGACTGGGGCACCAACTACCTGATCGCCCAGACGCTTGGCCCCAAGGCGCATTGCCTTGTCGACCTCGGTCACCATGCGCCGAACACCAACATCGAGATGATTGTTGCCCGCCTGATCCAGTTTGGCAAGCTCGGCGGCTTCCATTTCAACGACTCGAAGTACGGCGACGACGACCTCGACGCCGGCGCGATTGATCCGTATCGCTTGTTCCTCGTCTTCAACGAACTCGTTGAGGCCGAACAGCGCGGTGTCAACGACTTCAATCCGGCGCACATGATCGACCAGTCGCACAATGTGACCGATCCGATCGAAAGCCTGATCAACAGTGCCAACGAAATCCGCCGCGCCTATGCGCAGGCGCTGATCGTCGACCGCAAGGCGCTTGCCGGCTTCCAGGACGAAAACGACGCGCTGATGGCGACCGAAACGCTGAAGCGCGCCTATCGCGCCGACGTCGAGCCGATCCTGGCGGAAGCCCGGCGTCGTGCTGGCGGCGCAATCGATCCGGTCGCGACCTATCGCGCCAGCGGCTACCGCAAGAAGGTCGCCGCGGAGCGTCCGGCATCCGCTGCCGGCGGCGGTGGCATCATCTGATCCTCAGCCTCCCAAGGCTTTTTGCAGGGCCGCTGTCGACGAGACAGTGGCCCTATTTCGTTTACGGCTTCCACTGGCCGGCGATTTGTCGGGTCGCGATGTTCAGTCGGTTCCAGACGTTGACGTTGGCGATAGCGATTACGAGCGCTGCAAGACTCTTTCCATCGAAATGCCGCGCCGCTTCGTCCCAGATGTCGTCAGGCACGGGGTCCGCACGATCGCCGACCCGCGTGACAGCTTCCGTCAGCGCCAGAGCGGCCCGTTCCGCATCGGTGAAATAGGGCGTGTCCCGCCAGGCGCTGACGGCAAACAGCCGCTCGTCCGTTTCTCCCGCTTTCTTCGCGATGCGCGGATGACCATCGATGCAGACGCTGCATCCGTTGATCTGGCTGGCGCGCAGATTGACGAGTTCCAGGAGGATCGGCGACAGACCTGATTTGGCAGGTATCGATCCAAGGGCGTGCAGCGCCTGCATCGCTTCCGGGACGACGACAGCTGGATTTGCCATTCTCGCTTGCATGATGTCTCTCCTTGATGTGTTTTCCAAAATGACGCCACCGGCCGTGCTTTGTCACATCGCCCGGGTTTCGTTCGTCATGGAGTTGACGGAGCAGGCGGGAGGAGTGTGACAATGCATGAAAAAAATTGGTTGGCCGGAGAGTTCGAAGCAAACAGAGCGCACCTCAGCGCGGTAGCCTTTCGCATGCTCGGCTCCCGGACAGAGGCCGACGATGCGGTTCAGGAGGCGTGGTTACGGCTCGGCCGGTCTGACGCTGAAGCGATCGAGAATGTCGGTGGTTGGCTGACGACGGTGGTAGCGCGCATCTGCCTGGACATGCTGCGCGCGCGGAAGACAAGGCGGGAAGATCCGTTTGATCACACCGTTCACGAACATGTCGCCGACACGTCGAAAGCGATAGATCCGGAGCGGGAAGTTGCCCTTGCCGACTCCGTCGGCTTGGCGCTCCTGATTGTTCTGGAGACGCTTGCGCCAGCCGAACGCGTTGCCTTCGTCTTGCACGACATGTTCGATCTGCCCTTCGACGACATTGCGCCGATCATCAATCGCTCATCGATGGCAACGCGCCAGCTCGCAAGTCGCGCGCGTCGGCGTGTGCAGGGAAGGACCGATGCGCCGGAAGCGGATACCGCTCGCAAGAAGCATATCGTCAACGCGTTTCTGGCAGCCTCGCGTCTTGGCGATATCGGTGCGCTTCTCTCAATCCTCGATCCGCAGGTGGTCTTCACGCCGGATGCGACTGCGATGCGCTACGGAGCATCCCAAGGCGAGCTTCGCGGCGCGGCCGCTGTTGCTGATACTTTCAAGGGCAGAGCCCAAGGCGCGCAACCGGCACTTATCGATGGCGAGTTCGGGCTTGTGGTCGTCGTGGCAGGACGGTTGCATGTCGTCCTGTTCCTCACGTTCGAGGGCGAGAAGATCGCCGGCATCGATGCCGTCGCCGATCCCGAATATCTGGGAAGCCTGGAGTACCAGTTGATCTGAGTGGCGGGGCTCAAACAAAAAGGGCCGCCACTTGCTCAGCGGCGACTCTTACAGGGGCAGGGAAACACCCGAAACGTCAGCAGTAGCTGCACATGGCAGCCGGGTTATTGGAGATCACGTTCAGAAATTTGCCCACCGGAGAGGTTCTCTGTTCGCGCTTCTTGGCCGCTGTCTCCAGCAGGCGCTTGAAATCGTCAAGTTTCACGCCGTCGGCGCGGAGCACCATGGCGATCAGGGGATCACGAAGGGCTTCGGTAATGGTCAGGTCGTCTCTGGTCTTGCTCATGGTTTGCCTCCTTTCGTGGGCTGTAGCCCGTGTTCCACCGCGGTCGCATATTCATCGACATTGACTTTTGCGAAGGGTGGTGTTACCGGTAAGTAACAATGCATTTGTTACCGATCGGTCACATGGATGTCAAGGACCTTGTCCGCAAAAAAATCTGAATCATTGAGCCTGCTGTCTCCCGCAAATACTGACGAGAAAATCCCGCCACGGGAGCGTATCGTCTCGACCGCCGCCGAGCTTTTTCGTGAGCATGGCATCCGCGGTATCGGCGTGGATGCAATCGCAGATGCCGCTTTGACCAACAAGATGACGCTCTATCGGCATTTCGGCTCAAAGGACGAGCTGGTTTGCGAAACTCTTCGTCGTGCCTCGGAAAAAGCCGAGGCGATCTGGCGAGATCTCGAAAACGCTCATCCTGATGATCCCAAGGGCCAGCTGAGGGCATGGGTCGAAGCGCGAACGCAAAGTCTTTGCGGCGAACACGTCGGTTGCGACCTTGCGAATGCAGCGATCGAGCTGAAAGGTGAGGGGCACCCTGCCTATGGCGTGATCGAGCGTCACAAGGCCGAGCAACGCGACAGGCTGGAAGCGCTCTGTCTTGCAGCCGGCGCGCGCGAACCCAAATTATTGGCAGATACATTGACGCTCCTTCTGGAAGGCGCTCGCGTCACGCGCCAAGCCATGGGCAACGACACATGTTGCAATCATTTCTCCAAAGCCTGCAACGCTGCCATCATTGCTTTTGCGTGATGGTTCCCGCCGATCGGCGGGAACCATATGCCTTTCCTCCCGTTTCAGAAGATGTGGAAAGTAAAGGCATGAACTATAGCTATCTTCATCGTCTGCATGAGAAGCGAGCTGAACTCGAGGCAAAGCTTGAGCTCTACGAAGCACGCAGTTGCTTTGGCGACGAAGAGATCGACGATGGCACCGACCGTGAGCTGCGAGAGCGGATCAGCGAAATCTCAACCGAGATCGAGGCGCTCGAGCATTCAAGCGCACACTAGTTGCTGGCGTCTAACAGCTGCACGGTGCGATCGTCGAATTCTCCTTTATAGAGCCGGTCAACCACCTTGTGAAAAGGCGATCCATGGTCACTGATCGCCGCAAAGAGTGTCATGCACGACCGCAACTTGAGGTCGTCAGGAGAGCCAAACACCTGGTGAGCAGATCGACCATCGATAGCAAGGACGGCATCGACGCAGCGTAGCAGTCTACTTCCGAGAACGGGGTCAGCAAGATAGGCAGCAGCCTCTTCCACCGACCGGATGGCGTATCTCTCCGCCATGACGGATGAGCCGAGTCCGGCGACCTGAGGAAAGATAAACCACATCCAATGGGAGCGCTTTTGGCCGGCTCTCAGCTCCGAAAGAGCCTCCTCGTAGGCGCCGTTCTGCGCTTCTACGAAGCGATCCAGGTTATAATCGATCTTATCGGCCATCGACGGTCCTCCCCTTGCGCAAAACTATTATCGCGGGGAAGGGTTGTCCATGCCCGAAGAGCGACAGGTCCTCAGCAGGACCTCTCTGGGTAGGGGCTGTGCTCTCGGCAATAATCAACCGAAGGCAGCGAATCCGAAATCGATCCGACCGTTGCCGTGTCAAGACCAGACGCCATAGGCGCCGTAAAATGAACCGTCAGTCCTGCAATGCCCAGAAGCGCAAAGGCCGCAAGAACGATGAAGCGCTCCGATATCGAAGGCTTGTGCGCATTCACATGCTCGACGTATTCGCGTTCACTCATTCCGTTCAACTCATCATCCGTTGCGTGGTGGTGCACCACGTCGCCGCGCGCCGTGTTCCAACTCTCGCCATTTGTCATCTTATTAACTCCTACACTGATGCGTACGCCGGCACATGATCGTCCTCTTACCGGTAAAAAGCACGCAAGTGCCATGTGTGCTTTCTTGGTCGCTGATTGAAGACCGGATACACAAACGCAGTGTTCAAAAAATCGAACCAATCGGTTTGATTTGAAACTTTAAGGGCTTGGCTCCTCGACGGAATTCAGCTTAGTTCCACATGTCACTCAGATTACGGATACCCCATGACGAAATCATTTGGCGCGATGTCCGTCGCGCAGCTTTCCGGTCTTATTCAAACGGCAGCTGTCGATCCCATCGAAGTAATGGAAACCGTGATCGACGGCATCGAGGCGTATGCTGATCGGGCGGTTTTCACATCAATCCTGAAGGATCGCGCGACTGAAGAGGCAAAAGCCTCATCCAAGCGAATGAAAGAGGGCCGCTCGCGTGGCATGCTGGATGGCATTCCAATCGCTTGGAAGGACCTTTTTGATATCCAGGATCGGACGACCACGGCCGGGTCAACCGTTCTCGCAGGTAGTCCGACGGCGCATGCTGACGCTGCCGTCGTGGAGAGGCTGAAGCAGGCAGGCATGGTCTCGATCGGCTGCACCAATATGAGCGAGTTTGCTTTCTCCGGTCTAGGCCTCAATCCGCATTACGGTACACCGCACAATCCGCGCTCCGGCGATGTTCCACGCATTCCCGGCGGCTCGTCTTCCGGCGCTGGCGTCGCTGTGGCAGCGGGTCTTGTACCGGTGGCGATGGGGACAGATACCGGCGGCTCGGTGCGCATCCCTGCTGCATTCAACGGCATCGTTGGATACAAGGCCACTCGCGGACGCTATCCGATGGCAGGCGTCTATCCGCTGGCAAAGAGTCTGGATTCGCTTGGTCCCCTTTGCAGAACCGTTCAGGATGCAGTTTGGATCGACGCTGGAATGCGGGGCGCCGCGACGCCATCGGTTGTAGCCCGCCCGCTGAAGGGACTGGATATCGTTGTTCCTGACAACGTGGTCTTCGACGGCGCGGAAGCGGGAGTTGTTGCGGCTTTCGAGACGGCAGTCGATTGGCTTGCGGCGGAGGGTGCATCGATCAACCGGATCCGCATTCCTGCTTTCGACGAAATTCTGGGGCTGATGATCAAATACGGGGCGCTGGTAACAGCCGAAGCCTTTGCGCTCCATCGCGATCGACTGGCAGGGCCGGCGGCCAACGAGATGGATCCCCGCGTCGTGGTGCGAACCAGGCTGGGCGAAAAGACCACTCTGTCGAATTATCTGGCGATCCTCGATGCCCGCGAGCGGTTGATTGCCGATGTCGAGCGCCTTGTCGGCAACAGCTTCGTAGCGTTTCCATCTGTCGCCCATGTGGCGCCGCCAATCGCGCCGCTGGAAGCCGATGACGATCTGTTTTTCGCAACCAACGGTAAGACATTGCGCAATACGCTGCTTGGCAACTTCCTCGATTGGTGCGGCGTATCGATACCCTGCGGAACGGGCGATGCCGACATGCCCGTCGGCTTTCTTCTTTCTGCCGTAGGCAAGCAAGACGAGGAGCTTCTGAGCGCAGCGCTCTCGGCGGAAGAGGTTATCCGCGGCTAGTTCATTGAAGGCAGTAGGTATTTGCTCGTGGGAGGAGAACATGACTGAAGGCGATTTGGAGAATGGACGTTTTGCAGTTTCGACATGGTCGCTGCATCGGCTTCTAGGGGCCGTCTATCCCTACAGCCCAGATCCGGGGAAAAGTGGCGCGCGCAATGAACCCTATGGGCCAGGGCGATCCGCGTTGACTGCTATCCCGAGGCAACTTGCCGACCGTGGCATCGGGCGGCTTGAAATATGCTCGTTCCATTTGCCGAGCCTCGAACCCGCCTATCTCGCGGAGATGCGCGCCACGCTTCGCGACGCTGATATCCTGCTGCAGACGCTGCTTGTCGAAGATGGGGATCCTAGTCATCCCGAAACCGCCGAGCGCGATGTTCATTGGATCGCCGGTTGGCTGGAAATCGCGCAAGCGCTTGGCGCCAAGAACATGCGGGTGATCGCCGGCAAGCAGCTGCCGACGGCAGAAAACCTGAAGCGGGCAGCCGGCCATCTCGGGTGGCTTGGAAAGCAGGCTGACGGTAGTGGTGTTCGTATCGTAACCGAGAACTGGTTCGACCTTCTGGCCTCGCCGAAGGAAACGAACTGGCTGCTCGATACGCTGCAGGGCAGGGTCGGCCTCAACGGCGATCTCGGCAATTGGGTGGCGCCGGAAAAGTATACCGGCCTCTGTGACATCATGCGTCGTGCGGAGCTTTGCCACGCCAAGGCTGATTTCAATGGGTCGGGGCTCGACAGTGCCGACTATCGCAAATGCTTGGAAGCGTGCAGGAGCGCTGGTTACAGCGGACCGTATACCTTAATTTACGACTCGACATTCTTTGACGACGAATGGGACGGCATTCTGCTTGAAAAGGCGTTTATCGAGGACTTCTATCCGGAAAAGCATAGCGCGGTTGGCTGAACCGCGAAAGGAGCATAGCATGAGTGGTGCAACGACGATCGACGCCTTCGCAAGTCGGATCAAAGGCGGCGAGGGCGGACTGATATCCGCGTGGATCGGCATTCCCGATCCACTTTTCGTCAATCATCTGGCGCAAGAGGCCTTCGACGCCATCGTCCTGGATATGCAGCACGGCATCTGGGATATCGGATCGGCTGCCGTTGGCATTGGCCAAGGGCGGCTTGCCGGAAAGCCCGTCCTCGCCCGAATTCCGGTCGGCGATTTCGCATCGGCCTCGCGCCTTCTCGATGCGGGAGCCTCGGGTATCATTGCCCCGATGATCAACTCGGCGTCGGACGCCGAAGCCTTTGCGAAAGCCACCAAGTATCCCCCGCTCGGCGAGCGCAGCTGGGGGCCGACACTGGCGATGAATCACACAGGGCTTTCGGCGGCGGATTATCTCGCAACCGCGAACGAACAGACTGTGACGATTGCCATGATCGAGACGCGCGCAGCGCTTGATGCCGCGGATGAAATCATGCGGGTTGACGGCATCGACGGTATCTTTGTCGGACCGTCCGATCTGTCGATCGCACTGTCGAGCGGTGCGAAATTAGCACCTGACACAGCCGAGGTTGACGGCGTACTCAAGCATCTTATCGCCCGTTGTCGGGCTCACAGCAAATTCGCCTGTGTCTTCGGAAGCAACGGCGAGCGGGCCGGCGAGCTCTTGAAAATGGGTTTTGATTTCGTCATCGCGGGGGCCGATACGCAGCAGCTCCGATCAGGAGCCGCCAGCGCGATCGCCGCCGCACGGCGAGTTCAGGCAGGCTGACCTATTTGACGGCCAGCCAGATGACATGCCGCGCGCCGCCGCGCTTTCCGTTGGCGCGCGTATTGATGGCCTCCACAGCAAAGCCGCAGTCGCGAAGCCGCCGGGTGAAGCCGGCGTCAGGCCCCGATGACCATACAGCCAGAACCCCGCCGGGTCGCAGGGCATCGCGTGCAGCGCGCAGGCCAGCAAAATCGTATAGGCGATCATTGGAACTTCGGGTAAGGCCATCCGGCCCATTGTCCACGTCAAGCAGGATGGCATCAAACTGCATCTTGCTCCGCCTTACCAATTCGAAAACGTCCCCCTCATGGATCGCAGTGCGTGGATCGTCCAGGCAACCTTGGAACACGTCCGCCATCGGGCCGCGTGCCCATTGCACCACCGAAGGCACGAGTTCGGCAACGACGATCGAAGCGTCTTTTGGAAAAGCTGAAAGTGCAGCACGAAGCGTGAAGCCCATTCCCAGGCCACCGATTAGTAAGCGGGGGCGCTCATGTCGTTTGAGTTTTTCGTGCGAAAGCGTCGCGAGCGCCTCTTCGGAACCACTCAGGCGGCTGTTCATAAGCTCGTTTGAGCCCAGCATAATTGAGAATTCATTGCCTCGTTGTTTGAGACGCAATTCACCGCTTTCTCCAGGAATGGCAGCGGAATCGAGTTGAATCCAGGGGAGCATGTCGGTCGTGTCTCGCGTTATGCACCTCCCCTAGCACACGAACAGCATCCCGCGAACCTTCAATTCTGTCCGCGGGAATCACTCTGCACGGCTCGCGCTCAGTTGTTGCGGCAGGCCTGATTGGTAAGTGTGTTGTTACCACCCTGCGCCGGCCCGCGCTGGTCGCCCGGGCATCCCGTCCACTGAATCGAACCGGAACTCGGCGCCGTGCCAAAGTCGATTGGGATCGAGAACCCGCCACCGCCAGTTCCATCGCTGTCGGGCGAGGTCCCAAGCGGCGGCGAGCCGTCATAGCGGCCGCTGCTGTCCATGCCCATGCTCGCTTGCGCAAAGGCCGAACCCGCAAAACCGACGAGGAGTAATGAAGTCACTACGATAAGCCTGCGCATGATCGAGATCCCTTCAAGTTGAAGCACTTAACAATATAGCGCTCCATTTCATTTCCGCCAGCGGCTGGAGGTGAAGAGGCGTTAAATATCGCGTAATATCAGCCGATGGTTAACGCTCGCTGCGGGCCGCCGCTCGCGCCGCACTGGAAACTCTGTCACTGCGCGGGAATGCCTGAAGACAGGCGCAATGGGAGCTAAGAATGGACATGGATGTCAAGGCCGTCCTGGTACGGGTATCTGGCCGGGTCCAGGGGGTGAGCTTTCGGGTCTGGACCCGTACCCAAGCCGAACGATTCGGGCTGACGGGTTGGGTGCGCAACGAGGACGATGGTTCGGTGAAGGCACTTATTGGTGGCTCGGAGGCAGCTGTCTCGGCGATGTTGGAGGAATTTTGGAAAGGACCACCGGGGGCGATAGTCCGTGCGGTCCAAGTGGACGCCGCCGCTCCCGAAAGTCTTCCATCCGGATTCCGAATCACCGCATAGTTTCCGCGGACTGGCTGTTCAACCACCTGCAATAGCGCCGAAGAATATCGCTATTGGGCTCGACGTGCCGGAAGCATGTTGCTCTCAATCAACAGCCTCGGCTAATCACGTGACGTTGCCGCAGTTCTGGCGGCTGTGACCACATTTAAGCCACGTAGGGGCCGGTACGGAGTGTCTTCTGGTCAAACTACAAATCGGAATCTTTGAAATTGCATGCCACAATCATGATCCGACCGCTGTTGGTAGCGGCCGGCACTTCACTTCTTGCAGCCTGTACACAGCTCCCTGCGGAGCGTATTGTCGCCACGACTCCACCCCCCTTCGTCGGGCAAACCTCGCCCGAGCCAGATTCAAAGCCCCAAAACCAGCCTTTGGGGCGTGCATCCGAGAAGCCGGATTATTCCCTCGCTTATGCGGAAGTTGATGACGGTCAATTTCGCTGGCCCGCGATAGACTATGCAGCGGTCAACCCCGACTATTTGCGCCAGGAAGTGGACTATGCAACGGACGAGCCACCCGGCTCCATTGTGGTCGAGACAGACACGAAATTCCTGTACTTCGTTCTTAAGGACGGACGCGCTATCCGATACGGAGTGAGCTTGGGGGCGCAGGGTCGTGCATGGAAGGGGCGCGCGAGCATTCAGTGGAAGCGAAAGTTTCCGACGTGGACGCCTACACCTTCGATGATCAACCGCAACCCAAAACTTGAGCAGTGGAAGCAGGGCATGCAGCCCGGTCTCAGCAATCCCCTCGGTGCGCGCGCGCTCTATATTTTTCAGGATGGCAGGGACACGCTCTATCGCATTCATGGCTCTCCGGAGTGGCAAACCATTGGAAAGAACGCATCATCGGGCTGCGTGCGGATGTTCAACCAAGACGTGATCGATCTCTACGAGCGCGTAAGAGGCAAGGCCCCGCTTCTCGTGAAATAAGTCGGAGGGTCGGCTAGTGCTGGGGCACGGGACGATGTCACCGCGGTCGTTCGATCGAGCGATCGTGGTCCCACCCGCCGCCAAGAGGGGCGTCGACTTCGCATATCACGCCGGCCGGATCGTAGGTGATCCTCACTTCCGCCTTCAATTCAGCCGCGAGAAGGGTTTCGATCAGGCGAGAACCAAACCCTCTGCGTGTAGGCTGGCCAACGCTTGGCCCACCCGTTTCCTGCCAACGCAATCTCAGCCTTGCTGGCTCATCTCCCACAAGCCACCATTCAAGACAGATCTGCCCCTCCGGTACAGACAAAGCTCCATATTTGGCGGCATTCGTCGCCAATTCGTGCAGTGCCAGCGAGATTGACACGACAGCCCGCGGCGCCAGGCGAATGCTTGGACCCGAGATCGAAAACCTATCGCGCGAATAAGGGGAGAGAGACTGCTGCACGACCGCCTTCAGTTCCGCCTGCTCCCAGTTCCGGTCCGTCAGTAGGTCATGAGCCCTGGACATCAGGGCTAGCCTTGCCTCGAAGGCGTCCACTTCCGCCCGGTTTGCGGCCTCACGCCCGAGTGTCTGCCGAGCAATCGCCATCACGGTCGCCAGCACGTTCTTCACGCGATGATTCAACTCTCCGACCAGAACCGTCTGAAGTCGCTCGGCCTCCTTTCGCGCACTGATGTCGTGCGCTATCTTGGACGCCCCGATAATTCTCCCGTAGGCATCGAAAATTGGTGAGACGCTCAGCAAGACGTCGACAAGCCCGCCATCGCTGCGGCGACGCTTGGTCTCATATGGCTCTACCCTCTGTCCGGCGCTGACTTGCCTGATTATTGCAGGCTCCTCTTCAATCCTGTCATCCGGAACCAGGATCATGACTGAGCGGCCTACGGCTTCCTCGGCCGAATAGCCGTAGAGTTTTTCAGCCCCTACGTTCCAACTCGTGATTCTCATGTTTAGGTCGGTGCCGAGAATAGCGTCGTTGGAGGAGGCAATGATCGCAGCAAGCCGGCGCTCCACCTCCTGAGCGCGCTTGCGTTCGGTGATGTCGACAACAACGGCCGCGGCCTGGCGCATCTCTCCATGCTCGTCGCGAAGAGGCGACACCGAATTTGCAACCCAGACGAGGCTACCATCCTTTCGAACGTAGCGTTTCTCGATGTCAAAGCTCTGGCCGCTTGCCATCATTGCCCTGAACGACCGGACGTAATTATCGAGATCGTCCGGAAACGTAATGTCTTGCACCTGCATCTTCAGCAGCTCAGATTCGGAATAGCCGACAATTTCGCAGAGCCGTCTGTTCACCAGAAGTAGCCTTCCGGCGAGATCCGACTGCCCGATTCCCGCGGCAGTCTGCGAGAATATTGCGCGAAACCGCTCCTCGCTTTCACGCAACGCCGTTTCGAACCTAACGCGTTCGGTCGTCTCGTTTACGATGCAGAAGACGCCGCGGACCTTGCTGTCCTCGTCCCTTATCGGTGAGTAGGAGATGTCGAAATGGGCGATCTCGGGATAGCCGTGACGCTCGATGTAGAAGGGTCGATCCTTGGCAACCACCGTCTCTCCGCGATCGAGGACGCGCCGAAGGAGTGGCTCCAGATCGCTCCATAACTCTCCCCAGTTTTCTCGGGCCGGACGGCCGAGAGCCCGAGGATGTTTGCTCCCGATCGTCGGTGCATAGGCGTCGTTGTAGAGTGCGATAAAGTCTTCGCCCCAGAACATGACGATCTGCGCCTTGGCGGACAGCATGAGATCGACGGCCGATTTCAGACATGGTGGCCACAAGGATGGTGGCCCCAGGCTGCTTGTTCCCCAGTCGTGGCTGTAGATACGATCCGACATCTCGTCGGATCCGGGAAGTATGTCGCTGCTATGCAGGGTCTTTTCCTCCCTCGGATGGCCGTTTCAATTCAAAGCTTTGGCGGCCAAACGTCAAGAGGTAATTCAAGTGCGTACAGCGTTACCGCTCGACATGGCAC
Organism: Hyphomicrobiales bacterium; assembly: GCA_900466605.1. Classification (GTDB taxonomy): domain Bacteria; phylum Pseudomonadota; class Alphaproteobacteria; order Rhizobiales; family Rhizobiaceae; genus Rhizobium. Next base: position 82,796 of record UBMU01000033.1, read on the forward strand.
CAGGCTGCCAGAAGCGGACGCGATGTGCATCGCATCGCGACGTTATGCCCGGCTTCGTTGAAAAAGATCGAACCAACGGATCCGCGTTGCCATCCCTTGTCGTCGCACGAAAATTCGCAATCGGAAAGTGCCAAAAAAACCCGGGAGCGGTATTGGATATGATCGGGGAAGCGACTGTAGGGCGCCATGATGGTCAGGCCGAGCGCCACATCACCTCGTTCTTCGACGCCCGATATACCCGCCACCACCGCATGCGCATGCGTATGCTCTATGTTGACGCTCGCAAATGGGCCGGTCTTGCTGGCGACCCATTCAAGGCTTTTGGCAACGTCGTTAATGGCCGCGGCGACTTCAGCGAAAGGCTCGCCCTTGGAGGCCAGATTTCGAAGAGCAAACTGGAATTGGGGCGCCAGCGGCAATGGGGTAGCCGGTTTGCTTGCAATGGCGCCCGGTTCCTGCAGCAAATGAAACACCTTGCCCGCAACGAATTTTTCCATGAATGGAGCCGCGTCGGACAGCATGATATTTCCCAATGCGCCGATGACTCGCTGCACTGCGGCAGGTCTACGCGCGCGGCTCAGGGAATAGTCGCTGCCGGCAGTCCTGGTCCCACGATGCAGAAGGAGATCGGCTTCCCTTCTCAACCGGGGTTTTGACATCGATCTGGAAGACTCCTTGGTCAGACTTGAACGATCCTTATCCCGGCGGCCTCAAAAAGCAAACAGGGAGAGCCGGATGTTCACGATAACAGCTGCCAGTACACCAAGTTTCTACGTGCCGCCACCGTTGCGGATTCTCTGAAGGACTCGATCGAGGGCTGCGGTAAGCGCGTCACGCCCGCCGTTCTTTTCGAAATCCGCAAGCACTTGTTCATTCAAGCCACCCTTCGTCGCGAACTCCTGGCTGAGTTGTTCGAGGGGTATCGACTGAGAGCGCAAGGCCGTCTGGGAAAGGCTGATAAATAGCGGCGCGATATAGGCGCGTCCCTTGCCTTTGGGAAGCCCACGCTTTTCCAGCCATTCGACCGAAGAGGCCATAATGCACAAGACAGTAGACATGAGGGCGCTGGTCGCGGCTAATAGGTCGTATTCCTCCTTTGTGTCGCATTCGATTGCAATACCAAGCACCGAGAAGATTGCTGCCACACGAGGATCTGGCGGGAAGACGGCGGTCACTCCCTCGCGATCCGCAACGAAAGGCAACGGAATGGCCTGAACGAGGTGAACATCTGTGCCGATCCACGCGAGGAGCGCCCTACGGTCGGTTGCGGCAATGACGCTGACAACGGATTGATTCTTGCGGAACGTTAGGCCACTTAGTACGTCCTGTGCAATCTGGGGGCGTACTGACAGGACAACCATGTCGCTCGCGTCGATCACGGCCTGGTTGTCGGCGGCGATCGAGACTTCGACAAACTCTGCGGCGAGACGTTCAGCAATTTCGACATTGCGAGGCGAGATTGTGACCTCTGAGACGGCGGCGGGGCTTGCAAGCAAGCCTCGGACCATGGCATCGGCAATGGTCCCTGTTCCAATGAAACCGATCTTTTGTTTGTCCACGACCGCTCCCTTGGTTGCCGTCGAGCGCGATATCAGTCGCGCATGTCCTCTTCAGCGGGATAGCGGCACACACGGTGGCTTGCAAGGCTGGAATGCGCGGTTTTGCGCACGCCAGAGACAGCTTGGCAGATCCGCGGGACGGGCCACATATTGCCTTCATGTTGCGGCGGGGCGCATTTCGAAGCAAATTGTCCGCTCGTTCGGGTCGCTGGAGGTTGGTGCTTGCTGGAAAACTTGATTAAGGAATACGGAGTCCTGGCCGTCTTCTTTGGTGCTGCTTTTGAAGGGGAAACAGCAGCATTTCTTGGCGGGATCTTCGCTCATCGGCACCTCATGCCGTACTGGCAGGTTGCATTGGCTGCATGCCTCGGATCGTTTTCGGCGGACCAATTCTTTTTCCTCTCGGGTCGTTACGCCACGAAGTGGTCCTATGTTCAGAAACTGCTTGGATCGGAACCAGTCGCCAGAGTGACACGTCTTCTCGAAGCACATCCGACAGGCTTTATCCTCGCGTTTCGCTTCATCTACGGCATCCGAACGATCAGTCCCGTTGCAATCGGCGTATCGAGCGTCTCAATGCAAAAGTTCGTTGTTCTCAATGCGGTTGCAGCGCTCATTTGGGGCGTCTTGATAACTGCGATCGGCTTCTTGGCCGGGCAAGCCGTCGAGTCGTTGCTCGGCCGGCTGCAGCTTCATTTGCATTTGTTGATCGTCTTGGCTCTCGTCGCAGTCCTCGTTCCGATCAGTGCGTTTTTTATGAAGCGACAAATTGCCAAGCGCTCCAGCCATCCAGAGCCACAGGACAACGAACTTCATTGAAGCAAGGGCCGGCTCATTTGCGCGACACACCAGTAGCTCTCGCGAACTGAAGGACCTCTCTTCGCAGTGACGTCTCAGCATCGGCGAGGCGACGCCAGGTCGAAAGAAACAGTCTTTAGGACCGGCTTGCCGCTGGTGTTATCCGGGAGAATGCCTATGTTTCGCGTAGGTTCGAAATTATAGGGTCCCATTTTTGCTTCTCGAAATTTCTATCGTTGTTATTCTCACCTTCTTGAACGGCGTTCTTGCCATGTCCGAGCTCGCGGTCGTCTCCTCGCGGCCGGCGCGTCTCAAAGTACTGGCTGACCAGGGAAGCCGCGGCGCCGCCATGGCAATCCGACTGGCTGAGGAGCCGGGCCGGTTTCTATCGACCGTACAGATCGGAATTACTCTCGTTGGCGTGCTGTCCGGCGCTTTCTCGGGTGCGACGCTCGGTGCGCGGCTGGCCGGCTGGCTAGTCGGGCAGGGCTTGTCGCAAGCTGCGGCGGATGCGATTGGGGTCGGCTCCGTCGTTGTTGCGATCACATATCTGTCGCTGATCGTCGGCGAATTGGTACCGAAGCAGATCGCACTTCGCGCGCCCGAGACGGTCGCAAGCAAAGTCGCTCCGGCAATGATATTCCTGTCTCGCCTCGCCGCCCCACTCGTATGGTTGCTTGATTTTTCCGGTCGCACCATCCTTCGTCTTCTTGGTCAGTCGGGAAAATCTGGCGACATCGTTACCGACGAGGAAATCAAGACCGTGCTGGCCGAGGCGCATAGTGCGGGTGTCATCGAGACGGAAGAGTCGGCGATGATTTCGGGCGTCATGAGGTTGGCAGACCGAAACGCCAGGGCCTTGATGACTCCTCGCCGAGATGTGGAGGTGATCGATGTCGAGGACGGTTTTGCAGAGATCCGAGACCAACTTCGTCGGACAGCGCAGGCACGATTGCCGGTGCGGAAGAACAGCTCCGACGAAATCATCGGTGTGCTTTTGACAAAGGACTTCTACGACGCGCTTGCGTCGTCGGGACATGTCGACATCGCTACTCTTGCACAGGAAGTCCCGATAGTGTCAGACCTGTCGGGCGCCCTCGACGTCATTCAAGCTATTCGTCGCTCGCGCTGCCACATGGTGCTTGTCTATGACGAATACGGTCACTTCGAGGGCGTCATTACCTCCGGTGACATTCTGGAGGCAATTATGGGGGCGGTCCAGGAGGACTCGATTGGAGAGAAGGCGATCGTGCGCCGTCACGACGGTAGCTATCTCGTGTCCGGCTGGACACCGATCGACGAATTTGCCGATTTCATGAGTTTCCAGGTAAACCATGACCGGGACTACCAGACGGTTGCAGGGTTCGTGCTCGAAGAGATGAAGCATTTGCCCGAGGTTGGCGAGAGCTTTGTCATGAACGGGTGGCGTTTCGAGGTCGTCGATCTTGATGGACGCAGGATCGATAAGCTCCTGCTGACCGCTGAAGTGTCGCCAGAGGACGGCGGAAGTCGAACATTGCAGTAAGCCGCCACGCCCGAGCACGGGCCCTCGTTACGCCGGTGATAGCTGAAGTCTTCTGTCGAAGTTCACGCGATTTCCATGAGAGTGTATGCGGTTACACAGGGGTAACGAACAGCGTGTCATCGTTGATCAAAATACACGTCGCGTGGTCAAAGTAGACTATTAATCAATACGTTTTCCATACCTGATGATGTCTTGATTGAACTTGGTGCAGCTCGGCCTTCCGTTGCGGAATGTAAGCTCGATCGAGGCGGTCACGGTAAACGGTCCGATGGGTTGGGGTCATCTCACAGCGATGCTTGCGTTTCCTTCCGGCCGATCAGCCAAAGAAGGTAAGGACCGCCGATCAGGGCGGCGAAAAGCCCCACAGGCACTTGGTAAGGGTAAATAATGACGCGCGAAAGCCAGTCCGCCGAGACAAGCAGGCTGGCGCCCATCAGCATGGCTGCCACCAAATGATCTCGCGCGGGGTGAAAGCCGATCAACCTTGAAAGGTGCGGTGCGATCAAGCCGGTAAGGCTCAGCGGCCCGATGAGGAAAGAAGAGATCGCGGTCATCAGTGCCGCAAGCGACGCAAGCAGAAGCCCGGTCGAGGTAACACGAAGGCCGACGCCACGCGCCAGGCTGGCTCCGAGCGGCAGTATCGCAAACCAGCGCGTCATCAGAAAGAGCGGTGCTGTCAACACAATCAGCGAGATGATCGCGGCGCACGCCTCAAAGCCGGCGGCGTGGTTTGTCGAGCCGGATATCCAAGTGAGCAGGATATAACTCCTCATGTCGCCTTGAGCGAGTACAATGCCGACGATCGCAAGGCAGAAAGCACTGACGGCCACACCCGCAAGCAGGAATGCCTCCGCCGACAACCCGGCACGCCGGGAAACTGCAATCACGGCCATGAATGAAGCGAGTGCGCCGAGCGCCATACCGGCGATCATGATCGGCGGCGACGGGAAGGCGAACATCAACAGCGTCACCGTCAAACCCGCCCCGGCTCCAGACGAAACGCCGAGGACTTCCGGGCTTGCCAGCGGATTGCCCGTTACGCGCTGCATGATGAAGCCCGCCGCACCCAGCATCGCACCAGCTGCGGCAGCAACAACAATCCGCGGCAGCCGGAACGGCAAGAGATCCGAAAGCAGCGGGCCGAAGGCGATGCTCCAGCCGCCATCCGTCCGACCGACAACGAGAACGGCCACGAACGCACCCAAAGACAGACCGCCGAGAAGCAACAGGGTTGACGCCGGTCGCAATGTGCGGCGCACAGCTCCGCCCGATTTCGCCTGGGGCGCCTTGCGACCATGGACGCGCGGCAGCAAGAGGATCAGCAGTGGGCCGCCGACAAGCGCTGTGGCGGCTCCTGTCGGCGCGAGATCTGTAAAGCCGGGGCCGAGCAGTTGCGTCAGGCAATCTGTCAGAAACAGAACCGAAGCGCCGGTCAGCGGCGCTGCGACCATGACCTGGCGGGTCGTGCGTGCGCCACAAATCCTTGCAATGGCCGGCGCCGCGAGACCAAGGAAGCCGATGATGCCGACAGTTGCTGTGACCGAAGCCGAGAGCCAGACGGCGAGCATCAAGATGGCGAACCGTATAATATGCAGCGAGACGCCAAGACCTTTGGCGCTGACATCGTCCAAAGCCAGTACGTTGATCGGCCTGAGGAATAACAATCCGGCGAGGGAGGCGGCGGCAAACTGGGGGGCAAGCGATATCACGCCAGTCCAATCCTGCTGATTGAGTGTACCTGCACCCCAGATGTGGATCGACATGGCATATTCGCCACGCGACAGCACCAGCGTAACACTGAGCGAAGCTGCAACCATACTCACGATCATGCCGCAGATTGCTACAGTGACGGGATCGAGGCCGCGACGCCAACTCAGGGCCAGCACGAGAGCAATGGCGCTCAGACCGCCGGCAAAGGCGACGAACTCACGCGAAACACCGGAAAGTACTGGCGAAAAACTCAAGCCGAGGGTCAGTGCCAGTTGTGCGCCGGAGGCGATGCCAAGGGTCGAGGCATCGGCGATCGGATTGCGAAGGATGCGTTGCAGCAGGGCTCCGGCAAGACCAAGTGCTGCGCCGGAGATCAAAGCGATCGCAGCCCGAGGCATCAGACTATTCCATAACAGGATCGCATCCAGCGCCCTGGCCTGCACGGGGTCGCCCGGCACTTCGGGTCGCAGGAGCAAAAGCAGAGCGAAAGCAGTCGCGCATGCGAGCGCAAGCGCGCAACCCAGTAGGAACGGGGTGCGCAAATGGATACCCGGGAGGGAGCGACTAACCGTTTCGGACACGGGAGAAACCTTCGGCGAGGTAGTCGGCGAAGCGACTTGCCGCCGGTAGCGCGCCATAGGGATTGATCGAGACGGTCGTCAGGATGCGGTTTTCGCGCACGGCAGGAAGCGCCTTCCAGAAGGCACTCCCGGTCAGGGCTTCGGACGCGTCCTGGGGATGAGGTGGAATGAGGATGATCCAGGCCTCCGGCATGGACGCTAGCGTTTCGATACCGATAGGTGCGGTGGCGGAATAGCTTGTCGCTCCCGTCCAGGCGTTCGCGAGCCCGACGCGTTGCAGTACCTCGCCGAACATGCTGTCGGAACCGAAGACCCGATAGTGGCGGGCATCACCGAGATTGATCGGCAAGACAGGGCGTCCGTCGTGGAGGGCGGCGAATCGAGACTTGTAGCGATCCAGTTTCGAAGTGAGACCTTCCACCAGCCGCCCTGACGCCGGAAGCGACAGACGTTCCCCGATCGCCAGTGTCGCTTGTTCAGCCAGCACGTACGGGTTCCTTCCGGGCATGTATATCGCGTGGCTTTCCACCGTTGCGATACGGCTCATGAGCGGATCGGCCCAGGAGTAGAAATTGGAGTTGAAGATCAGGTCAGGGCGCGCAAACCGCAGGACCTCGAGATTCGGCGTTCCACGAAGCCCGAGATCGGCGACGGTATCCGGCACCTCAGGCATTACCGCGACCTGCCTGAATTGGCGCAGTTCGGTTGCTGCAACCACATCGGCGCCAATTGCAAGCAGCGTTTCGAGGAGCGCCCAGTCGAGTGTAGCAACTCGTGGTTGAGGCAACTGGCCTCGCGCTGCTCCCGCGACAAGCGCGGCCGCTGCTGCCAGAAACGTTCTGCGGGTGAGCAGTGCTTTGCCCAATTTGATCTCCGGGGTAGAAAGGAAGTCGCCGGAGGCATCCTTTTTACGCAAAATTAGGGTGTTACCAAAGTTTGCTCAGCTTGAAGGTAAACGTGCGCGCATCGCCATAAGCGCAGGCGCCAACGCCTCCACAGCTTTCTACGTAGACCTTGTCAAAGACGTTGGCCACGTTGAGCGATGCAACCCAATCGTTCTTTTTGTAGCGGATCGCCGCATCAACGAGTGTCGCATCCGGAACCTTGAGTGTGTTGGCTTCGTCCGCCCAAGATTCGCCCTTGTACCGCACGCCTGCTCCGAGGCTCAACCCTTCAAACGTGCCTGTCGTCACTGTGTAGTCGAGCCACAACGAAGCTGTAACATCCGGCACGATGTACGGGGTCTTGCCAACGAGAGACGGATTCGGCTCGTTCTTTGTGACCTCGACATCGTTGTAGGTAAACGAGCCCAGGACTTGCCAGTTTTCATTGAGATTGACCTTGCCTTCTAGCTCGACGCCTTGTGACCGTACTTCCCCTAGCTGGTCCTGCCACGGTGGCACCGCGATCGAGACAACGTTGTTACGCTTATTGATGTGAAAGACGGAGGCGGTAAATGTCGCATCCATAAAGGTTGGCTCGTATTTCACACCAGCTTCAAACTGCTCGCCCTCTTCCGGGACCAACGGGCCCAGCGCACCAAGCCCAATCAATGGATTGAAGAAGCTCGCGACGCTTACATACGGCGTTATGCCGTTGCCGAATTCATAGGCGAGGCCCGCGCGGCCGCTCCACGCGCCTTCGGAAGTGCGGAAGTCGTCGTCGGTCGGAAGCCGATCATCCATGTCGCTGCGCACATAGTCATAACGGCCGTTGAGCGTGGCAATCCAGCCATCACCGAAGCGGATCTGGTCTTGAGCGTAAAAGCCGAGCTGGTTCATCGCCAGCACCTGATTGTACAGCGGGTTGTTGGGCAGCAGCGGTAACCCGTAAACCGGATTGACCGGACTTATCGGCGTCGTCCCGAATAGCGAGTTTTGAACGTTATCAATGCGGTAGTAACGGTAATCGATCCCTGCCATAACGGTATGGGTGGCGCCGCCGAGCTCGAAATCGTTCTGGATGCGGTTGTCAAATGCGACGGTATCAGCGCTTGTGTCACCTTCAAAACCGATGCGCAGAAGGTCATAGTTCGGAGCTGTCGGCGAGCCGCCCACGTAGCCGTACGGGTAGGGGCCGAATTCGTATTTGTTAAGATGTCCGTAGCGGAAGTTCGACGACAATTTCCAGCCGCTGTCGAACTCGTGCTCGAATTCGTAGCCGACCATTTCCTGATTGTAACGACCGGTATCGCTATCCGGTTCGCCCGGGAAAAAATCGCGGCGGATCTTGCCGAATGGTGCGTCCACGACGGTGCCTACATAGGGAAGGAACCCGTTGCCGACATGGACCTGATCGAGGCCACCAGCGTACGCCCATACCGTGAAATTGGTGCTCGCGTCCGGAGAGACCGTCAGCTGCGGCATGATGAAGCCGCGCAGGTCATGCGAGAAATCGGAATAGTTGTCTCCACCGGCGATCTTGCCGGTCAGTCGATAACTCATCGTATCGCTGCTGCCGACTTTGTCCGAAAAGTCGAAGCCGCCGAACCCGTTCCCGTTACTGTTGATCCCTGTTTCGATGTAGTAATAAGGCTCGTCGGACGGTCTCTTGCGCACCATATTGACGATACCACCGGGGTTGGAGCCACCGTATAGAACGGAAGCGGGACCCTTCAGGACTTCGACGCGCTCCAGCATGAACGGATCGATCTGGAAGCCGCCGAAACCATAGCTGAACAGGCTGAGGCCATCCAGAAAAACGCCGGTTTGCGTGGCGTTGAAGCCGCGAATATAAAACCAATCTGTATCCGGGTCGGTGCCATAGGGGGCCGCCGTTACGCCAGGCGTATAGCGCAAGGCCTCATCGACCTTGTTCACGACGCCCCGGTCTTCCAATTCCTGTCGTCCGATCACAGACACGGCCTGCGGGATCTCGTTGAGCGGCGTGTCGGTCTTGGAGCCTGTCGTGGTGTCTTTGGCGACGTAACCATTCACAGGGCCGATCGCCTCGTTGTCGGCGTCCTTGCCTTGGACAACAATCGGCGCAAGTGGCGTGTCGGCGTTTTGTGCCTGCGCCGTCCATGCAGCGCAAACTGCGATCAGTGCCACGCTCGCACTCAGAACGCGCCGTGTGCGCTGGAAACTTTCTACTTCTTGCATTCCTGCTACCCCGCTCGTACGCCAGCCGGCTGCCTGTCAGTCGCCAACTCGAATAAGGTGAGCGATTAACTCAGATTTAATGGCCAGGCTTGGCCTGATCCGCGGCGATTGAATGATTTTGGGCAATTCCAAGTTTCGTGAGCAAATCTTTGCAAAAATGCATCACTCGGATTTAGACCGTTTCCAGCGCGCCGGTGTTGTGCCGATGTGCTTGCGGAACACGCGCGTGAAATGCGCTTGGTCGGAGAAGCCTGTTTCCACTGCTATGGCGGTGAGGCCCTGATTACCCCCGTGCAGCAGCTGTTTGGCAAGCTCTAGTCTGGCGCTCATTTGCCAATCGTGTGGGGTAGCACCCGTGGAAGCCTTGAAGGAATGGCTAAAATGCGACTGCGACAGTCCTGTCAACTCTGCCAGCTCCTGGAGACGTATGTTGCGGGCGCAGTTGTCCTTGATGAAGTCAGTAGCGCGCCGTAATTGCCAGGACGCCAGTGCACCTCGCTTGCGCGGCGGCGTCTTGGCCATCTTCAAGACGTCAATCAACAGCGAAAGTGCCAGCCCGTCACCATATAGATCATGGAGCGGGGTAGCGCTTGCAACTTCCGCGGCAATGAGTTCCGCCAGGGCCATTATCCGCTGATCGAAAAAGAGCAGCTGTGGATCTTTCAGCTTTTGCGGATCGATATCCTCCATCAACCGGTTGCTGAGAATGTCGGCATCGAAATGGATATCGAGATGGCGCATCGATTGCACATCCCGGATATCCACCCAAAGTTCCATATTAGCCGGGATATAGGAAATCGGGCTTGCGCGCCTATCCTGTGGAGCACCAGGGGCCGTCGACGAGAGTTTGACGGAGGGGCGGCCGCGTCCGAAATGGTCAAGGAGGATAAAGAGGCGAGGATCACGTGCAACGTAGTGCCCGCCGGCATATGAGCCGCACTCGACATCCCATATATCGGCTGTGATCCCGTTCCAATTTCTGCGCCTGAGCCCGCCAACGACCGAGAAACCCTCGATCGCATTCTGCATGCGCGGCTGAAACGTCATGGCGATGTCCTGCAACTATAAAACATGTGTGTAATTATCAAGTTTATTGCATCGCATCAATCGTGGCGCTTCAGGTTCTTCAGTGGTTCCTCATCTGCGCATCATGCAGACGGTTGTAAGCGCCGCGCCTGGCGATGAGGTCCTGATGTGTACCTTGTTCGACGATGCCCCGGCCGTCGACGACGATAATTCGATCAGCCCCTTGAATAGTGGCCAGTCGATGGGCGATGACGAGGGTCGTGCGTCCTTCCGACAATTCCGCAAGCGAACGCTGTATCGCGCGTTCCGTTTCGGTGTCGAGAGCAGAGGTCGCTTCGTCCAGGATGAGAATCGGAGGATTCTTCAAGAACATCCGAGCAATGGCGACACGCTGCTTCTGGCCACCAGAGAGCTTGACCCCACGCTCGCCGATAACAGTATCGAGGCCCGCGGGCAGCCCCGCAACCATCTCCTCCAGCCGTGCCCTGCGGGCTGCCTCGACGATATCGCTCTCGCTGGCGCCTAGTCGACCGTAGGCGATATTCTCGCGGATCGTGCCGCCAAACAGGAAGACATCCTGTTGCACAATGCCAATCTGCTGGCGCAGGGATACCTTGGTCATGTCGCGGATATCGAGGCCATCAATCGTGATGCGGCCGCTCCCCACCTCGTAGAAGCGCGGCAGAAGCGAACAGATCGTCGTCTTGCCGGCACCCGAAGGACCTACAAAGGCGATGGTCTCGCCGGCGCGGATCGCGAGATTAACATGCTCGAACACCGCTGCTGCCGTGCCGTATCCGAAAGAGACATCCTCGTAGGCTATTTCGCCCTTGAGATGCTCAACCGTGATGGCATCGGGGGAATCGGCGATATCTGGTTCTGTATCGACAAGCTCCGTGAAGCGTCGGAAGCCGGCAATCCCCTTGGGATAGGTTTCAATGACCGAGTTGATCTTTTCGACAGGACGGAAGAAGACGCCGACCAGAAGCAAGAAACCAATAAAGCCGCCCGCCGTAAGGTCACCAGCCAGCACAAAGTAAGCTCCGGCAATCATCACGATCATCTGCGTCAGCCGCATGCTCATATAGCTCAGCGAACTGCTTGCTGCCATAAGCTTGTAGGCGTCGAGCTTGACGCGCCGGTAGCTCTGATTATCCTTTTCAAACAGCGCGCGTTCGTAGTTCTCGTTGGCGAAAGCCTGCACCACACGGATGCCTCCAACATTTTCTTCAATTCGCGTGTTGAAGTCCCCGACCCGTTCGAAGAGGCGGCGGAAATTCTGTGTCATGCGGCTGCCGAAATGGCTCGTCACCCAGGCCGTCAATGGAACCACGACAGCCGTTATCAGCGCTAGTTGTCCATTGACCGAGAACATCAGCAGCAAGGCTCCCGCAAAGGTCATGAAGGCAATGAAGAGATCCTCAGGACCATGGTGGGCAACTTCGCCAATCTCTTCGAGATCCTTCGTTAAGCGCCCTACGATGTGTCCGGTCTTCTGATTGTCAAAATAGCTGAAGGAAAGCTTCTGCAGATGATTGAATGCGGCACGACGCATATCGGTCTCGATATTGATGCCAAGCATGTGACCCCAATAGGTGACGACCGCCATCAGGCCCGTATTGACGACGTAGACAAGCAACAGCGCTGCTGATGCAAGCACGATCAGCAACCATTCTTGGCTGAGCAGGAGCCTGTCGATGAACAGTTTGACTGCCATCGGAAAGCCGAGTTCGAGCAATCCCGAAAGGATGGCGCAGGAAAAGTCGAGGATGAACAGGCCCCGATACGGCCGGTAATAGGAGAAAAAACGACGCAGCATTCAAGCACTCGGAGAGGACTGAGGGCGGACCAAATCCAGCCGGCGAGGCAAGGCCACCGACGAAACATGACTGTAACTCTCCATATTCTGGAGCCACGCCGGCTGGATAGTCCGTTGAGCGCGCAAATGCAACACGACTTGGCCGCACGCTCGAAAAGCAGTCAGAACGGATTAACGTAGTTTGTGATCGCGACTTGGCGCAGCAGGACACGGCGGATCACATGCGCCGGCTTGACATGGCTCGTGAAGATCGCTGCGTCACCGGTGCTGCCGGCAGGTAGAATGGCCGCAAAATCCTGATCGTCGAGGCGGATCCGAAGGACAAATGGAAGGCTCTGGATTGTGGTGGGCGCTATCGCAGCGCCCGATGTATGGGCCTGTCCGCTGGCGACGGCCTGGATCACACTCTCTACCTTTCCTGTGAAAACCTTGCCGGGAGCGAACTTGAAGGTCGCCTCCACAAACTGACCCGTTTCGACATAGCGAGCATTGATCTGCGGGATCTCGACCCCGATGATGGTGTCGGAAGTATCGATAAAGGCCATGACCGGCGACAGTGGGAGGTTGGCAACGCGCGCGCCTGCGCGAAGCGCGAGGTTCGTGACGTAGCCGTTGGCGGGTGCGCGCACCACCGTTTTGTCCAAATCCCACCGCGCTCCCGCGATCTCGGCCGTCAACTGTTCGACCTCAGCCTGCCGCTGCTCCACGTCGTAGGCTCTACCGGCTCCGCTTGTCTGCAGTCTGGTCGTCTCGGCCAGTCGTTGCTCGTTGAGGTCCAGCTGAGCCTGAAGGGCATTGAGCTTGGCTTGATAGGGCAGGGCGTCTATCCTGAAGAGCACATCGCCGGTCTTGAGCGGAGCGTTGGCTGTAATAGGGACCTCGGTGACTTCACCTGCGACACTGGGAACAATGGCAACCGAGTTACGGACCACTAGCACCTTGCCCTGCGGGGCACCCAGCCCATTGGGATGAACAGCCCAATCAACAGCAACAAGAGCACGAGAACTGGAGAGACTTTTCAAAACACATTGAATGGCACGATTCGGAACTTAACCAGCCAGAAGAGAATAGCCAAATAGACGTTGAGAAGTACGACGATCATGGCGTGGGCTCCGGTCTCGGAGCGCGCGGAACATCGACATAGGCCCAGATCAGAACGAGGGGCCAAAGCGTAAAGCCGAAGAAAAGCGTGACCCAGCCACCGATCGAGACTGCGTCCTTCCACGGATGATTGCGACGCTTGGCAATCGTGCCCGGGAGCATCGCCATGAAGACGATTACAAAGATCGTGCTAGCCGCAAGCACGATCAGGACGATCCAGGCAAAAATGTCGATGGCGCTCATAACATCGTCTCTCTGTGATCCTGGATGGAACTTGATCCCGTCGATGACGTCACGGAAGTACGCAACGGTAAACGCGCCCGTAAATCGCCCTTGGAAGCCGCGTACCCATGCCGGTCACGCGCTCAGCAAGGAGTTAAAGTGCTGCCAAGTGCTTTCTTCAAGGACGCCACCGAATTACACTGCCTCGTCCAGCATGGGTCCGGCCACGCGGAGGACAAACGGTACGCTATCGGGAAGTAAGGCATCGTGAGTTTCAGGCCACCGCGATCAATCTCTGGGCAGTCGACTGCTGTGTTCAATCCGCTGGAATACGAGCTTGCCTCGGAGCGCGCGGACGCGCTGGGTCGCCAAGGCCGCAAGGCGGAGGCCGCCTTGGCCAGGCTTGCGGCATGGTCTCCCGAACAAAACCCGCGTCTCGACCGACAAGTGCTTATCGATGATGCTTCCGATGCCGTGTGGGCTTTGTTTATCCAGCGCGAGATCTGTGGCCTTCGCAACACCAGGGATCTCATCGAGCGCTACCAGATCCCGGGAGAAGTGCTCGCCAGGCTCGGCGCTGCTCGAAGATAGCGGAGCGTTTGCTCCAGGGAGTTTCGAGAGGAAGGGCTGCGGCCCACCTGCTTGACGACCCCCGCCATTCCGCGGCGCATAAATTTTAGTATTACTAAAAAATCACCTTGACAGGTTCTGCCTCTGTGCGCTTGAATTGAAGTAATACTAAAAAAGGCGGAACATTGAGCAGCGATCAAGCGGCAAAGGCGGCACGGAAGGATGCGGAGATTGCTCCTATCGGCGAACGGTTGCGCAATCGGCGGAAGGCGCTGAAGCTCACCTTGCAGGAGGTGGCGATGGCGGCGGGCTTTTCAGTCGGCTTCATCTCGCAGATCGAGCGCGGTATTACTGTTCCGTCACTGACGTCGCTGGTTGCCGTTTGCCGGGTTCTCAAAGTCGATATAGCCTCTTTTCTCGGGCAGCCGAAGTCAGCTGCGCCAATTACTCGCCATGAGCAGCGCCCCGTTTACGCGCTCGGCGGTGAGCCGGGTCGCGCGGTCACGTACGAGCGGCTATCGGCGGCCTTTGCCGGCAATGTACTTCGAAGCACGCTCATCCACGAGCCGCCGGGCTATCGCAGCGAGCCGATGGCGCATGAGGGCGAGGAGATATTCTTTATCGTTGAAGGCGCGTTGACGCTGGAAGTCGAGGGCGAACTCATGATCCTCGAGGCCGGAGATTCTGCGCATTTTCCATCGACGCGCACACATGCGACCTGGAATCACACCTCCCAGACCACGACGATCTTCCACACCTGCACAATGGATGTCTTTGGCGACGGCGAGCCCTCGGGCCAAGTGGAAACCAGCCTTTTTATCAGTCGAGCAGTCAATCGGCGCAGCGCACCGAAAAAGCTTAAAAATAAGCAAGGGGAATACAAAATGAGGAAAAGTTTGCAGTTGCTGGCGGTGGGCTTTCTCGCTGCCGCTTCGATCCACAGCTATGCGGCGGCAGAGACCGTTCTTCGCCTCGACGAGTCGCCGGTCGGCGAACTCGATCCGGCCAAGGCGTCCGACTATGCCGACTCCGTCCTGATGTTCAATATCTATGACACGCTCGTCATCCCGAAGCAGGGGCAGCCGGGCTACGATCCGCTCCTGGCGAGCGGCTGGGACACGGACGGCAGGACATATACATTCAAGCTACGTAGCGACGTGAAGTTCCAGAGCGGTAATCCGCTGACTGCCGACGACGTGGTCTTCTCGCTCGACCGCATGAAGACGCTCGGGCAGGGCCTTTCCTACCTGTTCGAATTCGTCGACAAGGCCGAGGCCGTCGATCAGGCAACTGTCAAGTTCACGCTGAAGGAACCCTACGCTCCCTTCATATCGACGCTGACGCGGCTGCCGATCATCGACAAGAAGCTCGTCGTGGCCAATCTCGCCGAAGGCGATGGCCCGATGAAGGACTGGGGCCAGGCCTTCCTGTCCGGCCATGCCGCCGGGAGCGGCGCCTATATTGTTGTCTCGCACAATCCGCAGGAAGAGACGGTCATGGCAAAGAGCCCGACCTACTTCCTCGGCGTCTCGGCCAAAGCGCCCGATAAGGTACGTTTCCGCTACGGCCTGGAGGCCGCGACCGTGCGCACCCTGATTTCGCAGGGTGAGCATGACATATCCTCGCAGTGGCTGCCGCCGGAAGTCCTGAAGTCGCTCGCGGCAAGCGGCGCTCAGCTTCTCACGGAAAAGGGCACGACCGGTTTCTACATCAAGCTCAACACAACCAAGGCGCCTTTTGATGACGTCGAGTGCCGCCTCGCCATCAGCTATGCCTTCGACTACGACACGGGCGTGAAGATGGTCGCGATCAACGACAAGGTCTCGCAGGGTAGTCCGGCTACCGGCCCGATCCCGGTCGGCATGCTCGGCGCGCTTCCCGCCGAACAGCCGCTAAAACAGGACCTCGCCAAGGCAAAAGAACATCTCGCCAAGTGCAAGTACAAGCCTGATGACATGAAAATCGATCTCTCCTGGATCGGCGAAGTTCCCATTGAGGAGCGGTTTGCCCTGCTTCTGCAAGCTAATCTCTCGCAAATCGGACTTAAGGCGAACGTCACGAAGGTACCGTGGGCGCTCTTCTCCGAGCAGGTCTCAAAGGCTGAGAACACGCCCGCCGTCTCGCAGGTCTTCGTCAACACCATGACAGGTGACCCGGATACGTTGATCTACAGCATGTATCATTCTAGCGCCGCCGGCACCTGGATGTCGCCAGAGCATCTGAAGAACGATCAGGTCGACGCGCTTCTCGCGAAGGGGCGTGCCGTGACCGACGATGCGGAGCGCACGAAGATCTACAACGACCTCGGCAAGCGCCTGATCGAGATCGCCCCTACGATCTTCGCCCAGGACCAGACGGCCGTCTTCGCCGCGAGCAACCGGGTTTCCGTGCCGGCGCTCTCCGATCCCACCAAGGCCTTCGCCCTTGCCGGCTTCGGTTTCACCTTCCGCCTGATGGAAATGAAGGAATAGCCGGGACTTTCCGGCGCCGGACCGCCTGACAGCGGTCCGGCAGCAGTCCGCAAACGAAGGATTTCGAGATGCCTCTCGTCCGCCTCCTCGCGAAGCGGCTGGGTACCTCTTTGATCGTACTGATCGGAGTTTCCCTGCTGATCTTCGCCATTGCCCGGATCATTCCCGGCGACCCGGCGCGCATTGCGCTTGGCCCGAATGCCACTGCCGATGCCATTGCCGCACTCCGTGACAAGCTGCATCTCAACGATCCGTTTTTGGCGCAATACGGCTATTTCCTCGCCGATCTCCTGCGCGGCAATCTCGGCATCTCGCTCTATACCAACCGACCAGTGGTCGTCGACATTGCCCAATTCCTGCCGGCGACCATGGAGCTTGTCATCGTCTCCGGTATCATGATGGTTGCCTTCGGCCTGCCGCTCGGCATTCTCTCGGCACGCTATCGCGGCACCTTTCTTGATCACGCGATCCGCCTCGTGACGCTGCTCGGCGTCTCGGCGCCAGGCTTCGTCTGGGCCGTGATCCTGATGCTGCTCTTTGCCTATTTCCTGCCGATTTTTCCTATCGCAGGACGGCTCTCCGACAGCATGACCATCCCGACCCATACCGGTTTCTTGTTGATCGACACCCTGATCGCCGGCAACCTGGCCGCCTTTTTCGACGTGCTGAAGCATCTGATCCTACCCTCATTCGCGCTGGCTCTTTCCGGCATAGGCCAGGCGGCGCGCCTTGTGCGCTCGAACATGGTCGAGACCTACCAGAAGCCCTACATCGAAATGGCCGAGGCCTATGGTTTCCCGGAGAAGCGGATCGCACGGCGCTATGCCTTCCGCCCCTCGCTGATCCCTTCGCTCACCATCATCGGCCTCGATTTTGCGGCGATGCTTGGCAACGCCTTCCTCGTCGAGGCCGTCTATGCCTGGCCCGGGCTGTCGCGCTACGGCGTCGCCGTTATCCTGCGTAAGGACCTGAACGCCATCGTCGGCACTGTTCTCATCATTTCGGCAGTCTTCCTGATCGTGAACTTGATCGTCGATCTCATGGTCTCGATCATCAATCCGCGTATTCGCCTCTCACAGAGGGCCTCATGAAGAAAACCCTCATTATCCTCGCGCGCAATCCGCTCTCGCTGATCGGCCTCACGCTCGTCGCGATTGTCGTCTTCTCCGCGATCTTCGCCGATTTCATTGTGCCCTTTCCGGAACACAAGGGCGCTGTCGTCGACTTCCTGAACTTCAATAAGCCACCGCAGTGGCCCTATATCTTCGGCACAGATCTCGTCGGGCGCGATCTCTTCACCCGCATCGTATATGCCTATCGTATCTCCTTGGTGCTCGGCGTCGTGGTCTTGGCGATCGCTGTGCCGATCGGCGTCGCGATCGGCCTGCTTGCCGGCTATCTCGGTGGCTGGACCGAGTACGTACTGATGCGTCTCACCGACGTATTCCTGTCGATTCCGCCGCTCGTTCTCGCTATGTCGGTGATGGGTCTTCTGGAGCCGACGCTGACCAACGGCATGATCGCGGTCACCGCCATGTGGTGGCCGTGGTACACGCGTCTTGTCTACAATCTGGCTCGCTCCGAAAAAGAGGAGGGCTACGTTCTGGCCGCCGAAATCATCGGGGCCTCGCGCATGCACATCATGTTTCGTGAGATTTTGCCGAACTGCGTGCCCTCGATTCTCACAAAGATGACGCTCGATTTCGGTTTCGTCATCCTGATCGCCTCTTCGCTCTCGTTCCTTGGTCTCGGCGTTCAGCCGCCGACGCCCGACCTTGGCTCGATGGTCGCCGAAGGCGCTAAATACCTGCCGGACAGCTGGTGGCTGACTGTCTTCCCGGGCCTTGCCATTCTCGTCGCTGTCTTCGGCTTCAACCTGATCGGCGATGCGCTGCGCGAAATCTTGGGAGTGGATCAATGAGCGCCCCAACGCTGAAGATCGAAAACCTGAAACTTGGCTTCAAGACGCATGCCGGTGTGATCGAGGTGCTGCATGGGATCTCGCTGCATATCCGCAAGGGCGAGAAGGTGGCGCTCGTTGGCGAATCTGGCTCCGGCAAGTCGGTTACGGCACGCATCGTGCTCGGCATGCTGCAGTCGCTGAAGACGGCGCGCATTTCCGGCTCGGTCTCCTTTGAAGGTGCCAATCTGGAGCGGATGAGCGCGCGCGGGCGCCACGCGCTTCGCGGCACGAAGATGTCGATGATCTTCCAGGACCCGACCTCGTCACTCAACCCCGTCTATACCATCGGCACACTCTTCAAGGAGGTGCTGATGCGCAACGACCCCGCCATCACGCAAGAGCAGGTGTACCGCAAGGCCTGCGAGGCACTGGCTGATGTGGCGATCTCCGAGCCGGAGCGGGTACTTGATTCCTACTCATTCCAGCTTTCGGGCGGCATGAACCAGCGTGTCATGATTGCCATGGCGCTCGTCAACAATCCCTCGCTGCTGCTCGCCGACGAGCCCGGCACGGCGCTTGATGTAACAGTGCAGGCGCAGACATTGAAACTGATGAGCGAACTCGTCGAGAAGCATAATACCTCGGTGCTGTTCATCTCCCACAATCTTGGTGTGGTGCGCGAATTCGCCGACCGGGTCTATGTCATCTACAAGGGCAATATCGTCGAGCAGGGACAAACGGGGGAACTCTTCGAGAACCCGCTGCACCCCTATACCCGCGCGCTGCTTTCGGCCGTGCCGCGCATCACCGGCGGCGGTATCCCCGACATCGCGGAGGACCCATCCGAATTTCTGGCGCCGCGTGTCGCCCATGCGGGCTATAGCGAAGAGGAGCTTCTGGCATGAGCACACTCCTTTCCGTTTCCGGCGTCTCCAAGGAATTCACAATCGGTTCACGCCGGGTTCGAGCCCTCGACGACGTCTCCTTCGCTGTCGAGAAGGGCGAATGCCTGGCAATCGTTGGTGAATCCGGCTCAGGCAAGAGCACGATCGCCAACATTATCCTCGGTATCTACGCTGCGAGCGCCGGCAGCCTCAATTTCGATGGTCAGTCGTTGCCGGCAAAGCGCACGAAGGGGCACCGCCGCGCGATTCAGCTCGTTCAGCAGAACCCGCTTTCCTCGCTCAATCCACGCCGCTCCATCGGTGCTTCGCTTCAGCTGGCTCTCGACGTTCACTGCATCGGGGAGGCCTCGGCCCGCACGGCGCGGGTCGGCGAGTTGCTGGAAGAGGTTGGCCTGCCGGCCGATTTCGCCCGCCGTGCGCCAGCTGCCCTTTCAGGTGGCCAGCGGCAGCGCGTGGCGATCGCAAGGGCGCTGGCCTGCCAGTCCGAGCTCGTCGTTCTCGACGAACCAACCTCTGCGCTCGACGTCCTAGTGCAGGCCCGCGTCCTGCGGCTTCTAAAGGAGCTCAAGGAAAGGCGCGGGCTGACCTACGTCTTCATCACCCATGACCTGTCCGTCGTGCGCAACATCGCCGACCGCGTTGCCGTCTTCGAGAAGGGCAGGTTGGTCGAAATCAACGGAACCGAGGCGATCTTCGCTGATCCCCATCACCCCTATACCCGCCGGCTCATCGGCGCGGTTCCCGTCGTCAGCCGCGAGGAAGCGGCGCTTCGCGATCGTCTTATGGAGCGAGAGAATGGAAATGCCTGATTATGCAAGCTTCGTGGCTGCCCTGGCTAGGGAAGGCCAGCAGCCGGAGACCGCCTTTGCAGCGCTTGAGACGCTGGTCAAGGAGATCGTCGGCGCCAAACTGTTCACCATCATGACCAGCGACACGCGCGAGAAGCTGTCGGAACGCGTCTATTCAAACATGCCGGATGCTTACCCGGTGTCCGGCACAAAGCCCTACAACGAGACGCACTGGTCCGACATCGCGCTGAAACAGAAGCGCACCTTCGTCGCCAATACGATCGAGGACATTGCCAAGGTCTTCGATGACCACGAGCTCATCCGGTCGCTCGGCTGTGAATCCGTTATCAACGTGCCGATCGTCGTCGACGGCGTGGTCGTCGGCACGCTGAACTGCCTCGACAAGGCAGGCCACTACACAGAAGAGCGGGTGAAGGCTGCCGAAGCGCTGAAGCTTCCCGGCGCAGTCTGCATGCTTCTCCATGACAAGATGAAAGCCGGGAGCCGATAATGTCCGAAAAGACCATTCGCGTCGCCACCGATGTCGGCGGCACCTTCACCGACCTCGTCTGCTTCGAGACGGACCTTGCCTCAGGCGAGGCGCGCATCATAACGGCGAAATCCGATACGACTCCGCCGAACTTCGAACAAGGCGTGTTGAACGTCCTGGAGAAGGGTGGGGTCGATCCGAGTACCGTCGATTTTCTTGCTCACGGCACCACGGTGGTCATCAATGCGCTGACCGAACGCAAGGGCGTCAAGGTCGGACTGATTACCACGGAAGGCTTTCGCGACTCCCTCGAGATCGCCCGCGGCAACCGCCCGGATTTCTTCAATCTTCACTACGAGAAGCCGGCGCCCTTCGTACCGCGTCACCTCCGGCAGGAACTGCCTGGCCGCTTCAACTATCACGGCGAGGAGATGAAGCCGCTGGACCTGTCAGGCCTGCCCGCGATCCTCGACCATTTCCGGGCGCACAACGTACAGGCTATCGCGGTCTGCTTCATCCATTCCTATGCCAACCCAAGCCACGAGCAGGTGACGATAGCCGAAATCGAACGCCTGTGGCCGGAGATCTCGACGGTCGCCTCGCATCAGATCACCCGCGAATGGCGCGAATACGAGCGCACCAGCACCGCAGTGCTCTCCGCCTACGTGCAGCCGACGGCCGAGCGCTACCTTTCGCGTCTGAATGACGGCCTCGCGGCCAAAGGGTTCGACGGAAATCTCTTCGTCATGCAATCGAACTGCGGCGTCGACTCACTTGAATCGGTTAAGAAAATCCCGATCACCATGGTCGAGAGCGGCCCGGCCTCCGGCTTCTGGGGCGCTGCAGAACTCGGCAAGCTCATCGGCGAACCGAACGTGCTCGCGCTGGATATCGGCGGCACCACTGCGAAATGCTCGCTGATCGAAGACGGCAAGATAAAGATCATGACCGACTACTGGATCGAGCGCGACCGCACGTCGTCCGGCTATCCAATCATGGTGCCCGTGGTCGATCTCGTCGAGATCGGCAATGGCGGCGGCTCAATCGCCTGGGTCGATGACTTCGCCAAGTTACATGTCGGCCCGAAATCAGCAGGCGCCATGCCCGGACCGGCGGCCTATGGCCGTGGCGGCACCAACGCCACCACCACGGACGCCAATCTCTGGCTCGGCCGTATCAACCGCGACTACTTCTGCGGCGGTTCCGTCGTCGCCGACATGCAGGCGACCGAGAGGGCGTTGTCTGAAATCGGATTAAAGCTTGGGATCTCTCCGGAAGAGGTCGCACGCGGCATCATCCGCATCGCGAACAACAACATGGTCAACGCGCTGAAGCTTGTGTCCCTCAACCGTGGTCATGACCCGCGCGATTTCACGCTCGTGGCATTCGGAGGTGGTGGCGCAATGCACGCAGTGGCGCTTGGCCAGGAGCTCGGCGTCAGGAAGGTCGTCATCCCTGCCGGCGCTGCGGTGTTTTCGGCCTGGGGAATGATGATGTCGGATCTGCGTCGCGACTATTTCGTCACCAAGCTCGCCGACCTCAAGCCTGGTGCGGCCGCCTCGATCGAGGGCCTGTTTGGCGAGACGGAAGCTCTTGCCCTCAAGCAGTTTGGAGAAGAGGGCGTCGAGAAGGCTAAGGTCAAGTTCCTGCGCTACGGCAAGTTCCGCTACCAAAACCAGGAGCACACGACGGAAGTCCTGATAGAGGGCGTGATCACCGATGCCGGCCTTGCCGACATCGAGAGGGCCTTCCACGAAACCTACGAGCGCGAATATACCTATCGCCTCGACGCGCCGGTGGAACTCGTCGGCATCCATCTCGTCGCATCCGCCGAAGTCGGCAAGCTGACGATGAAGGTAAAGCCGCTATCCTCGACGCCGACCTCAGCCGCTCTCAAGGACGAGCGTGATGTCGACTATGCACTGGAAGGCATCCACAAGGCACGGATCTATGACGGCGAGAAGCTTGAAGCCGGGATGAGTTTCAACGGTCCCGCGATCATCGAGGATCCGGGCACAACGATCGTCATTCATCCGGGCAATCGCGTCGAGGTCGATGGCTTCGGCAACATCCACATCCATCTCAAGGCTTGAGGAGCGCGCGCCATGACATCAGTTTCCCACGACCCGATCACGCTCGAAATTATCCAGAACTCGCTGCAGGCGACGGCCGACGAAATGTTCGCGGCCATGCGCAAGACGGCGATGAGCTCAATCATTTACGAAGTGCTCGACATGGGCACCGGCATCACCGACGCTAAGGGTCAGCTCGCTTCGTC
This sequence comes from Hyphomicrobiales bacterium, assembly GCA_900466605.1. Lineage (GTDB taxonomy): Bacteria > Pseudomonadota > Alphaproteobacteria > Rhizobiales > Rhizobiaceae > Rhizobium. The sequence continues at coordinate 105,643 of UBMU01000033.1, forward strand.
CGGCGCCGGAATCCCAGGCTTCATCGGCGTGCTCGATAAGTCCGTAAAGTTGCTGCTCAAGAAGTTCGGCAAACCCGGACAGATCGAACCCGGTGATGTCTTCATTACCAATGATCCCTACTACGGCGGCGTCACGCATCTGAACGACCTCGTGGTCTGCATGCCTGTTTTCGTTGGCGCCAGGCTGATCGCCTGGACCGCGAACATCGCCCATAATTCGGATGTCGGCGGCAAGTCTCCTGGTTCGCTGTCGGCGGATGCGACGGAAATCTTCCAGGAGGGCTTACGTCTGCCGGCGATCAAGATGATCTCGAAGGGCGACGCGATCCCAGGCATCTTCGACATCATTACCGTCAATTCGCGCATGCCCGACTTTCTTGAGGGCGACCTTTGGGCTGCAATCGCTTCAGTGCGCATTGGCGCCAAGCGTCTGGCAGAGCTTGCCGAAAAATACTCGGTGGAGACCTTCGAAGCTGCGATGGCGAGCTTCATGAACCATGGTGAGAAGATCGCCCTAGCTGAACTCGCAAAACTTCCGAAGGGTACTTTCGAACTGACGGAGGAGCAGGACGACGGCCGGATGTTCAACGTCAAGATTACCATCTCCGACACAGAATTCGTCATCGATCTGCGCGACAATCCGGACCAGGATTCGGGCCCCTCGAATGCCGGCCACGACGATACGCTGGTCAGCATGCAGGTGATCTTCAAGGCACTGACCGACCCGACTTCGCCCGCCAATGAAGGTTCGTTCCGGCCGCTCAAGGTGTTGACACGTGAGGGTTCGTGCTTCCATGCGAAAGAACCGGCCGCCGTCGGCTTCTATTACGAAATCGGCATCCGCGGTTACGACCTCGTCTGGCGCTGCCTTGCGCCGCACATGCCCGAGAAGCTGCCGGCCGGCCATTTCTCCTCGATCGCCGGTACCTTTATTGGCGGCATCCATCCAGATACCGGCCGCCAGTATACGATCATCGAACCGCAGATCGGCGGGTGGGGGGCTTCGAACGGCCGTGACGGCAACTCGGCTATCTTCTCCGGCGTGCATGGCGAAACATACAATTGCCCGGCGGAAATTTCCGAGGCGCGCAACGGCCTGTTCGTCGACCGGATGGAGCTCAACACCGATCCGGGCGGCGAGGGCAAGTGGACGGGAGGACACGGCATCCGCCTCGACTATCGAATCCGCAGGGATAACTCCTTCCTGACGCTTGGCTATACCCGCTCGCGCATCCTGCCCTGGTCACTCGACGGCGGCAGCGAGGGGTCAGCAAACTATGCGCTCGTCATGCGCAAGGACGGCTCCGTCGAACGCTACGCCTTCGCGTCGGGCGTTCGCGTCGATACGGACGATGTCATCCGCGTGATTACTGGCGCTGGGGGTGGTGTCGGTAATCCGAAGGAGCGCGATCCGGAACTCGTGCGCGAGGATATTCTTAACGGCTTCATCACGCCGGAGCGAGCGCGAGAAGTCTATGCCGTCGAGATCTGAGAGGAGTGGCAGGATGGCAGGCAAGCCGCTGAAGGTGATGTATCTCAATCCGGTCGCTGATAGTCCGGGTGTCGACCAAATCTTCGCCGACATGGCGAAGGTTCACAAGCTGCCCGGCACCGAGGTGCATGTAACGGCCTTGCCGAGAAGCCTCTACGGTTTCTCACATATCGAATACCGCACCTATGAGGCCCTTGTGACCCGCGGAATCATGCGGGCTGTGCGAGCGGCGGCAGAAGATGGCTTCGACGCTCTCGCGATCGGCTGCTTTTACGATACCGCCCTCCATGATGCGCGTGAGATCTCAGGCAATATGGTTGTTACCGGGCCTTGCGTCGCAGCCTGTGAGATCGCTACGAGCCTCTCGAACCGCTTCGGCGTCATCGTCGGGCGGCGCAAATGGGTGCATCAGATGGAATCCACCGTGCGCTCTTACGGCCACGGCGAGCGGCTTGCGGGCTTCTACGAGGTGGGGCTCGGCGTCGATGATTTCCAGAAGGATCACGCCGAAACTGGCCGTCGATTGGTTGCAGCCGGCCGCAAAGCGGTGGAGGAAGGAATGGCGGAATCGCTCGTTCTCGGCTGCACGATGGAGATCGGCTTTGACCGGGAGCTAGAGAAAGAACTTGGCGTGCCCGTCATCGATCCCTCCATCGCCGCACTGAAACGAGCTGAATATGGCGCCGTGCTGAAGCGCCAATGCGGCTGGGGACCCAGCCGCAAATGGTCAAGCGAGGCACCGTCGGAAGAGGAAATGCAGCGGTTTTCGGCTTTCCCCGGCAACGAGCCGATTTTCGGAAGCAGAATCGTGATTGAAGCCGAATAAGATGGAAGGGACAAAGATGAGTGACCAGACCGACCAGCGCCTCGCAGCGCTCCGCACGCGGATGAAGGAGACAGGGACCGGGCTCGTTGCGATCGCGCCGGGCTCGCATATGGACTGGGTGCTGGGCTTCCACCCACACCCCGACGAGCGGCCCTGCCTGCTACTGATCGCGCCGGAAAAGGAAGCCTTCCTGATGCCGGGCCTGAATGCCGAGGGTACACGCGAGCATACCGATATCGCCTTCTTCAACTGGTCGGACGATGTGGGGCCGGTTGCGGCACTTGGCGCGGCGCTTGAGGCAATCGGTGCGTCGGCCCCCGGCCATGTCGCGCTCGACGAGACAATGCGTGCCGATTTCGCGCTCCTGCTTCTCGACGCTTTGCCGCCGGAGACCACACGCGCCTTCACGCCAGAGACGCTCGGCGGGCTGCGAATGAAGAAGGATGCCAGCGAATATGCACTGCTGAAGATGAACGCGGCAATCGCCGACCGTGCCATCCGAGCGGCCTTCTCGAAGATCAAGCCCGGCATGTCCGAGAACGAGCTTGCGGCGGAGATACGCGCGTATTTCTCCTCCGAAGGGGCCGCCCCGTCATTCTGGATCGTAGGTGCAGGTCCGAACGGCGCCTTCCCTCATCACTCCGCTAGCGAACGGGTCATCGCCGAGGGCGATGCCGTGGTGATCGATATCGGCGGCCGCAAGAAGGGCTTCCCGAGCGACATCACCCGCATGGCCGTGATCGGCGTGCCGCCGGAAGGATATGGCGAGGTTCACACAATCGTCGAGAACGCGGTGCGGGCCGCACTCAAAGCGGCCCGTCCGGGCATGCCTGCACGGAAAGTCGACGAAGCGGCCCGCAAGGTGATCGCCGATGCCGGCTACGGCGAATATTTCGTTCACCGCACTGGCCACGGCATGGGCATTGACGGCCACGAGCCACCCTATATCACCGCGACTTCGGAAACGGTGCTGGAGGAGGGCATGGTCTTTTCGATCGAGCCTGGCATCTATCTTCCCGGCCGCTTCGGTATCCGCTTGGAAGAGATCGTCATCCTGCGCGCCGATGGCCCGGAGATTCTGTCCTCTCTCCCTCGCAACGTGCATATCGTGCACGTCTGAAGTAAGTATGGAAGATCAGTCCCTAAAAGACTGATCTTCCATACGGATTCAAGAGCCTTTCTGTTTCGGGGTGCGCCGCCAATCCAGCCGGCTTTTGCGGGTATCTCTGGTTCCAAATGCACGGTGCGTTGCCTCGATGCCAAGCCGTGCGATCAGGTGGCACCGCCATATACCTGTTTCGACATCTTCCGCGCAGGGTGCATGCTCGCTCATACCGCTTGATCGTAAGGAGACTAAAGGTCGCCTGTGCCACGCGTAAATGGACGTGGCTGCCGTGCCACTCAACCTCTCATCAATACGTTTAACCGCAAGTGCGGCTCGTTCGAGCAGCATCAAGGCAAAGGAATGACTTGAGGGGTCATGGGCGATTTCTTCGAGGGACTGAGATATTTCCAACAACAGCTGCAGCGCGCTCTTTCCCTGATCCAGGGCTCGCTTCGTAAGCAAGGTCATTGCTTGCGCGATTTCCAGAATTGGCGTGCGATAATCCTTGCTCGTTTCGGAATGGTATCCCGTGTCAACGTCGCAAAAATACGCGGCTGTTGAGGAGAAGTGGGTCGGTTGCAGGGAGCGCGTATCCTGTCATGGCATTTCCATCGATATGAAAACGGTGGATTAGTCGTACGGCGTTCAAGTTGATTATGAACCTATACATTGGTTTAGACCAGTTGAGGGAAATGGCCTTCTTGATCGATGACACTTCACCTACCAAGCCGCGCTAGCTTCGTGATTACCGAATGGGCCGAAGACTTCGCTTTGGCCCATTTCTGCAAATGCAAAGATGCCGGAGGCCAATTGACGTTCGCTCATGCAGCCAACCCTATCCCTTAGCCTTCGTGCCGACTGCAGATATGTCTCGACATCAGTTCCAATTGAGATTGGAGTTTAGCTGGGTGTCCGAGAAACGCGCGAGCTCCGCTGCTTCGGGAGGCACATGCCACCCATACCTAGATATAGCTAGGCGCCGTCGCACAGGCGCCTATGCTCTCGACCAAAATCGAGGAGCTTCGGCATGTTGAGAGATGCACTCGTCTCGTCTGTCCCCTTTGCCGCGACGACCCGTGCGCCGCTCATCGACCCCTTCCAGCGGGCGGTGACCTATCTGCGTGTCTCCGTCACGGATCGCTGTGACTTCCGCTGCACCTACTGCATGGCCGAGCACATGACTTTCCTGCCGAAGCAGGAGCTGCTGACGCTCGA
>UBMU01000129.1 GCA_900466605.1 Hyphomicrobiales bacterium
GTTCTCGACACGGTCGCGCTCGTGCTCGTCCTGCTCGGCGCGATCCTCTGCCTGACCGCGACGATCGGACTGCTCCGGTGGCGGGACGTGCCCACACGTCTGCACGCGGCGACCAAGCCGCAGGTGCTGGGTGTGCTGCTCATCGTCGCGGCGGTCGCGCTGTCGACGCGCACGTGGGAGGCCCTGGCCTTCGGCATCCCGATCATCCTCATCCAGTTCGCGACCGCGCCGCTCGCCGCGCACATGGTCGGGCGGGCCGCGTACCGCAACCGGACGACCGACGAAGAGAACCTCTTCATCGACGAACTCCACCACAGCACCGAGCAACCCGGCTCCACCGGGGCGCAGTCGCGACCTGAGAGCTGACCCGCGCTCAGATCCCCGCTTCGCGCACGTCGTCCTGCGCCTGCGGTGAGGCGGTGCCCTCGGCCGGGTCGGGTGTCGAGGTGCGGTGGTCGAGTTCGCGTGCCTCGCGTTCTTCCCGTCGCCCCTCTGCGAGGAAGGCCAGGCGGTTCAGGCACTCGTGGTTGCGGGCCACGAGCATCGGCTTCCAGGCACGTCGGGGCAGAAGCGAGGCGGCTCCCGAGACGGGTTCTTCGACGATCGTGACCGCCGTGCCGCCGGCGTGAGGGCGGGCGTCGATGCGGATCACGCCGCGACCCAGGATGCCGGCCTCGGGCCTCAGCCGCATCCGGCGCGGGGGATCCCACTCGACGATCTCGGTCTCGTCGTGGATCATCACGGGCCACACTCCGAGGGAGTGGTGGATGCGCGAGCCCTCTCGCGGCCACTGCTCGTCGACGTCGCGCATGCGCGCGGCACCGACCACCCAGACCGGGTAGAGCCACCCGTCCGAGAGGACGGCGAACAGATCGTCGGGCGTGCAGCGCATCAGTCGCGTGTTGCGGGCGGCCATGGCATCCCTCCGGTCGGCGTGCTCCGACCTTATTCGGCCGCCTCGATCCCGCCCGTGCCCCTTGACGCACTGCCCCTTCTCCTCGCGTGAGGGGTCGAGAACTGTCGCCTGGGAGGTGCCCGAGGCGACAGGAACTGAC
>UBMU01000074.1 GCA_900466605.1 Hyphomicrobiales bacterium
CTTCGTCTATCGGTTAGGACACCAGATTTTCATTCTGGGAAGAGGGGTTCGACTCCCCTAGGGCGTGCCATCGTGATTGATTTCATTGCATTTTGACATGTGAGTGAGACGTGCCCAAAACTGGGCGCGCGCAGTTGTGAGCCCGGGCACTGCTTGGCTTTCACGCCATCTTGAGAGCAGCGAGGTCGCAGTTTTCAAGAGAAGCCAAATTCGCTTCGATTTTGTCTACCGGCCAATCCACCAAGCAATATCGAGAAGTTCGTTGATTATCTCGATGGGATAGCGCATCCGAATGACGCTGGCCTGGTTTCGTCCAACAACTGCGTAATGTGAAACGTTGCGCGTAACGACCGACGCAGCAGCGACGATCGCGCCTGTACACACCCGGCATGATCGCTGCGTCATGGCCGATCCACACGTCGTGACCAACCACTGTATCCTTCACTGGCAGGTCCTTGTAGCCGAAGGTCTCGGGTTTGAAGATCCGGAATGGATAGGTGCTGAAGCCTGTCATCGGATGATTGGCAGAACTCGTGATAAAGTACCCGCGCGATCTGGACAAATTTACCGATTACGAGTCGCTCGCGGACGCTATGCCCCAGATAGGGCGCGAGTATTTTGGCGGTGTCATCCGGTTTCCCAGAGTGAGTGTAATAGCTGTATTCGCCGATCTCCATGCGCGGATGGTCAATAACAGTCTTCAGGTAGACCGTGTCGCGATAAAGCGTGCCATCAGGCAGAGTAATTGGATGAATTGCATTCGCGTCGACAAGAGGCATGAAGAACACTTTTTCAGAAGATGCCCAGTGCAATCACAGCAACGAGGCTATTCCGAAGAGCGTTGGAATCCATCGCGCTACCGAAACGTTTTCATGAATAATTTGAATGTCGATGCTCTCCCCGCTTTCAAGGTAGCATATGAAGGAATGAGGGAGTGGTTTCTGAGAAGGCAACGACTGGTTTCCGGTGCCAAAAACAACGGAGAGGCGGGATGACTGCCCTTAGCGCGGCAACGACCACCCGCCTCCACCGATGGTCGCGCTTTCAAGCGCCATCTGCTCGGCAAGCTGGATAGCGCCGTCGATCTCGATCCCGCCGTCGGCCCCTCGCGATGTGCCAATCAAGGAGAGGAAGTGGATATGGCTAAGCTCGTGTTCGGAATGAATCAATCTCTGGACGGTTACGTCGATCATATGGCGTTCGCGCCGGGCCCTGCGCTCTTCCGCCACTTCATTGAGGAGGCTCAGGAGCAGGCGGGCAGTGTGTACGGTCGCCACATGTATGAGATCATGCGTTATTGGGACGACGATCATCCGGAATGGGATGCTGAGGAGCATGCCTTCGCGGCGGCATGGCGGAACCAGCCGAAATGGGTCGCCTCGCGCTCATTGAAGTCTGTCGGCCCCAACGCGAGGCTTCTCGAGGGTGATCTTGAGGCTGCGATCCGCGAGTTGAAGGCTGAGCGCGACGGAGAGATCGAAGTTGCCGGCCCGGACTTGGCGCAATGCCTCACCGAACTCGGCTTGATCGATGAGTATCGGATCTACCTGCACCCCGTCGTGCTTGGTCACGGCAAGCCATATTTTGCTGGACCTCGGCCACCTCTGCGCCTTGTGACCAATGATCGGATTGGCGAGGACGTGATCCGGTTGACCTACGTCCCTGCTTGATCTCCCGACCAGCCGGACGGAAACGCTGCTGAGTCTGATCCTAGGTTGTCCCCCGACGACGTGGCGCGAGCATAAATGTAGCTATCCTTCACTCTTTTTCGGTAACCGTCAGTCGGCAGACGGCGCCCAGATCGACCATTGCTTCGGTGTGTACAATGGCCGCACCTGGCGCTAAGCGTCCCTATTGATGGCCACTTTCGGCCCATAGCATGCGTAATCGGGCGGT
>UBMU01000090.1 GCA_900466605.1 Hyphomicrobiales bacterium
CTCAATGGGGTTCGACGCCCCGTGGGGGCGCCTACCGGGAAGACGTCCGCCGCACCTCCACCTCGACCACGCGGGCGTCGTCGCCCGACAGCTCGTCCTGCGGCGCCTGGACCGATGAGGCGGTCGCCGTGGTCACCTGCGCGTCGCCCTTGACGACCTGCACCGTTCCGGTGGCCGGGTCGTAGACGACGTGCGACAGCTTGTCGACGGTGAAGGCGAGCTTGCCGTCGAGGAACACCGAGTACCCCTCGGGCACGTCGTCGCCGTAGTACCGCGTCCCGCCCGGAGCGTCCCACGTGACGTTCAGGTCACGATCGCGGTACCGGATGTTGTTCGCGGTAAAGTGGTCCCACCCGATGTCGATCGGATCGAGCTCGATCTTGGCGTCGCTGCGGGTACGCACGCCCATCGTGTCCTCGATCATCGTGAAGTTGGTCGCGCCGAGGATCGTGTGGTGGATCCACGACCGGTAATCGATCTTCTGCGGGTCGGCCGAGCCGTTCGCCCAGAACTCGTTCTGGTCGGGCAGGCGGTTGTCTCCACCGTTCTGGTAATGGGCCCACGCGTTCCAGTACAGGAGCTTCTTGTACCACTCGGCGTTGATCGCGTCGGTGGGGTAGTCGCGAAGCACCTTGGACAGCATGCGGAACATGACCGTCGAGTTGATCACCGAGAAGTTGTTGCTGCCCTGTCCGCCGGTCGCGTTGTAGGCGGCCTGGTCAGCTTGGTTCGCCGTGTAGAAGGGGAAGATCGGGTACTGCTTGTCGTCGCCGAAGAGCCGCAGCGCTTGGACGTAGTCGTCCTTGTAGTCGGCATCCCCCGGCTTCGGGACGAGACCCACGGTGAACGGGTAGTAGTTGTTGATCTCCTTCCAGGGCACGTGCTCGCCGTTGTTCGCCATGGCGTGCTCGATCAGCTTGGTGTCGGGGATCCAGAGCACCTTCATGAGCTGGCTCTTGATGTTCTGCGCGAAGGCATCCATCTCGTCGGCCTTGGCCGTGTCGCCCGCCGTGCGGTATGCCTGCGCCGAGGCGAGGGCGTTGGAGTACAGGTACGCGTTCTCG
>UBMU01000040.1 GCA_900466605.1 Hyphomicrobiales bacterium
TGCAACGCCTGTCAGACATCGATCCAGCACGCTTCACAAAAAGGAACCTCAGAATGATGCAACGGCTGGTGAGGACGTGGCGGATGGAGGCGGCCGGGCTGGTCATCCTCGATGGAGGCTGGATCAGGAGCGCGCCTGTATCTCCCGCCACCATAGCGGCAGGTGATTCAGGCACCGTCGGCAGCGCAATGCTCGGTAACATCAGCGGGTGAGGCAATAGGCCGGACCAGTTTTACATGTCGCCTGACAGCGGAGACTGCCCCGTCGTCGGAAACGCACTTCAACCAAGTCACTTTGGGCCGAAAGATGGCGCGTTTCGGATCTATTTAGAAGGTCCATAAGGCCGCTTAGTGGGTTGCCACACTGGCCTCCACTGGCAGATCCTTACAGAGATCGGACTTTCCATTCATCTGCGCACCGTAGCACCAAAGTTTTCCGACCTCCAGTAGTCCGCGTGGATATGGTATTGCATTGTATCCTGCGGGAAGATTCCTTGTGTCGCTGATTGCTCCTCCGCACCCTCCGGTGCCGTTCAAGCAGGCCAGCGGGATGCGAGCCATTGTCCGAGCCGTATCATAAATACCGTGCTGGTTCGCGAAGCTCTCATCTAGGTTGCGCACCCGATACCACTGGTGCTTCGCGTTGTTTTTAAAGAATTGATCGGGCTTGACGTAGAGAGCCGCCCGAGTCAGCGGATCTTCATCCTCGAAAATGTCGACGATCTGTGGGTTGTAGGGTTCTTTCAGACGGAACTCATTGGTGATGAACGAGGAATTGAATACCACCGCCGATGTGCAAGGGAACGCCTTCGCGATATGCCGTGCGAGACCACCGCCAAGCGAGTGACCAACGGTCAGGTAGCTCACCGTCCGTCCGGCCGCAACTTGCGTGGCAAAGGACCTAACTTCTTGAAAAGTCTCGCGGGCCGTTCGGTACTGATCCCAAGGATTGATCATTTGTGTGAACCAACTGGCATTCGAAATGTTGTCTTCCACACTCAGAACACCGTCAGTGCCGCGGTAGACAGTCATCACAAGGAGGCGGTCGATGGTCTCCTTGTAAAAGACTTGAGCAAGGAAGCCGCCCGCCCGAACGATATTATCGCCGCGCTGTCTCCAACCAAAATACTCTGGCTTCAAGTCAAACGTTTCGGTCTGCTTTGGAGTATAGACGTTGGACGCGTAGGCAGCGAAGATGCCGAAGTAATTGGCGACCTGTTCGCCCGCATAATCAGGATAATCGCCGATCATATGCCAGAAGGGCTGGAGCTGGGGTGCCGCGCATCGCTCGGCGACCTTGTCATTGATGCCAAGGTCGGATCGACTGATCTTTGTCAGGTGTGCCAACCCGGCGCTCACTCCGAGCGCCGCAATCACTGCAACTATAAAAACAGAAAACCTTCTCATCATTGCCGCACCTTTTCGCCCCACCAAGGTATGTAACCCAACGTTGCAAGTTTAATTTATGCTCTATACAACCACATTCGCCTGATGTACACATTTACGTGACAGGATCTGAGGGGGTCGCGTTGCATTTTTCTCGAGCGTGCTACAGGGGCGTCGGGACACTTCTGATCCTGATTTCTTTGATATCCGGATGTTCTACAGGTGCCCGTGAATTCGAACTGTACAGGCAGTCCTACGCGCTTCAGTTTGCTGAGGGGGAGCGAGTGGTAGAGCGCCTTGGTACCGCGGAGCGCAGGCTTTGGCGGGAGGTTGCGCAGTCAAGAGATTTCAATCCGAACGACGCGAAATACTATGTGGACGTGGGTGATCCGCCTTTAGCAACTTCGGTGCGCGCTTCGTTGGTCGCATTGCGCAACTACAATGACCTGTTGGCGGACCTGTCCAGTGGTGCTGCTGGAGACCGCTTTGCTTCGGGTGCGAGCTCTGTGTATTCGAATTTGGCGCAGGCTAGGACGAATTTGATCAGTGCTCAATCGGGCCCGGGACCAGTGGTGGTCGCGGCGGCAGCTTTGAATCCGTTTGTAAGCATAGCGCTGAATACCTTCGCACGCGAGGCTTCGAAATTCGCGTTCCGGCAACAGCTCCTCGCGGCATATGGGCCAATGAGCGAGCTTCTCGCCAAACTGCGGAACATCACCCCTCAAATGTTCAACATCATGAGGGCGTCGGAAATGGACAAGTTCGGCCGGATCGCCGACCTGAAGCAGGTCGAGGCCGACAAAAAACTACTAGCGTCGTGGGTGATCCTCCTCGATGAGAGCCAAGCTTCGATGAGCGCAGCCTACGAGGCGATAAGGCAAGGACAGTCCACGGTAACGTTGACCGGGCTTAACGACGCCTCAACAGAACTCCGGGTGCTCTCCGAACAGATCCGAGCCGAACGAATGAAATAGACTAGGGGGAAGCCGTGGCTGCAGAAGATACAACGTCGAAGCTCTGGGAGGCTGTCGAGGCGCTTCAGCGAGAGCAGGAGAAGGCGAAGTCATCAAACGATCCGCGATTAGCGGAAATAGAGCAAGCGTTGATTGATGCGGTTCTTGCCTACAAGCGAGCGGTCCTGGGCGATATGGCTGCGGCGGTAGAAGGACTCGATCAGGCAAGGCAAAGGCTCGAAAAGTTCACGCGGGCGGCATCCAACTGGCCGTTCAGCCTAATCGCGCCCGAGGACCACGAAACTCCAAACCGCGATGTTGAAGACAAGGAACCAGTTGTTTCGGTCCCCGGTGGCGGGCCGTCGCCGCTGACCGGGAAGGCTTTGACCGATCGTAAAAAAGGCTATCAGGCACTCTGGGACAGCATGGATGTTTCCGAGGCGTGGCTTCCACAGGCGAGGGCGATAGCCGAGAAGATTATAAGGAACCAAGCCAGGTATAACTCGGTGGTAGCGGGTTCAAGCATCCCGTGGTGGTTCGTCGGAATCGTACACGCCATGGAATGCAGTCTTCGCTTCGATCAACATCTCCACAATGGTGACAAGCTTTCGGAAAGAACGGTCCGCATTCCTGCTGGGCGTCCGGCGAGCGGCTTTCCGCCCTTTACTTGGGAAGCAAGCGCGAAGGACGCACTAGCTTGCGACGACATCGACAAGGTCACGGACTGGTCGCTTCCGAATGTGCTTTACCTCTGGCACCGATATAACGGGGTCACAAACGAATATAGCAGACGGGGCATCCCTACGCCGTACCTTTGGAGTGGCAGCCAGTTCTACAAGAAAGGTAAATACGTAGCCGATAGGAAGTTCGATCCCGAGGCTGTTTCGAAGCAGGTCGGAGCGGCCGTATTACTTTGGATGCTCGTGCAGTTGAAGGCTGTCGAAATCGCCACCGACAAAACCGTTCAAACGAACGTCTTGGCAGCGGCGGCTAGCCCGAGCGTGCTGGCTACCGTGTCATCGGAAGCAGCGCCCGCGGGGATGGAGAGCGCTGAAGCCGAGACCGCGTTCCCCGGAGAACTTTCTATAGACAACGGCAAAGCGGCGAAAACCAAGCAGCAAGTGCGGCGCGTGCAGGAATGGCTGCATCTCCATGGATTCGCCACTCCGGTGGACGGGAACTTCGGTGAGTCAACCAAGACCCAGCTGGCGCGCTTTCAGGAAAAAAAAGGGCGAGTTCCGACTGGCAAGCTCGATGAAGAAACTTGGACCTTGCTCGTTGCGCCTATGCTGCGAGCTCTCGCACGCACTGACCCTGCTCCGGGCACGTCTTTGCAGGAGGCGATGACCAAGGTCGCCCTTCAGCACATCGCGCAAATGCCGCGTGAGGTCGGGGGACAAAACCGTGGGCCTTGGGTTAGGCTTTACATGGCGGGGAACCAAGGAGACGACCAATTGTGGTGTGCGGGCTTCGTTTGCTTCATCGCGGCGCAGGCCGCGCGTGACTTAAAAACGCAGCCTCCATTCCGTCGCCAGGTCGGCGTCGATGCTCTCGTCGCGGATGCAATAGGATCGGAGAGGTTCATAGACGGAGCGTCCCTGGACCCGAGCCGAAGATCCTCGAAGATTCCACCGGGCTCCATTTATGTGGTCAGAAAGTCGAAGGAAAATTGGACGCATTGCGGGATAGTGAATTCGCTCGCCGAGACGACCTTCGACACGCTTGAAGGCAACACGAGCATCGACGGCGGAAACAACGGGACGGTCGCAATGGAAGGCAACAGAAGTTACGACAACAAGGACTTCCTGCTGCTCATTTAAACTATCGGGGGTGTACAATGGGCGACGCGTCATACCGTTTCAAATGGCTTGTCTGGGGCTTGGTCATCGCCATCCTGGTGCTGGGTCTATTGCGGATGCTGTGGATCGCGAAAGAGGACACAGAGTATAGCACGGTTAACGCTGAAGCGGCCGCGATATGGGCCGGGTGCCTACCTTCGGTCACGGTTGAGGCGAACTCAAGAATCGGATTAACCAGCTTGCAGGAGGATGGCGAAGCGGCTGCTCTGTTGGGTGGCCCACAGCGTGCGAAACTTGAATACGTCGCGACAAACGATGTCGCAGTGGAGCCGTTGAACCCATCCTTAAACGCAGTTCTGGAGGGGCCGGGTGACGCAACCCTCCCAAAGGGTTCAGAGTTGAGAGTCGAAAAGGGTGAGTTCTGGTTAACTGGAAACGTGGAGGCAAATATCAGCGGCGGTGGACGGATCCTGCTCGAAGAGCCTGAGCGGCTGCGATTGAAGCCCGCTGCAGACCAGAGTTATTTCATCACGCTCAGTGATGCGGTAAATCTTGCGCCTGCCAAGACAGGGTCGCAGCGTCTGCTCCCAGCTGGCACGAGAGGCACCTTGAAGCTGTTGCCGGGTAAAAACATTGAGGTCGCTACGCTTGAAACGACCTCCGGAAAGCCACTGCTTCTTGGTGCGCCCGCCAAATTGGTGCCGGTCAGGGCTTTTGGTGAAAAGGGACCGTCCGCCCTATCGATAGAGGTGGAAAAGGGGCCGTTGATAGCAAACGATCTGGCCGCTTGCGCAATTTCGGGCGGACAAACATTCCAGGCCAGCATCACCGATGTCGCGATCGAAAAGGGTCGGAACTCGAATATCACCGTGAACCTGCCGAGCGACGTCTTGCCGGAATGGGGATTGCCAGCTCCAGTCAGAATCGCCGTCGTGAGCACGGACGGAAAATTCATTGCACATGGCGGCTTGCGCGCTTACCCGCGACTGTGGGGCGCGATCATTGCGAGTCTATTAACGGCAGCGCTGTTCGGTACGATCCTAAAAACTCGGTATATGACGATCGTTCCAAGCGCTAGCGACAAGTCAGATTGGGGCAGGTGGTTCGCAGGACTCTTCATTAGCGACGAAAGCGAACCAAGCCTCTCCCTTTTCCAGGTGTTCTTTTGGACGGTTATCACCGTTTGGGGCCTGTTCTATACTTTCGCCGTGACGGGCAGCCTATTGCAGCTAACACCGCAAATGCTCTTGCTCTTGGGTATCGCGGGCACGGGTTCCGTGTTTTCGAGATGGATCGGTCTGTCAAGAGGAGACGCGACAAGTGCCTCCGGTATAAGCAGCGAAGTTAACGACGATCAAACTTTCCGCTTCTGGACCATCTTGAACACACGCGGTCAATTCGACCTGATGAAGTTGCAGTTGTTGATTTTTACGCTGCTGCTCGGTGTATACGTCGTTTGCCGAATAGCGGAATCGGCGGCCTTTCCGGTTTTGGATGCCAACACCCTGCTGTTGCTCGGCATTAGTCAAGGCGTCTACATCGGCGGCAAGCTGGGAGCAACAACCCCGCTGGCGCGGGCCCAGTCAATACAGCTCGAGCTGGAAGTCAACCGGGAAGTGGTATCTACCTTGGCTCCCGAAATACAAAACGATGAAAAATCAAGAGACACGCTCAAGGCCGACAAAGTGCGGCTGGAAGCCGAGAAAGCCGCCCTCGAGTCAGGTGCCGGTGATACTGCCGCGATCCTAAAGAAAAAGACAGATATCCAGCAGCTCGAAATGTCGCTCAATCAGTTGGATGCGGTCATCAAGGATAAACAAGCAAAATCCGATGCGGCAACCAAAAAGGCGGCGGAACTCAAGGCGGCGTTGGAAAAACTCCTGAAAGACCTAGAGCTTGCAACGTAGTTAGCAGAGCCCTCGGTCGATCCAGTCGGGCGGCGCAAATCATCGGACATTCCACACGAAAATCGGAATAGCCGAAAAATCAAACCTCATATCGTCCTCTAGCCTACCTCAATGTTACTGCGACCAGAATAGGTGACGAGAGAGGGGCAATCGGCATAGGCGCTGAGCGTTGTGTAATGCAGACATGATGGATGACCACACCCGGTCGTTGCCGGATGCCGACGGCAGATGTGGCTTTTTCAGGTCAGGTTTTGTGAATTTCATCCTAACGCTAGGGAGAACGTAAAATGGAAACGACTGACAGTATTGCTTCTCCACCTGGGTCGGGATCGGATCTGTTGAATTTGTATATACATCAGCACACGATGGCTGTTTCTAACCTCGCGGTTGAAAGAGACATCACGGTTAAGAATTACCTCGCGCTTGGCGCGGTTATGCTTCTCCAGACCGGCTTTTTCACCACCGCCCTGAAAACCCATGTCATCTTGATCGCTTGTGGTTTGGTCATCCTATTCATCTCTCTTGCGGCCCGAGCAATGACAATCCTTTACGGCAAATATAGCAGCAGGCTTTTCGCCGGGTCGTCGATTTACCGGAAAGCCTATCTTCGGGGCAAAAGTGGACTTTACATCCTAGACAGGTTCGACAGTCTGCGCAAAGCCGGCGGTCTGCCAGACGCTGAAAACCTCTCATGGAATGAGTTTCTGACCAAGCGGGGCACGCTTGCTACTATTAACACCGCCCCGGCGCTGGTCGGTTTGATCTTGATCATTCTCGGCCTACTGAGCTGGATAAAGCCTGATGCCGCAACAAGTCTGTTACGAGACGAATCCTTAGCTAAGAAGCAAACGTTCTTGTCGGTCGTAGCTCCAAATCTCGACGTCCGGACAGTGCAGTTGTAACACATGGGCGGGCTGCCGCCCCACTCAGCGCTTCGTCGGACACGCCGATCTTGCCGACGAAACTGAGCCCGTAAAGGAATGATATTAGCGATAGGCTCACTTGTTCCTTGCGAAGCCCGGGATCTATCGATCTGTCCAGCCTGCAGCCGAGGATGTCGCGAGCAGCGTCACTGATTGTGACACGGTCTGCGATTGAACGCCGAAATTTATCGAACGTGGCCCTCGGAATTAGGGCGTCGTTGACCGGACCCGTGATCATTCCCGCTTCTCGGAAGCGATCGACTATCGTAACCGGACTGAGACCAACCTCTTTTGCAATTCGTGGAATCGTCACCCATGGAGTCGTTTCCACTGGTCCGAACACCTCCGATCCCGAGGGCAGGTCCACATTGGCAATAGCATGTTCACGCAGGACAGCCGCGAAGCTACCAAAGCCCGGGTGGTGTTTCATGCGGCATAGCCACGGGTTCAGCTGCCCATAGAGGGCCGCACCATTGCGGATCGATGGCAGGGCTGGCGCGTCTATAATGCGATCTAGCGCCATACCCGGGCCATCTCGGTCTTCGCGCAAAGCGGCAATACTGGCGGCGGAGGCAAGAACCAACTCGTCTTCGCTGATGTACTTCTGGCCGACGTGCTTCCCGTGTCTTAGGGCTACACCGAAGCGCACCGACAGTTCCAGTGCGAATGCCAACTCCATCCCGTCAAGCAGGGGACCATAGCGTGTCTGTCCGGCCGTTCTGTCATGAAGAAAACAGTCGAGTGCCGATGGTACTTCGGGATGCGACGTGGTTGTCTGGGTCCGAATGTCGCTGTCCCTGAGATTTACCAGCTGGCAGAAGTCGACGTTCCTCTGACGGGGCAGCGCTCCCAGGTCAGCAATGCGCCGCCCGTGGAGGGCACAGGTTCGGTACTGTTGCAGGAGCCAGACGGATCGAAGATATCGCCGCGTCCCTGGTAGGCGGTCGTCCCGAGCTTCGTCTTCCTGCCAGCACGAGGGGCAGAAACGAACGTGGCCGCTCAAGCGCCTCTTGCCCACGCGAACGCCGGCAGTGGCGACTTCTTTGCCCTCCTCCGACAAGGCGGCGCGGAAGACCTCCGCAGGTGGCAGGGAGACGAGATTTGCAAATTTGTCGATGTTGTCTAAATCGCCCCTTAAGAGTTTGTCGGCGTCTATTCCAAGATCGCTGCAGAACAGGCGGGCGGTCCGTCCATTCGCATGTGCCAATCGCGAGAGATGACTTCGCAACTGTTCATCCGGAAAGAGAGGAACCTTGAATAAGCTATTCATCCGACGCGTTTCTTTCGATCAATAACTAGCCGCCACCGTTCAATAGAGCGCAATCGTTCGGATACAAACGCGATTACGCAGTTAACAATCCGCACGCTCGCGCAAGCCCTTTTCCGAATTCGGTAAAGTTGGCTTCTAAATTCACCTGGTCTTTGCGTTGGTTATTTTCGATCAGTCGATCCGGGAGGCTCGCGGTCCGTTTCCGCAACATGTCGACCGTTTCGATGCGCTCGTAGACATGCTGTATGATGCCAAGCATTTCGCGTTCGTCTAAGGACCGAATTGTTGGCACGGACCTACCATTCACCTTCGCTGGAACGCGTTCGATGATCCCCTGGCGAATAAGATTTTGAGACCACGCAGACCCTTCGAGCGCGTCGATCGAGGATTCTGAGGCCTTCGACCTGATTGCCGCGATCGCTTCTTGTGTACGCTCCGCATTAATTTTGTTGTTGGCCTTGATGAGTTCCTTCTCCTCCTCGGCAACCTTAAGATAGTCTGCGGGTCTGTATCTGTTAGCGACAACTTCAGTTCGGCGTCGGTTCGGATCGCGAAAGCCAGGAAGTCGATAATCTTCGCGTCAAGCGGAGAGAGTGTCTGAAGAACACGGAGGTACGCTCGAGAGGGTGCCTCCCCAACCTTCTGGTCCAACGCGTTCGTGAATATTCCTGCCCAAAGAACACGAATACCGGGGTCGTCGGTGAGCGAAATGCCCGTCAACAGCAAGTGGAGGTCCTCCTCCTTCGGAGGTGCGATTTCTTCTGGGCTGACATCCGCCGCTGCAAGCTTCTTTCGTACCTCCGCCATCCCGAGAGATGCATTGGTTTCGCGCTTCCGCCGGATCTTGTCGGATGCGAGGCCGATGTAATCACCCATAGGATTGCCGAGCTCGGTAGCGGTCGGCTTCAGCAACGACGTTATCAGGTCGCCAATACTGCGATCGATTTCCTTCCCGACGCTGACATTGACCGAGACTCCACGTTCTTCACCTTCAGGCATTGGGCACTCCGCTTATTCGTGGCCATTGTCTCAGAAATTCAACGGGCCATCCACGCGATGCCTTGAGCACAAACAAAATTGCCGGTCGACACAACGTCAAACCACAAATACGAATGGCGGGCGCTGAACTACGGTTTGGGGCTGGATAAGTTAATGTTGTGTGAACGAAGGGCTTGCGCTTGAAACTGATCAGGCCCTAGTGTCTCGCGCATCCGGGGTTATTCAATGTCATCTGTGTCACGCGTCCTTCTAACTGGCTTACTATCGGCTATTCTCGCTTCAAGCTGTCTTGCAGACGACCCAACCTCCTCGGGGACGGCCTTTGCGGTTTCTGCGGACGGATGGTTGATGACAAACGCCCATGTCGTCGAGGGATGCGAGCGGATCGAGGTCAAGGGGAAGGGCAACGCCGCCGATCCGCGTGTCGATGCCAACAACGATCTGGCCCTGGTAAAGGTCACACCATCCGAGCCCTTCAAGCCACTCGTATTTCGACGAGCTCCGACAAGGCTCGGCGAGGATATCGTCGCGATTGGCTTTCCTCTGGCTACGTTGCTCGCGGACTCGGTCAAGGTCACGACCGGAAACGTGAATGCCCTTGCCGGATTGCGCAACGATACCCGGTACATTCAGATTTCCACGCCGATCCAGCCCGGGAACTCGGGCGGTCCGGTTGTCGACCGTGACGGTTTCTTGCTTGGCATCACCACGGCGACACTCTCCAAGCAGACTGCCGACGTAATCGGCATCACAGCTCAGAACGTCAACTTTGCTATCCGGGCCTCCGTGGCGGACCTGTTCATGCAATCGCAGAGCATTGCCGGGCAATCGGGAGACAAGGGCGCGGATCAGCCCACGATCTCGACAGCGGATCTTGCCGACAAGATAGCGCCATCGGTTTTTCAGCTGCTATGTTTCGGTAAAGCCGAAGCTCAGGTGTCGACGACCGCTCCGGAAACAGCTACGAGCCTTCCTGCCCCTTCTGTTTCCTCCAGCCTGATCGACGCTCGCGGATATGACGCGATTGGCTTTGACTACAGGACGGTCAAGGATGTCACGTTCGCCGAATGCCACGAGATCTGCGAAGGCGACAGCCGGTGCAAAGCGCTCACCTACAACACCAAGGATGGCGTCTGCTTTCTCAAGGATAATGTCGTCGCGCTGATCCGGAACAGCAACGCGGTGGCGTCGTATGCCTCCACGAAAGCAGCGGAGGTCATCATGTCGGATTTCACGAGCTATTCCGGAGTTGACCTGCCGGGCGGCGACTACAAGCGTCTTCGTGGAAGCAACTACCTGGACTGCTTTACCGCCTGTATCGGAGATCGTTCGTGCAAGGCGTTTTCCTACATTGCCAGGAAATCGGAATGCTGGCTGAAGGACGCACTTGGAAAACCCCGCGTTGCCAAGGGCGTTGAACTGGGAATCAAGTGAACTGAACGAATGACTGTCAGACCGTACTTTAAATCGAGCGTCGCCGAGCTCGAGCATCTGTTCGACGAGAAGCGTGGCGATCGCCAATTCCTGGCGGCTCTCGCCGCGGAACTCAAGTTCCGAGAAACGCAACGAGCGAAGGCCCTGATGTCGAGAGTGGTTGCATGTCTCGGTACCGTCGCTGCGAAGCCCTTGGAGCCAGCCGCCGGATTGCCAGGGGAACGCCCTATCGGCCGAGCAGTTTGAAACGGATTTGCTTTTCACGACGGCGGCCGACGAGGTTGAGCTCGCGGTACAGGCAAAGAAGCCGCTGCCTCGGGAGCCGATCCCGATCTCGAACGAGGGCGCCGACATTCTGTCGGCATGGACAGCTATGGAGGTCCTCTCGCCGCCAAGCTTCAGGCGCGCCCGGAAGACCTTGTAGGAGGCGAACGTCACCGCATTGCTCAGATTGCGGGTAGGGCTCTCCCCTTGGGAGAACGGCGGCGAGCGGAGCCGCCCAAATCAAAGGCTCTACTATCAGATCGTGCTTGGCACTATCGATATGGAAACGGCTGTCGCAGCCCTGCTCTCTACCTATTCGGATACCCGTGACGAAAGGCCCGCCGCCAGTGGCGAGGCAGTGCTCGCCACTGTTACGGTGGACCGGGACGGCCGCTTGATAGAGAATGAAGCCGTGTCGGTTTCCAGCTTCGGCTGGGGCGTCCCCGTCGCGCTTTCCGGCGATCTCGCCAAGCTACGGGAGTGGCCCCGAGAAGAACGGGGATTGCTCGAGGGGCTTCTTCAGAAGCTCTCGCGGAGCGACGGTGAAGGCAACCCCATACCGCTGACGCAGCGGGTCATCGTCCAGGCTTACGAGTGGCTGGTCCAACGTGTTGGGCTGGACGCCGGGTATGTGAGGCCGCCTGCGCTCGCGCTCCGTGCATACCAGTATTACAAATTTACGGATCCCCCAGATGCTCTCTTGCTGAACTCATTCTTCTTGTCGGACCTCGCGCAAGCGCGCGAGCTTATAGATGAAGGTGAAGGCACACATAACCTCAACAGGTATCTGCAGGTCACCAAGCCGAAGCAGCGCAAGAACCTCATAATTGATCGCATCGCGCTCAACGAGGCGCTCGAACCGCGTCACTTTCCAGCAGGATCGTGGCCCGCCGCTGGACGCCACCCGTTGGCACTGCTGCAGCAATGTGCGGTCAATTTGGCGCTGCGGGACTTCAGGACGAGGGCATCCTGGCAGTTAACGGCCCGCCGGGAACGGGCAAGACGACCCTTCTTAGGGACATCATCGCGGCCGTCGTAACACGACGCGCGGAGACCATGTGCCGCTACGACGATCCCGAAACTGCGTTCCGGAACTCGGGACAACGAATAAAGAAAGGGCAGGCTTTTGTTCATCTTTATCAGGTTGACGACGCGCTGCGGGGACACGAGATCGTTGTCGCGTCCTCAAACAACAAGGCCGTCGAGAATGTAAATGCCGAGCTGCCCGGCATTGAAGCGGTATCGGAAGAAACAGCCCTGATCGGTTATTTCAAATCGGTTTCCGACAATCTCTTGGATCGGAAAACGTGGGGCATCGTCGCGGCTGTCCTTGGCAACGCCAAGAACCGCAGCGAATTCCGCCAAAAGTTCTGGTGGGATGAGGAGTTGGGCATGCACCGCTTTCTTCAGCAGGCGAGCGGCAATCCCCAGTTCATCACCGAGAAGAACGAAGACGGCACAACCAGGCAGCGCGTTCCGCGGATTGTGATGGCCGAAAATCCGCCTGAGGATCGAGCCGAAGCAGTCAGACGGTGGAAGAAGGCACGGGCTCGCTTCCGGAGTATAAGTGGCGAGACGAAATCCAGGCTCGCGACCTTGCAGAAGGCCAGCGATCTACTAGCGGCTATCGCCGGACATGAAGAGAAGCTGCGGCAATTGCCTACAAAAGCACGCCGTGGCTTAGAGCGGACCTCGCCAGGCTCCGTAGTGATCTATTCGAAGCCGCCATGGAGGTCCACAAGGCGTTCGTCGCCGCGGCAGCCAAGCCCATACGACATAACCTCAACTGTCTGATGGACGGCTTCGGCACGCGATCCCTTGGAAACGCGGAGCGCGACGCGCTAATCCCGCATCTTTGGTCGACATTGTTCCTCCTCGTTCCCGTAGTCTCCACGACATTCGCTTCGGTTGGCAGGATGTTCAACAGGATCGGGCCAAACGATCTTGGGTGGCTGCTCGTCGATGAAGCAGGGCAAGCGCTGCCACAGGCGGCGGTCGGCGCGCTGATGCGATCGAAGCGCGCCGTCATCGTCGGAGACCCGATCCAGATCGAGCCCGTGGTCGTCCTTCCTGACCAGCTCACTGAAGCTATATGCCGTGGCTTCGGCGTCGATCCAACGGTTTACAACGCACCCGCGGCGTCGGCCCAGACATTGGCCGATAACGCCACAGAATACTTCGGCACATTCGAGACGAAATTGGGAACGCGCGAGGTCGGCGTGCCGTTGCTGGTGCACAGGCGCTGCAGCGATCCCATGTTCTCGATCTCAAATTTGATAGCCTACGAGAACCTGATGGTTCAGGCGAAAGCCGGACGGCCATCACCAATCCGAGACTGCCTTGGCCCTTCTCGCTGGATTCACGTCGAGGTTCATGGCCAAGACAAATGGTGCCAGCGTGAAGGTGATGTCGTCATAGACTTCCTTCGACGACTGAAAAACGCGGGCTGCTCTCCAAACCTGTATATCGTGACACCATTCGTGGTGGTCCAAGACAGGCTCCGCGAGCTGATCCGCCGCGAAGGACTCCTTGAGGGGTGGGTCGAAGACCCTTATGCCTGGCTACGAGCTCATATCGGGACCGTTCATACCGTTCAGGGCAGGGAAGCCGAAGCTGTCTTCTTCGTATTGGGAGCCCCGGAAGCGGCACAACGTGGCGCTCGTGGGTGGGTGGGCGGTCGGCCCAATCTTCTCAACGTTGCCGTGACACGGGCTAGGTCTACGTTATCGGAAACCGTGAACACTGGAAGAGTGCTGGCGTCTTTCAGACGCTCGACAAGTTGCTTTAATCGTCGGGAGACCGTTGAGGGCAACTGTGCAAGTTTACGCCCATTGCCACTCATAGCAGTGGGTCCTGAGTATCCGGCCATCGCTAACCCGCTGTCCGACATGGCTCGATGAACTTTACCAGGTCAACGCCGATTTAGAACGCTCGGAACGGAAACGCGGCAATTCGAGATTCCATCCCGGCAAGCTTTATCGGTCCGATGACCGGCTCGGCACTGGGATCGGGGTGGGACGCAACTTCGGCATTCCAATAATTTGCGAGCCATTCCAGTTTGGCGTAGACGCCGGGCTGCTCCAGTGCCTGATCCAATTTCACTTGGATGAGGCGCTGGATCGAACGACCGAACTCGCAAAACGGATGGCGAAGCATATCGGGGTTCCGAGGATCCTGCCTGTTGAAGACGCCCAACTCGGTTAGGTAGTTAAGAAACCAGACCCCGTCGCGGTCTCGAAGCAGTCGCGAAGCGCGATAGTTGGCCCACGCTGGGTGCTGGCTGGCATAGCGCTCCGCAGCGTCGAAGGCGCGAGCACCGAGCACCACGCGGGGCATTTTTGCAATGGTAGATTCGAGCCGATAGGCCTCGTTCACTCCCATTCCGAAGACCATGTCCGCCTCGTGGCGCATGCCGCCAATCGTGACGCCGCCACGTATCAGTACCCCTATCTGGAGCAGACCCCAAGCTAGGCTATCAATCGACAGCAGAAGGTGCCATAGGCCGTCGGCGGTATTGGCCGCCGAAATAATCAAGCTGTCAGAGAAATTCTGCGCACGAAGGTCCGTATCTCCGCCCTGAGGCGCTGCCAGTTTCCCCACTTGACTTAGCGCTCGAACGATTTCGATGCGAAATTCAAGGTTCTTGTCCGCTCGTCGCACAAGGTCGCCGAACCCCAAGATGTCGACGAAACCCACCACTCGATCTTCGTATCCGTCTAATTCGCTTGTCACGGTCTCTCCAGTCCATCTTCGCCGGGTACAAATCCCTGCTTAGTGGGGGTAGTATGTACAGGAAGTTAAGCAGCGCTCCGCCGGGCGCAGCCACCCTTGGACGCCAAAGCAAGATCGGTTTAAGGGAGCTCGTCAAGCGGCCGGTATGACGGGATTGTCGGCTTCATGCGGCCCCGGAACGTGTCCGGCCGGAACCACGGACGACGCACCGAGAACATGTTTTTCCTGGTCGTCGAAAAAAATATGAGCGCCACAGGCCTTCAGAATGGGAGCCTTGGCAAAAGTCCCGACGAAGTGCGCTTCATCGGCTGGGGTTCCCCAAGCGCGAAGGGTATGGACGACTCGCTCATGAGCGGGCGCATTCCTCGCGGTGACAATAGCGATACGAACCTTGCTGAACCCTTGGCCATCCATGTAGAATGCCCTAAGCATCGAGAGCTTCTTCAGAAAATTGCCGAAGGGTCCCCCAGACATGGGGCGGGTAGCGTTGTCGCGCTCATGGGCAAGAAACGCGGCCAAACCCTCAGCTTTGTAAATTTCGTCCGATTCAGCGCTGAAAACAACGGCGTCGCCATCGAAGGCAATACGAACTTCGTCTTCGGCAATTTCGATGGGATTAAGTGGCGGTGGTCCTAGCTTGGCTGCCGCTGCCCCGGCCGCAACGGCCGCCCGGACATCCGATTCCTCGTTCGATAGAAAAAGATCTATCGCCCATCCGGAGACGTACGGCCCAATGGGCCGC
Organism: Hyphomicrobiales bacterium; assembly: GCA_900466605.1. Taxonomy (GTDB): domain Bacteria; phylum Pseudomonadota; class Alphaproteobacteria; order Rhizobiales; family Rhizobiaceae; genus Rhizobium. The sequence goes on from UBMU01000040.1 coordinate 15,409, forward strand.
CCGCTGGTGAAGCTGCCGGTTTTGATGCCAAGCCCATAGGACTGAATTGAATTGAAAGCGCGAAGGGAGAGGTCGGGCGAATTCCGCGAAAGGAGAACCACCTCTACAAAAGGCCGCTCTCCTTCAATGTTAAGGCGCAGCAACCTATCGATCACGTCAAATCCCGTGCCTCGATTCAGATGCAGGCCCTCGCGCTTCAATTGAAGCTCTGAGTATGCCCAAACACCCTCGCGGACGAAGACATCATGCTCCTCCTCGAGATCGAACAGCGCGCGCGTCGAAATTCCGATGCGAAGTGGTGCGGTCTGGAGATGCCAAGCATTTTCGTCAAGTCGCTTCATTCACTTCCCTAGTATCCGAACATGGGTTGGTCAGTGTAATTTTGAATCAAAAATGATGTTAGGAGCAAGCCGACAATATCATTGTCCGCAATAAATCTTTGTCTGCCCGCGTAGTGTGGGATGACTAATCCGCTCCCGCCGCCGCTTCAGGTGACTTGCACAGAGATGAAGTTCGCCCAGATATCGATTAAGTGGTTCCACGGGTCCAATTATTGGTTTGATCAGTCCACGAATGGATTCATAATGTCGAGCGTCGATTTCATGTTGTTCAAGCCCCACCAACGGGTGCTGGGCGTGTTGATCAGGCATCTGACGGACCTCGCCGCACGATGTTTTCTCTCAGCCGCTTTGTCAAAGCGAACCCTGTGACGGCGTAGGGACACTCATAGGGACATGAAACCCACAAATACCCGGAGGCCTGCCCACGATCACTTCCAGGCCTGCCCACGATCACTTCGTGGCCGAAGATCGGACGATTTGAGTGCCCGCGGCGGTATCGACCATTTGAACGTTAAACCAGCGGTCGAGGTCTATGTGCGAAGGTGGAGTCCTGCCCGGCGGTCGCGCAGCGAATACGCCTCTGTGACTATATTGGTGGATGATGCAGCGGTTACCACCGCTGACAAGGCAAAGTCGTTGCGCGAACTTGTCTATCGTGCTGTTTGACGATCTGATCACGTCACCGCCGTCGACCGTCGTCCGGGCGACCCAGATAGGAAAGCCTTGGAGGCAGGCGTAGTCATCTGCAAATGCTTTGTCCAAATAATCCGCGTACACGGATGGTGTAGTGTAGATAATCGGGATGAGCTGCTTGTAGGTCTGGCGAACCTCCTTAACCCAACTACAGACGGCGTGCGCGTAGTATCGTCCGTAGTAGGCTCTCTGAAGAGGATTTGAGCCGGCCTCGTCCTTGAGCTTCTCTTCGACGTCAAGCGCTACAAGCTGTCCTGTCATTCCAGCAATCGTCGATACCGGAATCCCCGCCGGGTACAGCGTACCAATCTTCTCGACGAACTTGGTTCCTGCATTTCTTCCCACGGCCCCAAAGTCCGCAAGGCGAGCTTTTATTTGTGCTTCGTTATCTTTTCCGTACTGCGCCGTTTTCCGCCGTGCATCCCCGACACCAAAAAAATAGTAAGGTATCGCGATTAATCCCGCAGACTGCGCCGCTTCGCGATGATCGGCAAACTTGTCATCCACCCGAAGAAAAGTGAATTCGCCTCCGCAGTCCTTGATCGTGGAGTGGGTCACGATGTTGTGCCGCGAAAAATCCGCGCCATGGGAGACCATAAACGTTGGGCCTGCTGGAGAAGCCAAATCAACAAAGCCGTCCACCACTACACCAGTATCGGTTCCGTTCCAGGCGTTCTTAGGATTCTGAAACACACCGGGGGCGCTATGCCTAGCGCAGCCGGCGAAGGCCACACCCGCGTAGAGAAATGCTAGAACCGAAATCAGAAACAGACGGGCACCCATCGAGCTACCTCTTTGCTTGATATAGCAGGGTCTGAAATTTCGCCTGGTCGCCCCGGAAACGATCCAGATCTAGTCCTTCGGACGGCTGGTACAGTGCGAACCCGCCCCAAGAAGTATATTGCTCAAAAACGCAGAGGTCTTTGCCATCATCTCCGACGCATAATTCACGGTTGAGAAGTCCCTCATTGGTGTCATCAAGAGGAAAAGTTCCCCCGTCAGAAGGACGATGAGAGATCCAGAATCCGGCAAGGTCGCCTCTGCACGACAATCGCTTAAGGGCGAAATCGTGAAACAGGCGAGGCATCGTGAAGATGATCTTGGGGGCCGAGGCAAACGATGAGTCGGCTTTTACCGTGTCAAACCAGGCACATATGGCCTCGCCATAAATGTTGCCAAAGGTTTCCATGTCCGATCCCGACGCCTGCGAAAGTGGTCGTGCCGTCACGTCGAGCGCTATCGGCAGGAACGGTTGGCCGAGATTGCCGGAGTCGGCAGATTTCTCGTCCAGGGAAAGCACTTCTCTGAACTGGCGCAAAAAGTTTGCGGCCTGCACTTTCGCCGACCTGACATTCTCCTCAGTGAGAGAGGCTACTTCCGCTTGTGACAGCGAGGAAATGGGCCGCGTTGGATTAACTAGAGTAAGATTGTGATACGGGCCGACATCTAGTCCCACGGAACGGGCGTTCGACCAATGCGCCCGATACTCAAGTTCGTTATCGAGTTTCTGACCACCCGAGATCCTGACATAGGCGAATGAACCGCCGCATTGCTTCACCCGAACGAAATCCGCAGAGGCTTGCCATTTGGACACGTCTACTCCGTGGCGAACCGCCGAGCCGGTTATCGCCACAAACCCGGGCGGCACAATGCCCCGGTTCCCAGGAGTGGAAGCGCTGTCAGCACTCTCTCCCTTTTGCTCGAAGCTGGCGGGAGCGCTTACGACGGGACAGGGCTTGCCTGTCTGGGCTTGTGCCGCATCAGCGCACCAGACGCTGAGGAGAAGCGCACCCAAGAACATTTTTCGTGAGAAGACCGATGTCAGCATTCACCGCCCCTAGTGAATTTATGCCACAGCATGAAACGATCGCTACTTTTCCAATAACTAGCGCCATTCGAGCACATTGTATATGATGCTGCTAACTTACGCGTGTACTAAAATAGACGTATGTTTCCGCCCGTCCGCGAGATAGAGGGGGCACGACGATCGGAGGGTTGTGTGGGCAAATTTAATCGGCAATCCGCATTGGCAATGATCGCCGTTTTCTCGTCTTTCCAGGCAGAAGCTTTCGGTCGGCAAGCGATGGCCGCCGCCCCCGAACCAGCAGCCAAGCAGATGGACGAGTGCGGCGACGTACAAAATCCCACGCCAGCCGATGTTCAGATTTGCAACCTGGTACTCGACACTTTCGTCGACGATTTAGGGGTGGAGCGAGCAAAACTTTCCTCAAGCGCACGCATCATTGAGGATCTAGGCGCGGACTCCCTCGATGTTGTCGAGCTCGTGGCGCACATTGAAACTAAGTTCGGCATCTCTATTAGCGATGAGGAGTTATCCAAATGCACCCTCACCGTCGGCGACATTACTAGGCTGGTATTGGCAAAATCTCCCAACGTTCCCACGGTCAAACCTCCCCACATGGATTTGACCCAGCTCGATGTTGCTCACGTCGACAGTCTTCTCAATTCGAAAAAGACCGCGTTAGTCCTTTTCGGAGCACCGTGGTGTAATCCCTGCAAAATAGTAGAGTCTTCGTTGGGAGAGTTAGCACCCGGGATGAAAGGTGAGATTGCCTTTTTGAAGGTGAATGTGGTCAGTGAGCCGACGCTCGCCGACAAGTTTAAGGTCAAGAGCCTTCCAACTCTGTTGGTCTTTAAATCCGGCGCTCTGGTCGATACAAAGGTTGGGTTTGCCCCTAAAACTGCATTAACAAACTGGCTTAATCTGGTGAAGTAGCAGGCGGAGTTTGCTTCGTCTTTGCCAGGCGGTTGAGTTGCGTCTCCCAAGAGATGCCACGAATTGGGAAGATGACTGACCTTGCCCCCAAATTTT
>UBMU01000027.1 GCA_900466605.1 Hyphomicrobiales bacterium
GGGGACGAGAATTTTCATGGCTGCACCTGTCCGTTAGAGTTCGGGGTCAAACCAGCGACTTGTTGGGCAGAAGCCCATTAACGCAAACAGTGGCTGATCCGTTGATCGAAAAGCAACAAACCTTCGCCCTGCTCGGATACGAGTTCGCGTGGTCTAGAGATCCTTTGCAATGCGCAGGCCATCGTAGATGGCCGCATGGGTATTGCGTGCTGCGACCGCATCGCCGATGCGGAAGAGTTGGAACTTTCCATCCCTGTTGCGAACCACGGATTGCGGCTCGCCATCGATAAGTTGGTCGTACGAGGTCTCGCCGAGATTGGACGAAAGAGGCTTGAGCTCGAAATAGAGTTCATCGAGCGGGATCGTCCCATGGTTGACGACAATCTGATCGAAGGTGCGCTGTTTCGACACCCCACCGTAATCGCTTCCGATCATGGCAACGATTTGGTTTCCAGCCCTTTCGGCGGATTCAAGGCGGAACGTAACTGTAAAGGTCACATCCAGCTTCTGAAGTGATCGCATGTAGGGGACAAGGTTCATGGCCATGACCTCAGGTGCGAAGGAACGATCCGGCGTCATGATCTCGACCTTTGCGCCTGCCTTTGCCAGGAACTCGGCGGCCTGCAGGCCCGCGTGATCTCCAGCATCATCGAATACGAGGACGTTAGAGCCAGGCTTCACGTCTCCTGAAATGATATCCCAGGACGATACGACAAGATCGTTGCCCTTGGTCAGAACCTCGGTGTGAGGAAGGCCCCCTGTCGCGATGATGACGACGTCGGGCCGCTCCGAGATGATTGTTTCTACTTCGGCCCACGTATTGAAATGGAAGATGACGCCGTATTTCTCGCACTGGGCCATCCTCCAGTCGATGATGCTGATCATCTCTCGGCGCCGCTCGCTCTGTGCGGTCAGCCGGATCTGCCCTCCCGGATTGCTGGCGGCCTCAAATACGATCACTTCATGACCGCGCTCGGCAGCGACGCGGGCGGCTTCAAGGCCGGCAGGGCCAGCGCCAACCACGACAACTTTCCTACGCAGTTCGGCCTTTGGGACGATGTGTGGCATCGTCTGCTCTCGACCGGTGGCCGCGTTGTGAATACAGAACGCCATTCCACCTTGGTAGATGCGGTCAAGACAGTAGTTGGCGCCGACGCACGGCCGAATGTCTTCTTCCCGTTTTTCGATGATCTTACGAACGATGTGGGGATCGGTCATGTGCGCACGCGTCATGCCTACCATATCGACCTTTCCGGCCGAAATTGCGTGACGAGCGGTCGCGACATCGGGGATCTTGGCCGCATGGAAGGTCGGGAAGTTGGTCGCCGCCTTGATTTCCCCGGCAAAGTCGAGGTGGGGTGAATTGGCCATTCCCTGGATCGGAATAACATCAGTGAGGCCCGGATCCGTATCGATATGGCCCCGGATAACGTTCAGGTAGTCAATGAGACCGCTGTCGCGTAGCCTGCGGGATATTTCGATCCCTTCGGCCTTGCCCGTGCCGCCGGGAACACACTCGTCGGCGGTATAACGGACACCGAGAATGAAGTCGTTTCCCACTCTTGCACGCATTGCCTTGAAGACGTCGAGACAGAACCGCATGCGGTTTTCGAGCGATCCACCGTAAGGGCCCTCGAGTTCGTTGGTAAGGGGCGACGTGAACTGATCGATGAGATGGCCATAGGCCTCAAGTTCAACGCCATCCATCCCGCCGGCCTTCATGCGCTCAGCGGCGTCGGCGAAATCCTTGATGATACGCTCGATATCCCAATCTTCCAGTTTCTTTGGGAATGCACGATGCGCCGCCTCACGATGGTGAGACGGGGCCACGACGGGGAGCCAGTCACCCTTGTCCCAGCGAGTTCGCCTTCCGAGGTGCGTGAGCTGAATCATGATCGCAGCCCCTTGTTCGTGGACGGCATCCGTCATCTCCCTCACCCAGGGCACGATCTCGTCCTTGTAGGCCAAAAGATTGTTAAAAACCGGCGGACTGTCCTTGGAAACGGCTGCAGATCCCGCAGTCATCGTCATGGCAACGCCGCCTTTGGCCCGCTCGACCGTGTAGGCTCGGTAGCGCTCCTTGGGCATCCCATCCTCTGGATAGGCCGGCTCATGGGATGTCACGATGATGCGGTTGCGTAGCGTCAGATGCTTGAGTTGATACGGCTGCAGCAGGGGATCGTTCGACATCGGGCACGCTCCGAATTGGGAAGTGGTCTGGACGGTAGGCGGAATGTACACATGTGTCAACGCCGAAAACATCAAGGTCAATATTATCTGACAGTAATGTACATTTTGATTGTGCCAAGTTTAACGATTTGCTAGGAATTGAATATGGACCAGAATTTGAGCGACAGTGGCTGGCGTGGATCGAAGGAGGGATGGCTCGAGGCAGCCTATGAGTCCCTACTGGAGTCCGGGATAGACTCAGTGAAGATCCTGCCTCTGGCAAAAAAGCTCAACCTATCACGCACCAGCTTCTACTGGTTCTTCAAGGATCGCGAAGAACTTCTGGACGGGTTGGTCTCGCGCTGGCGGGACAAAAATACCGGCTCTATCGTAAAGCAGTCGGAAGCCTATTCGGAAACCTTGGCAGAAGCGATGCTCAACGTTTTCGACTGCTGGCTGGACAGCAAGCTGTTCGACAGCAAGTTCGAATTTGCCGTAAGAAGCTGGGCCTTGCAGTCTGAGGATATCCTTCAGGAGGTTCAAAAGGCAGATCGAACACGGGTGGACGCACTTGCCAGCATGTTCAAACGCTTCGGACATCCCGAGATCGGAGCCGATGTCCGCGCGCGGACAACCTATCTCGTTCAGATCGGTTACATCTCCATGCAGTCGGACGAAAGCATCAACGTTCGCATGAAGCGCATTCCCGAATACATCGCGATCTACACGGGTGAGGTTCCACAGCAGCGAGAGCTTGACCGGTTCTTTGCAAGACATAGCTACAAGTCAGGCTAGGGATGAGATGAGCGGAAAAGCAAGGATCGGGATCATTGGCGGCGCAGGTTGGCTTGGCGGTTCCATCGCAGAAGCGATCCTTCGCTCCGGCCTTACCGATCCCGATAATCTTACGCTTTCCTATCGCCGCTCTCGGCCAGACCGTTTCGCCGCTTCTCACTGGACGACCGACAATCAATTTCTTGCAGACCGTTCAGATGTCGTTATCTTCTCAGTGCGTCCAGAGGACTGGGGTTCGGTCCCTGTAAACCTGGAGCGAAAGCTTGTGATCTCGGTCATGGCCGGCGTTCGCATCTCGGCGCTAATGGAAAAGCATGCGTCCGAAAGAGTTGTAAGAGCCCTCCCCAACGCTGCTGCCGAGGTCTCATTTTCCTTCACGCCATGGATGGCCTCAGCAAGTGTCGATGCCGATGATCGCATTCTGGTACGAAAGATCTTTGGCGCCTGCGGTGTTGAAGATGAAGTGAACAGCGAAGCCGACATCGATTACCTCACGGGCATGTCGGGCACTGGACCCGCCTTCCCCGCGCTTCTTGCCGCAGCGATGATGAAGCACGCGATCACTCAGGGCTTGCCTGCCGAGGTTGCACAGCGAGCTGTCCTGACGATGCTGATTGGAACCGGACGCCTATTGGAGCGACATAAGGATAGCCCGACCGAGATCGTAAACCGCTTTCTCGAATACCGAGGCGTAACCGCGGCTGGCATTGAAGAGATGCGCGCATCAGGATTCGACGATGCTGTTTCTCGTGGCTTGGCCGCAGCGTTCAAGAAATCGGTGAGTATGGGAGGCACTTCCTAACGACCGTTGAAGCGGGTTTCGCGGCGACCCGCTCAAGAATACGTGCCGCTAAAAAAGGGAACGATAATGACCAAACTATTGGCTTCTACGTGCATGGTATTTGGGCTGCTGGGAGCGGCCACATACGCGAATGCCGCAGATTGCGGCAGCGTCACAATCGCGAGCATGAACTGGCAAAGTGCCGAAGTCCTATCGAACCTGGATAAGATCATCCTGAACGAGGGATACGGCTGCCAGGCGGAGATCACCGTCGGCGATACCGTTCCGACGATCACATCAATGGCGGAGAAAGGTAAACCCGATATCGCTCCCGAGGCCTGGATTGATCTTCTTCCCGAGGTTGTGAAGAAGGGCACTGATGAGGGACGCATCGTCAAGGTCGGCTCTCCACTTCCCGATGGAGGCATTCAAGGTTGGTGGATCCCGAAATATCTGGCGGACGCCCATCCAGATCTAAAAACAATTTCCGACGTGCTCAAGCACCCGGAATTGTTCCCAGACGCAGAAGACTCTGCCAAAGGCGCGATCTACAACGGACCTCAGGGCTGGGGCGGTACGGTCGTCACCTCGCAGCTATTCAAGGCATTCGATGGTGAGAAAGCAGGCTTCAAGCTGGTAGACACTGGCTCCGGTGCGGGCCTCGATGGGTCGATCGCAAAAGCCTACGAGCGCAAGCAGGGTTGGGCCGGTTACTACTGGGCCCCGACTGCTTTGCTTGGCAAGTATGAAATGGTGAAGCTTGAGGCCGGCGTTCCGGCCGATGCAGCTGAATGGAAACGCTGCAATACGGTTGCGGATTGCCCGGATCCGAAACCGAACGCATGGCCGGTCGATACCATCGTCACACTCGTAGCAAAGCCTTTCTCGGAAAAGGCCGGACCAGATGTGATGGCGTACCTCGAGAAGCGCTCGTGGAGCAATGATACCGTGAACAAGCTAATGGCGTGGATGACGGACAATCAGGCGAACGGCGAGGACGGTGCCAAGCACTTCCTGAAGGAAAACAAAGACATCTGGACAAAATGGGTGTCGGAAGACGCAGCAAAGAAAATCGAAGCCTCGCTTTGATAGTTGAATAGGCGGCGCGTTTTGACACGCGCCGCCGCTTCAAAAGCCGGAAAAATAACCAGAAGACTTGTCACGGCTCTTTCAAAAAAAGGGGAACCGAATGGAATGGTTTTACAAATTTCCGCATATGAACGACGAAAATCTTCGCGACCTCAAGAAGATGATTGACGACGGATTCCGCTCTTTCACACGAGCATATGGCGATTCAATTGAGAGCTTCTTTTCTCCGTTGCAGCACTTCCTAATTGCGGTCGACCGCTTCATGACCCAAACACCGTGGCCGATCATAACGCTCCTGGTCCTGGTCGTTGCGTGGTTGGGAAGCCGCAGCATAAAGATCGTGTTGGGCTGTCTCGTGACGTTGCTGCTCATCGGTTATTTCGACATGTGGGAAGACACGATGCGCACCGTCTCGATGATCTTCGTTTGCACGGTCTTGTCGATCGCGATCGGCTTGCCGATGGGCATTCTCATGGCCCGGTCTGACCGGTTCCAACGCGTTATTCATCCGATCCTTGACGTGATGCAAACAATGCCGAGTTTCGTCTACCTTATCCCCGTAGTAATGCTGCTCGGAATTGGCCGTGTTCCCGGCCTAATCGCCGTCGTTATTTATGCAATTCCGCCGATGATCCGATTGACCGACCTCGGCATTCGACTTGTTGACAAGGACGTGCTCGAGGCAGCCGACGCCTTCGGGGTGTCAAATTCACAGAAATTACTCAAGGTGCAGATGCCGCTAGCGCTACCAACCATCATGGCTGGGATCAACCAAACCATCATGATGGCGTTGGCAATGGTCGTGGTGGCCTCGATGATTGGTGTCCAAGGGCTTGGGCAACCGGTCCTGAAGGCGATTGCCAATCAGTATTTCACGCTTGGTATTTTCAACGGCCTTGCCATTGTCGGCATCGCCATCATCTTCGATCGGGTCAGCCAGGCATATGGCAAACGGCTCCAGAAACATCGGGAGATCGTCCATGGCTGATCACGCTTTCGGCGGCATTAAGATCCGTCATCTTTTCAAGATCTTCGGTCCCAACGCAAAATCGCATGTCGAGTCGGTTCAAAACGGGATGACGAAGGCCGAGCTAAACCAGAAGCACGCCCACGTACTCGGGCTGCGTGATATCAATATCGAAATGCCATCGGGCTCCATCCAGGTCATCATGGGCCTGTCCGGCTCGGGCAAATCGACGCTCATTCGTCACATCAATCGATTGATCGACCCGACCGCCGGCGAAGTGCTTGTGGATGGTGTGGACGTGGTCAAGATGGATGAGACCGAGCTTCGAAAATTCCGGCGGCACCAGACGGCGATGGTTTTTCAGAAATTCGCACTCCTGCCGCATCGCAACGTTCTCGACAACACGCTCTTTGGTCTTGAGGTCCAGGGTGTGGAACGTACTAAGGCGGTCGACGTCGCCATGCGGTGGCTGGAGCGCGTCGGTCTCAAAGGCTATGAGGAAAAATATCCAAACCAGCTTTCAGGGGGCATGCAGCAGCGCGTTGGCCTGGCCCGCGCTCTTTCGAATGACGCGCCGGTCCTTTTGATGGATGAAGCCTATTCTGCGCTCGACCCGCTGATCCGCACGGACATGCAGACTGTGCTGCTCGACATCCAGCGGGAGATCAAGAAGACCATCGTGTTTATCACACACGATCTCGATGAGGCACTGAGGCTGGGCGACCAGATCGCCATTTTGCGCGATGGCCAAGTCATCCAGCAAGGCAGCAGCCAGGACATCGTATTGCGACCGGCAGACGAGTACGTCGCCAACTTCGTGAGGGAGGTCAACCGCGGCCGCGTGGTTCAGGTCAATGCCATTATGAGGCCCCTGCGACCAGGAGCTGCTGTTAGCGGAGTCACCCTCGACGCTACGACGACCGTCGAGGAGGCCGTACGCTTGCTGGCGTCGGTTCCCGATGGTGACGTAACGGTCATCGCCAAGGGATCTCTGCCTGTCGGTGTTGTCACCTTCCGTCAGCTTGCGAGCGCGATGGTCTCGGATTGCACCCCAACGCACGAGGATGCCATTGCGCTCGTCCAATGAGGCATCAAGACAATAGGGTTACCAGACGCGAACTTAGAATCTCATCGCAGTTTCTAAAGCGCCTCTTCCTCAACTGACCGCGTTAAGACCTAAAGGCGCGGTAGGTCCCGTCACGCGCGTCTCATGCCTTGGACCACTGCTCGCTGGTGCCCAGATAACCATCGTCGCCTAAACCCTGCAGATTCGGGAGTGACAATGCCCCAAGAGTTTCCCCGCCTCTTCAGTCCGCTTCGGATTCGCGGGCACACGCTTCGCAATCGCATCGTCTTTGGCGCTCATACCGCAAACATGGCCGTTGAGGGCCTGCCGACTGAGCGCCATATCGCCTACTACGCCGAGCGCGCTATTGGCGGTGCCGCGATGATCGTCGTCGAGCCAATGCCTGTCCACGCTGCCGCGGTTTTGACGCAACGAAACTTCCGTCATTCCAACGATACTGTTATCCCACACTTTGCCAAGCTTGTCCGGGCCATCAAGGACAATGGAGCTGTTGCGATCCAGCAGCTCTACCACGTGGGAGCGCATGGCGACTCAGATAACTCCTTTCATCCCCATTGGTCACCGTCAGGTCTTCCGAGTTACCATGACAGCGACGGTTCGCATCCGATGACCGAAGCCGAGATCTGGACGACGATCGAAGGATTTGTTCAGGCCGCGCGCCGATGTCGCGAGGCTGGCTTCGATGGCGTCGAGGTGTGGGCAGCCTATCTGGGGATGGTCGACCAGTTCTGGACGCCTTGGAGCAATCGACGAGAGGACCAATGGGGAGGCTCGCTCGAGAACCGCACACGAATGTCTCGCGAGATCCTTTGCCGGATACGGGAAACCTGCGGACCGGATTTCATCATTGGCCTCGCAGTTAGTGACGAGCCGGACGTCAAGGCCGCACTACAGCGAGATGAGCTTGCAGAGATCGTGAAACTTCACGATGAGCTGGGTCTCATCGACTATGTCACATGTGGATCGGGAGGCTACCTCGATTTCTACAAGTTGATGCCGACGTTTATCTACCCCGAAAAGCTCGGTGCCGATCTTGCCGCATGTCTCAAGAAAGTCGTGAGAACCGCCGTCGTCATCGCCGAGAGTCACATCCGAACGCCTGAGAACGCTGAGACCGTCCTCGGCGAAGGCTCGTCTGACCTTGTTTCGATCGTTCGTGGACAAATCGCCGATCCCCACCTGGCGCGAAAGGCCAGCGAAGGCCGTCCTGAAGACATTCGAGGCTGTATATCCTGCAATCAGATGTGCTGGGGGCGTCGTTCCAGGGATTACTGGATAAGCTGTCTGATCAATCCTTCGGCTGGACGTGAATTCGAATGGAATGGCGATCGTTTCATTACGACACCCGATCCAAAGCGAGTGTTTGTCATCGGCGGCGGTCCAGCAGGGCTAGAGGCGGCAAGGGTTGCGTCCGAACGCGGCCACAGGGTCGTCCTCTCGGAAGCCGGCGCGCGTCTCGGCGGCAATTTCTTGCTCGCAGGTCTGCAGCCGAGGCGCGCCCAGATCCTTGATCTGCTCGGCTGGTACGAACGCCAACTGGAAAAGCTCGGCGTGGACGTCAAACTGAACACATATGTCGAAGCCGATGACATCGACCCGTCGGAAGTGGATGTCGTGATCATGGCAACCGGCTCCTACTCTCCCGAGACCGTTTTTCAGAAAGCTTTACCGACGATTGAGTCATTGCCTGGCATCGACAAGGGCGGCGTGTTCACCGTTGAGGCAGTCATGGCGAAGCAGGCAAGGCCCGGCAAGCGTGTCCTTCTGCTGGACGAGGGCGGGGGCTGGCGCGGCTGCGGGACGGCCTGGAAGCTCGCAGAGGACGGCCATCACGTTATAATTGCAACACCAGACGCGTTCGTTGGAAAAGAGCTTCAAAGAACCGCGGCCGACGTTCCAATGCGTCAGGTTTTAAAAAAGCTCGGTGTTCATTGGCTCACGGAGGTGAGCATCGTCGAATGGCACGGTAACGGTGCTACGGTTTTGGATCACAATACTGGTGAGCGCAATTTCGTCGAGGCGGACGGACTGGTCACCGCGACAACCAATCACCCAATGGACTGGTTGTTGCCAAGCCTGACGGAATTGGGTGTTCCCGTACGACAGGTCGGCGATTGCGCGGCACCGCGGCAAGCCCCCTACGCTTTCTACGACGGCAGAAGGGCGGGATTGGAGATCTGACATGTCCGACGAGGTGGTGGTCAAAATGAAGGATGCCGAAGAGCTCGCCATAAAAGCGTGCCTTGCCTGCGGCGCGTCCGCCGCAAGCGCACGGTCGCTCGTGGACGCCACGCTTTCGGCCGCTCGCTACGGTCCCCCAACTCTTGGGTTTCCTCACCTGGTGGACTATCTCGATGGATTTCGGGGGGGACGGATTAATTGCGTGCCAAATCCCCAATTGGACCTTGCCTTTCCTGCATTTCTTGTTTCAGACGCAGATCGCGGTGTTGCCCAGCTAGGGTTCGATCTCGCCTTTCCTGAATTGCTCGCCGCGGTTCGCAACTTTGGAGTGGCCGTCTTTACGCAGACCAACAGCTATACAACCGGCGAGCTCGGATATTACGTCCGCAGACTTTGCAATGAGGGTGTGATTGGAATAGCGGCAACCAACGCAAATGCCATGATGGTTACGCACGCCGGGGGACCTGTCGTCTACAGCACAAACCCGATGGCCTTCGGATTTCCACTTGGCACGCAAACGCCACCGATGATCATCGATCAGGCGTCGAGCGCAACGGCTTTTGTCAACATAGTCAGAGCAGCCGAGGAAGGAAACCCAATCCCTGAAGGTTGGGCGGCGGATGCAGAAGGAAACCCAACCCAAGACGCCGAAAAAGCGCTGACGGGAGCGCTCTTGCCATTCGGCGGCCGCAAAGGAGCGAATGTCGCGCTGCTGGTGGAGATGCTATCTGCGGGCCTTTCCGGGGGATCTTGGTCCCTGGACACCTCGGACTTCCGGTCGGGGACTGTATCGCCAGCGGTTGGTCTCAGCGTGGTCGCAATCATGCCTGGGCGGGAAGCTGACGGACGGGTCGATCGGGCACTTCGTCAAACAGTGCGCCTGCGCAAAAACGGGGTGTACATACCGGGTGTTACGGGCGCTGATTTACATCAGACTTCAGGAAAATTCTCCATTCCCCGAAGTGTACATGAAAAGATCGCCACCATCGCCAGTAACCAAGGCTTGCAGCCTGAGGTTTAAGATCGCCGCACTGTTGGATCGTGCGAGGGGTCGCGGCCGAGGAGCTAGCCAGCGTTCTGGTTTCTGTCGGTTGCGTTGATCGCCTCTGGCGAAACAGGACGCACCTCACGAGCGGACTTTGATCCACAAGGGATGATTGTTGTACTCGCCATTCCTATACCCAAGTCCGATAGGCAAATACAAAAATCAGTGCCAGACTATAACTATGGCACAAGGAAAGATCCGGACAGCCGTTGTGTCGACGCCAACTGTCGGAAAAGTAACCGCAATTGATCTCTGGGAAACGGTTCGATGACGCGATGCGAGCATATGACGACGATCGGCAACGTCACTCCTAGGACGCTTGGATGCGAAGAGTGTCTGAAAAACGACCAGAAATGGGTTCACCTCAGACTCTGCCGGCAATGCGGACACGTCGGCTGCTGCGACGACTCCGTAGGGCGCCATGCGACAGCGCACTTCCATCATACGGGTCACCCAATCATCGAAGGCTACGACCCGCCAGAGGGATGGGGATGGTGCTTCGTCGATGAGACAATCGTGGATCTTCCCAACCAGACGCCCCACAACGGGCCGATCCCTCGGTACACGTAGCGCCGACAAAGAGTTTGCCGGAGGCAGTTATGTCGACTTCAAGCAGCCGAATTGAGCAGATGTTCCCCGTTCTCACCGCCCGTCAGATGGCGACAGCCCGACGTTTTGCGAGCGCGGATGCCCATATATTTAAACCGGGCGAAACCGTCTACGATTTCGGCGAGAAGGCAAACCCGATCTGGATCGTTCTGGAAGGATCGCTCGAGGTTTCCCGCCATGACGGCCCATCGGGCGAAGTCTTGATTGTCGTCCACAAGCCCGGTCAATTTACAGGAGAAGTCAGTCAACTCTCTGGCCGGCCGTCGCTTGTCAGAGGCGTGGCTGGCTCCGAAGGATGCGTTGCGCTGCCCTTCGACGGCCCACATCTTCGCGCGATGGTCATCGGATCTGCAGACATCGGCGAATTGGTGATGCGCGCTTTCATTCTACGACGGGTGGCGCTTATCGACGCGGGTGGCGCCGGCTCTATCCTTATAGGCGTACCGGGCAGTGCCGCCCTCACTCGACTTCAAGGCTTCCTGACGAGAAGCGGTTATCCTCATCTGGTACTCGATTGCACCGTCGACGAGGAGGGAAAGGCGCTCGTCAGGAGACTGGGCGTATCACCGGAGGACGTGCCTGTGATGGTTTGCCCGAACGGCACTGTCCTGAAGCATCCAACCGAGCTTGAGGCAGCCATATGCCTGGGCATTACGCCTGACATCGACCCACAGGCACTTTATGACGTGGCGATCGTGGGCGCAGGCCCCGCTGGTCTGGCCGCAGCAGTTTACGCGGCTTCCGAAGGTTTGAAAGTCATCGTTGTCGACGAGCGCGCGGCTGGCGGACAAGCCGGCGCATCGGCGAGGATCGAAAATTACCTGGGCTTCCCAACCGGAATTTCCGGACAGGCCCTTGCCGGGCGCGCCTTCAACCAGGCACTCAAGTTTGGAGCGGATATCGCTTTGCCGCTAGCCGTGCTGGAATTCCAGCCCGCGCCGCGACCCGGCATGCCGCACGTGCTCAAACTCACCGGCGAACGCACGGTGCAGGCCAAGACCGTCGTAATCGCCTCCGGAGCGCGTTACCGGCGCCCGAACGTCGAAAACATCGACGTGTTCGAAGGCGCAGGCGTATCTTACTGGGCGACCTCCGTTGAGGCCCGACTCTGCCAGGGCGAGGAGATCGCCCTCGTCGGGGGCGGCAACTCGGCCGGGCAAGCAGTAGCATTTCTCGCACCGCAGGTCAGGCAGCTGAACCTCGTGGTGCGCAGACCGCTTGAGCAGACGATGTCTCGCTATCTCGTCGACCGGATCGCTGCCCTGCCCAATGTCGTCCTTCATGTCGGCTGCGAGATCGCTTCCGTTTCCGGAAATGAAGATACGGGACTTTCTGGAGCAACCCTCCACAATGCCGTGGCTGGACAGAACCTCGAGCTCGCGCTGAGGCATCTCTTTCTCTTCATCGGCGCGGATCCAAACGCTGAATGGGTCAGGTGCCGCGTTGCTCGCGATGGCAACGGTTTTATCCTGACCGGCGCCGACATCCCTTCAGATGCGCTCGGCCAGCAACCCCATCCCCTGGAGACAAGCGTACCGAACCTGTTCGCTATCGGTGACGTCAGGTCGGGTTCGACAAAGCGCGTGGCGGCGGCCGTTGGTGAAGGTGCGGCGGTCGTTGCCCAGATCCACGCCGTTCTGAAATCGATGGGCGGGCTCGTAGCATCCAATTATGATAAGTCTGGAAACGTGACCCAAGATCCGGCGGGAGAACGCCCGCACCAAGCGTTGCGGCAGCGGCCGCGAACATTGCCGGTCTAGCTCTCGCCGTGCCCGTTGCTGTGATCGACCGGGACACTCGTGACCACTATGCAACCAATGTCGCCGACCGGGCGGAATCTGGCGCCCCAAATCATCCGGATTTAGGAGTTGTGATCCAAACGTGCCAACGCCCAACCGCGAGCAAATTTGAGGGCCATATTCAAATCTAGCATGGCTGATTGGGGCGGCGATGCGCGGAAGGCGCCTTTCCTGTCCATCGCCGGCAAGCGTGAGTAAACGAGCTGCTATGGCGAAAACCAAGAAGCCAGGCGATTTGAGAGGACAGGAACCCTTCGGACATATACTTCAATGCCAACTCATGCCGGAGATTGTCGACGACCATGCTAAAGGTCACGTCGTCGGAGGCGAGCCTTCGGGCAAGGGTCCTTTCGCCCACGCCGAGCTTTCGTGCAACGTTCACCGCAGTGGCTTCGCCATGAGGCAAGAGCGGCGCAACCGTGTTTTCAACGAGCTTGCGAAATGAGCCGACATTTAAGGTGCGCGCTTTGATGGCTTCGTCACACAGGTTCACCATCAGTTCATTGAGGTATGGATCTCCGGAAACAACGGGAAGCTCAAGGACCTTCGCATCGAAGCTTAGACCATCCACAGGCGAACTGAAATCAACTTCACAACCGAGAGAAAGCTCGCTTTGCGCAGCTTCGTCCTGCCTATGGTGAACAAAAGTAGCTCGATTTGGAGTAAGCCTTTGGGCAACGAGATTGCGACACAGCCGTAGGAGAACCGAGGTGAAGAATTCAGCTTGATGGCGATCCAAATAGCGTGAGATGCCGGTGTAGGACATTGTGATACGTAGCACCCCGCCGTGCTGAGCAAGGTGAAGTACCAATGCGTCACTGACCAAGCGACCATATCGCACCATTCGGCGGAGCGCGTCGCCAAGTGAGTGCGATGAAGCCGCGACGTAGTAGATCATACCAATCTGACGTAAGTCGAGTTGCTTTGCTAACGTAACGCCGAGCCAATCATCACGCAGCGCGCGAGACGTTTCGCCAAGGAAAATGATTTGGGAATTAACGGCAATTGGCTTCTCCCCTTCAAGCTGTGCCTGGGTGAGCTTGGCTCGTTTCAGCAATGGCAGGGCATCAATGTTATTCTGCTTCAGTCGGGCTAGTGCGAGGCGAGAAGCAAGACCAAGCGCAGTGGGAGCGACATTGGAGCTTGGGAAGGAAGGACTGAGCAATCTGGACATCCTTGCATCTCCTCATTGCTTCAAGCGCACATTTTGGTGCATGGCAACGATCTATCCTCTGGTCCGCATCCAGGCGCATCGACAGACCTGCTGCCGGATGAGCGGAGTTCCCTCTTCGCGGAGGTGATCTACCAGCGCAGGGATATCCAAGCGACCGCAATACTTCAAATAGTGAGCGCTGTGGCGGCTCAAAGCAAGTTTTTGTCAGCCCATCGCAGGCCGACTGCCCTTTATCGCTGTAATGTGCCGACAAAAAGTAACGGCCAATTGGAACATTGCGCCGCCGCTCACCCCAGCGGTGGCTTTTTTTCGTCCCGTTCAATCGTCCCTGCTATCACGATAGCGCATCAGCAGACGGTGAGATTATCACCATCTCTTGAGTGCACTTTGGCACCGTATGGTGATGGCTAGTCGTCCGACGGTTTGCTGCTGCAAAGGCGTGGAATTGCCTTGGGTTAGGCCTAAAGTAAGCGAAATCGTCATTATTCCCTTGGAGGATCTACGAAAGAAAATCACGCTCGGGAATATGGCGGCGTTCAGACGGCGCAGCTCGTCACAGTGCCCGCATTTCCGCTACTACCTGGCTGCACTCGAATGGTTTCGCAAGATATCGACATCCGGGAGGGAGGTCTGGCAGCGCAGCGCCTGGATCGCCAGAGGCAATCATAATCGGGAGGTCTGGCAGCAAGGATTTGACCAAGCGTGTCAAGGTCAGCCCGTCAATCCCGCTTTCGAAATGGATGTCAGTCACGACCGCTTCGACCGAAGGATCGGCATCCAACGCCAGAAGTGCATCAGCTGCATTGTGGGCCTCGATGACGACCATTCCGGCATCTTCGAGTTCATTCTTTAAAGTCTGCCTAGTTTGCGTATTGTCTTCGACGACAAGGATGGTGATGGCATTCGATGTGGTCATGGCTATGGCCTCCACGGCTGAAAAGCAAATCGCCTCCCCGCTACCCTGGCACGCTCAGCTCCCGCCCCAAAACCAGAAAAGCCCGCTGCGCAGCCTGCAAGGCAGGCCCCTGGAACCTTCAAACAACAATCGGAAGAAGGATCGTACCATTCATAGCAGGGCATCCGAGAAATAAGGGTTGGCTGCCTACGGCTGTGAAACTCAGTCGGAGGAACATCCCTTCATTGCTTGTCTTTTAAACGACCGCTTGCATGACGAGTAGGTACGGCTTGTGCAAAGGAGCCATGCGAAATGAGCGCGCGTAGAGCTGATCCAGACAAAGCAAAGCGC
Organism: Hyphomicrobiales bacterium; assembly: GCA_900466605.1. Taxonomy (GTDB): domain Bacteria; phylum Pseudomonadota; class Alphaproteobacteria; order Rhizobiales; family Rhizobiaceae; genus Rhizobium. The sequence goes on from UBMU01000027.1 coordinate 14,943, forward strand.
CCGCCTTGGAATGACGAGCGCTTAAAAACAATTGCGGAAGGCGCGATATTAGCGAGCAGCTGCCCGGGCAATGGTGACGATATCACCACGGCTTATACCGAGGTCATTGAGTTCGCGGTTGCTCATCCGGCCGAGTTCGGAGACCGTCTGACGATACTTGCGCCAATTGTTGAAGGAGCGTGCTACATTCATGATAATCCCCTTTCCGAGGGCTTTCGAAGGATAGCTGCCAGTCCGTGGCGCTTCGTTCCTTTCGATGACGCTGATATATGCTTGAGCGGATCTATTTTGCAGAGACAAGATGTGATCTCAGCCATGTAGCCAGCGCATAGCGGCCGAGTTCGTTGCCGTTATCGCGATCGATCTCAGCTGCCGACGAAGCCACAAAGGTCACGACCATCGCTCGCACTTAGGGCGCAAGACGAACATCACGACTGATGAACTGGGGCCCTTCGAATTACACAGCCTACAACATCAAGGAATAGGAGAGAGCGCATCACTCGCGTGCCACTCTTCGACCGAAATATCGCCAGTCACGTTCAGCTTGGTACAGATGAAATGCGAGAGCTTGTCGTGTTGGATCATTGCAGCGCTAAGGCGACCCGTTCGGTATGCCGCAGTATCTACCGCGATACGGTTGTCGTAAACTTCAGGGCGCAGCGAGTTCGTGATCGTATGGCCATGCACGACGATGTGATCGAAAGGGTCAACATGGTCGAGGAACCCTGCCCTAATCCATCGCAAATCGTAATCGGTCTGCACAGCCAGGGGAAGTCCGGGACGGATTCCAGCGTGGACAAAACAATGCCGGCCGATCTCCTGGTAGGTCAGCGCGTTTTCCAAAAGAACAGCATGGTGCGGAAAAACCTCGCGAATGTCTGCGGCGATACCTTTGAAATCAGGAACCGGACGGCGGGAGTAGGCACTGACGGTCGCTACTCCGCCCCAGTCCATCCAGTTGACAGCGTCTTCCGGGGACAGTTCCTCACGAAGCAAGGAACGAAGGTAAAAGTCGTGATTGCCCAGGATCAAGCGCGAACCCGGATAGAGGTCAAGCGTCGCAGAGACTAGGTCGAGCACTTGGGGGCTGTGGGGACCCCTGTCAATCAAGTCACCCAGGAAAATCACAATCGGCTTCGCCCGGTGCTCGCGTGAGACGACAGCAATGTGATGAAGTAGCACTTCGAGCAGATCGGCACGTCCATGTACATCGGCAATTGCATAAACTGCTGGCATTGCATCATCTAGCATAACGGGCAAATTCTCCTGTGGGCAAAAACTGACCCACCTCTCGTTTCGGACGACAAGGATTTACGCCACCGGTCGGTCGGCCCGCAAGGGGACGACAACCATATAGCTTCCGGATCGACGCGCACCGTTGGATTCAGGGGTGCATGTCGGCCGTTATCGCAAGCAGCTGTCGTAAGGGCCGGGAGGCTCTAGAAGGTGGGCGTTGGTGAGGCAGCGCCGAAGTGCTCACGGAGGGTCGATGGTTCGTACTCGTGACGATAAAGCCGCGTTTGCGTAGGATCGGGACGAGCTCGTCGACAATCACCGCCACCCCGTTGACGACGGCGGTCCGGCTGCAGATCAAAGCGTCAATGGCGCCCGAATGGAACCAACCCTCGATGTGATCGGCGAGTTGTTTAGGCGTTCCAACAAATCCAGCGTGGCCCGAACCGGTGTAGAGTGTCTGCTTATACACGCTACACCGTGGGATTGGTTTTGCGGATCTGCGTGACGATGGATTTTCGAAAGCCAATACTTCCCTGGAACGTCTCTTCAGGAAACGGTTCGTCAGCTCGAATTTCGAGGCGTCCTAGCCGATCGCTTGTGACAGCCAGCCGATAGAATATGACGCGGGCCCCGCGTCATGGATTTCATCGCTGCGGCGGCGCGCTTCCTCCTCCATGTTCCGCGGCTCGGCAATGGGGCCGGGCAGAATCTTGATGTCGTCGGGAGAGTGCCCATTGTTCCGCGCACACCCTTTAACCAGATGATAGTGCTCGATCGCCTGGCGCCTGGTAAGCTCGGCGGCGAACACACCTTCGGCCACCTTGCCTACGAGCTCACGACCCTACCCCGCCCTGCGCCGGCGACCGAATGTCAGATGACAGAGACCGTCAATAAGAGAAAATCATCACTCAGGGGAACTTTGTCGGAGTTGCAGCATCAAATAAGCTTCCAGAAGGAGAAGCCCGATGCCAGCGTTGAAGAAAGCACCGTCACAGTCCCTCAACACCAATGAAGCGGCGCTTGTGCACCGCGCCTGCGCTGGCGACGCTCAAGCCATCCGCGAGATCATCCGTTTAAACAATCAGCGGCTCTATCGGCTCGTCCGAGCCGTTCTCCACAGCAACCTGGAAGCAGAGGAAGCGTTGCAGGAGACCTATCTTCAAGCCTTTGCAAAACTTGATGGTTTCAATGGGAAGGCATCGCTGTCGACTTGGCTTTCGCGCATTGCGCTAAACACTGCGTTCACGCGCCGACGCGCCAAGAACCGCCTAAAGCGTTCGGCCCCCCCCTCCGGCCAGGCGGAAGCGGAGATTATAGCACTCTATCCTTCAACTTCCACCGTTGACCCGGAGCGGGGCATGGCACAGCGAGAACTCCTTCACCTTGTCGAAGAGGCCATGGATGCCCTTTCAGACGACTTCCGCATTGTATTCGTAGCGCGAGTTATCGAGGGATTGGCTGTCGAAGAGACGGCCGCGCTTCTCAATATCCCTACAGCGACGGTAAAGACACGGCTCCACCGCGCGCGCAAGCTCATCCGCGAGCGGATAGAAGCGCAGATTGGCCCTATTCTGTTGGATGCATTCCCCTTTGCGGGAAGGCGCTGTGAGCGACTAGCTGAAGCTGTGATTGCCAAACTCGGACTGTAGATTTGTCGGGAACCTCTCCGGTCAAGCGGCATCCAATGCTGCGTTCGTTGTAATAGGCTCCGGCAATCTCGCCGCGCCAAGGAGATCCCGATGAAGACCTTTGTATCCGCCATCGCCGCCGGTTGCCTTCTACTCGCAGCCACCCAATCCCCGGCAGCTGATAAGCCGACCGACCCACAAATCGCCCACATCGCCTACACCGCCGGCGCCATCGATGTGGACGCCGCCACCCTTGCGCTTTCCAAGACGAAAAACAAGGACGTTGAGGCATTCGCTCAATCAATGAAAAGGGATCATGAGGCGGTCAATGATAAGGCCCTCACCCTTGTCAAAACACTGAAGGTCACACCTGAAGATAATCCAACAAGCCAAGCCCTCACCAAGGCCGCCAAAGAGAAACAAGCGGAACTCAGCAAGCTCCATGGTCCGGCATTCGATAAGGCCTAGATCGAGAACGAGGTTGCCTATCACAAGCAGGTCAACGGTGCTCTAGAGACGCTACTCATTCCCTCGGCAGAGAACAAAGACCTCAAAAGCCTGCTAGAAACGGGGTTGAAGCTGTTCCAGGGCCATCAGCAGCACGCCGAGCATGTAGCCATGGAGCTGAAATGATCTCTGGAGTGATGAACCGGCGGAAACTCCTGCTGACGGCAATAGCCGTTGCGGCCGCTCGATCGCGGGCGCGCGCCGGTAACGGCACAATACAAGTCACCGTCGAAAATCTCACTTTCACCCCGGCGAAAGTTGAGGCGCAGATTGGAGAGACCATCGAGTGGACGAACAAGGATCCGTTTGACCATACCGCCACTGTGGATGGCGAATGGGAGGTTGCCATTCCTGTTGGCGAAAAAGGCTTGCACCTCGTCACTGCCAACGACACCGGGAAATACTACTGCCGGTTTCACCCCAATATGCAGGGGCAAATCAAAGTAGTGACCTAGAAGTGACGACACAGCCAGGACCCGCAAGTTAGCCCTCCGCAATGGAGATTGACCGGTCATTGCGACGCTGGGATCCAGTCGCTCTCGACCCAGCAAGGAAGGGCTCGGCGCGTTGCGTCGGGCCTTTTCATTTTGCCAGTGAGCCGACAGAGAGAAAGCCGACGGCATCCACCTCAATGCTGCAACCAAGCCCGGCGCGGCGCGTTTCTTCACGTGCGAAATCCGAGGATCCAACCAATGAAAATCCTATCTTTTGCGGCCTTAGCCATGGCTTTGTCTGCGGGCGCTACCTTCGCCCAGCAGCCGAGCGATACGACGCCTCCGCCGTCGAACACTAGCCCTAACACCGTAGCGCCCGAGTCGACTTCGCCACAACAAACAGCCGCACCTTCAAATGAGGATCGCCTGCGCTCCGATTGGCGCAGGGGGCGGGGTGACCGTCCGATGGGACGCTCTGGGGCCGCGCGTTTTTACGTCCAGGATGGCGACGTAAAAATCCGCATCCAATGTGCCGAGGACGAGCCGACAAAAGTTTGCACGGACCTTTTGTTGCAAATGTTGGATAGATTAGGTGGGTCGTCATCGTCCAGGAGTGACCGTAACCGTAACCGGGACCGTGATCGTGATCGTGATCACGACCGTGATAGTGACGACTAATGGTTTGGCCGGCGCCAAAGAAACAGCCGCCGGCATTCGCCCGACGGCTTGTCTTCATGTTGGGTTGGGTTCGTGGCGCTACCGGAAATTAAAGTACAGGTTGACACCTGACCCACGATGGTACGGGTAGTAGTCGCGATAACCGTATCGTGGATATCCATAATACCGCGGATATCCATAGTCCCGTGAACGGTAGCACGAGCCGTAATATCGACAGTCGCGATTAGCGTACCGTTGATTCTTCCAGTGGCCGTAGGCATATCGATTGCCATGGCCGCGGTGTTTGACCTGCTCGACGTCGGAGGCATGCATAGGCACTGCTTTCGGCGCGGCGAGCGGAGTGGCGTTTAGCGGCAGGGCGAACGATCCGGCGAGGACCATGGCCGCAAGTGTGGAGAAGAGTTTCTTCATCATCGGCGCATCCTTTCAGGCTGCGAGTCTGGGATAATAGGCATTAACCTCCGATGAACGGTTACCATGCTGCGGATTCCAAGAAGGAGCACCGGCCGCCGGTGCGCTGCTTGTGTGGGGCGCAGGTGACGAGCGCTCCGCGGCGCAGTTAGAATGGGCCAACCGGCGAGCAGATAGGTCTATCTCGGCGAGGACAGACTGACGTCTCTGAAGACCAAGATCCTGACGTTTGGCGAAGGCGACGTTGTTCGCGACAGGCTGAACTACTCGGTGAGCTTTGAGAACTCCGAATGGACGCTATACTGGGCATCCTTCCATTCCGTTGGTTGCACCATGGCGCAGCGGAGGTGGTCCGACCGCTCGCAAGCCCTTGGCGCGCGGCTCTCGCATCTGTATTCACCTGAGAAATGGCTGGATACGCATCCTGATGCGTGGTGGCCACGACTGGACACACCCACTTCCGAGTTCGACGGGCGTACTGTACCTATTGCTTTTCCCCAATTCCATGGGAAGTAAGAGACCTCAGAAATTGCTTAGGTCGCATATCGGTATCGAGTGGCAGCCCGCGGTTTAATCCTGGAGATGATCCATCTCGCCAATACCCAAGCCGTATGTAAGCTTCAACTTCTTCCGGGGATAGTCCCAGCCAAGAGTATCGGTCGGTTAAGCCCCACGTTGTCACACCGCGGATATCGGGAAAGTCACAGACCACATCGAGATATCTGGACACTTCGGCAGCAACCTGCTCATCTCGCTCATCGACTGTCTGAAAATAACTTGCTTCCGTCACATCGAGCTCGGTCACAAAGATGAACAAACCGAAATTTGCAATCTCCTTCAAAAAGCTGCCGATCGAAGCTGGCGACACGGTTCCTTTTCTTAGGTCCAGATGAGCCTGAAGGCCAACTCCATCTAAGGGCACCCCGCTATGCTTGAGGCGCTCAAGTAGTTTTAAAAAGTGATATCTGCGGTCATGTTCAACCGCGAGGTCATACTCCAGCCCATACTCATTGATGAGCAGCTTTGCGCTCGACGACACTGACCTCGCTGCTTGTAGGGCGCTCGCCACGTATTCGTCGCCAAAGACGTCCAAGAAAATGCTTGGCCTCAAGCCGTCTGTTCGGTAGCCGGTCTCTATCGGTTCGTTGACAACGTCCCAATATCTTATCCCATCATATCGACCGACCATCTGCCGAATATACCGATCGACGATTGACCATTCGCGCTCCACCTTCAGGTTTTCATAGGCCCACGGCGGCAGGCTGCGGTGCCACAAAAGAGTGTGACCATAAATCTCTATGCCGTGGTCACGCGCAAAGTTAGCCAACTGATCGGCTTCCCCGAACATAAACTGACCCTGTTCTTGTTCAATTCTGTCCCATTTGAATTCGATTTCCGGCGTCAGGCGTGAACAATAGCCCAGCAAGGCATCACGATACTGCGGGTCCGATACGATCAACGAGGCACGGGCCGCTGCCCCGAACTGTATCCCTTTAATAGTTTTAGCTAAAATTGGATCTATCGGATATGACAGTGACGCGACTGCAAGTAACGATGTGGTTGCCGAACTTGATAAAAAACGCCTCCTGGATAACTCAAGCGTGGTATTTACCATCTCTGTTGCACCTGATTTGTAACCCTTTGCATTGATCAAAATTTGAAAAGCTAAGGTCAGTGTGAGCGATTTGCACACGTCGACGCATGCCTTGAAGTCACGCAGTTTTGCTTTTTGAGCACCTTCTGCTATGCCACACTGGCTTTTCGCCGATCTCAAAACTCGTTAGATATTTCGCAATTTCAAATGCTGCTTAGTGAATAAGTAATATACGCCAAACAATATACCCCAAATTCCGGGGTATGCGATGACATCAAGGCTAGCTTCAGATCGTAGATCTTTTCTGGTCGGCCTAACCACAGTATCGATTGCGGCAGCTTTCCCACGTGCCGCAGCGACGGCTTGGAACCCATTGATGTCCGGTCTTAATGCCCAATTGTCAGCACAGGGAAGATATTTTGGCACGGCAGTGCGTCCAGATCAGTTGCACGACATGCCGGATCTTCGACGTGCAGTCCTGTCAAATTGCGGTTCTGTCACACCCGAAATTGATCTGAAGTGGGCTGCGCTCGAATGGAATAAGGGGGAGTATAACTTTCAGCCGCTCGATGATCTGCTTGAACTCGCCGATAAGAATGGAATTCAAGTGCATGGACACACGTTGCTCTGGGGGCAGAGTGTGCCGCCATGGGCAATGTCGCATATGACGGAAAATGCGGGCGATTGGTCTGTCATATCCGAGTATATGAATGCGGTGCTCGGGCGCTTCGGTGCCAGGATTTCCCGATGGGATCTCATTAACGAGGCGATCGACACCAGTGAAAGCGACAATCTGCGGCGTAACATATTCTACAAGTCTTTCGGACCTAACTACATTGATAGCGCCCTTGCAGAGGCGAGGGTGCATGCTCCAAAGGCAAAATTCCTTCTGAACGAGTTCAGCCTGGAGTATGATAATCCCGTTGACGAGGACCGGCGGCATGCAGTGCTTCGGCTCTTGGAGCGGCTAAAGAGTTCCGGCTCAACGTTCGACGGGCTGGGAATACAGGCGCATCTTGACCTCACAAAAGGTAACGTTAAGAAGCGCATAATAAAGCCGTTTTTGGAGTCGGTGGCAGATTTAGGTCTTGAGATTTACGTTTCAGAGCTCGACATTCAGGAGGCCGACCTGACCAAGGACCAGGCTATTCGTGATAAGGAGGTTTCTGCCGAAGTCCGGCGCTATCTCGACATCGTCCTTGAAGTTCCAGAAGTTAGAGGTATTACTTCGTGGGGGCTATCGGACAACCTTTCCTGGCTGAATTCTAAAGAATACAAACGCCGTGACGTAAAGGGAGCGCTGGGAGGCGAGAACCGGGGCCTGCCGTTCGACGGAGCAATGCGGCCCAAAGACCTATACTATGCGATGAATTCTGCGTTCTCACGTAGGCGAACTGGCTAAAAGGGAGCCGGCATGCCGGCTCCCTCGATCCTATACCATCAACTTGCTGTTGGTGAGTTCTGCCATGCTGACAGACGTCTTGTCGACGGGCTTCTTGGCGGTCTTAACCCATTCGATGAGCTCGGCCATCCCATCCTCAAACTGGCGTTGAGGTACGACGTCGAAGACTTCACGGATTTTCGTGATGTCCGCGAAGCAGTGACGAATGTCGCCAACCCGGTATTTCTGAAGGATATCAGGCGCAATGTTCTTCTGAAGGAGGCGCGCAAGCGTACGGGCGATCTCATTGACCGTGATCGACTTGCCGCTTCCCACGTTGAACACGTCCCAGACGCGCTTGTCGCTCTCAAGGATCGTCGCAAAGGCGTTTGCCACGTCCCTAACATGGACGAAATCACGCTTCTGCTCCCCGTCTTCAAAAACCAGCGGCTGCTGATCATTGAGAAGACGCGAGATGAAGATCGCCGCGACACCCGTGTAAGGATTGCTCAACGCCTGTCGCGATCCATAGGCGTTGAATAGCCGGAGAGCCGAAGTTGGAATGTTAAGTGCCCTACCAACTGACAGGAACATTTCTTCGTGGTCGCGCTTATTGACTGCATAAATCGAAGCAGGCTGAAGCAGCTTCTTTTCGGTGGTCGGGATTGGCAGCAGCTTTGTGCCGTCCCTTGCGTGAAGCTCCCAATCACGTTGTGCTAGTTGTTCGTGGCTACGGAGCTGCGGTGCAATGCTGGTGCCACTGCTTGCTACGTCGTATTCTCCCTCGCCATAAATGGACATTGATGAAGCCACGACCATCCGCTTGATCGGGTGATTGCCCTCAACATCCGGCGGCATTTTCGATAAAACTTCGAGGATGACAGCCGCAGCCATCGTGTTGTTACGGGTATACTCCACGATGTTTGTCATGCTCTGGCCAACGCCAACGGATGCTGCGAGGTGAGCGAGATGTGTGATGCCGGTGAGGCTCGCTTCGAAGACACCGTCATCCAAGATATTGCCTTTGATGCGCCGAGCTTCTTTGTTCAAGTATACCGGCCACCCATCCGCGTCCTTCTCGGCATCGCCGTGGACCTGGTCCAGAAGGCAATCGAGGACGGTGACCTCGAAGCCGCGTTCAAGAAGAAGATCGGTGAAGTGCGAGCCGATGAAGCCAGCGCCACCCGTTACAAGTACATGCCCTTTTGTCATTGTCTTACTCTTTATATTTGACATAGATTTTGTGAGTCTCCGTCACTCGGCCGCAATTTGCGTGAGAATGAGTTCTTCGTTTGCGTTAGTCTTGACGGTTCGTTCCCAGACGAGGCCCTGATCTTTGATGTACATCCGCAGGCCGATAAAGAGCGGGATGAGCCAGATTACCCACCAGACCATCAGTGACAGAGGGTTTATGCGGATGAGATACCAAACACGTGTCCACGCGCTCTCGGCAACAAGCTTGCTGCGCTTCCATACGCTGACATAAAGGCGAGCGAGAAGCACCACGAAGAGACTGATGTTCAGAATGGGCAATAGGGTCGCGACCGCTGGCAGATGCCCCTGCCCGGTTGCGTACTGCCAGAGCGCCCAGACCCCGAGAGGAATGCCGATCGTATTGATAGAGATGGACAGGCAGGGGAGGAAGTTAAGCCATGCTCTGAATTTCTGCCAGCGGGTCATTCCCATCGATGTGAGCGGAGACGTCAGGCTTTGGAAGAAGCCGCATACCCAACGCTTGCGCTGCGTGATGCCATGCATGAGGGTGGAGGGCACTTCTTCGATCAACGGATTCTCGATGACGCCGAGCTTGCGGCCGTTCGTCCAGAAACGCATCCCCACTTCAGGATCCTCGATGGTAATCCATGGGTGGAATCCGCCCAGTTCTATAAGGTCGGACGCACGGAAGAAAAGGCCCTTGCCGAGAACCCAATAAGGCTGGCGTCCATTGGCTGTGAGATGCGGATATGTAAGCCCGTCCCAAGACATATGATCGGCCGCATGCCAGCTCGCAGCCATGCTCTCGTTGAGATTGCCGGCGATGTTCTGCGCCTGCAGCACGTCGTATTTCTTCATCCCGGCTGCGCCGGCCAGGAAGTGGTCGGCAGGCGGGCAGCTGTCAGCATCGATATAGTTGACGAGGAAGTCGCTGCGTCCTTCGAACCTCTTTGCGACGTTGTAGAATGCATAAACGAGCTGGCGCGTCTTCTTGGGAGGAAGGTCGCGATTGTAAGCGCGATGCCCTTCGTGCCACCAATAGGCTTTCGTCGTAGAATCCCAGCCATCCCATACAGGCTGCCAGCTTGGGTCTGTCGTCGGCGGCACTTCCACGATCTCAAGGAACGAGAATTCTTGCTTGAGACGGCGAAGCGAAGCGACGGTTTCATGGTCGTTGCCGTTCGGTATCGCGACGACTTTGTATCTGTGCTGCGGGTAGCGGATTTTCGAAAGAGAAGCGAACGTCGTCCGCATCGTTCCTTCAAGCTCGCGCAGGACCGGGTAGAAAAGGACGATATACGGGCATTCCTCTTCCTTCACTGCGTCGATTTCTTCCTGTGAAACGATGTTCTTTGGAAGAAATGCGAAGAAGAAGTTCAGGCCTAGACTTAGGCTGTAAGCTATATGCACTGCAAAAAATAGCGTCAGCAGCGCATATTGAGCGATAATTGGGATCATATCCATCTACGCTAAACCTTTGATCGGATATCTGTTTTGAAGTGCAAGAGAATTCGAAACCGGTCGGATCGATCCGTGTGCGGCGCTCGAATGTTCGCCCTGGCCGTTGACCTTTGGCCTCAAAAGGCGTGGAGCAGCTTGGATCGAGGCGGTTTCGCTTCGCCGCGGTGAGCCTATCCTATGCAACTCGAAGCCAGCCGTTTCGACCTTGTGGACATCGAGGATGTTTCGAAGATCCACAATAACCGGATGGCTGACGATTGCCGCGATACGCATAAAGTCGAGCGCTGCAAATTCCTTCCACTCAGTAGCAATTACAATCCCATCGGCACCTTCAACGCAGTTGTACGCATCGCTTGCATACTCGACATTCTGTAGATAGTGGCGCGCCTGTTCCATCCCTTCCGGATCGTAAGCACGAACCCGCGCGCCCATCTTCTGCAGGGCAGCGATGATGTTGAGTGACGGCGCTTCGCGCATGTCGTCAGTATTTGCTTTGAATGTTAGGCCCAGAATGGCGATCGTCTTACCGCGAACGGAATGACCAAAAGCGCTGCTAACGCGACGGCCAATACCCCGTTTGCGGGCATCATTTGCAGCAATCGAACTCTCGACGACACGAAGGCTGACCGTATGGCTCTGTGCGGTTGCGAGGAGAGCAAGCGAGTCCTTCGGAAAGCAAGAGCCCCCATAGCCTGGCCCGGGATTGAGGAACGCGCGACCGATGCGCTTGTCGTGACCAATCCCATTTGCCACTTCTGAAACATCAGCGGACACTGCCTCACAGAAATCGGCGATTTCATTGATGAACGAGATCTTGATTGCCAGGAAAGCGTTGGCGGCATACTTGATGACCTCCGCGGCGCTACGTCCGGTGTGGATAATAGGCGCGTCAGCGGCACGAAGTGGCTCATATAGCATTTTCATTTTTTCGGTTGCCCAAGGCACGTCGCAACCCACGACAACACGATCGGGATTCATAAAATCGTCGATTGCGCTACCTTCCTTGAGGAATTCCGGGTTTGAGACGGCCGCGAAAACAAGGTCTGGCCTCGATGTTCGCACGATAGCTTCAACCGCGTCACCAGTACCGACCGGGACCGTTGACTTCGTAACGATGACGAGGCCGTCCTCTGCGCTCAGTGCAATCTCGGACGCAACAGCATAGACGCTCGTCAGGTCCGCCTCACTACCGCCTTGGCGCGTAGGTGTGCCCACGGCTATGAAGGCAAAATCCGCGCCTCGCAGCGAGGTTTTAAGGTCCGTCGAAAACGCAAGCCTGTTCTGTTCGATGTTTGTTTTGATCAGTTCATCCAGGCCCGGTTCGAAAATCGGAACTCCACCTGAATTCAACAAATTGATCTTCTGTTCATTGCTGTCGACGCAAACGACCGAGTGGCCGAGAGCCGAGAAGCACGCGCCGGACACGAGGCCGACATAACCGGAACCAACAATTACAACTTTCATGTGTCACCTATTTGCGGCTAATTATTCTGCGGCGATAATTGCAGCGGCAGGTTGCTTTCGGAGTTCACCGTCGAAATGTTCGATCGTTCTGATCAAGCCCTCGCGGAGGCTTATTTCCGGTCGCCACCCAAGAAGCTGCTTTGCTTTGCTAATGTCGGGCTTGCGGCGTTTCGGGTCGTCAACCGGCAAAGGATGGCGGATAATCGGAGAGCGTGAGGCAGTGATCTCCAGAACAAGATGCGCAAGTTCCTCCATGGTAAATTCACCGGGATTGCCAAGGTTGACGGGGCTATCGGCGACTTCGCTACGCATCAGAAGGTCAAAACCTCTGATTAGATCGTCGACATAGCAGAAGGATCGCGTTTGGCTGCCGTCGCCGTAGACCGTCAGCGGCTGTCCGAGCAATGCCTGAATAACGAAATTGGATACGACCCGACCATCGTCCGGTTGCATGCGCGGCCCATATGTGTTGAAGATGCGCACCATACGTACTGTGATGCCGCGCGTTTTGCCGTAGTCGGTGAAGAGAGTTTCTGCAAAGCGCTTTCCTTCGTCATAGCAGGAGCGCGGGCCGACGGTGTTGACATTGCCCCAGTAATGCTCTGGCTGGGGGTGTATTTCTGGATCACCATATATTTCGGAAGTCGAGGCGTGAAAAACCCGAGCGCCGTCACGTTCCGCGCGGCGCAGAACGTTCCATGCTCCTTGGCAATTGATCATCGCGGTCGAAACCGGATCGGCTTGGTAGTGGACCGGCGAAGCCGGGCACGCAAGATTGTAAATCTCAGCGAACTGCGGAAGCGTGTCAGGCAGCTCGCCCTTTACGTCATGCTGGACAATGCTCAGGCGATTACTGAACTGCAACTTCGAAAGATTGGACGCACGTCCAGTGTGAAAATTGTCGAGGCAGTAAACATGGTTACCCCGAGAGACAAGAAGATCGGCTAGATGTGATCCAAGAAAACCGGCGCCTCCTGTAATAAGAATATTTGCGCCTTCAAGTATAGGTCGCCGAAATGTAGTTAGGTTGTTGACATCCATCACCCTTTTTTACTCCATACACTAGTTCGAAAAGCGGCGCTTTTCAGTTGATAATTGATAGATTGGCCTCGGGGATTCCTTCGGGGTCCCTAGGCACTTCATCGCGATCTCGGCAAGGCCGCTAGGCCGTCGCGGATCCCGCAAATGCATTTCATGCCAGCACCACGGCACTGGGTACGCGAAGTATCTTTTTCATCTCGCTTGCTCCGTTGACGGTGGAGGGCGCTTTTGCGCCCAACTTCCCGGCGAGATATCCGCCATGGCCACCGGCCTTTGGGCGGCGCGGAAGTTCTGGTTGGTACCGGACATCCCAGCATTGGTGTGGAACACACATTGCGATGCTATTTCGCGCCCTTAGCCATCCAGGCTGATCCTGCTGCGTCCCTACTTGCAGGCTATGCCGTCACCATCGCGATCGAGCTTCGGTGCATAGCCCGGCTCACCGATCCGTGTCGGTGTTGCACTGGCAGCGCGCGCGGCGGCGCAGTTCCGGTAGTAGACGCTTCTGGCTGCTGTCGACCAATCTTGCGGCGATGCCGGCGCGTCAAATCGCGGAGCTGCCTGGACTTCGCCCTTAACGCCCGCCGGAACACCTGTAGTCGTCGGCGTTGGCCGATACGGCACAACCAAGGCCACCAATGATAGCGGCGATAGCCAGGGTTCCAGTGACTTTCATTCCCGTCCAATCTCCGTGGCAAGACGTCTCTTATGCATGGCGCGTGCCAGTGGGCATGGCAAAGCCGTGCCTGTTTCGATGTGCGCGATGCAATTGTTGAACCTGCCTGTTCCCATCGCCATGAGCCCGACCTGCTGGCTCATTGTGACAAGCGGCAATTCTGGGAGCATCACGCCGCGGCGACCGGCACTGCACCTCCCCCCAGCAAAGGTTGCAGTGCCGTGCATTGACGCTTAACAATTCGTCTCTGCGGGATCCCTTATATAATGTTCGACCGCTTCGAGCTTGCCACGCGAAGCCAATAGCTTGCGCTAAGCTGCCACAAGTTCATCGTGGGGTAATTTTCTTGTTCCCGTTAGGTAGGAAGCGACAGGTCGATCAGAATATGGCAATCGTGCCGCCTTTCACGCGAGGCCTGGCAACGAGGATTGCGGCAAGACGCCTAGAGCCCTCTTCTGTCAAATGCGGATCTCTCGCTCCGTTCACTCGCCGAATTCAGGCGGATTGGCGCCGGATCACAGACACATTTCCTTGACTTAGCGTCGCGCGCGCTGCGGAGGACGATTGGACCGGGTTGACGCTGGCGAGCGAATGCGATCTGCGTGAAACGGGCGTGCTTTACTACGCGGCGGCGCCATCACCCGTTCTGGCGATGCGCTCAAGCAACTTTCAAGATATGTTCGCCTTGGCAAGGAGGTCCTCGTTATGGGAGTGAAGGAAAGCCCAGTTGCTCTATTGAACTGTTCTATCCCAGTATCTAGCCCTACCAGGGCAGCGAGCAGATACAGCTCTTGGCGTTTGCCTTCCTGCGCCTGTGCCGAAGCTTGTTGGTCGAAATATTGCGCCAACTCGGGCGAGATTCGTCCACCACAGGTCGGGCGATCTGGGTCAAATCCGTGGTTGCGGCATCGCATTCGACGCCGACGCCGATGAGATACTGTTCGACATCGACGTGACGGACCTGCGTCTAGTGGCAGCCGACCGCCTTCCCAACGAGTTGATGTTCAAGACGCGTGAGAAGGCCTTGTGGTCCGCCCAACCAATGCCAGCCCATTTCGAACTGTCGTAGAAAACCTCATCCGCTTTCACCGCACGCCAAAGCTACTACGAGAAGTCTGGAAAAGCGGCGTGGCCTCAGCGAGCGAACATTCGCTCCCTGAGGCCGTCCGAAGGCTTAAGCTTTGGAAGGGCCCTCGACCAACAGCGAGGCCGACCTCGCCTCGCGCGACCTTGAGGAGGATCTTCAAGGTGCGCAGATCGCTTGGCTGATTGGCTTTGATCAGCCGAGCTCCTTCAGCAATGCGTGCGAGGCGCCGCTAGTCGGCATTGGCCGGACATAACCCTCGGCTAGAGCCGGTGGACTGGCAAGACGGGCGTGTTTCAATAACGCGCGATGCGATAGTCGAATGACGCCGCGATCCCACCTTGCGTGGGAGTGGCTCATTGCGACCAAGTGGCAACGGGGGTATTACACCGCCGCGCGCCGCGCCATCATTCACACCATACAGAGCAGGTTTCTCTGCGCCCGACGTTGAACAACTCTGCCGACGTGCACAGACCCGCTGTACCTTCCATGAAAATCACTTCGTCACCTTCGTCCCAACCCAAACAATAAGTTTGGGCCTTGTACAAATCTCCATCGATTACGAAGCTCTCGTCGTTTGCAGCGGCTTCGATTTCGTAGGTTGTTGCCGCGAGCAATGGCGTTGCAAAGGCATTGGCAATAAGGATTGCGCAGATCAGCTGTTTCAACTTGGTTTTCCTCTTCAAATAGCGCGTAGTCTATTCTGCCGCGTCTCTGACCAGCCCCAGGCCGCGCAGGCTCTTGACCTTCTGGCGGTCAACTGCGTCGCGCCCTTCCGGCGTCCACGCTTCGCTCGTGACGCTCTCATTCATCCAAACCTCGCGGCTCATAAGGAAGGCCACGAAGAAGAATAGAAGCGGCATGACGTCGATCGCACCGGCAAGGATCCAAGCATGCGCAGCAGCGCTGAATGCTTGCCTGCGAGTAGCCTCGCCCAGCGGTAGCGGGCGGAACAACGGGGCCCTCACCGTCTGCCGGTCGGCTAGAGCTTTGACAGCTTTCGCTTCCCAGTCGGCAGTCTCCTTTGTCAGGTTGATGCCATTGTCGCTGAAGCTGACCATGCCGGTATTGGCGATAATCGGCTTTGGATCCACGGCGTTAAGTTCATCGACCAGGCTGGACACAGCTCCAGCCGCGGCCATGAAAGCAGACTGGTCACCTCGGGCGGCAGCGTCGCGCAGGAGATCAAGCTGGCGCTGGCCATTGACCTGCATGTCCTTAGCACTGGCCAGCAGGGCGTTTAGTGACTGCGCGCCCGTCGTAAAAGCCTCGGCGCTCTCCTTCAGCGATGCCCACTTCGGGCCTTGTCCTTTGCCGGTACCGTGCGAACCGTTACCCTCCATTTCGGCTCGGCCTTGGAAGCCCGAAGCGAGTACGGTGGCACTCTCGGCGACGCCGCGCCAAGAGGTCGCCTCGGAATGGGCCTCCGAGAGGGCGTTGTTGAAACCATCGACCTGTTCGGACAGCTCAGCTGATAGCGCCGAGTGACCAGCGAGTGCTGTCGCAATCGCCTGGGCCGAAGCGCCAAGTGCGACCACTGTGACGAGGAGGGCAGCACTGAACACGCCGACGATGATCGGCAAGCGGACGAAGCCGACAACATTCTTGGTGAGCGCATGCCAAAAGATAGCGAAAGCCACGGCGGCAACAATTCCCGCAAGCCCTGGCAGCAGCCAGCCACCGTTTGGGTTCGCATCATGGATGCCATGGGCGATCCCTACGGCGGCAAACATGGCGCAGGCTACTGCGGCAAAGCCGAGGCATTTCACAGCCCGGTCGATCCGGCGTTCAGTTTTCGAAGTCTTCATGATCTCTGTCCATCAGTCGAGGGGTTAGTAGTCGAGTTGGGCGCCGGGGCACCAATGCTGAATGCGAGCAAGCTTTTCCGCACTGCCCTTGCGGTATTCGAGGCCGAGGCCCTCCCTGATGAGGACGTCGGCAACGTTGATGCCGTCCACTCTCACCCATGCCAACGTGCGCCCGTAGCGGTCGCGCCCAACGCGCTCGATGCGGATTTCGCCGTCATCAAGCAGTTCTCGCAGGCGGTCTGCCGCCTGCATGCCGACGTCAAGTTCATGATCGCAGCGGGGCTTCCACGTTTCCGGGGTGTCGAGATCGAGGATGCGGATCTTTTCCCCATTGCGAAGAGCAAGCGTATCGCCGTCCACGACTTCGACGTCTGCCGCCCCAAAGCTCAGTGCGGCGACGGTGATGATGCTGACAATAGCGCCCTTCATTTCTTGCTGAGCGCATCCACACAAATGTTGCGGTGCATTTCCTTGAAGCCGACAGCATCGATCGGCTGTTGGAAACTGTATGCGACCTCGATGCTGTCCAGGAGCGTAGCCCGCAGTTGCGGCTTGCCCTCCGGGAAATTCTGCCGGAGGACGGCCATGGTGGTTTCCTTCGCGGTCCCTATGCTGCGCTGCTTCATCGCGCTTTCGGCGAACTGCGTGAAGCCGTCGCATATGCTGAAGTCGACGGCATGTACCCTTCCTGCCAGCATCATGGCGCTGGCTACAAACAGTAGCTTCTTCATCACGTTTGGTCCGTTCGTGGCGGGAGAGTGTTACGCCGCCCGCTATTTGGGAGCGGAACGTTCAGATCGATGCCGAACGCCTCGGGAGTGGGACCGCGCACGCTGCGTGTGCTCCCTCTCACCTTCCACCCTTCAAGCTGGCCCCATCTGGTTTCGCTACTCGCAGGCTATTCCATCACCATCGCGATCTAGCTTTCGTGCATAGCCCGGCTCACCGATACGTATTGGTGCTGCACCGGCGGAACGTGCCGCGGCGCAGTTCCGGTAGTAAACGCTTCCGGCCATTTCTTTCGTCGTCGTGGCGGAGCCAACCATCAGCTGCATCTCGAGATAGGCCTGGAACTCTCCCCGGACGCAGTCGCTTTGCATCAAGTAGTTGTCTGGATATCTTCCGATACACTTAGCTTTGATTTGGCCTTTAACACCTGCCGGAATACTACTGTGGTCGTCTGCATTCGCCGGTGCGGCATATGCTACGCTGCTAATGATGGCTGCGACAGCCAGGGTCCCAACAATTCTCATTCCCACCCAATCTCCTTGGCAAGACCGCCCACATGCATGGCGCGTGCCGCCAGCGTGGTGGGGCGATACGTGTTTCGATGATACACTGCGTTCGTTGACGATGCCTGCGACTATGGCCGTGTCCCCATCCTTAAAGGGATGAAGGCTCTTTATGACCAAGTGGCAATTCGGGGGCATTACGCCGCAGCGACCGGCACTGCGCCCCCCCCGACAAGCCGCAGTGCCGTGCATTGACGCTAAACAATTCGTCGCTGCAGGAACTCTTGTATAGTGTTATGCCGCTATGATCTTGCCACGCTACGCCAATTGCTTGCGCTAAGCTGCCACAGTTCATAGTGTGCGAATTTCGCATTTCGACTAGGCAGGAAGCGATGATGGAACAGGTCGACACAGTCATCCAGGGACTGACCTCTTTTCCGACCGCGAGTGGTCTGGCGACGCGATTGGCTGAGCGACATCTTGAGCGCAACGGCATAGATCCGGCCCCTCTTCTCCAGAAAGCGAGTATCTCGCCACGCTCACTCGCCGAACGTGGGCGTATTAGCGCCAAGTCACAGACGCTGCTTCTTGACTTGGTGTCACGTGCTGCGCGCGACGACTGGATTGGGCTCACGCTTGCTGGCGAGTGCGATCTACGTGAAATAGGCATGCTTTACTATGTGGCGGCCTCGTCGCCCGACCTCCGCGATGCGCTCAAACGCATTTCAAGATATGTCCGTCTCGGCAACGAAGCACTCGTTGTGCGCTTGAAGGAACGGCCCGTTTGTTCTGTTGAGCTTTCCTATTCCGGTGTGCAGCGCCACCAGGACCGGCATCAGATAGAGCTCCTGGCCTTTGCCTTCCTGCGCTTGTGCCGAAATCTCGTTGGCAGAAATCTCGCGCCAATTCACACGAAGTTCATTCACCACAGAACCGGCGATCTGGGGCTGATCAGCCGGCTGTTTGGTTGTGACGTCGAGTTCGACGCTGACGCCGATGAGATAGTGTTCGACATGGATGTGATGCAGCTACCACTGGTGGCAGCCGACCCGTTTCTCAACGAGTTAATGGTGAAGACGTGTGATGAGGCCATGGCGGTCCGCTCAACCAACCTCAGCCCATTTCGAACTGTCGTCGAAAACACCATTGCACCACTCTTGCCGCACGCCGAGGCGACCACACGAACGGTCGCTAAGCGGCTTGGTCTCAGCGAGCGAACATTCGCTCGCCGCCTGGCGTCCGAAGGCTTGAGCTTTGGAGAGGTCCTTGACCAACAGCGTCGCGATCTCGCTATGCGGTATCTCGAAGAAGATCTTCAAGCCTCGCAAATCGCGTGGCTGTTAGGTTTCCATCAGCCGAGTTCGTTCAGTCACGCTTGCCGCCGATGGACGGGAAAGAGCCCGTCGGAATTCCGGCGCGCTCCCAAAACCGCCGCCGCTGCGCGGTCGGAGGAGGCCACCTTCTAGATCAATACGAAGTTGGAAACTTTGCCTGGAGACGCCATGTGGCACCCGGCTGCAAGCTATTGGCGTATGAGCACAAGACTCGGTCGCAGATATCCCATATCTCGTTTTCCTAGGGAGAGGCTTTCCTTGAGCGTCGCAGCACTACGCATTGTTAGGACGTCATCATCGGAAGATCTAAGCCGAAACCGGATCCCCGGTCATGCGCCCTGAGCATGGCGCATCCGAAGATGCAGCTCGAGAACAGGAAATCACCAGTTGAAACGCTTCACCGCAACCTTGATCGCATTTTCTATTGTCACATCGACCGCATCTGCAGGAGAGTGGCAGCGCATCGGCCCAGGGCTGGGGTATGAACAGGCCGACGCCTACTGCGAACTCTATGCCATGAACGGCGGGCGCGGCATGGTCGTCTTCGGCGATCAAAATTTCGTCGCGGGCGCCATGATCGGTGGGGCCATCGGTGGCCTTATCCGTCGCGCGCGGTTGAAATCCAACTGCATGGTGCTGCAGGGTTGGAAGTATTCGAATGTGGTCGCCAAGGCCAAACCCGCGCCTGTCCCGGTCAAGCCCAAGACCAAAGGTAGGACCAGGAAAGGGTAACAGGATATCCTCCCACGATTTCAATGCTCAGCCAAAAGCTCCTTTTCCGGAGGACTAACTGATGAATGCGTTGATTACGGTCGCGGGATCTTCCTGCTGATGGCTAACTAGCTTTCGACGCCGGTTTTAGCACTTGAGGAGTATACCATCGACGGCGAATACAACGGCTGCGAATACGGAAAACTTTATGGGCTTGTAGGCGGTGGTGTGCTCGAATGCGAAAATCTCGAAATGGGTTTTGCTCTACCATTTCATCCGCAGCCCGACCTTTCCGCCAATGCTGTAGGCGTCGCCATCGAAGGATGTAGCAAGGTCAAGATTGCCATAAACCGAGGTTGTCTGACTGAGTTCGACCGTGCCGCCGAAATCCGCCTCGATCCAGCTATCCTCCAGTTCGGCTGTGAACGGGACGAAACCATTCGCCGAGGAGAAGGACGTAGTCACGTCGCTGTCGAGAAAATTGTGCCAGTAGTTGACCCTGCCCCAGACCGTGGCAAGCCGCGCCGGCGTCTGGCCCGACGCCTCCTCGACTGCCCAGGTGCGTGCCAATCGCGCTCCGATGCGGCCAGGCAGTGAATTGGTGTCGTCGAAACGCACGTCGGCGGCGCCGTCGTTGAAGGTACCGAAATTTATCGTTTGGAAGATCATCTGCGCTTGTGGCTCAATCTGCCAGCCATCGCCGAAGTAGAGGGGATAACCGCCCTCCAGGGAGGCGGCGAAGCCGAAGCCGTCGACCTGCTGGTCGGGAAAGCCCAAGAGCGTGTTGCGCTGTGAGGTAGACGTCACGTCGTACCAGGTACCCTGCACGACGGCGTCGAGATAGGCGTTGTTCTCCCAGAAGCGTGTCCAGTAGGCCCCTGCGGTAATGGCGTTGAAATCGTTGGAGCCGGCATCAATTGAGCGGTCCAGGAGGTTGTGGGTGACGTCAGCCTCACCGTGCCCAAATGCGGCATAGACCCCGGCATGGTCGCGCGCACCGTTGTCGTACTCCTTGGCGTAGACGTCGACGCCCAATTGCATGGCACCAAATCCGTAATCGTAATCCGGGCCTCCGCGGTAGATGCCGAGTGCATCGCCCTCTGCATGGCCCCAGTGACCGATCACGCGTCCCCAGGCACCGTTGAAGTTTGGGTCTGCGCCAAGGCGGCCGTTTAACTGCCCTTCCTCGCCGACCCGCTCATGCAGCGTTCCGATGAGGTGGCGGCCGTAGATCGCGGCCATCGGCGGGATCGCAGTGTAGAGCGACACCTGCGGCCGGTAGTGCGGTGTGGGCGGTGACGGTGATGGCTCCGGTGGTTGGGAGCCGACGCAGCCCGGCAGCGACGGCACCACGGCGCAGTCGAGCGCGGAGCGCAGGAACCAGGCTTGCGTGTTGCCACCGGCGATGCTGCCGCGTTCGAGCGTGTACTCGTATGGTCCCGCCACGACCGGTGCGCCAACAACAAAGGCGCCGGGAGACGAGGTGCCACCATTGGTCGTGTTGACCACCAATATGCCGTCGCCGGCTGTGACTGCACCTAAACCCCCGACATTGTTGACAATGAGGTTAGTATTGCCGGTGGCGGTACCTCCACTGATGACCAGCAAATCCGAAGGCGAGCCGTCGCCGGCCAACACCGTGTTCAATTCCAGGATTCCGTCGGCGGTATAGCCGCCGGCGACTGTCAAAGTTGTGGCAGCGCCGGTATCTGGCGCGCCACCGGTGATGACCTTTCCGAAGTTGAAGAGGCCCGGAAGGGTCTGGTCGAATCCCGCCATATCGAGGGTTCCTGCAGTCTCCACCGTATGGACCGAATTAGGACTGAAGGCACCCTCGGCGCCTGCTTGCAGAGTTCCGGCTGAAACTGTGGTCGGACCCGAATAGGTGTTGGCGGCGCTGATCACGGTCGTGCCCGTGCCGATCTGGCTGACCTCTCCGCTGCCGGAAATGACACCGCCGAAATTAAGCGTGTTCGAGCGGTTGAACACGAGCGTGCCGTTGTCGACGACGTTGCCGACAATGCTGCCGCTCGTTCCGCCATTGCCGAGCTGCAGCGTCCCCGCCGAGATCGTGGTCCCGCCCGTATAGGTGTTGCCGCCTGTGAGGATGGTCGTCCCGGTTCCGGCCTGGGTCACGGTGCCCGTTCCCGAAATGACGCCTGGCAGGATCATGACGTTGGAACGATCGAAGATCAGCGCACTGTTGTCGATAATATCTCCGACGACAGAGCCGGTGGCGCCGCCATTGCCGAGCTGCAAGGTACCTGCCGAGATCGTGGTCCCGCCCGCATAGGTATTGTCGGCAGTGAGGATCGTCGTGCCGGTCCCGATTTGATTAACGACCAGCGTTCCCCCGGAGATCAACGATGAGAATGTATAGGCGGGATCGCTGTGATTGAAATTGACAATCGCCGTTCCGGTGCCGCCAGCAACGTTGCCGATCATGACTCCCGGAACACCGCCTAAGCCGATGTTCAGGGTCCCCGAATGGCCCCTTCCCAACGTCATGGTGCCGCCGGAATTGAAGGTTCCGCCGTTGGTCAGCGTTAAGATGCCAGTGCCGGACGACCCGATAATCGCGCCATTGCTCGTTATCCGGGAGCCTGTCCCGTCCACGTTGACAATTCCCGTAGTGCCAATGTTCGCTCCGGCGGTCAGGGAGCCCGTGAGCGTGACATTGCTTCCGCTGAAAACATTCAGCCTACCGGTCTGCGCGTTGGTGTTGTCGCTAATACGAAGATTGCCAGCCGCGAACGCCCCACCATTGGTCAGGGTCATCGAACTTGCGCCAAGCGTGGCTATGAATGCGTCACCAGTGCCAAACAGGCGAGAGCCAGGGCCGTCAATGGTGACGGTGCCGCTGCTCCCCGCGTTAAGGCCGAGGACAAAAACGTGGCTCCCGAAATTGTAAAGGCCCCCGCCTAAGAGCCTCAGCGTCCCCGAGCCGCGGAAGCCGATATCGTCACCACTCCCCCCACCCACAGTCGTAAGTAGTCCGCCCGTGCCTATGGTCACCGTGCCACTGTTTCCGGCGTTTTGACCAAGGACGAGCCTGCTTGCCGTGACGCTGGTCGTGATCTGCGCGGTGCCGCCGTTGTTGATGACTGCATCGCTGGTCGCGCCCGGCGCGCCCGCTGGAGACCAATTGGCGCCGACGGCCCAATTACCCGTAGCGTCTACCCAGGTCTTGACTTGTGCCAGGGAGGGCGTGGCGTGAGCAAGTATCGCAAGTCCGAAGATCACGCCGGCCAGCGATGATACCCTAGCGCAAGGCGCCCGCTTGGCAGTTGAAAGAAGGATACGTCGCAAGCGCATACGTATTGCACCTCGCGCGAATTTTCGCCCTTGCGACATAGTGCCACAGAAGCCAACCACGACAATAACGGTTTGGACGCGTAGTGCCGATCCGCAGCCCGAGTGACAATCTCGTCACAGTCTTTCTTGCTCGAATTAGGATCGAGGTGCCGCGGCCGCTCGCAATATCCGTTCGTGGCGCTTTCCGGACGCGTCCACTGGCAGGCAGACCGTCGGCTGACCGTCGAGGAAGAGCACATCCATCATCACGGAGACGAAAAATCGAAAACGGTTCTCTCCGGAAAATTTCATATCGTCCTCACCGATTTCGCCGGCATTCGGTGCTGGCAGAAATGCTCTCCAAGGGCGTCGCCCGTCTGTCGCTCGTCAAGGGGTCGATTTCCAGCGCATTCGCAAACTTGCGGGCGAGATTGCCTATGTTTTGCCCACGTGCATGAGCACCGTCGGCTTCATATCCTGCCTACTCAGGCTATACACTTCGTACGAGGCATCTGGGTCATCGCCCATGCCCAGTGATCCCGCTGGCATGCCGGGGACAGCGAGGCCGGCTATTTGTGGCCTTTCGCGCATGACCATCTCTACTGCTTCCAGCGGGACGTGTCCTTCGAAGAAGTAGTTGCCAACGACGGCCGTATGGCAGCCGTGCATGGCGGACGGTATGCGAAGCTTCGACTTGATGTCGGCAATCGCGTTTTCGTCGTGATGGAAGACGACGTCAAAGGCGGCATTGGACATCGCCGTCGCCCAGGTCTCGCAGCACCCACATTTCGGGTCCTTGTAGACTTCCATCTGAAGCTGGGATGCAAAGATTTGCCGGGTCGTCGCAGTAAACGCTCCGGTGGCGGCCAAACATATAAAAGCTCTTCGCCTCATGCTCGCTTCTCCTCGAGTTGGAGTTGGTAGTCGCGATCACGGTCTGCCTCTACCGCATCGGGGGCGCGGACCCGCTCCGGAAGTCGTCATCCCTTGATCAGCCCGTAGACCGCTGGAATGACGACCAGGGTCAGAAGCGTGGAGGAAACCATGCCGCCGATCATCGGAACCGCAATGCGCTGCATAATCTCGGAACCCGTTCCCGTCCGCCAAAGGATCGGCAGCAAGCCCGCCATGATGGCAACGACAGTCATCATCTTGGGCCGGACGCGCTTCACAGCGCCGACCATGATCGCGCGGTTGAGGTCGACCTTCGTGAAGAGCCGCCCCTCCGCCAGCGCGGCCTGCTTCTGCTTTTCCATCGCGTGATCCGGATAGATCAGCATGATGACTCCCGTTTCCGCCGCCACCCCGGCCAGTGCAATGAAGCCGACCGCGACCGCCACAGAGGTATTGAACCCGAGCCACGACATCAACCATATGCCGCCAACGAGCGCAACCGGCAGCGAGAGCATGAGGATCATCGTCTCGGTCAGCCCGTAAGCGCTTTTCGAACCCTGATGTCGGCGCACTCGGCGCTGGCGTCGGCGGAAGCGTCCCTGTATCGTCCCGATCTGGTCAAGCGCATCGGCAGGCCGAGCGGGAGCCGCGACGATGGGTGATCTCATGCCTTCCACGGTTTCTCTGACTGGAGATCAAGATGCCCGATGAGACGACTCCTGCCGGCGGCACCCACCGTGACCTCGGTATTGGCACAGCCGGTCTGATTGAGCGCAGCATCACTTTGCTGATGGTCGTGGTCCTGCTTGTCGGCGTGCTCGCAGTATTGAAGCCCTTCGCCGCCGCCATCCTGTTCGGGGCGACGTTGGCGATGGCCGCCTGGCCTTTGCGCCAATGGATGATCGGCCGGGGTGTCGGGCCTCGCCTGACTGCAGCGCTGCTTCTCCTGCTTTCGCTCCTGGTTATCGTGTTGCCGGCGCTGATCATGGCTCCTGTTCTCACTGACGAACTGAAGGCGTTCACGGAGAGCGTCGAGAACTACTTCGCCGCAACACCACAACGTCCCGGCGGGATCGAGGACGTCCCCCTGATCAGTGGCAAACTTTCTTCTGCATGGGATGGTCTGCTTCGAGCGAAGGGTGACGTCGCCACGGCACTTGCACCCCAATCCGAGATTTTGCAGCGGTGGCTAATCGCGGCGGCGCGGGCGCTTGGTGACAGCGTCGTACAGATGGTCCTGGCGCTGATCGTGGCAACCATGTTCAGTATCAACGGGAGCAAGCTGGTCGAAGAACTGGATAGCATTGTCGTCCGGCTGGGCGGAGCAACGGCGCATGCCAGCCTTCTTGCAGCCGCCGGCGCGGTTCGCAGCGTCTCCTATGGCGTGATCGGCACGGCTCTCACGCAGGCCGCGCTACTGGTGCTTGGCCTGGCACTCGCACGTGTACCTGGTGCGACAACGCTCGGCTTCGTTGGTCTACTGCTCTCCATCAGCCAGATCGGAGCCCCCCTCCTGGTGCTGATCTGGGGTGGTGCGGCGTGGTGGCTGTTCGGACAGGGCCAGGTCGGATGGGGGAGCTTTATGATCGCATGGGGAGTTTTGGTCAGTATGGTCGACAACGTTCTCAAGCCATGGCTGATCGGTCGGGGCATTCGAATGCCCATGTCCTTGACAATCCTGGGCGTCTTTGGTGGCTTTATCGCCTTTGGCTTCCTCGGCCTGTTTATTGGACCGACGCTGCTGGCTGTCGCTTTCGTCCTGCTGCAGGCGTGGCGGACGAGCCCGCCCGGCTAACAACTGGCTCCAATTGGATCGCGCCCAAGGAGGGTGGCCGAGGGTTGCTGCTTATTCGCTGGCATTCAAATACAGAGGGATTAGCCTCGTTCTGTTAAGAGGCGACGTGATAGAAAGTGTGTGTTTGAGCCATTCCATGTTCTACCTGCCTACTAGGGTTGTAGCTGGTCAGCCTGACTGGCCGACGTGGCGGCGCGCCTTGATCAAGGGCTCAAGATCCGATCGCTTTCTTGACTGCGTCGATGAGCGCGGACCCCGCGAAGGGCTTTCTCAGATATGCGATACACCCTACCCGCTCTGCCTGGATTTTCAGACGGGACTCTTCGAGGGCAGTGATGAAGATCACCGACAGCTTCGATCCAGCCTCATTCAACTTATGTTGCAATTCGGTGCCTGACATGCCGCCGAGGTCGATATCCAACACGAGACAGTCGATCAGGATATTTGGATCGCGACGGAGGAAAGCTTCTGCAGATTCGTACTCAATGGCCGGGAATCCATAGGCATTGAGCAGACGCCCGACGCTTCGACGCAGGCTCGCATCATCATCGACCACAGCGACCGTGCCGCGCACCTTTCCCACCTCAAACCCCCATTTGTGACATTTCTCGAGATACGCAGTTGCCTCTCATTGTAGGCGGGTCGTCGAAATCTCGATATTGCCCTAAGGGGAAGGCGCACTATCACTTCGTGCCGCACATCATACTTGTCCGTGGTCGAGGCCAATGTCTGCAGCAATCAACACAGCCTCTGCGAGCGACCTTGCTCCAAGCTTCTCCATGACCTGATGACGGTGAACCTTTACCGTGCGTTCCGATATACCTAGGGCGTAGGCAATCTGCTTGTTGAGATGACCACGGACAACCAACCCAAACACTTCAGCTTCGCGGGCACTAAAGCCAGCCACCAAAATCTTCATTCGCTGCACGCGCTCATACTCGGTCCTGCGCCGCTCATACTGAGCCAATGCGCGTTCGATGGTCTCCATCAGGACCGCTCCTGAACTCGGCTTCTCCAAAAAGTCCTGCGCACCGGCTTTCATCGCGTCGACGCCAGCCTTTATGTCTCCTTGCCCCGTGAGAAACACAATCGGAAGCAGCGGTGCCAGCTCGGACAGTTGGTGTTGTATTTGCAGGCCGGAGCGGCCGGGCATCTGCAGATCAAGGAGAACGCACCCCGGCTCGCAACTTGGTAGGCATGCGAGAAACTGGTCTCCGGATTCATAAGCCTCGACCCTCACGCCGTGGGCGGAAAGCAGCCGTGCAGTTGCCGTTCGGTAAGACGCGTCGTCATCGACAATATGGACCACTGGTTTCATCGGCCTTCCTCCTGAGTTCGGGCAAGAGGTAACGCCACGCGAAAGATGGCGCCTCCTTCAGGACGATTGTACGCAGAGATCGTCCCGCCATACGTCTCGACAATGGCCCTCGCTATGGAAAGGCCCAAGCCCGTTCCTGCCTGCTTGGTCGTGTAGAACGGCTCGAAGATGTTGGCGAGGCGTTCTTGCGGAATTCCGTTGCCTGTGTCGACCACACAGAGCTCGGCTTTCTCTTTCACAACTCCTGTCGCCAGCGTTAGGATCCTGCTGTCGGACCCCGCCTCGGTCATGGCATCCATCGCATTGGTCGCCAGGTTGAGGACAACCTGCTGCACATGAACCTTGTCTGCGCGCACTGGTAGCTCTGTCGTCGGCCGCTTTGTCTTGAGCGTGATCCCCCTGCGTTCCGCCTCTCCGTGAATGATACTGACTGCGTTCGACGTGACATCGTTCAGGTCGAACTCCTGCCAGTCGATCTCGCTTCTTTTCTTGAGCAATCCTCTCATCCGGCCAATAATGTCGCCCGCACGCTGATCATCTGCCTGAATGTCGAGAAGGATCTGTTGGATGAGCTTAAGATCAGGGCTGTCGCTATGAAGCAGTACCGAGGCAGCCTCCGCGTTGTTTCTGATGGCCGACAGTGGCTGATTGAGTTCATGGGCAACCGAAGACGACAACGCCCCCGCCGTCGCAGACTGGTTCAGGTGGACAGCTTCGAGCAGGTGGAGTCGCGACCGACTCTCCGCCTCCAAGCGCCGACGCCGCTCGAGCAGTAGGGCTGCGATGATGCCGGCTTGCATCAACACGACACCAAACGCTCCTGTCACTGCCAACCAGTGGCCTTCCCAAAGACCCTTTTCCCTATACAACAGGATGGTACCGGCAGGCAGGTTCTTTTCCGCCAAGCCCCAACGCCTTAGTTGCCGCGCGTCGACGATATAAGTCTGCGGGGCTTGAAGATCGTTCACCTGTTTGCCGGCAATGGCATCGAGTACCAGATTGCCGACGGTCTCGCCCAAGGTGTCGAATGTGACGGTATTGCCGCCGACGACACCGTGATCGATGTAGGTCTGATAGGGGCCATAAACCGGCGCACTGGCCGTTGCTGCAATCTTCTCGATTGCCTCGCGAGGTATGAAGTTCCGCCCAGCCTGGTCCTTGAAGACCGTCAAGGCCAGAATGATGCTATCGGCAGGGACGTGGGCCGCTTTTTCAATGAATTGCTCGATCGTCAGGTTTTCGAGGTAGGTCGTTTCGTATGACTTGGAGAATTCGTAGAGGTCGGAGCGCGCCGTCGCCAACCAACCCCGGTCAAACTCAGACGATCCACCGATGATATAGAGGTGACGGGCGCCGGGCTGCAGCCCTCGAGCCATTTCCGCGGTCTTGAGAATGTCGAATGTTGTGAACGCCCCGATGACGTCGTCCGGGAGATCGATATTCTCTGAGGTTGAATTGCCGAAACCTGCCGCGACGATCTTCGCATCCGGTGCGATGATTTCCCGGTTCGTCGAAATGAAACTAGCCGACTCCTTTCCGAGCGCGACAACGACGTCCGGGCGACGGACAGCGTACTTCTCCGCCATGTATCGTCCCAGTCGCGTGACATGCCCGGCTTCCGGAAACCGCGACAGGTCGAGGAACTCGGAAAACAGATCGATCTTGCCCCCCGTCGCTTCGAGGAGGCGCCTTCGTAGTGCCTCTCCGGCAGAGGTGGTCGCCGCGATGCGTTCGTCATATGGATAGAGTATGAGAACCCTCGGCGGTCGATCGAGACGCGGTGGCGTGACTTGCGTGGCACCGAATAAAGCCGAAGGAGCCAGTAAGAGCGCTGCCAGCAAAACACCAGCGCATTGCACTCGACCCTCGCCCTTGCCCAAGGCCATCGCCCACCCCCAAGGCGGCGGATGATAACACCTTATCGCTGAGGTGTCATGCGCCGCCAAAGCCACTCATGGTTGCTCAGATTCCCCAAAGGGCAATATCAGGGACTGGACACATTCGTTAGAGTTGATGGATGCCGGAAGAGAGCGAACGCGTCGTCCGCGCCGCTCTTACCTCAGAGGTAAAGACCATGTTTCGCCATCTCGTCAACGCGCCGTTCCAGGTGGCTGCCGCGTTCATCATCGGAGCTTTAGCCTTCGTGATGTCTGCCTATGCACAGAGCGATCCCCTGCCGTCCTGGAATGATACCGGGCCAAAATCGGCAATCGTGTCGTTCGTGGAAAGAGTGACAAAGCAGGGATCGCCCGACTTCGTCCCGGAACCGGAACGGATCGCTGTTTTCGACAATGATGGGACGCTGTGGGTCGAGCACCCCATGTACACCCAGCTTGCATTCGCCCTGGACCGCGTGAAGACGCTCGCTCCGCAGCATCCGGAATGGAAGAACGTCCAGCCCTTCAAAGCGGTGCTCGAAGGCGACATGAAGACGCTCGCCGCATCAGGAGAAAAAGGTCTACTGGAGCTCATCATGGTCACCCATGCGGGAATGACCACGTCTGATTTCCAGAAGGTGGTGACCGACTGGCTTTCGACGGCGCGCGACCCAAAGTTCAAACGATCCTATACGGAGCTCGTATACCAGCCGATGGTCGAGCTGCTGTCCTATTTGCGCGCCAACGGCTTCAAGACGTTCATCGTGTCGGGCGGCGGGGTTGAGTTCATGCGACCCTGGACCGAGAAAGTCTACGGTGTGCCCCCGGAGCAGGTTATCGGTTCCTCTATCAAGACGCAGTTCAAGATGCAGGACGACACCCCGACCTTGTACCGTCTGCCGGAAGTCAACTTTATCGACGACAAGGCCGGCAAGCCGGTCGGGATCAACCAGGAGATTGGTCGTCGTCCGATCGCAGCCTTCGGCAATTCCGACGGCGATCTCGAAATGCTGCAGTGGACGACAATGGCAGGCGCGCCCGCGCGTCTCGGGGTCCTCATTCACCACACCGACGAGGAACGTGAATACGCCTATGACCGCAAGAGCGAATTCGGCCGCCTCGACAAGGCGCTCGATGCGGCCGCGATCATGGGCTGGACCGTCGTCGACATGAAAGCTGACTGGAAAACGATCTTCAAGGACTAGTCGGCTCTGCTCGTTCAGAGACGAAACACGAAAAGTCAATGATTTTAAGGGGGCATGGCAGGTGATACACCTTGCCACTTTTCAACTGCGAGGACACTTCCATGAAAATCGACCGATCCACTACACTCATCCTGCTCGGCAGCATTGCCTTGAGCTCCGCCGCCTTTGCCCAGGACGCCCCAAAGAAGCCGCACGTGCCGCTGGAAAAGACCATTGGCTTGGTCACGCCGACGGGACCGGTCCCGTCATTGGCGGTGCTCAATTCGTCTGGCGCGAAAATTGAAAACGGCAAGCTCATCCTGACCGGCGTGTCGGCCAATTCCATCGTCTTTGCTGACCGGCCGGTTCGCGCGGCAGGACATGTGACGACCGAACAATTCATCATGCAGTGGGACGACGGCAAGGACAACTTCGCCGTCGACCCGCCGAACGCGACGGTGTCGGTCCTGGGCGGCGACGGTTCAGATGTCAGCGACGCTGTCGTGACCCTCAAGACCCCTAAACTTGATGGAACCACACTGACGTTCGATATAACCGTGCTGGAGGGCAACCTGACCGGCGCCTCTGGACCGGCTGCTCTCTTCATCGATCACTTCGGCGGCGGAGGAGGGTTTGGCGGTGGAGGATTCGGTGGCGGCGGCTTCCACGGAGGCGGCTTTGCTGGTGGTAGTTTCGGCGGAGGAGACATGCGCGGAGGTGACTTTGCAGGTGGTGATTTCCGAGGCGGACTCCGGGGGGACGAAGTACATATCGGCGACACGAACATCAACCGCGTGGGCGGCTCCTATTGGCAGGCGCCGGTCTATCACGGCGCCTGGTATCGCGGCGCCCCGGTTGCAGCAGGTGTCGTCGCCGGCGCCGCGGTAGGAGCAGCGGCAGCCCGCCCGTACTACTACAATTCCTACAATAACGGCCCGCAATGCGGCTATTATCCCTTCCCGCCTTGCTATTGACTTCGGCAAGGGACACGTCACCATCGTGGCGTGTTCGTCCCAGCAGGAAGAAAAGCGAGACTGAGGCCGGCGAGCCACAGCTTCAGGCATTCCTGCCGCTCCAGCAAGCCCGACTATTTGTTTCAGCTTGCTGAACGCCGCTGCCGGTCACACAGTCTCGACTCGGAAGCAATGCGGCGCGGTAAACGAGATCGGGGGATTCTCATGAAAGCCATTCTCTTGCCTGCAATCGTCTTACTCGCAGGCCTGTCGACCGCATCGCTCGGCAGTTCCGCTGATCTCACACCCTTAGCCCCCGAAGCGAAAACGGTCGAGACCCGCAGCGGCTGGGAGTTCACGGTGGCACCCTACTTCTGGGCTGCCGGAATTTCCGGGGACGTGCGGCAATTCGGGCTTCCCGAGATCAATATCGATGCCGATTTCGGCGACATTCTCGACAATCTCGACTTCGCCTTCATGGCTACAGCCGAGGCACGATATGACCGCTACAGCGTCGTCGGCGACATTGTCTACGTGAAACTGGGGGCCGATGCGCATACACCGCGCGGCATCTTCGCCGATAGCGTCGGAGTGACGTCGGAGACCTTTGCAGGACTTCTGGGCGCGGGCTACGCCGTCCTCGAAGATCAGAATGGCCAACTCGACGTGTTCGGCGGCATGAAAGTCTGGTCGGTCGAGACCGACATCTCCTTCAACGGCGGACTCCTGGCCGGTGTGGAGCGGGATGACAGTGCCACGTGGGTGGATGCCGTCGTCGGCGTGCGCGGAAACTACTTCTTTACCCCCGAAATTTATGTCACGGGATGGGGGCTGGTGGGCGGTGGTGGCGCCGACGTCGACTGGGACGTGGGCCTCGGCCTCGGCTACAAATTCAACGACACCATCTCTGCAGTAGCCGGGTACCGAGCCTTAGGCGTCAACTACGAGGACGATGGATTTGTCTTCGACGTCGTCCAGCAGGGGCCGATTGTTGGGGTAGCCTTCCACTTCTAGTGAAGGCGAACGGACCCGCACAGTTCGGGCTATCACCGCAAGCGGTCGTCGTGCTCACCTTGCGACAACCTGACGTCCTGCAGGAAACGAAGAAGCGATCCCGCCAGGAAGCAGAGAGCCGTAATGAATAGTACGGCCGCCCCCGGTTCGTGACGGTACCCCAGAAAGGCCACAACGAAGCCGAAGAGGAGCAGAAGCGTCACACCGATTCCGGCCAGCACTGCCAGGTGCAATGCGCTGTTCAAGATGCGTTCACGCCGCCACAATGCCGCGATCTCCTTCTTCAGCGAGGCTCGCGCGACGTCACTTGCGTCGATCTCGCAGAGTTTTCTGATCCGTTCGGTGACACCGGAAATCCTATTAACCAGGATCGCCACCATCGCGGCGACACCATTGAGCATGAACGCCGGCGCGACCGCATGGCTGATCATTATTGAGAGTTGATCGGCCTCGACTGACATGCAGGCACCTTCGATCTGGCAGCATGAATGGACAACCGCGGCGTTTTCGGGCGCTACGGAATGACGTTGACTGCACGCGCGGCCACGAGGACGAGTGTCAGGAGCGAAATGGCACTTTCGAGCATCATCAAGCCCTTCGCACGCCGGGTCAGTGGCAGCACGTCGGTGGGACTGAAGGCAGTCGCCGTATTGAACGCGAGAGAAAGATAATCGATGTAAAGTGGCCGCCAGTCCGGCTCGGCGAGTTCGGGAGCCGACGCCTGTGGAAACAGCCAGTCAGGTCTTCCCGCCATCCCACGCGCGATGCGTGACGGACCACCGGCGTCGATCTGCCAGTAGAGCAGGGAGAAGGTAAGGACGTTGGTGATCCAGATCGTAAAGGACGACGTCAACAGCGACACTGATCGCGTCTCGGGCGGATGCACGGTGATGATCCCAACCATATCGCCAAGTTCCGCCGCGGTATTCCCCGCATAGACACTGGCAAGCAGCATGATGGCGACATGCTCGATCCGCAGCCAAACGTCCTTTTCGGTGGACAGCGTGACAAGGACCATCGGTAGAATGGCCGCTACCAAGACCGCGTATGATATCCACCGCGGCATGGCGTAGACGTGATGTGGCAGCACCTCAAGGAAGGCGAACACGCCGAGAATCGCCACCACCGGAGGCCAGCGCGGCTCGTCACGACTTTTTTGGATGGCATCGCTAATCATTCGGCCCTCTGAGCCCTTGGGCGTACTCTAGCGGACGCCTTGCGGCGTCCGCTACAAAGTCGTTATTCGCTTACGCGTCAGTCGTGACCAGTCTTCATTTCGCGGACCTGCTGCATCACCTGCTCCAGATTGTAGCTTGCAGGGCTCTGAAGCGGCGGGAAGTCGATGTAGGTCTCGAGGTGCTTCAGCCACAACTGCTGGCCGATGGGCAGGATGTTCCAGTCATAGACATAGGCGGTGGAGGGTGAAGCGATGGCGCCGCCCGTACCGAAGAGCGTCTTCAACTGTTGTCCGACCGAGGTTTCGAATGGGTCGCGCTTGATGTTGACGACCTGGGTCCAGGCGTAAGGCTGCACGCCGCCAATGAATCCAGCCGGATCGTCGGAGACCATGGCGAAGTACATCTTCCAGTTCTTGTAGCGGACCGCAGATGGCTCCTTGCCGGAATAATACAGGAACGAGTCGCGTGCGGATGGTGACTTGCCTTCCAGGAAGTCGCGCTGATCGATCCCGTCGAGCGTGGTCTTGACGATCCCCGGATACTTGCCTGCCTCGATCTCCTTCTTCAGGCCGTCACCCTTGGGACCGCCGGCGATATTCACAAACGTCGGCAGCCAGTCGAGGGCGGAGAACATCTCGTTTTTGACTGTACCGGGCTCGATGTGCCCCGGCCAGCGAACCACGAGCGGCGCACGCATGCCGCCTTCCCAGGTGCTGAGTTTTCCGCCCTTGAACGGAGTCGTGCCGCCGTCCGGGAATGTGATCGTCTCGGCGCCGTTGTCGGTGGTGAAGACGACGATGGTATTATCGAGTTCTCCCATCTCCTCGAGCCTCTTCAAAACGTAGCCGATGTTGTCATCCATCTGCTTCATGCCGGCTTCGTTGACACCCCAGTCCTTGCCGCCTGGCTCACCCACCATGTTCAGGTATTTGTCCGGTAGCACGGTGGTGATATGCATGCGGGCGGGGTTGTACCAGACGAAAAACGGCTTGTTGGTCTTCTTCGGATCATTGCGGTCGAGGAAATCGATGACCTTGGCCGAGATCTCCTCGTCAATCGTCTTGGAGCGCTCGAGCGTCAGCGGCCCTTCGTCCTTGCATGACTGGTTGGCCGGCGATCCGTCAGAGGATTTGCACGCGAGCATCGGACGCGGCGGTGTCAGGCAGGTCGTGGTTTTTGCGTCCACTGCCGCTGGGTCTTCCGCTATCCCAGGAATCGGCGTGTTCCTGCAAGGTGGTGCGATCCCTTGTTCGGTTGAGGTCTTGTTGATGTCGGGGAAGCTCACCCCCTGCATGGCGTCGAGGTGATAGAGGTAGCCCCAGAATTCCTGGAACCCGTGCGCCGTCGGCAGGGATTCGGTGGTATCTCCCAGATGGTTCTTGCCGAACTCCCCTGTCGAGTAACCGAGGTCGTACAGGAACTTGGCGAGGTGAGGCGTGCCGGCCCGCAGATAGGACGGGCTTCCGGGAATCTCCGGTAGAACCATACCGACACGGACCGGCTGCATGCCGGTAATGAACGCGGTCCGCCCTGCCGTGCAGCTCTGCTCGGCATAGTAGGTCATGAACTTCGCGCCTTCCCGGCCGATGCGGTCGATATTGGGCGTTTCACCGACCGCAATGCCCTGGTGATAGATGCTCGGCTGCATCCAGCCGATGTCGTCACCCATGATGAACAGGATGTTGGGCTTTTTGGTCTCTTGCGCGTGCATCGTTGCGGTGCTCGCTAGCAGGCTGCCGGCGACCGCCATTGCTGCCGTTATGACCTTTGTAGTCCGTCTCATTTCGAATGCCTCCCTCTGGAGGTCGCCGCAGGGACGACCGATGTTGGTTGAAGACGAGTCGAGCTAAGACGAAGGGTCGACGGTGTTGGGATCGCTGCTGCCATTGGGCAGTTCATGTCAGCTGGGTGCCTCCCGGACACCTACGCCGCTCCTCCGTTTGACGAAGAGGGCAAGTCCGCTCTTCCATCCATTGTCTACATTGTATTAGCTTTTCCAGATATTGCCCTTTGGGGAATCCCCTATGTCGTCTGTGGTCGCCATCGATCGGCGGTTGGCGCGTGACCTTCGGGCGATCTCCCCCTCCCCAAAGGACAATAGGCAGCGCCCACACCGCATGTCACAATGACTGGCGGCGCGTACCTTCGCTTAGGAAGGGGCCATGAGCGCAATAGATGCATACGATCGCGCATTCGATGGACTGGTATGGGTGCCGGGACGCACGTACACAATGGGGTCTTCGGTTATTGCGGACTCCGGTTTCAAGGTATCGCCAGCAAAAATTCTCGGCGACATCAGAAATTACAACCAAAGAGCTGTGAAGGTCGATCCGCCAACCGGTCGACTGGCACTACCCTGTGGAACAATCGCGCTCATCACGACCACTTTCCGACCGGGAAGTGATGATGATTAAGACGATCGTATGACCGCTTGAATCGGTATCGCGGCTCTAACGCCCTTGAGGACATCGTTGGAGGCGTCAGACTTTTCGAGGCGACAGAGGCGCGCGGAACTGGCGACGCTGTGTCCCTGGTCCCGGTCGCGGGAGAGCGCAATGAGGCCGCAGTTCCATCTGCCACTGACGACGCATCCGGAAGCGAGTTCGTTCGCGATCATCGAGAACGCAATCCAGTTTTCCTTGCATCAGGGCGCTGATCTCGTCGCGATTCTTGCGGCAGCGCGGCGTCACGGCCATGAAGCGGCTGCGGCCCACTCCGACGACGACAAGTTTCTCTGCATCTCCTCGAGAGAGGGAAAAGGAGACAAATCGTCGACCGGAATACGCCGATTCTGTAGCGTTTTACAGGGCAACAGGCATACATTTACAGCGGCTCTGAAGCGCTTCTGAGCGGGAGGTTAAGAACACACTACGGGAGCCAAATTGCCGATTTTGCGGCCAATCTTGCGGAGCATTAGAGGGTGTCTCCGATCCAATCTTCGTGCCCGTGACGGATGCGGATCACGAAAACACGGCCATCATCGGAGATCCGATAGATTACCAGATGCGCCTTGAATGGATGGATCCTGACTGGCGGAGAAATCTCACGCCGTTCACGCGCCATTAGAGGGCTCGCCGCGATCAGATCGAGCCCGGCGAAAAGCTCATCGTGATATCGTTTGGCGACCGGGGATCCAAAGTTACGGACGCCTTGCTCGGCGATTGAGACGATATCCTCTTCCGCTTCAACAGACAGGCTGAATGGCATTAATCGCGTCCGGGGGTGGTCTCGGCACGCGCCAGGGCTGTGGCGAACAACTCGTCCTTCGAACGACTCCCAACGCCACTTTTCATTCCGTCATCGACGAAACGTTGCATCTCGGCAATTTTGTCGGTGCGGGCCTGGTCTCTGCGTATAAGGTCTCGAACGTAGTCACTCGCGTTCGAGTATCGACCGGTCTTGGCTTGCGCTTCGACCCAGTCTTTCATCGGGTCCGGCAGGGACACATTCATCGTCGCCATTCGAGTCTCCTTGATGTCTCACGATACCCGGCGATGGCAAAGTTTGTCAAATCAGTGAGAACTGTAAGAGCTATTGCAGGGGCCTGAACCGGCGACGTCTCATATCGACGGATCAAGCGCTTGATAGAGCGGGATTTTGAAGCATCGGAACCTGCCCTCTTGTTGTGACGGCCCGTTCTATAGCCGCTTTGCAAAGCAGACGCCAAAGACTCACTGCGCGGCTTTCCTCCCTCGCCAAGCGCAGCGTCTAGAGGTTAAGCTTTAATCAACCACAGCGACAGCGGGATCACGCCACTGATCAAATTAAGTACCTGCAAAAACTAACAATTATCAAAAATTGAGATCGCCTATAGGTAGCAAACTCAGTAGAATTTGCATGAGGAAAAGGCGATGGGTTTGAGCTTTGAGACGCGGGGTTTTGCCGGAGAATCAAGCCGAAAGCTTGGATTTCTGTCGGGGGTCTCACTAGGGGTTTTACCCTCGGATTTAGCGTACAGGCCGCTTCGGCCGCCGCCTTTTTCGTATCGACTGAAGCTCAACTCTATCAAGCGATCGCCGACGCGCAGGCGAGCCCGGATGCTTCTTCAACTATCACGCTCACGGGCAGCTTCTCCCTCTCCAGCCCGTTCCCAGCCGTCGCGGGGAAAAATATTAAGGTAGAGACGGACGGCTATACTCTCACGTTCTCCGGCAGTAGTGCCTTCAATGTCTCTGCTGGTGCCACGCTCACTCTTTCTGGCGTCGCTGCGAATTCCACTTCGGTTCTGACAAAGACCGGTGATGGAACACTTTACCTTCAAGACAGGGCAACTGGGATTACTCGAGTTGCCCTGAACGATGGCTCGACCGTCATCACGGGCGGCGCGAACGTAACGTACGGAACATCGTCAGGGGGCACGCTCGCCCAGCTTGACCTCGCAGGAGCAACCGGATCGGAAGCATCCCTCACTATCTCTGGTGCGGGCACGCGCGTGCAAGCCTCTGGCACCGATGCCAATCAGCTTAGTGGCGGCGTGGGAAGTGTCTCGACGTTTACAATCCAAGACGGCGCTATGTTCACGTCGACAGGCGGCGTGACACTTCACAAAACGTCAACGCTGGGCACTGCAACCGTAAACGTCCTTGGCGATGGTTCTACGTTGGCGGCAGCCTCTTTCGCCTCTGTTGCCGGTACCTCATACATCAATGTGGTGGACGGCGGTGTCGTCAACATTGTCGGACAAACCTCGTTCGGTAGCATCGGAAATATCGGATACGCCGGAGCGAACGCCATGGTCGTGGTGTCGGGCGATGGCTCCGCGTGGAAAACTGGGACAACGCTTGCGATGCAAAGCGGCTCGTTGTCAAGTTCTGGACGGCGGCGTCGTAACCGCCACCACCGTCAACGTCGCGACAACTACGAACGGGGTCATTCCAGACTTCAATGTCCTGGTGTCCGGCGACGGATCGGAACTTCGAGCAACCACAATGACAGTGGGGACAAGAGGCACCGGTGTCGTAACCATTGCCAACGACGCTCAGGTGATCATCAATGGCGGCACGTCGGCACTCGTTTTAGGCGGACCTCTTGCCAACAGCAACGCCTCGCTGAACATCGGTGGCGTAGCAGGTGCTGCGGCGACAGCGGCAGGTACGCTTGTTGCCTCGGCGGTCACGCTCGCCGCCAGCGCAGAGATCAATTTCAATCACACCGAAACCGGCTACGTTTTCGACACGCCGATCAACGGCAGCGGCGCGATCAACCAGTACCCCGGACGCACCATCTTCAATGCCGACCAGACAGGTTTTTCCGGCCTGGCAAGCATCCATAGCGGCGTGCTGGAGGTGAACGGTAGTCTCGGCGGAACTGTCGATATCAACGGCGGCACACTCGGCGGCGTCGGCACGGTTGGCGATACGACGAACAATTCGGGCAGTTCCATCGCGCCAGGGATCAACGGCATCGGCACGCTGACGATCGGCGGCAACTATACCAGCAATGGCGGTGCGCTGCTGATCGACGCAGCGCTTTACCAAGATGCCTCGCCGACTGATCTTCTTGCCGTGACGGGCGACACCATCCTCGGGACCGGCGCGACGAGGGTGTTCGTGACCAATCTTGGCGGTTATGGCGGCGAGACCACGGGCGATGGTATCAAGATCGTCAACGTTGCAGGAGTATCTGCCTCCGATGTCTTCGTGCTCGGCGCGCCAACGATCGGGGGGGCCAATCGCTACGGTCTCTTCCAGAACGGCATCACGGACCCGACTGACGGCGACTGGTATCTGCGGACTGTCAGCCTTGCGCCGACCGTGCCCGTCTATGAAAACTACCCGATCGTTCTTCTTGGCATGACCGACCTGCCGACGCTCAGGCAGCGCGTTGGGGACCGTTATTGGTCGGAGCAAGACGACAGTGTCGGCTCGGCAAATGGCTACACCGGGCCGCGCAATTTCTGGACCCGCATCGAAGGCGCGCATGACCACGCCGAGGGTAGTTCGACGACGGACATGTCCTATGAGAGTAACCGCTATCTGGTGGAGGTCGGCATCGACGGGTTGCTTGAAGAAACCGACAAGGGCCTATTGATCGCCGGCCTCAATGTCCAGTACGGCCAGACCCACGCCAACATCGCTTCCCCCCTCGGCAACGGCGACAACGACACGGATAGCTACAGCATCGGCGCGACGCTGACATGGTACGGCAGCGACGGTTTCTATGTCGATGGGCAGGCGCAGGTCGCCCGCCTGTCGACCGATCTCTCGGCTGACGAAGTCGGCAGGATGGTCGATCGCAATGATGGCAATGGCTATGCGCTGAGCATCGAAGCCGGTCGCAAGGTGGCCATCGACAACAGCTGGTCGATCATTCCTCAGGCGCAGTTGTCGTACAACTCCGTCAACTTCGACAGCTTTACCGATCCCTTCAACGCGCATGTGAGCCTTGATCGCTCCGATAGCGCCAAGGGCCGTATCGGCGTGGCTGTGAACTATGATGACGGTGCCGGAGCAAGCGGCAACCACGTTTATGCGATCGCCAACCTGACCTACGATTTCCGCAATGGCACGTCGGTGAATGTATCTGATGTCAACGTGAAGTTCGAACCGGAGAAGTTCGCCGCCGAATTCGGCGTCGGCGGAACTTACCGCTGGGCGGAAGGCACGTACAGCCTATATGGGGAAGCACTGACCACCACGCGCTTCGACGGCGGCTATGGCTTGAAGGGAACGGTCGGCTTTACCACCGTCTTCTGATCCGCGTTACGACAGGTTCTGCCGGTTGAAGGCGATGATCTTCTGGTCACGCAGATCGTCGATGCTGAGGTCTTCGCGCTCGGCCAGCGGGTTGGTGTGGCCAACCGCCAGATGATAGCGTTCATGGGCAATCGAGACGAACCTCAGTGAGCCGATGTTTTCGACCGGCCGGATGAAGCCGAGATTGAGCTGGCCGCTCTCCAGACCGCGGATGATATCGCCGGTGTTGCCGGAGGTGATATGGATGCGGACGTCGGGATACTTGCGGGCGATCTTCGACAGAAACGTCGGCAGCATGCCCATGGTGGCGGGATAGACGGTGCCGATCCTGATCTGGCGGATGCGGCTGCCGCCGGCGGCCCGTGTCAGCTCGGTGCCGAGGTCGAGCGCCGCCAAACGTCAGTCCTCGCATTCGGCTGCCGTCTTCGACAAGCTCTTCCGGTCCTGCCACTCTTGCGGCGTCACCGTCTTGACGTCGAACTGGTCACGCGTGCGGGCATAGGTATGGCCACCCATGCGGCCGACGGCGTCCATCACTTGCTGGTCGATATGCAGGTTCGTCGCATTGACCGCATTGGTCCGGACGAATCTCGCGCGCAGGGCCGACTTGCAGCGTCGTGTGGCGGCGGCCATCGAAGGGCGCGTACGCCTGACGGAGGGCCAGGGCGATCGGCATACGTTTCTGGCAGTGCCAGAGAACTTCTCATTAGCTGATCTGCTCGAGGCGGGGCAGTGGCGCTTCCTTGATAGCGCAAACGCTTGTCTCGCCTTGAAGGAACTCGAACCGGCGCGATGCCCTCGGCGGTGGTGAACAGCGTGTGCCTGTTCTTTCAATATGGACTTACGACCAAGCGATGCCGCATCTCTCGTTCACGAGCACCCAATAGAAGCCGTTGGAATTTCATAGGCTTGCAGAGAGTAAGCCAGCACCTGTTTACGCGGACGTTTACCGTAACGTACTTACCAATATCCCACACGCACCTACTCTGCACCTGCACCCAGTTAGCCGAAACGTGAACATTGGAGAACGTGATGGCTCCCCGGGAAAGCGCAGTTACTCGTGTCCGGATGTGATGACAGCGCGCGCCAATAAACTGTTGCAATTCCGAAATCCGCGCGCCTCCGCGCCTTCTGACCGTCAACGAAAATCTCGGTGGTAGAGATGCAGACCCTATCTGGAATACTTAACGACCACCCGGAGCTTGCGCTCTTCCTCACGCTTGCCATCGGCTATGCGGTCGGAAAGTTCAGAGTCGGCAGTTTCACACTGGGATCGGTGGCCGGTTGCTTAATCGCAGGCGTATTGGTCGGGCAAACTGGCGTCCAGGTCGCCAACGATGTGAAGCAGGCTTTTTTCCTACTTTTTCTCTTTGCGATCGGTTATCGC
The DNA here is from genome assembly GCA_900466605.1 of Hyphomicrobiales bacterium. Lineage (GTDB taxonomy): Bacteria > Pseudomonadota > Alphaproteobacteria > Rhizobiales > Rhizobiaceae > Rhizobium. Next base: position 56,427 of record UBMU01000027.1, read on the forward strand.
ACCGGGCCGCAATTCTTCCGCAGCCTCAATCGCGAGGCGCTCCCCCAGATCGCGATCACGGTGGTGGTCTGTGTCGTGGGCCTTGCGGTCGTTTGGGCGTTGGCCGCACTGCTGGGCCTGAACGTTGGAATTGCCGCCGGTCTACTTGCTGGCGCCATGACCGAGTCGGCGACCGTTGGTGTGGCAATTGACACCTTCCGAAAAACCGGCGCCCAAGAGGTGGTGCAGCGCGCCTTTGAGGCGGACGTCGCGACCGCGTTCGCTGTTTCCTATCTCGTCGGCGTAATCACTACAATCCTTGTCTTGTCGCAACTGCTGCCGCGGCTGCTGGCGCGATCACTACCGGAAGCCTGCGCTGAGATGGAGGCAAAACTAAACGCACCAACCGACGATCACACAACCGGAGAGTCAGCCAGACGCGCGATCGAGGCTCGCGCTTTCGCCGTTGATCCGCGGTGGGTTGGAATGAGTGTTTCCGAAGCTGAAGCGCAAGTCCCTCCTGGGGCCAAGGCGTACGTCGAGCAGATTCGACGAGGCCGCGACATTGTTGTTGCTTACCCCGATTTCAGGTTTGAGCTTGGCGACGTTGTCGCGGTGGCCGGACTGCGCGGTCTTTTGGTGGAGAAGGGCGCCGGGATCGGTACGGAAATCGATGACGCGGAATTGTTGGACATACCCACCGAAACGCTCGATGTCGTCGTCACGAAACGATCCGTCATCGGCAAGACACTTTTTGAACTCAGGCGTGAGCCTGAGGCACGCACGATCTTCCTTCGCAAGGTAACAAGGCTGGGCGCGGAACTTCCGGCATACGGCGGCTTGAAAGTCGAGAGGGGCGACGTGATGACCATCGTCGGTAGCCGCAAACATGTCGAGGAAGCTGCTGCTGCCGTTGGCTACGCTGACCGTCCAACGACGGCGACCGACATGGTTTATGTTGCCTTGTTTATTTTTCTCGGAGGAGTGATCGGAATTCCTGCCCTTCGGATTGGCGCCTTGGAATTGGGACTTGGCGTGGCTGTGGGGACGCTCCTCGGCGGACTGGTCGCCGGTTGGCTCCGCGCCCGTCGGCGGACATTCGGCTTCGTTCCCGCGGCCACATTATGGCTCTTTGATTCCGTTGGGCTTTCGGCCTTCATCGCTTGTGTCGGCATTTCAGCGGGCCCGAGCTTTGTCAGTGGCCTTCTTGCATCGGGTCCTGCGCTGGTACTGATTACAATCGTCGTTGTAGTTGCCTCGCATGGGCTTGCCGTCCTAGTCGGCACTCGGATTTTCAAAATGAACGAAGGAGTTCTTATTGGTACCTGCTGTGGAGCCGGTACCTCGGCCCCTGCCCTGGCGGCGGTCCAGGACGTCGCCAAAAGCAGCGTACCGGCGTTGGGCTACGGCCTCGGGTATGCAATCGGTAACGTGTTGCTTGCCTTGTGGGGTGCGGTCTTGGTGACTGTACTGGGAGGAGCTGGCTGATAGGCGGGTGGATGCCCGGACATGAGGCAGATCGACGGTTGAGCGGATGCTGAAGTCGGGTCAGCCCCGTCAGAGCGAGCTAAGGAACGCCGGTGAGAAGTGGATCAATAACTCCAGTCGAGGCGTCGAAATCAGACAAGCCGAGCAAGGAGGAGAATTGCCTGGATGGCAGGTGGTGGAAGTTGGTCCGGCGGGGCGGACCGCGAGGATGAGGGCGACCGCGACAGGATCACGACTCTTGCCCACACCCCCCACCGTCAATCGTTTCATCGAGTCGCGTGGTAACGACCAAGGACACCACAGTCGCCTGTGCCAGAACCGCCACGCGCCAGAGAACGGTATTGTATGGCTCCAACATCCAGCTCGCCTATTGCTGGGCGCTTTCGTATCGGCGCCATCAACGAGTGAGCCAATACCGTGTGCCCCCAACCGCCACGGGCGGCCTCATCTCCGTTGAGCTCCTATTCCGCGACAACCGTGGTGCGGATGGCGGGATCCTCCCCTTGCGCAAGGGCATCGGGATGGCATCACAGGTCAACTATGATGTCGCCCTGGGGCTGCGAACAGCAAAGCAGTATGTTGCCATCTGCAGGCGCATCGATTGGGCTCGGCTGGTAGGTAACCGTTCCTGAGATTACTCCGGTCTCGCAGGTATGGCATACGCCGGTGCGGCAGGACCAACGCGCCGGGATATCGCACGCTTCTACGAGTTCCAGGAGGCTGTGTAGGCTCGGGTCCCATCGTACTGCCAGGCCGCTACGGGCGAACGAGACGAGTGCACCGTTGCCGGGTCGGCCCTCCGGCAGATGCGGCGGCCGTGGCGGCGAAGCTGCGATGCCGGGGGTAATGGACGAGCCAGAACCGAACATTTCGGTGTGGATGCGGCCGCGCGCCACACCGAGGCTTGTAAGCCCCTCCGTCAGGTCGCTCATGAAACTCGAGGGCCCGCAGACGTAGCAATCGCTGTCGACCGGCAAACAAAGCGTCCGCAACGTTGCCGTATCCAAATGGCCCGCCGAGTCGTAGTTGACGCCCTCTCTGTCACCCGGGACCGGCGTGCTGTAGCAGATATGACTGCGAGCGTGCGGGAGCGATCGAACGAGCTCGCGAACTTCGTTTGCGAACGGATGTTCCAGGCTGCTGCGTGTCCCGTAGAGCCACCATATCCCCCTCCGCGATTGTTCGGCCGCGAGAGCATGGAGCATCCCGAGGACCGGGGTGACCCCTATTCCCGCGCTTATTAGCACCACTGGACCCGTGCCGGGCATCAATGTAAAGCTGCCGCGCGGGGCGCTCGCCTGTACGAGATCACCCTCGCTCAGTTCTTCACTCACATACTTTCCGGCGGCGCCCTGAGGCTCTCGCTTGATTGTCACCCTGAACAAACTGCCGTCCCTGCGGCCTGACAGTGAATAGCTCCGGAGGATCCGCGGCGCCTGATGTGGCTGCATCTGGAGAACTATGAACTGTCCCGGCAGGTAGCTCTCCAATGACCTTCCATCTGTGGGGACGAGTTCAAGCGACGTAACACCGTCGGCCTCCTGCAATTTGCGAAGCACGCGGAACGAACGGAAGCCGCGCCATGCCGGCCCGGGCTGTGCCTTCCCGGTAAGACCGGCGTTGCCCGTCTCGTCTCCGCCCTCAGCCGATTGGGCCAGCAGCTCCTCGAACGAGTGCTGCCAGCCGGCACTTAAAGCCGGGATACGCAACGCACGTTCTAGCCTGTCGGGAGGATGTCCTGGCTTGTAGAGCAGCGCATTGATTTCCGAGACGGTCATACCTCCCTCGCCGGACGCAATTTTCACGATATCGGTCCCGGCCTGAACCTCGCCTTCCGTGATGACGCGGAGATAGAAGCCCGGTCTGCCGTGCGACACGAGCAGCGCCGCCATTTCGGGCACGTCCATTCGAATGCCCAGTCGATAACAGGTAACGCGCGGCTGCGTCACCTCGAAGAGCGCGCCGCCGATGTGGTAACGGTCACCAATGCAGACCTCGTCGTCGGCTAGGCCATCGACGGTGAAATTCTCACCGAACTGACCGTGGACGAAGTCGGTCCGCCCAAGATACCTTTCCCAATATCGATAGGAATCGATTTGATAGACGAACACCGCACGGTGCTCGCCGCCGTGCCCGGTGCGGTCCGCCTGCCCGTCGCCATCTATGTTCAATCTGCGGACCATGCGCGGGCCTTCGACTGGAAATTTCCAGATGGCCGTCTTAACGATCCTGTTCTGCCATTCGACGTCGCGGGGCAACCCTACATTGACAGAAAGAAGGCGAGCCATAGACATACTCCCCGTACAGATGCCGCGTCTTTGAGGATCTGAAGCTTTTGATCCGTACGCGGACATGTTGCCAGCTTCGACACCAGAGAACATCCGAACGCATGTTCGATTCCATTATACGAAGGTGTCGCAGAATGGCCGTTCGAAAATAGGCCTTTCTCTTCACCGATCGGCGATGTCGTGGCCATCAAGAGACGAATACCCGAGCAAGCGCCGAGATGGCGCGGGGAAACATCCCGGTTCGCTGTTCTGGCCCGACAGCCGCATGTCGCTACCGCTATTTCAACGAGTTCGTTAGAGGATCGCGGAAACCGCGCGAAATGGATATTGTACCTAAGTGCTGCCCATTAACACGGCGCCGGCGGGCCAAACGATGCAAGCTGCTCAGCGGCGCCACGCGATCGTCAGACGATTACTAATGGTATGGCTTGGGCGAGAAAATTCTGATGTCGTAGCTCATCACCTGACCTACGTTCGAAACATTTGCGCCCATCATGATCGGGTATGGAACAAGAAGTTCACCGTGATAGTGGCGCCTTATGGCTTTCAGAGCTGATACTGGGTTTCACATCTGCCATACGTAGCGCGCAGCTGCCCATATGGAACGATTTTCAAGAGCTCACCGCAGCTGGCGCAGATCTAGTGGACGATTGTTGATAATTGCTTCCATTGAGAAGAAGCCGGTCACTGTTGCAAGATCGAAGTTCGTGATGAGCTTCTGATAGAACGCATCGTAGCCAGACATCCCTTTCGTGACGACCTTGATGAGGTAGTCCCAATCTCCCCCGATACGATAGAAATCGATCACTTCGGGGATCCGCTCGACATGTGCCCGAAAACCTTCGCTCCATTCCTTCGAATGGTGGCGCGTGCGGATCATCACGAAGACCGTAAGATCAAATCCAAGCGCCTGAAGATCGATATTGCTATGAGCCCCTCGGATCAGCCCAATCGAATTCAGACGTTGCAATCGCCGCCAGCAAGCGTTCTGAGAAAGGCCAATCTTCTCGGCCAGATCTCGCTGGGAGAGATTCGCATCAGTTTGCATCGCACTCAAAATCTTTATGTCAAATTCGTCGAGTTTTTCCATTTCGTCGTTCATTTGAAATGCCAATCAGAAAATTACTCAGAAAATAGGTGAATTTTTTGAGCGTGAAGCAGGATACGATCGGTGTCAATATCCGAGCTTAGGAGAAAGCCCGTGGACATCGCCCCCGCAGCCTCAGGTCGTTCTGAAACCCCGCTCTCCAATTTTCGCCTCACCTTGAACAGGCCAGGCGTGATGGCCGATCTTCGCGACGGTCTCGTCGGGGCACACGCGACGATCTCCGGCCCCTACGGGGAAAAAGAGCTGGTCTATGCCGACTACGTGGCGTCCGGTCGCGCGCTCCATCAGATCGAGCGTTTCGTACTGGTTGAAGTCCTTCCCTATTATGCCAACAGCCACACCGAGGCGTCCTACTGCGGCGGCTTCATGACGCGGATGCGGCGGGAGGCGCGCGCAATGATTGGCGTGTTCTGCGGAGCGACCGCAGAACAGCATGCGGTGATCTTTACCGGCTCCGGCGCGACGTCGGGGATCAATCGGCTCGTCAATCTGTTCGGCGTTACCAAAGCCGTCGCCACGGGCAAGCGTGTCCGCGTCATTATCGGTCCCTATGAGCATCACTCCAATATCCTGCCCTGGCGGGAAAGCGGCGCGGACATCGTCGAGATCGCCGAGGCTCCATGCGGCGGCCCGGACCTGTCGCTGCTAAGGCAAGCGCTTGAGAGCGAGCTGCATGATCTGACGATATGCACGCTTTCCGCGGCGTCGAATATTACGGGCATCACCAGCGATGTCGCAGCAATCACGGCGATGGTGAAGGCTGCCGGCGCGAAGATGATCTGGGACTACGCCGGCGCAGGGCCATACGTACCGGTATCGATGTCTTCAGGCGGTCATGCGGAGATCGACGCCATTGTCGTTTCTCCGCATAAGTTTATCGGTGGCCCTGGCGCATCCGGAATATTGATCGTTCGACGCGATGCCGTCTCGACAGCAAAGCCATCCTGGCCGGGCGGTGGAACGGTGAAGTTTGTGTCACCGCAGGCTCACGACTACTCCGACAGCCTGGAAGCGCGCGAAGAGGCCGGAACTCCGAACGTGGTCGGCGACATTCGCGCCGCGCTGGCCTTTATCGTCAAGGACGCCATCGGCGCCGAAGCGATGGCAAAGCGCAATCGCGAACTCACTGAGCGCGCCTTCCGCGCATGGAAGGATGTCGCGCAGATGGAGATCCTCGGCCTCCCCGCGCCTGATCGACTTCCAATCTTCTCCTTTCGCGTGAAGAACGGAAAGGGTGGCTACGTGCATCAGCAACTGGTGACGAGGATGCTCAGCGACCGGTTTGGAATACAAGCGCGCGGTGGCTGCGCTTGCGCTGGACCCTATGTGCACCGGCTGCTGAACATCGACGAAGCGCAGTCCGAGCAGATAAGGCGGGCGATCCTTTCCGGCGACGAAATCAGCAAGCCGGGGTTCGTCCGACTGAACTTCAGCGTTCTCCTTTCCGAAGAGAAGGTTCAGTTCATCCTCGATGCAGTCAAGCAGATCGCGAAGGACGCAACGAGCTTCGAAGCTCACTACGATGTCGATCCCAGCAGGGCAATCTTCGCTCCGCGGCCTGCGCCCGTCGAAGGCAAAGCCTATGCTCAGGCCTGAGGTCGCCGGGTTCTACGATCAGCGAACTGGCAGCATCCAGTACGTCGTCGCGTGTCCTAACTCGCGCAGATGCGCCATCATCGATCCCGTGCTCGATTTCGATGAGAAGTCCGGTTCGACTGCGACGACGAATGCCGACGTCATCCTCGATCACCTTCAACGGCATGACCTAAAGCTTGATTGGGTTCTGGATACCCACCCGCATGCGGATCACTTTTCCGCAGCGGCCTACTTGAGGGCAAAGACAGGTGCACCGATGGCGATCGGCGAGCATATCAGGGATGTGCAGCGGATCTGGCGTGACATCTACAACTGGCCCGGTCTTGCTTGCGACGGTTCGCAATGGGACCGACTGTTCCGCGATGGTGAGCCATTCAAGATCGGTGAGCTCGACGCTCGCGTCCTTCACTCGCCAGGTCACACCTTGGCGTCGATAAGCTACATCGTCGGTGATGCGGCTTTCATTCACGACACTCTGTTCATGCCCGACAGCGGGACTGCGCGTGCTGATTTTCCAGGCGGCAGCGCCGAGAGCCTGTGGCAGTCGATCCAGGCGATCTTGAGCTTACCTGACGAGACCCGTCTCTTCACCGGCCATGATTACATGCCTGGAGGGCGCCAGCCGCTGTGGGAGAGTACGGTTGCCGACCAGAAGCGAAATAACCCTCACGTCGCCGGCCAGTCACGGCACGATTTCATCCACCTCCGTGAAACTCGCGACCGAACATTGCCCATGCCGAGGCTGATCCTCCATGCACTCCAGGTCAACATCCAGGGAGGGGAGCTGCCGCCAGCAGAGGAGAACGGCCGGCGCTATCTGAAAATCCCGATAGACGCGTTTCCGTCATCGGCGTGGAGTTCCTGACCGGATGGAAGGATCGCTGTCTCATCTCCTGCTTGCCCTTGGTTCCGGATCGCTGATCGGATGCACGCTCGGCCTGATAGGAGGAGGCGGGTCAATCCTTGCGACGCCATTGCTCATGTATGTTGTCGGCATGCGCGATGTTCATACGGCAATTGGGACCGGTGCTCTTGCGGTTTCGGCAAATGCCTACCTCAACCTGGCAGGCCATGCCGCCAAGGGGCATGTCTGGTGGCGATGTGGTGTCACGTTTGCCATCGCTGGCTGCCTAGGCGCCTATTTCGGCTCGAGCCTCAGCAAGCTGGTGAATGGACAAAGCTTGCTCTTCCTGTTTGGACTGCTGATGATGGCCGTCAGCTTCCTGATGCGGCAGGCCAAATGCCAGACTAATGTAACGGCAAAGTCGCTGACGATCGGAACGCATGGAAAGACCACACTGATCGCGCTACTTACCGGCGTCTGTTCGGGCTTCTTCGGGATCGGGGGAGGCTTTCTAATCGTACCCGCCTTGCTGCTCGCGACGGGCATGCCTCTGATCAATGCGGTCGGAACGTCGCTCCTAGCCGTCGGCACGTTCGGACTTGCCACCGCGCTCAATTATGCAGCTTCTGGTTTGGTCGACTGGATGACAGCAATCTATTTCATTGCAGGCGGCATCGGCGGCGGAATTGTCGGTACGAGCGGTGCGAGCCGGCTGGCGACCCATCGAAACATGCTAGCCCAGACCTTCCGATGGGTCATATTTGCCGTCAGCCTGTATGTTCTGGCACGGAGCTACTCGGCGGCTCTTTGATGCTCGGTCGTGCGTCATATACGGGAATGTGGTCCGGAAGGGAATCGAACCTGAGTCCGATCGGCTATTGGAGCCATCCAAGTTCGAGATTGCTTGGCTTGAAACTAAAGCGAAATTCGCATTGAACGAGCGCCTGAATATAATCAGCATACCAATCCTGTCTGCGGCTCAAGCTTTTGCGCCCCAATGCCTCTGGATATCCACCAGCCAGAACCGCTGCCATAAGGTCGTCTCCGACAATTAGCTCACCCGCCTTGGCTTCGTTTTGAAAAGCGTCACGCAGGAAGCTGCTGGCGGTTCTGATCTCGCTTTGGGCAAGCTTCAGCAATCGAACGACCTCCATTGGCCCTGCGAGCATGTCTTCCACGCGTGGCAGCGTCATGAGGTTGGCTGAACCGGTCAGGAGAAAACGCCTTGGGCGCTGGTCGGTGTCTACGCTTTCCTTGATGGCCAGTAACAGTTGGGGCGCGCGCTGAAATTCATCGATGATGGCGCGATCCATACCTCTTACAAAGCCAACTGGATCCTGTCTTGCTGCGGCCAGGGTCGTCGCATTATCCAGCGTATAATACTCCATCTCCTTGTTGGCCATCTTCTTAGCCAAAGTCGTTTTTCCCGATTGTCGGGGACCTATAGTCAGCACGACTCGCGTGTCTGACATCGCGTCGGCAACGCGTTTCTCAACGAGCCCTGGGTACAACGCCACAGCTTCATTCCTTTGATGACTGTTTGAAACTATGATGATGACCGATTGAAAGTCACTCTGTGACCATTTGAAATCTGTATGGCGACCAATTGAAAGGATCGGCGCTCGATACCCGGAATAAAAATACGCTTGGGTGACATTAGGCTGATGAGCAGTCGCCTCGCGGCTTTGGATAACTTCCGCAGCGAAGAGCAAGAATGCCGTCGCGGCAGTCCTTACGTCTTCAAGGCAATTACGATGACAAATCGAGAGTACAGGTTTGGGAATGGGACTCTTTTGGATGCTGGTGCGGCTGTTTGCCAAAAAAGGCCGCTCCCAGTCGCAATGTAGGATCTCGGAACCGCTTCAACCGCTATTCCTTCGGACGGAGGTGACGTCGCGCGCCATTGGGATCAAGCCGCTCCAGATGGAAGCCATCCTGCAGGGCCGGTGCGGAGCCGCTTCCAGCGGCGGGTTACGACTTTGCCCCCACATCTACAATACACAGGCCCACATCCAACGCGCTCTCGACGGGGTAGCCTCGATGCGTGATTGTAAAACATGACCGATAGCGGTATCCGCCGGACGATGGCGGCGCCGGGCCGACAGGCGACAGGCTGTGTTTTAGTCGGCTTGCCTGACTGTGAAGGAGTGGCAGAGTTCGGCTGGCTCACTTTGATGTTAGCTGAGGAACGTCAAGTAAGCGAGCTTTTGATAGCGCTTGGCGGGCCATCTCAGTGACCTCGCCGTCACGCTCGTCCGCAGCTTGCCTTTGGTCCTTGCGCTCATTGTGCGCTTGATCAATAGGCGGCACGCCTATCACTAGCACCGTCTCGGTCCCCGCCTCCTGCGCAAAGGTCTGAGAACTTATCAAAGGCGATGCGATCAATAGAACGACCCTAGCAAAATTCGACATCCGCCCTCTCCGCCGCCGTTTTTCCACCGGTATCATAGCCTATAGAGCAGCGATTACTACATTAGCATATCCGCAATTCGTGACTTGAACGAGTTGTATCCTCGACAAATAAGAGGCCGGGCAGTCTTGTCAGTTCGTGCGACCAGCTGTTCAATCAGGCCTGACCTCCAGGCAGCCTTCGGAGGCTGAGAGCTTTCCCTGTTTGCCGTTTCCCTCTCACGCGTGGAATGCATTGAGACTCTACTTCACTAAGTTGCGCGCAATCTGCACAAGCGCACCGTCACTGGCATCCGACGTCTCTGTTCGATTTCCAGCCTCAAGCCAACAGAGGTTCATAACAGCCAGAATATCTTCGTTTGATTGAGCCACACCTGCCGCGTCGAAATCTCTCCGAATTATGGAAAGGATATCGTTGCGCTTGACGTCGACTGCCCCTCTTGCAAGCTCGTCCGAGTATGCTTTGGCATTTTCGTCGGCGAGCGCCAGCTTTTGCGCCGCCCACATACCGACCAGCTTGTTGCGCCTTACCATTCTCATGACGTCTATCCGCAGGCTAGCCATCGAAAATTCTCCGTTGCGGGCCTAATATGCATCATATCACTGACAGCAATCCTCGACAAAGTGTGCGTCCACACCGCCAGATGGGTGCGAAGGACGGTCAAATCATTTGCCCAGCCAACGACCAAGCGCTCGCGGAGCTTGGGACAAATAGAAGCCCCAGCCTGTAGCGAATAGTCTAACCAATTGACTACTATGGCCGTTTTACAACACGGGAGTTTTCAGCGGCATCACATAAGGCATTTCCTATATACAGCGCATTGCCATCGCTCGGCCGGCACCTCTAGGCTCAACAACGGTTTGGGTAAGAGAGGGGCAGATGCGGCGGATTGAGCTAGCAAAACCGGTGCTAATATCGAAGGTCACCGACATGATCGATCGCGTCCTCGAACGCTGGTGCGCAGAGAACGGCTGCCCAAGGGGAAGCGTTGAAGCGACCCGAAAGGCAAAAAGCTTGCTTCAGTGGATCGAACTCGGGGTCACCGACGAAGGTGAACTGTCGAGCCTGATCCGTGACGACATTGTAATCACCAAATAACGTCGACTTAGCCGCGCGACGTCCCACCGGCGAGTGGGCGCCCGTTGTTGCGGGGCGGGCACTCTTCTTTGGTCATCCGGGGCGCGGCCGTGGGCTTGAGAACGAGTGACTCGATGCGGTCGGATGCACGGCGGTTCAGACCACTGGGAGAGCGATATGGCTTTCTTTGCCAAAGGACGTTTGTTTGCTGCGGCAGGCGCCGTCGCCTTCTGCCTTCTAGTGTGGATTGCTCAGGCGGCATCATGCGCTGGAGGGCTGTTACTCCGCGCAAGGGCGGCAGCTTTGCACGCATCTGCGGGCAGCGGTGGAACAAATGCGTTAGCCGGCGAAATATGATATAACTTCTATGTATCATGAGGAGGTGAACCCGCCAGATGCAGCCGAAGAGGCGAGTTCGACAAGGATGATGGGGGATGAAAAAGGAAAGTGGCTGACGCAACCCAAAATCGTTTTGCGCGCTGGCTGCCGGGATTTCAAGTTCTTCGTCAGTACAAGGCTGACTGGCTTCTTCATGATTTTGTTGCAGGGATTGTTCTAACCACCATGCTGGTGCCGGTCGGCATCGCCTATGCCGTAGCATCGGGGGTACCTGGAATTTACGGGCTCTACGCGACGATTGTCCCCTTGCTAGCCTATGCGCTGTTTGGGCCAAGCCGGATTTTGGTTTTGGGTCCTGATTCATCACTCGCAGCAATCATCCTCGCTACTGTCTTGCCCCTCTCAGGAGGAGAGCCCGCGCGCGCAGTCGCGTTGGCCGGCGCCATGGCAATAGTATCAGGGTTAGTCTGCATCATCGCGGGCCTTGCACGCCTCGGATTTATCACCGAACTGCTCTCGAAACCCATTAGATACGGGTATATGAATGGCATAGCGTTGACGGTTCTTCTCGGCCAGCTTCCCAAGCTCCTCGGCTTTTCAGTTGAACGAAGCGGGCCCTTGCGCGACCTGCGGGCAATAGGCAAAGGAATCCTGGCCGGCAGCATCAACTGGGCCGCGTTTGCGATTGGTGGCGGAGCGCTGGTGTGCATCCTTCTGCTCAAACGCCACAAGCGTGTACCAGGCATCCTTATCGCCGTCTTTGCCGCGACAGCTATTGCCGGCTTGTTGCAATTGGCAGATCGAGCGGGGGTTTCGGTACTGGGACCGCTTCCGCAAGGACTGCCCGTCTTCCAAATCCCCTTGATCGACATTGCGGATGTCGTACCGGTGTTGATGGGCGGGTTCGCGGTCGCGATGGTTTCATTTGCTGACACCAGCGTACTATCGCGCGTTTATGCCGTCCGGCTAGGCTATCGCGTCGATCCCAATCAGGAGATGGCGGCTCTTGGAGCTTCCAACCTCGCAGCGGGATTGTTTCAAGGGTTCCCGATTAGCAGCAGTTCCTCCCGTACTCCCGTTGCGGAGGCTGCCGGTGCAAAGACGCAGTTATCCGGCGTTGTCGGAGCAATTGCCGTCGCCTCGTTGTTGCTCCTGGCACCCAACCTTTTGCAGAATTTGCCGAACGCTGCCCTTGCTGCGGTTGTCATATCTTCGGCCATCGGACTCTTCGAGTTTGATGATCTAAAGCGGATTTACCGAATCCAGCGTTGGGAATTTTGGCTATCGATCCTTTGCTTTGTCGGCGTGGCCGTATTCGGTGCAATTCCCGGAATAGGTATCGCGGTGGCTGTCGCCGTTATCGAGTTCCTTTGGGACGGCTGGCGTCCCCATTCGGCTGTGCTTGGACGCGCGGCAGGCGTCAAGGGCTATCACGATATAACGCGATACCCGAATGCCCGTCGAATACCGGGTCTCGTACTCTTCCGTTGGGACGCACCGCTGTTCTTCGCCAACGCTGAACTTTTCAAGGAACGGGTCTCCGACGCCGTTGCTGCGTCACCGACGCAAGTTAATTGGGTAGTCGTTGCAGCGGAGCCTGTAACGGACATTGATGTTACGTCATCCGACAGTTTGGCCGAGCTTGTTGATGATCTCCAGGCCAAGGGAATCATGTTCCGGTTCGCCGAACTCAAGGATCCTGTGAAGGACCAGCTAAAGCGCTTTGGTCTGTTCGCCGAGTTGGGCGAGGCAGCTTTTTACCCGACCGTCGGGTCGGCGGTGCACGGTTATCTTGATCAATACGCAATTGACTGGAAAGACGATGAAGAGTCTTAGAAGAAACCGTCTCCGAGGTTCATCCGTAGCGGTCTGTGCCTGTCGGCTTACAGGTAATGTCGCCGCCGTCGGCGGGGCGCGCTGTCGCTCCTTGGCCTTCAGCCGCAAAACCATTCATTCTGGCAGCGCGAGCAGAACGTCTCCGACGTGTCGATGTCAACGATCCGGATCGTCGCGCCGGGGGATCTTCAGCGTGTCGCCGTCAACCGAACCGGCTCCATCAGCCGCAATTTGGCCGAAAGCGATGGGCCGGTGAACATTCCACTAGCAACGCCCGCTGGCGACCGCAAAGGACGTCGACTGCCGTTGCCAAAATAGGAGCATGTCATGGCAGAGGACAAGATGAAACTTGATGTGGATTTTGACCAGAAGCGTGAAATCCCTGTGGGGGACAGCGGCCGCATACGCTTTCGTTTCCGTCACATTGCAGTGGAGCCCGGAAAGGCGGTTTCGCTAAAGGATTTCGACCCGGATTTCACCGGCGGCTATGACGACAAGGCCGGGGCGCTCGAGAAAGTGGCGGCAAACGTAGAGCGACTGTCTGCGATGCAGGAGGTTCTCTATGCCCAGGACAACTACGCGCTGTTGATCATTTTTCAGGCCATGGACGCGGCGGGCAAGGATGGCGCGATCCGCCATGTCATGTCCGGGATCAATCCGCAGGGCTGCCAGGTTACGAGCTTCAAGGCGCCGTCGGCGGAGGATCTAGACTATGGCTACCTTTGGCGCGCATCAAAGGCGTTGCCAGGGCGCGGCATGATCGGCATTTTCAACCGATCCTACTATGAGGATGTTCTGGTCGTCAGGGTTCACCCGGAACTCCTTGAAAAGCAAAAGCTTCCGCTGCGCGCTCGCAAAGGAGATATCTGGCAGCGCCGGTTCAAGGAAATAAACAATTTTGAAAAATATCTTCGGCAAAACGGCACAATCGTTTTGAAGTTTTTTCTCAATGTCTCCAAGAAGGAACAGAAGAATCGCTTCCTGGCGCGGATAGACGAGCCAGAAAAGAATTGGAAGTTTTCACCCGCGGATTATGCAGAGCGAAAACACTGGGACGACTACCAAAGGGCGTTCGAGGATATGCTGGAAAACACCAGCACGGAGTGGGCTCCCTGGTTTGTCATTCCGGCCGACAACAAATGGTTCGCCCGGCTGGCGATCTCGGAGGTGATCTCGGGGGCTTTCGAGAGGATCGATTTGCAGATGCCGGTGGTCAGTGAAGCGCGGATGAAGGAGCTGAGGCAGATACGAAGCCAGCTTCTCGACGAAGAGGACTGACGGCGTTCCCTTTGGGCCTACAGGTGTTCAGTCACTATCATTTGCGTCCAATCTCGTTGGCAGACAATCTCTGTTTCATGGGGAGGTCGGCAAAGCTAGGCCGTACCCTTTTTCGACGAGGAGCGAAGCGACTGTTGAACGATGTCCGTCACCATCGCCATAATAGGAACTGGTGACTCATTGTGGCCGAGCACAAGTTCGGGGGTGTCACGCTGCAGCGACCGGCACTGCACCTCCCCCCGCAAAGGCTGCAGTGCCGTGCATTGACGCTCTACAAGTCGTCGCTGCGGGAGCACTTGTATAGTGCTCGACCACTCGGCGCTTGCTACGGGAAGCCGATAACTTGCGTTAAGCTGCCACGCGTTCATAGTGGGGCAATTTTCCGCGTTCCGGTTAGGTAGGAAGCGATGATGGAAGCTATCGAAACCGCCGGTCAGAATTTGGCAATTGTGCCGCCTTCCACGAAAGGCCCGGCAACGAGGTTAGCGGCAAGACATCTAGAGCAAAAGGTATGGAATTCCGGCGGGCCCGTGTATCCGGGACCACTCACGCCCGTCGTGGACAATGGCATACCTCCGAAGCTGCTATCGGAGCGATCATTAAGACGCCAATTATAACAGTTCCGAAACCGAACTCGGCCGGCCGCCCGTCCGCCCCATGCTTCTTCTCGGAGGTCGGAGCGACCCGTAGAAAGGTCCACCACCATTCAAGATTTATCGCGGCACCCTATCTTCGCGTCTCGCCCTTTTGAGTCGCGTGCTACGCCGAAGCCTAGATAAGCCTGACACTCGTCAAGCGGGCATTCGACCATCCTACCAGAATGACGAAACGTTGCCCGGTGCAAAAAAGCGGTGGTTACCAGGCAATCATGCTTAAACTATGCAAAATTATCTGCAGACCCAGAGCAGCCTGGGTAACACCGAGTACCACTGCCAAAACCTGCAGTGAAGTTCCGATCCATTTAAGGATTGACCCCGCGAAAAGCATTGCCATCCAGTCCAGCGCCAGGATCAGCAATACAATGGCCGCCACGGTGAGCCCTTCCGATTGGCGGTCACCCGCCAACGTCGCGAAGACGATCACGGCGGCTATACCATAAGGCGTCACGATCGTTGGAAACGCCAGCGGTGTGAGAGCCAGTCCCAGATCCGTTTGGCCCGGCTCTGTCGGCCGTACCGGGAGGTTAGCAGCCGGCTGCAAGACGGTTCGCAAGGCGACGATAAACAAGATGATACCGCCGGTCATCGCCAGCACCGGCAATGAGATTTCTAGATTTTCAAGCATGGTCCGTCCGAGAAATCCGGCGATCGCTAGCGCTGCCGCCGAGAAGAGGATCGCTCTGGTAGCTATTCGTCGCCGAAAGCTGGGCTCATAACTGCCTGCGAGGACCTTGAATGGCACCAGTATCTTGATTGGACCGAGCATCAAAAAAAGCATCAGGAATATTTTGCGCGCGCCGAACTCCACCTGCGGCATATCCGCTCCGAGCCGCGATTGCGCAAAGGATTGTACGGGAAGACATGCGGCCCAAACGAAAATCACAACGGTGGCCGGGAGACTCCACCGACCAGCACAATGCAACCACAGGGTTTCTCCTGCATTTTTCTCCCGCAGAAAAGTCATCGTCGACCAGCCTCCAACCACGAAAGCGCTACCACTCGTTGCTGACATTCGAATAGCCGTATCTCGGTGTACGAAATAGCGGGCGATAGCGGGGATGAGCCTAACAAGCCTGCTGCCGGTTACAACTGCAATCCGTTCGATTTGACGATGGTGACCAGACACAAATTTCAGATGAGCAGCCAGGGCCCCGAAGTTCTTCACTTATAATTTCAGCGTCGTTTATCCGGAATTGCGCTTTTCGTAGAATGCCATGAATTCCTCGAACGGGAGGGCTTTCGAATATAGCCAACCTTGCCCGAATTGAACGCCGGACTGGCGAAGAATCGTTTCCTGTTCAGTAGTCTCGATCCCTTCCGCGACCATCTTGAGTTTCAGGCTATGGGCCATCTCGATGATATGAGGTGTCACCAGGCTTGTTGCGGCATTCCGGCCAATTGCATCTACGAACGACTTGTCGATCTTGAGCACCGTGATGGGCAAGCTCTCAAGCAATGACAGACTGGAGTATCCTGTCCCGAAATCATCGATCGCGATCACATGGCCGGCGTCCCGCGCTTTTGCCAAGGTGGTCCGGGCAATGTCGGCGTGAATGAAGCCGCGCTCCGTCACCTCCAGCCAGACCTGCGACGCCTGCAAGTTGGCCGCCTGAATCGCGTCGGTTATCAGTGTCAGGAACTGACCGCTTTCCAGGTCCTGCGGCGATATGTTGATGGCAACATGCATGTCGCGATGCTCGGCTAGCGGCCTTTTCATGTTCGATATGACGTTTTGGATCATGCTCGCCGTGACTTGACCGATCATGCCGTTCTGTTCTGCGAAAGGAATGAAGAGGTCAGGTCTTACCCACGTGCCATCAGGTTTTTGCCACCGTACCAGGGCTTCAGCGCCGATGCATCGACCAGTCGATAGTTCGATGATTGGCTGATAGTGTGCGAGAAGCTCTTTCTTGTGAAGACCCGTCGCAAGCTCGCCTGCGAGTGACAATCGCTGGCGCGATACCCAGACGATCAGAGCAATCAGGGCAAGTGAAATTCCGACGCCGATCGGGATCATCTTCCAGAGTTCACTGTCGGTACGCCAGTCGGCGACGCTCCGGTTGGATATTGCGAACGCGGCAAAATCCTTTCCTCGACGGGAGGCGAACACCTCGGTATCGTTAAAGCCGCTGGTTTCTTCTATGACCAGCCGCGAGACAAGATCAGGGTCTGCATCACCGGAGAGAACGATCGGTTGTCCGTCCAGGGATGCAATTCCCAGCAGCATGGGTGTGTCGTGGAGGACATCGACCAGCCGCGCCCGCTTCAGCAGTGCGTGATAGTCTCCGTAGCTGACGACAACCATTCCGTCTGAGGGCGTCGAAATGCCTCCCCCATTCAAACGCAAGGAATATCCGTCCGACAGTGGGATGCTCTTTTCAGTGAGCCGCATCTCGTTGCGAACAAGCCCCCAGGTGTTGCAGATCATGCGGCCGCCGCTCGTTATGGCGATTTCCTCCACCGACAGGGCATCAGTCGTCAACTGCTGCAGGCGGGCGATGTCATCAGGGGAGCATGTGTGTCGCCGCTCAGAGGCTAGCAGGTCCAAGGCTACACGAGCCCGAGTAATATTCAGGTCTCCGCGCTGAAGCGTCCAGTCGGCGTAATCGGCCAAGTGTTGGCGCTCCAGTGCGAATGCGCGTTCTCGAGAAATATAGAAAGCCGCCAATAGCGGTAGAGCTCCGGCGCAAATTGCCAGCCCGAACGCAATCGCTAGAATTCCTTTTCGCCGCAAGTTGGCTTCCTCGGAGATATCGGATCACTGCAATGGGCGAACTCTACACACTTTCGAGTTATCAGAACTTTACAATTATTCTCGCACCTGGATTAGGCGTCCGCCGATCAAACCGCGGCCGCTCGCAATATCCGTTCGTGGCCTCAAAGCCGCCATCATCCGGCAGGGCCTCCACCGAGCGCTATCAGAAGCCGCTATGCGTCAGGTTTTTACGAGGTCACGCATCGAGGCTACTCCATCGAGAGCACGTTGGATGTGGGCCTGTGTGTTGTAGATGTGCGGGCAAAGTCGTAACCCGCCGCTGGATGAGGCTGCTATCCCGAATTTTGAATAAAGGGTGTCGACCACCGTTTTCTGGTTTTCCTTCGGAACCTCTATCACAACAACCCCGCCTCTCATCGCGGGACTTTCCGGAGTGACAAGGGTCGCCCCGAGGTCCTTCAATCCTTGCTTCAGTTGGCTCGCGAGTTCCACGATGCGTGCTTCTACCCGCTGCGGGCCGATCTGAGTGTGAATATCCGCAGTGCGAGGACAACCGCTGCTTTCATCATACTCGGCATGGTCTTCTCCCAAAGATAGGACAGCGGCCGAACGAAAGCACCACAAGACCTCTTATACAAGAGAGCATCATGTTGGTTACATATATCGCCGGATTACTGAGGTTCGTTCGAAGGGGATGGCAGAAGTGGACGCCGAGTTTCCAGGCTTCGACTACGCCGCGTGCCCTGCGGTCCATCGAACGCGACGGGGCGGCGACTGATGATCTTCGGTGACCTTTCGCCGCATGCCGAGTATCCGACAATTCCATGGCAGAACTAGATCGGCTTCCGTAATTTACCGTAACGTACGTGCAGCCGGATCTGATCCCTGCTAGCCTATTTTAAAGGAGCTGCTAGGCGTTTCCGCATCCGCAAGTATTTTTCACTCGGCCAACGGATGAATTTTCTGCGAGTGCACGCAAAGCGATCCAGTCCCTATGGAGACGTTCATCCGCCTTCCACGAAAGAAAGATGGGGTGCGATCATGACAAGGTTTCTTGCTTGGTGTGCAACTTGGCTGGCGGCGGTGTCCTGGCTCGCCATTCCGACGGAGCTACCGACGGCTTACGCACAGCAGCCCGCACCCGCTTCTGCTTCGGACGCTGCGCCGGCACCGAGGACCGCCGAAACAGCAGCGGCGCCTAAGGCCTTGACGGAGGACGAACTCGAGACGCTTGTCGCGCGCATCGCACTTTACCCCGATGACCTCGTGGCACTGATCACGGCTTGCTCGCTCTTTCCGCTACAAATCGTCGAAGCGAACCGGTTCCTTGAAGCGAAGAAGAAAGACGACAAGCTCCAGCCCAAGGAGACCTGGGACGGCAGTATCATTTCGCTCCTCAATTACCCGGATGTCGTCAAGATGATGAACGACGACCTGGAGTGGACACAGTCGCTCGGAGAGGCAATTACCAATCAGCAGAAGGATGTGCTCGTCGCCATTCAGCAGCTGCGCGACCAAGCGGTTGCAAAAGGGGCGATCAAGACGGACGACAAGATCACGATCGTCAACGAGGGCGACAACGTGGTCATCCGGCCTACTGACCCCGAGAAGATCTACATCCCGAAATATCCTCCGGAGATGCTTTACGAGCCCGGCTACGCCTACCAGCCCATTAGCTACTACGATCAGCCCTATTCGAACTATTGGTATCCTGGTGCCGCCTTTTTTGCCGCCGCCGTGACAGGCGTTGCCTGGGCAGCGGCAGTCAACTGGGACAATTGGGGGGTCTGGGGCGGCAACTGGGGTGGCGACTTCGACGTCGATTGTAACAACTGTTTCAACAACCGCAATTTCAACGGCAAGGTTAAGTGGAACGACGTCGACTGGAAGAACGTCGATCGCAGCAGGCTCAACATCGACAGAAGCCAATTGGCAAACATCGACCGAAATACCATCCGCAATAACGTCCAGGCCAACGGCGCCAACAACTTGCGCAATCGCGCCTCCGAGATCGACCGCGAGCGTGGCGCTGGCCTCGCCAACCGGGCGGACCGCGCAGCCGACGTGCGCAAGAGCACTTCGGAGGGTCTCAAGAACCGCGGTGGTCCCGGCGGGCAAGCCGGCCTCAACCGCCCCGGCGGTGGGGTCGCCAACCGGCCAGCGGCAGGAGGTCGGCCGGGCGCCGGCGCCGGCGTAAACCGGCCGGGTGGCGTAAACCGGCCGGCGGCCGGCCAGCGGCCCGCGAGCGGTAAGCTCGCCGGCAAGGCAGACAACCGCGGCCGCGCAAACGCACTCGGCAACGTCTCGTCGAAGCGAGGCCAGGTCGACGCTGCAAGGCGTGGAGCGAAGAGCCGCGCCAACGTCAATCGATCGCCCAATCGAGCCAACGTCCAGCGCTCGCCCAACCGTTCCAACATTCAGCGCGGAGGCGGGGGACGGCAGTATCGTGGCGGCGGTGGCGGACGACAGCAGATGAGCCGCGGCGGCGGCAATAGACAGATATCTCGAGGCGGCGGCGGCCGCGGTGGCGGTGGCGGACGCGGCAGACGTTGAGCGACCTTTGGGAGAGAGACAATGAACACGTTCTTCAAGTCTGCAGGCCTCTGGGCCATCCTTGTAACAGCGACCGTTCTTTGCGGAGCGGCACCGGTCCTCGCCCAGGATACGCCGTTCGACAGCTTCACGGCCTCAGCTCCGGCGCGGCAATTCGACGACCCGATTGCGGCAGTCGACAAGCTCAAGGCAGCGCTGTCGTCCGGCGATGTCGATGGTCTTGCTGCGCTGCTCGGCATTGACGCAGTCAAGCTAAAGGCCAACGAGGACGCCATGAACACCTACCGGCAAATCCGCGAGGGCGCCGCAAAGCAGGTGGTCGTGGAGGACCGGGACGGCAAGAAGATCATCGAGATCGGCGACAAGCTTTGGCCACTCCCCTTCCCGCTCGCGAAAGGTGGTGACGGCAAATGGGCCTTCGATACCAAGGCGGGCTTCGAGGAGATCCTCGACAGGCGGATCGGCGAGAATGAACTGCAAGCGATTGACACCATGCGCAACTACGTCGACGCGCAGCAAGAATACGCTTCGGCCGATCACGACGGCGACGGCGTTCTCGAATATGCGCAGAACCTTATAAGTAGCCCTAACAAGACAGACGGCCTTTACTGGCCCTCCAACCAGGGAGACTCAGACAGTCCCGCCGGAGCCTTCGTCGAACAGGCCGCTCTCGAGCGTGCGAAGGCCGGGGATGGCTATTTCGGCTACCGCTTTCGTATCCTGAAGGGCCAGGGCGCCAACATAGCCGGTGGCGACTACAGCTACATAATCAACGGCAACATGATCGTCGGGTTCGCGCTCGTCGGATGGCCAGCCAAATACGGTGAGACGGGAGTGAAGACGTTCATGGTGAGCGAGAAGGGCGTCGTCTACGAACGCGATCTCGGCACCAACACCGCCGCGGCGGTCGCGAAAATGACGCGCTTCAACCCTGACGAAAGATGGGACATCGTCGCAAACTGATTTAGGGCGGGTGACCTTGAGTAGCGAAACGTCGCTGTGCTGATTTCGCACAAACGCGCATCAAACGCGGAGCGAGGAGCGCTGCCATACAGATCGCACGCGGCCAACGGCGATTGGCCGGTTAGATCGAGCCCGTCACTCATTCCGGGGCCGCGCCAAACCGATGACTAGCACCACCCCCGCGTATATCCCGGTGGTGTCGGAGGACGAGCGACGATGGAGACGACTGTTAATGTCCGCTACATGGTCGATGATGTAGAGGCAGCCATCGCCTGGTATACCGGCCACCTTGGCTTCGCACTTCTATCGAACCACGCCCCGGCTTTTGCAGATGTGAGGCGGGGAGCATTGCGGCTTCTGCTCAGCGGGCCGAAGAGTTCAGCAGGGCGGCCAATGCCGGACGGCGAGCAGCCCGGTCCCGGAGGGTGGAATCGCATTCACATTATCGTCGATGACTTGGCTGCCGAGGTGGCTCGGTTGCGGACGGCTGACGTACGGTTTCGGAATGAAATGGTCACCGGGCCTGGTGGGACGCAGATACTGTTGATCGATCCTTCCGGAAACCTGGTTGAGCTGTTCCAGCCGGCTCGTGGATGATCTGGAGATGGATAGGCATTCGGAAATCGGTCGAGCCGGACCTGACGACTTCCCGGCCATACGCGCCTTGTAGCGGTTTACAGGCTGGTGCCGCTCGCGCTATGGCGAAAATGCGGTTCGTCGATCACTAGGGCTATACGACCATGCGGCTTGATACGGGTCGCGATCACGATTAGGCCCTCGGTCCCTACCGCTCCATCGGGTTTCGCGAAATCGCACCCTACTACGACGCGTCCCCTGAACTGCGGAACCATCTAAAATTTATGGAGGCCCCTCTGAGGTAGCGTTTGCGTCGTCGAGCAACCTCGCCCAAGTGCGCCGGATCCGCTTCGGGCCGGAAGCGGGTTAGGGGCGCACGTTCTTATCAGCGAAGCCAGCTACACCGCCGTGATGAGAGACGAACCTTAGACCCTGAGTGAGATTTCGGTATGTTTCTGATTTATCTACTCGACCGTCATTGCCCGAGCGGCTTAGGTGAGCCGCACCAGTTCATTGAACGACGCCTCTTTAGCTACGGATCCGCAATGCCCGTTCAGACCAGTCCGCAATCTGCGTGACCGCGTATGCGATCAGCATGTAGATCACCACAGCAACAAGGAAGGCCTCAAGGTAGTAGAAGTTCAGTGCGGCCGTTAGTTGCGACTGTGCGAAGATGTCGATGACTTCGATTGCGAAGCCAAGAGACAATGCCTTCATGATCACCATGAACGAGTTCGCGAGATCAGGGATCGCCGCCACGATAACCTGCGGAAGCATTACGCGGCGAAAGAGCTGGCTCTTCTTGTAGCCGAGCGAGTAAGCAGCGTCCGCCTGCCCGGTATCGAACGAGTTAAGCGCGCCTTTGACGACTTCCGCCTGGAAGGCGGCGACGCAAGCCGTCAGCGCCACGATCAGCGTCACCCAGTTTGGCGTCGAATGACCATTGTAATCTACGCCGACCAGCGATGCGAGGAAATGTAGGGTCGACGGTAGTCCATAGTAGGCGAGGAAGATGACGATCACCATTGGTACGCCCTTGAAGGCAACCTTGTAGGCGACGACGAGTTGCCTGAGAACGGGAATGTTCCGGTATTCCACCATGGCGAACAGGCTGCCGACGATCGTCGAAAGAATAAAAATGGCGAAAGCCATCGCGAGCGTCAGTGGGACGGCTCCCAGAATTTCGTAGAAATCGGGAAGAAGGACTTCGCTGTCGAACATGATGTTTCCTTCCCGGGTCAGATACTTGCCATCAGCGGCGCGCTGACGGTCTTTCCGCTCGAAGCGTATTTGCCCGAACGGTGCTCGAACAAGCGTACGACCGCCCAGGCAATGAGGCAGAGGACCGAATAGAGCACCGCAAGCACCAGATAGGTCTCGAACTGGAACTGGTTATAGTCTCGCTCCATGACGAGATGAGCCGTTGCCATCACATCGGCGGCACCGATGTACATGACCAGCGCCACATTATGGATGAGGTAGATGATCGAATTTCCATAGCCAGGAAGCGCGATATGGATGGCTTGCGGGGCAATGACGCGCAGGAGTTTTTCGCGGAACGTGTAACCCAAGCTGTCGGCCGCGTCATGCTGACCTCGTTCGACCGCGAGATAGGCCGGACGCATCACTTCAGACAGGTATCCGCCGTGATAAAGGCTGAGGCCGAGCATCGCTGCGATCGTCGGCGAGACGAAGTCATCAATTCCGAACACGCCGACGAGCACAGGCAAACCATAGAAGGCGACGAACAACTGAAGGACAACGGGAACGCTCCGGGCGTAGGAGACGTAAAGATCAGCGACGTGGCTGATCACAGGAATCCTTCGCACCCGGAGGGCGGTCGCAATCAGTGCCAGCACGAAGCCAGCGGCCATGGCCGTGAAGGTGATCGCAAGCGTTAGCGGCAATGCCGAAAGCAGCTCGGGAATCAATATGGAAAGGTCCACGTCGGAACACTCCTCTTTCAGTCAATGGCCTGGTCGCCGGCTCCTTAGCCGGGGGTCACTTCATGTACGTGGTGATGTCTTCGCCAAACCATTTCTGGGAGAGCTTGGCGAGCGTGCCATCGGCCTTGAGTTCCTTCAGGGCCTTGTCGATGCCGTCGGACAGCGCCTTGTTTTCCTCGGAGCGGTGGATCAGGACAAAGGTCTCGTTGATCGCGACGGGTTCGCTGGCCTGTACATTGAGCTTCTGCTGGTCGATCACGGTTTGCTCGCCGAGATTGGACGGCAGAACCAGCGCGTCATACTTTCCGTTCTCGACTTCCTTCAGGCGGTCAGGATAGGGAATACCTGCACTCGACGCCGTGACCTCGATCTTGTAGTCGGGGTTCTTTTCCTGCCAGGCGGTCGCAAACTTGTAGATGCCGCCGCCAGCCGTCACGGGAACGATCTTCTGCCCGACCAGGTCCTTCATTTCCTTGATGCCGCTGTCTTTGCGGCTGTAGATCTTAATCAGGCTGGCGCCGATCGGCGCGTCGGGAATGAGGAATTGCTTCTCGCGGGCCGGAGCGCGGTAGTAACCGCCCGTTGCGATGTCGTACTTGCCTGTCGCAAGACCTGTCTCCTGCGCGATGTCGGCAGCACCTTCCATTACGAACTTGTACTGTGGCAGCTTAGCGTTGATCGCCTTCAGGACGTCGGGCTCGTAACCCTGCGGCTCGACACCGATCGCCCCCCAGGAAAGCGGCTTCGATTCTGCCGAGGTGGCGATCTTGATCGTGCGGACGTCCTCGGCGAACGAGGCGGTTGCAAATACGATCGCGACGCTTACTACGGCGAGACCGAAACCACGGCGAGAAATTGAACTCAGGGAAGTCATTTCAGGCATCCTTTCTTACTGGATCGCGCGTTCGGAATTGAGGAACTGTGCGAGGCGCGGGTTGGAAGGCGTATCGAAGATTTCGGACGGATTGCCGTCGGCTGCGACGACACCCCTGTCCATGAAGACAATGCGGTTCGAAATGTTCTTCGCGAACTGCATCTCATGGGTGACGAGAAGCGAGGTGATCCCCGAGGAAGTAACGTCCTTGATCACCTTCAGCACCTCGTTGACGAGTTCAGGATCGAGCGACGACGTCGGCTCATCAAAGAGCATGACATCTGGTTTGACCGCGAGCGCTCTGGCGATACCCGTTCTCTGAAGCTGCCCGCCGGAAAGCTGGGACGGGTAATTATTGAGCTTATCGGACAGTCCCACTCGCTCGAGTTCCTGAAGTGCGATGGAGCGCGCCTCATCCCTCGACTTGCCCTGCACGACGACCAGTGGATCCATTACGTTCTGGATGACGGTCATGTTTTTAAAGACGTTGAACTGCTGGAACACCATCGCCGTGCGAAGCCGGATTGCCTGGACGGCTGCCTTGTCGGGCCGCGCGAAGTCCATCCTGATATCGTCGAAAGCGATGGTTCCCGACGCCGGCTTCGCCAAATGGTTTATGCACTTCAGAAGTGTCGTCTTGCCGGTGCCGCTCGGCCCAATGATGGAAACCACATCGCCTCGTTTCACCGAGAGATCGACGCCGTTCAGGATCTGGGTGCTGCCATAGGACAGTTTCAGGTTCTTGATCTCGAGCATTGCGGGTCTCAGGTCCTTTCGGAGGATAGTTTGGATGTCGCTTCGAGCTCGTCGTCGGCCCACTCGTCGCCGAGGAGTTCCGGCGTGTCGAAGGCCCGGAGGCTAGCGAAGTGCGTCTCGCGGTCCTCGACAAAGAGCGATCTGACGATGCCGCGCGCGAGGCGATCGGCGCCTTCGCTGATCGCCGGGATATCGCCAGTAAGCTTTCCGTGGCTGAGGGTTGCCGGAAAATTGAAGCAATGGATCTTCGAAAGCGTCGGGCATGATCCCGGCTGCCTTTCAAGGAACTCAAACGCGTCGCCAAGGTCAGGCGACCCCTCCAGTTCACCGTTCGCCATACCAGCCGGTGTCGGGAAGCGGTCGCGCCACAGGCGGATGTGCGGCTCAAAGGCTGCGAGTTCCGATCGATTGGTCAGGTCGATCTTGAAGCCTGTGCCAAAGATCAGGAAATCGACGGAATAGCTCCCGCGAGGCGTTATCACCATGACCTGGTCGCCTTCTTGGCGCAGGGCGTTGATCGGGCTCTCCAGATGAAGGTACGCCTGCTCGAACGCGCTGACGCGAAGGACACTCGGGCGCGGCGGCGGGGTTTGCTGGCCCATTGCATAGTTGAGGAAGCGCCACTTCCACTCGTCCGGAAGCCCCGCGAAGCCGTGAACGACCCCCTGGCTGCCGATGCCCGTGAACTTGTTGATAGCTGGAAGCTTGTTCCGGCGCACGAACATGTCGAGGCGCGCGGCGCCCGCTTCCAGCGCGCTCGCCGCATTGTCCATGGCCGATGCACCGGCGCCTATCACGCCGACCCGCTTGCCGCGGAACCCCGCGAAATCGATCTCGTCGGCAGTGTGCGCCCAGTATTTGCGGTCGATGCTCTTTGCAATCTCGGGAACGAACGGACCACCAAGGCCGTCGCGCCCGGTTGCCAACACCACATGGCGGGCAACGATCTTGTCGCTACGATCGGCCTGGCTGCAAATCAGATCGAGCATGCCATCGTCGCGTGGCCGGATCGTGTCGACGGAAATGCCGTTGCGCACGGGAAGCTCGAGCACTTTTCGATACCAGATGAGGTAGTCCATCCACGTCTCGCGCGGGGCGCGGTCAAGCGCGACCCACGCGTCGCGGCCGAAGCGCGCCTCGTAGTAGGCCCGGAACGTCAGCGCAGGAAGCCCCATCGCGGGGCCAGTGAGCTGCTTCGGCGAACGGAGGGTTCGCATACGGGCGAACGTAACCCACGGCCCTTCCTGACCAGCAGGCGACTTGTCGAGCACGACGTGGTTGGCGACACCGAGACGTTTCAGCATGCCGGAGGCGACAAGACCGGCCATACCGCCGCCGATAATGACGACGTCGACCACGGGCTGACCATCAGCCTCACGAGGGGGAACCCATGCTTTGGCTGGAAGTTCCAGCCAGGAGAGATCCTGTTGGAGACGAGATTCAAGCGCGTCCAGATCGCCTGGGGATGTTGCGAGCTCGCTCATTCGGGCGCTCCTTCACACGGCGGCCTGCCCGTAGACGGTATCGGCGATCGCATCCAAGCCGTTTGCCTCAAGCAGGCGGCTGCCCGGCATCTTCAGCGCCTCGGCGAGAGCGGCGTCGATTACGGCGGACACGGT
This sequence comes from Hyphomicrobiales bacterium, assembly GCA_900466605.1. Lineage (GTDB taxonomy): Bacteria > Pseudomonadota > Alphaproteobacteria > Rhizobiales > Rhizobiaceae > Rhizobium. The sequence continues at coordinate 83,332 of UBMU01000027.1, forward strand.
CGGCGTAAGCGGCAGCGCGGCGGCGGAGATGGCCCCGAACAGGAACGGGATCACTTGGTCGACCGTGCGCATGATGATGCCGTCGAGCGGCACGCCGCAGACAGTCGCAGGTTCGACGATGGCGACGCCGAGGCCGGCGCGCACAAGGGAGAGAGCGGTCAATGAAGCGTTCACGTCGATGATGCGATCTGGGGAGACCCCTGCCCGTCCCAACGCTTCGTCGACGCGATGACGCAGACGATACGGATTTGCGAGTGTGATGATGCGGCGCTCCACGAGGTCGGCCAGACGCACGACCTCGGTCTCCGCAAGCGGATCGTCAGCGCTAATGGCGACGACGCAAGGAGCTTCCGCGATCCAATGGATTTCCAAGCCCGGATGCTCAAGTGGCAAGCTGGATATCCCGAGATCGGCAGACCGTGCGAGAACTGCCTGCACGACGTTCTCGGCTGCAAGCGCTTGCACGTGGAGATGGCGCGGTATCAGATCAGGAGTGATTGCCGCCAATGCTTGCGGAAGGATTCCCGCGGCAAGCGAGGGTGTCGCGGCGACGGTCAATGTCGTCGGCTCCTCACGCCCGATGGCTTCCGCGCGCTCGCGGATGTGGGCGAGACTTGAAAGGTGACGCTCGACTTCGGCATGGAACCGCAGGCCGCGCGCCGTAGGCTGAATACGCGGTCCGCTCCTATGGAGAAGCGCGTAGCCGAGATCGGCTTCGAGATCTTGTATCTGCCGCGTGACGGCAGGCTGCGAGCGGCCGAGCAGCCGGGCAGCTCCGGTAACGCTGCCGGCCGACATCACTGCCGCGAAAGCTTCGAGCTGCCGAATGTCGATCGAGTTATTATTCATATCCAACATGAACCATTGCTAAGCATGCATTTAAAGCATGAGTTTTCTATAGTTCGAATAGACAATAGATAATTATTTCGCATGCATCTTTCTCCTCTATGCTATTTTGACATAATGAATCTTCGAACCTACCTAGTGCACTCCCGCGAGATGCAAAGGAGCTGTCGTGACACTCATTGAAACTCTAGCCGCCGTAAAACCGGGCTCGGCGCTTGCCGAGGCCATGGAGAAGCGCGCAGAAATCCTTCGTTTGAGCGAAGCCGCACATGATGCGGTGCTCATCCCTCGCGATCCAGGCGGCCTGTCACATGCCCTGCGCGCTGCCCTCGCAGCCCGCATGGCCCGGCACAATTGCAACGAGGTGCTTGCTGGGCATTACGATGGTCTCGTGGAACGCACCGGAGGGGATGCGGCGACAGCATTGCTCGCACAGCCGGGGACGAACGTGGACGACACGCGTACTGCCGAAATCGTCCGTCATGCCGACCGACTAACGGTCGCGCCGCGCGAGGCAACTCGCGGCAACATTGAAGCATTGCGGAGCGCGGGCGTTAGCGATCCCGACATCGTCCGGCTTTCGGAGCTTGCCGCCTTTGTGAACTACCAGATTCGCGTGATTGCAGGATTGAAGCTGATCGGAGCAAGACAATGAGCGAAGTCGTCGATAGCTTCACCACGCAGGTGCCACGCTGGCAGCCATACGTCGTTCCAGTCGACCTGGAAACAGCGACCGAAGAGCAGCGTGAAGCGATGCAAGTCACGCCCTCCAACAAGGGCATCTCGACATACGTCCTGACGCTGGCCCACGATCCGGAGTCGCTTGCGGTTCGCTCTCCCCTGTTCAACTTGATCATGTACGGGAAAGACGGGCTTTCGTTGGGCGAACGCGAACTGGGCGCCACCGCTGCGTCGGTCGTCAACCGCTGCGTCTACTGCGCCGCCGTCCATGCCTCCCGCTTCATCAACTACACAAAGCGGACCGACGTAATCGATGCGATCTTCACTGAGGAACTCGATGCCGAGCTCGACGAACACCTCCAGGCGATCTTCGACTTCTCAGCACGTTTATCGACCACGCCTCCGGAAGCGACGCCGGCCGATGCGCAGGATCTGGCCGACGTAGGTCTCTCCGAGCTGGAATCACTAGACCTCGTTCTTTCCTCGGCAATCTTTGGCTGGGCAAACCGCCTGATGCACACGCTTGGAGAGCCCGTCAAGGACTGACCAGCCGAACCCAGAGGCAGCTTTTCATGAGCGCTGCCCGAGCGATCGTCCGAGGTTTGTAGGCGACCGTTGCTCCCGATGCGGTGAACGACTTGCCGGGGTTGCGCGCCCTTGCTTGGCAGGCGCGCCGCCGCGGCACTCTATCTTGCGTGTTTCGGTTCGATAGGCGCATTTCTCAGGGGAACTTTTGTGGCCAGCCGTGGCGCTCCACGTATTTTGTCGACCTCCCTCTTCAGGAGGTGGATCAAAACGAGGGCCCTGTGGTTCGGGTTCCAAGCACACCTCTTCTGAAGGATGGTTTTTCCCGTCGGAGGAATGCGCTATTATGTCTCTCCCCAAGCGGAGATCAACGAAATTTGAACTTCCTTGCACACATGAAGCGCCGCCTGTTTCTTCTCGATACTGCGGAATGCTTGGCCGGGATGACGGCTATAGCAACGCTGCCGTCGTGCCATGTGTCGGAATATGCAAGGGCCGCGCAAATCGCCAACGACGATCAGGAATTGCGCACGGAAAGAGTGGCTCTCGATGTGGATTGGGGCAAACTTAACTGCTATCTCGCCCGCCCCGGCGCCGAGCCACGCCCCGGTGTAATTGTGGCTCATGACAAGTTTGGTCTGACACCGCACTTCGAGGAGGTCGCTAGGCGCTTGGCACTTGAGGGATTCGTTACCTTGGCTCCTGACTATGCTTCGCGTTTTGGTGGGACGCCAGCCGAAGCCGGACCCGCCCTTGAAACCGTGGGGATGGAGACCAGGTCCGATATGGCTGCTGATACGCAAGTGGCCTTGGTCTGGTTGAAATCCAACGGCGTGAGCAACGGGAAGATTGGCGCAGTTGGTTTTGGGTTTGGCGCGACGGCAATAGACGACGCGGTCACCAAAGGAGCTTCTCTCAATGGCGCGGTCATCTTCTATGGGCACCCGCCGCCTCTTGCGGATGTAGGCGCTATCAAGACTCCACTCCTGCTCAACTTGGCAGCCAAAGACCAGTTTGTAGCTCCAGAGATTCCAGGGTTTGTAGAAGCGGTGAATAGAACTGGCGTCAAGGCGGAGATACACGTCTATGAGAACACGGAGCGCGGCTTTGATGACGACAGCAACAGCGAGCACTATTCAGCCGAGGCAGCAAAGCTGGCTTGGTCGCGTACGATCGACTTCCTAAAGGTGACTTTAGGCTAGGTCGCCGCGTCAAACCGTTCGGCCACAAGCACAGCCATCGTGTCACGGACCCTGCCTATGACGGCATCAAAGGTGCTGCTTTCGCCGACATCGAGTTGCAGGACCAACGCGCAGCTGCCAAGAGCGGCAACTTCCTTGAGACTTCATCGGCCTCTGAGCGGCCGCGAAGGCGAAGATGGTACTAACCGGCGCTTCGCCAGGTTAATGACCGCGTTGCGATCAAGACCTCGGCCACTCCACGACCGGATGTTCCGTTCCACGAAGGAATTTAGCGCAGTCGATGGCGTTGCAACCAACCGACAAACTCACTCCCCTCTCACCTCGTTGCCGCCGCAACGACCTTTTCGTCGGCCAGGGCAGCGCTGAGGATTATCTGCCTCGATGAGGTTGAAGATGGCGTCGCTATGCGATGACGCGAACGCAGACTAAAAAAGCTTCACGATCTACGCGCCACCGCTTTAGGGCGGGCTGCTGCTCGACGCCTCTCAGAATGCGCATCAGCCTCCGCTCGCCTGCTGAGGATACGCACTGGCGAAACCGCGCCGAAGCGTGCCTGACCCGCAAGTAGAGCAAGGAACTCGACTACCGGCCAATCAAGGAACTCTCGGGCATTCACGGGCAACGGCCGGCCGTTCAACTTTTTACCCTTATTTATCCCAGGTCCGAGGACCGGCGATGCTAGTCCTATTTCCAGAGGCGCTGATGTGGATCGGCACCCGTTTTGAAAAGGAAAGCATCATGAAAAAGCATCTTCTCACGACTGTTGCACTTCTAATGGCATTCTCCCCCGTTGCGGCCGAAGCCCGCTGCGTGCCGAACAACGCTGTCATCGCTGCGGAGGCTGTTCCGGTCATTCATTACAAGAACACAACTATCGACGGTGTGAAGGTGTTCTACCGTGAAGCCGGTCCAAAGGATGCACCTGTCCTCCTCCTCCTGCACGGATTTCCGACCTCGTCACATATGTTCCGCAACCTAATTCCGCTGCTTGCGGACCGCTACCGTGTGATAGCGCCGGACTATCCCGGCTATGGCCAGAGCGACGCCCCCGACCACACGAAATTTTCCTACACATTCGGGAACCTCACCAACATCATCGACAAGCTGAGCGAAAAGGTCGGAGCTGATCGCTACAGCATGTACGTCATGGATTACGGCGCACCGATCGGATACCGCCTGGCGCTCAAACATCCCGAGCGGATCGAAACCCTGATCGTGCAGAACGGCAATGCTTACACCGAAGGGCTCGCCGCGTTCTGGGATCCGATCAAGGCCTATTGGGCCGAAAAGACGCCAGAGCGCAGGGAAGCACTTGCCGGCCTGGTCACGCTCGAGACCACAAAGTTCCAATATACGGATGGGATGGGCGACGTCGCGAGGATCAGCCCTGACAACTGGGTCGTTGATCAGGCCTTGCTCGACCGCCCTGGCAACAAGGACATCCAGCTCGACCTGCTGGGCGACTACGGCACCAATGTCCCGCTCTACCCGCAGTTTCAGGCCTTCTTTCGCGATCGCCAACCGCCAACGCTGATCGTCTGGGGCAAGAACGACAAGATCTTTCCCGAGTCCGGTGCGCACCCCTACCTTCGCGATCTCCCTAACGCCGAGATGCATATTCTCGACAGCGGCCATTTCGCTCTTGAGGACAAGCTCGACGTCATGGCGCCGCTCATCCGCGACTTCCTCGACCGCAAGGTTTGCAACTGATTCGGACATAATCCACTCCGCGGGGCCTGCGGCCCCGCGGCAAACCCCCTCAAAGGAAAAGATCATGACCAATCCTGTTTCGGGTACCCCGGCAGCTGGGGTGCCGTCCCTCTCGATCGTCCTCGTGCACGGCGCGTTTGTCGACGGCTCCGGATGGCGACAGGTCCACGACGAACTTGTCGACCGCGGTTTCGAAGTGCTTGTCGCCCAACACCCGACGACCTCGCTTGAAGATGACGTCGCCACGACAGAGCGTCTGATTGCCTCAGCTCGCCACCCGGTACTTCTGGTGGGCCATAGCTATGGCGGGGCTGTTATCACCGAAGCCGGCATCAATCCCAAGGTTCAGTCGCTGGCCTACATCGCGGCTTTCGTGCCGGATGTCGGCGAGTCGGTCGCAGCGCTGAATGAAGCGCCGGAAGAGCCAGGTGAAACGAAGGCGCCATTGTTGCCTCCGCAGGATGGTTACCTCCTTGTCGATCCGGCCCATTTTCCAGAAGCGTTTGCCGCCGATGTCGATCCCGCCATCACGCGGTTCATGGCGGCCGCACGCTACCCTGGGGCCTTCCGGCGGTCATTGCGCCGCTCACGCATGCCGCATGGAAGACCAAACCCAGCTTCTATCTTGTCGCGTCTGCCGACAGGATGGTGCCTCCGAGTGCGCAGCGCCGCATGGCCAAGCGGTCGGGTGCAGTGATCACGGAAGTTGACAGCAGTCATGCGGTGATGATGTCGCATCCGCAAGACGTCGCCGCGTTCATCACAGCAGCCGCCGTCGGCACCATCCCGGGAGCTGGGCGATGAGCCGGCCGCACACCTACCATCGAGCCACCAGCGTCGCCGGACTGAAGATCTTCTATCGCGAGGCGGGAGAGCGGGGTGCACCCGTGGTGGTGTTGCTGCACGGCTTCCCAAGCTCGTCGCATATGTACCGCAACCTTATTCCGGCACTCGCCGACCGCTACCATGTGATCGCGCCGGATCTTCCAGGGTTCGGTTTGTCGGAAATGCCTTCGTCGAGCGACTTCGAATATGGCTTTGCGGCTTTCTCGGTGGTCATCGCCAGCCTTCTCGAGCAGCTAGGCGTTGAGCGGTATGCACTTTACGTCATGGATTACGGTGCGCCTACCGGGTTTCGTGTGGCGCTCGCGCACCCCGATCAGGTGAGCGCTTTGATCGTCCAGAACGGCAATGCCTATGAAGAGGGCATGGGGGATTTCTGGGCGCCGACACGTGCGTACTGGGCCGACAACAGCCCGGCGAACCGCGACGCGATGCGGCCGTTCCTCTCGCTTGACGGCACACGCTTCCAGTATCTCACTGGGTCAAAGGACGAGGCTAGGATCGATCCTGCGGCATGGCTGTACGATCAGCTATTCCTCGACCGGCCCGGCAACGACGAAATCCAACTGGACATTATCTACGATTACCGGACCAACGTCGCGCTTTACCCCGATTTTCACGCTTATCTGCGCGAACATCAGCCTCCGACGCTAATCCTGTGGGGAAAGAACGATCCCATCTTCCTACCCGAAGGCGCGCGTTCGTATCTCCGCGACGTTCCCGACGCCGAACTTCATTTCCTCGACACTGGACATTTCGCCCTCGAAGACAAGGCTGACGAGATAATCCCCTTGCTGCGCGACTTCATTGCCCGAAACCTGACCAAGTAGCTCACCTCAAAGAAGGAAAAGGACCATGTACAATAGCAAATCCAAGCCGAGTGTGCTTCCGACCGGTGGCGGCGCAGCCCTTATCGACCCCTCCGACGCCCTGATTTTGTTGCTCGATCACCAGTCGGGACTGTTCCAGACAGTTAAGGACATTTCAGTCTGCGATTTGCGCCGGAATGTCGAGGTGATCTCCAGGCTTGCCACTCTCCTGAGTATTCCGGTCATTACCACGGCTTCGGAACCTGCGGGCACCAATGGTCCGCTGATGCCCGAAATCCACGAACTTGCTCCGCATGCGATCTATGTGCCACGTAAGGGGGAAGTGAACGCATGGGACAATGACGATTTTGTCGCAACGGTCCGCGCGGCCGGCCGAAACACTCTCATCATGGCAGGCGTCTGGACCAGCGTCTGCGTGATGTTCCCGGCGCTCGACGCCCGCGCAGCTGGCTACGACGTCTATGCGGTGCTCGATGCGTCTGGTGATCCGAGCGAAATGGCATCGCGCATTTCACTTGCCCGTTTCGTTCAAGGCGGTGTCAAGCCGACATCGACCAACGCATTGCTATCCGAGCTTCACCGGACCTGGGCACGTCCCGAAGCAGCAGAACTTGGCAAGCTTTATGGACTCGTCGCGCCCAATTATGCTGCTGTGGCCGAGAGCTATGCACGCGCGCAACAGGCCGCGAGAGACGCAATATAGGTTGGCATTCGCGACACCCTGCGAACCTAGAATACAATGAGGAGACACGATATGACGTATGGCTTCATGGATATCGCGATCACTCCTGCAGTTCGCAGGGCGCAAGCGGAAATGGGAGCGGATCGACTATGGTCCGACTTCAAGGGACACCGCGAATTCGACCGGTTTTCGGTGAGAGAAGCCGCGTTCATCGAACAGCGCGACAGCTTCTACATGGCCTCGGTTTCGGAAACGGGCTGGCCTTATGTGCAGCATCGCGGCGGGCATCAGGGCTTTCTCAAGGTGCTCGACGATCGCACGCTCACCTTCGTCGACTACCGCGGCAATCGCCAATATATCAGCACCGGCAATCTGGCGGCGAACGACAGGACATGCCTGTTCCTGATGGACTATCCCGCCCGTACGCGCCTGAAGATCTATGCCCGCGCTGAAAAGCTGGCGCTCGACGCGGATCCAGCGTTCACGGCGAGCATCACCGACCGCGATTACGGAGCCAAGGCCGAACGCATTTTCAAGCTCAAGCTCGAGGCGTTCGACTGGAATTGTCCGCAGCACATCGAGCCACGATATACCGAATCCGAGTTTCTTGCAGCCTCGCGGCACCTGCTCGACAAGATTGCTCAACTGGAGCAAGAAAATGCGTCACTTCGTGAGCGCGCTGAATAAAAGGTTGAGCGGCGGCAACCATCGAGCATGAGATTGGTGCGCCAGGTCAGCGACCGTCCGCCGCAGCCATGGCAAGCCGGGTCCGTTTGGTCGCAGCGCCTGCACCCATGGCGATCGCCCTATCCAAAGATTTCTGGAAATAGCGCATCGCCTGGTGTGGACGGGCATTTCGGGCTTCAATCAAACCCGCAACGCGCCAGAGATCCGGATGCCACCAACGTTCCTCACGTATCCCGATTTCGCCAAGCACTGCGCGCAGGCTGTTCTCGGCAAGTTGCATCTCACCTGCAGCAATATAAGCCTCCGCCAATAGGCTGCGGTAGAATGGGACACGAGCACGCCAGCTTCCCCGGAGCAATCCAGTGATGCTGTCCTGCATCAAGGTAAGGCCTGCCTTGTCCCCTCGAACCGACCGGATCGCACCGGCAAAAAACGTGGCTGTCCCCTCGTAAATGCCGACGCTTTCACGGCGGCTGACGTCGGCCAGCTGCCGCTGGAGCTGCGAAGCGATTTCGAGATTGCCGTCCACAAAAGCAATCGGCAGGCCCGCAAGCGAGATCGCATTGCCGAGGGATATCATGTGATCAAGATCGACGGCACGATCAATGGCACGACTGGCCAGATCGGAGGCTCGATCGGAGTCACCTTGTAACCAGGACAGAAATGCTTGAGACAGGCGTATGCCGGCCGGCAAGTCGACCTGGAAGCGGGAGAGTCCATAACCTTCTTCCAGGTGGCCCCAATCATTCATCAGCGCTTCCAGATGGGCCGATGCCGAATTGAGCTCGCCTGCGTAGATTTGAATATGCGCCAGCAGCCGCTTCCCGTCGGGCGCTGTGGTCCAGTCCAAACCCTTCGCAGCCGCAAATTCGTTCATACTGCGTAAGGCCGTGCGGGGCCGGCCGGAATAAGCAAGGAAAACGGCCTGTCCGCAAACCGAGCGGACCTGAAACTCGGCATCGCGGGATCCATTCGCGTGAAAGATGCTTTCGCGCCAGGCGTCGTCGGTCTGCGGGTGCATGTGGCGCGCCAATGTCATGGCCCAAGCCCGTGCGGTGGAAAGCTTTGTTCGCCCCAGTGGTGCAAGCTCTATCAGGGCAGAGCTGTTCGAACTTGCAAGATCGATGGCCTCGAGCATTTCCTTGAACGCCGAGAGTTCCTGCCACAGCGGCAATGCGGCGACCACCAGTTCGACACCCAAAGCAGCGTCACCTGCAGGATCAAATGCCCAGGCGATTGCGGCACGGGCATCGTCGATATGCCTTCGATATTTCCCGAGCCATTCGCGAGAGGTTTGCGATGACCATTCCCGTTCGGCGGTCTGCAGCTTGTCTCTTGTTCGAATGGCAAACTGTCGCCTTGCCTGCTCCCGGTGGCGTAAACCCAACAAACGCCGCGAAGCATAGGTGGCAGTGCTTTCGGCAAGCCTATAGTGTATTGTCGCGCCGTCATGCTCCACGGAGACAAGTGATTTTGCGACAAGCTGAGAGAGGGCATCGCGTCCTGTCATCGGCTCGAGAGCGCCGGCGGAATACATTGCCTCCACATCGTCGGCGTTGAAACGGCCGGAAAATACCGAAAGCAGTCCGAGCAGGACAGCCTCACGTTCCGGGAGGAGCCGATAGCTCCAGTCGAGGGTCGCCTCCAGAGATTGGTGGCGCAAGGGCGCATCCCTTGCTCCGCGATTCATCGTGTCAAAGCCATCCTTGAAGAGGTCATCAAGCGCCGAGGGTGCGAGGACACTGGCCGTGCCGGCAGCCAGTTCGATAGCGAGTGCGAGGCCATCCAACCGCGTGCATATCGAAACGACGCTTCGGACATAATCATCGGAAGGCTCGGCGTCCCCTAAACCGTGTGCTTTTGAAATGAACAGCTGAATTGCCGGAAACTGCAGCGCGTCACTGGTGGAGAGCGCCGTCGTCTGGTCCGGATAAGCGAGACCGGAGAGGAAGTGGATCTGCTCGTGCCGAGTCCGCAACGGCTCACGGCTGGTCGCGATGATACGCGCAGCAGGAACTTCCGATGATATACGTTCGACCACAGTCGCAGCCATCGCAATGACATGTTCACAATTGTCGATAATCAAAAGCACTTTGTCGGTTCGAAGAACGTCGATCACGCCTGCGATAGGATCGTCAAACCCGAGCGAGACGCCGACAGCAGAAGCAATCGCGGGCACGACAAATCGCGGATCGCTGAGTGTCGAGAGATCCGCGAATGCAATGGCCTCGCCTGACCCGCAGGATTGCTGGGCAACCGTGACCGCAAGAGACGTTTTTCCGGCTCCGCCCGGCCCAACGATGGTGACATAACCAGGTTGAGCAAGTTTCTCGGAGATTTGTCGGAGTGCGTCATCGCGGCCGAGGAGCTGGCGAACTTGGGGGGGAGAGATGTGGTGGCTTGAAACGACTTGCCGTGCTGGCGCCGGGCGATCGCTCTCCAAGGCGGCGACGAACTTGTAGCCTCGCCCAGCGATGGTTGCGATGTACTCCGTAGAAGGATCGAGTCCGGCCAGCGAGCGTCGAAGGTTGCCGACATTGACCTTCAAGTTATGGTCATGGACGATATAGTCTGGCCATACGTGCGCGAAGAGGTCGGCTTTGCTGACCACCTCGCCGGCCCGCGTCACAAGAAGGGTCAGAATGTCGAAACCTCGTCCACCGAGGGCGACTGGCTGCCCCCTGTGCAGGAGGGATTGAGCCGCGGGCAGCAGCAGGAAATCGCCGAATTGATAGCCGGTTTGCTTCGACAACGCCCCGGACCAACTATCGTGCGACACTCTACCCTCACAAACCATAAAAGCTCGACTTTATACCGCCTTAGCCAATTATCAAGGTCTACGGAGACATGGTTGCGCCGCATCCTGGATTGAGATGACAAGTACCACGTCTCATCTCAAATCCTTGAGGTATTGGAAGGCGATCTGGTTTAAGAACAAATCACTTAAGGCAGTAGTCATCTGCGCAAATGCTCCAACCAACATTCCGCTCGGACAAATGTGCGGTAAGTCGCCGCCGCGATTGTTCTGTTTCCAATCCAATAATTCCGTCGTCCGCTTTCGGCGAAGTGTCCGCTTTAGGAGTATTCCCTTGGATTCTTGTTCTTCTGATCACCCCTGCCCTACACTAGAAGATGCCATTGAGGCGAAGGCTTTCATTGATCTGTATGAGGCCGCCCATGGCCGATTGGCGGGTGAGGAACAATTCGAATGTGTTTCCGTCAATGGCGGATGCATGATCTCGCTTCCACGCGCGCCTGCAATTGGTCTCAACCGGATCCTTGGCCTTACGACCAGTGAAAATCTGGATGAAGCCTGCAACTGGATGAAAGAGAGGGCGGGGAATCGGTTTTTGCAACTCAACACCGATGCTGCATCTAACGAACTGAGACATTGGATCCAGTCGAAAGGCTTGCTTCCTTATGGCCCTGGGTGGGCAAAGCTGAGGCGAACCGCGGACAGTGTCTCGCTTGTATCGCCGGGCGCGGTGAAAACACGGAAGGTTCGACCCAATGAAGCCGAGGTATTTGGCGCCATGATGTGTGCCGGGTTTGGTTTTCCGGAAAGCCTTGCTGTTCTGTGGGCCGCAATCGTTGGAAGAGACGGATGGTCGTGCTTCTACGCGTTAGACGGCGAGTCACCTGTGGGAACGGGAGCAATGTTCGCTTCAGGAACATTTGCCTGGCTCGGCGGGGGAACGACAGTGCCGAGGTTTCGAAACCGCGGTGCCCAGAAAGCTCTGATTCAAGCTCGCCTACAAGAAGGCGCAGACCATGGAGTGTCGACTTTCGTGGTCGAGACCGAAGTACCATCGGCCGAAAAGCCTAACATCTCGAACGCCAATTTAGCGAAAATGGGCTTCGTGCATATCTACAACCGCAGCAACTTCATTTTGTGAGGAGCTCGTTGTCAATCGGGCCGAGTTCTACACTCGCCGTGTAATGCGTTGGGAGACCACGGCGACTGACGACAGCCGTCGCCTTGATCTTGATGGGAGTCTTACTGTCGTCACCGCTGTTGTACTTGTTCCCGATTTCGTTCTTCGCCGGCTCATTCTTGAGCGGATCATAGATTCATCTCGAACATTTCAAGCGTGAGATCACGGAAAGCCTTTGAGGCTTCGGTTAATGGCAACGATGCTGCCGCAGCAAGAACTATCCTATGGGGCGGTATGTTGTCGGAAATTTCGAGGCGCTTAACCACTTGTCCATCGTAAGTGGCCTCGTGCGCGACGTCCGTAGCGAGCAAGCTGAAGCCAAGCTTGTTGGCAACCATCGAGCGAACCATCTCAATGGATTTCGTCTCGAATGCGATCGTCACCGGCAGCCCTTGGCTTTGAGCGATGGACAGGAAAAAGCCCCTGCTATGTGGCAGACTTATGAGGATTAGAGGATCGTGTAACAGCTCCCGCACGAACACCGCCTCTCTGTTGGCGAGAGAATGGCTTTCATGCACGAGTGCGTAGGGACGAACCTCTTTCAGGATGGTGAGGTGTAACCCGGTCGGTAGGCCGACGTCATACATAATCGCGAGGTCAATTCTGCCCGAAGTTAGCCCATCGACTAGGCCGCGCAGATCGTCTTCGACCAGCTCAACGCTGCTACCAGGGAAACGTTCGCCAAACAGGCGAACGAGCCTGGGAACATAACGTGGCCCGACGGTTGAAAACACACCGAGCGTTAGTTTGTGGGAAACCAAGTCGGCCGCCCTTGCGGAGAATACCCACTCCGCCTGGTTTAGTAGCCGCCGAAACTCGGGGATCTTCGAGCGTCCGAAAGCGGTCGCCTGCAGGCCGTGACCTGACGTGCGCCGGAAGAGCGGTTGCCCGAAATGTGCCTCAAGTTGTGTGACTGCCTGAGATACTGATGGCTGCGATACATTGAGTGCTCTGGCCGCAGCAGCTGTCGACCCTTTGTCGGCGACGGCGAGTGCGTATCCCAACTGCCTAAGGTTAAAGGGTACAGTCAAACTCAATATCTCTTATCAGAAATCTCTATTTCCACCTATACCTTGGAAATGGCTAGGCTGAAAGCTCAATAGGAGCAGAACATGCCGTCGAGCAACAGGCCGTTGAGCGGGATAAAGGTAATTGATTTCACGCGGATCCTCGCTGGTCCTTATTGCACCGCACTCCTTGCAGACATGGGCGCAGACGTATTCAAGATCGAGAGCATCGAAGGCGACGACTATCGTCACATCGGCCCTTTTTTCAACGGCAAAAGCGCTCTTTTTGAGGGTGTCAACCGCGGCAAGAAATCCATCGCCATGGATCTGAAGGATCCAGATGAGATCAAAGCGCTTCGCGCCTTGGTAAAGCGAGCTGATGTGGTGGTTGAAAATTTCCGCCCTGGTGTAATGACCAAGCTTGGCCTTGGCCCAGAAACGCTGCGCCAAGACAATGAAAGGCTAATTTTCGCATCAATTTCCGGTTTCGGACAGACGGGTCCGAACGCTATACGCCCTGCCTACGATATCATCGTTCAAGCCATGACAGGACTTATAGAACTGACCGGAAGCGAGGCCGGCGACCCCACGATGATCGGAGAGTCGTTTGGAGACGTCGCAGCGGGCATGTTTTCGAGTTGGGCGATTATGGTTGCACTCTTCGAGAGAGAAAGAACCGGAAAAGGTCGAACAATCGACGTCTCTCTTTTCGACTCGTTGCTAGCAATGATGCCAACAGCCGGAGCTCGGGTGCTTCTCGCTAATGGCGATCCAGTGCGCACTGGCAACAAGCATCCCCTGTCGGCGCCCTTTGGTGTCTATCCTGCGGGCAAAGGTTATTTTGCGGTTGCCGTGCTGAATGATCGGCTTTTCAAAGTATTTTGCGAAGTCATCGGTCGCCCGGAATTTGCTTATGATCCGAGGTTCGCAACAGATTCAAAGCGACGGGAAAATGAGCCGGCCTTGGCCGAAGCGATAATCGACTGGGCACGGAATTTTGACGCAGCCGACGCTGTCAAACGTCTTGCAGAGGTAGGAGTGCCTGGCTCTGAGGTCTTTTCCGCGAAGGAGGCTTGGACATCCACGCAGGCTAATCATAGAGGCCTTTACTCGAATACTACGGCTCAGGATGGGAGCCTGCTTCCTCTACCCGAACAGCCGGCGCATTTCATTGGCGACCGAAGAGGAGGCCGCACCGCAGCTCCAGAGCTGAACGAACACAACGATGAAATACGCGAATTGATTAGGGCGGCACGTCAATGAACGATCTGAACGACGAAGAGAGATTAATTCTCGACCAGATCGAGCGTTTCGCCAAACAGGAGTTGGAGCCCTACGCTCATACTCTCGATGCGAATGAAGAGACAGCCACGCGTCATCTGAAACGCATGGCCGACTTGGGCTTAATGGGCCTGAACATCTCCCCAGATCATGGCGGAATAGGATTAAGCGGTGTCGCACTCTATCAGGCGGTCGAATTGGTTGCCGGAGCATGTGGCTCGACCGCGTCCATGTTGACAGCCCATTTTCTTGCCACGGATTCCGTGGAAATCGGCGGTAATGAGGATCAAAGACGGCGGATTTTGCCGCTCGCCGCTTCGGGCGAAATGCTGGGCGCATTTGCCCTCACTGAACCTCAGGCCGGCTCCAACCCAATCGATATGAGCACGACGGCAGTGAAGTCCGAGGGTGGATACCACATACGCGGCACCAAGTGCTTCATTTCCAACGCAGCTTACGCAGACTTCATAATCGTCTATGCAAAAACTGCTCCCGAGCTGGGTGCACGTGGTATCAGCGCCTTTCTGATCGAACCGAAAAATGTTCCAGGGATCGAATGCGGCTTGCCGGAGCGGACCATGGGCCTCAGAGGCGGCCATGTATTCACTGTCACGCTAAATTGTGTCGTGCCATTATCGAGCCTTATTGGGACTGAAGGTTCAGGCTTTCGAACCGCATTAAGTGTCCTCGATAACGGTCGTATAGAAGTGGCAGCCCAGGCAACGGGAATAGCTGCGGCGGCTCTCAATGCAGCAGTCGCCTATTCAAAGGAACGCCGCGTTGGGGGACAGCCCCTATCTGACTTTCAGGGCATTCAATGGATGCTTGCTGATTGTGCTGTAGACCTTTCAGCCGCTCGTGCGCTTGGAGAGAGCGCAGCCAGAGTGCGAGGCACCGGCAGGCGCTATTCGACGGAAGCAGCAATAGCGAAGCTTTTTGCGACTGAAGCGGCGGGGCGCGTGGCTGACCGAGCTCTGCAGATTCACGGCGGCAACGGTTACACCCGAGACTACCCCCTCGAGAGATATGTGAGAGATCTGCGTGTCTTGCGAATCTATGAAGGCAGTTCCGAGATCCAACGCAGCATAATTGCGAGAAGCTTGCTTCATGCACGATAAATCCCACAACGGTTCGGTCTTTGCTCGGCCCTCGCTGCTTCGACCGCGAGGCAGAATATCTAAATCCGAAGCCGGCGTGACGGCAACGTTCATGGCAGCCGGCGGTTCGGGCGCGGGAGGCCACCACCCAACCAGGCGTCAGGACTATCGGCATGGCAAGGATTTTTGAGAAAGATCTTCCTGACAACGTCCTCAGCATCGAAAGAAGATGCCGGACTTGGAATGGTGCCATTGTCGAAGACATTCATGAACATGCAAACGGCTGTGTTGTTCACCCGATGCCGCATGCAAACGAAACACGGTTTACCGTCAGCTTGGCGGAGATCGGTAGTGCGACAGAGTGCCGGCTGAAACGGGACAAAGCCAACCCTCTGGAACACAGTACCAATCACGTGGCGGTGATTTCACGTGGACTGCCTTGGTGGGGGTACGCAGCACAGCTTCGCTATGCCAGAACGCCATGATCGTATTCGACATCCCCACTTTGGAAGCCCGCCCGCAAGGTGACTTCCGACCGGCTGTCTTCGAAGAGCCACGATTGCGCTTCAACGACCCACGGATCCTATCGCTGGTGAAAATGCTCATCGATATTTCCGACGTCGGAGCGTCATCCTCTTTGTTTGGCGACAGCCTGGTGGCCGGCGTGCTGGCTCTACTGAGCGCTATCCCATTCAACGAGCGACAGCCCATGAAGCTCGCTCCCTGGCAGGTTCGCCGGGTAAAGGATTATATGCACAGCAGGCTTCCTCGACCGATCGAGCTTGCTGAGCTTGCATCCTTGCTCGGACAGTCGCAATGGCACTTCTGCCGGGCTTTCAAAGCCTCGACCGGAACGTCTCCATACCAATGGCAGCTTGATGAGAGAATCAAAATGGTTCACGGGCTCCTTCTTGAATCGGATGCCCCACTCGACCTCGTCGCTGAAGCGACCGGCTTCAGTGACTCTATGCATTTAATACGGGCATTCAAGAAGCGAACCGGCCAAACTCCCGCTGCCTGGCGGCGCGAGAACCGCTTTCGATAAAGGCTACCAACTATAGTTCGGGATCAAACGACCCCAATCGAGCGATGAGCCGCCGAATCCCCCATCGGTAGTTGTGGCAAGGCGCTGATCGAACAAGCTGTGATTTTAAGCAGGCGACGATCAGGGCCTCTTCAGCCGTGACGAGTGTGCTTGTGAAGGTCAACCGGTGGGACCGGGATTGATAGCTTGGGACGAACGGGGCAAGACCGTACATGCGAGCGCAAGAACGTGCATAGTATACGACGTAGACCTGCGTATTTTCGATTCAACTTTCTAACTAGGTAGGCGTTCATGGATCAGATACTCGCCATTCGAACATTTGTCCGCGTCGCCGAAGCCGGGTCATTCGCCAAAGCGGCTGACACGCTGAACCTGCCCAGGTCCTCCGTCAGCAAGCTCGTGCAGGATCTTGAGGCGCATCTCGGGACAAAGCTCGTGGAGCGCACCACGCGGTCGGTAACGATGACAACCGAGGGCGTCGCCTATCACGAGCGCGCGCTTCGGCTTCTTGCCGATCTCGATGACATGGACGGCACTGTTGCCGGTTCCCGCAGCGCCCCCAAGGGAAAGCTGCGCGTCGACATTGGTTCGGTGCTGGCAAATCAGATCCTCATCCCGTCGCTTTCCGACTTTCAGCGCCAGTATCCTGATATCGATCTGATGCTCGGCGTCAGCGATCGCTCCGCCGACCTCATCGGTGAAGGGATCGATTGCGTCATTCGCGGCGGTTCCCTCGTCGACTCGTCGATGAAGGCGCGCAAACTGTGCGAGCTGGATTACGTTCTTTGCGCATCGCCCGCCTATCTGGATGGCCTGGAGTTGCCGGAGCAGCCGGACGATATCCAGGCGCATCGGATCGTCAGCTATTTCTCCGCATCGTCAGGAAAGAGATTTCCATTGCGGTTCCAGCGCGGTGATGAGCGTACCGAATATCTCCCGACCTCCATAGGCATTTCGGTCAACGAGAGCACCGCGCATCTAAATGCGCTGCTCGCCGGGCTGGGGATCGGCCAGAGCTTCGGCTTTCTGGCAAAACCTCATATCGAGAGTGGGGCGCTGGTCGAACTGCTGCCCGACTGGAAACCGGACAACCATCCCCTGCACCTCGTCTACCCGGCCGACCGGTTTCCAAACCCGCGGCTGCGCGCCTTCACGGAGTGGGCGACAAAGATATTCGAAGCAGTTGACGCCAGGCGCAGTGTGATGACGGAGACCATCCATGCAGATGGATAATGTCTCCACCCTGAGCCGCTTCTCGCCGCTGGCCTGACGAACTAACTTCTCCACATCGGACGGCGACGAGGCCAGCTACCAACGCCACCTCCCGAACAGTTTCAAAACTTCAACAGGCCGCGCATTCGGGCTGAACCCTTTGGCGCGCGCCATCATCAGGAGAGTAAAATGACCAACAGACTTGAAAACAAGATCGCCGTTATCACCGGAGCTACCAGCGGCATCGGCCTTGCAACGGCCAAGCTTTTCGCCGCCGAAGGCGCACGCGTCTACATCACCGGCCGGCGCAAGGACGCCCTGGACAAGGCGGTGGCCGAGATCGGCCATGGCGCGATCGGCGTGCAAGCTGACTCCGCAAGCAACGATGATCTCGACAAGCTGTTTGCCCAGGTGAAGGCGGAACAGGGCCACCTTGATGCCCTCGTTGTCAACGCCGGTGGCGGCAGCATGCTTCCGCTCGGCCAGATCACCGAGGAACAGATCGACGACACCTTCGGCCGCAACGTGAAGGCCGTCATCTTTACGGTCCAGAAAGCGCTTCCGCTGTTGGGCAAGGGTTCGTCGGTCGTGCTGACCGGCTCGACCGCCGGCACCGAAGGTACGGCTGCCTTCTCCGTTTACTCCGCTTCCAAGGCGGCGGTCCGTAACCTGGCCCGTTCCTGGGCGCTCGATCTGAAGGGCACCGGTATCCGCGTCAACGTCGTCTCGCCCGGCGCTACTCGCACACCCGGACTAGTCGAACTTGCAGGCGACGACAGGGAACAGCAGCAGGGGTTGCTTGACTATCTCGCCTCGCGCATCCCGCTCGGCCGCGTCGGCGAAGCCGAAGAGATCGCCAAGGCGACACTCTTCCTCGCCTCCGACGATGCAAGCTTCGTCAACGGCGCGGAACTCTTCGCCGACGGCGGTCAGGCCCAGGTCTGACCATTCAGCTGGAGCGGTCAGCGACCGCTCCTTACCCTTTAGGAGATCCAGCAATGCGTGCTGCAGTTTATTTCAAGCATGGGAAGCCTGAAGATGTACTTCAGGCTGTCGAGGTTGCCGAGCCCGGCTGTCCGGGTCGCGGTGAGGTTCTCGTCCGTGTCCTCCTTCGTCCTGTTCATCCCGGCGACCTGCTTGGCGTCTCCGGTCGATACCAACCGGGCTCAGTCATTCCCGAAGGTGGTATCCGGGTCGGCTTCGAGGGATATGGAGTTGTCGAACAGGTTGGCGACGGCGTGAACCTTAAACCCGGAACGCGCGTGGCGTTTTTCCCTGGCCGAGGCGCCTGGAGCGAAAAGGCACTCGTAGCGGCCGAGTTCGTCACGGAGATTCCTGACGAAGTATCCGACGAGGCGGCCGCCCAGCTCCACGTTAATCCGCTGACGACAGCACTCTTGCTAAGGGCGGTAGAGACGTCAGGTGCCAAGCCGGGTCGCGACGTCGTCGTGCTGACTGCTGCCGGCTCCGCTGTCGCCAGGCTAACGATCGCACTTCTACTCGATCGTGGGTACGACGTGGTCGGCGTCGTTCGTCGCCAGGCGGGCGTGAACGAACTCAATGTCGTCTTCCCGGACCTTCCGGTCGTCTCGACGGACAAGACCGGCTGGCAGGACAGGATCTTTTCCGCATCCGACGGTCATCCGATCGGCGTCGTCCTCGATCCGGTCGGCGGCGAAACGGCAAGTGCCGCTACCGGACTGCTGTCGCAGGGTGGCAGCCTTGTTTCCTATGGCGATCTATCGGGACAGCCAATCAGCGTGCCCGCGCTCTATTTCTCCACCCGCGATATCCGCATCTCCGGCGTGACCGTCGGACGCTGGGCGGGCTTGCCGCAGGAGCTTCGCAAGGCGGACCTCAAACTGGCGCTTGAGCTAGCCGCAAGCAGGCCGGAACTCTTTCCGGTCGAGGAGGTGTTTGATCTCGCCGACGTTGCAAAAGCTGCGGCACAGGTCGAATTGCCCGGCAAGACTGGCACTGTACTCCTCGCCTCGCAATAGCACCGTTTACGCCGCAAGAACGGGCACTCCGAACAAGACGGAACTTCAGGCAGAGCCTCTAAGGTGCGCTGCCAGGGCGTGTTTTGGTTTCCCGATTACCGAGTTGGGAAGCCGTCAAACGTGCTAGAATTCCCTCCGTGGGGCACGCTGGGCTGAACGTCGGTCACGACTTGTGCAGTCGCCGCCAAGTCGCAGGTGGCATCCCGATTTTCTTTCGAAACTGGCGGATCAGATGCATATAGTCGGAGAACCCGGTCGCAACCGCCACGTCTTCGATCGTGTGCTCGGTCGTCAGGAGGAGGTGCCGTGCTTCCTTCAGACGTGCAGCGAGTTGCCATTGGTAGGGTGAAGTCCCCATCGATGCCTTGAAGGCCCGTGCGAAGTGCCACTGCGACAAGCCGACCAATGATGCCAGCTCCTGCAGTTCAACCTGACGAGGGAGGCGGAGCTTCATGTACTCGACAACCCGGTTGAGCTGCCAGGGCGCCAAAGTTCCTGAATGGGCATTCGTTTCCCTCGATTCAAACGCGATCGCGAAAATGGCAGCGGTCAGACTGTCGCCGTAAAGTTGGTATGAACTGTCGTCCTGGGGGATAGCGACCAGCATGTTCACCAGCGTCCATATCCGCGGCTCGGCGTATCTCAATCTTGGTGCTTCGCCCCTGCTTCTGGATACATGGTGCTCCAGACGCGCTTCGAGGCTCTCAAGATCGAACATAACGGTCGCGTCGTAGCAATAGCGTAGCTTCGACGCATAGCCCCACAGCGCTGCTCCCGCCGGAGCAAAAGCCATATATCGGGGCTTGTGTTCGGCGGAGCACGGTACATTCTTGCTCAAGCGCGGCTCGGTGATACCTCCCACCTCGTCAAGATTGACTGAAAGACGAGTCTTGTTCTCGTAGCCGAGTGGATGAAGTATCTCACCCTCGTCGTAATGGGCTTTCGTTATGTCGATGCGTACTCCGTTCCAGTTCTGAGTGCGCGTCGAGATATTTCGAATGTTGAAAGGTAGTCCAAGAAGCTCTGCTTCACGAGTATTCATCGGCAGGCTCCGGAGGAATTGAGCATAAACCTTATTCGGCAGTCCGGTCTCAGGATTATTTATTCACCTGGCCTAATGCACCCCACACTTTGGTGTAGGTCCATCGCAAAGCGATATCAGCGACTGGTCATTGTCGGTTCCGTCTCCAGGCGCCAGGGGTCTCGCCGGTTCTTCGTTTGAAAACGCGGTTCAAGTGCATCGGATTGCAGAAGCCAGCGGCTTTGGCAACAGCGTCCAGAGCTAGGTCTTGCCGTAGGAGAAGGCCTTGGACCAACTCAATCCTTCTATCGAGTTGCCACTGGTATGGCGAGACACCCGTCGACGCCTTGAATGCACGCGAGAAATGCCATTGCGACATCTTCGCGAGTTCCGCCAGTTCGCGCAGTTCGATCTGGTGCGGAAGCTGATCCAGTAAGTAACTCGAGACCAGAGTGAGGACCTGACTTGAAAGTCTGGTGCGGGCAGAGCCCCGTCTCTCTTCCGACGAAAGGAGGGCGAAGACTGCCGACGTGAGACTGTCCCCGAGAAGCGTCATCGATGGTTCATTTCCCGGAATGTCGACCAGCATACGCACGAGCGCGTAAATCCTTTCGTCAGTGAACCTCATGCGAGGGCGCTCGAACATCCGGGCGTCGAAATCCTCCTCGAACTTCCGCTGCAATATGTCCAGGTCGAACAGAAGCAATGCGTAGCGGCTGTAATGCAGTTCCTTGCTCGCATGCCCCCAAAGGACCATCCCTTTCGGGACTAACGTCATATGGTTCGGCCTGTGATCAAGCTCACAGGCCTTATCCGGCTTCAGGCGAGGTTCGGTGACGCCCCCCACCTCGTCCAATGCCATCGCGATTCCTGTTTCCTCGTTGTTCACGAGTGGATGCAGAACTTCGCCCTTTGTGTATTCGTGGACATCGACGACGGTAACACCGTTCCAGGACTGCGCCCTGCTGTCTATCCGAAGCACGTTATCATGAAGAGCTTTGCCGTCATTGGCGCTCATGGTGTGTCCTTCCTCCTTGCGCGCCGAGCAGTCCTTAGACAACGAGCTGCACGCCAGAAGCTAGCTTTTCGCGCGACGAGGTAAACACGCGATTGGAACCGGGCAGAACTTTGGAGCAAGAACGTGCAGCTTGAGCACGAACGCGCATCGCGTCGTTGTCATTAGGGCGGTTAGCGTCAACTCCAGTGGCAGACCCAGCTGCACGCTCATTTCATGCAAAGTCTCGGATCCTTGATCCTTCAAATCGCTGCCCTGTCACCGGCGATCTCAAAGTGACAACAGGAAACTACCCCATGGATATCATCAATACGAAAGAAGGCGTTAGCGTCGGGTACCAGGACTTCGGCACGGGACAAACTGTCGTCTTTGCTCCCGGATGGGAGTCTTCACCCAGCGTCTTGAGTGCGCTGATGCTGTTTTTCTGTGGCAAGGGCTACCGAGTCATCGCGTGCTACGGTCGCCAGGACAAATCGTCCTTTTCATCAAGCCTGGAACACCGTGTCGACGACTTTGCCGCGATCATCGAGGACCTCGATCTCACGAACATCATCATCATCGGACACTCGGCAGCTAGTGAGATTGACCGCTATCTCAGACAGTACGGGTCCAAGCGCGTGGCAAAGATCATCATCGTCGAGCCCGAGCGCATTGAACCTAGTTCCCAGCGATACATGCACACGGTTAACTCCGGGCTAGGTTCGGCAATTTTGGAGCAAGAACGTACAGCAGGCGCAAGAACGCTCATCGCCCGCTCGACCCGAGCGGAATAACCTCCAGCCGTTCCTTGTAAAACCTTTGAACGGAAATCCCGATGGTGACGTCGACCGACAAATCCCTGCCTCTCACCCGGCGTGATGCACTGATGACAGGCGCCGCACTGGCCGCGACGCTTTCGCTGCCTGCGGCGCCGAGCCTTGCCGCAACGAAATCATCCAACAATCCCAGTGACGGAAATCATTCCATGGCCGAAAGCTTCATCAAGACCAAGGACGGCATCGACATTTTCTTTAAGGATTGGGGTCCGAAGGACGCGCAGCCGATCGTCTTCCACCATGGCTGGCCCTTGTCGTCGGATGACTGGGACCCACAGATGCTCTTCTTCCTGCAACATGGCTTTCGCGTCATTGCCCATGACCGTCGCGGGCACGGCCGCTCGCAGCAGGTGAGCGACGGACACGACATGGACCACTACGCAGCCGATGCCTTTGCTGTCGTCGAGCATCTGGACCTCAAGAACGCCGTCCATATCGGCCATTCTACCGGCGGCGGCGAGGTCGCCCGCTATGTGGCAAAGTTTGGACAACCCCATGGGCGTGTTGCAAAGGCGGTTCTCGTTTCGGCGGTTCCTCCCCTCATGGTGAAGACGGCAGCCAATCCCGGCGGCACACCGATCGAAATCTTCGATGGCTTCCGCGCAGCACTCGCAGCCAATCGAGCCCAGTTCTTCCTCGACGTTCCGACCGGCCCCTTCTATGGCTTCAACCGCAATGGCTCAAAGCCCTTGCAGGGCGTTATTCAGAACTGGTGGCGTCAGGGCATGATGGGCAGCGCCAAGGCTCATTACGAGGGCATCAAGGCCTTCTCCGAAACCGATCAGACCGAAGATCTGAAGGCGATCACCGTACCGACGCTCGTCCTTCATGGCGACGACGACCAGGTGGTTCCGATCGCCGACGCTGGCGAACTCTCCGTAAAGCTCCTGCAGAACGGAACCTTGAAAGTCTACAAGGGCTTTTCGCACGGCATGCTGACCGTCAATGCCGACGTTCTTAACGCCGATCTGCTCGCCTTTATGAAGGCCTGAGAGACAGCAAGACGCGCGCCGGTAAAAAAACAATCCATCTCCATGGATTATGTTTCCACGCCGGAACGCTTCTCGGCCGCTGCGCGCCCTTCTATTTTCCAGCGCACCAGACCTGTTCTTTCGCTTCCTTTCGGAAAACCCGATCCGCCTGCTGCCTCACGCGGCAGGTTCTTTCTGTGGCTCAAAAACCTTGAGGATCCCGTATGACGGTAATCAGTACGCAAAGGATATCAGCGTGGCCCGCCGTTTTCTCTATCGCAGGCGGGACCTTTGCTCTGGTGACAAGCGAGTTCCTTCCGATCGGTTTGCTATCGCATATCGCGGACCAGTTCGGCGTGGCCGCCGGGCAGGCGGGATTGTTGGTCACGATGCCTGGCATTGTTGCGGCCATCGCCGCACCGATCTGCACAATCTGGGCACGAAACATGGACCGCAGGCTCCTGCTGATCGGCTTCACCCTTCTCGTCCTGATTTCCAACCTTATCGTAGCAAGCGCTTCCAGTTTCGAAGTCGCGATCATCGGACGGGGACTGCTTGGCATGAGTGTCGGCGGCTTCTGGACCTTCGCCGCAGCCGTCGGACGCAAGCTCGTGGCGGATCGGGATGGCAATCGAGCGACATCCATCATCATGGCCGGAATATCGATCGGTACCGTCGTCGGCATGCCGTTGGGCACGGCTCTTGGAAACATCATGGGATGGCGTTTGTCGTTCCTTGCTGTCGCCTTGCTCTGTCTTCTGGTCGCAGCCGCACAGACACTGCTCTTGCCGCAAATCCTCATGGACGCCGGACAAACAGCAAAGAGGCTGGTTGAAACAACGCGCAGTCGAAGGCTCATGCTGGCCTTTGTAGCGACCGCCTTGACCGCGGCCGGTCACTTTGCCGCCTACACTTATCTCGAGCCCCATCTCGTGCAGAATGTACGAGTTGATCCAACGCACCTTGGCCTGTTCCTTGCGATTTACGGCCTTTTCGGCATTGTTGGCACATTCATCGGCGAGCGCTTGAGCCACCAGACGCCACGCATCGGCTTCATGCTGGTTGCGTTGGTGATGGCAATTTCCATCACACTGACCGCCTTTTCAGGCTCAAGTGTGCCAGCCGAAGTCCTTTCGGTTGCGATATGGGGAGCAGCTTTCGGCGCCGTTCCGGTCTCTGTGCAGATATGGACTTACGCGTCCGATCCCGAAAGGTTCGAGAGCAGCTCTGCAATCACCGTCAGCGTCTTCCAGCTCGCGCTTGCAGCCGGCTCGCTTGGCGGCGGGCTGGTTGCTGACGCTCAAGGGTTGATCGGTGCGTTCTTGGCCGGCGCATGTCTCAACCTCCTGGCTGCACTGCTGGTCGCCAAGAGCCTATTCCTCTCCAACATCAGTACAAAGGAGATCTGACGTGATCTTTCGCCCTTTGAATATCGCCGTCGCAGCTTTTGCCACGATCATTGCGACGACCAATCTCGTCGCCGCTCAGCCTGCAACTGCAACCACTACCAGCCAGGCAACAAGCGACGCAGACCTTGTCGCCTCACTTCCCGGTTTTCGCAATGCTGATGTCACCGTGAATGGCGTCAAACTTCACTACGTGGTCGGTGGTGAAGGTTCGCCTGTGATCCTTCTTCCGGGCTGGCCGGAAACCTGGTGGTCCTGGCACAAGATCATGCCATTGCTCGCAAAGACCCACACGGTCATTTCGCTTGACATCCGTGGCATGGGCCAGTCCGATAAGCCCGTCGATGGCTACGAAAAGAAGGTTCTCGCCAGCGACGTCCATGAGCTGGTCAAGGCGCTTGGCTACGGGAAAGCCGATGTGGTTGGCCACGATATCGGATCGATGGTGGCCTTTGCTTACGCTGCAAACTATCCTGAAGCCACCAACAAGGTCGTGATGCTGGACGTTCCCCATCCGGACGCCGAGCTTGCCAAGTGGCCGCTGCTCCCGACCGTCGGAACCTTCGGTGACAAGATCGATGAAGATCACGCCTATCCCTGGTGGTTTGCCTTCCACCAGGTCAAGGGCCTGCCGGAAGACATTCTGGCTGGCCGGCAGGAGATCGAGCAGAAGTGGTTCTTCCGCTACCTGATGAAGGATGAGAGCAAGATCGATGCGCGCGATCGTGCCGTCTACGCGGCTGCATATGCGGGCCGTGACGCCATTCGGGCGGGCAATGCCTGGTATCAGGCGTTTCCGCAGGACATCGTGGACGATGGCGCCTACGGCAAGGTCACGGCTCCTGTGCTTGCACTTGGAGGACCGGGTTACGTCTGGCTAAAAACGACGCTCGAGCGGAAGACCACCGATCTCAAGGCTTTCAAGATCGCCGACAGCGGTCATTTCATTGCCGAGGAACAGCCGGAAGAGACGCTGAAATATCTCTCCGACTTCCTGAAATAACCTCAAGACAGGGATTTAGACATGACCGACCAATCGACCGTCGCAACGCGCCGGCGCCTGCTCAAACTCGCCGTCGCCTTGCCCGCCGTCGCCTCGCTGGCGCCCCATGCCATCGCAGCGTCGCAGACCCTCGACCTCCCACCCGCAACGGGTGATGTCACCCCTTTCAAGGTCACCGTTCCACAGGCGGCCATCGACGACCTGAAACGGCGCCTCAAGAATACGCGCTGGCCCGAGAGTGAAACCGTTTCGGACTGGTCTCAGGGTGTTCCGCTACAGAAGGCCAAGGCGCTGGTGGCCTATTGGACCAACAAATACGACTGGCGGAAATTCGAAACGCGCATCAACGCATTTCCGCAGTTCCGCACCGAGATCGATGGACTGGGCATCCATTTCATCCATGTGAAGTCGAAGCACGAGAATGCCTTGCCAATCATCCTGACACACGGGTGGCCGGGATCGATTGTCGAGTTCCTCAAGGTCATCGAGCCTCTAACAGATCCGACAGCGCATGGCGGCAAGGCCGAGGACGCCTTTCATGTCGTCATCCCGTCACAGCCGGGCTTCGGCTTTTCGGACAAGCCGACATCGGAAGGCTGGACCGTCGTCCGAACCGCGAAGGCCTGGGGCGAGTTGATGAAGCGCCTGGGCTACGACAATTGGGTGGCGCAGGGCGGCGACTGGGGTTCGGGTGTCACGCACGCACTTGGCCACGTCCGTCCGGAAGGACTGGTCGCGGCGCATGTGAATTGGCCACTCGTCTTCCCGGAGACGTTTCCTGACAATCCGACGCCCGACGAACGGGCAGCGATGGATGCGGCGACGAAGTTCGCGACTGACCAGTTCGGCTATTTCAAGGAGCAGGCGACGCGGCCGCAGACCATCGGATATTTGCTTGCGGATTCACCGGTTGGCCAGGCGACCTGGATCTACGAGAAGTTCCAGGCCTGGACAGACAACCGCGGCGAACCAGAAGACGCACTGACAATCGACGAGATGCTCGACGACATTTCGCTCTATTGGTTTACCGATACAGCCGCCTCGTCCGCCCGTATTTACTGGGAGAATGCCCGTAACGGCGGCGGCTTCGACGCCGGGCGGATCGAATTGCCGATGGCAGCGACGATCTTCCCCAAGGAGATCTACCGTGCGCCGAAGACATGGGCCGAAGCGCACTGGCCAAACCTCTTCTACTGGAATGAGGTCGACAAGGGCGGGCATTTCGCCGCCTTCGAACAGCCTAAGATTTTCACCGAGGAGATGCGCAACGCCTTCAGGTCAATGCGCTGATCTAAAACCCTACTCACCGACAGGATTCAACATGCCCACGAATGAAGAAATCATCCGCGAACTCTACCGGACCGCAGAAGTGAAGGACGTAAAGGCCTTCGTCGCGCTCTTTGCCGACAACGGCTATTTCTGGGACGTATCGGCGGGTGCGAAGTACTACGGCGCCGATATTGGCAAGACAGTCGAAATCTATGCAACCGCCTTCCACGACATGCACCGCGAGCTCGGAAATTTCTACGTCACCGACGACGTCGTGATCGTCGAACTCACTCTTAACGGCACGCAGACTGGCCCTCTCGCGATGCCCGCAGGAACCATCCCGGCAACCGGCAATGAGATGCACGCGCCATGCTGCGACGTCTTCCACCTGAAGGACGGCAAGGTGACATCGTTCCATTGCTATACCGCCGCGACGATCATTCTTGGGCAGCTCGGCGTTCTCGGAAATCTGGCGGCGGCGTTCCAGCTGGCGTGAGGGTCAGTGCTGCTGATCCAGGAAGGGAAAGCTGCGCGCGGATCATCCGTCGATAAGGATGATGTCTCCATGCGCGGCTCCTTCTGCCAGGAACGGCGGTCCCTTAGGTTTGGCTCTGTCCCTCGAACTGGAAACGACCATGAACTCCATCAACGATGTGAAAGCGCGAACCGGACGGCCCAGCGTCGTCTCCACTTTGCGGGCCGTCCGGACACCCGTGACGAAATGCCGGGACAGAGATCGTACTCGGCGCGCTGGCCCGGTTTGATCGTCTCTTTCGGTCTCGACGGTCCCACGACGCCGAAAAGTTGCTCACCGACGGAATAACCTGCCCGCCGGATTGTCTATCTAAATGTAACGAGAAGGAAGAAGCCGATGACGATTTGGAAAAACGGAAAGTCAACAGTCTTCGCCGCCATTGCACTTGCTGCGATTGGATCTTGCGCGGCCGCATTTGCCCACGATCACCGGGCAACACAGTCGAGCGACGCCGAGGCCGCCTATCTTGCCGACAATGACGCTGCCATGGACAAGATGATGGCGGATATGGAGATCAAGCCGAGCGGCAACGTCGATCGTGACTTCGTGGCGATGATGACACCGCATCACCAGGGCGCAATCGCAATGGCCCTCGCCGTCCTGAAGTACGGCAAGAACGAACAGCTCAAGCGCATCGCCCAAGAGATCATCGTGGATCAGCAGCAGGAGATTGCAGCCATGAAGCTTGCGATCGGCGATCCGCTTCCCCCATCCGACGCCGCCCCCACCCAGGT
>UBMU01000069.1 GCA_900466605.1 Hyphomicrobiales bacterium
CCCGTTCCGGTGCAACAGCGCGTCGCTGCCGGCGTTCTCAGCGCCGGGCATGCTCGCGCGATCCTCTCTCTGGACGACCCCAAAGAGATGCAGAAGCTCGCGGACAAGATCGTCAACGAGGACCTGTCGGTTCGCGCGGCTGAGGCTGCCGCCAAAATGCCGGGTGTCGCCCCCGTTCGTCAGAAGCCGAAGGCCGGATCGCGCCGATCGGGACTTAACGACATCGCGGATCGTCTCGGAGACAGGTTCGACACCAAGGTCCGCGTGTCTCTCAACGCCAAAAAAGGCCAGATCAGCATAGATTTCGCCAGCATTCAGGACCTCAATCGCATCCTCGCGACGCTGGGTGAAGAGGGCTACACCGGCTGAAGCGGGACCGGGGGCAAGCTGATCTCGCGGCGAGCGAACGCGGCCTCGCGCCCGGTGTCGGTAGGTCGACGTACGCTGGAACGGTGACAGCGAACGACGATACCCCGCGCCGTCGCGCCAGCCTCGAGCTCTTGCGCGCGGAAGCCTCCGACGAACTCGCGGTCCTCATTCACGAGCGTCTGCGCGGCGGTGAAGATCCGTGGGACTTCATGGAAGACCTGCCCAGTGTCGACGAACTCGTCGTCCTCACTCTGCGCGCCGACAACATCTTCGAGAACGGCGGAGTTCGCCCCAACCGCTCGCGCAACTACCGTGTGCTTCGCCAGATCGCGCTCGACTACCCCCCGCTCACGAAAGCCGTGTGGAGGATCCTGGGCGAGGAAGAACCCCACCGCCGGTGGGACGCCAACGTCAGGCTCGACGCCTCCTGAGCCCTCGGTCGCCGCTCGGGAACTCCCGGGTCGATACAGCGTCGAACGGCCCTCAGATCGCCGGTGAGCGCTCGCACGGCGGGCGTTCGTGTGATCGACGCCGTTCTGCGCGCCTCGTCGATCAGATCCGTCGTCAGCGCCGTCGCCGGGGGTGATGGCATCCTGAGTCGGCTTTTCTGCTTCAGCGCGGACCGCCCGCACATGCGAACGTCCCCGGCGCCCTGAGGCACCGGGGACATTGAGTCAGAGGTCTCAGCCGAGGAACGCGGCGAGGTCCTGCTCGAGCGCGTACTTGGGCTTCGCGCCGATGATGGTCGTCTTGACCTCACCGCCCTGGAAGACCTTCATCGCGGGGATGGAGGTGATCTGGTACTTCATCGCGAGGTCCGGGTTCTCGTCGACGTTGAGCTTGAGGACGGTGATCTTTCCCGCGTTCTCGTTCTGGATCTCGTCGAGGACGGGGGCGACCATGCGACACGGTCCGCACCACTCAGCCCAGAAGTCCACGAGAACGGGTCCGTCGGCCTGCAGGACGTCCTGCTCGAACGTTGCGGAGGTCGTCGCCTTGGCAGTCATTGCATTTCTCCTTAGTGAAAGCGTCAGTTGATGAAAACGCCGGTGAACCGGGTTTTGTTCCTCAGACGACCGCGGCGTCCGGGAGGCCCTCGATGGGGCTCTCGGCGACAGCGGGCTCGCCGGCCTCGCCGCGGGCGGCGAGGAAGTGCTC
>UBMU01000011.1 GCA_900466605.1 Hyphomicrobiales bacterium
AGTAGAGATGCGCTATTTCATCACTGGCACCGCGGGCTTCATCGGCTTTCATCTTGCCCGCCGCTTGCTACAAGATGGCCACGAAGTCACCGGCTTCGATGGAATGACGCACTACTACAACATCAAGCTCAAGCACATGCGCAATGCGGCGCTGGCCCAGTTTCCGGCCTTTCGCCCGGTCACGGCGATGTTGGAAGATCGCGGGGCCTTGGAGGAGGCCGTGGCAGGCGCAAAGCCTGATGTGATGATCCACCTCGCGGCGCAGGCCGGCGTGCGCTACAGCCTGGAAAACCCGAGGGCCTACCTGACCTCGAACCTGGAAGGCTCGTGGAACATTCTCGAGATCGCCCGGGACGCGGGCATCAACCATCTGATGCTGGCATCGACCTCGTCAATCTATGGCGCCAATCCTTCTGTTCCATTTCGTGAAACGGATCGGGCGGATGAGCCATTGACGTTCTATGCCGCGACAAAGAAGTCGATGGAACTGATGGCGCATAGCTATGCTCATCTCTACAAGGTCCCGACGACAGCCTTCCGGTTCTTCACCGTCTACGGTCCGTGGGGCCGCCCCGACATGGCGCTCTTCAAGTTCGTGAAGAACATGCTGGAGGATCAGCCGATCGAGATTTATGGCGAAGGCAGGATGAGCCGCGACTTCACCTATATCGACGACCTCGTTGAATCGGTCGTCCGCCTCTCCTCGGTCATTCCGTCGGAAACCAATCGCGTTGCCGACCAACGCGTGGAGACGCTTTCCCATCAGGCCCCCTTCCGTGTGGTCAATATCGGCGGCGGCCAACCCGAGAACCTGATGACCTTCGTCGAGACCGTCGAGAGGGCGCTCGGCCAGCCGGCAAAACGCAAGATGCTGCCGATGCAGAAGGGCGACGTACCGCGCACCTATGCCAGCCCTGACCTGCTGATGGCGCTGACCGGCTACAGGCCGGAAACTACATTGGATGTCGGTGTAAAAGCTTTCGTCGACTGGTATCTGGAAGCGCGCGGCGAACTCGAGCCGTAGAAGCAATAGCGCTGGACCGGCTAGCGGCGGAGATTGGCCGCCTGTGCCGCCTTCATCGACGCGAAGATGCCATCGATCTCGGCGGCTGGCGCGGGGTGGCTTAATGCGAAACCCTGCAATGTGTGGCACCCCAGCTTGGCGAGCGTCACGGCATGGTTTTCCGTTTCGACCCCTTCCGCAATCACGTCGACACCGAGAGCTTTGCCGATCTCGACGATCGACTTGACGACACGGCGCTGCTCGGAAGACGTATCCACTTCGCTTACCAGTTGCCGGTCGATCTTCAGCCGTGCCGGCCGCAGGCGCACAAGACCGATCAGCGAAGCATGTCCGGAGCCGAAATCATCGATCTCGATCTCGATGCCCATCTGCTTGATGCGATCGACAGTCTGCAGAAGCTCGTCGTCGCAATCGTCGAGGAAGATCGTCTCGACCAGTTCGAAAACCAGCGCACCTTCCGGTATCGAGATCGTCTCTAGATCTTCGATCAAATGGGGATCGTATAGTCGCTGCCCCGAAATGTTGACCGAGATCCGTGGCAAGGCCGTTCCATGCCGGGCCCAGGTCAGACGATCCGCGAGAACGCGCCGCAGGATCGAGGCATCGATCTCGGATGACAGTCCAAACTCGTCGGCGATCTTCAGGAAAATGCCGGGGGAAAGTGTACCACGCTCGCTGTGATGCCACCGCGCCAATGCCTCTATGCCGACAATCTCGCGGGTGTGGGCATCGTGCTGCAACTGGTAAAATGGAATGATATCGCCCTGCTCCAGAGCAAGCTTGAGCTCTTCGGCCAGGCGTCGCTTGCCCATAAGATCGTCTTTAAGCTGCTGCGAAAAGAATTCGATCCGGTCGCGCCCGGACGTCTTCGCTTGGTAGAGCGCGATATCGGACTCGGCAAGCAGGTTGGAACCAGAGCGATCTGCCGACCAGGAAATACCGATCGACGTTCCCGATTGCAGCATTTCGTGTCCGAACCGGATCTTCTTCTTCAGGCGCCGCTGCACGTCACGTGCCATGCGGTTCAGTTCCGTCAGCCCCCCGAAATTGACAAGAAGGATGACGAATTCGTCTCCGCCGATGCGTGCGGCCATGGCGGCCTTCGGAATGGCAGCCTCGATCCGCAACGCGGCAGCTCGCAACACCGTATCGCCGGCCGCGTGGCCGTGGCTGTCGTTGATCTGCTTGAACTCGTCGAGGTCGAGATGCAGAACCGCAAGCGTCGAGACCGAAGAGTCTTCGGCCAACTCCGCCAGGCGTTTGTCGAAAAGGCGGCGGTTGGGAAGACCTGTCAGATAATCGTGTTCCGCAGCATATTCGATCCGTGCGCTGCTCTCCTCCAGAGCCAGGGCCCGCGCCTCGGCGACTGCGCGCTGGCGTGCCGCCTCGTTTGCCAGCAGAACATCCGACGTGACGTCCCATTCAGCGCCGATGAAAGAGGGCGAACCTTCTTCATTCACGTAAAAATGGGCCCGTGACCGGATATGTCTTATCTCGCCATTCGGCCAGACGATCCGGAATTCCGAATTATATTGCCCCCGTTTGGCGGCGGCATCATCGAACTCCTGCTCGGCACGCTGGCGATCATCGGGGTGGATCGCATTGGTCCAAATCGCGGTCGCGACCGGTCCGCTTCCTCTACCGGTCTGGTAGATCCGATGCATCTGGACGTCCCAGGAGATCTCATTTCGATTGAGGTTGTGCTCCCAAACGCCGATCTGTGACGCGTCGAGTGCAAGCTCAAGGCGCCGCAAAATGTCCTGAAACTCTCGTTCGGACCGTGTGGGACTGCTCGATGCCAACGCCGTCCAAGCCTCATGCAGCTTCAAGTAACAGTATGGTGTCAGGCCTCCGCTAGGGAGCCCTATTATGCGTGCAGAACCAACCTTTTGGCGAGAGATTAATTAGAACACACTAAAAATCCATCAACAATTGCAGGCAGAACGCGCCACCAATTCTGGCAGAGACCCTATAGGCTAGGCAATTCAGCCTTTCGAGGAACGCTGGTTGTTTTTCTCCAACTGCAAGAGCAGCCCGCTGTGATCGGTTTCGCCGCCGCCCTGTTCGACGAACTCGGCAAACTCGGCGCGAACCGCCTGTGTCAACGGCAAGGTCAGGGACAGGCCGTCAGCAGTCGCGATGATGTTGTTCAGATCCTTGAGCTGGAGTTTTGAAGGGCCGGCGGCACCAAAATCGCGATCGACCATCCGTTGACCGTGAATGTCCAGAATGCGGCTTTCGGCAAAGCCTCCCCGAATTGCACGGCGAAACGCCTCACGCGAGCCGCCACCCGCCTCGACAAGCAGCATCGCCTCGGCGACCGCGCCGATCGTAATCGCAACGATCTGTTGGTTCCCGAGCTTGGCTAGCTGGCCGCAACCGCTTGGTCCGACATGTGTAACGCGGCCAAGAGATGCAAACACGTCCGCTAGCTCTTCAAGCAAAGCGGCATCACCGCCCGCCATGATCGCAAGCGTACCGGCAGTCGCCCCGACCACACCGCCCGAGACCGGCGCATCGAGATGTCTGATGCCTCGCTCGGCGAGCGTTGACGCATGCTCCCGCGCCACGTCCGGCGAAATGGAACTGGAATCAACGACGACAGCGCCAGCATCAAGTGCCTGCGCCACCCCTTGTCCGAACAGCACATCCTCCACCGCTTTTCCGTCGCTCAACATCGTAAATACCACCGACGCACCAGCTACCGCTGCGGTGGGCGTATCGGCGACGACCGCGCCATCCTGGGCAAGGTCCTGCGCCTTCTCGCGATTGCGGTTCCAGACCGTGACGGCGAAGCCTGAGTGAAGCAGCCTGCGCGCCATCGGCGCTCCCATAAGTCCTGTTCCCAGAAACGCAATGCTGCGCGGTTTGCCGATCATCACAGCCGTCCTCCCAGTTCATCCTCGATGTGCACGCGAATAATGTCGTCGAACGACGCGTCGGCCACGAAACCAAGCTTCTTCGCGCGCTCGGCTTCGAACGCCTGCGGCCAGCCGGATACAATCTTCATGATCATCTCGTCGGGTTCGCGCCGAATCAGGCTGACGGCCTTCTCCCCTGCGACTTTGCGCAACGCCTCTATCTGCTCACCGACTGTAGCGCTGACGCCTGGCATCGTCAGGCTCCGGCGCGCTCCTAGCGGCTGCAGGTCGATGCTGGCGGCATGGATTAGAAACCCGACGGCCGAACGTGGCGACGCATGCCAATGGCGGACGGTTTCGGGAACCGGCAGAATCGCCTCCTGTCCGGTCAACGGCTCGCGCACGATGCCGGAAAAGAAGCCGGAGGCCGCCTTGTTCGGTTTGCCGGGCCGGATGCAGATTGTCGGCAATCGGATTCCGATGCCATCGATGAAGCCGCGGCGCGTATAATCCGCCAGCAGCAATTCGCCCATCGCTTTCTGCGTGCCGTAGCTCGTCAGCGGCGTGAGATTGAAATCATCAGGGATCACCTCGGGGAAAGGCGCCCCGAAGACTGCAATCGACGAAGTGAAGACGACACAAGGCCGATAGCCGTCTTGAAGATGTGCGGCGCGGATCGCCTCGAGAAGGGCACGCGTGCCTTCGAGGTTTATTCCGTAGCCTTTTTCAAAGTCCAGCTCAGCCTCGCCGGATACGATCGCCGCCAGGTGAAACACTACATCCGGTCTCGCGGCGACAATCCGTGCGGCCTGCCCCGGAGCAGAAATGTCGACTGCGCTCGCCTCAACACGCCCGGTGAAGCCTTCCGGAGTAAGCGGTGTAACGACATCGATAAGCGAAAGACGGTTGATGGCCTGGCCCGCCAGCCGCCCGTCCGCAACGAGCCGCGCGGTCAGCTTGCGCCCGATCATTCCCGCTGCGCCGATAATCGCGATATGCATTGGCCGCCTCCATCAAACCTTGCAGCGTGCGACTCCCCTCGCCCGTGCATGCCCTTCGAGACATAACCGTCTGACCGGCTCATGAAAACAGGAAAGGCGGAGCAATGCTCCGCCTTTCCACGTCTCGCCGCTGAGTGGGGGTTATTCGGCAGCGAGCCGGATGATTTCGGCGTCCTCCGCGTCGTGCTCGTGCTCTTTGTGCTGGACCAGCGGGCGGTTGCCCGAGAGTTTGCGAACCAGCACGTAGAAGACAGGCGTCATGAAGATGCCGAAGAAGGTGACACCGATCATGCCCGAGAACACTGCCACACCCATGGCAGCACGCATCTCGGCACCGGCACCGGTCGAGACAACAAGCGGCACGACACCCATGATGAAGGCCATCGAGGTCATCAGGATCGGACGCAGACGCAGGCGACTTGCCTCGATTGCAGCCTGGACAGGCGTTCTTCCTTCGAATTCCAGCTCGCGGGCAAATTCCACGATCAGGATCGCGTTCTTCGCCGACAGGCCGACAAGGACGACCAGACCGATCTGCGTGAAGATGTTGTTGTCTCCACCGGTCAGCCAGATGCCTGTCAGTGCCGCCAGCACACCCATCGGCACGATCATGATGATCGCGATCGGCAGGGCCAGGCTCTCATACTGAGCTGCAAGCACGAGGAAGACGAGCAGCAGGGCCAGCGGGAAGACGACCACGCCCGAATTGCCCGCCAGGATCTGCTGATAGGTCAGATCCGTCCATTCGAAACTGATGCCCTTCGGCAAGGTCTCGTCGGCGATCTTCTCGATCGCTGCCTGAGCTTGGCCTGAGGAGAAGCCCGGAGCAGGACCGCCGTTGATATCGGCGGAGAGGAAACCGTTATAACGGTTGGTCCGCTCCGGCCCGGTTGTCGCGTTCACCTTCAGGAGAGCGGACAGCGGGATCATCTGGCCCGATGCCGAACGAACCTTCAGCTTGCCGATATCCTCGGGCTGCGCCCGGAACTTGGCATCGGCCTGGACGCGCACGCTGTAGGTGCGGCCGAAGGCGTTGAAGTCGTTGACATAGAGCGAACCGAGATAAATCTGCAGCGTCTCGAAAACATCGGTTACCGGGACACCAAGCTGTTCTGCCTTCTCACGGTCGAGATCGGCATAGAGCTGCGGAACATTGATCTGGTAGGCAGAGAAGATGCCCGTCAGTTCAGGCGTCTGGTAGGCCTTGGCGATCATCGCCTTGTTGGCCTCGTCGAGCACCTGATAGCCGAGACCGGCGCGGTCCTCGAGCTGCATCTTGAAGCCGCCCGTCGTGCCGAGACCGTTGACCGGCGGCGGCGGGAACATCGCGATGAAGGCATCCTGGATCGCCCCGAACTTCTGGTTCAGGGACATGGCGATCGCACCGCCCGAAAGCGCCGGCGACTTGCGCTCCTCGAAATCCTTCAGCGTCACGAAGACGATGCCGGCGTTCGAGGAATTGGTGAAGCCGTTGATCGACAGGCCCGGGAAGGCAATCGCATGGGCGACGCCAGGCTCGGCCATGGCGATATCGCTCATCCGCTTGATGACGTCTTCCGTACGGTCGAGGCTGGCGGCATCCGGCAGCTGGGCAAAGCCGATCAGATACTGCTTGTCCTGCGCCGGCACGAAGCCGCCCGGCACCGCATTGAAGAGACCATACGTGGCGCCGGCAAGCGCCAGATACACCAGCATGACGATGCTCTTGCGCGACAAGAGACCGCCGACGCCCTTTCCATAGCCCCGCGAAGCGGCACCGAAGGCCTTGTTGAAGCCACGGAAGAACCAGCCAAAGGCCGCGTCCATGGCACGCGTCAACCAGTCACGCTTGGCGTGGTGATCCTGCAACAGCAGCGAAGCGAGAGCCGGAGACAGCGTCAGCGAGTTGAAGGCCGAAATGACGGTCGAGATCGCAATCGTCAGCGCGAACTGGCGATAGAACTGTCCGGACAGACCGGTGATGAAGGCGAGCGGCACGAAGACCGCGACGAGCACGAGCGCGATCGCGATGATCGGGCCGGACACTTCCTTCATCGCCTTGTAGGTCGCAGCCCGCGGGCTGAGGCCATTCTCGATGTTGCGTTCGACGTTTTCGACAACGACGATCGCGTCGTCCACCACGATACCGATCGCCAGCACGAGGCCGAACAGACTGAGTGCGTTGATCGAAAAGCCGAAGACATACATCACCGCGAAGGTGCCGATGATCGAGACCGGAACGGCAATCAGCGGGATGATCGAGGCGCGCCATGTCTGCAGGAACAGGATGACGACGATGACGACGAGCGCGATGGCTTCGAGCAGCGTGTCGACAACCTTTTCGATCGACGAACGCACGAACTTCGTCGTGTCGTAGACGATCTCGTAGCTGACGCCGTCAGGCATGGCGGTCTTCAGCTCTTCCATCGTCTTCTGGACTTCGTCCGAGATGGTGATGGCGTTGGAACCCGGGGACTGGAAGACCGGGATGGCGACAGCAGGCTTGCCATCGAGGATCGAGCGCAGCGAGTAGTCGGCAGCGCCGAGCTCGATACGGGCGACATCGCGAAGACGGGTGATTTCGCCGTTCGATCCGGTCTTGACGATGATGTTGCCGAACTGCTCGGGCGTCTGCAGGCGGCCCTGCGCATTGACGTTCAGCTGCAGGTCAACACCCGACAGACTCGGCGAAGCGCCGATGGTGCCGGCTGCGGCCTGCACGTTCTGGCCCCGGATCGCATTGGTGACGTCGCTTGCGGCAAGGCCATGCTCGGCAGCCTTCTGCGGGTCGATCCAGACGCGCATGGAATAGTCGCCTGAGCCGAAGACCTGCACCTGGCCGACGCCATCGATGCGTGCCAGACGGTCCTTGATGTTGAGGACGCCGTAGTTGCGCAGATAGGTGATGTCATAGCGGTTGTCAGGCGAGATCAGGTTCACGACCATCATCAGGTCGGGAGAGCTCTTGACCGTCGTGATGCCGATGGTCTTCACCTCTTCCGGCAGGCGCGGCTCGGCCTGCGACACGCGGTTCTGAACGAGCTGCTGTGCCTTGTCGGGGTCCGTGCCGAGCTTGAAGGTGACCGTCAGCGTCATGACGCCGTCGGAGGTCGCCTGGCTGGACATGTAGAGCATGCCCTCGACGCCGTTAATCTGCTCTTCGAGCGGTGTGGCGACCGTCTGGGCGATAACCTCCGGGTTTGCACCCGGATAGGTGGCGCGCACGACGATCGATGGCGGCACGACCTCGGGATACTCGGAAATCGGCAGTGCGCGCAGTCCAAGCAGACCAGCGACCACGATGAGGACCGACAGGACTCCGGCAAACACCGGACGGTCGACAAAAAATCTGGAAAAATTCATTTCAAAGCCCTCTCCGGGATGAAATCGGGATGCAACGACCCTCTCCGGCGGTTGGGAGACCGCCGGTGGATCACGTCATTTCGGAATTAACGCGGAGCGCCGAGACGCTCCGGATGCTTCGGCTTACTGGGCCGTCGCGACTTTCTCTTCCGCCTGCGGTGCAACCACTGCGCCGGGACGGATACGCTGCAGGCCATTGACGACGATCTTCTCGCCGACAGTCAGGCCGCTTTCGACAATTCGCTGACCATCCGCTGTCACGCCGAGCTGGACCGGCCGGTAGCTGACCTTGTTTTCGGCATCGACGACGAACACGAACTTCTTGTCCTGGTCGGTCCCTATTGCACGGTCGCTGATCAGGATCTTGTTCTCGGCTTTCGGCTCGCCCATGCGGACGCGAACGAACTGGCCGGGGATGAGCTTGCCGCCGGGATTGTCGAAGACAGCGCGAACGCCAATCGTGCCGCTTGCCGCATCGACCTGATTGTCGATCAGTTGCAGCTTGCCCTTGATCGGGGTGCCCTGATCGGCCAGCGTACCGACCTCGACAGGGATCTCCTCGACGGCTGGAACCCCACCATCAGCAGCCGGAAGTTCGGCGAGTGCCTTGGTGACCATTTCCTCGCTGGCATTGAAGCTTGCGTAGATCGGATCGACCGACACCAGCGTCGTCAAGGCGGGGGATGTGGAGCCGGCGGCGACAAGGTTGCCGACGGTGATCTCGATCTTGCCGACACGGCCGGCAACCGGCGCCTGGACCTCGGTGTATCCGAGCTCGAGCTGTGCGGAACGAAGTGCCGCCTGAGCGGTACGAAGACCGGCCTGCGCTTCGGTGAAGGCATTCTGGCGCTGGTCGAGATCGCTTTGCGAAATCGTCTTGTTGTCAGAAAGCCTGCGGCCGCGTTCCAGCTCGATCTGAGCAAGATTGACCTTCGCTTCGGCAGAGGCAACCTGTCCTTCGGCTTGGGAAACAGCTGCCTGATAGGGCTCAGGGTCGATGGTGAAAAGCAGATCACCCGCCTTCACCAGTGCGCCTTCACGGAAGTGCACGGATTGGATGGCTCCGGCCACGCGCGAACGGATCTGCACGCGGTCGACCGCCTCGAGCCGGCCGGAAAAATCCTGCCAGGTCGTCACATCGCGGCTGGCGACAACGGCAACCGTCACCGGCACAGCGGGAGCCTGCGCAGGCGTGGAAGCAGCCGTGGCGGTCGTGCTCATCGGCAGTTCGAAAAAGACGGCTGCGGCCGAAACGGACGCAGCAAGTCCCAAGCCGGCGCCCATCAGGGCCCAGCGCTTTTTACTGGACGTCATTCGTACTCTCCTTACGGCCCTGTCTCAGTGGCCGGATTCAATCAGTTCGTCTTCAATGCAATAGGTTGGATGCCAATATCCCGGACGAAACTCTCGAACTGGTCAGTGATCGTCTGCTGCCAGTTTGGCGTCTGTTCGGATTTCCCACCGTAAATGGATGGCCAGCCTGCCCCGGCGGGGACGACATTCCGGCGAACTGGGACACCAGCCTGCTTCAGGCGATCCGCATAACCCAGCGTCTCGTCACGAAGGGGATCATCTTCCGCCGTCAGCACGAGTGCCGGCGCGACCCCTGCAATACGGGAGCACAAGCACGGGGCCGCATAAGGATGGCAGCCGCCGCCACTCAGATAGTGGCTCCAGCCTTCAGCCCAACGCTGCCGCATGCCGATAGCATCCGCCTTGCGGATCGACGACGTGCCCATGAAAGGATCTAGCAGCGGCGAAATTAGAATCTGGCCATCGAGCGCATCCGCATAGTGGTCGCGGGCCTTGAACGCAACGCCAGCGGCGATGTTGCCGCCCGCCTCTTCACCGGCCACGATAAGCAGCGAATTACGATCGCCGATGCCAGACGCACGCTTGTTGGCGAGATAAGAAAAAATAGAATAGCCGACTTCAAGCGGCTTCGGAAAGACATTGCCGAGCGGCGCGTTGTAATCCGGCACGGCGACGATTGCGCCCGCTTTCGCCAGGCTCTCCGCAACCACGCTGTCCCTGACGCCCGACTGTACGAAGGCACCGCCATGAAAAAACAGCACGATCGGTGAGCCCTTGCCGAACTCGGCGCCCTGGTAGACGCGTGCGGAAACGGGGCCGGTGGCCACCTTCTCCATCACAATGTCTTTCACCTGCACCGTCATCGTTCGGGCTCTCGTTTTCACCGCCATAACGTATTGCGCGCCACGACGGCTTGCAATTTCTGAAAAAAAGATATTGTTATTCCACTCACGGAATAAGTGACGCCATCGCGATTACACTGTTCCGAATTTCGAACAATATCGCAGTGCAACCTGCTTAGGTGATTTCCGATGGACCAGCTCTCGGCAATGCGCGCCTTCATCCGCGTCGTAGAGACGGGCAATTTCACACGGGCCGCCGACACGCTCGCCATGCCCAAGGCGACGGTGACCAATCTCATCCAGGGGCTTGAAGCGCATCTGCACACCAAGCTTCTCAACCGCACCACACGCCGCGTCATGGTGACGACCGACGGCGCGCTTTACTACGAGCGAGCGGCACAGATCGTGTCCGAGCTCGAGGAACTGGACGGCAGCCTTACGAACTCGCAAGGCCTGCCGACTGGCCGTCTGCGCGTGGAAATGGCGGGCGCTTTTGCTGACTGGATCGTCGTGCCCGCGCTTTGTGATTTCTACCAGAAATATCCAGAAATCCGCGTCGATCTCGGCGTGGGGGACAGGAACGTGGATTACCTCGCAGAAAACGTCGATTGTGCGCTTCGGGGCGGCACCCCCGCCGACCAATCGCTGATCGC
Organism: Hyphomicrobiales bacterium; assembly: GCA_900466605.1. Classification (GTDB taxonomy): domain Bacteria; phylum Pseudomonadota; class Alphaproteobacteria; order Rhizobiales; family Rhizobiaceae; genus Rhizobium. The sequence goes on from UBMU01000011.1 coordinate 11,038, forward strand.
AAGGCGCGTTTCCGAAGTCGAAATGCTAACCTGCGCAGCGCCACTCTATATCGAGAAATTCGGTACTCCAACGCGCCCGGAACAGCTTGAAAACGACCATTATTCAGTGAGTTACTTCCGAGCACAGACCAACCGGACGTACCCCTTCGAGTTCCGCAAGGACAATGAAAACCTGGAGATCAATCCGCGTTATCTGCTCTCGGTCAACGACAGCCGAACCTTCGTCACTGCGGCATTGAATGGGCTGGGCATTGCCCAGTTGCCGCGCTTCATGATCCGCGACGCATTGGCAAAGGGCGACCTCGTGGAAATCTTGCCGGAATGGAGCCGCGAACCCTTGCCGCTCTACATCGTCTATCCGCCGAACCGGCACCTCAGCAACAAGGTCCGCGTCTTCGTCGACTGGTTGGTAAAATTGCTCTCGGATGCGAAACTGAATGACCCGTGACCCAGTTGCGGCCCGGAAGGAGTTCCTTCGACGGGCCGCAACTGTCTCTCATTTAATCCCTTTCAGACCCTGCCTCGCCACCAGGGAAATGGCTCGGCCGGTATCTGAGGTTGGCGCCCGGAGTTGGAGGTCTTCCCGTCGCCTTTGCACAGATAATATAAGCCTGCTTCTTGCCATTTGTTAAGTGCTGATTCGTGCACAGCAGGTTCGCAAAAACGGAACAATGGCAAGTATCACGGCTTAGTGAACGGCCGGCTTGAGGAGATCCTGCAAGCCGATACGCCGGAACATCTCGGCGCGAACCCGATCCGCGACACCATTGACGATCTCCGCTCCGTCCTCTGATGGGTCGATATGGGTTCGGAACGGGCGTGTCCCGAATGGCATGGCGATGACCTCCGCGATCGCGGTCGCGACCGAACCTGCGTCGGCATCGGCAGGTTCGAGGGCGGCAAGCCCCTGAAGAGCCTGTTCAGGTACGCCCTTGTAGGGACCTTCGTTGTATTCGGCGGCACGCGCGGCGTCGGCCGGCGAACCGGAATGCGCGAAGTGATTGGTTCCCTTGGTAAAGGCGCCCGGCACGATGATCGCGGTTTCGATACCCCAACGAGCAAGTTCCGACGCATAGGAGACGGCAACAGAGTCCATCGCCGCCTTGGCTGCGAAATAGGGCGCGAGATAGGGAGGCGTGCCGCCACGGGTGCTGGAAGAGGAAATCCAGACAACCAATCCCTTGCCCCGTTTGCGCATATGGGGAAGCACGGCACGGTTCACGCGCTGTGTCGACAATACGTTGATGTCGAACAACTCCGCATATTGCTCCGGCGTGAATGCCTCAGCGGGACCAAACGACATATGGCCGGCATTGTGGATGACGACGTCGAGCCGCCCTGCCTCCGCAATAATCTTCGCGACCCCAGCTTCGACAGACGCATCGGAAACCACGTCAAGTTCGACCGAACGCAGATCGACACTATTTTCCCGAGAGAACGCCGTGATATCGGCGACGGCCTTTGCATTGCGGCCCCCCGTATCGCGGATCCCGGCGTAGACGACATGCCCTTCCCGTGCGAGAGTACGGGCGGATAGCGCACCGAAGCCGCTGGATGCTCCGGTAACGACGATGACCTGTTTATCCATTGTCTTGTTCCTCAGTCGAAATCGCAGGTGACACCTGATTGCTTTGTCTTGGGATCGGCGGCAGGACCCGGACCGCCACACGGGTGGCAAGGCTCAGATTATGCCGCCATTGGCGCGCAGCACCTGACCGTTGATCCAGGAGCCGTCCGAACCAGCCAGGAAGGAGACCGACGCGGCGATATCCTCCGGTGTCCCTAGACGCTCCAGCGGGTTCATCTTGGCCATACGGGCGATCAGTTCGTCCGATTTCCCGTTGAGGAAGAGGTCGGTGGCCGTCGGCCCGGGAGCCACCGCATTGACGGTGATGCTTCGGCCGCGCAGCTCCTTCGACATGATCGCCGTCAGCGTTTCGACAGCCGCCTTTGTTGCGGCGTAAACCCCGTAATTTTCGAGCTTCAAACCGACGACGCTCGTCGAGAGGTTGATGATACGACCGCCGGTACGCAGGCGCTTTGCGGCTTCGCGCAGGGTGTTGAACGTACCCTTCAGGTTGACGCTGACCTGACGGTCGAAATTGACGTCGTCAGCATCGGCAATCGACGAGAGCTGCATGATGCCGGCATTGTTGACCAGCACGTCGATGCCGCCGAATGCCGCTTCTGCCGCGTCGAACATCCGGCGAACGGATTCGGCGTTACCGACGTCGGCTTGCGCGGTCAGTGCCTTGCCACCGTTCCGTTCGACCTTCTGCACAAGCTCCTCGGCGAGCGCGGCGTTTCCGGAGTAGTTGATCACCACGGTGAAACCGTCCTTGGCCAGACGTTCCGCAATTGCGGCGCCGATGCCTCTCGAAGCGCCAGTGACCAAGGCGACCTTGCTCTCGTTGCTGCTCATTGCCTTTCTCCTTCTTTCATTGTGCTTCAATGCGTTTGATGGGAAGGAAGATGCCGCTTTTCTTGCCGCGAATAATCAGCCATTATTCGGCATCACTATCCGAATAGCTCGAACAAATACGATGGACAGATTCGATGCCATGCGGGTCTTCTCCCGCGTCGTGGAGCGTAGCAGCTTCACACTCGCTGCCGAAGACACCGGACTGCCGCGCTCCACTGTGACCGATGCCGTCAAACAGCTGGAAGCGCGCCTTGGCGTGCGCCTTCTGCAGAGGACGACTCGCCATGTCAGCCCGACGCTCGACGGCGAAGCCTATTATCAGCGCTGCCTTTCCATCCTCGCGGATATCGAGGATGCGGAGGGCGCCTTCGCCGGCGCCAAGCCGAAGGGCATGTTGCGCGTGGATGTGCATGGCACGCTTGCCCGGCACTTCGTGCTGCCGAGCCTTCCGCATTTCCTCGAGACGTATCCTGACATCGAGTTCTACATGAGCGAGGGCGACCGGCTAGTGGACCTCGTTCGCGAGGGTATCGATTGCGTGCTGCGTGTCGGCACGCCCCAGGATAGCGACATGGTAGCACGACGCGTCGCCATGTTGGAGGAAGTTACCCTTGCAGCTCCCTCCTATATTGAGAAACACGGCCTCCCCGAACATCCGGACCGGCTGGACGGCCACCGCATGGTCGGGTTCCGTTCGACCGCGACCGGCGGTATCTTGCCACTGGAATTCCTGGTCGGCGGCAACATCCGCAACGTCACCCTGCCCGCGACTATAACCGTGAATGCCGCCGAAAGCTTCATGTCGGCAGCACGGCTCGGCCTCGGCCTGATACAGGTGCCGCGATACCATGCGGAGAGGGATTTGGCCGACGGCACGCTGGCTCACGTGCTCTCCGATTTCCCGCTAACGGAAACGCCGGTCTCCCTGCTCTATCCGCGAAACCGGCAGCTTTCGCCCCGCGTTCGCGTTTTCATCGACTGGCTGGCGCAGGTCTTTGCTCGACAATCCTAGCGAAAAGCGTTTCACTTACAGCAAGTATCAGAAGCGGAGACTTTCCATGGCCATCACAGACGTCACCGTGCATCCGAAGGAAGGCTCTTTCGTCGTCATTTTCACGGACCAATCCGGCAATAGCATATCGGTCACGCTCTACGGCGCGGCCTCTCCCGGGCTGACGAGCGACAATGCGATCACTCGTGCAAGGGCGTTGCTCTCAACAACGCTACAGAGTTCACAGGTCGATGGCGCACGCGGCAAGGACGCCGCGCTTCTGGAAGAGGAACTTGAGGAAGGTCTCGAGGATACCTTTCCGGCAAGTGACCCGGTATCGGTGACGGGCTCTTCCATCCCGGCACACGATCCGAAGGCTGGCCATTAGTGCCTGACGGACCGGAAGCCTGAAACAGATGACACATGCCGTTGGTGCGATCGGCGCCGCTCCCCTCACCGGCCCTGATCTCACGCGCTTTTTCGAGCGTGATGCGCTTGCGGTTGCTCGGGATCTACTCGGCTGCCATTTGCGCGTCGGCGAGGTTGGCGGTCGCATAACGGAGACCGAAGCCTACTTTCCCGACGACGAAGCCTCGCATGCCTTCCGCGGCCCCACGCAGCGAAATGCTGCAATGTTCGGCCAACCTGGCAACGTTTATATCTACCGCATCTACGGCATGCACTGGTGCCTGAATTTCGTCTGCACGCCCGGTTCCGCCGTGCTGATCCGCGCAATCGAGCCGGAAGCCGGCATCGCCACCATGATCGAACGCCGCAGCAACGATGCGCTGACGCAACTCTGCAGTGGCCCCGGCAAGCTCTGCCAGGCGCTCGGGATCGACCTCTCGCTGAATGACAGGCTGCTCGACCGTGAGCCGTTCTCGATCGCCCCGTCAGCTCCAGTGGAAATTGCCGTCGGCAAGCGGATCGGCATAACGAAAAATGCCGAAGCACCATGGCGCTTCGGCATCTCGGGGTCTCGCTACCTCAGCAAACCATTCCGCTGAGCATCACTCCATGACGGCGCTGTGATCCATCGCGGGTGCGACCTTCGGCTTGCGTAGCAGCAGCGCGAGTGGAATGACCGCGAGCGACATCAGCATCAGCAGCTTGAAATCGTCGATGTAGGCGATAACCGTCGATTGCAGCGTGATCATCTCATTGAGTGCCGCGCGACCAGCCGCTGTCAACGGGCTCATACCCTGCGCCGCCGTCGCCTCGAAGGCACGGTTGAACGGCGTGACATAGGCGGCAATCGTCTCGTGGTTCACCTGTGTATTCTCAACGAGAAGCGCCGAAACAATGGAGATACCAACACTAGAGCCGATATTGCGCGACAGGTTGTAGAGACCGGTGCCGTCACCGCGCATGTGCGCGGGCAAGGTCGAGAAGGCAATGGTCGTCAACGGCACGAAAAGGAAGCCGAGCCCGGCGCCCTGAATGAATCCGACGGAAACAATGGTCCACTGCGAAACAGCAGGCGTCCAGCCGGTCATGTCGTACATCGCCCAGGCCGTCAGGCTGAGGCCGAGCACCAGGAGTAGGCGCGTATCGACCTTGCCGATCAGCTTGCCGACGATGAACATGCAGAGCATCGTGCCGAGGCCGCGTGGCCCCATGACGATCCCCGCGGTGATCACTGGATACCCCATCAGCGTCTGCAAGTACGGCGTCATCAGCGCCAGAGAAGCGAGATAGGTGATGCCGATCACGAAGATGAAGAGCATGCTCACCGCGAAGTTCCGATCGAGGAACAGCTTCGGGTTCACGAAGGACTTTTCCGCCGTCAGCGTATGCACGATCAGCAAATAGAAGGCGGCGGCACAGACAATCGCCTCGATCATGATCTCACCGGATGTGAACCAGTTGAGCTGTTCGCCGCGGTCGAGGAAGAGCTGAAGCGATGCGATGCCGAGACTCATCATCCCGAACCCAAACCAATCGAGTTTTGCCAGCGCATCCAGCTTCGTTTCAGTGACGTAGATCACGATGCCGGCGAACGCCAGCGCGCCGATCGGCACGTTGATATAGAACACCCAGCGCCAGCTGATGTTATCGGTCAGCCAGCCACCGATGACAGGTCCCAGGACCGGCCCGACCATGACCGAGACGCCAAATAAGGCCATGGCCGAGCCGCGCTCCTCGGCACTGTAGATGTCGAGGAGGATGCCCTGAGAGAGAGGAACCAGCGACGCACCGAAAAGGCCCTGCAACAGGCGGAAGGCAACGATCTGGTTCAATGATTGCGCTAGACCGCAAAGAACCGAGGCGAAGACGAAGCCGGCGATCGCTGCCAGCAGCACCCTTTTGCGCCCGAACTTGGCGGCCAGGAAGCCGGACGGCGGCGTCATGATCGCGGCCGCCACGATATAGGAGGTCAAAACCCAGTTGATCTGGTCAGCGCTCGCCGAGACGCTACCCTGGATATAGGGCAGCGCGACGTTGGCGATTGTCGTGTCCAGCGCCTGCATGATCACGGCCAGGATGACGCAGGCCGTGATCGCGCCGCGATTGGCAACCGGAGTAGCCGGCAATGAACTAGCGTTACTCATGGTCCTTGCCGCCCGAGCGGCCCAAAAGCTTGGAAACGAAATCCGGAAGGCCACGGGCACGGCTCGTATCGACATCGACGACGGTGCTCATGCCGACGCGAAGCGGCGGCTTGCCGGTTGGGTCATCGATGCTGACGCGCATCGGAATGCGCTGTACGACCTTGACCCAGTTGCCCGTCGTGTTCTGCGCCGGCAGCAGCGAGAAACTGGAACCGGAAGCCGGGCTGATGCTTTCGACCTTGCCTTTCCACGCGACGCCCGGATAGGTATCGACATAGATCGTAACTGGCTGGCCAGGCTTCACATAGGTCAGTTCCGTTTCCTTCGGGCTCGCGGCGATCCAGAGGTTGTTAGCCGAAACCAGTGAGAAGGCTTGCGTGGACGCCTGCAGGTAAGAGCCCGGCTGCAGCGAATTGACGTTTGTCACGATACCGTCGAACGGCGCCTTCACGACGCTGTGGTCAAGCTCGCGCTTGGCGTCATCCACCTTCGCCTTGGCTTCGAGATAGAGCGGATTCTGCTCGACCGGCTGGTCGGCGTTGCCGCCCAGCTGTGCCAGAGTTGCGGCCGCGTCCGCCTTGGCAACCGCGACCTTCTGGTGGCCCGCATCGAGATTGTGCTTGGCCTGATCATAGGCCACCCGGGTCGCAGCCGAGCTGTTCAGCAGGTTCTGCTGTCGATCGAACTCGGTCTGATAATAGGGAATATCGGCCTCGGCCTGTGTGATCTCGGCAAGTGACTGCTGGTAGCTGGCCTGCATGTTCAGAATCTGGTTGCGCACGGCCCCAAGCTGCGCCTCCGCCCCCTGCAGGGCGATCCTGAAGGAATCCTGCTGCAGGCTGAAGAGCACCTGGCCCTTCTTGACCGCCTCGTTCTCGTGCACGTTGATCTGGTCGACGATACCGGAAACGTCGGTCGTCAGCCCCACCATATCAGCCTGAATATAGGCGTTGTCGGTCGACATGATCTGACCGCCGTTGACATAGTAGTACCCACCGACGACGAGCGCGACTGGCAGCAACGCGAACAGAATGGGCCGTGTGAGGCTGCGCCGGCGGCGGGCTTGTAAACCGCCAGGCGCAGCCACGGCAGTAGCGGGCGCTGAATTGGATGAAGGCGCCTCGGCTACTGTTTCCTCGAGAGGGGAAGCATCGTTTTCTTCAACTGGATTCTTGGCATTTGCGTCAGCGACGACGCGCAGGGAGGACTTGTCAGCCATGGTTGGTCTCATTTTCGGCCAGGGGGGCCCGGCACGCATTCACTAGGTTGATCTTCATCAAGGAAAGGACTTCGAACAGCTTTTCGCGCTCCTCGGCGGACATTCCGTCCAAAGCTTCGCCGCGCGTCACATCGCCGATGTCGCGCATCGTCCCCATCAGCGGACGAGCCTCGTCCCGCAGATAGAGCAGCCAGATGCGACGGTCCGTCGGATGCTGCCGGCGCTCGATAAGCCCACGATCCGTGAGCTTGTCGAGAATACGAACAAGTGTGATCGGCTCGATTTCGAGCATCTCGGCCAATCCGCCCTGATGGATCCCCTCGTTGTTTGCGAGGTAGGCCAGGGTCTGCCACTGCGATCGCGTCAGGCCAAGGCAGCGCGCACGCTGCTCGAAACGCTTGCGGAGCAAGCGCGCGATGTCGTGCAGCAGGAAACCGAGGGTTGGATTGTCGTTCATTGATATCTACGCCAATCATAAGCACACTTATAATGTGCTCAGATATATTAAGCGTGTACTGCGCGCAAGTGCGTCGGCTACAGATCCATGCGACGCGACCAAAATGCCGCAGCGCCGTCCACTGGCATAACGAGCGCACGCATTGATTTCCCAGCTCCACAGAATTGCAACCATCCCGCATTTGCATTTTGCAAGGGAGGCCGTTTATATACCTTCTACAGATACTTACAGCCGCTCGCGCCGGTCATCACGCGATACTGCACCAGTAAGAATACAAGTGCATCTCGGGCCACGCAGAACGACACCTGAGCCTATAGCAGCAGACATGCGGATGAAGCGTCTCATCCGAACCAGCAGCACATGAACAGTTTGATCTCTTCGACATGAAAGCGGCATCCGCCGCCATAACCGGAGGACTGCGATGCTTTCCCTGCTTCGACACGCTTTGGTGCTTGGCGCTGCAGTCTTGCTGCCCACTGTGGGCGTTCTCGCCCAGGGCGCACCAGCTCCGCCACCGGTCACCGTCGCCAAGCCCGTCGTGCGCGATGTTGTCGACAACGACGAGTTCATCGGTCGCTTCGAACCCGTTGACGAGGTCTCTGTCCGTTCCCGTGTCGGCGGCTACCTCCAGGAAGTGCATTTTACGGACGGCGCGATTGTGAAACAAGGTGACCTGCTTTTCGTTATCGATCAGCGGCCTTTCATCACCACGTTGAACGAGGCAAACGCAGCGCTCGAAGTGGCCAAATCCACCCTCACCTACGCCGATGCTCAGTTCAAACGCGCAGAGTCACTAGCCACCAGCGGCAGCCAGTCCGTTTCGATACTCGACGACCGTCGCCGTGAATGGCTTTCGGCACAGGCAAACGTCCGCGGCGCTCAGGCAACGGCCGATCGCGCCGCTCTCGATATGGACTACACCAAGATCACGGCACCGCTGAGCGGCCGAATCGATCGCCGTCTGATCTCGATCGGCAATCTGGTTCAGGCCGACCAATCGATACTGACGACAATCGTTTCGCTCGACCCGATCGACTTTTATTTCGATGTCGATGAGCGACGGCTCCTGAATTTCGCCGAGACCGCGCGCAAGAGGGGTCAGGTGCTTCAAGAGGGCGGTGGCGGCGTCGACGTGAGCGTGACGATCAGCGATCCCAACGCCAAGCCCTTTATGGGGAAGCTCGACTTTGCCGAGAACAGGATCGACAACCAGAGCGGCACGATCCGGCTGCGCGCTCGCTTCGCCAACCCGGATCTCGTGCTTCAGCCCGGCCTGTTCGGGCGCATCCAGGTCGAGGCCTCCAACACCTACAAGGCTGTCCTCGTCCCTGACGAAGCGATCGGCTCCGACCAGAATGAGCGCGTCGTCTATGTCGTCGGCCCCGACGGCAAGGTTTCGACCATGCCAGTGCGGCCAGGTCCGCGGCTCTATGGATACCGGGTCATTCGCGAGGGTCTGGACGGCACCGAGACGATCGTCGTCAATGGCCTGATGCGCGTCAGGCCCGGCGCAACCATCACGCCAAAAATGATAGAACTGCCGCAAGAACGGCGTGATACACCGCCCGATTCCGCCGTCACGGAGAGCGGCCAATGAGATTTTCTCATTTCTTCGTGGACCGGCCGATCTTCGCGGCCGTCATCTCGATCGTCTTCCTCGTTGTCGGCAGCATTGCCTACACACAATTGCCGGTCGCGCAGTATCCAGAGATAGCGCCGCCGACGATCGTCGTGCGGACGTCTTACCCGGGCGCCGATCCGCAGACCATCGCAGACACCGTCTCGACGCCGCTTGAACAGCAGATCAACGGCGTCGAGGACATGCTCTACATGTCCTCCTATTCCAGCGCCGACGGCGCCATGTCGCTGACGATCACCTTCAAGCTGGGCACCGACCTCGACAAGGTGCAGGTTCTTGTCCAGAACCGCGTTTCGATCGCCCTCCCCCGCCTTCCCGAAGAGGTGCAGCGGCTCGGTGTCACCACCGACAAGAGCTCGCCCGACCTGATGATGGTCGTGCATCTGCTATCGCCATCTCACCGCTACGACCAGCTTTACGTCTCGAACTATGCGCGCAACCGCATCCGCGACACCCTGGTTCGCCTGGATGGCGTCGGTGACGTGCAGATCTTCGGCGAGCGCCAGTATTCGATGCGAATCTGGCTCGATCCGGAAAAGCTCTCCGCCTACCAGATGACATCGGATGATGTTGTCGCAGCGCTGCGCGATCAGAACGTCCAGGTGTCAGGCGGCAGGATCGGCGCGCCGCCGGTCACCGGCAAGAATGCGTTCGAATACACGGTGCGAACCGAAGGGCGCTTTTCCGATGTCCGTCAGTTTCGATATGTCATCGTCAAATCGACCGCCAGCGGCCGGCTGGTCGTGTTGCAGGATGTCGCTCGTATCGAACTCGGCGCACAGGACTACGTCACCAACAGCTATCTGAACAACGATCCGGCCGTTGCCCTTGGCGTCTTCGCTCGTCCCGGAACCAATGCTCTGGATACCGCGCATCAGGTTCAGACGCTCATGAAGGACATCTCGAAGAATTTCCCGCCCGGATTGGAGTATCGGATCGTCTACGATACGACCGAGTTCATCTCGGATTCGATTTCGGAGGTCTATCGAACCATTGCCGAAGCGGCCATTCTGGTGGCCATTGTCGTCCTTGTTTTCCTGCAGTCCTGGCGAACGGCGATCATCCCCATCGTTGCGATACCGGTATCGTTGATCGGCACCTTCGCGGTGCTGCTCGCGTTCGGCTTCTCGCTCAACATGCTTACCCTGTTCGGCCTCGTGCTCGCGATCGGTATCGTCGTCGACGATGCGATCGTCGTGGTGGAAAACGTCGAACGCAATCTGGCGCGCGGCATGACACCGAAGGAGGCAGCCCACGTCACCATGGATGAGGTCGGCACGGCGGTCGTTGCGATCTCGTTGGTCCTCATCGCCGTGTTCGTGCCGACTGCCTTCATTCCCGGCATATCCGGCCAGTTCTACAGGCAGTTCGCGGTTACGATCTCGGTGACCACGGCAATCTCGGCGCTGAACTCACTGACGTTGTCTCCGGCGTTGGCTGGTATCCTGCTGAGGAGCCATGACCACGAGGCCAAACGTGCCAGCATCGCAACGCGCTTCGTGCGCGGCCTGGCCAACGGCTTCAACCACGGCTTCGATCGAATGAGTGCCGGTTACTCATGGATCATCCGGCATCTCGTCAGCAGCTGGGTGGGTCTCACCGCCTCACTATTGGTCTTTGCGGGCCTGCTTGCCGCAACCTGGTACATGGGCACCAAGGTCCCGTCAGGTTTCATTCCAACGATGGACCAGGGCTACGCCATCGTCGTGATACAGCTTCCGGACGGAGCATCGCTGGCGCGTACGGACGCCGTCGTCAAACAGGTTGGCGACATTGCCCGACAAGTTCCCGGCGTCGGCAATGCCGTGCAGTTCGCAGGCTTCAGCGGCGCGACATTCACGAATGCCTCCAACGCGGGTGTCGTCTTCGTTCCATTCAAGTCTTTCGCGGAACGCGAAGAAGGCGGCGAGACCGCGAACAAGATCATCGGCGAGCTATATGGCAAGCTGCAGAACATTCAGGAAGCCTTTATCATCGCCATCCCGCCGCCGTCGGTCCGGGGCATCGGCAATTCTGGTGGCTTCAAGATGCAGATTTCGGATCTTGATAACGCGGACATGACCCGAGTGCTCGGCCTTGCCCGCCAGATGATGGGTGCCGCGGCAACGACACCAGGGCTGACCGGGGTCTTCACCACATTCTCGGATGCCAGCCCGCAATACTACCTCGAGATCGACCGCGACAAGGCTCGCTTCCTGAACGTGCCGATCCCCAATATCTTCAATGCCCTGTCGATCAACCTTGGCGTTTCCTACGTCAACGATTTCAACGCGTTCGGTCGCGTATACCAGGTCCGTGCTCAGGCCGACCGGCAGTACAGGATGGACAGGGACGACATCCTTGCCCTGAAGGTCCGTTCGGCGACGGGTGCGCTTGTGCCACTCGGAACCCTGATGGAAATTCAGGATGCAAGCGGCCCTGCGCTGGTACAGCGTTACAACATGTATGTCTCTGTGCCCCTGCAAGGAAACCCGACGCCCGGCACCTCGACCGGCGATGCCATCAAGAAGATGGAAGCGCTGGCGGCAAACATCCTGCCGCAGGGGACCACGTTCGAATGGACGGAATTGGCCTACCAGGAAACACACACCGGAAACACGGCGATCTACATATTCATTCTGTCGGTCGTGTTCGTCTTCCTGGCGCTGGCGGCCCAATACGAGAGCTGGGTGCTGCCTCTGGCGATCATCCTCATCGTCCCGCTTGCCGTGCTCGCTGCCTTGATCGGCGTCTGGTTGAGAGGAATGGACAACAACGTCCTCACGCAGATCGGTCTGATCGTGCTGATCGGCCTCGCCGCGAAGAACGCCATCCTGATCGTCGAATTCGCGCGGCAGGCCGAGGAGGAAGGGAAGTCACCGGTGGAGGCTGCCATCGAGGCCAGCCACCTTCGCCTCCGCCCGATCCTGATGACGGCGTTCGCCTTTATCTTCGGCGTGCTACCGCTCGCGATCGCCACCGGCCCCGGCGCCGAAATGCGTCAATCGCTTGGAACGGCCGTTTTCTCAGGGATGCTTGGCGTAACGACCTTCGGCCTGTTCCTGACACCCGTTTTCTACGTCGTGCTGCGCGCGCGCCGGAAAAACCCAGTGGCGCAGGCCGGGACCGCCCCGCCCTCCGATGGGGCTGCCGCCGAGACCTCATCATGAAGGGCGCCGCTCGACAGTCTTTTGATTGAGGAGATCCGACGACAGAACCTTCCGGAGCGGCTTTTCGACAAACTCATAAGCCGCTGCTCCAAGGATCGTGCCTCCGGCAACAGCGATTACGATCGTCGGTGTTGCCGACAGGCCGATCATCCCGGCTGCCTTCACAATCACGGAGATCGCCAGCGTATGCCAGAGATATATCGAATAGGACGCATCGCCGAGATAGGTCAGCAACGGTACACGGCCTATGCTGCCGTCCGCTTCCAGCGATACCATCCCGTAGACCAAGGCCATGGCGAGCGGCCCGCAGATCGCTTCGTTGAAATCGGCCCCGATCAGAAAGATCGTGGCGAAGCCGGAGAGTGACGCGCCGACGCAAGCAAGGCCCAGGCTGGTGCCTGCAATCCAGCGCCGGATCCACAGCTCCGCTAGGAAGACGCCGCCGAGGAATTCCAGAATGATCGGCCGTGTATAGGTTTTTAGCACGGGAGATGCCGGCTCGAAGAGCAGGCCGATCAGGAAAAAGCCCCCGAAAACAGCTGTCAGATACGCCAGCCGCCACCGACGCGGGAGAAAAAGCGCCCCGGCAAACAGCACGTAGAAGAACATCTCGAAATTCAGCGTCCAGCCCTGGACGAGGACCGGCCAGATATCACCGGTGCTCGGCGACTGAGCCGGAATGAAGAAAAGCGAGGAAAGGACATGGGCACCGGTCAGCTTCAAATTCGGAAACAGGCCGACTATGGCCCCGACGATCATCACGCCCGTCACCAGCCAGTAGGAAGGCGCGATGCGGCGAATGCGATCAAGCAGGAATCCTTGCGGCGTCATCGGTCGACGGTCGCTGATGACCCACATGATGAAACCGCTGATGACAAAGAAGACGTCGACGCCGGCAGCACCGATGGCGAAATGCTCACCGGTCTTTTCCGCCGCGTGGAAGACCACGACGGCAAGTGCCGCGAAGGCGCGCAGATATTGGATGCCGTAAAGTGTCTTCATCCGGATTCCTCGGAAGACCGGTCCAAGCCGGTCGAAAATGCAATGACGTTATCGAGTGACGGGCTCTAGCGACCTGTGATGTCGCCACGAGCTTGCCGCCGGCTGGCGGCGCGCAGTCGCCAGCTTTCCGGCGGCAAAGTAGAAGAGAAACGTCCCGACGTTGTATGGCGTCAGAATGTCGATCTCGACGAACGAACGGATCGTCAGCAGCACGGCGATCGCGAACAACAGATAGGATTCCTCATTTCTGAAATCCTCGATGACCCGGCGCAGATGCCCCCACAGAATCCGCAACAGCATCACTGCAAGGACGATGACACCCACGAGTCCGAGTTCGACCGCTGTTTCGATGTAGGTATTATGGAAGTGAAAGCCGCTGCGCGAACCAATAAAGAACTCTTCCCAGAGGCGCTCAGGCTCGGAGAAACCCTGTACCCAATAGGCCTGATAGCCCATGCCGAAGGCCGGATTTTGCTTTGCCGCCTCGATCCCCTGCTGCCACAGATAGGTACGCCCCGTCAGTGTCGAATCCTTGCCGAAAATCCCCAGTACGGCATCGACCGCCCCGAGATAGACCCCGGCAACCGCGAGAACGATGACTGCCACGCCACCACCCACGACCAGCAGCTTGCGGTGATCGGGGCTAAGCGCCAGAACGACGCGTAGCCCCACTATCAGCGCAATCACAACGGCAGTCGTCAGGACCGACGTCGCGGACTGGCAGGCAATCAGACAGTAGGCAGATAGGAGCCCGACCACGCCAGACGCAGCCATCCAGAGGCGTCGCTCGCCGAAGATGAAGACTGCCGCAAAAGAGACGATCAGGCCGAGCGACGCATAGAAACCTAGCTGGTTCTTCGAGGCAAAGGCTCCTACGAAACTGAAGGTGCCGTCCAGCGGATCGTACTCGTAGTAGCCGAACAACAGCGAATACACGAGGACAATCCCGACGCCCGCGATCATGCCAACCGTCAGGGTCCGGATATCGAGCACGCGCACCGCAACCAGGGCGCAGATGACCTGCGTCAGGTACTGAATGCTGGCCCGCAGCGAAATACTCGGGACGGCCGACCAGAAAACCGAAAGGAACGCAATCGCAGCAAAGGCATAGATCCAGAGATAACGGCCGTGGCTGCCGAGCACCTTCTTGTAGTCAACGGCGATGAGCGGCAGCCAGAGCGCGTAGTAAAGCAGGATCGCCGCCTGCCCGAACTTGTACGAGTAGGCGAAACAAAACAGCGACAGCGCCACAGCTGGGATGGCATAGGCCGCGTTCCCGCCAGGCTGGATGAGCACCGATTTTGCGATCCGCATTGCGGCCTCGTTATCTCATGGCCAATCCGGCGGTGATCTTGATCAGGTCGCCGGGCTGCAATGCTGTGTTTTCCTGAACTGGAATCTCCTTCGCCTTCCCGTCAACCTCGCGGATGATAGAATAGGCGATGCTGGCAGCGCCGCTCGTCGTGTCGAAACGTGCCGCATCGGTCGATTGCGTCAACGCCTCCGCCATCAGCGAGTTACTGGTGTTCAGCTTGAGATTGAGTTCGTCGAGTTGGGCGTCGGCACTCTGAAGTTCCTGGGCAAGCTGCGCATCCCAGTCGTTCCGCAGCGTGATCTCGTCCTGATCGGCCTTGCTGATATCCTGCTTGGCCTTCAGCGAGTTGGTATCGATATCGAGGAGGGTCGCCTCGGTATCGGCAGCGCGCTGCTCGGCCGCCATCTTGCGGGCACTGAGCGCAAGGCCCCTTTCCGCGAGATCCTCGACCTTGTCGCGATCTTCGGTCGCGAGCTGCAGCTGGCGGGTCTGCGTTTCGGTCTTCTTGGCAAGAGTCTCGACTTCGCTTTGCAGCAGTTGCTTGAGGTCTGCAAGCGCCTGAAGCTGTAGAGTCAGCCGCTTCCTGCGCGTGTTCATGAGCGCCGTTTCGCTATCAAGCAGGGCCTTGGCCTCCGGCTTGTCCTGCAGCTCCTTCGGCATTTCGATCGTATCCTGGTTCGCCGTCTCGGCGCGCAGCCGCGCCTGCTTCACAAGCAAGCGCGCACGGTCGGCCATATAGACGACAGCGTCACCCTTGGCGTTGATGAAGTCGCGCGCGAACCTTTGCCCGGCATCTGCCCGTCGCAGACCACCGGCAAGACTCACGGCCTTTACGACCGTCAGATTTGGGGCGAACGGATATTCGCCCGGCTTTTCGACGTCACCGGACAGATAAACCGGCCGGAATTCCGACAGTTCCACCGAGGCAGACGGTCGGTCCTTCAGCGCGAATTGCTTCTGCAGAGCCGAACCGATCTCCTGGGCGATTGCGTCCGTCGTTTTACCCGACGCAGGCATATCGCCGACGAAAGGCAGGGAAATGCTTCCTGAAGGCCCGACCGTATAGTCCCCACTGACGACCGACCAGTCGCGGATACTGCCATCCGCGGTCTGCCACTCGGCTACCCGGATCTTCAGCTTGTCCATGATGCCGAGGCGGTAGTCGTCGGCAACTGCAAGAGATGAAGACGCCAGAAAAGCACCAAATCCGGCTGCGAAAACAATACCGGATCTTAGCGTGCGAAGTCGTCCGGCCTTGCCGTCAAGAAAGCGTTCTTCCATGAACTTCCCCGTGTTTCAGCACGCCAAGCCGCTAGGCCTTGCCGCGCAGTAATGTTTGAGTTTGTGAGATGCGGCTTAGTAGCTGCCGCGTTGAGCGCATACCGCAGGGATTGTTCGTGCGATGATCACGACATCCCGAACCAGCGACCAGTTTTCGACATAGTGCGTGTCGAAGGCGACGCGGGTTGCGTAAGAAACGTCATTGCGTCCGCTGATCTGCCAGAGGCCAGTCAGGCCAGGGCGGGATTGCAGATAGTAGACGGCCGCATTCTCGTACATCTCGAGTTCGTCTCGAACGACGGGACGCGGACCGACGACGCTCATTTCGCCGCGGATGATATTGAAGAGCTGGGGCAGCTCATCAAGGCTCAATTTGCGTAGAACAGCACCAACGGCAGTGACACGGGGGTCATCCTGCAGCTTGCGCGTTGCACGCCACTCTTCCATCGCCTTCGGGTTGTTGTGCAGGTACTCCTGCAGAACCTTGTCACCATTGGTGACCATTGTCCGAAACTTCAGGCAACGGAACTCTTGGCCGTTATGGCCTATGCGGCGATGCCCATAAAAGATCGGCCCCCAGTCGGAAAGCTTCACAAGCAACATCACCATCAAAAAAAGCGGGCTCAGAAAGATGAGCCCGAGGCAGGCGGCGGACACATCAAATGCCCGTTTCGCGATCCCGCCGGTAGGCGGAAACACGCTCTGATGAACTGCGCCATAAAATGGCGAACTGTCCGATCTCGTCGCAGACTTCATAGAGGTAACTCCACTTATGTTTGCCGTTTGGTCGGTAGGCTCAGGACGCTTAGCTAGCGCTGACGAATTCGAAGTGTATGAGGTGATTTTGTTTTTTTAAGCCACATTTTTAAGACTGGCGCGTTACGGCGTGTTTTTGGAGCCGCCGCTCAGCTTTTTTGTTTTTAAGACACTGCTCAAACACCTATACAATTCTTTGGCGATCTCGAAATAATCTCTGCGTGTATCAATAAAACTCTCGGACGTTGCTGTGCGGGCCAAAGATACTGAAGTCTAGGTCGTTCAGGCACGGTGCAGGCAATTGATGGTTTGCACTGTCGGCTTCTGCGAAAGGCCCGGTTTCTATTTGCCCGAAGTACCCGTCTATTGCATCGCACCATACATTTTGCACCGCAGCAGCTAAACGTTTGAAATTAAAACTGTGTAATAAAAGTTGAACGCAAAACCGCTCTGACACGCCCTCCGCACCGTACATTGTGGCACTAATGTGTACGTGCATTGCCAAATTGCGCGCAACCAAAGATGGATGCAGTGTTTCTTAATCATCTTTCGCAAAAGCCAAAGGGAAGCGGCAGCCCGTGGCATTTTTACCAATAGCTGGAAGAAACCTTTAAGATGGTCGCGGTACTACCCATCTCGCAGACGCAAAAAACGTCCTCAGAGCTTCAGTTGAAACAGGAAGTCCTGTAGAACATTATCCTAGGAAGGATCCTGATGGCGCTCGTCTTCAATGGTTGTTCGTTGAACGAAGCTCCGATGGAGGAGGCAACAGATGTATGCACCTCGCGTTATCTTCAGCATGCTCGGCGCATTGGCCGTATTTGCTGTGGCGACGTATTGGTTGAACGGTTCACTTTCCGGTACCGCGATCAAGACAGTGATTTGCGCCGTCCTGCTTCAGGCTGGTTACTTCGGTGGTGTCCTATACCTTGTCTGGAGGGAATCCAGGAGCCGCACGAGTCGCCCAGTAGTAAAGCGCGAAGAGGTGGAAAAGCTGCCTGTAAGGCCGTTCAAAGGCTCTGAACCTTTCAACCGCTAAGCCTTGTGATTCGCGGCGCTGCCACGGCTCTCCGGCGCGCAGAGCCTGCCGACTCGTAACATCATTTGAACAGCCGCCCGTTGTCCGCCGCATTTTGACGTCTTAGTTGTTGGTCGAAACAACGGAGGTAAAGCGTGGCAAAAACGGCAAGCATTTGCGTCATCATCGCGGCCAAGAACGCGGCGGACACCATCGAAGCCGCCATTGAATCGGCCCTTCGAGAGCCTGAAGTTGCGGAAGTGGTTGTCGTCGATGACGGCTCAAGTGACGGTACGGCCGAGGCCGCAAAACGTGCGGACGACGCCAGCGGCAGGCTGAATGTCGTCAGGTTCGACCAGAACAGGGGGCCGTCGGCTGCCCGCAACCACGCCATCGAAATCTCTTCGGCACCCCTGATCGCCATCCTCGATGCAGACGATTTCTTCTTTGACGGACGCTTTCGCCGGATGCTCTCGGAGGAGGACTGGGAGTTTGTTGCCGACAATATCGCTTTTGTCGATGCCGATACGGCGAGCCAGGCGCCCGAGCGGCTACAGCAATTTGCCGAGGATCCGCTCTTCCTGGATCTGCCCACCTTCGTCGATGGCAATATCTCCAAGCGCGGCGTGCGCCGCGGTGAGATCGGCTTCCTCAAGCCGATCATGCGGCGAGCCTTCCTGGACAAGCACGGTTTGCGTTACCGAGAGGAAATGCGGCTTGGCGAGGACTACGACCTCTACATCCGGGCGCTCGCGCTCGGCGCACGCTACAAGGTGATCCACAGCTGCGGCTACGGCGCCGTCGTGCGCGGAAATTCGCTAAGCGGGAGCCATCGCACGGAAGATCTGCGCCGCCTCTACGAGGCCGATCGCGCGCTTCTGACGTCATCGAGATTGCCGCCCGAGGCGGCAGAAGCAGTGCGTCGGCATGAGCGGCATGTGCGCGGCAAATATGAGCTGCGGAAGTTCCTCGACATTAAGAAGCAATCAGGCGCTCTGGCAGCAATCGGCTACATCGCTACGCATCCCGCAGCCTTTCAGCCCGTCGCAACCGGCATCCTGCTGGACAAGACGGAACGGCTGCGCAATCCCGGTGGCGTCTCGGTCACCGCGCAGGGCAATGGCTTGCGATATCTTCTGAGCGCCCCGGCCAAATAGCCGGGGTCGACTATCTCTTCAATTTGGCGGCAGCCAACTGCAGCGCGCTCTGAAGCAACCGGGGATCGCGCGCTGCCCAGCGCGCGAGCAACCTGAAATCTGGCTTCTTACGCCGACGCAACAGGCCGATCTGGCTCCAGATCGCCTGCTTGCGCGCGGTGTTCTTGTGCGCCTTGATCAGCTCGACCTCCTGTGGCCGGCGCGAGAAGCGACTCTCCAGTTGGTCAAGCGCCATCCAGGTGATGAATTGCTGCTTGAGAAACTCCGGCGAGGCATTGTCGACACCATGGAAGATGTTGACGCCCTCGCCTCGCAACGCCCCCGGTTCTCCGCAAAGCAGCACCTGTTTCGCGGCAATGATGCAATCGCAAAAGAACAGGACATCCTCAGCCGCCAATCGCAGGGCGGCATCAAAGCGAACCTTCTCGAACAGCGGCCGGCCGATGACCATGCAGGACATGTGGAGGAAGGCCCAGTTCTTCAGCATGACGCCGGCGAGATCCGGCACATCGAGGATCAGCGGCTTGCCCAGCAGACGCCGTGCGCCGTTCTCTTTCTCTAGTGCGGCGATACCGAAATGATAGTCGAACTCCTGCCCCCCTTCGATCGACGCCCAGAAGCAGTCGCCACCAAAGGCGTCCATGGCACTGGCCGCATTCGCCAGATGGTCGGGTGTCCAGACGTCGTCGGAGTCGAGAAAAGCAACATACCGGGTCGCCTCCGGCACATGATCGAGACCGGTGTTTCTGGCCCCGCCTGGCCCGGCATTGGATTGAGATATCACCGTAACGCGCGCCCTGTCCTCCTCCGACAGCAGCGCCAGGTCCGCGTCAGGCGAGCGTGGTGACTGGTCGTCGACAACGATGACATCAACATCCTTGAAGCTTTGTGAGAAGACCGACGCCAGAGCACGGCTGAGGATGCCGTTCTGACGCTGGTAAAAAGGGATGATGATCGTGAAGGTCGCCATACTCTCTCCTTGAGACATGCGAAGTGATGTTTCCGGCCCAGCTAAATGAAAGCGCCGCAAATCTGCTGCACTGCAAAATGATGACGCTCATTTCGGCCGAAGTTTGTCAAAGCGAACCGGCAAATCGAACTGTACCACACCGTGCCGAAACGAAACGATAGCTAACTCTCAAGCCGCAATTCAGCCACGATTGAAGCAACTGATCGCCTTCCCGTTGTAACAATCGTTCACCAGTCAACAAAAACTTTCATGTTGTGTCGCGTGGCAAGAAGCCAGAAATCGATGAATATCATCATGTTATGAAATGCACTGCTGTCGTTGACGTTCGGCGCAATTCGGCGGGCCGTTACATAGGCTTTTTCTCATAGTGAGCCAGCACACGGCGACTGTTACGAAGTGGGACTAACGATCACTTTTTGCTGCAGTGCCATATTTTCTTCCGTGAATTGGCCCTAACTTCAGCGTGCGGGCTCGAGTCTGCTCTGATTGAAAACGGTCGCAAGGGGAGGTGCGGCCCAAAAGGGGTGACTGATAGCGTGAATGTTGATGCAAATGTATCGTCGCGGATCAATCTGATGCGCATCGTGCTCATTTCGGGCATTGTGTTCGTCCATATACCGTTCGACACCGCCAATAGCCCCTATGACGGGACCTACGGCGCATTTGACTGGATTAGGGTTTTCCTGACGGAGGCGCTCTTTCGCGTGGGCGTTCCATGCCTGAGTGCGATCTCCGGCTATCTGCTGTTTCGTAGTGGGAAGGAAAACTTCAGCTACAAGCAAACCGTCCGTACGAAGGTACAGACGGTATTCCTGCCGTTCCTGCTTTGGAACTGCGCATTCATTGCAGCGATCCTTCTGGCCACCAGCGTCGGGATCGGGGACGGCTATCTGCCTGACGCGCTGCACGCGTCCGGGCGCGATCTCATGACGCAAGTGCTGGCGGTGGAGAATTTTCCGGCCAACGTGCCGCTCTATTTCCTCCGCGATCTCTTTGTCTGCATCCTGCTTTCGCCAATCCTGGCATGGTTGATCAGCCGCGCGCCGATATTGACGTTGACCGCCTTGCTGGTGATCGCGCTGATTCCGGAGTTGTCGATCTACATCGTTCTCAAGCGTTCCATTCTATTCAGTTTCAGCCTCGGCATCTTCATTGCCTTGCAGCAGTTCGACTTAAAGGCCCTCGATCGCTTTGCGCCGGTCGGCGTCTTCCTGCTGCTCGCGACCTCTGCACTTCTGGCAACGGCCATCTTCTTCACCGGCCCCTCCCTGCCGGACTGGGTGCAGCTCTTTCGCAACGCATTGGCAATCGTCGGCGCGCTCGGCTTCTGGTTGCTGTCGGCACCGCTGATCAGGACGCAACTCGGCCAACGGCTCGCGAAGACAGGAAGCCTGAGCTTCTGGATCTTTTGCGCCCACTATCCATTGCTGATCTTTCTCTGGATCCTTTGGGGCAAAGCGGGCCTGAACTTCTACCCCCTCTTCTTTGTTCTGTCTCTCGCGCTGCTGTTTCCGTTACTCGCGTTTACGAACGGGCTGTGTCGGAAGAATTTCCCGCGCTTCTACGCAATACTGACGGGCGGCAGAACCAAACGATCCGCGAAGCCGGCGTCGCAACACGACGTCGCTTCCGAACTTATTTCACAGCAAAGGTGACACATGACGACCCAAATCGCCCATGCGCGAAAACTTTGCCTCAACATCCTGACGGTCGCCGCAGCCTGCGTTTGCGCAATGCCGGCTTCGGCGCAACAGGCATCCGGAAAGTCCTTCGTGGATGATTTCGACGCGATCAAACGCGGCTTCTGGTACATTTCGGACGGCTGGAACAATGGCGATCATCAGAATTGCACCTGGTCGAAAGGCCAGGTGAAAGTCGAGAACGGCGCCCTGCAGCTCTCATTCGCGGACGGAAAATCCAAGGACCGCAACTACTTGTGTGGCGAGATCCAGACGACCAAGCGTTACGGCTACGGCTCCTATGAAGCCCGCATCAAGGCCAGCACCGGCTCAGGTCTGAATTCCGCGTTCTTCACCTACATCGGACCGGCCGACAAGCAGAAGCACGACGAGATCGACTTCGAAGTATTGGGCAAAAACACTGGCGAGGTGCAGGTGAACCAGTATGTGCAGGCCAAGGGCGGCAACGAGAAGCTCGTTCCGGTTGGCAGCAAAGCCGATGAGGGCTTCAACGACTATGCCTTCATCTGGGAAAAGGATCGCCTCCGCTACTACTTGAATGGCAAGCTCGTTCAGGACGTTACGGATCCATCGAAGATTCCGTCCAACCCGCAGAAGATCTTCTTCAGCCTTTGGGGTTCGGACACGCTCTCAAACTGGATGGGGCGCTTCGACTACACGAAGCCAGCAGTTCTCAGCGTCGAACGCGTGGCTTTCACTGCGCTCGGCGACAAGTGCCAGTTCCCTGAATCGATCGCATGCACGCTCAACTGACCAGCGTCCCGCAGACAACAAGCGCGGCGGACGCCGGCACACGAAAAGGAACGTCAATGCTCAAAGTGCTCTATCTCGTGCATGATCTGGCAGACCCTGCCGTAAGGCGGAGGATGCTGATGCTGCGCGAGGGGGGCGCCGACGTCGTGCTCGCCGGTTTTCGCCGCGGAGAGAACCCGCTTGCAGAAGTGCATGGTGTAACGCCGATCGAACTTGGACGCACGGCCGATGCGAAGTTTGCGCAACGCATGAGCGCTGTGGCAAAAGCCGTGATTGGCCTCAAGGCTCTTTTGAAGAACGTGGAAAAGCCCGACCTTATCATCGGGCGCAATCTTGAAGCGCTCGCTGTCGCGCAAAAGGCCAACACGCTATTCGGCGGCAGCGTTCCTGTGGTCTATGAATGTCTTGACATTCATCGCCTTCTGCTGCGGGACGACGTCATCGGCAAGGCGATCCGCGGTGCCGAGGCGCACTTCGGCAAGAACGCAAAGCTGATCCTGACGAGTTCTCCAGCCTTCATCGACAACTATTTCAGTACCCGATCAGGAATCAAAGCCGAGACGCTTCTCATCGAGAACAAGGTCATCGCCCTCGATGCAACAGCGATCGGACCTGCATTTGCGCGTCCGTTGAAGCAGCCCGGACAGCCATGGAAAATCGGCTGGTTCGGTGCGTTGCGCTGCCGCAAGTCTCTCAGCCTGCTGGCCGATTTCTCTCGCCGTATGGAAGGCAAGGTCGAGATCGTCCTGCGCGGTCGTCCTGCCTACTCCGAATTCGAGGATTTCGACGCATTCGTGCGCAATGAGCCTTACCTTTCCTTTGAAGGCGCCTATCGCAACCCGGAAGATTTGCAGGCGATCTACGACGACGTCCACTTTTCCTGGGCTATCGATTTCTTCGAAGAGGGCCTCAATTCGAGTTGGCTCCTGCCGAACCGTCTTTATGAGGGCTGCCTGTACGGCGCTGTGCCGATCGCACTCAAAGGCACACAGACCGCGCGCTTCCTCGAGAGCCGCGACATCGGCCTCGCGCTTTCGGAAGCGAGCGCTTCGCAGCTCGAGCACATGTTCGAAAGTTTGACCGGCGACCACTACCAAGCGCTGAGCCAGGCCGTTGCCGAGAAAGATCGCAAGACCTGGCTTGCCGACCGCAGCGATTGCGTTGCGCTCGTCGCTAGCCTTTCCCGCCTTGTTCCGGCAACCGCAGAGAGGGGCGGCGCCGGAGCAATTGTTCCTACAAGCACATCTCAAGAGGGGTGGACAACCATGAAGTCTGATGTCGGTGCCAGCGTCTCCAGTCTCATCATCATTCCCTGCCTGAACGAAGAGAAACATATTGAAGCTCTACTCGCCAAATTGAGCCTCGAACTCGATCACATGAATGCCCGGATCGTCGTCGCCGACGGCGGCAGTACGGACGCGACGCGCGACATCGTCGCCCGCATCAGCGCCGCCGATCCACGGATCGTGCTGCTGCACAATCCGCGGCGAATCCAGAGTGCCGCAGTCAATCTCGCCGTCCAGACGTTCGGCCGTGACTACGACTATCTGATCCGCATCGACGCGCACGGCGACTACCCCGACGATTACTGCCGCCGCCTCGTCCAGGAAGCAGTGCTGACCCAGGCAGACTCTGTTGTGGTTGCTATGGAAACCGTCGGCTTCGGTGTCTTCCAGAAGGCAACGGCTTTCGCTCAGAACTCCAAGCTCGGGAACGGCGGCTCCAAGCATCGCGAAGGCGCCAAGGGCCATTGGACCAATCACGGCCACCATGCGCTGATGCGCATCGCGGCCTATGAAACCGTGGGCGGCTACGACGAGACCTTCAGCCATAACGAGGATGCCGAACTCGACTATCGCCTGAAGCAGGGCGGCTTTGGCATCTGGATGACCGACAAGACCCGGATGACCTACTATCCTCGCTCGACCATCTCGACGCTGTTTCGCCAATACCTCGGTTATGGTCGGGGTCGGGCAAAGAACATTCTCAAGCACGGCAGCATGCCCAATCTTCGGCAGATGCTTCCGCTGCTCGTCGTGCCCGTCTTCATCGGCGCGTTTCTTGCCGTCGTGAACTGGGCAGCCGTCATCCCGTTCAGCCTCTGGGCAGTCGCATGTGTCGGTTATGGCTTCTGGATGGCCATAGGCCACAGGAACCCGTACGGCCCGCTCGCCGCTGTTTCGGCAATGGTCATGCACTTCGCCTGGTCGGCCGGTTTCTGGATGGAGCTTCTGAGCTTCCGCGGCAGAAAGGTCTCATCATGAACGATGTGAAAACCATGCAGATCGATATCGGTGTTTGCACCTACCGCCGCGCTTCACTTGACGAAGCGCTGCTTTCACTTGCTGTTCTGACCGTCCCTGAAGGAGCAAAGCTGCGGATCATCGTTGCCGACAACGACAAGGTTCCAAGCGCGAAAGAGCGCATCGACGCGCTTCGTCCGACCATTCCGCATGAGATTGCCTATGTGCACTGCCCGGCATCGAACATCTCGATTGCTCGCAACGCATGTCTGGACCACGCGACCGGCGATTTCCTGGCTTTCATCGACGATGACGAGGATGCTAGCGAGGCATGGCTGGTGGAATTGCTTGCGGCTGCGCAAAAGACGAAGGCAGACGCCGTGCTAGGGCCCGTGCGCAGCGTCTATTCCTCCACGGCGCCAAACTGGATGCGCGAGGGTGATTTTCACTCGACCCTGCCCGTCTGGGTCGGCGGAGAAATCCGCACCGGCTATACCTGCAACGTCCTTCTCCGCCTCGCATCACCCCATGTGGCCGGACGCCGTTTCAATCTGGCGCTCGGGCGCACGGGCGGAGAGGACACTGAATTTTTCAGCCATATGCATGCTGACGGCGGTGGGATCGCCTTTGCGCCCGATGCCTATGTCTATGAACCGGTAACCGAAAGCCGCGCCGACCTGTCCTGGCTTGCCAAGCGGCGCTTCCGTTTCGGCCAGACGCATGGGAGGCTGCTCCAGGAAAAGAACACCGGTTTGCAGAGGCTGAAGCAGATCGGCCTTGCCGCCGCCAAGGCAGTCTTTTGCTACAGCGCTGCGCTCGCTTGCATGTTCTCGCCGATTCCTCGGTATCGCTATGCGCTGCGCGCGGTCATGCACACGGGGGTCGTCAGCGGCTTGCTTGGCGTTCGCGAAATCCGTCAGTACGGAACGGCGGAGGCTGCATGACGCAACCCCAACCTGACGTGAGTTTCATCGTAGCCGCCTACAATGCAGCGGAAACGCTCGCCAAGGCGATCGACAGCGCGCTTTCACAACGAGGCGTGTCGGTCGAGGTGATCGTCGCCGACGACTGCTCGACGGACGAGACAAGAGCCATTGCGGACAGCTACGCCGACAGGAACGTGAAGCTGCTGGCGCTTTCCCGCAACGGCGGACCTGCGGCAGCGCGCAATGCGGCGCTCTCGGCCGCGACTGGCCGCTGGCTTGCGGTTCTCGATTCTGACGACACGGTCGACCCCGACCGATTGCAGCGCATGATCGAACGCGCAGAGCGGGCTAATGCCCAGATTGCCGTCGACAATCTTCGCGTCATTCGCGCCGATGGCACTCCGCCTGAAACCATGTTTAGCGAACAATCGCTGGCCGAAACGCCGGAGCTGTTGCTTCCCGTATTCATAAGATCGAACGCCCTGTTTCAGACAACGCATAACTTCGGTTATCTCAAGCCGATCTTTCAGCGCGCCTTCATCGAACGGCACCAGCTGCGCTTTGACGAGGCTTTGAAAGTCGGCGAAGACTATTTATTTCTGGCCTCGGCCATGGCGCTCGGCGGGCGTTGTGTGGTCGAGCCGATCCCCGGCTACGACTACCAGATCCGCGAGGGATCGATTTCACGCATTCTTTCCCTTCATCACATCGACGCCATGATCGAAGGTGATAAGACCTTCCTTCGAAATCACACGCTGGATGCGGAGGCAGCCGCCGCACAGGAGTTTCGCGAACGAAGCCTCCGTCGAGGCCGCGCCTTTCTCGTCCTCGTACAAAACATCAAAGACCGGTCGATCTTCGGAGCGATCAAGACGGCCTGGAGCAATCCATCGGCGCTGGCACATCTCAGGATGCCTATCGCCATCCGGATCCATCGCGCGCTAGCGCCGCTCCGCCATCTGGTAAGCCCGCAGACGGACCTCACAGCCATCGATGGCGTGACCCGCTCCCGCAAAGGATAGAGCCATGAACCAACGGAACCTGACCTTGCACAGCACTCTGCCCAAAGCGGCCGACGATTCCGATTCATTCATCGACATCGATCGCCTGATCGCGATTGTCGTCCGCCGTGCCGGGACCGTGGCGCTGTGTGTTGCAGCGACCGTGGCGCTCGCCGCTATCTATCTGCTCTTCGCGACCGCACAGTACACGTCGATGACGCAGATCCTGCTCGACGACAACATGGCCAAATACGCGCAGGATGCGACGCCGGTGGCAAGCTCGCAGCAGGTCGACATGCAGATCGCCAGCGCCGTCGAAATCCTGAAATCGAACCAGCTTGCGCTTCGCGTCGTCGATGCCGAGAAGCTTCAGGACAACGAGACGCTTCTCGATCCTCCAAAGTCACCCGCCGCGCTGATCAAATCCGGCGTGAAGCTCCTTGTCAGCGCGTTGGCGCCCGGCCGCCCGCCGGTGACGGAAGACGATGCCCGCAACGCCCGCCGCCAGAAAGCGGCCGCCTTGCTGCAGGACGCCGTAACGGTATCGCGCGTCAACCGCAGTTCCGTACTGGCGGTTTCCTTCCGTTCGACCGACAAGCTTCTCGCCGCGCGGATTACGAAGGCCTACGCAAACGCCTATCTGAACGATCAGCTGAACGCCAACTTCGACGCGACGGAAAGCGCCTCCGTCTGGCTGCAGCAGCGTCTTTCCGATCTTCGCGAACGGTCGCAGGAGGCAGCCCTCGACGTCGCGAAATTCAAGGCCGAAAACGGCCTGACATCCGCAAACGGTGAGTTGATGTCGGAGCAGCAGCTTGCCGACCTCAACAAGCAATTGATCGTTGCGCAAGCCGACAGCGCCAGTGCTTCGGCGCGCTACAACCAGTTCAAGTCAATCGTCGACCTCGGGCCTGACAGCGCGGTCAACAACGCGGCAATCTCGTCCGGCCAGACAGACAACACGGTGATCCAGGATCTTCGCACTCGCTACATCTCGGTGAATAAGCGCGAGCAGGACGTCACTGCAAACTTCGGCGCGGACCACCCGCAGGCGGTCGCGCTGAGAGCCGAGAAGCAGGATCTGACCCGACAGATCTATCAGGAACTCCAGCAACTGACGTCCAGCTACCGCAACGAGTTCGAAGTCGCCCGCTCACGCGAGGCGTCGCTTCGCCAGAATATCGAACACCTCACGGGCAAGAATTCGGAAGCCGACAAGTCGATCGTCCAGCTCAACGATCTCGAGCAGCGCGCAACTGCCTTGAAGACGCTCTATGAGTCCTACCTCGGCAAGTATGAAGAAGCCTCGCAGCAACAGTCCTTCCCGATCGCCAAGGCTCGCGTGATCTCCGAAGCCGGCGTGCCGGTCTCGCCGTCCAGCCCCAAGAAGACCATGACCCTCGGCCTTGCCATCGTCCTCGGCCTGATGGCCGGCGGCGCTCTCACGGCATTCCAGGAATTCCGCGAGCGTTTTTTCCGCGTCGAGGGCGACGTCAGGACGATCCTTGGCCTCAAGTTCCTTGGCTACCTGCCGCTCGTCGGGAAGGCACCGCGGGAGGGAAAGATCTTTCGGCCACGCACCAATCCTCCAGTCGAAGCGACCGAAGCCGATGCGGAGTCCGATGCGACCTTCGAACGCATCATGCGTGTCGTGCTCGAAGCGCCGCGTTCTGTCTTCGCCGAAACCCTGCGCAACGCGAAGCTTGCGAGCGACGTGATGTTCCAGGGCAAGTCGGATCGCGTCATCGGCGTGGTCTCGGCAATGCCGGGAGAAGGCAAGTCGACCACGGCGGCCAACTTCGCAGCACTTCTCGCCTCCAGCGGCAAGCGTACGCTGCTCATCGACGCCGACCTTCGCAACCCAGGCCTGACGCGCATGTTGAGAACTCCTCCGAAGCAGGGGCTCGTCGAGGCTGTGCTCGGTGAAGTTCCGTGGGCAAGCGCCGTCAAGGTCGACCCGGTGACCAAGCTGGCGATCCTGCCGGTGCTGCCGAACGACCACCTGATGCACACGAGCGAACTGCTGGCCTCGCAGGGCATGTTCAACCTCATGGAAAATGCGCGCAAGATGTTCGACTACATCGTTGTCGACCTTGCGCCGCTCGGTCCCGTCATCGACGCCAAGGCGTTTGCCCCTCAGGTGGACGGCTTCCTGTTTGTGACCGAATGGGGTTCGACGCCAACCAGCGTGGTGCGCGACCTTCTGAATTCCGAGCCGCAGATCAAGTCCAAGATTCTCGGTGTGATCCTCAACAAGACGGACATGACCGAACTCGGCAAGTTCACCAACTTCGGCGGCACGGAACGCTATCGCCATAAGTATGTGAGCTACTACACCGAGGAAATGCCAAAGAAGCGGGAGCCAGCCGAAGCTGGCGCCTGATCACGTCTGAAACAGATGCACGCGACCTTTCCACAGCCTGGCAACCGTGAGCTTGCCGCTGTGGAAGGCTGCGGTATCGAGGTTCAGCCTCTTCGGGAAGATCTCAGGCTCTTCGTTCGGCGTATGGCCATGAACGATCAGTTTCGGCAGCGGCTGGCGGCTCTCGAAGAAGCGATGACGGATAAACACAAGATCTTCGTCGCTTTGCTCGTCGATCGGCAGCATCGGATCGATGCCCGCATGCACGAAGAGCACATTCGGTGTATCGACGAAAA
The DNA here is from genome assembly GCA_900466605.1 of Hyphomicrobiales bacterium. Taxonomy (GTDB): domain Bacteria; phylum Pseudomonadota; class Alphaproteobacteria; order Rhizobiales; family Rhizobiaceae; genus Rhizobium. The sequence goes on from UBMU01000011.1 coordinate 40,247, forward strand.
TCGGCAGGGAACGCAAGAAATCCACGTGCGGCTTCGGAATCGACTGCCTGATGAAACCATCGAGCTTGGCCGCACTCGGAAAAACCAGCGGCAGATGCTGCGGGTCGAGCCCGTAGGATCGCAAAAGCGCATCTGAGCCCATACGCATCCAATCCGAAAAGGAAACCAGACCGTCGAGATAGTCGAGCATCGCGATCTCGTGGTTACCGGTCAGACTGATGCGATCGAAATTCTCCGGCGGTGGCGCCATCAAATGCGAGATCACCTGCGCCGAGGACGGCCCACGATCGATATAGTCGCCGAGCGTGATGATGAGCTTGCGCCCAGGGATTGCGGCAGCATCTTCGACGATTGCCTGTTCCGCCTTCTGCAGCAGGTCATGCCTGCCGTGAATGTCGCCAATGGCGTAGATCGGAACGTCGCCGGGATCCAGTTTCAGCCGCTCACGGATCGTCGAAGGCATGTTGAACCTTTCATTGCAGACATCGAAGCGTCGCAACGCTTCGCACTAATGCAATCAAGCGACAATAAAATCCAATCGCTCGTGCATTCGTAGAAAAACGCGCCTTACCATTGCACCGTCGATCCAGCAATCCTAGAGGCTCAACGGATAGGAGGAGCAATGGGAACCGTATCGCGGTTTCATGACCGGACAAGACCAGCCGCGCACCGTATCGGGAGCGAGGAAGAGGCGATAGCCACCGCGCGCCGTCTTTCTGCGGACTTTTCGCTGCAGGCGAGTGAGCGCGACATCAACCGGCTCTTTCCTCGCGCGGAACTCGATGCCCTTTTTCAATCGGGGCTGTCGGCAATAACTGTTCCGCCAGAGAACGAGGGGCTGGATGTCGCCAATGCTCTTCTTGGCGAGATTGTCGCGATCATTGCTGAAGGTGACTCTTCGATCGCCGAGTGCCTGGAGCATCACTTCACCGTTCTGGAGGAACTCCGTGACGAACCGAATGAAGAGCAAAGGAATTTGCTCTTCGCCCGCGCACTTGCCGGTGATCATTTCACTGCGGTCACCTTTGGCGAGACGGGCGCTGCCGTTCCCTCCGGTCTGAGCCATCGGTTGAGCGGTCGGAGCTTGCGTTCTGCCGGAATACTCTTCGCCGATTGGATCGCCGGCCGCGCGCTAGACACGAAGAGCCGTTGGGTCCGCTTCTACCTGCCCTGCGAAAGAGACGGCTTGCAGATTATTGATGACTGGGACGGCTTCGGACAGCGGACCACCGGCGCCGGCACGGCGGTCGCCAATGGCATCATTGTGAATGCCGAGGGTACAGTCCAGCGCCCGGAGCAGCACCCGTCGATCGCTGCGGCGCTTAGCGCCCTACTCCATGCAGGCACAGATCTCGGTGTCGCTCGGGCTGCCCTCGCCAATCTTCGGGACGTGCCGCGTTCAGCCAGCGTCGGGAAACTTGCGCTTGCCCTCCAAGCGACCGCCGCCCTTGTCGAAAGCGCTGGCGGCAAATTGGATTTCGCGCAGGTCAACCCTGTGCCAGGCGCAATTGAAAGCGCCTTCTTTGCTGCCTCCGCCGCCAAAATCACTGCAAGCACGACGGCTCTAGACGCCGCAAACCTTCTGTTCGAACTCTCCGGCAAAGATGCGACAAGCATCGGTCGCAATCTCGATCGCCACTGGAGAAACGCCCGGATTCGCGCGCACGGCGCGATCACCGACGATCTCTACCGCTCAGCGGCAGAGCATTATTTCACCAGAGGCTGATGCCTTAGTTGGCAATCGAGACGGCGACTTCCTCGTCCGCTTCGTCCAGCTTGTTGCCGGATGCGACAAACTGTTCGAGCGTCATGTTGTCGAGAATATCGGCGATGGCATCCCTGACCTCTGTCATGGAGCGCCGCACCTGACAGGTCTCGGGATCCGAACAGTCATCGCAGGCTTCAAAGGCGGTGCGGCTGGCACAGCGAATAGGCGCCAGAGGGCCGTCGAGCGTGCGGATAACGTGGCCGATGCGGATGTCCGACGCCGGACGCGATAACGAGTAGCCGCCACCCGGCCCCTTCTTGGACCGAAGGATCCCGACATTTCTCAATTCAAGGAGAATCGTATCGAGAAACTTCTTCGGAATATTGTTACGCGCTGCGACGTCGTTGATGAAAGCCGTTTCCCCCGGCGCGAGGCGCGCCAGATCGACGAGAGCCTTCAGGCCATATTTTCCCTTTTTGGTCAGCATTTCTTGTTGCCTTGCAGCCCCCGTGCACCATCCCCATTATCCAGCAAATAACGCCAAAACCGTGAACACACAACAAATAGCTATTATTTATATAGTTTATATTCGACACCTATAGCTGGTCATAGAGCAGACAAGCTTGCCTCTTGTTTCGGAGAACCTAGTCTTCCTTATTTCAAGCAGTCATTGAAACCGTTCATGGCAACGCTCGCCAACTTCGGGTCCGGCGTCCCCTTTCCCGAGCTCGGCAGCTTTTCTGGCGCGGACACGCCGGCTTCAAGTGGCAGTCTCGGGGTTCGACTGCTTCAGCGCGGCACACGCAAGCTGACTCTGACCGACGTAAGAAAGTGGCGAACTCACCGTAAGCTCGGGTAGACTCAGATATGCCGCGAGAGGTGTCTGATCAATTGAGGTTTTGTGTCGGTGGCGGCGCGGTGCCGGGAGGACTGCTGGCTCCCGCCGGCGCGTTTGGCGCAGGGCTGGTGCCGCCATTCGTCCACACGCTAAACGCCAGCACGACCATCAGCACCACGAAGGCGATGGAGCCCAGCAACGCCCAGACTGAGAGGCTTCGTCCTTCCTTGAACAAGGCCTCTTCCTGCGCTTCGTAGGCGGCATGCCGTTCAGTGGAATGATCGTTCGAGTTGTTGTCATTCGCGGTCATGGCTGCACCTCTGGCAACGAAACGCCGCCGGTTTCAGCAAGTTCCGACGGGTCAGATCAAAGGATCGCGGCCCTGCGCGGCACTGAGGTTCAATTCGCGGGCGATGTCCTCTGCATCCCTCTTGCTAAGGCCGACGAAATCCCTCCCGTCGGTCGCCGCCGGCAGGGACGTCATGGTGTCGACTATAGTCCACCCTCCACGCAGATCCGGACGGATCTCGTAGCGGGGGAGATCATCAGATGGACAAGCTTCATCTGTCATGCTTTGCCGCCACCCTGGAGTTCTCTTGGGTCATATCTGCCGCGATGAGCGGCATTTGCAAGGTACGTCAAGCCTAGTCCTTCACGTCCGGCACGTTGGCTTTCAACTCCTTCAGCCATACCCGTGCATTACCATCGGAGGGCGCTCGCCAATCGCCGCGCGGAGACAGGGAGCCGCCAGACGTCACTTTCGGGCCGTTTGGCGATGCCGACCGCTTGAACTGGCTGATCGTGAAGAACCGGAACAGGAAGACCTCCATCCAGTGCTTGATGACGGGCAGATCGAAGCTGCGACGCTTGTCGGCCGGGAAGTGCGGTGGCCACACGCCCGCCTCCGCATCCCGCCAGGCGCTGTAAGCAAGGAAGACGATCTTCGAGGGGCGAAGGCCGAAACGCGTCGTGTAAAAGAGCGCGAAGTCGTGCAGATCGTATGGCCCGATCTTGTCCTCGGTGCTCTGCATGACGCCGTTCTCGTCGGCGGGAACAAGTTCCGGCGAAATCAGCGTGCCGAGAACCCTTTCCAATGTCGCATTTGCTTCCGCGTTAAAGTCGCCAGAGCGTATCACCCACCGGATCAAATGCTGGATCAAGGTCTTCGGCACCGATGCATTGACGTTGTAGTGGCTCATCTGGTCGCCGACCCCGTAGGTCGACCAGCCGAGGCCGATTTCAGACAGATCCCCGGTTCCCAGCACCAGCGCGTTTCGCTGGTTTGCTGCGCGGAACAGGAAGTCCGTGCGCAGCCCTGCCTGGACGTTTTCGAAGGTCGTATCATAGACCGTCTTTCCGCCTGCAAAGGGATGCTTCAGGTCCTGCAGCAGTTGCAGGGCCAATGGCCTGATGTCTACTTCCTCAGCCGTGACGCCCATGCTCTGCATCAAGGCCCAGGCGTTCGATTTCGTTTCATCGCCCGTCGCAAACCCAGGCATGGTGAAGCAGAGAATGTCCGATCGGGGCCAGCCGAGCTGGTCGAAAGCACGCGCGGCGACGAGCAGCGCGTGAGTGGAATCGAGACCGCCCGAAATGCCTATGCAAAGACGCTTGATCCCAGTCGAGCGCAGCCGCTTCATCAGCCCTTGCACTTGAATGTTGAAGGTTTCGTAGCAATCCTGATCGAGACGGCTCTCATCAGCCGGCACGAACGGGAAGCGCGCCACATCGCGCTCCAGACCAATATCGCCCTTCGGTTTTTTGAACTGGAAGGCCACGCGTCGAAATTGGCGGTCGGCCGTGAGATTGAGTGTTGCCGCATCGTTGAACGTGCCCGTCCGCAACCGCTCGAGCCTAAGCCTCTCGACATCGATATCTGCGACGCACATCTGCGACGATGTCGGGAAGCGATCGGTTTCGGCAAGCAGGCTGCCGAGCTCGTAGATGCAGGCCTGACCGTCCCATGCGAGATCCGTTGTCGATTCGCCCGGTCCGGCGGCCGAGTAGACATAGCCAGACAGGCTACGTGCCGACTGTGCCGAGCACAGAAGCTTGCGGGTATCGGCCTTTCCGACCGTTATGTTGCTTGCGGAAAGGTTGGCGAGGATCAATGCACCCGCAAGCGCGCCGAAATCACTCGGCGGCGCCGGAGCCCACAGATCTTCGCAGATCTCGACGTGAAAGACGAAATCATCCATGTCGTCCGCTGCGAAGATGAGGTCGGTTCCAAACGGAGCAATCTCGCCGGCGACGCGAATGCTTTCTCCGCGTACGCTGCGTCCCGACGCGAACCAGCGCTTCTCGTAGAATTCGCGATAGTTCGGGAGGTGCATCTTTGGAACAACGCCAAGAATACGGCCCGCGTGAATGGCAACAGCGCAGTTGTAGAGCCGTCCGCCGTTCTGCAGCGGCGCACCGACGAGGAGAACCGGCGCGAGATCGCGGCTTGCCCTGACAATCTCCGCAATCGCAGCGTCCACGCCCTTCAGAAGCGCATCCTGTCCCAGGAGATCATCGATCGAGTAGCTGGATATCCCGAGTTCCGGGAATACCATCAGGCCAACGCCCTTGGCGTGTCCCTGCCGCGCCAATTCCAATGTTGCCTGAGCATTGAAGTCGGGATCGCCGATTTCGCAATTCGGCGTGCAGGCCGCCACGCGGACAAATCCTTGATCATAAACCGAATAGAAATTCACCAATGCCTCCAGCAGCCACGCGCTTATGACTGACCTTTACAACCAAATGCATTTCGGCAAAACCTGATCTCGCACTGCAGGCGATCTTATTCGATGCTGCTCATGCAATCTGCCGGCGACATCCTTAAAAATGAAAGACTTGCCAGCAGTTGCGGAAACGGAAGTTTCGCGAAACTGCCCAAAAGAAAATTACCAAACTGTCATAAAACTATGGAAGAGACGGCCTATATCGCTCGCGCGCCACAATCCGATTTACCCTCTTCCAGAGCGATGAATGCCCAATGTTATCCGCGTCCGTGTTGGGCTGCTTCGGGAAACACATCCCGGCGAGCGCCGCGTTGCGTTGACGCCGGAGGACGTCAGAGGCCTCTCGGCGCGCATGTCGATCCGTTTCGAGCGCGGTTGCGGCATTGGCGCAGGCCACGAAGACGACGCCTACATCGCTGCCGGGGCTGAGCCCGCCGAATTGGCTGAACTGATCTCTTCGTCGGATCTCGTCGTCAGCGTGCGGCATCCGGCAACCAGTTTAATCCTTCCAGCCAAGCTGATTCTCCTTTTTCTTGGCGCAGATACACCGACAGCTTCCGGTCTGCCGCATAGGCAGGGGCCGACATTTCTGGACATTGCCAGACTTTCGGGAATGCAGTGCGTCAAGGGTGCGGACATCTCATCGAAGCAGGCGGCAATCACCGGGCACGCCGCAATTCTGGAAGCAGCCAGGCAGTTTGGAATTTCACATCCGATGCTGACGGTAGACGGAAGCTTCGTGAGGCCAGTCAAAATGGCTGCATTGGGCAGCGACGCTGCGAGCTTGCAGGCATTGGCGACTGCACGCCGCCTCGGTGCCGTAACCCATGGCTTCGGGCTCGGAAATGATTCACAAGCAAGAATCGAGCGGCTGGGCGCCAAGTTTTTCGGCGTGGGCAACATAGTCGCGCCGCGGGGACCAGCATGGCCCGAACAGGAACTGCTACGGCTTCGCAGTGCGCTTTCCAAACACCTGTCGAAGATGCAATTGATCACGACTAATATCGTCATCCCTGGTCAAACTGCCCCGGTACTACTGGACGAGGAGATGCTTTCACGGCTGGCCCCGGGAACCGTCATCGTCGATCTTGCCGCCGAAAGCGGAGGAAATTGCGCGATGACACAGGCCGACGAGACGATCAATGCACACGGCATTCGGATCATCGGTTCCACGATACTCGCAAGCCAGGAGGCTGCCGAAGCGAGCCGCCACTTCAGCGATGGGCTGAAAAGTCTGTTGGAGCACCTGATCGGCGGAGATGGCGTTTTGAGGCTCGATCCAGCCGATTCCACGGCCGCCGCGCTTACGAATGAAGAGCGCGCGATGAGAGAGGTTTTATCTTGATCAAGGCACCGGTCAGAGGGGTGCTGAAGAGGAATTGCACATACACTTATTGCAATGCAGCATAATCGTTATCCGGATAATAGATATCTTAAAAAATCTTTTATTAACAGTTGCTTATGACTGCAACCTGACGGCCGATCATTGTGTGAAAATCGACAGTTGCGTTTGTGCAACACAGAGATTCCGCTTTGCAGCAAATCCTCGAATTTAACCGTATCAATTATTGATACATTTAATCGGAAATGTAATTTGGCGCCGCGGACGTACAGTGTTTCCGCAAGGGCTTGTAAGAAACAATTTGGGGTAGGTAGAGCCGGTTTTCGGCAGAGATAACCTGTGCCCAATCGATAGAAGATTGGACTGATTATGAACATTAAGATGATCCTCATGAGCTCGGCGGCGGCTTTGGCTGCTATCTCGAGCGCTCAGGCTGCTGACGCCATCGTTGCTGCCGAGCCGGAGCCGGTTGAATACGTCCGCGTCTGTGACGCTTACGGCAGCGGCTACTTCTATATCCCGGGCACGGAAACCTGCCTGAAGATCAGCGGTTACATCCGTTTCCAGGTTAACGCTTCCCCGAACGCCGTCAACGGCAGCATCAGCGGCAACAAGGGCGGCACGTCCGACTGGGATGCCGTTACCCGCGGCCAGCTCCAGTTCACGGCCAAGAGCGATACCGAATACGGCCCGCTGACGGGCGTCATCGTTCTGCAGACGAACGCTGACAACTCGACCGACCAGAAGGCGGTTCTTGACTCGGCTTACCTCGACATCGCCGGCATCCGCGCTGGTCTGTTCTACAGCTGGTGGGACGATGGTCTCTCGGGCGAAACCGACGATATCGGCAGCAAGGTTACGCTGCACAACTCGATCCGTTATCAGTACGAAGCCGACAACTTCTACGCTGGCATCAGCGTCGACGAACTGGAAGACGGCTACTACAGCGCCGGCGAACAGCCGAACAACGTCGGTATCGCGATCGGTCTCGGTGGCAAAGCCGGCTCGTTCGGCTACCAGATCACGGCTGGCTACGACACGGACAACGAAGAAGGCGCCGTTCGCGCCATGGGCACCCTCGCTATCGGCCCGGGCACTCTCGGCCTTGCAGCAGTCTACTCCAGCGGCCCGAATTCTTATTACCAGGCAGCCGAATGGGCTGTTGCCGCCGAGTACGCCTTCAAGGCGACCGACAAGCTGAAGGTCACCCCTGGCGTTCAGTACTACGGCAACTACGGCATCCTGGCTGGCGAGTTCAACGACAACAACGACGCCTGGAAGGTTGGTCTGACGGTTGACTATCAGATCGTTGAGAACTTCTACGCCAAGGCTACCGTCAACTACCTCGATCCGGATCAGGGTAGCGACGTAACGTCGGGCTTCTTCCGCCTACAGCGCGCATTCTAATCAGACGGCGCCGCGTTTTCACCTTGGTTCGCGACTAAAGTCGCAGAAGAGGCAACGCGGCGTCTCCTAAAGTTTCTGATCAGATTGACCTCCGATCAGTTAGGAGGGGTGGCTCGGGTTCCCTGCCCGGCTGCCCCTTTTTTCATTTTGGGGACTAGATTTCTCGGCGGCGGGGCGTCCGTGTGCAGGGCTGGCATCCACCGGCTGAGAATGGCTTGCGGCTTTCTGCGCGTCGAGGCGGCGTAGCTCCGCTACACTATCTTCTATGGTCACCGAACCAAGCATATCGACAACGGCCTGCTCGGCTCGATCGCAAAGAAACTCTGAAAGATCGCCGATATTTTCGCCGACAAGACCGTCATGTGGGATGTCGTTTCGGGTAGCCCAGATCTTCTTGTCTCCCGTCGCCGCAGCATAGATTTGGCTGAGCAATATCTGATCCCGCGGTCGCGCTAGACGAATACCACCCTTACCGCCTTGAGCGGTCGCAAGAATGCCGTTTTCATTCAACGGCAGCAGCAGCTTGCGAACAAAGCTTGCGCTGGTGTCCAGACCTTGCGCAAGCGATTGGCTCGTGGTGCGGAGACCAGCCTCCTCATTGACGGCAACGCTGATGACAATCTGTAGAGCAGTCGAAAAGCGCGTGTCGATCATGCTGTGCTGAGGCCCTACGTCTGAAGACGGTTTGTGACAGATATTTGCCACCCGAATCCATTGTCAAGAACGAGAAATTGAAATCACGTCGACGTGACTGAAACGCCAGGTAAGCCGCCGGCGCGCCCGAGGGCGTGTTCCATCACGCGATTTCGATTTTACGACGCGACTTACCTGCAATACGCTTCGCACCGCTAGAAACTTCAACCAGGGAGAGACGCCATGAGACGCAGGTTTGCCTATATCGCAGCCGTTTTTACCTTTTCAGCCGTCGGGGTCCATGCTCAGGACACCGCCATGAGTTTCTTCGTGACCAGCGTAAACCCCGGCAAAGGTGGCGACCTCGGCGGTCTCGCCGGAGCCGACGCCTATTGCAACACACTTGCCACAGCCGCCGGCGCTACGGGCAAGACCTGGAAGGCCTATCTTTCTACGGATGCCGAAAATGCAAAGGATCGCATCGGTTCCGGGCCATGGCACAACGCAAAGGGCGAGAAGGTCGCCGATGACGTGGCCACCCTGCATAGCGACAAGAACAACCTGACCAAACAGACTGCGCTCAACGAGAAGGGTGAAGTCATCAACGGTCGCGGCGATACGCCGAACCGCCATGACATCCTGACCGGCTCGAAAGCTGATGGCACCGCGGCGCCGGAAACATGCGGCAACTGGACGATGAGCGGCGCAGACGGGGCCGCGATCGTGGGCCACAGCGACCGGACGGGCCTGAATGACTCCGCGGAGGCCAAGTCGTGGAACTCTTCGCACGCGACACGCGGCGGCTGCACGGTCAAAGCCTTCAACGGGACCGGCGGTGACGGCCTGTTCTATTGCTTCGCAGCAAATTGAGCCACGAGGCATTGCGGGACGCTGCGTCATCGCCCGCAATGCCATCACGGGGCGGCTGGGAGGAATCCTTGCTGACGTTTCACGATCACAGTCTAAAGCCAGCCGATCCGCCGGAGCACCCAGAGCGTCGCAACCGATGTGACCGTCACGAACACGACGATGATGACGAACGCCCAGGTGTCGTTGACCCCGGGAATACCTCCGACATTCATCCCGAACAGCCCCGCCACGACGCTTGGCGGCAGCAGCAAAGCCGCCAGGGCAGCAAGCCGGTTGGAGTTGCGCGCGATCCGCTCGCTGATCACAGTCGAAAGATCGTCATGCAAGATACCGGTGCGGTCGCGGATCGCATCGAGGTATTCGATAAACCGCATCAGCTTGTCGATGACCTCGCGCATGCGCAGCTTGTCCCGTTCCTGAAGCCACGGCGCGTCATCATGCTCGATTCGGTTTAGTGCATCGCGTTGCGGCGCCAGATAGCGGCGAAGCTGTACAGAACGCCGGCGCAACAACTTGAGACGCTCGCGCACCTCGCTTGCCTCGCCGTGAAAAATCATCTCGTCGAGCTCGTCAACCTCTTCATCCATGGAATCGAGCACCGGCTCCAGATCGCGGACAAGCTTGTCTCCGATCAGCGCCAGCAGATCACCTGTGCGGTGTGGTCCTTTGCCCTTCTCCAGCGCCAAGCGAATGTCGCGAAGTGCGGTGATGTAGTGACCGCTGTCACGCAGAGAAATGACCTTGCTGGCGTCAACCCACATGTGAAGCGGCACGAGATCGATGTCTGTCTGCTTCTCCGGTTCTTCGTCCGGGGCCGTTGCACATACGCCGCGAAGGATGATCAGCAGGCCGTCGTCGACAGGCTCGACGCGCGGCCGCGTCTCCTCTTCGAGAAGAGCTTCCGTCACGAAGCTATCAAGGCCGCTTTCCCTGTTAACCCAATCGGCAGCTGCCGCATGATCGCGCTCGAAGTGCAGCCAGATGACCCCGTCTTCCGGCTTCCATCGTCGCGCGTGGGCAATGTCCAACTGCCGACAGCCGCCACAACCGTCCAAGAGCAGGGCGAAGCGCAATCCGGGTTCCGCGCCGTAGCTAAGCTTAGAGGTAACCGGCGTCTCCATAGCACCCCGCAAATAGCCAGAGGGAACCCAAAAGTGCAGCCAACACAAATGCTTGGCTGAACAGATTCTAGCAGGTCGCAAGGAAGGCGCAAGACCGCTGGATTTCGCGTCAGCAGCATCACCGGACACCAATTTTGTCGCCGCTCTTCCGAGCAAAATCGATTGTTTCCGCCCGCCAAGATGATTTCAACACCGGCGGGATTGGCGTATTATCTCACGACAATTGTGCAGGCCCGCTCCAGGAAGGAGGCCAGCGTGATCACCACAACTACCGACCACCGCAACCAGCCACAAGGGTTCGACGCAGCAGGAGCGGCTCCCCGCAACGTTCGTGATCTCACCAGGCATGCCGATATTGTCGTGCTGCTGCCCGATCCGACCTCGGCGCAATCATGCCTCGAATTGGCCGACGATGCCGCCACCGCCGTCCAGAACAGCATCGCCGCCGTCCACATCGGCGCCGACCCGTTGGCGATGCTCATCTCGGCCGAGGAGATCGAATTGCAGATGCTGCGAGATCTGGAAGAAGGGTCGACGCATGAGCGGTTCGAACGCATCAAACGGCTGTTCGACGAGTGGAAACTGGGTGCCCCTCGCCGGCAAAACCTGATGCTCGGCGATTTCCAGGGCGACCTGCGCCGCTGCGTCGGCAACGTCTGCCGAAATGCGTCACTGGTCGTCACTCCCTATAGAGGCAATCTCGACGCTCGGGATGCCTTCCACGATGTACTCTTTCACGAAAACAAGCTTGTCCTCGTCCCTCCTGCCGATGGCTATCGCGGACACCTGCTGGACCACGTCCTGATCGGCTGGAAGCCCCATGACCACGCGCGGCGGACAATGGTAGCCGCACAGCGCTGGCTTGCTGCCGCCAACCGTATCACCGTGCTCTGCGTCGACGACAAACCGAACAGACACTACGAGACCACGGCGAGAGAAATGTGCCACCAGCTAGGCCTCGAAGCCGAGATCGTCGTGACATCGTCAACGGGCCGCTCGGTCGGCAATACCATCCTCGACTTTGGTGTATCGGTGAACGCCACTTGCATTTTGATCGGCGCCTTCAAGCACGGCTATCTGCTCGAACTGCTTCTCGGTCGTGTCACCTATCGCCTGCTCTCCCACGCAAGTGTCCCGCTGATAATGAGTCATTAAGCGCCAGAAGCCGCACCGGCCCAAACGATGCGGCCGTGCCGTATTCACTACGCGATATTTACTTCCACCCGATTTCGGGTGAATACTCGCCGCCGAACAATCACTATTCCGCGAGGCGGCAGAATGGATCGCATCGACGCAATGAGGGTGTTTGTGACTGCAATCGACGAAGGCAGTCTCGCCGGAGCGGCCCGCAACCTCAAACGATCACCGACGGCAGTCAGCCGGGCACTGAGCTTCCTGGAAGCACATGTCGGCGTCGAACTGCTCCACCGGACGACCCGCACGCTAAAGCTGAGCGAAGCCGGTCAACGCTACGCAACCGCCTGTCGGCGCGTGCTCATCGATCTTGAGGAAGCGGATATGCTGGCGGGGGGCGAGCGCGCTGCACCGCGCGGAACGCTGACCATTTCGGCACCGCCGGTCCTCGGAGAGGAAGTGCTCCGTCCCATACTGGACGCCTTTCTTGACCTCCACCCAACGGTATCGGCTCGCTTTCTCATGCTGGATCGCTTTGTCAACCTGGTCGACGAAGGCGTCGACCTTGCCATACGTATCGGCCACTTGTCCGACTCCTCCCACGTCTCCACCCGCCTCGGGGGTGACGTCAGGCGGGTCGTCGTCGCTTCCCCCCGCTATCTGGCTAGCCATCCGCGCATCCAGGAACCTGCGGACCTGGCAAAGCACCAGATCGTAGCATTCAGCAATTTCGGCCTGGAATCCTGGAGTTTTACGCCGGTGAAGGGCTCCTCGGTACCGCGCACGGTCCATTTCACGCCGCGGTGCATCGTCAACAGCGTTCGGGCTGCGGCCGCCTCTGCCGCTGCAGGCAGGGGCCTTACGCGGCTCTATTCCTATCATGTCGCATCATATGTACGCGACGGACGGCTGAAGATTGTGCTTTCGGATGCCGAACATCCGCCGCTGCCGGTTCACCTGCTCGCCCCGCAAGGCCGAATGTCGGTTCCCAAGGTTCGCGCCTTCGTGGATTTCGCGGCTCCCCGCCTCCGCTCCGAATTCGCACGCATGGCAACGGAAGCTGGTGTCCTCACCTGATTATACCGCGCAGTGCCTTCAAGCTCCACCCGATAAAGGAGATTGCAATGCCTATCGTCACCGTACAGGTTACCCGCGAAGGAACCACGCCTGACCGCAATTCGGTAACGGCCGAAGAGAAAGCCGCGATCATCAAAGGCGTCAGCCAGGTGCTGCTCGACGTCCTCAACAAGCCGCTTGAATCGACTTATGTCGTGATCGAGGAAGTCGATCTCGACAATTGGGGCTTGGGCGGTCTGCCGACAGCACAATACCGCAAACAGCGCGCCGCGGCAGCAAAGTCCTGATGCTGTCCAAGACCTGTGCCGGCCTGCCACTCACCTTGCGAGTGTCGGGCCTGGCGCTTTGCGCCGGGCTGCGAGCCGCTTTCTGAGTCACCACCGACATCGTCAGTCGAGAATGTATTGAATATTGCACCGTCCATGAATCGGGGACGTCTCGACATGGGCACGAACGCCGAACACGTTGCCGATCAGATCCTGCGTCAGCACCTGCTGCGGTGCCCCAGTCGCAACGATCTCTCCTCGCTGGAGCACGGCCAGGCGATCGCAGAACATGGCGGCCAGGTTGAGATCGTGCAGCGCGATGATGCAAGTGATGCCGAGCTTAGAAACCAGACCAAGGATCTCCAGTTGATGCTGGATGTCGAGGTGGTTTGTAGGTTCGTCGAGCAGCAACTCTGTCGGGCACTGTGCAAGAGCTCTCGCGATATGGACACGCTGGCGCTCGCCACCCGAGAGCGTCTGCCAAAGCTGTGAGGCCCTGCTTTCCATAGCGACCCGGGTGAGCGCCTGATGGACGGCCGTGTCGTCCTTTGCGCTGAGGGGCGACAGGACACTGCGATGCGGCGTGCGCCCAAGACGCACCACATCCTTCACTGTCAGCTGGGTCTCCGTTGTCGCCTGCTGCTCGACGAAGGCCATGCGGCGGGCTAGTTCGCTGCGCGCCATGGTCGAAACGTCGCGTTCCTCCAGGCGGACAATCCCGCTACGAACATTTCGCAATCGGCAGATCAGCCGCAACAGGCTTGATTTGCCGGATCCGTTGGGGCCGAGCAGGCCAAGAACCTTTCCCGTCTCCACGGTCAAATTGACATCGTTGACGATCAGTGTGTTGCCTGCCTCAAAGCGCACATTCTCGGTGACGATGCTCATGCTGTCCTCCGGGCGCGATACAGAATGGCCGCAAAGGCAGGAGCGCCGAACAGGGCCGTAACGACACCGATGGGCAAGATCTGTTGCGGGATGATGATCCGCGAGATGATGTCGGCGCCGACCATGAAGATCGCACCGCCAAGGGCTGTCGCCGGAAGCAGGCGATCATGTGCAGGGCCGACAAGAAATCTGGCAGCGTGCGGAATCACCAGTCCGACAAAGCCGATTGCTCCAACCATGCTGACGACTGTTGCCGTCATCAGCGCCGTTGTTCCAAGGAGCACCAACTGTACCCGCCGTACAGCGACGCCGAGCGAGGCCGCCGCATCGCTGCCAAAGACGAAGGCGTCCAGCGCTCGTACGTGGAGCATGCTGACGATAAAGCCGAAGACCGCTACCGGCACCGCCATGTAGACATCCGGCCAGCGAACACCGCCGAGCGAGCCCAGCAACCAGAACATGACGCTTCGCGCCTGTTCGGCATTGGCCGACGTCGTGACGATATACGAGGTGAGCGCGTTGAAAAGTTGAGACCCGGCAACGCCGCAAAGAATGATGCGTTCGCTTGTGCCACCGGCGCCCGCAGCAAGAAAGGCAACCAGTAGAAACGCGATTACGGCGCCGATGAACGCACCGCTGGAGAGACCCAGTGTACCGTAGCCAAGACCGAGTATCATCACGCTAACCGCGCCGGTTGAGGCTCCTGCGGAAACGCCGAGCACGTAGGGTTCCGCCAATGGATTGCGCAGCAGCGCTTGCAGAATTGCGCCGCTGAGCGCAAGCGACGCCCCGGCGCTTGCGGCAACCAGCGCACGGCTCAACCTGTAGTCCCAGACGATGCCTTGGTGGATCTTGCTAAGCTCGAAGGCAGTACCGAAGACGCTGTTCGATACGGCCTTCGCGGTCGTCTCAAGCGGAATCGGTATCTCACCGATCGAAACGGCAAGGCTGATCATTATAGCCAGCAGGGAGAATGCCGGGATGGCAAGCGCACAATGCGCCCACCATCTCGACCGTTTGAGGTTGGCGTCTGTCACTGCGCTTGATCGAAGGAACTGATGCCCTTCGCCAGCACCTCGATCCCATCGATCGTCCGGATCGTCGGATTCATCGATTGGGCATCCATCATGACGAAGCGCTTGTTTTTGACGGCATCAAGTTGGCTGGTGACAGGATCCTTTTCCAGGAAGTCAACCTTCACGGCAGGATCATCCGCCGCGTAGCGCCTGCGGTCCATCGTTGCGATGACGACCACCGCCGGATTGGCAGCTGCGATCGTCTCCCAGCCGACGAGCGGCCACTCCTCTTCGGTCTTGACGACATTCTGAGCACCCAGCGTTTTCAGGATATAAGCCGGCGCGCTGTTCTTTCCGGCGATGAATGCGTCGCCGTTAACTTCCTTGCTGGAGAACCAGAACACTATCGGAAGGCTCCTTGCCGACGTACCGGCAACAGAAGCAACTGCCTGCGCCTCACGCTTTTTCAGGTCCGCAATGAGTGCCTCGCCGCGGTCACCGATATCGAAGATTTCCGCCAGTTCCGCGATCTCCCGATAGATCAGATCCATCGTGAACAGTTCTCTGCGTACACCATCTCCGCTGTCGGCATTGATCTTGGCGACGCAATCCGCCGGTGCGATGTAGGTGTTGATACCAAGCTCGGAAAACTGCTCCCGCTTGCCGACTGACCCTTGGGGGCCGACATGCCATTCAAACTCGGCGGCAACCAGATCCGGCTCTTCACCGACGACCGATTCAAAGCTCGGATCATTGTCAGCAAGCCGTTTGATCTTGCGGTTGGCCTCGACATACTCCGTCAGCACAGGGCCGACCCAGACTGCCGTTCCGGCAATCCGGTCTGCGAGCCCCAGCGAGAAGAGAACCTCGGTCATACCCTGGCCGATCGATACGATCTTGGCCGGCGCCTTCTCGAAAATGACGTCGCGGCCACAATTGCTGACGGTCAGCGGATAGTGAGTTGCGGCAATGCCTGGAGTTGCAAGGCCTGCAAAGCTAAAGGCAAGCATAATGCCTGTAAGAAATTTGCTCATGAAGGATCTCGATTTGGAGGAAGGGGCTGGCGTTTGGCGTCGCGCAACCGCAGGAGAACAACGGCGCGCTAGGCTGACGCTAGCGACGAAAAACCCAATCGAGACGGATGTGTGCTGTATATCGGCGAAGGCTCAGGTCAATCATGGCTGTTCCTTTCCGGGCATCCCCGCCCGGGTGATTGGATCGTGATTGACGGCAGGTCTCCTGGCTCACGAATATATGCCTTCATCTGCCTTCCCGCGATCTTCTCGCAGTGGCATGGCCCTAGGGCCCTAGGATGAGCGGCAATCCGCCTACAGTTGCGGGGGCAGCCACGGTTTTGGTCCCTCTTGGGTCGTCCTCACCGTGTTCCCTATTAATCCCTTCAGAGTCTTCCTTGGGGAACCGTCGCTCTGAGTTACGCCGGCAAGCCGCACGAGGTCAAGTCATTGATTTGCGGGCGCTCGTCCGGGTTGGCTCTGCTGCATATCTTGAAACCCGACCTCCGGACATCCTCGGATGTTGCCGAATGTGATCTCCCGGCGATCACCCCATTGGGTCAGTCCCCTCAGTGTCAGAACATTGTCGTCGCGATAGACGAGATCGGTGCGATAGATCCCGGCACGGCGAGCGCGGTTCTGTGCTTGGCTGACATTGCATGTTCCTTCCGAAGGCGACACATGCCAGGTACTCGTGCCCCTGCCATTGGGCTGCCAGCCGTCCGCCTGCGCTAGTGCCACCGTCGGCAGCAAGGATGCGAGGATCACCAAGGTCGTCTGGAAGGCGGCTTTCATGATCCCTGCCCGGTTCGCAAAACATCAACCGCCGCAAATCGGCGCGCATACACTCTGAACATGGAGATAGACGGAGCGCAATCGTCTCTGGGCGCATTCGGACACCGCATGCGAACAAATGGCGCGGGAGTCATGCAACAGTATTGACGATCGGTTAAACCGGCCCTCAGCCGATGATCCGGTCCAACCATTCGTTCCAGAATTTTCGCTCCGGATCCATTCTCTCGCGAACCTTCTTGAATGCCGACGCCATCGGGTAGTGCTCAGAGAGATCGCGCGCGGAAAACACCTTACCCCAATGAGGAAGGGCCTCGTACGGCGCAAGTGCAGCCTCGATCTGCGAAACAGCCTGGTCTACTGCCGCGGCATCGCGACGCCATGTGAAATGAATCGACAGAGTGTCCCGCTGGTATTGGGGGCTCATCCAGAGCCTGTCCGCGCCGACTGTCCTGAATTCGCCCGCCTGGATGAGGTGAGAGAAGCTGTGGCGGACAGCGACCAGCGCCTCAAGTGCCGCTACCGCATGCCTTCGTGGAACGTGAAATTCCGACTGGATTTCCTCACCGCTGCTTGGCATGAAGCCTATTCTGAAGTGCGGCAACCGATCCGACCACAGGCCAGGTTCCCCAAGCTGATCGGTCGCGTTGACGGGATCCAGCCCGATGATTGGATGCCGCTTGACGGCAGCGGGCGTAGCGCCGCGGATCGAGTGCGTACCCTCATCCGTCGTCGCCTTCACCCATATCTGCCCCGCCTCGTCACCCCATCCGGTAAACACGCTGACGCTATATCCGGCGGCGAAGATCTCATCGAGGTTGTCGAGCAGCGTGCTCCAACTCAGCCCTTCGTAAACATTCTGTCTGACCTGGAACGCAGGCTGGACGTCGAGCGTCACCCTTGTCACAACGCCTAGGGCGCCCAGGTGGACGAGCATCCCGTCAAAATCCGGATCGGTTCGCTCGACGCGAATGATCCGCCCGTCGCCGCCGACAAACTCAAGACCGCAAACAGCCGTGGCCAGATTGCCGTTGAGGTTGCCCGAACCGTGGGTCGCGGTCGCGATTGCGCCGGCAATAGAGATATGCGGCAGCGACGCCAAATTGTGCACCGCTAGGCCATGCAGATGCAGAAACCGCGCGAGATCCCCATAGGTGGCGTGGCCCGCAATAGAGACTTTCTTGCCGTCATCTCCTATTTCTGGCGCAAACGGCATTGCGTTCAGAACCACGGCAACATCGCCATCGGCGATGGCATTGAAGGAATGTCCGGAGCCCAGCACCTTTATCTTGGTGGCCGAGCGGACCGCATCACAAAGCGCGTCAATGGACGTCGGACGAATGCAGTTCCGAAACTGATAGCGGAAGCTCTTCGACCAGTTCGTCCGTGGAAAATCGGTCATGCGTCACTCTCAAGTTTGAACGATCTATGGCATGCGCGCTTGAACCAGTTCCCCGCGCAAGCGGGTCAATATCCGATTCGGCGTTCGTACCCGACATCCCCCGAACGGCTGATAGTGCGCCCCCGCTCCACCGATAGCCCTCCCAAAGTACATGTGGATTACCGGATGTGGTAGATTCCATATTCCGGTACTTCAGGTAGCATGTCCTTGGATGATTACATTTCCTAGTCATCAAGAGGTCACTGCAAAACTCACTTTGTCTGTTTTGCGGTGACCTCGCCAAAACCCTCAAAACGATGATTCGGATAGACCATTACAGGCTGGTCGTGATGCCACCGTCGACATAGAGTGTGTGTCCGTTGACGAAACTTGACGCCCGGCTTGCCAGGAAGACGGCCGCACCGATCAGTTCCTCCACATTTCCCCAACGCGCGGCCGGTGTCCGTTTTTCAAGCCAGTCTGTGAACTCGGGGTCATCGACGAGAGCCTGATTCAACGGCGTTTTGAAGTAGCCGGGTGCGAGCGCGTTGATTTGCAGCCCATGTCTGGCCCAATCCGCACACATGCCGCGCGTGAGGTTTCTCACCGCGCCTTTGGTTGCCGTGTAAGGCGCAATCCCCGGACGGGCGAGTTCGCTTTGCACCGAGGCGATATTGATGATTTTGCCCCGCCCGCGGCCAATCATATGGCGGGCCGTCGCCTGGCTTACATAGAATAGGCTGGATACGTTCGTCGCCAGCAACTCGCTCCAGCGCTCCTCCGGAAAATCCTCCAATGGAGAGCGGTACTGCATGCCGGCATTGTTCACGAGAATGTCGACGGGACCAAGCTTCTCTTCTATTCCGTCGATACCATGACGAGCGGCCTGAGCATTCGTAACGTCAAAGACGCAAGCGTGCGCGACATGGCCCTTCTCGACCAATACGTCACGTGCCGCTTCTACCTTTGCCTGGCTTCGTCCATTCAAGACGACCTCTGCCCCATGCGCCGCGAGACCTTCCGCAAGAGCAAGACCAATACCCTGCGAAGAGCCTGTAACAACCGCTCGCTGGCCACTTAAATCGAAAAGGGATGACATGGTGTTTTCCTTGAGTAGACAGGCCGCACGGCCCTCGTCGCGGCTTTGATAGTACGGATTTTGCTTCGGTAGAATGACGTTTCAGCGGAAGGAACCGCTGCGAACCAAGTCGCCCACGCCTTGCAACGCGACACTCGGGCTCCCATCTTATGTCAGCCACCCGAAAATCGAACCTGACTGGTCGACGCATGATGTGCGTCCTGCCGCACGTTTTCTCAGCTATGCGTGATGGAAATCGCGGCCGCCATGTCGAGCATAGGGCTTGGCGTGGCCAAGAACATCGATTGAACAAGGCAGATATCGCCGCTGCAGCAGCGGCTGGCCCAGATAACATGAAGAGGCTGTTCGTTCGCCGGATGGAAACCGGAGCCCTACCCTGCCTTCTCACGCAACGAGAACTGCAGGAACTTGTCGCCGAGCACTTGATTGAGCGGCGGACCACGCAACCTCAAGAACAAGGAGAAGAAAATGCAGGTTATCGTCAGGGACAACAATGTCGAACAGGCCATGCGCGCATTGAAGAAGAAGATGCAGCGCGAAGG
The DNA here is from genome assembly GCA_900466605.1 of Hyphomicrobiales bacterium. Taxonomy (GTDB): domain Bacteria; phylum Pseudomonadota; class Alphaproteobacteria; order Rhizobiales; family Rhizobiaceae; genus Rhizobium. Next base: position 60,097 of record UBMU01000011.1, read on the forward strand.
TCTCTTCCGCGAAATGAAGGAACGCCGGTCCTACGAGAAGCCGTCGGAGCGGCGCGTGCGTGAACGAGCGCAAGCGATCGCCAGACAACGCAAGGCTGCCCGGAAGAAGCTGCAACGCGAAGGTCTCTTGGCCTCCCCCGCCCGCCGGTCATCCGGCCGATAAATCAGTCGCAGATTTTGCCGTCACCAGTCTCGACGGCAAAATCCGCTCCCCGAAAGGATCCACTATGGAAGAACTTTACAGTCTGACTGTTTCCGACGAACGTCTCGAGGACTGCCGCGACGTAGTCGGCCCCGATCTTCAGGATCTGGTCAAAGCGACAATAGCCTCTGGCTTTACGGCCGAGGAGGTTCTGATTGCCATCAGCGAACTTGTGGCGGAGGACTATGCCGTTCTGGCCAGGTTCCCGAGTGTCCATTGATGCCGTCGAACCGGTTGAGCCTCACTGCCGGTCCCGAGATGGTCTGACCAAAGGCTGTTGATCAGCGCCCACGAATGCCTACATCCAGCCTATCGATTGTTGGCAAAGAGGAGGTTCGCAATGAACACAATCCGCCATGCAAGCGAACCAAGGTGGGCTGCGCCGGTGGCAATTCAGATTGGGACACGTCCCTCTGAACATGTCCACGGCCCGGCCGAGGCCGTTGACTATCTGGAGCATAGGTGGCCGCTCCAAAACAGTATGCATCTTGAGGCGGCCAAGCGCAGGTGCGTTGAGGCCATGAACCATCTTGCGCATATGGAAGCCGCCAGAGACGCCTTCGTTGCAGCCGCAGCGGAGGCCGAAATTCTGGCATAACCGGCATTGAGGCAGGGCTGCTTGTGAACCGGGCCGCCACCATCACCGCTGTTTGTTCCTCCGCGCCACGCCCACGTCGCCCCGCGGAAAAATCCTAGTGCGTGGTGACGGATTTCGTCGAACGCCCACGGCGTGGCTTTTCTTCTGGCGCCGCGGTTAACGCGATCTGAGCCACTTTTGTCTTCCTTGCCGGTTGCTTTTCAGCCGCGGATTTTGTCTCAACTCGCGGCTTTGCGGCCTTAGCCTTGGCCGTCGACCGCTTTGAAATTCTGACCGTACCATCGGCTTGCTCGCCGAATTCCTTGAATGCCCGCAACCAGTGTTCCATTTCCTGGCCGTGAGGGCGCCCTTCCTGCTCCCATATTTCGTAGGCACGGCGGCGGATGCTCTCTTCGCGCTCGTTCATGACAAGGTCCCTGCTTTTCGTTGCGACCCGATCTTAACTGGCGCTACCGCCTCAATAGGCAATGGCGGCATCGGAATCGATTGTTCGATGAAAGACGACCGCCGCACGGGCGCTAAAGCGGCAATTGTCTTTTCCGAAATGTCTCTATCTACCGCTGCGCGAACGATTTCATGAAGGAAGGAAAGCGAGATGAAACGCACATCGATTTTGCTGGTTCTGGCGGGAGCCTTGATTGCCGGATGCACGCCAACGCAGCAAGGCGCGGGAATTGGTGCAGCCTCTGGCGCGATCATTGGCGGCGTCGTGACCGGCGACGTGCGCGGCGCTGCCGTTGGCGCCGCGATCGGTGGTGCGGCTGGTGCCGTCATTGGCAATGTCGCCGGGCAGCCGGGTCAGTGCTACTATCGGGATCGGTACGGTCGGCGCTACGTCGCGGCCTGCCCGCGTTGAAACACCGTACGGCCGAAGAACGCCAACGAGGATGCCGCGTGACGGCATCCTCGCATGACGCGGACATAAATCAGGGTCAGCGCATTGCGATGACCATCTTGCAGAGCTTGGTCAGGCTTGCGTCATAGCTGCCCGAGCGCAAAACATCCTTGCAACGAAGCTTGGCCTTTGCGCGATCGGCAGCCGACATATCGTTGATGGCCGCCTGCGTCGTGCGTGACGAGCTCCGGCCCGGATCATTGGTGTTCGATCGGCCTGAAGTGCTTGTCGTGCCGGAAATGCCGTAATCAGGATCAGCGACCGAGGGCACGCCGAGCACTACATTCAAAAGCGTATTGCTCCCTACCCCCGCGGTCGCATTTGCGGTCGCCAGTCGAGATCCTCCCACATTCGCGCCCACATTGGCATTGACACCGCTGGAGCCGCCAACGCTTGCCGTTGTGCCGACACCCAGGCCGTTGCTGGTGCTTCCACCGACCGATGTGCTGCTATTGATCCCGCTTGCTCCGCCGACCGAGGCGTTGACGCCGAGCCCGCCGCCAGACGTGCCGCCAACACTGGCATTGATGCCGCTCGTCCCGCCGACCGACACGCCAAGGCCGCCGCTGCCGTTGCTTCCAACGCTGATGCCATTCTGGCCGCCGATGTCCAGGGCGCTCACGGGCACAGCAACGATTAGAGCCGCACCACCGAACGTCAGCGCTGCGATCGTCGATTTGAAGTAATGCATGTTGTCCTCCATTTGCCTTCTGCCGTAACCCCATGTCACAGCAGCGAAAATGAAAGCGCGCGCACTTCACGATCGACGAAAGGCAACCAAGAGTGGATTGGCCGATTTTCGATCCGTGACAATTAAAACATTAAGAAGATCTAATGTTCCAAGGAAATTCGCGCATAGGTTAATTTTTTCCTCCGCAATCCCTCAGATGCATCGTCGTGATTGAGTAGGAGGCCACCGGCGTCCCCACTTTGATACTGTTCCTTGCGCTAAAATAAGAACCGTGATAATGACTGTCCAGTCAGTCAATAAGGCGTCAAAAAAATCATGGCAGAGAAAAAGCGCGAAAAACGAGATCCGGAGCAGCGCCGGGCAGAGATACTGGCGGCGGCCTTCGCCTGCTTCGCTGAACGCGGTTTTGCCGCGACCCGCATGGAGGATGTTGCAACCCGCGCCCGGATCGCCAAAGGCACCGTCTACCTGCATTTCCCCGACAAGGAGCGGCTGTTCATTGAGCTGGTGTCCGGCATCGCCTCACCGATTCTCGGCGAGGTTGGCAGCGTTGTGCTGAATGAGACGATCCCCGCGCGTTCTGTTGTCTCGATGTTCTACTCGCTCTTCAAGCGGCAGGTCCTTGAGACGGAACGCCGCCATCTGCTGCGGCTGATCCTCGCCGAAGGACCTATGTTCCCCGTGGTGACAGAGTTCTACTATCGCGAGATTATCACCAAGGGCCTCTCGATCCTTCGCACCGTGCTCGCTCGCGCCGCCGCGCGGGGCGAACTGCGCAATCCCGCCGTCGCCGACGTCCCGCAACTGGTCATGGCCCCGGCCCTGATGTCGATCGTCTGGGCAACCCTTTTCGAAGGCTATGAGCACCTCGACACCGAGAAGCTCTTCGACGCGTTCCTCGACACGCTCTTCGTGGCGGAAGGAGGCACGATATGAAAAAAGTCTTCATCGTCGTCATCGTGGCCGGTGCGGCACTTGCCGCCCTACCCTTCCTCCTCTCCGACAAATCCCAGCGCGCCTACCAGGGATGGGTAGAGGCCGACACCCTGTTCATCGGCGCCGACACCAGCGGCCGCCTCGTCAAACTCGATGTCGCTGAAGGCCAGGCAACTGCGCCCGGCGCTCCGCTCTTCAGCCTGGACTCGCAGACCGAAGAAGCCGCCGTCGGCTCCGCACGCGCTTCGCTGGCCCGCCTCCAAGCTGAACTCGAGCTCGCCGAGGCCGCCCAGAAGCGACCGGAAGAGATGGACATGCTACGCGCCAGCGAACGCGAGGCAGTCGCGCGACTGGAGCTTGCGTCGCAGGACCTGGACCGCACCCGGGTTCTGGTCGAACGCGGTACAGCGACACAGGCCCGCCTCGATACAGCGACGGCCACCGAGGCTGCCAACCGCGCCGCGCTCGATAATGTCCGCAGCCAGATTACACTGGGCAACATGCCGGTCCGCGTCGAGATGCTGCGACAGTCGCGACAGGCAGTTGCCGCCGCGAAAGCCGATCTTGCTTCGGCAGAAGCCGCGTTCGACCGCCGCTTCGTCTCGGCGCCGGCAACAGGCAGCATCGAGACCATCTACTACCGCCCTGGTGAGGTTGTTCCTGCCGGCCGGCCGATCGTGGCACTCCTGCCACCGGAAAACGTTCGTATCCGCTTCTTCGTGCCCGAGACGGAGATTGCGCTGTTTACGCTTGGTCAGTCGATCCGTGTCGCTTGCAATGCCTGCCAGCCGACCGACGCAAAGATCAGCTTTATCTCAAAGACCGTCGAATATACGCCTCCGGTCATCTACAGCCTCGAAGAGCGCACCAAACTCGTCTACCGCGTCGAGGCGATCCCCGCCGATCCGAAGGCGCTGCGCCCTGGCCAACCGGTGGATGTCACCGCGGGAGCCCGTCCATGAGCGACACTGCAATGGCCGTCGACAGCCCTGAGACTGTGATCGACGTCCATCACCTCACCAAGAGCTTCGGCAGCCGAAAAGTGGTCGACGACGTGTCCATGTCGGTGAGGAAGGGCCGCATTCATGGCTTTCTCGGTCCGAACGGCTCCGGCAAGACGACGACGATCCGCATGTTGTGCGGCCTGCTGACGCCGGATAGCGGCGATGGCACCTGCCTCGGCTTCGACATCCTGACCGAGAGCGATCGCATCCGTCGCCGCGTCGGCTACATGACGCAGAAGTTTTCTCTCTACCAGGATCTGTCGATCCGGGAGAATCTTGAGTTCGTCGCCCGCGTCTATGGCCTGCCGGACGCCCGCGGCAAGGCGAGCGCTGCAATTGAGCGTCTTGGCCTGAAAGGCCGCGAAGGACAACTCGCGGGAGAACTATCAGGCGGCTGGAAGCAGCGCCTCGCGCTCGGGGCCTGCATCCTGCCGGAACCGGCCCTTCTGCTCCTCGACGAGCCGACCGCCGGCGTCGATCCCAAGGCGCGTCGGGATTTCTGGAACGAAATTCACGCCCTCGCGGCCGACGGCCTCTCGGTGCTGGTTTCCACCCACTACATGGATGAGGCCGAACGTTGCCATGAGATCGCCTACATCGCCTATGGCAAACTTCTGGCGCAAGGAACGGTCGAGGAAGTGATCGCCGGCACCGGTCTCGTGACCTGGACCGTCTCCGGAACCGAGGTGCATCGCCTTCAATCCGAACTCGAGAACGAGCCGGGCGTCGACATGATCGCGCCCTTCGGCACCAGCCTGCATGTTGCCGGTCGTGATCCACTGGCGCTTGAAAAGGCAATCGCGCCATACCGCGAACGACCCGATCTTAAGTGGCAAAAGGGCGAAGCGACGCTGGAAGATGCCTTCATCGATCTGATGCGTCGCTCGGAGGACAATTTCCAATGACGACGACAACGGCAAATGGCAACGGCGGTGCATTCGGACGCTTCTGGGCGATGACCATCAAGGAATTCATCCAGATGACCCGCGACCGCATAACGCTGGCGACGATGGTGGCCTTGCCGATCATGCAGCTGTTTCTGTTCGGCTTTGCAATCAACACGACGCCACACAACCTGCCGACAGCAGTGCTGATGCGAGAGAACACCGATGTCGGCCGGTCGATTTTGGCAGCGCTCGAAAACACGGACTTCTTCGAAATCCGTTCCGTCGTTACCCGAGCAGAAGACATGGATTCTCTTCTCGAATCCGGCAAGGCTCTGTTCGTCGTGGAGATCCCCGAAGGCTTCGAGCGCTCGCTTCGTCGCGGTGATACACCGTCGCTGCTGGTCGCCGCCGATGCAACTGATCCGGTCGCGTCGAGTTCCGCGCTGGGAGCGCTTTCCGGCATCGTCACGTCGGCACTTGCCAACGATCGGCAGGTGGAGTTTTCCGAACCGACCAAGCCCGCCTTCTCCATCGTCCAGCATCGACGCTACAATCCGGCCGGTTCATCGACGCTGAATATTGTGCCGGGCCTGCTTGGCACGATCCTGACGATGACCCTACTGATCTTCACGGCGCTCTCGGTCACCCGCGAGGTAGAGCGCGGCACGATGGAGAGCCTGCTCTCCATGCCGATCAAGCCGCTGGAAATCATGCTGGGCAAGATAGCGCCCTATGTGCTGATAGGCCTCGTTCAGTCGTTGCTCATCATCGCGGCCGGCCTCCTCGTCTTCAATGTGCCGATCCTCGGTGACCCGGCCTCGCTCGCGGCTGCAACCACGCTTTTCGTCATCACCAACCTGTCGATCGGCTACACTTTCTCGACGATCGCGGCCAATCAGCTGCAGGCCATGCAGATGGCAATGATGTTCTTCCTTCCGAATATCCTGCTGTCGGGTTTCATGTTCCCCTTCGCCGGCATGCCAAGGTGGGCGCAATGGATCGGCGAAGCGCTGCCTCTGACCCACTATATCAGGATTGTCAGGGCGATCATGTTGAAGGGCGCCGATATCCACGTCCTTGCCTACGATACGATCGCCCTGGCCTGCCTGATGGCTGCAGCTATGCTGATCGCGGTGCGCCGCTTCCGCAGGACGTTGGACTAAGAGCAAAGCGCGGTTTCGACTGGCAGAAATTGCCAACCAAAGAGGGGTTGTCCGTTTATCCCGGCCGGCGGACGGCCCGGATTTTGCCGCTGCTTCCACCGCCGCAAAAGAGGCGGTCGCCACCGTCGGATTCGAGTCCCGACACTGTCAAGCCTGGAGGCATATCGATGCGTTCCAGGACCTGCCCGGTTTCGGGCTCAACGCGCCTGATGTCGCTCTCATCACCTTCCCAGGTGGCATGCCACAACTCGGCGCCGATCCAGGTCACGCCGGTAACGAAACGGCTGGACTCGATACTGCGAAGAACGGCGCCCGTTTCGGGATCGATCTGATGGATCTTCCGGCCACGATATTCTCCGACCCAAAGCGTGCCTTCGGCCCAGGCAAGCCCGGAATCTCCGCCATTGCCGGGAGCCGGAATCGTCGAGAGCACCTCCCCGGTCTTCGGATCGATTTTCTGGATCCGATCCTCGGCAATCTGGAAAAGATAGCGTCCATCGAAAGCCGTTCCCGCGTGGGCGGCGACATCGATCGAGTGCACGATCTCTCCGACATCGGGATCGAAGGCATTGAGCCTGTCGCCGGATGCGAACCAGACATGCCGACCGTCATAGGTGACGCCGGCCACGCGGTCCGCGTTCGGAAAGGGGCCATATTCGCGAAGGATTTCAGCTTTACTGTTTTTCATGGGCCTATCCTAATCGTTCGGCAGTGGACCTGGGAGTAACAAAGTTGACGGGAAACCCGGCAGCGACGGTATCGTCCACCGGCGCGCCGGTCCCTGCCCGAAAGACCGCACCTTTTCTGCTGCCGCCAACGTATCGAGTGCGCGCTGCACCGTACGCGCGCTTGCTCCGATCGCAATCGCCAGCGCCGAACTCGACCAGGCCTCCCCGTCGGCCAGAAATGCAAGGATCTCACCATGCTGTTCCTCGACAGGTGGCGCCAGGATGACGACGTCGCCGGCGCGACGCGGCGCGAGCATGAAGCCGTCCCTGGTCGCCTTGATATCTGCTATGCGGTGAAGCTCGCCGCGCAACCGCCCAGCTTCAACGCGCAGCCTGGCGCGATGTGATTCATCGGCATTCTTCGCCCGGAAGGCACGGGCAACGAGGGCATTCCGCGAAACGTCTCGCGGCCAGTTCTCGGCGAGAACACGTGCCAATGCAAACAAGACCGGACGCGTCGTCAACGAAACGAGCACGTCTCCATCCCGCACCACATAGCGGCACGCATCGACCACGAGGGTTCCCGACGCCAGCACTGCCTCTACCTCCTCCAGCAGCAAGAGACGCTCGCCGCCACTTCCGATCAGTCTTGCAGCCGGTGTATTCAAAACCTCAGAGAGGCTTTCGACTTCCGCACGCAGGGCGGGAATGCCCGCGTCGCGCGCAGCAGCGTCCGCTCGTTTCAGTGCCGCACGCGCCGCACTCGTGCGAAGGCGACGAATAGCAATGCCTCCGACAACGAGTTCGTGGGAGGCCCGTAACGGCGGCGGAAACGGTGTCGGATCGACCCCGGCAAGCAGACGCTCGGCCTCGTCGAGATAACCGATGAGAAGCAGCCGCCTTGCCTCGAGATGCCTTGCATGTGCCGCATTCAAGCTGTCGCCGTGAGTTTCAAGCACCTCCCGCGCAGCAGCAAGGGTCTTGCTCGGCCAAGCAAGGTCACGGGAAACAAGGGCGATTTCCGCCTCGGCGACGATGCAGCGCGCTCGCGCGACCGGTTCCTTTGGCCCGAACGCACGCGCAGCCGTTTTCAGCAAGGCCTTCGCCCGGACGAGGTCCCCCAGCTGGGCCATTGCAATACCGCGAAGGGCGAGCGCCGGCGCATCATTGCGCAGCGCAACCCTTTTCAAGGCGCCAAGAAGATCGCCGGTCGCGAGCAGTCTCGCCGCAGCGATAATCATCGAGTCCATCGAAATCCCGTCAAACTTGTAACTCCCACCCTCTCCCGCTCCGGCTCTAGTCTGTTCCTGACCGCCAAGCAGCAGCTCCAGGCGGCAATGCTACGCAACTGACGGCAAAAGGAGAAGTATGATGACGATGCACATGACAGGCACACGCGAGGAATGGCTCGCGGCCCGGCTCGAGCTGCTTGCAGAGGAAAAGGAGCTGACTCGGCGTAGCGACATGCTGGCACAGCGTCGCCAGAATTTGCCGTGGGTGCGGATCGAAAAGGACTACCGCTTCGAGACCGCCAAAGGCAGCGCCTCGTTGACCGATCTCTTCAAGGGCCGTTCGCAACTGCTCATATACCACTTCATGTTCGGACCCGACTATACGGCCGGGTGCCCATCCTGCTCTTCTATCGCAGACGGCTTCAACGGCGTCGTCACCCATCTCGAAAATCACGATGTCGCCTTCACCGCCGTTTCCCGCGCACCGCTTCCCAAACTGCAGGCTTTCAAGCAGCGAATGGGATGGACCTTCGACTGGGCATCCTCTTTCGGCAGCGATTTCAACCTCGATTTCAGCGTTCTGTTCAGCGAACAGCAGCAGCGCCAGGGCGGGATAGAGTACAACTACCGTCGTGAGCCGCCGATACCGGATGCGCTCGCTGGTAAGACGGTTCAGGAATGGCGACTGCGCGGCAGCGAGACGCCGGTTGCCCAAATCGCCGCGATGACTGGAACCGATGTCGCCACATACACACGAGACCGGCCGGGCATCAGCGCCTTCGTACTCAAGGACGGCGAGGTTTACCACACGTACTCCAGCTACGCCCGCGGCCTGGATGGTGTCTGGGGCGTCTATCAATGGCTTGATCGCGCGCCTCTGGGCCGCAACGAGGACGGCATCTGGTGGCGCCTCCACGACGAGTATGGCCAGGGATGACGCTTATGCTCTCCTCTAACCAGACACGGCGCCGTGCACCGGCCGCGACGCCGACCAGCAATGTGGCAGGCATCGCCCACGCGCTGTGCCTGGCTGCCTCGCCAACATTCGCCTTTATGGCGATTGTCACCATGGCAAGCGGCGGAGCAGACATGATCTGCTCCGCCATGCAGGACACCTTTCCAATCGATGGCATGGCGACGATGTACCTGCTGATGTGCGCATTCCACTTGACGCCGTGGCTGCGCATGATTGCCGGACGAATAGTCGAGCCCGAACGGTCCTGATGCATTCCGGACGCCGACCCGAGGGTCTGCCCGATCCTATTGTCTTCGGGAGCGGCATGCTGCCGGAGCCAATTGGGGATTGGGTTCAAGTGACTTGCATTGCTCTGTGCCCGCTCCACCTTAGCCCCCGAGTGAGGACGGCCAACCAGGCAGGCAATGGGAGAAGATTCATGCCGGACAATTCCAAGATCTCAGCCGCCGCATCGGGTCAATTTTCGATCGGCAACATCACCGTCAATCGTCTCGGCTTTGGCGCAATGCGCGTCACCGGACCTGGTATATGGGGGCCACCTGCCGACAAGGCTGGGGCATTGGCAACCCTGCATCGTCTGCCCGAGATCGCAGTGAATTTTATAGACACGGCAGATTCTTACGGCCCCGATGTTTCGGAAGAGCTCATCAGCGAGGCGCTGCATCCTTATGAGGGGTTGTTGATCGCTACCAAGGCAGGCCTGACCCGCCAGGGACCGGACCGGTGGACGCCGAATGGCCGGCCCGACTATCTCATCGAACGAGCAAAAGGCAGCCTCAAAAAGCTCCGTGTCGACCGGATTGATTTGTGGCAACTGCACCGCATCGACCCGAAGGTCCCTGCCGCCGAACAATTCGGCGCAGTAAAGATGCTCCTGGATGAGGGTCTCATTGCCCATGCTGGCCTGAGCGAAGTTTCGACCGAGGATATAAAGGCAGCCCGAAAGGTATTTCCTGTCGCGACGGTTCAGAATCGCTACAACCTCGTGGATCGCGGCAGCGAGGACGTGCTGGACTATTGCGAGCGCGAGGGCATCGGCTTCATTCCATGGTACCCGCTTGCCGCAGGCGAGCTTACCCGTCCCGGCTCTGTTCTGGACAGATTGGCCCATAAGTATGGCGCAACGCCAAGCCAGATCGCTCTGGCGTGGGTGCTCAAGCGCAGCCCCGTGATGCTGCCGATACCAGGCACCTCCAAGGTGAAGCATCTTGAGGAGAACGTGGCGGCCGCCAGTATCGTTCTCGATGAGGCGGATTTTGCGGCATTGGACAAAGCGGCCAGAGAATCCGGCTCTTGAGCCCAGCCGTCGACTGAATTTACGCCTCCTTTCTTCGCTCATCGACGCGACACCCCGACAGTGTTCGTCGTCCGCATCTCGGTGGCCTGCTGGAAATACTGGTCCGGGTCGTTGTGCCAGGTCACGGTCTCCTGTTGTCGACTGCCGAAACGCGCGGTGTCGAGCATCAGCGTGTCCAAAATGGAACGTCGAACCTTAGATATAAGAATGAGAATATAATCACTTTGCGGAAGACACGAGTTGGTGCAATCTAGGATATCAGTTCGGGTCGGTGAATCGGGGCCATTTGTGACCTGAACGCGAGGGGGACAGATTATATGGGTAGCAGGATTTCGCTGATCGCATGCACTATCGCCGCATTGGCGTTTGTCACGCCTTTGCACGCCGCAGATCTCTTGCCCGCCACGGCGCCGCAGCCTCAGGCCGAGCAACCGAACGGCTGGACGTTTTCTTTCGCTCCCTACTTCTGGGTTGCGGGTCTCGATGGCAAGACCCAGGTGTTTGGTCTTCCTACCGTCGACATAAATCAGGATTTCAGCGACATCCTGAAGGATTTGGACTTTGCATTCATGGCAGCCGGTGACGCCCGCTATGACCGGTTCAGCATCTTCACCGACATAATCTATGCTCGCATAACGACAGACGCTGCAACACCTCGCGGCGTTGTTGCCGACGAGGTGGATGTCAAGTCAGTCACGTTCAGCGCGCTCTTGGGCGTCGGATATACCGTCTACGAAGATCCGAAGGCTCGCCTGGATGTGATTGCCGGTGCCAGATACTGGCATGCGGAAACGACGATCGGGCTGAGCGGCGGCCTCGTCGGGAACGTGTCGCGCACCGATAGCGCCAATTGGGTGGACGGGGTCGCGGGTATCAAAGGCAACTACTCGCTGACGGACAACGTCTATCTTACCGGCTGGGGCATGATCGGCGCCGGCGGTGCCGATCTCGATTGGGACGTGCTGGCAGGCATTGGCTATAAGTTCAACGACACCGTCTCGGCGGTTGCCGGCTACCGCGCCCTCGGTGTTAACTACAGCAATGATGGCTTCACCTACGACGTGATCGAGCACGGCCCGATTTTCGGAGCTGTCATCCGCTTCTGATCGCCGTCTCTCGATACGCCACCCCGGAGGCGTTTCACTCCGGGGCAGGTCCGTCGGCGTCACACCGAGCGGGTCAATCCACCGTCGACACGGATGTTCTGTCCGGTCATGTAGCCCGCTCCCGGCGACGCGATGAAGGACACAGTCGCGGCAATCTCCTCGCTGGTTCCATAGCGCTTCATCGGAACGCTGTCGCGACGTTCTTCTGTTGCTGGAAGGCTGTCGATCCAGCCGGGAAGGACGTTGTTCATGCGGATGTTCTCAGCCGCATAGGTCTCCGCGAAGATTTTGGTGAAGGACGCCAGCCCTGCACGGAACACGGCCGATGTCGGGAACATCGAGCTCGGCTCGAAGGCCCATGCCGTGGAAATGTTGATGATGGAGCCGCCTTTTTGCTTCTGCATATGCGGCGTCACCAGGCGCGTCGGGCGGATGACATTCAGCAGGTAGACCTCCATGCCCCGATGCCAGTCTTCGTCAGATATGTCGAGGATCGGTGCGCGAGGGCCGTGACCAGCGCTGTTGACGAGCACGTCTATCCGTCCCCATGTCGAGATCGCAAGGTCGACGAGCTTGCTCATATCGTCGTTCGATTGGTTCGAACCAGTCACACCGACGCCCCCAAGCGCCTTTGCAAGTTCCTCGCCCTTACCCGACGACGACAGGATTGCCACTTTGAACCCGTCAGCGGCAAGGCGCTTGGCCGCAGCCGCGCCCATCCCGCTGCCACCAGCCGTAATCACTGCTACCTTTTCTACTGACATGACCCTCTCCTGTTTTTCCGACAAGCTGCATGGAATTGCGGACTGCACTTCCCTTGAAGCGTGATATCACTCCTGCACTACCAATACGAACCAGTTCCGCTCTCATCATTCAATAGAAAATCTATCGCATGACAGAAGGTATCAGACGCCTCCCCTCGTTGAACGGACTTCGCGTCTTCGAAGTCGTCACCCGCCATTTGAACTTCCGCCTGGCGGCAGAGGAATTGGGAGTGACGCAAGGAGCCGTCGCCCAGCAAATAAGAGGGCTGGAAGCGGAGTTGGGTATGAAGCTGTTTGACAGGTTCCCGCGAACTCTGGGGCTAACGGAGGCCGGTCGGAGCTACGTGACGAACATCCGCCGCGCGTTCGAACTTATCTCCGAGGCGACGGAAACATTGAAACCGGAGCCGCTTCACCTGACGATCAGCGTCACACCAACCTTCGCTTCGAAATGGCTGATCCCGCGTCTGCCGGATTTCACGGCGATCCACCCCAACATCGATCTGCGTATACTTGCGAGTGATCGTATCGCCAATTTCCAGACCGACGCGGTCGACCTCGCAGTCCGTTACGGACGCCCACCTTTCGGAGCCGGTCTGAATGCCGAACTTCTTTTCGACGACGTAATCGTCGCAGTTGGCAGCCCTTTGCTGGTGGAGAAGCTCGGACTGCCCCTTCAGAATGATAATTTCACCCGTTATCCGCTTCTCCACGATGCCCACGACTTTTGGCCGCAATTCCTGGAACTGGCGTTTCCAAAGGGGCCGCCGACAGCTTCCAAGAATATCCGCTTCAACCAGACATCTCTGGCGATAGAGGCTGCAATCGCCGGTCAGGGCCTCGCTCTGACAAGCACATTCTTTGTGGAGGATGACATTGCGTCGGGGCGTCTTCTTCGCGTCTTGCCGCCGGAACTGATGATCGACAAGGATTTCTACGTGGTCTCGCCACGCAAACCCCGCCACCCGGCCTCGGTGACGGCCGTTCGAGCGTGGCTGGCGAAAGCCGCAAACCGGTAAGTCGAAGCGGGGAAGTCCGGTGGATACGCAACCCGAATGACTGCCCGGATGCGGATGAAATCCGCATCCGGGCAAGCTGCCGATCAGACGAGATCGAAACGGTCGGCGTTCATGACCTTGTTCCAGGCCGAAACGAAGTCCTTGACGAACTTCTGCTTGGCATCGGACTGGCCGTAGACTTCGGCGATGGCACGAAGCTGCGAGTGCGAGCCGAAGATCAGGTCGACGCGGGTGCCTGTCCACTTGGCAGTTCCCGTCTTGCGGTCGCTGCCCTGGTAGACGCCCTTCTTGTCGGCAACCGGCGCCCATACGGTGCCCATGTCGAGCAGGTTGACGAAGAAGTCGTTGGTCAGCGCCTCGGGCTGGTCGGTGAAGACGCCGTGCTCCGGCTGGCCGACCGTGAGGACGCGCAAGCCGCCGATGAGAACCGTCATCTCAGGTGCCGTCAACGTGAGCAATTGCGCCCGATCGACGAGTGCTTCCTCTGCCTTCATGAACTGCAGCTTGCCGCTATTGACATAGTTGCGGAAGGCGTCGGCGCGCGGCTCGAGCGGAGCGAAAGATGCAGCATCGGTCTGCGCCTGAGATGCATCCGTGCGACCCGGCGTGAACGGCACGTTGACATTGTGTCCGCCGGCCTTTGCCGCCTTCTCGACGCCGGCTGCACCGGCAAGGACGATCAGGTCAGCGAGCGAGATCTTCTTGCCGCCGGTCTGGGCAGCGTTGAAGTCCTGCTGGATGCCTTCGAGGACGCCGAGAACCTTGGAGAGCTGTGCCGGCTGATTGACTTCCCAATCCTTCTGGGGAGCAAGGCGGATGCGTGCGCCATTGGCGCCGCCGCGCTTGTCGGAACCGCGGAAGGTCGAGGCAGATGCCCAGGCTGTCGAAACCAGCTCCTGCGCAGTAAGGCCGGTAGCAACGATCTTGTCCTTCAGCTCGGCGATATCCTGGTCGTCGACGAGCTTATGGTCGACAGCCGGGACCACGTCCTGCCAGATCAGGTCCTCCTTCGGCACATCCGGGCCGAGGTAACGAGCCTTCGGGCCCATGTCGCGGTGGGTCAGCTTGAACCACGCACGAGCGAATGCGTCGGCGAACTGATCCGGATTTTCCATGAACCGGCGCGAGATCTTCTCATATGCAGGATCGACGCGAAGAGCGAGATCGGAGGTCAGCATCTTCGGCCGGTGCTTCTTCGAAGGGTCGAAGGCATCCGGGATCGTCTCGCCGGCGCCCTTTGCAACCCACTGCTTGGCACCTGCCGGGCTCGTCTCCAGTTCGTATTCGTAGCCGAACAGGTTCCAGAAGAAATTGTTGCTCCACTTGGTCGGGGTCGTCGTCCAGATGACTTCAAGACCGCTGCCGATCGCGTCCTTGCCAACGCCGGTGTTGAACGTGCTGGCCCAGCCGAGACCCTGGGCTTCGAGTTCACCGCCTTCCGGATCGATGCCGACAAAGGACGGGTCACCGGCGCCATGCGTTTTGCCGAAGGTGTGACCACCTGCGATCAGCGCGACGGTTTCTTCGTCGTTCATTGCCATGCGGGCGAACGTGTCGCGGATGTCGCGAGCAGAGGCGAGCGGATCCGGATTGCCGTTCGGGCCTTCCGGGTTCACATAGATGAGGCCCATCTGAACGGCACCGAGCGGTTCTGCAAGTTCGCGTTCGCCGCTGTAGCGCTCGTCACCGAGCCAGCTTCCTTCCGGACCCCAATAGAGTTCTTCCGGTTCCCAAACGTCGGCGCGGCCGCCAGCGAAACCAAAGGTCTTGAAGCCCATGGATTCCAGCGCGACGTTGCCCGTGAGGATGAGAAGGTCGGCCCAGGAAATCTGGTTGCCGTATTTCTGCTTGATCGGCCAGAGGAGCCGTCGAGCCTTGTCGAGGTTGACGTTGTCAGGCCAGCTGTTGAGCGGCGCGAAACGCTGCTGGCCCTGGCCAGCACCACCGCGGCCGTCGGTGATGCGATAGGTGCCCGCACTATGCCAGGCCATGCGGATGAACAGGCCGCCGTAGTGACCGAAGTCCGCCGGCCACCAATCCTGCGAATCGGTCATCAGGGCGTGAAGATCCTTCTTCACTGCGTCGAGATCGAGCTTCTTGAATTCCTCGGCATAGTCGAAAGCCTTGCCCAACGGATCGGCAAGATCGGAATGCTGGTGAAGAACCTGGACGTCGAGCTGGTTCGGCCACCAGTCGCGGTTGGATCGACCACGTGGCGTGTTGCCATGTGGGACGGGACATTTGCCGGCGCTGTCGGGTTTCTGGTCCATGACTATCTCCTTGATTGCTTTTTTGCCGTCGGAAGGGAGCGCCATCGACCAAACCACTCGGTTGCGCCGCATTCAGACCGTGGCTTCTCCCCGACCCAGCTGACGCTGGCGGCTCACCACTGCTCCCTGCAAATTCATATCGGAAGTCGATCATAATTTTAAGTTGGATTTACTGATCGTCGCGATAACCTGAAATTATTGAAGATACTCTCAGCGGCAGTGGTGGCCGCAACGCGATCAACCATGCAAAGCGGGGCGCTCTCGGCGCTCGCGCGTGCGGCGATTTTCTGGGCTCCTGACCTGACCAGTTTCGTTCAAGATCACGATAGGTTGGGGTCTGATATTAACTTTGGGTTAACCATAAACGTCGTTTACCATGGGTAGCGGCCTCAAGGGTCGTTGATTCGGAAGTCCTGCGCGAAATCTGCGTCTGGAGTGAGGAAAGACGATTGCGGCGACCCCAAACAGTCAGTTTACTGAAAGTGTCATGCTTGGCATTGCTTGCCGGGCTTGTGGCGGGCTGCCAGTCGAGCGGAAATGTAAAACGCCCGAACATCTCTGAAGCCGTCCCGGCCGAGCAAGCACTCGCGTTGCCGCCACCCGGCGGGCCGTCGATTGTCAGCGTCGTCGAACACAAACGCGGCAACGGCACCGAGCAGATGATTTCGCTCTACACATCGTCTTCGGTGTCCGGACAGAATTTCCTGAAGGTGCAGTTCCTTGGCGCATCGGGAGCCAATTCCGGCACCGGCAACGCTTCCTATAGGATGATCAACGAAGACGGGATCATCCGCGAAGCCTTCGCGGCGGTTCCTAGCGTACAGATGACGCGATCCACGACCTTTCTGCAAAACAGCTACGGACCGTTCGGTTACGCTTCGGGCCAGAGTGGATCCGGTGATACCTGCATCTACGGCTGGCAGCAGATTCGCTCGAGCCGATCCGCGCATACGCAAGCGCGCAACTTCGGAATGATTCAGGTGCGGTTGCGGCTCTGCGATGCGCGCGCCACCGAAAGGCAATTGCTCGGCATTATGTACGGCTACACGCTGGTTGGAACGCTGGATGGAGAAATCTGGAATCCGTTCGGACATCAGCAGGGCGCTGACCCGACGCTCGGGCGCCCGAGCAATCCGATCTATCCGGACGAGGGCGGGTACAGAAACACACCGATGGCATTCGGCTATGAACCTGCCCCTGCAGAAATCCAATCTCGTGTCGTTCGCGTACGCAGCGTTCAGCCGAAAGCTGAAGAGGTGCCCGTGCTGCCTCCGCCGACGGGGCCTCGCGTTCCGTTGCCGGACGCCGCGAGTGGTCTGCCGCAGCCAGACATGTCAGCAGTGCCTTCGAATGAACAGACACAACCGAGAACCGCAACGGCGAGCGGCCTGACGGTGCCGTCGCCAGAGTGCGTAGGGGATTCGGCCATGACGGCCGCGTGCCGGAGATAACGTGGAGAGGCTGCGGTGTTCCCAAGCGCCAGGCCTGCATTGTCAAAGGGATATTGATGCATAAAGCCCGAAGCATCATTACGTGGGCCTTCGTTTCTCTGTGCGTGATTGTTCTGATCACTTTGCCGGTGAATCTGCAGACCCAGCTGATTGCGAGCATTGTCGTCGTCGCCGTGATGGCGATCATCAAGGGGCTGAAGGGTGAAGGCATCTGGAGGCTGGTCGCACTGGCGTTCGGCACGTCGATCGTTCTTCGCTACGTCTACTGGCGCACGACCAACACGCTGCCGCCGATCAATCAGCCGGAAAACTTCATACCCGGCCTCCTGCTCTATCTCGCGGAAATGTACAGCGTGGCGATGCTGGCGCTCAGCCTGTTCATCGTTGCGACACCCTTGCCACCGCGTGCCTCGCGGGCGAACAAGGAAGAGCGCTTTCCCCACGTGGATGTCTTCGTTCCGTCCTACAACGAGGACTCGCACCTGCTCGCCAACACACTGGCTGCAGCAAAGGCCATGGATTATCCCGCCGAAAGGCTGCACGTCTGGCTGCTTGATGACGGCGGCACGCTCCAGAAGCGAAATTCCAACAAGCTGCTCGAAGCCCAGGCGGCAGTGGCGCGCCATAACGAGCTCAAAAAGCTCTGCGAGGATCTCGACGTCCGCTATCTCACGCGCGACCGCAACGAGCATGCCAAGGCCGGCAACCTCAACAACGGAATGAAGCATTCGAGCGGCGAGCTGATTGCCGTATTCGATGCAGACCATGCGCCGGCACGCGACTTCCTGCTCGAGACCGTCGGCTACTTCGACGACGATCCGAAGCTGTTTCTTGTCCAGACACCGCATTTCTTCATCAATCCGGACCCTCTGGAACGGAATCTGCGAACCTTCGAGCGAATGCCAAGCGAGAACGAGATGTTTTACGGCATCATCCAGCGCGGTCTCGACAAATGGAACGCAGCTTTCTTCTGCGGCTCGGCAGCTGTCCTCAGCCGGCGAGCACTGGAATCCCAGGGTGGCTTCAGCGGCATCAGCATTACAGAGGATTGCGAAACCGCCCTTGCGCTCCACGGCAGCGGATGGAACAGCATCTATGTCGACAAACCCCTGATCGCGGGGCTGCAGCCGGCGACCTTTGCGAGCTTTATCGGACAGCGCAGCCGGTGGGCGCAGGGAATGATGCAGATCCTGCGCTTCCGCTTCCCGCTGTTGAAGCGCGGCCTGACGCTGCCGCAACGCCTCTGCTACATGTCGTCGACGCTCTTTTGGCTCTTCCCGTTCCCGCGCACGATCTTTCTCTTTGCGCCGCTTTTCTATCTTTTCTTCGATCTCGAAATCTTCACCGCATCGGGCGGCGAGTTCCTGGCCTATACGCTGGCATACATGCTCGTGAACCTGATGATGCAGAACTATCTCTACGGCTCCTTCCGCTGGCCGTGGATCTCGGAACTCTACGAGTATGTCCAGACTGTTCACCTGCTGCCGGCAGTGGTTTCGGTGATGCTCAATCCGCGCAAGCCAACCTTCAAGGTGACGGCGAAGGACGAGTCGATCGCAGTCAGCCGTCTTTCGGAAATCAGCCGACCGTTCTTCGTGATCTTTGCCGTGCAGCTGATCGCTCTGGCGGTGACGATCTATCGTATCTATGCCGAGCCCTATAAAGCCGATGTCACCCTGGTAGTGGGCGGCTGGAACGTCATAAACCTGATCATGGCCGGCTGCGCGCTCGGGGTCGTTTCGGAGCGTGGCGAGCGGGCTGCATCCCGTCGCGTGCGCGTGAATCGCCGCTGCGAATTCGGCGTCAATGGCAAATGGTACACCGCATCCATCGAGGATGTTTCGGTACATGGCGCTCGGCTGCACGTGTTCAACAAGCAGCTGGATCCGATGGTGATCGGTGCCGAAGGCGAAATCCGCTTCCAGCCTCACAGCGGAGCAAGCATGGAAACGCTGCCGCTCATTGTTCGCAATATCGAGCCTTCGGGTGAAATCCTGGCGGTTGGATGCCAGTACATTCCGAAGAGTGCTCTGGACCATCGCCTGATCGCCGACCTGATGTTTGCAAACTCCGACCAGTGGACGCAGTTTCAGCAAGCGCGCCGCCACAATCCTGGTCTCATTCGCGGGACGGTCTGGTTTCTCGGCCTGGCGCTCTACCAGACAAGCCGCGGTCTCGTATATTTCTTCCGTAGCATGCGGCCGGAACGGGAGCGGCAGCAACAGGCCGCGAAGGCAGGCAACTGATGAAGAAGATCGCATCGATCTCGGCTTTTCTCTTCGCAGCCTCCGCGATTGCCTATGCGCAGACCGCCCCGTTCGATATGTCGGGCGAGCGAGATCAAGGCAGTGCGCCTGTGGTGCCGCGGCTGACATTGCCCGCAACGCCTGCCCCCGCCGCAGTCCCGCCAACGCCCGCCACACCACCTGCAGCGGCAGCCCCGGTCACTTCGCCAGCTCCACCCCTCTCCGTGGCACCCGCCTCATCGTCTCCGACACAAGCGCCGATTTCGTCGGAGCCGACAAGGCCGGCATTGCAGCCCGCAGAGACCGAACCTCCTGCCGCACAAGCTCCCCCAGTTCCCGCGCAGGCTGAACCGGCTCGGCCACCACTCCAGCGAACTGCCGCCGCAGGGCTCCAGAGATATATTGTTCCATTCGCCAAGTTCGGCCTGGACGGCGAATTCGATCGCAAATCATGGTCGATTTACATCACGCCGGAGCAGGCTGCCGCGCCGGCAAAATTCCACTTCTCCTATCAAAATGCCGTCGTTGTTGCCCCGGAGGCATCGCAACTGACGGTTCTTCTGAATAATCGCATCGTCGGTCAACAAGCGATCGCCTCATCGGACGCGCCATCTAACGTCACCTTCGACGTGCCCGCAGGACTGTTGCAACCCGGCGCCAACCTTCTGACATTTGAGGCCACCCAACGCCACCGCACCGATTGCACCATTCAATCGACTTATGAGCTTTGGACGGACATCGACCCGGCAAAGACCTACTTGAGTTTCAGCGGACAAGAGGCCGCGAGGTTTTCCAGCACGGACGCCATCCGTGCGATCGGAGTTGATGAAGCCGGCAGGACGCAGATCAACTTTGTTGTGCCGGCGCTTGAGCAGCCAGGTACGACAAAGCCGCTTTTGCGCCTTGCCCAGGGCCTCGCCGTTCTAAGCGGCATGCCGAACGAAACCTTTTCGTTCACGCCTGACACGTTGCCACAAGCGGGTGCAGGTCGAATGACTGTCGTCGTTGGAACACCGGCCGAGCTTCAATCGGTCATCGGGACCCCGCCGGCGGCGCAAGCCGCGCCACTGGCCTCCTTCGTCACCGACCCGAAGTCGGGGGCACCCGTTCTCTTGATTAGTGGCCCGTCGTGGCCGGCAATCTCGTCCGCGATCGACACCATAGTTTCGACGACGGATCGTCCGGCGACGGCCATTCGCGATGCCTTAGTGACGCAGCGTTGGAGCGCCCCGGATGCGCCGCTCATTCTGTCCGACACCAACCTGACCTTTGCCCAGCTCGGAGTGAAAACGACGGAGTTCTCCGGACGTCGATTCCGCACCAATTTCAATATTGCGGTTCCTTCTGACTTTTATGCGAACGCCTATGGCGAAGCCACGATCCTGCTGGACGCCGCTTATACACAGAACGTCCTGCCCGGCAGCCATATCGACATCTATGTTAACGGCAACATCGCCTCGACGGTGCCGATTTCGTCGACGGGTGGCGGGATATTCCGGCACCTGCCCATCCGCGTGACGATGCGGCATTTCAAGCCGGGTTTGAACACGCTGTCGCTCGAAGCCATCTTGATGACGAAGGAGGACGAGGTCTGCGTGCCAGGCACGACGGCCGGTGCGGCACCACGCTTCGCGCTTTTCGACACGAGTGAAATTCACATTCCAGACTTTGCGAGGATCGGCCAGCGGCCAAACCTCGCCGGTCTGTCCGGAACCGGCTACCCTTACAACAGGGCAACACAACCAACACCGCTTTTCATCGACCGCATCGACAGCGATACGTTGTCAGCGACCGCCACGCTGCTCGGACAGATGGCAATCGTTGCCGGCCGCCCGATCGATATCGAACCAGCTGCGACGCCGGGTGCTATCGGCGAGCGCGACGCGATTTTCATAGGCTCGATCTCGCAGATGCCCCCAGCCGTGCTCACGCAGCTGAATATTTCGCCGACCAGTCAGGCTACGTGGCGGCCTCCGGCAGCCACCCAATCAAACCAGACCGAACCCTCCGTGACTTTTGACGATTGGCGCTCGAAGGTCAGCGGTGGAGTTTGGCGCGGGCAGATCACCTCGTTCCAGGAGTGGCTGCGCCGCAACTTCGACATTTCGTTAAGTTCGCTGCAGTTTGTTCCGGGCTCGGAAGAAGTCTTCAGCCCCTCAAACACCGACAGCTTCATGATCGCCCAAGGGAAAAGTGCGGCAGGCGGGTCGTCTTGGACCATCATGACCGCGCCGTCCGCAAAGGACCTGCGCGAGGGTGCCGAGGCCGTCACCTCGCAGGTCAACTGGCCGCAGATTGCCGGTCATATCACGACCTATTCCAGCAAGACCGGGAAGATCGAAAGCGTTCCTGTTGGGCGCTTTGACTTCGTGAGCTCTCAGCCATGGTCTCTCTCCAACTACCGCCTGATCGCCGCGAACTGGCTGTCGACCAACATATTGTCCTATGCCTTCCTCCTGGTGGTCCTATCGCTTCTGATCGGCGTAACCACCGCAGGCATGCTTGCGCGGCTGGGCAGGCGCGAATGAAGAGACTGCTGAAACTGATCTGCATCGCGAGCTTCGCGGTTGCCGCTGTCTGCCAGTCCGTTCAGGCGCAAGGTCCAGGCATCAGCGCGCAGGCATGGGGTGCCTACAAGGCGAAGTTCCTCGATCCGAGTGGCCGGATCGTCGACGATGCAAACGGCAACATCAGCCACAGCGAAGGTCAGGGCTACGGTCTGCTGCTCGCCTACCTTGCCAACAGTCCCGCGGACTTCGAGCAGATATGGTATTTCACCCGCACTGAACTGTTGTTGCGCGACGATGGGCTTGCCGCATGGAAGTGGGACCCGGCCGTCACGCCGCACGTCACCGACACCAACAACGCATCGGATGGCGACTTATTGATTGCCTATGCCTTGGCTCTCGCAGGCTCAGCCTGGAACAAGAGCGACTATATCGAGGCGGCTGCGAAGATGGCGCAGGCGCTTCTTTCCCATGTCGTCATCAGTTCAGGCGGCCGGACGCTTCTGCTGCCGGGCGTCACTGGCTTTGATTCCCCTGATCGTAAAGACGGGCCGGTCATCAACCCCTCCTACTGGGTGTTTGAGGCGATTCCGATCATGGCGCTCCTGGCACCATCCAACGCCTGGCAAAAGCTGTTGGACGATGGCCACCAACTGTTGCAGACCATGCAGTTCGGACCACGAAAACTGCCCAGCGACTGGGTGAGCCTGCACCGGATGCCGGAACCGGCCAAAGGCTTCGATGCGGAATTCGGATACAACAGCCTGCGCATCCCGCTCTATCTCGTTCGCGCGGGAGTTTCGGACAAGGCTCTTCTGTCAAGATTGCGCTTGGGCATGACCACCGAAGACGGCACACCGGCGACCATCGATCTCATGTCTGGAAAGCCGAAGACACTGCTTTCTGATCCGGGTTATCGAATAATTAACGATGTCGTGGCCTGTGTGACAGACGGAACAAAGCTGCCTGAGTCGTCGCAGCAGTTTGAGCCATCGCTCTACTATCCATCGACCCTTCATCTTCTTGGGTTGGCATTTGTCGGGGAGAAGCATCCGGAGTGTCTGTAAGATCCTCATCCATTGCAGTTGTCGTCGCAGTGGCGGTAGCCGGTCTCGTGACCGCGCTGAAGGATCGCGCGGCTCTTCAGGAGATGTTGGGCTTCCATTGGACGAGCGAGCCTACGCCTCAATTCATGCTGATGGGCCGCGTAACGGGGCCGGAAGCAAATTCCAAGCCGCAGATCGACGTGCAGGCGATTTCCGATCGGCTGCAGGCCGCTGCTTCTGTTCCGGCATTCCAGGACAGTACGCCGACCGCCGGAAACGAAAGTGCTGTAACCGTCGCTCAGGCAACGCAACAGCAACAAGCCGCGCCTCAGCCGGTCAAGCCCGCTGAACCGAAGGTCGACGAAAGCGCGTTGCGCTATTTCGCCAGCCGCGGCGACAAGGCGCGACTGCAGGCCGAGATCGCGCGGCTTCAGGCGCTCTACCCGAACTGGGTGCCCCCGGCCGATCCGCTCGCTGTGCCGCAAGGCGGCGACAAACAGCTGGAACAGATGTGGCAACTGTATTCGGAGGGGCGCTATGCCGAACTCCGCAAGGCCATTGCCGACCGGCAAGTGTCCGAGTCGGGATGGCAGCCGCCACCGGACCTGCTGGACCGACTGGATGTTGCCGAAGCCCGCGCTCGCCTCGTCAATGCGTCCGACCTGAAGCAATACGCAACTGTCGTCCAGATCGGCGCCAACACTCCGAGCCTTCTGACCTGCAGCGATATCGACGTCCTCTGGCGGGTCGCTGAAGCCTTTGCAGTAACGGATCGCACGCCCCGCGCCCAGGCAGTCTACGTCTACATCCTGAAGAATTGCACAAATCCCCAGGAGCGTCTGGCGACTATCGAAAAGGCATCCGCCTTGCTGCCATACGCAACGATGCAGGACCTGCTCGCGCTCGAACGCCCCGATGGCAACGGTGGTCGCGAGTTCGACAGCATCCGCAATGACCTTGCCCGCCGCTTTGTCGCTGCCGGCAACGATGACCCCGATCTCGCTGTGGCACCCGACTACCTGACGATCGTCCAACGACTTGCCGAAAGCGAGGGGCTGGCATCCGATAACCTGCTTCTCGGCTGGTACCAGCTTCGCCGCGAGAACTACACCGACGCCGAGAAATGGTTCCGTGCCGCCCACGCCAAGGAAGACACGGCAATTGCCTCTCAGGGTCTGGCGCTGACGCTGATCGCCCAGAAGAAGCCGCAGGAAGCCGAGGCGATCATGTACAAGTGGCGCGGCGCCTCTGAGGATGCGACCGCCACTTATCTTGCCGCGACGGCAAACCTGATGGCTCTTCAGCCACCTGCCGATCTTGATGAAGAGGTGCTTTCGCGTATCGCGGCCGAGATCATCGAGCAGAAATACGTGCCGACGGCACAACAATTCGGCTGGTTCGCTCGCACGTTGAACCAGCCGCAGACCGCCGCGCGCTGGTTCGAGACGGCACTGCGCTGGAAGCCGGACGACGAGCCCTCCGCCTACGGGCTGGCGATCACGCGGGAGCAGCTGCGTGATCGAGCGGGCGTAGCAGAAATCCAGCGGCTATGGGCGGGCAAATCCGAGCGCATTGCCCAACTGGGCGAGACGAACAATCGGCAAACGACACAGCCACCCCTGCCTGCGCCCGGCGAGACCTTGCCGCAGGATACCGCCGCGCCGCCGCCCGAGATCGTCAGGGCGCCGGTGAGACGTGCTGAAATCGCAAGCACCGAGGTGCTCCGCCAGCCTGCCACACAGACGGTCACGGTTCGCCGCGGCGCGCGCCAGGCGCGTGGATGCACGACGACGGTCAATGCTCAATTGCTCGACCCGGACACCGCCCTGTCGCGAGGATGGTGCCTGATGGACATCAACCGCCCGATGGAAGCGGTCAAGGCGTTCGAGGCCGCGCTGGCGAGCCCCAATCGTAAGACGCGTGAAGACGCGGCTTACGGCCAGAGCCTTGCCTACCTGCGCGTCGGTCTGTCCAACAATGCCGCCGTTGCCGCGACGAGGGCACCGCAGACGCAGCAGCGCGCGGCCGAGCTGCAGATTGCCATCCTAGCTGACAGGGCGCTGGCGGCATTCGACGCCAAGCGCTATCGCGAGGCTTTGATCTACCTCGATCAGCGCGCGCAGCTGCGGCAGGAGCCGATCGATTTGTTGGTCCTGCGCGGATATGCTTATCTGAATATGCAGATGTATGGGGATGCTGAGCGGATCTTCAACGCTGCCGCTGCGACGGGCAGCAAGGATGCCAACCGCGGACTGGCCGATCTGAAGGCGGCGACCCATCCCGATACGGTGGACTAGCGTTGCGGGATTTGGCTGGATGCCGTGGATCATCCTCCCGGGAACGAGCGGACTTCGGCACCCAGCAAGGTGGCAAGCGGCGACCTCAAGCCGGATAAGGCAGCCCATAGCGATCGCGTATCGTCTGCCCCTCGTACTGACGTGGATACACGTTTCGATCCTGAAGGATCGGAATAACCCGGTCTACGAACTCGGCAATGTCATCCGGCGCCCGAGGCGGCTGCAGCGTATAGCCGTCCACCGTGCCGTCTGCCCAAAGGTCGATCATTTCCTCTGCCACTTCTTCCGCTGTGCCGAGTAAAAGCCGGTGGTGTCCTTCGGAGCGACGCACCGCCTGGCGCGCCGTCAGTTTCTCGTGCTGCAGAAGGTCGGAAAGCCCGAGCCCCATCCCCACCGCCTGCTGCCTGTTCGGATCAGGAACGAAGCGCTCGTAATCCAGCACGGCATCCGGGTCGAAACGTTCGCGATCCAGTCCATGCTCGCGAACGAACCGTTCAATCAGACCATCTTCGGATCCCGCCCCACTGTACAGCTCATGTTTGCGTAGAGCCTCCTTGCGGCTTTCCCCCAGGATGACAACAAGCCCGGGGACGATGCGAATGCCTGATGGATCCCTTCCAAGCGAAACCGCCTTGTTTCGGACCTTGTCTCCGAAGGCTCTGCCCGCGGGTCTGGAAAGAATGTTGCAGTAGATGATCTCGCCATGCCTCGCCGCAAGATCGATGCCGCCGTCCGACGCCCCCGCCTGGGCAATGACAGGATGGCCCTGTGGCCCGCGTGGAACGTTGAGCGGACCGCGAACCTGGAAGAATGCGTCCTCGTGATCGATCGCAACCGCGCTCGCGCTGTCCCAGAAGCGATCCGGCGCAACCTCACCCTCTCGCCGTGGATCCCAGCTAGACCAGAGCTTCTTTGCCACATCGAGAAACTCGATCGCTCGAGCATAGCGCTCGTTGCGCGGCGGCAGTGCTGCACTTCCGAAATTGGCAGCAACACTGGGATTGAATGACGACACGATGTTGACGATCAGCCGACCTCTCGAAACGATATCGAGCGACTGGACACGCCGAGCAAAGTTATACGGCGAGTTATAGGTCGACGAAATCGTCACGACGAAGCCGATATCCGGCACCTGTGCGGCGAGCGCGGTGCACAGGATCAGAGGGTCGATCGTGTGGAAGGGGCGCCCCTGTGGGTCTGTCATCAGCGCGGGGTGGTCGGAGAAGAACACGGCATCGAAAAGCCCTTTGTGGGCGATCTCGGCCAGACGTCGGTAATAGGCGGGATCGTTGATATCATCCTTGTCGCCACTGCGGTATTTCCATGCGTTTGCGAGGTAGCCGGTGGAGTTTAGTCCGACATTGAGGTTCATGCGACGTCTTTGGATGCTCATGCGGGTGTCCGTTCAGCCTGCTCTTCCGTTGCGACACCGACGCCCGCCTGCGGCCCGGGAACAGTGCCGTTGACTGCGAAATCGCCGACGATGCGATCATGGTAGATTCGTGGGTTGTGGGAGGCGATCGTGCGTGCATTGCGCCAATGACGGTCGAGACCGTGGCCGCGCTTGGCGGCGGAGGCCCCTAAAGCATCGAACAGGATCGTGCTGGCGTCGAGGATAAGCGAGGTGACCACGGTCACGGACTGGCTGACCTCGAGTTCGGCGTTACGGCCGGCCAGCGCGATTTGTGCCTGATCGCCGCTGAGATTGGTCTCATAGGCGCGCTGCAGGGCCCCTGCCGCGTGCAAGACGATAGCGCCGGCGCTGTAGGCGGCACCTCGCACCTTCCCCACCACCTGTTGAACCTGCGCATCTTGAGCCGAGCGGGATGCGTTGCCGCGGCTGTACACCCTTTTCCTTGCCGCGACATGGCGCGCAAGGTCGTTCGCCGCAGCGCGGCCGATGCCGGCGAGCGAGGCGAGATGAACCAGTTGAAAGAACCCGCCGGAGTAGCTGAAACGCACCGAACTCGGTTTGATTAGGTCGTCAGCAATCTCGACGTCTATGAAGCGAGCTGTTCCACTGGCCGTCAGGGATTGGCCGAAGCCATCCCAATCGTCGACGATCTCGACGCCCGGAGCCGATGTCGGCACCAAGGCTCCAATCGGCTGCCCGTCTCCATCAATTGCACCGAGTGTAATCCAGTCCGCGTAAAGCGAGCCGGTGGTGTAGAATTTCTCGCCGTCGAGCCGCCAGTTGCGGCCGTTACGAACAAGGCGCGTCGCATAGCTGCCAAGCGGCGTGTCTCCAAGCTCGGAGAAACCGCTTCCCACCGTCTCACCTCGGCCGAGCCTGTCCAGCCACCCATCGCGCCAGGCGCTTGCCGGTGCATTCAGGAGATCTTCGGTGAAACCGAAATGGCTGCGGTAGGCGTTGGTCAGGTTTGGGTCAGCTGCGGCAAGTTCGATGACGAGACCGAAAAGCTCGGGCAAGGTGACGCCGTAGCCTCCGTGGGCAGCGGGTAACCGCAACCGTGAAAAGCCGGATGTCTTCAGCCATTCGTAGGCGTCGAAGGGCAATTCGTGAGCGAGATCGCGATCCACCGCACGCTCTCCGATGCGGGCAAAGACCGGCCTGAACGTCTCCGCAAGACGGTCGAAGCGATCGCTGGGCGGTCCGCCCCAGGCCCCATTGATATCAGTCATGACACTCTTCCTCTTTACAGCCGGAAGGCCGCCGGGTGACGCCGGCGGCACTCAAGATTTCGAATCTCATTGGCAGACTCGACAAGGCCGCTTACGCAGCGGCTCTCTCCTCGGCCTCGAAGTCGTGAAGCAGGATCGCGATCTCGAAACCGCGTCGGGCGAGCCAATGGGCGACGATGCGGGCGCGCGAACCCAGGAGATCATCGACCAAGACGACGCGTGCATCGCGCACGGCAATCGTCCGGTAGGAAACGCCGAGCAGCTGTCCACCTTCGGAGGAAATCGATCCCGGAAGATGGGCCCGCGTGAACTCCTCCGGGGTGCGGACGTCCAGAAGATAGGTCGTGCGCGCCGGATCGGCATTCCACGTCTCGGCGGTCTGCCGATTGATGAACGTCAGAGCGTCCTTTGCCGAAAGGCTTTCACCGTGCTCGCTCGCAAAACGGCGTGCCGTTTCGGTCGGCTCCCGGTAGGTTACCGTGCGTCCCACCTCCAGATCGAAACCTGCCTCTGTCCAGCCGCGCGTACCGTCATCGAGGTAAGCGACGACATTGGAGACCCCGGCATCAATCAGCGTTTGCGCTCCGAGAATCGCACGCGGCAGACCGGCGCAGGAAACGACCACCTTCGTCTCGGGCGACGGAACAACGTCCTTGAAGCGAAGCAGCAACTCCGCGCCCGGCACGCCGACGGCACCCGGCACATGCGCCTTTTCATATTCGCCGAGCGTGCGAGTATCGAGGACGATGACGTCCTCGCCTTGATCACGCCAAGCCTTGAGCTCGACTGCCGAGACCACAGGCGTCTGTCTCTCGTCGCGAACCTTTGTGACGAAGGGAACCCCGGGAATATCGAAGGTCAGCAGCTTCTCGGTGCCGCCGTCCACCCACACAGGAATACCGCCCCGCAGGACATGGATGTCTGTCCAGCCAATCTTCACCAACCGGATTGCAGCCGCCTCGGCCGTGCCGTCACCGCCATCGACAAGAACGGTGCGCACGACACGTCGCGGCACGAAACGATCGATCTCGGCCTCCAATCGTTCGCCAGGCAGGTTTGTTGCAAAAAGCGGCGAAGCATAGCCAACCTCGTCGGCCGGTCGGATATCGAGCACTGCCAGTTCAAGGCCATCGCCCAGCCAATCGACCAATGTGGCCTTCTCTATCGAGTGTTCGGTCATGGTTTTTGCCTCCCGGATCTCAAGCGTTCGGATCGATCCACAAGTCGCCAAAGCTCCAGTTCAGCCCCTGTGATCCGGTGACGAAGTTCTTCACGCGCTTGTTGGCAACGATCTGCGCGCCGGCGGCCACGAGGTCGACGGAGGCAACCTCGTCGTGGATGAGATGTTGGAACTTGCTCCAGACCTCCCAGCGTTTTTTTTCGTCCGACTCGATGGCCGCCGCTTCGAGCAACGCATCCGCCTGCGCGTTGTCGTAGTGGCTGGCATTCGAGAATGGCAGGCCGATCTTGAAATTCTTGCTCCAATAGGCGCGCTGGATGCCGAGAGACGGATCGAACGTGTTCGAGAGCGACTCCACCACCAGGTCGAAGGCCCTGTCCGTGTAGACGGTCTTCAGGAACGTCGGGAGGTCGTATTTCTTGATCTCGATGCCGATGCCGATCTTTTCAAGCTGGCTTTTCAGGACATCGGCGTAGCCTTGCGGCAGGTAGGAATTGTAGGTCAGCCGGAGATCGAAGCGCTTTCCATCCGCCTTGCGCGGGTAGCCTGCCTCGTCAAGCAGTTTTTCGGCAGCGGCAGGATCAAAGGGATGCGCCACGACGCTTTTGTCATACCACTTCGGCAAAGCCGTGCTGACCGGGCTCGGCGAAACCTGCGCATAGCCGTAAAGCGCGACGTCCACGATCTCCTGCAGGTTGATCGCCCGGGCGATAGCAAGCCTGACTTCACGCTTGGCAAAGAGTGGATTGTCGTAGTTGAAGAACAACTGCTGCTGCGGGCCGGAATAGGCGTAAGTAGTGGTATCTACGACGAGATGGGGATCCTGCTTCAACCGGTCGAGATCGGCGAGCGGTACGGGATTGTCGCCGATGTCGGCCTCACCCGTTTCCAGGGCGGCAGACCGCGCTGCCGGATCGGTAACGACACGCAGGATGATACGGTCGAGATAGGGTTTTCCGGAATCCCAGTAATCCGGATTTCGCTCGAAGATCAGATGGCTGCCCGCCACCCATTCCGTCAGCTTGAAAGGGCCAGTGCCAATTGCCGTCTGCAGCGTCTGCCCATCACCCGGCGCCAATTTCTCGAAGATGTGCTTCGGCACGATCGGCGATTCCGAACTCGATTGCGCCGCCAGCAGGAAGGGAGCGGGCTTCGACAGCACGATGACTGCGGTAAGCGGATCCGGCGTCTCGACAGCGACGACGTTCTGATAGGTAATGCGGCCGCGCGGATGCGCCTCCTTCAGCCTGAATATTGAGAAAGCGACGTCGTCAGATGTGAAGTCAGTTCCATCATGCCACTTCACATTCTTGCGGAGCTTGAACGTATAGCGAAGATTATCGTCGGAGACCGACCATTCCGTTGCCAGCAATGGTTGTGGCTTGACGTCGAAGTCAAAGGTCAGCAAACCCTCTACGATCTTCGGGCCGATGGCTTGACCAGTCCCCGACGACGTGTTGATCGCAAACAGCGCGTTGCCCGGATCCACGCGGTAAAGCCAATTCAGCGTGCCTCCGGTTGATGGCGCCGCGGCTTGCCCAAAGGAGAATGACGGGAGCAATGTGCTCGCGCCGGCAAGCAGCATTAGTTGGTTGAAACTGCGACGGTTAATGGACACGCGAAGAGCTCCTCTGGAGTTGGAAAATGGTCCGCTGAGTGAAGCTTCGGTGTTGCTTCCCGAAAGACGAAGTCAAAGTTTCTTCTCTTCCAGAAAAGAATAACTGCGTGGGGAAGATTCTTCGCGGTCCGCGCTGCCTCATGGAAAACTTGCACGATTTCCATGCTTTTACAGGATGATGTTTGCCTGAACTGGCGCCGCGGAAGAAACACAGGATTCTTCGCATGCATCTGTTATCGTTCGGGAATCGAGGTGTTGGTGAAAGCGTTTCAGGCGTTCACGCGGCGCGACGTCGCCTGGCTCCGCACTCAGGCTCGCCAGCGCAAGAGTCTTGCTTCTGCAGCACCGGCCAGCCGGTTGAGGGCAAATCCGACGAGGCCGAGAATGATGACGCCGACCATGACCAACGCCATGTCGAAACGCTCACGTCCGGCGATGACCAGACCACCGATGCCTGGACCGACGGCGAGAAAATACTCCGCTCCGACCGTCGCCAACCAGGAATAGAT
This sequence comes from Hyphomicrobiales bacterium, assembly GCA_900466605.1. Classification (GTDB taxonomy): domain Bacteria; phylum Pseudomonadota; class Alphaproteobacteria; order Rhizobiales; family Rhizobiaceae; genus Rhizobium. Next base: position 91,302 of record UBMU01000011.1, read on the forward strand.
GAGACCGAGATGAATGCCCGTCGCAATCGCCGGCAGCGCCGAGGGCAAATAGATCTTGACAATGCGTTGCCATGGCCGGAACCGCAGCGCGCGCCCCACCTCGACAAGTTCGGCTGGCGCGTCCTTGATGCCGTCATAGGTGTTGAGAGCGATGGGAATGAAAGCCGCGAGTGCGACGAAGACAACCTTCGCCTGCTCGCCAAAACCGAACCAGACCGAAATCAGGGGAATCCAGGCAAGTAGTGAAATCTGCTTCAAGCCGTTGAAAGTCGGCATCACAAGCCGATCCCCTAGCTTCGTCACGGCAACGAGCGTGCCGAAACTGATGCCGAGGACACACCCGATCAGGAAGCCGGCGATATTGCGTAGCAGGCTCGCTCCAAGCTGCCCAGTCAGACCGTTGTCGATGATCTCGCGCTTGGCCGTGAGGACCACATCTTCGATAGCCGGCAGAAACCGAGGATCCACAAGTCCGAAGCGGCTGGAGGCTTCCCATGCGAAGAGAAGGAAAAGGGGAAGAGTGAGGCCGCGCCTGATACGCACAAGCCTCGTTGACGTCTCGGCCATCGTCAAAGTCCTTCTTTCTTCCAGCGCTGTATGAAGACTTCGGAGCCGCTCAGCCCCTTGTCCATGGCAAAGCCTATGAGACCGATCACGATCATCGCGATAATCACGGTATCGAGCCAGAACATTTGTCTTCCCCAGACCAGCAGGTATCCAAGCCCTTCGGAGGATGCCAGAAGCTCAACACCGACAAGTGATGTCCAAGCATGCGTGAGGCCATAGCGTATGCCGGTGAAGATAGAGGGGATAGCACCCGGAAGGACGATCAGCCGAAGCGTCTGCCAACGGCTGAAGCGTAGCGCCCTGCCCACTTCCATGTACTTGCCGGGAACGCTGCGGATGCCGGAGAAGGTATTGAGGGTGATCGGCACCAGTGCACCCTTGGCAATGATGATGATCTTCAATGTCTCCTCGATGCCGACCAGCAGCATGAGCAAAGGAATCCAGCCGAGCGTCGGAATCTGCGCAAAGGCGAGGAACGTCGGCTTTACATAATCTTCAAGGCGAGGAGACAGCCCCATCGCGATGCCGAGGGTCAAGCCCAACACCGCGCCGATGGCAAAGCCGAAGATCACGCGCCGTAAGCTGACGCCGGCATGATAGAACAACTCGCCGCTCGCGATCATGTCACGAGCGGTGTGCAGCACATAAGCCGGTGCCGGAAGAATCTGCTCCGGCAACCAACCCCTTGCTGAAGCAAGCCACCAAAGGCCGATCAGCATGATGGGGAGAAGCAGGGCCGAGAGCGAAAAGAACCGTCCCCTGAGAAATCTGCGCCAATTCGTGATGCCGTCTTGGCCAGAGAGCTCAAGATAAGTTGCCATCAGCCTGCTGCTCCAGTCTTGGTTTATGATGCGACCGGCTTGCCGTCGGCGCCGTAGGCTTGCCAGAAGTGCTGCAGGTTGAACCGCTCGATGGCGTTGTTCAGGTATTGTGGATCAAACCAGCCGTCGAGGTCGACATCGCGGCGGACAAGCCCGAATTCCTTGCTCTTGGCAGCCTGTTCTTTGTATTGCGAAACGAGAAGGTCATCGATCAGCGGCGAGTTGCGGTAGGCAAGCGTGTCGCCCTTGAAATATTCTTCAAGGATTGGAACGGGTGTCCCCGACTTGTGCCACAGTTCCAGAAGTGCCGAGCGGTTGGGCTCGTCAGACGACCATTGCGCCGCTTTGACGAAAGCGTCGACGATCCGCTGGGTTATCTCGGGATGGGCATCAATGAATGCCTGTCGGCCGATAATACCGGCGTTGCGCCCAAACCGCGGGTCGTCGCCCTTCGTGGTGTAGATGACGTCCGCCGCCCCCTTGGCCGCGAGGTTGATCAGCTGCGTGTCGCCGAAGGCCGCGTCGATGTCCTTGCTGGTGAGGGCTGCAACCGTGCCGGCGCCGTCGAGATTGACGACCTGTACGTCGCGCTCCTTCAACCCATGGGCTTCCAGAACCTTGATGGCAGCCAGATGGCCGTTCGTGCCGCGCTGTAGGGCTATCTTGCGGCCCTTCAGATCCGCGATCGACTTGATCCCCGAGTCCTTCGCAACCGCCAGGTACAGCGGCTTTCTGGCGCCGCTTGCCAGCAGATACTTGGTTTTCAGCCCGTTGGCGCGACCGATCAGCGCTGGGAGATCGCCCTGATAGGCGAAGTCGAGCTGATCGTTGGCAAAGCCTTCGTTGACAGCCGGGCCAGCGCCCTTGAAGAAAGTCCATTCGATCTTGATGTTCGGATCCTTGGCAAACTCCTTTTCCAGAAATTCGCCGGCTCGTGCCGTCGCGGCAGACGTACCTTCCGCGTAAGGGCGATTGTCGACGCCGATCGCGGCATAGCCGACGTGAATGACCAGCGGCTCGTCTGCCCGCACCGCAACCGGCGCGGCGACAAGGATCAGGGCGAGGCCAGCGGCCACGCGTGACAGGAATGCGCGTTTCATAGTTACTCTCCGTTTTTGTGAAGCTTATCTGGCCAGTGCGACCGCACGTTCGAGATGACCGCCATCATCGGCCGGCTGCGACCCTTCGGGTGCGGACTGCGGGGGCTCCCCCGTCGCATGCAGGCTCTTCAGGACGCGGTCGCGCACGTTGGCAATCTCACTGGACGTACGCCGGCGCGGACGCGCCAGCTTGACCGGTATGATCTCGCGGATGCGGCCCGGGCGCGGCGACATGACAACGACGCGGTCCCCGAGATAAACCGCCTCTTCCACGTCATGTGTCACCAGCACCATGGTGATGTTTTCCTTGGCCCAGATCTCCTGCAGTTCGTCCTGCAGGTGCGCCTTGGTGATAGCGTCGAGCGCGCCGAAGGGCTCGTCGAGCAGAAGAACATTCGGGCGGCTAACCAGACCGCGGGCGATACCGGCGCGCTGCGCCATACCGCCAGACAACTGGTGGGGGTAGACATTCGCAAAGCGGGAAAGCCCGACCAGTTCCAGATGTTCGCGTACCAGCTCCGCCTTTCGCGCATTCGACAGCTTGCTGTTCAGGAGGCCAAGGGAGATGTTTTTCTCGACCGTCAGCCAGGGGAAGAGGCGCGGTTCCTGAAAAACGATGCCGCGATCAAGGCTGGGTTCGCTTACTGCTGTGCCCGCATGGTGGATGAGGCCCGATGTCGCAATATCCAGACCAGAGAAAAGGCGCAGCAACGTCGACTTCCCGCAACCGCTGGCGCCGACAATCGTCACGAACTCACCTTCGGCGATGTCGAGGTTGATGTCGTCAAGTGCGATCAGCGGCTCCCCTTCGATCTGGAACTGCCGCGTGACGTGCTCGACGGATAGATGCGGTCGGATCATGTGGTTTGCCCCCTACTCTGCCGCGGCCTGAAAGCGCGCCGGGTGTCGGGGCACGCTGAGCCCGAGATTTTCGCGCAGCGTCCCGCCCTCGTATTCCGAGCGGAACAGGCCACGCCGCTGCAGTTCGGGCAACACCAGTTCAACGAAGTCTCGTAATCCGACCGGCAGATGCGCCGGCATGACGTTGAAGCCATCGGCGGCCCCGGTCGTGAACCATTGCTCCATCTCGTCGGCGATCCGGGTGGGGGTTCCGACAATCTGCCAATGACCCCGCGCACCTGCGACCCTCAGATAGAGCTCGCGGATCGTCAGGTTCTCGCGTCTGGCGAGATCGAGAAGCAGCTTCTGTCGGCTCTTGCTCGCGTTCGTCTCCGGCACATCAGGAATGGGACCATCGAGGGGATATTGGGAGAGATCGACGCCACCGGCCATGCCGTTCAACATCGAGAGGCCGACAACCGGATGAATGAGGTCCTGGATTTGCTGGAACTTCTCTTCAGCCTCCGCCTGCGTTCGGCCAACGACCGGGAAGATTCCCGGCATGATCTTCAGCTCTTCGGGCCGGCGCCCGTACTTGGCAAGTCGACCCTTTAGGTCGGCATAGAAGCCGCGGGCATCTTCAATTGTCTGATGCGCCGTAAAGACGACCTCCGCGGTGCGCGCGGCAAGCTCCTTGCCCGGCTCCGACGATCCCGCCTGCACGAGCACCGGCTGCCCCTGGGGCGCACGAGCAACGTTCAAAGGCCCGCGAACCTTGAAGAATTTTCCCTTGTGATTGAGGACATGCTGCTTGGCGGGATCGAAGTAGATGCCACTTTCCTTGTCACGCAGGAACGCATCCTCCTCCCAGGTGTCCCACAGTCCGCGCACGACATCGGCAAATTCCTCGGCCCGCTCATATCGTTCCGTATGGGCATAATGCTCATCACGACCGAAGTTATGCGCCTCGTGTTCGCTGGACGAGGTGACGAGGTTCCAGCCCGCGCGTCCGCCGCTGATGTGATCGAGCGAGGCAAATTTCCGCGCGATATGGTAGGGCTCGTTGTACGAGGTAGAGGCTGTGGCGACGAAACCGATGTGTTTGGTCACCGCGGCCAGAGCTGACAGCAAGGTGATCGGCTCGAACTGCGCCACGTAGCGGACAGCCGTTCTGCTGAGAGCCTCGATATCGGTACCGCGCGTTCCAACACCATCAGCCATGAAAATAAGATCGAATTTCGCCGCTTCAGCCAGCTGCGCAAGCTCGATATAGTGAGCAAAATTGGAACCGGCATCCGCCTGCGCCTCCGGGTGCCGCCATGCGGCCACGTGATGCCCCGTCGGATACAGGAAAGCGCCAAGTTTCAGCTGTGGTCGCGCGGTACTCATTTCAGTCTCCCTCGTCAGCGAGACGATAGGCTAACAGCAAAGATTATTATCTATAGAAATAGTATTCTATTTCACGCAACGATGCGGGATTTTTGCAACCGGCAATTCCGCCTTTCGAATGACGACGTTCTGCCACGGCACCTATCGAGAAGATCTGACCGTTAGCGAGATCGGCGTTCTCGTGACCTCCGAAAAGAATTTCTTTCCGTAAAATCAATCAGATATTTCTGGACTTGCGCGGTCAGCCAGCCAACCGTTGACGGGGAAAAGCGGGGCACAAATCCCCTGCACCGTCATTCCGGGAGGCGACATGCCGTTCGAAACAGATACTGATGACATACTCTTGGGAAAAGCCACCGAGCTGCGCAAAGCGTTTCATCTCGATGCCGTCGAGCGAGACAAGCAGGGCGGCAGCCCCATTGAGCAGATCAGGCTGCTGAAGGCAAGCGGCCTGCCCTCGGCTCAGATCGCAAGAGAATACGGCGGTCAAGGCGCCTCATGGCTGACGATCCTGCGCATCGTCAGGGAGTTTGCCAAGACTGATGGCTCGCTCGCCCATCTCTTCGGCTATCACCACCTGCCGCTCAATCTCATTCTGTTTCGCGGTTCGCTCGCCCAGAGAGAAAAATGGCTGACCGGCTCGGCGGCCGGCAATTGGATCTGGAGCAATTCCGGCAACGCAATGTCGAAAACGTCAACCGGTGAAAAGACGGCGACGGGCTGGATCATCAATGGCAGCCGCCCATTCTCTTCGGGCTCGCATATCGCCGATTACATTCAGATTTCCTGGGAGAACGCCGACGGCGCCCGGCTGACCGCTGCCGTTCCCGCCGACCGCGAAGGTATTGTCATCGAACATGACTGGGACGGCATCGGACAGCGCCAGACCGGAAGCGGTACGGTGCGCTTCGTCAACCTTCAGGTTCAAGATGATGAGCTGATCAGCTCGCCCGACGTGCTATTGACGCCCTATGCGTCACTGACATCACTCCTCCAGCAGAGCGTTTTGCTGAATGTCTTCGTCGGTAGCGCGCAAGGAATATTGGAGGAAGGCCGCGCCTACACGACGACGAATTCACGCCCTTGGATCTATTCCGGAGTCGACCGCCACATCGACGACCCCTGGATCAAGCGCCAATATGGCGACCTCTATATCCGCACGCTGGCAGCAACCGAGCTCGCGGACAAGGCAGCCCGCAGCCTCGACGCAGCTTACGCCCAAGGGCCTTCGCTGAGCGCTGCTGACCGTGGCGCAGCTGCGATCGATATCGCGACCGCCAACGTCTATGCCGGCGAAGTCGGCCTTGCCGTCTCCAGTGAGATCTTCGAGGTCATGGGGTCGCGCTCGGCCACCAATGCCAACGGCTTCGACCGCTTCTGGCGCAATGTCAGGACCCACACACTTCACAATCCCGCCGAGTACAAGAAGCGCACCGTCGGCACCTGGCTGCTGACGGGCGAACCTCCTGTACCTGCCATCTATCGCTGAGAGGAACTGCAATGGCGAGACGCAAGGACAAGATCAAGCTCGGCGCTTTTCTGCTTTTTACAGGCCACCACGTCGCCGCGTGGCGTCATCCGAACGCATCCGTTGGCACCGAGTTCGAAAATTACCTTGAACTGGCAAAGCTCGCCGAGGCAGCGAAGTTCGACACGATCTTCTTCGCAGATGGCGTGGCAGCGCGCATCAAGGACGTCGAAGCGGCTAGCCGCAAGGCCCATAGCGGCGTCTATCCCTTCGAGCCGATCACCCTTCTATCAGCCTTGTCATCGGTCACTCGCAATATCGGGCTGATCGCCACCGCCTCGACGAGCTACTCCGATCCCTACAATCTCGCCCGCCAGTTTGCGTCTCTCGACCGGCTGAGCGGCGGCCGCGCCGGCTGGAATCTGGTTACCTCCTCCGATCCCGACGCGGCCTATAATTTCGGCCACGAGACGCAGGTCCTCCATTCCGACCGCTATAGCAGAGCCGAGGAGTTTGCCGATGTCGTGCTCGGCCTCTGGGACAGCTGGGAGGACGACGCATTCCTGCGCGACCGCCAGAGTGGTCGCTACTTCGATCCGGCCAAGCTGCATCGCCTTGATCACAGCGGCACGCATTTCAAGGTCCGCGGCCCGCTCAACATTCCACGCTCGCCGCAGGGGCGACCCGTGGTCGTACAGGCAGGCGCCTCCGAACCCGGCAAGGAGCTTGCCGCCCGCACGGCCGAAGCTATTTTTGCTGCCCAAATCACCCTGGAGGAGGCCACCAGCTTCTATGCCGACGTCAAAGGGCGGCTTGCCAAATACGGTCGCTCACACGACGACCTTAAGGTGCTGCCCGGTATTTTCCCCGTCGTCGGCCGCACGCAATCAGAGGCGCAGGAAAAATTTGAATCCCTCCAGGAGCTCATCCAGCCCGAGGTCGGACTGAACCTGATTTCCCAACTCTCCGGCGTCGACCTTCGCGACTATCCGCTGGACGGGCCGGTACCGGAAAATCCGCCTTCGACAAATGCCGGCAAAAGCCGGCAAGCGCTGGTTCTGGATCTTGCCCGCCGCGAGAATCTCTCGATCCGGCAGCTCTATCTCCGTATTGCCGGTGCGCGCGGCCACTGGCAGGTGGTCGGCACGCCCACCGAGATCGCCGATGCGCTGGAAGAGCGCTTCGAGAACTATGGTGCCGACGGCTTCAATATCATGGCGCCGATCATGCCAGGTGGACTTGCGGACTTCATCGAGCTTGTCGTGCCGGAACTACGCCGGCGTGGTCTCTTCCGCCATGAATACGAGGGCACCACGCTGCGTCAAAACCTCGGCCTCAAACGCCCCGCAAACAGCCGTGCCATCAATCGCGGCGCGGTCGCCGCTGAGTAAGGAGAACAGCATGAGCCGCGACAAGCTTTTTCTGATCGCACCCGGATTTACGGACCCAAAGCGCCCGGGGCAGACCTTCGTCTGCCCGTACTGCAATGCGATCGAGGGGCTGCTTTCAAGCTTCCCGGAGCTTGCCGGCCGGATCGACGTCGAACGCGTTCCCTTCCCTCGCCCGCGCACGCGTGTGATCGAGACAGTGGGCGCGGAGAACCAGTCCTTGCCTGTGCTGGTCCTCGCATCCAACGCGCCGCCTGATGCTGCGGACTGGAAAGGCAAGCGTTTCGTTACCAGCACCAGTCGCATTCTCGACCTGCTAGCCGAGCGACATGGTTTCCCACGACTTCACGACTGACGGAGGAAAGACGATGACCGTAAAGCCCTCAGGCTTCGAACCCGCCCCATTTCCTCCCGCCCTCTTCGAGCCAGACCAGACCGACCCCTATCTCGCCAAGGCAATCGAACTCAGAAACATCTTCGCCGTAGATGCCGTCGAGCGGGATCAACAGGGTGGCCGCCCGATCGAGCAGGTCAGGCTGCTCAAGGAAAGCGGTCTCGTCAATCTGCTTATTCCAAGAGAACTCGGCGGCGAAGGACAGCCCTACTCCACGGCGCTTCGCATCGTGCGCGAATTCGCCAAGGTCGACGGTTCGATCGCCCATCTCTTCGGGTACCATTTCAGTCCCATCCAGAATGCCCTGACGAGCGCGCGCGACGAAAGGTCGACTGCAATTCTGCGGCAATCGGCCGAAGGCCGCTGGTTCTGGGGGAACACCACAAACAGCTTTTCCAAGAGCCTCTTCGGCAAAAAGATCGAAGGTGGCGTTTTGTTGAACGGCTATCGGCCATTCGCCTCCGGCTCACATGTTGCCGACTATCTGATGGTCGCATGGGAAGATGAGCAGACGAACGCTCGCAGCTTTGCCTACATTCCCGCCAACCGTACCGGGATCACCATCGCGGACGATTGGGACGGCATCGGCCAACGTCAGACCGGCAGCGGCCGCGTCTTCTACAAGGATGTCACAGTCGAGGACGGCGAGATCCTGTCGGAGCGTCCGAGGGATCCGAGCGCCCTCCTGATACCCCAGCAGCAGCAGAGTGTTCTTCTCAACGTCTTTATCGGCAGCGCGCAAGGCGCTCTGATTGCCGCGCGAGACTACACCGTCACGAAGTCGCGCCCGTGGATCTATTCCGGTGTCGAACGCCACTCGGACGATCCCTGGATCAAGCGGCAGTACGGTGAGCTCTGGACAAAGGTACAGGCCGCGACAGCACTGGCCGATAGAGCCGCGGTCGCCATCGATGCGGCCTATGCCAAAGGTTCAGGACTGACCGCGGAAGAGCGCGGCGCCACGGCGATCGCGGTAGCCTCCGCCAATGTGCTGGCAGGCAAGGTGGCACTCGACGTCACCAGCGAGATATTCGAGGTCATGGGTGCCCGCTCCGCCGTGCGCCCTTACGGTCTCGATCGCTTCTGGCGCAATGTCCGCATCCACACGCTCCACAATCCCGCCGAATACAAGACACGCAATGTGGGCTCCTGGTTCCTGACCGACGATTATCCCGAGCCGGGTGTCTTCCAATGAGCGGGCGGCAGCTTCATCTCAACATTAACATCCTGCACTCAGGGTTTTCCCCCGCCGCGTGGCGAATGGAAGGCAGCGATCCGCGCGCCTCCTTCGACATCAACCACTACATCAAGGTAGCGAAGATCGCAGAGCGGGGCACCTTCGACGCTGTCTTCCTTGCCGATCAGGCGGCGATATCGGACCGGATCGATTTCCGGCCACTCACTTCGCTGGAGCCGACCATCGTGCTTGCGCTCATCGCTGCCAACACGGAACGGATCGGGCTGATCGGCACCGCCTCGACCACCTACAACGAGCCTTACAACATCGCCCGGCGCTTCGCGACGCTCGACCATGCGAGTGGTGGGCGCGCAGGCTGGAACATCGTTACCAGCGCCGACTTGGCGCAGAGCAAAAACTTTGGCCTTGAAAAACCTGTGGCCCACGCAAGCCGCTACGAACGCGCCAGCGAATTTGCAGCGGTCGTCAAGGCACTCTGGGACAGCTGGGAGGAGGAGGCGTTCATCGGCGACGCCACGACCGGGCGCTTCGTCGATGCCGGCCGCGTCCACCCGATCGCTCATAGCGGCAAGCATTTTTCGGTACATGGCCCACACAATATCCCGCGCCCACCACAGGGCCACCCGGTGCTCGTGCAGGCGGGCGGCTCGGATGACGGGCGAGAACTCGCCGCCCAGCATACCGAAGCCGTCTTCTCCGCTTCGCAGTCCTTCGCTGAGTCGCTGGATTATGCGAAAGACCTGCGCCGCCGCGCCGCCCGCTATGGCCGCCCGGACAACAGTATCCTTGTGCTTGCGGGCCTTGCCACCATCATTGGCAGCACCGAAGCGGAGGCCAAGCACCGGCAGGAGGAACTGCGCGACCTGATCCCGCTTGAATACAGCCTTGCACGGCTGGCCGGCGTGCTGCAGGTCGATCAGAAGAGGCTCCAACTCGATGCTCTACTGCCGGACGACATACCGCTGCCCGCCGACGGCGGGCACACATTCTTCCGCGCCACATTGGCGCTCGCAAGACGGGAAGGATTGACCGTTCGAGGCCTGATCCGCGCGCTCAACGGCGGCACCGGACATCGCACGATTGTCGGCACGCCTGATGGCATCGCTGACGATATCGAGACATGGTTCAGCGCCGGTGCGGCGGATGGTTTCAACTTGATGCCGGATGTGTTGCCGCATGGGCTCGATGTCTTCGTCGAGGAAGTCGTTCCGATCCTGCGCCGCCGGGGTTTGTTCAGGCACGAATATACCGGTCGGACACTGCGCGACCATCTTGGTCTGACACGGCCGCATAACCCCTACGCTACGGCAGCAGAATGACGGCCCCATAAAAGGAAATCTCCATGACGACATCCCTCGCAGCCAAGGAAACCGACGCCGATCGACTGGCAGCGCTTGCCGCCCAGCGCTATCGCGAGGCACAACATCTCGGCGAAGAGTGGAACGAGACGATTGAAACCCTCCTCTCACACCGTAGCGTACGCAGCTATCTGCCAAAGTCGGTTCCACATGCGGCAGTCGAGCTTGCCGTAGCAGCTGCCCAGTCGGCACCCAGTTCCTCCAATCTCCAGGCGTGGAGCGTGGTCGCTGTCGAAGACGCAGAGCGTCGAAGCCGATTGAATGCCGTTGCGGGCAACCAGCGTCAGATCGCCCAGGCACCGCTCCTCCTGGTTTGGCTCGCCGATCTCGCCCGACCGCGTGCGATCGCCGCAGAAGGTGGCTCAGCGGCAGAGGGTCTCGACTACGTGGAGAGCTTTCTGCTTGGCGTGATCGACGCAGCCCTCGCAGCGCAAAACGCCGTCGTGGCCCTCGAAGCGCTCGGGCTGGGAACATGCTACATCGGCGCAATCCGCAACGATCCGGAGACTGTCGCGCGTGAGCTTGCCTTGCCGGAGGGGGTTTTCCCCGTCTTTGGCCTGACCGTCGGCTTTCCCGATCCAGCCCAGCCCGCCGCAGTAAAACCACGCCTGCCGCAATCGACAGTCCTGCACCGCGAACAATATGCAAACGGAGCACGCACGCGGGATCTTGCCACCTACAACAAGGTGATGAGAAGCTTCCAGGCAGAGCAGGCCATGCCATCAATCGACTGGACCGACCAGGTCCGAAACCGCATCGGCACTGTCGAGGCGTTGAAGGGCCGGCACGTGCTCGCGGCGGCAGCGCGCAGGCTCGGGTTCAAGCTCCAATAGAGCAATGGAGATTTCACGACGAATTCACTCGGCGGCAATCATGTCCGCAGCCGGACGAATGCGACGCGCGATGATCTCGTCCATCGTCTGCAGCGCACGGGCTTCGGCCAACAGCCACTCACGAAACAGATCGACGCGCATGAGGCGCGCCGTGTGTGCCGTTGTCGCGAAGAAGTAGGAGGAGCTGACGGGCTGGGGCACGCCGAAGGGGCTGACAAGCCTTCCGGCTCGGATCTCGGCTTCGGCAAGCCTGATCTTGCCGAGCCCCAATCCCTGTCCGGCCAGCGCAGCGTCCAGTACGAGAGAGGACTGGCTGAGCCGGAACCCGCCTTGCGATGGACGGAACGAAAGTCCGGCGGCGCGCAACCATCCGCTCCAGTCCGGGCAGGATTGATCATGCTCGGCGCCTTCCTCGTGCAGCAAGGGCACGTCTTCGATCGCCTGTGGTCCATCCCACAGCCCATGGGTATCGGCAAATTCCGGGCTGCAGACCGGCAGTACAGCCTCCGAGAAGAGGTGGTCAACAACGAGCCCCGGATATGGGCCGCTTCCGTACCGGATGACGCAATCCGCGTCGCCGGCATCGAGGTTTGCCAGCTGCGTTGAAGCATCGACAAGAACCTGCAGTCCCGGAGCCGCCCGCCGTAGCGCATCGAGGCGCGGGATCAGCCACTTGCTGGCGAACGACGGAGCCACCGAGACGCGGATCGGCTGTTCATGGTCGCTCTGGGCGAACTGGGCCATGGCGGCCAGAACCGCGTCAAAGGCGCCCGTCAACCCCGGGACCAACGCCAGCCCGGCTGATGTCAGATGCAGTTGGCCACGGACACGGTCGAAAAGCGGCCGACCGAGATAATCCTCCAACAGTCGGATCTGTTGTCCGACCGCTGCCGAGGTAACGTGCAGCTCCTCGGCGGCACGAACGAAATTCAGGTGTCGTGCCGTAGCGACGAAGGCCCGCAGCGACGTCAGCGGTGGCAACCGTGCAAGGGTGGGCTGGATTGCTTTTCTACGGGTGTCGGCAAAAGTGCTCATGATGTGATTGCACCACAAACCTGTACCGGAAGACGAGAACCGGCATTTCTTCGAACCCTGTCGGCAGAACATTTTCTTGCGTTCCCGACATTGATTAGAGATGTAAAAACTCACTTTCGCAAATTGTCTATATTTTTTGTAGATTACAGAGGTCAGACGCCACCGCCGGATTTGCAGGGACGAAGTTTTCCTTTGCCAATGAAGGAGAAAAACATTCTTCCGGTTTTCCTTCACCCTACCCAATGATGCCCTGGACGACGCTTCGATGCAGGCGTCCGATCGTAATTCAGGGGGTATCCATGGACATTCGCAGACGCCAACTCAACAAGCTTCTCGCCCTAACGGGCTTGACCGCGTTCATACCGTTCAATGCGTTCGCCGAGACTGCGGCGCCGATAAAGGGCGGCACTTTGAACTTCATTGTCGAGCCGGAACCGCCAACGATCCTGGCATTGGCTCATACGGCCGGCGGCACCCAGAAAGTCAGTCCGAAGATCACCGAAGGCCTCTTGACCTACGATTTCGATCTGACGCCAAAACCGCAACTAGCCACCGAATGGTCAACAAGCGACGATGGGCTCAGCTACACCTTCAAGCTCCGCCCGAATGTGAAGTGGCATGATGGCAAACCCTTCACGTCCGACGATGTTGCTTACTCCATCGAGCTCCTGAAGCAGGTCCACCCACGCGGCCGCGGCACCTTCGCCAATGTAACGAAGGTCGAGACCCCCGACCCGTTGACTGCCGTGATCCGGCTTTCCAAGCCGGCGCCGTACCTGCTGAGTGCGCTTTACGCGGCGGAATCGCCGATCGTGCCCAAGCACGTCTATGATGGCGTCAAGATTGCCGACGTCCCCACCAATCCGAACGGCGGCGCTCCGATCGGCACAGGGCCGTTCATCTTCAAGGAGTGGGTGCGAGGATCGCATATCATCCTGGAGCGCAATCCGGACTACTGGGACGCTGGCAAACCCTATCTCGACCAGGTCGTCGTCCGTTTCGTGCCTGATGGAGCGGCTCGCGCAGCCGGCTTCGAAACCGGTGAATTCGATATCGGCGGTGACAATCCAATCCCGTTGAGCGATCTTGAACGCGTAAAGGCACTACCGAACATCGGCGTCGATTCACGCGGTTACGAGACCAAGGGCGATCAAACTCAGCTGATCTTCAATCTCGACAACGAATATCTGAAGGATGTCCGTGTTCGCCGTGCCATCGCCCACGCGATCGACCTCGACGTCATCCTGAACACCGTGTGGTACGGCTACGGCCACGTTTCGCCGAGCCCGATCAGCACCTTCCTTCCGCGCTATCTGGATACATCGATCAAGCCTTATGCCTTCGATCTGAAGGCGGCCGAACAGTTGCTCGACGAGGCCGGCTACAAGCGCGGAGCAGACGGCGTCCGCTTCAACCTGCGCCTGACCCACAATTCCTACAATGAAGGCTTCAAGCGGGTCGCCGAATATCTGAAGCAGAATCTGACGCGTATCGGCATCAACGCCACGATCGATTCTTACGACTTCTCCACCTACATCAAGAAGGTCTACACCGACCGCGCCTTCGACGTGACGGCGGAATATCTCGGCAACCAGTTCGATCCGACGCTCGGCGTGCAGCGCATCTACTGGTCGAAGAACTTCAAGCTCGGCCTGCCCTTCTCGAATGCCAGCCACTATAACAACCCGGAGGTGGACAAGCTGCTCGAAGCCGCATCCGTCGAGATCGACGATGCGAAACGCAAGGAGCAATTCTCCGCCTTCCAGAAGATCATTGCCGATGAAGTGCCCGTGGTGAACCTGATTGCCCTTGAGAACGTCACCGTTTTCAACAAGCGGGTCAAAAACCACACGATCGGCGCCGAGGGCGTGCAGTCCAACTTCGCGGACGTCTACATCAAGGACGGCGAAGGCTGAGGTGCGGCGGCAGGACTAGCACAAGAAAGGGGCGCATCACCGATGCGCCCCTTTCTGCTTTTGGAGATGCGATCAGGCGACGCGGACCGGCGTGAATTTCGCGAGGATCCTATCGGCGAGCGCGATCGCTTGGGCGCGCTGCTCGGTGATTGAACTTGACTCCCATGCAACGCCACGCAGCGGATGTCCGACAGCGCTCAGATTGCGATGAACACGGCCCTCCTCATTGATAAGGTCGCCCTCAGGCGTCGCATCGATGCCATAGCCGGTGCTATGCGGGCGGACCTCGCCGCTCGCGAGCAGGCTTTTGACGAAGGGATCGGCGATCTGCCGCCAGTCGTGCAACTGATGGCCGCGACAATCGATAACGCCATCGAACGGTGCCGTCTCGACACGGGTTGTGGTCCTCAGCTTGACAACGATGTGGCTTTCCTCGACGGCGAGGCTGAGGATGCGAGCCCGGCCGTATTCAAGCCGACCTTGTGAAGTAGCAGTCGCTACCGCCTCGTGGCTTTCCGGCGCCGCGCGGTGCGCGGTAACGTCCCAGAAGGCACGCAGATGCCTGACAAACCGCAGCCTCTCGCCATCATTCGCCCCCTTCCACAGCGGCAGAATGTAAGGGCGGATCGCCAGCGGCAGACCCTGCCAGTCCGCGCCGGCAGCCGAAATTGCACGCCGTTCCGCCTTCACGCGCGCCAACAGATCTCGTGCGGTTGCGGGCAAGGGGCCCTCGGCCAGAAAGTCGCGCGCTGCATCGACAGTTCGCCGGCCCTCAACGAACTGACCTCGACGCGATATCACGCGGTAGCGGCCGCGATAGCCCCTTGCCTCCATGCTGGCGACGGCATCAACCATCGACAGGCTGGAACCGATCAGCAGAATTTCATCGCAGTCAACCAGGCGGTCGAGCGCCCGTGCATCCCACGGATTGGCAGCAAAGCGCGAGTGACCGGCAAGATGGGCCTCGCTAGAGGATAGTCGGGGCTGGAAAACGCCAAGTGCCAGGACCGCTTCGTCCGCTTCGATGGCGGTACCGCCAGCGGTCGTGATACGGATCCGGTTCGGTGCGGCCACCAGCGCGGCGGCCGACGACCGGATGTGTCGCAGCGTCGAGCCGAGCCGCGCATTGGCCACCGCACGAGCGAGCTCGTCGCGAACATACGTTCCGTAAAGATAGCGCGGCGGACTGCTTGAGCCCACCTCAGCGGGGGGCGTCCAGCCATTGGCCGGACCGTTCTCGACAAGCCAGCGCGGGAGATGGCCAGGGTCTTCAGGATACAGAGAGAAAATCTCCGCCGGACCGTTGACGAGATGGACGGGCTCCGTCGTGCTGTAGGCGACACCTCGGCCGAGCTCCTCCCGCCGCTCGATGATGGTGATCGCGAGAGGCACTTCGGCTCGGTCCAATAGCTTGAGCGCGGTCAGCGCGCCGGCAAAGCCGCCCCCAACGATGGCAACGGAGTGATGCGGAATACGATCGATGCGCAATGAACCTCCTTTCCCATCGGTATCGATGGGGCGTGATATGTCGGGATTTGCAAACCGGGCAGGCGCGCGCCTACGCGGTCAGCCTGTCGCGCCCGCGACGGTTGCCTTCCAGCAGAGCAAGAGCATTTCGTCCGGCGATCAGCTCCGCTTCATGCTCGCTCAGTCCTGCCGCCTCGAAGGCCGCTGCAAGTCCGCCCTGCGTCGGATCATGTCCGAGGATTGGCCAGTCGCTGCCGGTGAGTACATGGTCGGCGCCGACGAGACTGGTCACGAACCGGATGAAACGAGCTTCTGACGGCATGATGTCGATGTAGAGGTGACGCCGCTTTCCGGCTGGCGCATCGGCGAAAATAGACGGCAGTTCGCCGAAGGGACCAGTCAGGGCAAGCGCCGAAATGCCGAGCGCGGTCATGACAACCCGCAGTTCCGGCAACTCCTCGAATACGCCTGATGTCACCAACGAGATGGCAGCGGCGGCGTTGATTGTGCCACGGCTCAAGCGAGTCCCGAGCCGGCCAAGGCCGGACAGCTGGGTCGAGAGAGGCTCGGGATTAACAGGATGCAGGAAGACAGGGACGCCGAGTTCGGCCGCGACCCTAAGCACGGGCCTAGCCTCTGGCGCGTCGATCAACTTGTCACCCTTTGCGCTGTCGAGAAACAAGCCGGACAGGTTGCGCTCAAGGATCGCACGCCGGGCTTCGGCGGCCGCCGCCTCACCGCCGAACGCGTCCACCGTTGCCAACGCAAAGAGCCGATCCGGATGACGCGCAACCGTCGCCGCGAGATCGTCGTTCAGCCTGCGGCTGACGGCACCAAGGTCGGCGTCGGGGGCTGCCACCATGGAAAGCGCCACGCCGATCACGCGGCGCGCGATACCCGCCGTGTCGCTATCGGCGATCAGCGCATCGATATCCGAGATCTTTGTGCCGATCCGCGCCCACAGCGGATCGAGCGGGCGATCCGTCGCGCGGTAGACCTCCCAGCCCTGCGGCAGGAAATGCGTATGGAAATCGATGATGTTGAGCTTGTCCATTGTTACTCCGCAGCGTCTGTGCGCGACGCGCACGCAGCAACCCCGGCTTTGCCGAGGCCTGTGCCATTGCCGTGCTGGCAGGTCGGGTAGCGGCAGCGCATGGGTAACGCGATTGCTCGCGGCTCACGGTTCGATACGTGGCCGATGAATTTCGATTTCATGAGATGGTCTTTCCCTACGCGGCAGTCTCAAAAGACCTTGCCTTCTTCCAAATGCGTCGTGGTTCCGTTGATGTAGAAGTCGCCGACCACCCTCGCCTTGTGCAGCAGCGGATTGTGATTGAGCACAGTGCGGATGTTGCGCCAGTGTCGATCAAGATTGAGATGGCGCGACGTCGCGGAGCCGCCGCCGAGTTCGAAGACGTTGGTTGCGGCCGCCAGTGCGATCTGCGAAGCGACGATCTGTGTACGCGCCGTCGTCAGCGCGCTCTCGATCAGCGCGGCTTCGAGCTTTTGTGGATCACCGATACCGAACGCCGCCGCCGTCCTGTCCAGCGCACGCGCGCTTTCGCGGATCAGCGTGTCCACGGCAAAAGAGCCGGCAGCAACCTCGCCAAGAATCTTCTGCACGAAAGGATCCGCACTGGCGGTTTCGGCCGCGCTATGGGCCGCCGACCGTGCCTGTCGGCGCACATATTCGGTGCCTTCCGCGAACGCACCGCGCACCGCGCCCGCCATCGACGCTGCAAGGTGGAGCTGTCGCAAGGTCGAGGTGTGGCGGCCAACGAGCGTGTTGAGGCCGCGCGTGGAGATTTCATGCGGCAGCACCTCGACGTCTTCGAGCAGTACGCCGCCGCTCGCGGTCAGCCGCTGGCCCATGCCATCCCAGTCGTCGAGAATGCTGATGCCGGGACGCTCGACCGGAAGCAAAACGCTCACGAACTCGCCTTCGTCGTTCTTCGCACTGAATGAAGCGAAGTCCGAAAAGGCCGTGCCCGTTGCGTACCATTTGCGCCCGTTGAGACGATAGCTATCCCCTGATCTCGTCAAGCGTGTCGTCACCTCGCCCGGCCGCTTGGTGCCCTGCTCCGTGTGCGCCCCACCGAAAAGCTTGCCCGAGAGAACGCGGCTGAGCTGTGTGCGGTCGATAGCAGTATTTGGGCTGAGGATGAGGCTCTCGGTGAAATTGAAATGGCTGCGCAGTGCGTGTGCGACATTCGAATCCGCCGCGCCAATCGCCATGATCGTTTCGATGTAATCGGCAACGGATCCACCCGGACCGCCGAGCGCCACGGGAATACGCAGCGCGCCCAGCCCCGCCTCCTTGAACAGTCGGAAGGCCTCGAATGGAAGCTCCCTTTCCAGATCGCGTCTTGCCGCCTCTTTCGCGATTTCGGCCGTCAGATCAGGAATTTTTGCCAATAGCGTCGAGAGATCGTTCACCGCCTCCGCAGGCGTCGGAGTGGCAGACAGTGCTGAAGGAGCGGTATTCGGCATGCGGGAACCTTCTCGGCCGGGAAAAAGAAAAGAAGGGACCCGCCGGCAAGGCGGATCCCTGATGTCATGATCAGGCGACGGCGCGCGTCAGCGGCACGACATTATCGGCACCGCCGGCGGCGCTGCGCGGCACGCGGCCTTCGACCGGATGGCTCGGATCGTTGAAGCCTGGTGTCGACGGATGACCGGTCGTGACCAGCCTATCGACCAGCGCCTCGTCCTCGGCATCGAGCTTGACGTCGAGCGCGCGGATGTAGCTGTCCCAATGCTCTTCGGTGCGCGGACCGGTGATCGCGGCCGAGATCAGCTGGTTGTTCAGCACCCAGGCGAGTGCGAACTCGGTCGGCGATATACCCTTGCGGGTCGCATGCGCGGCGATCTCGGTGGCGATCGCAATCGATTCAGGACGCCATTCGGTCTCGAGGATGCGCTTGTCGCCGCGACCGGCGCGGGTGTCGGCAGCGGGCTCCTTGCCCGGCTCGTACTTGCCCGTCAGAACGCCACGGGCGAGCGGCGAGTAGGAAACGACACCCAGACCGTAGTGATGAGCGGCCGGCAGCTGCTCGGCTTCGGCGGTGCGGTTGACGATGTTGTAGAGCGGCTGGCTTGCGACCGGACGATCGATACCGAGTTCATCGGCGAGCTGCGCGACTTCAGCGATCCGCCAGCCGCGGAAGTTCGAGACGCCGAAGTAACGGAGCTTGCCGGCGCGGATCAGGTCGGCGATCGCACGGATCGGCTCTTCCAGCGGCGCGTCGAAGACGGCGCGGTGGAAATAGAGGATGTCGATATAATCGGTGTTGAGACGGCGCAGCGAATTCTCGACGGTCTCGATCACCCACTTGCGGGAATGGCCGCCGAGGTTGGGGCCCTTCTTGTGCGAGTTGACGAACTTCGTCGCCAGAACCCAGTGATCGCGATGCGCCTTGATCCCCTTGCCGACAACCTCTTCCGATTTGCCGTCGTGGTAGACGTCGGCCGTATCGATGAAGTTGATCCCTTGCTCGCGGGCCTTGTCAATGATGCGGAACGCGACGTCATCTGGCGTCGGTCCACCGAACATCATCGTTCCCAGGCTGAGCGGTGACACCTTGAGCGCGCTGCGCCCGAGATAGCGATAATCGACCATTGTATTCTCCTTCTTACTGAGCGTGATGGCAGGCGGCGGCATGGCCGTTGCCGAACTGACGGAACGCCGGGTCTTCGGCCCGGCAGATATCGGTGGCGAGCGGACAGCGCGTATGGAAGCGGCAACCGGCCGGTGGATTGTGCGGGCTCGGCAGATCGCCTGATATCGGCGCGGCCTGCTTACGCCGCGACGGATCGGGCACGGCGGCCAGCAGCGCCTGCGTGTAGGGATGTTTGGCACCCTTCCACAGCTCGCTTGTCGGGGCACTCTCGACGATGCGGCCGAGATACATGACGAGGACGCGATCGGCGAAATAGCGCACGACCGACAGATCGTGCGAAATGAACAGGTAGGAAAGCGACAGCTCCGCCTTCATCTCGACCAGCAGATTGAGAATCTGCGCCTGGATGGACAGATCGAGCGCCGAGACCGGTTCGTCGCAGATGACCAGTTCCGGCTGCAGGATCAGCGCGCGGGCGATGCCGATACGCTGGCGCTGGCCGCCGGAGAATTCGTGGGGATAGCGATCGAGCGAATCTTCCGGGAGGCCGACATGGGTGACCATCCGCGCCGCGATCGCCTCGCGCTGCTTGCGTTCACCGAGGCCGTGGACCGCAAGCGGCGCCGTCAGGATCGTGCGTATCGTCTGCCTCGGGTTGAGCGAGGCGAAGGGATCCTGGAAGATCATTTGGATGCTGCGCCGGACGGACCGCAGCTCCCTGCCGTCCATCGCGGTGACGTCCTTGCCCTTGAAGGTCACGCTCCCCGAGGATGGATCGACCAGCTTGACCAGCGATTTGCCAAGCGTGGACTTGCCGCAGCCGGATTCGCCGACCAGCGCCACCGTTTCGCCCTCGGCAATCTCCAGCGAAACGCCATCGACGGCGCGCACCGTGCCGGCAGCGCCGGGATAATGGGTCGAAAGCCGATCAACCGACAGAAGCGACATGAGCCTTCTCCGCAATGGCTGGAACATAGGGGCACGCCACCTGCCGTCCGGCAGGAAGTGCGATGAGTTGCGGCACCGTGGAGGCGCAGGCAGGCCGCGCGACCGGACAGCGCGGACGGAACGAACAACCCTTCTCGCCGGCCGCCGAAACGATCGAGCCCGGGATCTCCGAAAGCGGTCCGTCGCGGTAGTGGTAGTCGGCCTTCAGGCGCGGCGAGGCCGACAGCAGGCCATTGGTGTAGGGATGGTACGGCCTGTCGAAGACCTCACCCGGAAGCCCCTCCTCGATCTTGCGCCCGGCATACATGACGACGACGCGATCGGCCCATTGCGCGACGATGCCGAGATCGTGGGTAATCAGAATGACCGCCATGTTCAGCTGCACGCGAAGATTATCGAGCAGTTGCAGGACCTGCGCCTGGATCGTCACGTCGAGTGCGGTCGTCGCTTCATCCGCGATCAGCAGTTTCGGATTGCAGGCAACAGCGATCGCGATCATGACGCGCTGACGCATGCCGCCGGAAAGCTGGTGCGGATAATCGTCGATACGACGCCGCGCCTCTGGAATGCTGACGAGGTCCAACAGCGCAATGGCGCGCTCGCGCGCCTGACGCCGGCTGAGATCCTCATGAATGCGCAGCACTTCGATGATCTGATCGCCGATCGTTAGCACCGGATTGAGCGATGTCATCGGCTCCTGGAAGATCATGGCGATGTCGCGGCCACGGATACGGCGCAACTCCCGTTCAGAAAGGCCAACAAGGTTGCGGCCGTCGAACCGGATTTCGCCGCCAGCCCGCGCATGTCGCGGCAGCAACCCCATCAGGCCGAGCGCCGTCAGCGACTTGCCCGAACCGGATTCCCCGACGATCGCCAGCATCTCGCCCGGGTTGGCCGAAAAGCTGACGCCCTTCACGGGTTCTGCCGACCCGAAACCAACGGAAAAGTTGGATACATCAAGAAGGTTTGCCATCAGCGTTCCTCCGAGAAGCGTGGATTGAGCGCATCGTTGAGGCCATCGCCGATCAGGTTGAGCGCAAGCACGGTGAAGACGATCGCAAGACCGGGCAGCGCGGTCAGATACCAGGCGGTACGTATGACATCACGGCCGGCGCCGATCATCGAGCCCCAGGACACACGGTTGGGATCGCCCAGACCCATGAAGGACAGCGCCGACTCCATCAGGATGGCGCTCGCCACCATCACCGAGGAGGTGACGATCAGCGGCGGTAGCGCATTGGGGAGAATTTCGCGGAAGATGATACGGGTATGACCGAAGCCAAGGCTGCGGGCGGCCAGCACATAGTCCTTCTCGCGTATCGCCCTGAACTCGGCACGCGTCAGCCGCGCCACCGTCGGCCAGCTGACGATCGCGATTGCGACGGTGACGGTTCCCGTCGTCGGCTGCGCGATCGCCACGAGCACGACGAGCAGCACAAAACTCGGAATTGTTTGGAATATCTCGATGAACTTGACCAGCACGTTATCGATCCAGCCGCCGAAATATCCGGCAACGGCACCAACGGCGATCCCGACGGTCAACCCGAGCGCGGTCGCCGCGAGCCCGACGGTCAGCGATATCCGGGCGCCGTGAACGATACCGGCAAGCACATTGCGGCCCATGGAATCCGTGCCAAGCGGATAGGCCGGGTTCTGTCCGGGCCAGAGGAAGGGTCGCGCCACCATCTCGAGCGGGTCCCTGGGAAAGAGAAGCGGCGCGAACAGCGCTGACAGAGCAACGAGAAGCAGTATCCCTGTACCAAAGAGTGCGTTGTAATTGGCGAGGAAGACTTTCAGCTCCCGGCGCATACCGCGCCAGGCAGTGCCCGATACCGACGCTCGCACGTCGGGTGCGTGAATATGTGTCCAGCGCGGTTGCTTCGGCGGCTGCGGTGCATTGCCTTCGACCTTTGCCTGCGGCGCAAAGTCGATCGCCTGGCCGGCTAGTGTTCCAAGTTTTTGACTGTTCATCGGCTTGCTCCAATTCGGGGATCGATCCACGCCTGCAACAAGTCGACGGTGGCATTAGCGACGATGACGAGAAAGGAAGACAGGAGGAGAATGCCGAGCAGCACGCTGAAATCGCGGGCCATGACGGCTTCGAACGCCAGGCGCCCGAGCCCCGGCCAGCTGTAGACTGTCTCGACCACAACAGCGCCGCCGAGCATACCGCCAAAGTGCATGCCTGCCATGGTGGTGATCGGGATCAGGGCATTGCGAAGGATGTGTCGCGTGGTCAGCACGAAGGGCGAAACCCCCTTGGCGCGCGCGGTGCGCACGAAATCCTGCGACTTGACTTCCAGCATCGCAGCGCGTGTCAGCCGGGCATAAATCGCGAGGTAAAAGAGTGCGAGCGAGGTCGCCGGCAGCACCATGTAACGCGCCCTGTCGAGCAGAGCCGGGAGCCCTGTCAGCCGCGAGCCGATCGTGCTGTCTCCCCCGCTCGGCAGCCATCCAAGCTTGACCGAGAAGAGCAGGATCAGCATCAGGCCGATCCAGAAGCCGGGGATCGAATAGAACAGCAGCGAAACGACCGAGATGATGCGATCAGGGAGGCGCCCGGAGAACGCGGCCATCAGCGAACCGAGCAGCAGTCCGACGGCAATTGCAATCGCCAACGCTGCCAGCATGAGGACAAGAGTACCGGGCAGCCGCTGACCGATCAGATCCGCGACGGGCATGCCGTAGCGCGGCGAAAAGCCAAGGCTGAAATGCGCGAGATTGTTCAGATAGTTGGCGAGCTGAACAAGGATCGGATTATCGAGCCCGAAGCGCTCGCGTAGTGCGGCCATCGTCTCGACTGTCGCCGAGCCTGATTCCGCAGCCATGACATCGGCCGCATCGCCGGGTGCCAACTTCAGCAGGAAGAAATTCAGGATAACAATCCCGAGCATGGTCGGGACAGCCTGGATGATCGTCCTGCTGATCATTCGACCGATCCGCCTGTAAGCCGACATGTTCCCCACCTCGCGATCCGAAAAGATTTCACCTCGTGCCGTCGCTTAGTAGTTGACTAATTCTGTGGGTTTTGTCAAATCGATATTGGTAAATAATTCCAACTGAGCCGCATTATTGCGGACTTTTAGAAACTAAATACCGCATAAATCGAATTTGCAGAAATACAAACCACTACCCGGCGATGAAGTGGCAAAAATCTCTAAAGCAAGATCGATCTGCGAAATGGTACTGAAACGGCCGCGATGGCCCCGAGATCATGAGGGTTGAACAAGATGTCACTATTCCCCGCACCCACTCGCCGCAGCTTTCTCCTCGCCTCGGCCGCAATTGGCGTCACGGCAGCTGCACGCCTGCCTGCTTTTGCAGCGGCGGCCACACGCGGCGGGACGGCAACGCTACTGCTTGCCGCCGAGCCGCCTGTCCTGACGACGATCGCCCATACGGCCTACAACGCGGTCTATGTCTCCCCCAAGACTACGGAAGGGCTTCTGACCTACGACTTCGACCTCAATCCCAAGCCGCTGCTGGCCAAGGAATGGACCGTAAGCCCCGACGGACTGACTTATACCTTCAAGCTGCGCGACGGCGTGAAATGGCACGACGGACAGCCCTTCACCTCGGCCGATGTCGCCTTCTCCATCAAGACCTTGAAGGAGGTGCACCCACGCGGACGCAACACCTTCCTCAATCTGGTCGACATCGAAACGCCCGACGCGCTGACGGCTATCCTGAAGCTGTCGAAGCCGGCGCCTTATCTGATCACAGCTCTCGCCGCCTCGGAAACGCCGATCGTGCCGCGCCACATTTATGAGGGAACCAAGGTTGCGGAGAACCCAGCCAATCTGGCGCCGATCGGAACCGGCCCGTTCAGGTTCAAGGAATGGGTGCGCGGTAGCCACATCGTCTACGAGCGCAACCCCGACTACTGGGACCAACCTCGCCCTTATCTCGATCAGCTGATCATCCGCTTCATTCCTGATGCTGCGGCCCGCTCGATTGCAATCGAGACCGGCGAAATCGATCTCGCGCCCTCGACACCCGTGCCGCTCAGCGACCTCGAACGGCTGCAGAGCGCCGAAGGGCTCGCCTTCGAGACCAAGGGCTATCAGTATCAGAACGGCGTCAGCCGCATCGAGTTCAACCTCGAGCGCCCTTTCTTCAAGGACGTGCGCGTTCGTCGCGCGTTTGCCCATGTGATCGATCGCAACGTCATCCTCAACACCATCAACTACGGCTACGGCGCCGCCATCCCCGGCCCGATCAATCCCAACCTCGCGAAATGGTTCGTACCGGATCTCAAGACCTACCCCATCGATCTTGCCGCGGCCGAGAAGCTTCTCGATGAAGCAGGCTTCCCGCGCGGCGCCGATGGTATCCGCGCGCACATCAGTCTCGACTTCGTGCCGAGTGGCGAGACCTATCCACGTGGCTCGGAATACATCCGCCAGGCGCTTGCCAAGGTCGGCATCGATGCCAAGGTCCGCAGCCAGGACTTCGCGACCTACACGAAGCGCATCTACACGGATCGCGATTTCGACTTCGCCTTCGAAGGCATGAGTAACCTCTTCGACCCGACAGTTGGCGTTCAGCGCCTCTACTGGAGCAAGAACTTCAAGCCCGGCGTCCCCTTCTCGAACGGCGCGGCCTATAGCAATCCCAAGGTCGACGAGCTGCTCGAAGCCGCAGCAATCGAGGTCGATCCGGCAAAGCGTGTCGAGCAGTGGCGCGAGATCCAGCAAATCCTCGTCGAGGACGTGCCTGCGATCGACATCGTCAGCCAACCGGAACTGACGATCTACAACAAGCGGATCTCCGACCACACGGTCGGCGGCGAAGGCATCGCGGGCAGTCTCGCCTTCGCCTACGTCGCAGCATCCTGACGCCAAACCAGCAGGAATATACTCATGACCATTCAACATCCCCCCGGATCGATCGTCGGCCTGCCGAAGTTTGCGGCGCCGACCGACTTCCCGGAAAGCCCGCTGTCCCAGGCGCTGAAACAGCCCGTTCTCCTCGGCCTCTTCCTGCCCATCCAGGCGGGTGGCTGGACGCAATCGACGCTGGAACGATCGACCGACTGGCGCTTCGAGTACAACAAGGCCTTGACGTTGAGAGCCGAGGAACTCGGCTTCGATCTCGTCTTCGCGCTGTCGCAATGGCTGCCCAAGGGCGGTTATGGCGGCGTCTTCGACGGCCAGGCGCTGGATAGCTTCGTGTCGACGGCGGCGCTGGCGGGCCTCACCAAGAAGATCATGCTGATCTCGACCATGCATGTGCTTTACGGCCCATGGCATCCGCTGCATCTGGCAAAGTTCGGAGCGACGCTCGACCACATCACCGGCGGGCGCTGGGGCATCAACGTGGTGACAGGCCACCGGGCTGTCGAGCACGAGATGTTCGGCTGGCCGCGCATCGAGCACGACAAGCGCTACGAATTGGCGGCCGAATTCCTCGAAGTCGTCCAGCGCCTGTGGAGCGACGGCGAGAACTTCTCGTTCGAAGGCGAAAGCAGCTGGAAGCTCGGCGGCGGCTTCGTCACGCCGAAGCCGAATTTCGGTCGCCCGATCCTCGTCAACGCCACCGGCTCGGATGCAGGCATTGCCTTCGCCGGCCGCTATTCGGATATTGTCTTCATCACCAGCCCGACCGGCGCCGACATCGACAGCGCGCTGGAATCGCTGCCGGCGCATACGAAGCGGGTCAAGGATTCGGCGATTAGCGTCGGGCGTACCGTGCGCACATTGCTGAACCCGATGGTGATCTGCCGGCCTACGGAGAAGGAAGCCTGGGAGCTGGCCGACCGCATCGTCGCACACGCCGACCAGCGCTCGCCGCAAGGCTTCCAGTCGCTCAACTCGGATGCTCAGGCGTGGAAGGGGCGTGATCCCAAGGATCCATACCGTGCCATTGGCGGCAACATCCGCGTCATCGGCTCGCCAGAACAGGTCGTCGATCAGTTCGTCAAGCTGAAGGAGGCCGGCATCGATGGGCTGCAGCTCAGCTTCTTCGACTTCCGCGACGACCTCGAATTCTTCGGCTCGGACGTCCTGCCCCTGATGAAGCAAGCCGGCCTGCGCCACTGAGGAGACGCATCATGACAAGCAATGCTATTTCCGAAATCTGGTACACCCGCTGCCCGGTGCCTACGCCTGTCGGCCTTGCCGCCCAGCTCGGCTATCTCGAGGAGAACTTCCGCAAGGATGGCGTGACGCTGAAATCGATCATCGATTCACCCGACCGCAACATCCGCCAGAGCCATTTCAACCATACGCTCGACTGGTCGTTCCGCCACGGCGGCAACGTTCCGCCGATTCGGGCACGCTCGGAGGGGCGCAAGACACGCCTCGTCGGCATCACCTGGACCGACGAGTTCCAGGCAATCATCACCCTGCCGGAAACCGGCATCAAGACCACGAAGGACCTGAAGGGGCGCCGCTTCGGCATTGCCCGCCGACCGGAAGGTATCGTCGACTTCATGCGCGCCACCGCGTTGAAGGGGTTGCTTTCGGCGCTCTCGCTCGAAGGTCTGGCGCTCGACGACGTCGAGATCATCGATATCGCGCTGTCGGATTCGGTGCTTTCGACGCAGGAAGGCCCGTCGCTGTTCGGCCTGAAGCGCCGGCAGGCCTATGGCGAGGAGGTCGCGGCCCTCATTCGCGGTGACGTCGACGCCATCTATGTGAAGGGCACGGCGGGCATCAATGTCGCCAACCTGATCGGTGCCGTCCAAGTAGCCGAATTCGGCTTCCACCCCGATCCGAAGATTCGCATCAACTCCGGCTCGCCGCGCGTCCTGACGGTGGACGAGCTTCTGGCAGACGAACGGCCGGATCTCGTCGCCCGCCTGCTAGAATCGATCTTCAAGGCCAGCGCATGGGCCGAAGCTCACCCCGACGAGACGCGGCGCTTCGTTGCGCGTGAAGCGGGCGCTACCGAAGAACAGGTTCTCGCCGCCAATGGCCCTGATATCCACAGACACCTTGGCCTTGGCCTGCAGCCCGAACTGGTGGACGCGATCGGCCACTACAAGGACTTCCTGCGCGATTTCGGCTTCCTCGCCGCCGACTTCGACATCGCTGAATGGGTCGACCGTCGTCATATCGACGGCTTCAACAGGCGCGCCGTGGCCTGAACCGGGAGACTGAAAAGACCATGCTTCAGGAAAAAATCGACCCCGTGGACAAGGCACGGCGGCTCGCCGTCGATTTCGCCGAGCGCGCCGCCCACTATGATGCGACGGGGGAATTCCCTTTCGAGAACTTCACGCGTCTCTTCGAGGCCGGCCTGCTCGGCCTGGTGACCGCGCCGGAGCATGGCGGCCACGGCGCCGGACTTGCCGAGGCGCAGGCGGTGGTCAGCGAGATCGCGCGCGGCGAGCCCTCGACCGCGCTGGTGCTTGCCATGCATTACAACAGTCACTACAGCCTGCGCCGTTTCGCGAAATGGCCAGCTCACCTTGCAGACCGAGTGCTGACCGCCAATCGACTCGGCCCAGCGCTGATCAATGCCGCCCAAGCCGAGCCACGCATCG
The DNA here is from genome assembly GCA_900466605.1 of Hyphomicrobiales bacterium. Taxonomy (GTDB): domain Bacteria; phylum Pseudomonadota; class Alphaproteobacteria; order Rhizobiales; family Rhizobiaceae; genus Rhizobium. The sequence continues at coordinate 119,133 of UBMU01000011.1, forward strand.
GCTCCCCCGCCCACGGCGCCCTGCCCGAAACCATCGCGCGCCGCGACGGTGATGTTTGGCGTATCACCGGCCACAAGAGCTACGTGACCGGCATACCTGTGCTGAAATGGGTGTCGCTGCTGGCACTGACGGACGAGGAGGAGCCGCGGCTGGCGTCCTTCCTTGTTCCGACTGATAGTCCCGGTCTGCGCGTCGAAAAGGCATGGAACGCCGCCGGCATGCATGCGACCGCCAGTGACGATATCATCCTCGACGACGTCGTCATCCCCTTGGACGACATCATCGAATCCCAGCCGGCCTCGGAGCCGTTGCGCCGCGAGGAACACGCGACAGCCTTCTTCTTCTCGCTGATCGGCGCGGTCTACCACGGCGTGGCGCTCTCCGCGCGCGACCGCGTCCTCGCCTTTGCGGCCCACCATTCACCGGCAAGCCTTGGTGCCCCACTATCCACAGTGCCTCGGATTCAGGATGGCCTGGGCGAGATCGAAGTCCGGCTTGCGACCAATGCCAGATTGCTGCGCTCCCTTGGCGAGGACGTCGATGCCGGCAGAGTCGTGGGAATGGATGGCATGCATGTTCGCCACGTTGTCATCGACAACGCGGTTGCGATAACCAGCCTTGCCCTCGATCTGGCCGGAAACCCCGGCCTGAACCGCGATTTTCAACTCGAACGCCATCACCGCGATGCCATAACTGCGCGTTCGCATGCGCCCCAGAGCCACATGATCAGAACGATTGCCGCCCGCAATGCGCTTAGCCGCGTTGCCCCGCGATAGCATACCCGTCAGCAGCGGCCCTCGACTGGCAACGACCTTGAGTTTCATTTCCACAAGTGCAGGCAAAACATGAGCAAGAACAGTGAGTTTCTCTGGTACATACCGAACGACGTCAGGCCGGGTCACCGCGGCGATTCTGCAGAAGAAAACCACAACAGCCTGAGCACCTTGACGGCACATGCCAGAGCACTTGAAGAGCACGGCTGGAAGGGTGCGCTCATAGGAACGGGTTGGGGAAGGCCGGACACGTTCACCGTTGCGGCTTCGCTTGCGGCACGCACCACGACCTTCGAGCCGCTTATAGCGATCCGCCCGGGCTACTGGCGGCCGGCGAACTTCGCCTCCGCTGCCGCGACACTTGATCACCTCACGGGTGGGCGTGTGCGTGTCAATATCGTGTCCGGCCTCGACAATCTCCCCGCCTATGGCGATCAGGAGGGAGATCAGACGCAGCGTTATGGCCGCACCAAGGAATTCATGCGCCTGGTTCGCCGGCTCTGGACCGAAGAAAATATCAGCTACGATGGCGAGCATTTTCGCGTCAGCGAGTCGACGGTCGTACCGCGCATCGAGGTTCGCGGCGATCGCCGTCACCCGAAGTTCTATTTCGGCGGCGCCTCGCAAGCGGCCGAGAGAGTGTCGGCGACCGAGGCCGATGTTCAGCTTTTCTGGGGCGAGCCGTTGGAAGGCGTTCGCGAGCGGATCGAACGGCTGCGGGCACTCAGCCGGGAACTGGATCGCGATCTCCCTCCCCTGGAGTTCGGGTTGCGGATCACAACGCTGGTGCGCGACACCACCGAGCAGGCCTGGGCAGACGCCGAGGCGAAGGTCGCACAAATGGCCAAGAATAGCGGTGCCGGCTGGAGCGATCACCGCAGGGCCGTCGCAGTTGGACAACAGCGGCTGCTCGATCTGCATAAGACTGGCGATGTCCTTGACGATAACCTCTACACCGCTCCGGGCAAATTCGGCGGCGGCGGCGCCGGCACAACCTGGCTGGTCGGCTCGGCGGCAGACGTTGCGCGCTCGCTGCGCAAGTACGAGGATCTGGGTATCACGCATTTCGTGCTCTCCGACACGCCTTACCTTGCAGAGATCAAACGGCAGGGCGACCAGTTACTGCCGCTTCTGCGTAATTGAAGCGTGAGTGACCATCTCATTGCAGCGAACGGCGTGACCACACTACGTCGGCGGTGGATGGCCATCTGTTTTTGAGTCTTGGCATGTTTTGGTCGCGGGGGCCTGCTGGAGGTAGAATGCGCCGTGCAAACGCATCCGCCGCCAGCAACATTGTCGGCTACCACATGTCGTAGAGCGGGTTCATTCCCGTCTTCCAAGAGCGCAGCGCGCTCCTGGCGCCTAACCGCCACATGCTTCCGCTTGTCGAGTATTTCAATTGCGACATCGGGCGACGGCTGTTTTGCGTCGAGTCCTAAATTACGTATGGGTATGGGACATCAACCGCGTCATCACAAGGAATTGGCGTTGCGGCTCGGAAATTCTGCCCAGGAACCGGCCCGATACCTTTAGCCCACCATGCTGCCGGGCGTTCGATAGACCGTTGGATCAGGTATCGGCACGGCTTTCATCAGCGCCTTGGTATAGGCGTCACGTGGGTTTTCGAAGATATCGCGACGCGTGCCCGCCTCGACGATCTGGCCACCTTGCATGACGGCGACCTTGTGCGACATGCGCTCGATAACGGCCATGTCGTGCGAAATGAAGAGATAGGCAAGTCCCATGGTCTCCTGCAACTCCAGCATCAGGTCCAAAACTTGCGCGCGGACCGAGACGTCGAGCGCTGCGACACTCTCGTCGGCGACGATCAGTTTCGGTTCGAGCGCAAGCGCACGGGCGATGCAGATGCGTTGCCGCTGGCCGCCGGAAAATTCGTGGGGGTATCGTGTCGCCGCGTCCGGTGTCAGCCCGACCCGTCGCAGCAGGTCCGCCACCCGTTCGCGCCGCTCCGCGGGCGTGCCGATGCCGTGAATGGTCATCGGCTCGGCAATCGCCTTGCCGACCGGCATGCGTGGATCGAGCGAAGCATACGGATCCTGGAAGATCATCTGTGCCGAGCGGCGTACAGGCCGCATCTCGCGATAAGACAGGCGGGAGATGTCATGACCGTCAAGCTCCACCAAGCCCGAGAACGGAATGAGACCCAGCACCGCCTTGCCCGTCGTCGATTTTCCCGAGCCGCTTTCGCCGACGAGGCCCATCGTCTCTCCCGGCATGATCTCGAAGGAAATGTTGCGGACAGTCGCGGATGGCGCCTGCCGGCGGAACGGCAGACTCGCGCCACGGCCATAGCTGACGTTGAGATCGCGGACATTCAGGATCGGCGCCGTCGCCCTTTGCTTCGGCAGCGGTTGCCCCTTTGACACCCGTGGTGGACCATCGGTGCCTGAGAAAGCGCCAAGTCGTGGGACCGCCGCTAGCAGCCGGCGTGTGTATGGTTCCGATGGGTTTGCGAAGAGATCCAGAGAGTCCCGTTGTTCGACGATACGGCCATGCTGCAGGATTGCCACGCGATCGGCCATTTCGGCAACGACGCCCATGTCATGCGTGATCATCACGATCGACGTGCCGAACTCACCCTTGAGCTCCCGCATCAGAGTGAGGATCTGCGCCTGCACGGTCACGTCGAGCGCCGTTGTCGGCTCATCGGCGATCAGCACCTTCGGTCTGCAGGACAAGGCCATGGCGATCATCACCCGCTGGCGCATGCCGCCAGAGAGCTCATGCGGATATTGCTTCAGACGCCGCGAGGGATCGGCGATCTGCACTGCCTCCAGCATCTGCCGGGCTACCGTTTCGGCATTCTCGGCCTGCTGATGTTCGCGGATCGCCTCGGTCAGTTGGGCGCCAATGCTCATGACCGGGTTGAGTGATGTCATTGGCTCCTGGAAGATCATGGCGATCTCGCCGCCGCGGATATGCCGCATCTGGCTGTTGGAAAGCCGCGTCAGTTCCCTGTCGCCGAGGCTGATGCTGCCGGATGTGACGCGCAGCGCCGCCTTCGGCAGCAGCCCCATGATCGCAAGCGACGTCACCGACTTGCCCGATCCGCTCTCGCCGGCCAGGCAAAGCGTCTCGCCCGCCCGGAGATCGAAGCTGATATCGTCAAGAACCGGCTTCAGGCCTTCCGGCGTCCTTGCATCGACGCACAGGTTCTTGACCCGCAGCACAGGTTTTTCAGTCCCGATCACCTGCGTCACGAAAGGACGATCCGCGGGAAATAGAAGGAGACGACCCAGTTCGGCATGTCGACGATCTCGCTGATCCGCAGATCTCCGCAGACCGAGCAGAGCATGTAGGCGTCGACAGCGCTGTAGCCATGTTCGGCGGTCAGGAGATCGATCATGCGCATGACGGCATCGCGGGCGCCGGTCATCAGGTCAGGGCCGATGCCGGTCGTCACTTCGTAGCCCATGCCGTCGAGATGACGTGTCACCGGTTCGGTGACGGTGAAGCGCGGCGTCTTCAGATTGGCCCCCTTCACGAGATCGAGCGTCAATTCGACGTTCATCTGGCTTTCGATCGCCGTACCGCAAACCTCGCCATCGCCCTGCGCGGCATGCGTATCGCCCACGGAAAACAATGCGCCCTCCACTTCGATCGGCAGGTAGAGCGTAACCCCGGCGGTGAGATCGCGGATGTCCATGTTGCCGCCGACCCGGCGGGGCGGAACGACGGAGTGCAGGCCGGCTTCGGCGGGTGCCACGCCGATCGTGCCGGTAAACGGTTTCAGCGGCACCTTGCCGCCCGGCCCGAAGGCAGATGGCGCCATGGATGCGGTGTCGTATGTCCACACATGCAGCGCCGGATCCTTGAACTGGTCGGCCAACAGGCCGAAGCCCGGAATGTTCGCCGTCCAGCCCACACCCGACGGATGAAACTTGCGGATCGTCACCTTCAGCGCATCGCCGGGCTTTGCGCCTTCGACATAGACAGGTCCTGAGACCGGGTTGATCTTGCCGAAGTCGAGATTGGCAAGTGTCGCGAGCGTCGCATCGGCGCCGATCTGGCCGCCGGATGAATCCATGCATTCGAACAGGATGGTTTCACCCGGCTTCGCGGTCAACGCCGGCGGAAAGTCGCGGTTCCAGCCGAAATTGTGCTGGGCACGGTGAATGGTGTGGTTGCAGATGCTGCACATGACGTGTCTCCGGAAAATGTGGCCCTCCCGGCAGTCTGCCGGGAGGGTGGGTTCCCTTGGCGCTACTTCACGAAGATCGCGTCGTAATTGATGACACGGGTCGGATCGATGTAGATGTTATCAGCACCGCCCATCCGCAGCGACTTGGCGACGACGCGGCGTTCATTGGTCACCGGGATCCACGGCGCGTCGCTCATCGCGTCCGTGAAAATCTTCTTCCAGGCCTCGACACGCTCTTCGGATTTTGCCGGATCCGACATGGAATCGGCCGCCGTCGCGCGCTTGTCGAGTTCCTCGTTGCAGTACCACGACCAGTTCCACCCGCCCTGGACGGCACCGGCGCAACCAAGGATCGGACCGTAGAAGTTGGACGGATCCGGGAAGTCGGCGATCCAGGCCATGCCGCCGGACCAGATCATAGGCGCCTCGCCCTCTGTGCCGCCGGCTGCGATAACATTGCCCTGCGCCAGTGCGCGAATTTCCGCCTTCACGCCGATTGCTGCGAGATCCTGCTGGATCGCCTGCGCGATGCGCGGCTGCGGATCGGTATTGGTCGCGTAGAGCACCGTCTGGAAGCCATCGGCAAGGCCAGCTTCGGCAAGCAGCGATTTCGCCTTCGCGACGTCATAGGCGTAGCCGACATAGTCCTTGTCGTAACCCGGCATCAGGGGCGGCAGCACTTCCTTGGCGGGCGTGGCGCGGCCGTTGAGAATGCGCACGATGCGATCCTTGTTGATCGCGTGGTTCACCGCCTGGCGAACCTTCAGGTCGTCGAAGGGCTTCACCTTGGTGTTCAAGGTTACGTAGCCGGTATGAAGCTGCTCGCCATCGACGATCATCTGCGCGCCGTCGGCCGAGTTCTTGATCTCCAGGAACTTCGCCGGCGGAATGCCGTCACCGGCGATATCGACCTCGCCCTTCTGCAGGCGCAGCAACGCTACCAGCGGCTCCTGGCCGACTTCGACGGTGAAACCGTCGATCTTCGGCATGTCCTTGACGTAGTAGTTCGGGTTCTTCTCGAACACGAGCTTCTGGCCGATCACCCAGTCCTTGAGAGCGAAGGTGCCGGAACCGACGGGCTTCTTGCCGAAATCGCCGCCCGCGGCTTCGACCGCCTCCTTCGGCACGACCGAGGCGAAGTTGATCGCCAGCACGTGCAGGAATGTCGCATCCGGCCTAGACAGCTTGAAGATGACGGTGCCGTCATCGGGCGCCTCGATGCCGGCAAGCCCCGTCGCCTTGCCGCCCGTCAGATCTTCGAAACCGACGATCGCGCCGAAAAAGCCGGCGCCGGGGCCCTGCGTCTTCGGATCGACCGCGCGCTCGATCGAGTATTTGACGTCGGAGGCGACAAGCTCGCGGCCATTGGAGAACTTCACGCCCTTGCGCAGCTTGAATGTGTAGGTGAGGCCATCGGGCGCCACCTCGAAGCTTTCAGCCAGCGACGGAACGAGCTTCGCGGTGCCCGGTTCGTAGTCCATCAGGCGCGAATAGAGGCTCTTGATCATCGACCAGTTGACCCAGTCGTAGCCGATCGCCGGATCGAGCGTGACGATATCATCCTTGTAGGTGACGACGATATCTTTGCCCTCGGCCATCGCGGCCAGAGGAGCGAACAGGATCGCCGTTGCGGTGGTCGTTGCGAGTAACCAGCTTCTGAGCATTTTAAGTTCCCCTTTTTTGCTCTGGTCAGGATGTTCTGATGCGTGGATCGATGAAGGGCGCGATCACGTCGGCGACGAGATTGCCGATGACGATGGCAAGCGCTGACGTCAGGGTGACGCCCATGATGATCGGAATATCGACCTGCTGGATGGCCTGCCAGGCGAGCTGACCGATCCCCGGCCAGCCATAGACGGCCTCCACCACGACCACCCCGCCCATAAACTGGCCGATGTCGATGCCGATCATCGCCACGATGGGCAGAACGGCGTTCGGCAGGGCGTGGCGCAACACGATGCGGCGCGACGACAGCCCCTTGGCGCGGGCCGTGCGCACATAATCCTGGTTCAGCACGTCGATCATCGCCGACCGCACCATGCGCGCGTACCACCCGGCGCCGAGCACGCCGAGCGTTGCGGCCGGTAGGACGACATGGGCATAGGTTCCGTATCCGCTCATCGGAAACCAGCCGAGCGTGACGGCAAAGACGTAAAGAAACAGCAGCGCCACGACGAATTGCGGCGCCGAGACACCGACAAATGACGCCATCATCACAACGCGATCGATGATGCCGCCGCGCTTGATGGCCGCGATGGTGCCGAAGGTGATGCCGAGGACGACCTCGACGACGATACCGGCGGCCATCAGCGTCAGCGTTGCCGGAAGACGCGCGACGATCAGCGTCCAGACTTCGGTTTTCTGGGCATAGGAGCGCCCCAGGTCACCCTTTAGCAGCCCGGAAAGATAGGTCCAGAACTGCACGAGGAGCGGCTGGTCGAGTCCGAGTTCGTGACGGATGGAGGCGACCGTCTGTGCCGTGGCGCTGCGGCCGGCAATCATCCGGGCGGGATCGGCGGGCAAAGCATAAAGCAGCACGAAAGTGATGCCGGCCACGCCGAGAAGGATGAGAAACGCCTGCCCGAGGCGACGAAAAAGCATGAATGCCATCAACCCCGCCCCCGCTGCGTCGGATCGAGTATGTCGCGCAGGGCATCGCCGACGAGGTTGAAGGCAAGTGCGGTCAGGAGAATGACCATCCCCGGGAAGAACACCAGCCAGGGTGCCGCCTGGAAATAGCTCTGGCTTTCGAAGATGATATTGCCCCAGGACGGTTCGGGCGGCTGCACGCCGATGCCGAGGAAGGACAGCGTCGCCTCGAGCAGGACCGTCGTGGCGATCCCAAGCGTGCCCCAGACGATCGCCGTCGGCACCAGATGCGGAAGAATGTGCAGGAACAGGATGCGGCCGTGGCCGGCGCCGAGCGAGCGTTGAGCCATGATGAAGTCGCGTTCGACGAGGCCACGCGTTTCGGTGTAGACGATCCGCGCCACCTGTACCCAGTTGACCAGCGCTATCACCATTGCGACGATCCACAGGCTGGGCTTCATCAGCGCTGCCAGGACGATAGCAAGCAACAGTGCCGGAAAAGCCATCATCAGGTCTGTGAAGCGCATCAATATGTTGCTCGGCAACCCGCGCAGATAGCCTGCAACGATGCCGATGAACAGGCCGATCGCTACCGCGATGCCATTGGCAACCAAGCCGATAATCAGCGATGTCCGCGCCCCGAACAGCATGCGCGAGAACAGGTCGCGTCCGAGCGTGTCCGTACCGAGCACGAACTGTCCGCCCGGCGGCATGGGTGCACCCTCAAGTGTCAGGCCATCGAACATCTGCTCATCGGGACTGAAGGGCGCGATCAACGGCGCGGCCAAAGCCAACACGACGACCGCGATCACGACGATCAAGCCGAACACGGCCGTCGGCTGGCGCAGGAGCGAACGGATGGTTCCCATCACCCGACCTCCGGCAGGGGTTCTGCCCCGCCGAGTATGATGCCTGCAATCTGCTCCATCGTCAGGCGACGCTGCATGGCACAGCTACGCAGGGCGGCATAGGCTTCCTCCTCCGAAAGACCACGACCCGCACGCAGCTTTTCGATCGCCGCATGCACCAGAGGCCGCATTCGGATCCGCTCCTCGAGATGGCACATTTTGTCCGCGGCAGCCACGCGCTCCTCATGGATAGACACCGCCATGACAAGAGCCGGGAAGACGGCGGAAGTGGTAACTGGCTTCGAAATGATCGCGCTCGCGCCCTTTCCCATTGCCCAGGCGATGCGGCCGGGCGCTTCCGATCCAAGCAGGGCCACAAGAGGCTTGCATGATGGGCCATTTGCTTGCGGCAGCAGATCGTCCCAACCTTGGTCGGCATCGACCACAACAAGATCGGTCTCGGCCCACGCCTTGAGCGGCTCCCAGCGGCGCGTCGCATCGATCCCAAGCAAGCCGAGCTGGCGTTCCAGCCTCTCGGTGTTACCGTCCTCTCGATGCAGGATAACGGCCCGCCAGCCGGTGAAATTCGGGGTCCTGCTCATGACACCACCCTCAGCTTGGCGGGCATGGAAGTGCCGCGTGTGGTCAGATAAGGATCGGCGGCAAGCGCCGGGCGCGAGGCTATCACATCGAAACCATTGTCGTCGTTGATGCAGCCGAGATGAAACGGCAGGGCAGCGTGATTGGTCCGGCTGTCGATCTCAAGTGCACCCAGCAGCGAAGGCCACTTGCGACTGTGAACCTCGCGACGAACCGCCTGCGGCTCGTCACTGCCGGTAGCAAGGATCGCGGCGACGCAGAGATCGACGGCGACATAGGCGCTGGCAAAGACGCTGGAAATGCGCCGGTCACGACCGAAGCGCTCCGCGGCGCGGGACTTGAAATCACGGTTCTCAAGTGTGTCCAGAGTGTCGAAATAGGAAGCGGCGCAGAGCTGCCCGGTCGCCGATCCCTTCGCGATGAGATCGAGTTCGCACTCCATCAGATCGCAGCTGACCACGGGGCAGCTTTCCGGCCGGAAAAACGGATCTTTCTCGCCGAGCGCTTTCATCGCTTCGAGCAAAGCGTAGCTGGAGGGCCCGATGAGGTTGTTGAGGATGAAGCTTGGGCGTCGCTCGGCAATCTCGGCGATGATGCGCTCGACAGCCGTCTCTTCGAGCGGCAGATAGCGCTCTCCCAAGATCTCGCCGCCAGCATTGGCGATCAGTTCGCGGGCGAGCCGGTTCATTTCCCAGCCCCACACATAATTGGCGCCGGTCAGGTAGGGTCGTGCACCATAACGGGGAATAAGATATTCGAAGGCCGGGATCAGGTGCTGGTTCGGGCAGCCGCCGATATAGATGACGCTCTCGTTCGCCTCGAACCCCTCATAGGGGCACATGTACCAGAGCAGCCCGTCATGTTTCTCCACCAGCGGGATGACTTCCTTGCGGGCTGCAGAGGTGATCGTGCCGACGATATGCCGGCAATCGGAACGCAACATCTGCTGGGCGCCGTCGAGATAGCCCTGGAGGCTGGCATGCGGATCATACAGCACCGGCTCGATGGTGCGTCCGGTCCTCCTGACGTTATCTTCGATCGCAAGCATCGCGCCGTCGCGCGCGTCCAAGCCCATCGCGCCGTAAGGGCCGGTCGTGGAGTAGAGAATACCAATCTTCAGTGCGTCGGTCATGATAGTCCAAATGCAAAAACCCCATGACGCGTGTCCCGCTCATTTGCGGGGCGCCATGGGGCGAAACTGCCCAGCGACATCGAAGTCATGTGAAATGCGGATGGGAAACTGCCTAATCCGCAGCCGTGATTAAAATACAGACATCAGCAGCAAGTCAAGCAGGAAAATCCACGATATTTCAATGCTTCCCGCCGCAGAAATGGTACAAGGCCAGGAAGACGATCGCCACATCACTGCCTCGCTGGGCAAGACAGTGAAGCCAGACGCGAGGCGTCTGGCTCCCGTATGATTAGTTCTTCACGGTATCTTCCAAGAAGAAACGACCGAGCGGGTTCTGGTAGAAGTTCTCGATGTTCTTGCGGGCCACGTTGATATAGGGGCTGTAATAAAGATCAACCCAGTGAACGTCATCCTTGGCAAGCTTCTGGATCTCGACATACATGGCTTCGCGCTTTTTCGGGTCGAGTTCGAGGCGGGCCGCCGCGACCAGATCCTTCACCTTGTCGTTCTTGTAGCGCGTCATGTAGTTCATGTTGGTATCATGGCCGAGCACGAAGGTCGTCTTCTGGTCGGGGTCCAGAATGTCGTTCGTCCAGTACATGACCGAGATATCATAGTCGCCGGCAACCAGCATGTCCCAGCTCTGGCTCGGATCGACCTTCTGCAGGTTGACTGTGACGCCGGCCTTGCCAAGCTGCTGCTGCAGCAGAACCGCGATCTGCTCGTCCACCTCGTTGCCGGCATTGACGACATAGTTCAGCGAAAGGTTGGAAGCGCCGGCATCGGCCAGCATCGTCTTGGCCTTTTCCGGATCATACGGATACTGATAGTTGGCATCGTAGTGATAGAGCGATCCCTTCGGAATGTAGGAATTCGCAACTGTTCCGAGGCCGAAGGTGACCGTATCGACGATCGCCTTCTTGTCGATCGCCATATCGAGAGCCTGACCGACTTCCTTCTTGGCCAACGCACCGTGCTCGTGATTGATCAGCAGATGATCCTCGCGAGTCGAGGTATCAGTCAGCACATTGAGATTGGGATCTTTCTTCAGTTCCGCCACGCGCGAAAAGGGCACGAAGATCGCCGTATCAAGCTGGCCAGCCTGCACGTTCAGCATGCGTGTATTGTCGTCCGGCACCGAGATCCATTCAACGCCATCCAGCTTAACGCGATCGGCCTGCCAGAAATTCGGGTTCTTTTCGAGAATGACGCGATCGCCCCGACGCCATTCCTTGACGGTGAAAGCGCCCGATGAAGCCGTCGGCAATTCAGCAAAAGCATCTTCGCCCGCTTCAACGGCCTTCTTCGACAGGACCGAGACATTGGGGAGCGCCAGTTGCGAAAGGAACGGCGCCGACGGTGTCTTCAGCTTGACGGTCAGCGTCTTCGGATCCGTCGCTTCGGCCGTTTCGACAATCTTGTAGCTGTCGCTCCAAAGCGACCCCGGATTATCCCGGATGCGCAGCAGGCTGAAGGCCGCGTCTTCGGCGGTGATCGGCGAACCATCCGAGAATTTCGCATCGCGGATCTTGAACGTGTAGGTCAGGCCATCGCCGGAAATGGTCCAGCTTTCGGCAAGACCCGGCTCGAGTTTCGTACCGGTCTTGTCGACCCGGACCAGCACGTCGAAGACGTTCGAAAACACCCAGTTATCGACGTTCTGCGCCGACTTGATCGGATCAAACGTCGTCGAATCCTCGCGACGGCCGATGGTGAGAACACCGGCGGCCTCGGCAAAGCTGGCGCTAAGACTAAGGGCCGCGGCAAAAGCCGCAAAGCCGATCGATTTCCACTTCCTGTGCATTATGTCGTTCCCTTCGTTGTTATGGCATGCGTTTGGATGATGGCGTCACACCGACCGTTTTAGCGGCAGGGGCGCCAAACAGGGATTTGTTCGGATCGATATCCGGGATAGCCGCGATGAGGGCGGCGGTGTAGGGATGCTTCGGCTGAGAAAAAACCTGTTCCGACGGCCCGTCCTCGACCACTTCACCGCGATACATGACGATGGTGCGCTCACAGAGATTGCGAACGATCGCCAGATCATGGGCGATGAAGAGCAGCGTCAAGTTCATGCGCGCTGCAAGCTCGCGGAAGAGGTCGATGATCTGCGCCTGGATAGTGACGTCGAGGGCCGCCACGCATTCGTCGGCGATGATCAGCTTCGGATCTACTGCCAAGGCCCTTGCGATACCGGCGCGCTGGCATTGTCCGCCGCTCATCGAACGCGGCTTGCGGTCAATGAATTCGCGCCCGAGTCCAACCAGATCGAGCAATTCACCGATCCGCGCGGGAATATCACGCTTCGCAACCTTGCCCTGTACGGCCAGCACCTCTCCAATCGTCTGGCCGATCGTCATGCGCGGGTTGAGCGCGTTGAACGGATCCTGAAACACCATGGCGGCTCCACGCCTGAGCTTTGCGAGGCCAACATCACGCTGCAGGGCAAGGTCAACGCCCTCGAAACTGATATGGCCGGAAGAAAGTGGCGTGAGGCCCAGCACGGCACGGGCAAGCGTACTCTTCCCGCTACCGGACTCGCCGACAATGCCCACCGTCTCGCCCGGCATGATCTGCAGGCTGATGCCGGAGACCGCCGATACACTTTTTGCGACGCTGCCGCGGAAAAAGCTTCCACCTACCGGAAAACGGACATGCAGGTCGTCGATCTCCAGGATCGGTTTCGTCGGCGCAACGAATGCTGCCGACCTGGCCGGAGCCGCTATCTCCTCCAGCATGGACGGATGACTGTGAATAAGTCGGATCGTGTAGGGATCCCTTGGACGCGACAGAATTTCCCGCTTCGGCCCCTGCTCCAGTAGCTTGCCGCCGCGCATGACGGCGATGCGGTCGCAGGTCTGCGCAACGATGCCGAGATCATGGGTAATGAGGATGATCGACAGGCCGCGTTTGTCGCGGAGTTCCATCAACAGGGAAAGGATCTGTGCCTGGATCGTTACATCCAGTGCCGTCGTAGGTTCGTCGGCAATCAGGATTTTCGGGTTGCATGATAGGGCGACGGCAATCATTGCCCGCTGGCGCATGCCGCCGGAAAACTCGTGCGGATAACTGTGATATTGCTGAATTGGATCGGGGAAACCGACTTGCGACAGGATCTCCACCGCAGCAGCGCGCGTAGCCCGAGCGTCGAGCCCCTGATGATAACGGATGCCTTCCGAAATCTGGTCGCCGATCCGCATGACAGGATCGAGATGGCTGGTCGGGTTCTGGAAGATCATGCCTATCTTGCTGCCGCGAACCTTCAGCATCTCTGCATCGCTGACTGCGACCAGATCGCGTCCTTCAAGATGGACCGAGCCACTTTCGATCCTCAGCCGGGACGACGGAAGCAGGCGCACAAGCGAGCGACAAAACAGGCTCTTGCCGGATCCGCTTTCGCCGACCAGTCCGAGGATCTCGCCCTTCACCAGGTCTAGCGAGACGGCATCGAGCAGGAGGCGGGTTTCATGATCGAAATGTGCTTTGACCGTGAGGTCTCGGACGGAAAGGATGGGAGCGCTCATTCATGCACTCCAAGCAGTTCACCCAGCGCATCACCGAGAATGCTGAAACCGAAGGCAAGAAAGACTATCGACAGGCCGGGGAAAAGCGTGATCCACCAGGCCGTGGTTATGAAGCTCTGGCCTTCGGCAACCATCACACCCCATTCGGCGACCGGCGGCTGGACGCCGAGGCCGAGATAGCTGACCGCAGCACCGGAGAGGAGCACGAGCACAGCATCGGACATGGAAAAGACGATCGACCCGGCAATCGCGTTTGGGAGCAGGTGGCGGAACATGATGCGCGTCCGGCTGAAACCAAGGCTGACTGCCGCGACGGCATAATCGCTGTTCTTCAGGACGAGGATCTGCGCGCGGATCAACCTCGCATAGGAGACCCAGCCGACCAGCGCCATGGCGATATAGAAGCTCGAAAGGCCCGGCCCGAGAATGGTTATGATCGAAAGCATCAGCACCAGGAAGGGAAAGGCAAGAATGATGTCGACGATCCGCATGAACACCGCATCGACAATACCACCGAAGAAACCGGCGATCGTGCCGACGACCGTGCCGATGACGAAGGGCAACGCGACGCCGAGGAAAGCGATCTGCAGATCGATCCGCGCGCCCCAGATAATGCGGGACAGGATATCTCGACCAAAATTGTCGGTACCGAACGGATGCAAGAACGACGGCGGCTGTAACCTCGCCGCACCATCCTGAAAGATCGGATCGTAGGGCGCGATCACCGGCGCGGCGATCGCGATCAGGACGAAGAAAAGCAGGATCGACATGCCGACGACAAGCATTGTCCGCCGGCCGAGAAACACCTTCCAGCCGGCCGCGGAAAGGGAAACGGCACCCGCGCTCATAGCTTGACCCTCGGATCGGCCGAGACCGTGGCAATGTCGGCGAGAAAATTGACCAGAACGGTAGCGCAGGCAAAGACCATGGCGACACCCTGCACGACCATGTAGTCGCGCGAGAAGATGGCCCTGACCAGCAATTGCCCCATGCCGGGAATCGCGAAAACGCTTTCGATGACAACCGTGCCGCCGATAAGCCAGCCCGTATTGACAGCCAGAAGATTGATCGTCGGCACCAGCGAATTGGGCAGGACATGCCGCCAGAAGACAATGCGCTCCGGCATGCCGCGGGCGCGGGCAGCGGTTGCCACGTCCGACTTCAGTCCCTCGATCATCGCGGCCCGAAGGCTTCGGGTCAGAACGGTCGACAGCGACAGTGCAATCGTCAGGCTCGGCAGGATCAGATGCGAAAGCTTGTCGGCGAAGGTCGAACCATAACCGGACACCGGAAGAAGATCGAGCTTGACGCTGAACAGGATGATCAGCATCAGCCCGAGCCAGAAGGGTGGGAAGCCGATGCCGAAAGTGGAGATGATACGCACCGCGTGATCGGGCGCCCTGCCCGCATTGCGCGCCGCGATCGCAGCCATTGGCACGGCGATCAACACGGAGAGGATGACGCTTGCGAACACCAGCGCGAGCGTCGGCTCGATGCGTGTCGCGATGAGATTGAGAACATCGGTCTTGTAGAGGATCGACTTGCCCATCTCGCCATTGGCGAGGTTGCGGAGAAAGTAGAGATACTGCAGCCAGATCGGTTCATCCAGGCCGAACTGCGCCCGGATATTAGCGATCGCCGTCGGTGTCGCACGCGTGCCGAGGAGCACGCGTGCTGGATCACCGGGGATGAGACGCACGAGAATGAAGGTTATGATGCTGATGCCGAAGATGACCGGCAGAAACTGCAGCGGCCTCAGGAGCACGAATCTATAGCGGTGCATGGCACCTCCGTCGTCTGATGCTTTGATCCTTTGTTCTATGCATCAGTTCGGCCTGTTGCGTGCCAGAAAATCCAGAAGTGCCGGATAATAATCCGCCGGATTTTCGTAGAAGGGCATATGGCTCGCATTTGCGATGACCTTCAGTTCGGCATTTGGGATCGCGAGCTTCATCTTCAATGCGCAGGCGGGCGTAAGTTCGTCATGCTCGCCGCAGGTGATTAGGGTCGGCACTGTCATCGCTGGTAGATCCGGGATCCGGTTCCAGTCCTTGAGGTTGCCGATATAGAGGAATTCGTTCGGCCCCTGCATTGTGGCGTAAGGCCCCATGTTCCAGTCTCCGAGCGACCGGTTTACCGGGGCTGGCCATTCCGGCAGGCGGCAGACATGGCGATAGTTGAGGATGGTGACGGCAGCGAGGTATTCCGGATGGTCGTAGGTGCCCTGCGCCTCATGCTTCTGCATCATCGCGACAGTTTCCGGGCCAAGCGCCGCCCGCAGCCGCTCCAACTCTGAAATCAGGTGCGGCATATCGGCAACCGTATCTTCAAGGATCAGCGTCTGCAGGTTTTCCGGATAGGTCAGCGAATAGTCGATCGCCAGCCAGCCACCCCAGGAATGGCCAAGCATATGGACCTTGCCGAGACCAAGCGCCCTGCGCACCGTCTCGGTCTCCTCGACATAGCGTCCGATCGTCCAGAGCGCGGGATCCGTCGGGCGGTCGGACGCACCGGTGCCAAGCTGGTCGAAGGCAACGACGCGGTAGCCCTTGTCAATTAGGCATGAATGAGCTTCGCGCAGATAATCGCAGGGCAGGCCCGGCCCACCATTCAGGCAGAAGACGGTCTCGGTGCCGTGTCCGAAACTGTAGGCGACCACCTTGTGGCCATCGACCTCGATCTCATGCCGAGCATCGGGCTCAATCTCACGCCACATTGAACACTCCGACAAAATTTCACTTGCTCAATATTTGAGCACGGCTATTTTTTTACCTCAACCGCTATTGGGCGCCAGCTATAAGAAGTGATAGGATTGGCGCACTTGAGGCTCTGGAGCCAGGAATGCCAAGGCATGATTGACGAAATCGGCACGATCAGAAGCCAGTTCACGGCGCATGACACGCTTGACGGTCGTATCGACCAGATCTTCGAGGCGATGAAGGCGATCGGCTTCGAAGCGCTGATCTATGATTACACGCCAGTGCCGTACGATCTAGACGGCGCGATCATGATCCCGTCGCTCCTCAAGCTGCGCAACATATCCGACGACATGCATGATTACTGGTTCGACCGCGGTTATTTTCGCATAGACCCGGTTCAGCAGGTGGCGCTCCGGACGTCAGCGCCGTTCTTCTGGAATTACGACGCCGATGCCGACACGCTGATCCGCCGGTTCATGACCGAGGACACTGCACCCGTAGCGCGCTATCTCAGCGAAAGAAACATGTCGACAGGCGTCACCGTTCCCGTCCACATGCCGCGCGGCGACTATGCGACGGTGACCGGCGTTCGGTTCGGCGGCAACCGGGAATTCGAACGCCATGCGCTTCGTTACATCGCCGACTTCAACCTGCTTGCGCATGTGTTCCACGAAGCGGCCTATTCGCTTTTCGATGCGCAGACGTTTCGTGCCGGAAAGGCGCGACTGACAGAGCGCGAGCGCCAATGTCTGCGCTATTCGGCAGAAGGGCTGTCGGCCAAGGAAATCTCACGTATCATCGATCGTTCCGTGCCAACGGTCGTCATGCATCTCAACGCGGCCGCCAAAAAACTCGGCGCAAAAAACCGGACCCAGGCGGTGGTGCGGGCAACGCATTACCGGCTTCTCGACGACCACCTATCCTATAACTTGTGATAGCTGCCGTGCTTCAAGCGGCCACGTTATGCTTTCCATGGATCGTCACGACATGGAGATGAACGTGCCTGCAATTGCGTCGAAGGAAGCCTTTCTGCCGTTTCGCGAATACCAGACCTGGTATCGGATCACCGGTTCGCTTGACAGCGGCAAGCTGCCTCTCGTCGTTGCCCATGGCGGGCCGGGTTGCACTCATGACTATGTCGACAGCTTCAAGGGAATTGCCGAAATAGACGGACGCGCCGTCATTCACTACGACCAACTCGGCAACGGCAATTCGACCCGACTGCCGGAAAAGGGACCAGATTTCTGGACCCCTGCCCTCTTCCTCGAAGAACTCGACGCGCTTCTTTCCTATCTCGGCATCCAGGATCGTTATGGATTTCTCGGCCAGTCATGGGGCGGCATGCTTGGCGCCGAACACGCGGTGCGTCAGCCGAAGGGATTGAAGGCGCTCGTCATCGCCAACTCGCCTGCCAACATGCATACCTGGGTTTCCGAAGCTAACCGGCTGCGCGAGGAACTGCCGCAGGACGTGCAGGACACGCTTCTGAAACACGAACAGGCCGGTACGATCGCCGATCCCGAATATATCACTGCGTCTCGCGTCTTCTACGATCGCCACGTCTGCCGGGTGTCGCCCTGGCCCCCGGAAGTCGCACGCACCTTTGCCATTATGGACGAGGACAATACCGTGTATCGCAACATGAACGGGCCGACGGAATTTCATGTCATCGGCACGATGAAGGACTGGACGATCGAGGACCGCCTGCACCTGATCGAGGCGCCGACGCTCAAGATTTCAGGCAGACACGACGAAGCCACACCACTGGTCGTCAAGCCCTATGTCGACAGGGTCAAGGGCTGCGAATGGGCGCTGTTCGAAAACTCTAGCCACATGCCGCATGTGGAAGAAAAGGCGCTTTGCCTCAAAACGGTTTCTGACTTCCTGTCACGCTTCGATTGAAGCCATAGTCCTTGACCACGTCTTGTATAAAGGCTTGAGGACGCAGGCGACCGGAAGTCCGTCGACAAGCAACGATCCGTTGCAGGATTTGAACCGTCCTCCGGACCCTTCAAGTTATGGCCGGCATGGCGCGGATCTACGCTTGCCAGCGCCGATGCCGTCTTGGCTTTGGCATGGTGGATT
>UBMU01000085.1 GCA_900466605.1 Hyphomicrobiales bacterium
CAATCGTCGCGCTGCCTGATAGGTCTCAATCCCGTCAAACAACAACGCCCGCGCTCGCCGCGGGCGTTGTTGTTTGGAGGCCATAAGGCGCGCAAAGTCACATTGGCTGTAGCGGTCAACGATGATTAAAAAATATTACTTTTAATCAAATCTTACGGATCTTCGTTTTTAGTGGGGCCCAATGCATGACGCAGGACGGATATCGTCCGTACCGTTCTCCCCGACACCATCAAGGCAAGTGCCTGCGCAGGCGATCGATCGTGATCGGTTGAGCCTTGTCACCTTCGCCGTATGAGACCGCCCCCATGTCCAAACTGAAGATAAAAACGCTCCTTCCGCTCCTCTTCCTGTCTCTTGTTGTGATTGCTCTGGTACAGGGTGCGATTGCCGCCTTCTCGCTGACCAATCTGGAAAGCAATACCCGGCAGATCGGCGCGCAGAACATTCCGAACACTGAGCGCCTCCATACGATTGTCACGACGCTTAACGACGTCCGTCGCAGCTACGCCGACTATCTCCTTGCAACGGGCAAGACCGATTTCCGCAACGCCGAGACGACGCTGAAGGCTCGGCGCCAGCGCCTCGCTACTGCGATCGACGCCTTCGAAAAGCAGCCGAAGAGCGACTATATGAGCCAGAATTTCGGCCGGCTGCAGAAGGCGCTCGCCAACGATGCTGCTCTTGCCGACAAGATCATTGCGCTGGCGCTCGATAGCAAGCGCAGCCAGGCAAACAGCCTCTATCGCGGCGAACTCTCAATGTCCGCCAACAACATCCAGACCCTCGTCGACGGAATGCTCGCGAAGGATCGGCAGTCGACGGATGCGGCGCTCGCCGATGCCGCCGCCAACTATAACGCTGGCGTGCTGTCGATCGTCGGCGGCCTTGTTGTCGCGCTTGCCGTAGCAGTTGCTGCGGCCTTTCTTGCCTGGAAACGCATCTCGCAGCCGATCTCGACGATCGCAGCCCGCATGGCCCGTCTGGCAGATGGCGATCTCGATGCCACCGTCCCTTATGCCGGGCGCAAGGACGAGATTGGCGACATGGCGGCCGCGGTTTCCGTCTTCCGCGACAACTCCTTCGCCCGCCTCGACCTGGAGCGCAGTGCAGAGCATACCCGCGAACAGGCCCAGCAGGAGCGTTCTCGTAACGAAGCCTCGAAGGCCAGCGAAGCCGCAGAGATCCAGCATGCCGTGGATGCACTCGCCGAAGCGCTGGGCGCACTCTCGGAAGGCGATCTCACTCTGACGATCGAGACGCCCTTTGCCGATCATCTCGATCGGCTACGCAGCGACTTCAATGCCTCCGTCGCCAAGCTGCGGGCAGTCCTTCAGGACGTCGGCGACAACGCTCATGCCATCGATGC
>UBMU01000004.1 GCA_900466605.1 Hyphomicrobiales bacterium
TTCCCGGGGAGGATTACCCAGGTACTTGTCCATTAAGGCGGTTATTCGAACCATCCACCAAGATCTACGCGGCGCCATCATGGACGGCTACGGCTGATGAAAGCCTCGCGGCCGGCTGGGTAGAGGTCAAAGTCCCAGACCCAGAACGTTGTGCAGCTGATCCTAAAGACCCTGTTCGGGAGGTGGTGGAAGCCACGTCACCCCTCGACCAAACGATTAGCGAGTCGGATGCCCTTGCGAGCGATCCGCTTGAATAGGCTTGGTGGCCCATTACGCTTTGGCTGCTTCGATGTCTCCCGGCATTTCGGCATCCCGCCCGCATCAACGGGAAGTTTGCGCATCATGTCGCTCTGAACGGCACGCCAGGTGGAAGCCACGGCATCAAGGGTCAGGCCAGAGAATTCCTCCGGCCTAGCCTGCATCTCTTTGTGCATCGTGTCGAACATGTAGCAAAGCGTTCCATAGGTGAGGGGTTTTCCGCTTCGCTTCTCGATCATCAACCGTATCTCTTCAATCCGCCTCAGACTGCCAGTCGATGTGAGGGTGTCTCCCCACTCCCGCGTGGCCGAGAGCATCCTCTCCATCGCAACGGGCTCGCCCTGCTCGGCGAGGCGAATGAACAGTTCCCAGTCGAACGACCAGCGCAGCGAGGTATTGAGGCCGCCGACCTGCCGCAGTACCTTCCCATTCATGAAGGTCGACGGCTGGAGGATGTAGTCGGTACCTTCGATCAGCGCGCGCTTGTCGTAATGCATCGGGCGGCCATTGAAGGAGGCCTTGAATTTCCCGGCTTCGTCCACTCGCTGGCCGTTGCCAAACCAGAATGGGGCGTCGGGTGCAGCACGCCATGCCTCGGCTACCTTCTGGAATGCATCTGGGAGGTAGTAGTCGTCAGCGTTGAGCCAGGCGACGATATCGCCGGTGCACATGGCGAAACCCTTGTTGATCGCATCGGCTGCGCCCTCGTCGAGTTCGCTGATGTAATGGGTCAACTGGCTTTTGCGCTCGTCGATGATCTTGAGCGTTTCATCGGTGGAGCCGCCGTCGATGACAAAATGCTCTATATCGGCCCAATTTTGGGACCGAACGGACTCAAGGCACTGCGTAAGGAACCGGCCCTGATTGAGAGATGGGGTGACAATTGAGATCTTCAGGTTCAAGAAATCCTCCTCGGCTCGTCCTCGCCTCGGATAGCAGCCCTGTAAGCTACGAGTCCAGCATAGGCTTGTATACAACCGAAAGCTTAAAAGGTGTGCAACTCATCATCGGCTAGCGCCCTAACGGTCCTGATGCTAGGGCACTTCATACTATTGGACAACTGCAACAGGCTAAAGGCCGATCGCGGAAGCGATCGTCAGGATGAGGCCATAAGGCAGCACTGCCATCGCAGCGAAATGGACGATCGCAATCAGGCCGATCCTCGCGCTTTGGCCGGCACCACCGAGCAAGCCAATTCCAGCAGCGATGGCCAGGGTCGATCTGATAAGGACATGCATGAGCGCAAGTGGCGGGAACTGCAAGATAGCCGAGAACCCGCCACAGTCGCCTGAACAGGACGTATTCCGCGTCTGGATTCTGCATTACTGCCTCCTAAAAACTTCGAGCTTGCGCTCGCTAGTTGAAGTGGCGAAATCTGACAATTCCAAGAAGTAGCGCTTTTCACAACAATGCTAAATCAGTTGCGGGCGAGACGCCCCATTGAGAGACCATGACATCGGCTAATACCGTCACCAACGCCTTGACACCTCGCGGCTTTCCTCGGCGTCCTCATCGCCGGCCTTGTCGGTTTCGACTGGCTGGCATTCTTCTCGCCCCGAGCGGGCGTTAAAGATCGCTGGGGCGAAACTTTTTGTCCGCCGCGACGATATAGCTCCCTAGGACCTGACCCTCCGATTTAAAGCATCTCCATGCCGGCGTGCAACTTGATCCACTAGGGTGCGCTTCGCACACCTGCGTCAATACATGCCGATGGGTGGAGGCAGTCCAGTTCCCCGGCCCAGCAAGAATCGCCGAAATCAACTATTTTTGTTTCGGCTCTTGTCAGAGCCCAACGGCAGCGGCGGCGCTCATTATCATGCTACCGGGAATGACGGCCACTGCAGCAAAATATACCAGAGCAGCCTGACCGATTTTGGCGCTCTGCGTTGCCCCCCCGAGTAGGCCTACACCAGCTGCGATGAGCCATGGATGGTCGATATGGTATGGTGCTGCGTGGATGAAGAAAGCAGTGGCGGCGAAATAGCCGCTCACCCGTTGTACGCGCTTAAGAGGCGGCAGAAACGTACTGGCGATTTCCGTTAGGACGTAGGCTGCGTCTGGATGTTGCATGATTGCTACTCATATTTCACTGACTCTGCGCTCGCTACTTTAGAAGGACGCTAATTGCAAGTGCTAATAGTTGTATGTTCAACTCACGGTAAACCCTGTTGCTCGGAAGCTACGCTCTTGATTTAGGCGCGCTGCGTGTCTCGTGTTTTCTAAACGAAGATGGCTCCGGTCCGCTGTGGGAAAATTACCGCCTATCTACACGGCGGCTGCAGAGCATAAAGGTGATGCCTTGCTAGGCTGTGCCTAGTTAGAGTGAAGCTAGGTCGATGGCAGTTCTTCGGACATGTCAAACCTCAAATATGGAGCCACCGGCCATTGAATCACGACGCCGCCGACCAAGAGACCGTGGAGTGCGCAGGAACTGCCCCGTTTTCCCTACATTCGACCGGAGACTCAGCATAAGAAGCAAGGGGCCCAGTAGCGGATTGTCCTCAATCCCTAGGGGTGATCAAGGACTGCATTTGACATATGCCGGCACTCGGTGGCGTCGGTCTACCGGATGCATAATCTCTCTACTGCAGTGCTCGCTTCGGCAGGCCGAGTGACGGGCTGCGGATTCTGCATCGGTCGCTCACGATCGGGAGCGCCGTCCACTTCGGAGAGGCTCGATGGGCTTCGTTCCGGCAGGGACCGGAGCGAATAGCTCCGAAATATCGCACGAAAGAGCTGCTGAGATCTTCTCGAGTGTAACAACCGTCGGATTCTTGCTTCCACGTTCGAGATGTCCTGCATAGGAGCGCTCAATGTCTGCCGTGAGCGCGAGATCATCCTGCGAGATTCCCTTCGAAACTCGCAAGCGCCTCAGATTCATCGCAACTCTCTGCCGTGCATCCATGGCGGAAAACACAACATTTGACAAAATATAAAACCACGTATTATAGAACTATGAAAGCAATCTGAACGTGAATCTTCGTGAGCGACACATTCTCTGGTTTGGCCTTGCACAAGTGGATGACCTTCATGGAACTACGCCAACTCTCGTATTTCAAAGCAGTGGCCGAGGAACTGCACTTCGGCAGAGCGGCTGCCAAGGTGCGGATTGCCCAACCAGCCCTCAGCAATCATGTCATGGCGCTGGAGCGGGAGCTTGGCTGTGCGCTGTTCATCCGCTCGACCAGGCGGGTGGAACTGACCAGGGCAGGGGAAACCTTCTATGATCGCTGTGTCAGGATCCTCAGCGAAGTCGACCTCGGCACCGAGCTGACACGGGCCGCCGGCGGCAGCCGCATTCGCCAGATCCGGATTGGCACCGTCTATCCCGCCACCATGGGCATGTTGCCGACGTTTTTGTCGAAGATCGCCCGCAAGTATCCCGATGTCCGCATCCATATCACCTCCGGCAATACCGGCGACATCATCCGCGGCCTGGAGAGCGGCCAGCTCAATCTCGGCTTCATCCGGCCGGTGGAAAACATCGGCTCGTTGCGCTTCGTCTCGATTGCCCATGAGCGCTATCATCTGGCGGTTGGCCACACCAACCCGCTGGCCGAACGCGAAGACCTCAGCATCGACGATCTGCGCGATCAGAAGATCATCGCCTTCAACCGGCAGAACCTCTCATTCACGGAGCGCTACTTCAATGAGAAGTTCGAGGAATACGACCTGACCAAGAACATCGCCTATACCTGCGATGACACCTATTCGCTGGTGTCACTCGTTTCTGCCGGGCTTGGCATCGGCTTTGTACCGGAATGGACGCTGGAGCTTCCGAACCGTGCCTTTGAGCTGAAGAAGGTGAGGGGGATCGACTTCAGGATCGGGCTGGGCGTTGCTTGGAACAAGGAGGATCCAACGGCCTCACGTGATGACATCGTTGATATTGCTCGGTCGTTGGCGAGGCCAAAGCGGTAACAAGGGGCGGTAGGAGAGACTTCTGACCTCCGTATCGGCTCTTCGACAGCGGAGATTAGACCAGTATCGACCTCAACAATATGGCGATGGCCATGCAATCGGCATGCTAGAAACTCATGCCCAAGAGTTTCGCCAAGCGCTACTCCGTCCTCTTTAGCTAGGTAAGACCATCTTGGCCAAGCAGCGTTTTTCTCAGCGGAATGCTTCTTGTGGCATTGTCGACGGGCAGGAGACGATACCACGGAACGAATCCCTCACACACAGTCTCGCTCAAACAACACGCGTCTAAAGCGAGTGAAGGCCTGCGTGCCATTTTTCGCGAGGTGCTTTGGAGTGGTGCAACTACCGAATAGTATTTGCATGAACTAATTTAGAAAATTCTACGGCAATTAGAATAACTGTGTTGACACGAGCTTTTTCTCGGTATTTCATCGTCTACATAAGCGGTCGTGATTGCAACAACCGCCTTTAGATATTGCTTTTAGGCAATTATTTCCCGGTATCACGCAGCAAATTCTGTCGCGCGAGCTGCTCTTGAAGCAACTCATGCGCGAGGGCGATGAGGTATGCCTTGTCGCCGACGAATGAAGGTAAGTGAGGTGCGTGGCGACGCCGCGTGCCTAATGCATGACATACGCTCCTCCCGAGCAAAACGACCGCCGACCGCAAGTAAGCTCAGAATTGCGAATGCCCCCGCTCTCCGGAGATTACCAATGCTATCGTTCATCGCTGGCAGGATGTACTTGTTGTCTTTCCTGTCCCGGCTCCAGATCGCCGCTCTTCTGCTTTTGACGGCGATGGCGCCAAGCGCCGTTCTGGCGGCGACAGCCCCGAGCTCACCGACATGCGGTCGCGTGGTCAAGGCCGACATTGTCGCCATCGAGCAGGCTTACCTTCTCAACCGGTTCTCGGCTTTCGTCCCAGCGGGCATGCTGTTTGCTCTCCGACGCGACGTTGTCGCCCTGGATTCCACCATCAGCGCGGCGCCTACGCCTGGCAATGCCATGCTTCGCCCTGACAAGCGGCCGCGACCAATCGTGCTACGCGTCAACGAAGGAGACTGCCTGGAGGTGACTTTCACAAATTTCCTGGCCAACACCGCCGAGGAGGAGGGTGGGATCCCACCTCAAAACGGCGGTCGCCTGCCTGATCATGTTCAGGCCCTGCCGGGATCGACGCCGAAGACTGGTGTCGATCTGGCGGAACCCGTCAGCGTCGACATGCCGCGTACACGAGCAGCATCATTTCATATCACCGGCCTCTCGATCGACCCGATCAAGGATGTCGAGTGCCCTGTGAACGCCGCATGCGGCGGCGATGGATCGAATGTCGGACTGCCATCGCAGCAGGGCATTGTCTTCAACCCGTCGACCCCGAATAGCGAGAAGGCAAAGTTCACCCATGGATCGTTGGCGATGCCTGGTCAGACAGTGGTGACGAGGTGGCGCGCAGACAAGGACGGCGCCTTTTTTGCTTATTCCATGGGTGCCCCCGTCGGGGGCGAGGGCGATGGTGGACAGATCGGCCTCGGCCTGTTTGGAGCCGTCAACGTCGAACCAAAGGGATCACGCTGGTACCGATCACAAGTGACCAATGCCGAGATGCAGGCGGTCAAGGGATCTGTCAAGGGTGGCAAACATCCCTACTCGAACCTGTCCTACGAGAAGACCGCTGGCAACAGCGGTCCGCCGATCCTGAACCTGTTGGACAAGGAAAACAACATCGTTCACAGCGATCTCAACGCGATCATCGTGCCGCCTACCTCACCCGATCCAGGCAAGTGTGCGGTGGCATATGGCGCCAAATGCGACGACAAGCCATTCCGGGAATTCACGGTCATCTTCCATGACGAGGTGCACGCCCAGCAGGCCTTTGCAGAGCTTGAGGACGAGAGCAATCCGCTGCACCTGATCAAGGACGGCATGGGGATTAACTATGGCGTCAGCAGCATGGGCTCGCTTGTCATGTCGACCAAGCAGTTCGGCAAGCAGGTTGGACCGGTCAAGGATTGCGCCGAGTGTCGCGCCGAGGAGTTCTTCCTGAGCTCGTGGGCAAATGGCGACCCCGCTCTCATCCTGAAATACAACGACCAGGGCAAGGCGGTCGGTGCGCTTTATAGCGATGACCCTTCCAACGTCCACCATTCATATCTCGGCGACAATGTGCGGTTCCGTAACCTGCATGCCGGGCCCAAGGAAACTCACGTCTTCCATCTGCATGCCCATCAATGGGTACCGGACAGAAAAGATCCGAACTCCTCTTACCTCGATTCACAGACGATCTCGCCAGGTGCCACCTTCACCTATGACATCGAGTTCGGTGGATCCGGAAATCGCAACTACACGCCGGGCGACTCCATATTCCACTGCCACCTCTATCCGCACTTCGCACAGGGCATGTGGGAGCTGTGGCGCAGCCACGATGCCTTTACCGACGGCAAGATTGGCTACTTCGACCCGAGTAAGTCAGCCGGGCCGCAGAACGATCCGACGGGGATGAACCTCCCGGACAAGGAGGTTGCAAGCGGCACGGAGACGCCTGCACTGGTGCCCATACCGGGAGCATCGCTTGCACCGATGCCGACGGCGGCGTTCCGCGGCTATCCCTTCTATATCCCTGGCCAACCCGGTCACCGTCCGCCCCAGCCCGTTCTGGATTTCGATGTCGATGCTCCCTGGACGGATCTTTCGACCGCACCACCAGCTGACAAGGTTGTCGATGGCGGGCTGCCGCGGCACGTTGTCGTGGAAGGCGAGGTGGTCAAGAACCCCGCTGTACTTGCCAATGCACTTAAAACCGGTGGCGAGGCAGCGCAGGTGATTGCCGAGCGCGTCGCCACCCAGAATCCTGCCGCCTTGAGCGTGCTTGCCGGCGAATGGGAAACGCTCGATCTCAAGCCGTTGAAAGTTGAAGGCGAGCAAGACGAACAGCGGGCGATGCAATTCCATGAGGGAACGCTGACCGCACCCGGTCTCGTTCCGGCACCGAGCGCCCCGTTTCCTCAGTCAATCTGGTGGCGCCCGAAGGCCTATAAGAGCGATCGTTCCACGACGGTTGCCGGCCAGCCAGCGATCCCTGGCCCCGCCTTTTTCTACGTAAACGGTCGGAACCGGGCTCAAGGGGCACCCTATGCCGAGCCTTGCCCGCAAGACGCACCAAGGCGTGACTATCGTGCTGCCTTCATCCAGACCGAACTGACCTACAACAAGCATGGCTGGTTTGATCCGCAGGGACGCATGCTGATCCTTGAAAACGACATCAAGGACATCATCGATCCTGATAATCGCACAAGCCTGCCGGCCCCATTATTTTTCAGGGCAAACTCCGGCGAGTGCATCAATTTCAAGTCGTCGAACTTCGTTCCGGCAGCGCTTAACGTCGACGACTTCCAAGTCTACACGCCGACCGACACGATCGGCCAGCATATTCACCTGGTCAAATTCGACGTTACCTCGTCGGATGGGTCCGGCAACGGCTTCAACTACGAAGACGCCACCTTCTCGCCGCAAGAGGTTCGCGATCGGATATTTGCCTATAACCGGCACCTGGACGAGGTCGGCTCTCCCGAGCAGCGATTGGTTCCCAAGGCCCATCCACTGTTTCTCCCAGGCGGCGACATCTTTGAGGCGGCACAGCGCGATCCGCGCTACCTTCCACTGCTCAAGCGTGGAGAGTGCCCGCCACAGGGAAGCGCCAGCAACAGTGACTACGAAGAGCTGTTGCGGAGCGAGCATCCCTTATGTGGCGCTCAGCGCACGACGCAGCGTTGGTGGGCCGATCCCATCCTCAATACCGTAGGCGGTAAGGACAATACGCTTAGAACTGTCTTTACCCACGATCACATGGGGCCAAGCTCGCATCAGCAGCACGGGCTCTACGCAGGGCTTGTCATCGAGCCGGCCAATTCCGTCTGGACAAGGATTGGAGCAACTGTGGACAGTGCGGATCTGGCGGCCGCCAGCAAACTGAACTGCAATGGCCGGCCAGATGATCCCAACATGTCGCCGCTCTGCTCCAAGCTGATTGGTGGCTCCGATATCGCTTCAAAGACAAACCCGTCCCTTCTGAAGAACGCCGGTTCGCTGCTGAAGGACATTGAACCGCGCAAGCCGCTAAAGCTGCGCGCCGACGGCGGGCCGACCAGCACCATGGCAAATATTCTGGCGCCGGCTTGTGTGGGCGACAGCGATTCCTTGCCTGGCATTCAGCCTGAAGGCGGTCGCAATGGGGCCTGCGTCCCCTCGCATGATACCCGTCGCGAATTTGACCTTGCGATCGCAGACTTCGGTATCGCCTATAACATGGCTCTTGAGCCTATTAATCCGGAACCCTTTGCCGATAACGGGTTGCGCGACAAGTCGGCCGTCCGCTTCGGGCGCCGTCACGTGAACACGACGCTTGCAAGACCACTGGCGATATCGTCCGAGGATCCCGGCAGCCAGTATTTCAATTATCGTCACGAGCCGCTGGCGCTCCGTATCAGCGAGGCGACCCCGGATCCGATCCTGGGCGGCTGGAACTACAGCCAGCACACACGCCGGGCTGGTTTGACCCAACCGTGCTCGATTGGCGATCAGGATTGCTTGGGCGACCCGGCAAACGGGTTCAGTACGTCAGTTCACGCGCGGCGGGACGAGCTCTTGGCCAAGCAGCCGCTTTCGGTCGTTGTCGCGCCAGGGACCCGGGAGATCCTGCGCAAGAAGGGCATGGAGGCGAGGCTCGACGCTGTGGTTGCGAGCGCCGAGCGCTGGCGGCGCAATTTCAACTGCGCGCTCTATTCAAAGGAGCTGTTGCCCGATTCCACGGGTTGCGATCCAAAGATCCTCCGCCTCGAGCCATGGCGCGAGTTCGGTGACCCGGCAACGCCTGTTCTACCCACGTTCGAAGGTGATCGGGTGCAGATCCGGCTCATCCAGGGCGCACAGGAAGCCCAGCACGTCTTTTCGATGAACGGCGTCAAATGGCATCGGCTTCCGGGCCTGACCGGTCTTTCGGACGAAAACAACTCCGGCTTCGTCAACACGCAGCCTGTCGGCATCTCGGAACACTTCGAATTCGACGTGACGGCCAATCCGATCAAGCAGCCAATCAGCGATTACCTCTATTTCGGCTCTTCCATCGACCAGCTTTGGGATGGGCTTTGGGGTGTCATGCGCACCTACCGCGACACGCCACAAAGTGAAGCGGCAATACCGATGCGAACGAGCAGCACGTCAAGTCTCGTACCGAGACCACGGCGTTTCCTTGCGCCGTTGCCAGACCCCGTACCGACGGAGCTCGGCGGTGACACCAGGAACCCTTGTGCAACCCATGACGCAGCCGACTTCGAAAACAAACCGCACCGCTATTTCGAAGTCAGCGCGGTCAGGGCGTGCGACCTCTATGGCTCATGCGGCCAGGTCACTCAGCGCGGCATCGACTATAACACGCGCCTTGGCATGGAGGACCAGAATGCGCTGGTCTACGTTCTGGAGAGTGCGCCAAGGACATGCACGATAGGCGGAAGCAGCGATCCCGGTTCCGATATGCCGGCTTGCGAGGAACTCCAGGATCCTCAAGGTGGACCGGCACGCAACGGCGAGGTGCTTCAAAGGCTACGGCTCCAGTTTGCAGCCGGCCGCAAGCTCGAACCGCTTGTGATGCATGCGTCCGCTGGTCAATGCATCGACGTTCACCTGCGCAACCTTCTTCCGCCGAGGCTCGACGACGGACCGCAAAATCCTGGGGCGGGCGAAGAGGTGGCGGAAGCGAGAGCCTCCTTCAACTTCCTGCCGATGATCACGGATGGCTTCAACATCAACCAGTTCCGCATGTCGTCCAGTGTCGGGATATCGCCAGCATTGGTGTTCCAGAGCCCTGCCTTTGGGGATGGCTCAAACGTCGGGCTTAACAGTGCTGTCGTCGTGCGCGGTCGAGACGGCCCAGGCAGCGATCCATTTTCAAGCGCGCCGGATCAGCTCAATCGACAGGGAACACTCGTGCCGCCTTGCGTCGTCAACGCCGGTATCGACGGTGATGAGGGCCAGCGGTGCCGAGGGCTATTCACCTGGAGTGCGACCGATTTCATGGGAACTGGCAGCGACTTCAACAAACCTGTCGAGTTCGGCGCCATGCCGCTGAGGAGCTTCGGTGATCCACTAAAGCATGCTGGGCATGGGATGGCGGGCGCCCTCGTCATCGGGCCCAAGGGCTCTCAGGTGTGCGAGGACGACCGTTTTGCCTATGGGTTGAAGAACGCGGATGGATCGCCAATGCTCGGGCCCGACGGGGCGCCTCTTCGAATGACTGAGGGGCCGAGCACCGAAATCTGCACCACAGAGGGCAGCCGTTACATCGACCACGCGATCATCATGCAGGATGCCGTCTTTGCGACGCACGGCGGTCTGCCGGTTGAAAATCTGTCCGGGGCCGAGGAGCCTGACGACTATGGCGTCAAGGCGATGAACTTCAAAACCGAGCCGCTTTGGGCAAGGACCGGCGGCGATCCGAGCGTTGGTTTTCCTGAACGCAACGAGCATGACCAGGCCGACATGTTAAGCTCGGCTGAGATCGGTGCGGGACCGACAATGCGCTGCGCGGCCGGTATCCGGCCAAACAACGCACTCTCCCATCCATGCGATCCGGAAACACCAGTGCTTTCTGCTAAAGCAGGCGAGACGGTTCGACTGCACTTCGTGCATCCGGGCGGCCATACCCGCCAGCAAGGCCTCGCCGTGAGCGGTCACTCCTGGAACCCATATCCTTGGAAAGAGGGCTCGCGGGTTCTCGATCCCACTGGTGGATCGAGCATACGCCAGGGTGTCTACAACGGCTTTGGGCCGATGATGGGCGTGACGATGCAGTTTGTCGCGGGTGGGCCTTCGAGTGCAGTGCTCGATTATCTCATTCGTAGCCAGGCAAGCTTCCTCTTCGACGGCGGTCTTTGGGGGATTTTCCGGGTCGCCGATCAAGGCTCGACCGCTGCCAGTAACCAGTAAGCGAGGAAGGGACGTGGCCTCAATCAATATCGTGGCGAAAGCCAACCAGTTCTCCAGCCAATCGAGGGAGGTCCTGTGGGACCGAGTTGGAGGCGTGTCTACGGGTGCGGCCCTTTCAGATGATGCTCCCGTGCGCAATCGGCCGAACCTGTACGCTGCAAACGGAGCGCCTGTTACCATCAACCGGATTGGACCGGTCACGCGCTTGCGCATCAATGGCACCTCCATTGACGTGAACTTCGCTACCGGCGAGTGCGCACTGATGGCCAAGTATCCTCCGGGATCCAGCCAGCCGAACAACACCCCGATCACCCTCACGTTCGACGCCCCTGTCATTGGTGTTGGTGGCTATCTCTCGATCCTCGGTGATCAGCAGCTTTACGACGGTCGCGGGTTGCACGCTGTCATGTGGGTGCTTTTGACCGGCGATCCTGAATGGAAACTTGCCCATGGCGACGGCATAACCGGACCGGCGCTCGTTGCCGGTAGCCTTCCGACCGCTCCATTTGTTGGTGCTGAGGCCGTTGGTGCAGCTCGGATCGAAAAGGTGTGCTTTGATGCGTCTCTGGCCGGCAACTTCGATCGGCTCGTCCTCTCACGCCTGTTCTGGATCGCGTGATGTGCAGGCGCTTATTCAATTCGGTGGCGGCGTTGCTGACAATGCTGTCGGCGCCTGGCGCAATGGCAGCTGACGCGCAGGAAGGGCAGGGCGTCGACGGCGGTCTCAGCTTGCGCTGGACTTACACGCCAAACAAGGTTCACGACGGCCTTGGAACCCTTGATGTGTTCGTCTCTGACGCGGCGTCCGGAGCCCCACTTCAATACGAGAGGGGAGCATTGCTCGGTTGGATGCAACGGGATCGTGGTGCGCTGGTCGAGCAAGAAAAAAGCTGCGCTGACAGGATCAAGACGCTAGCAACACAAGGCATCGGCCGTCGAAGCGACATTGATCTCAACCAGTATCGCATTGTGACCTTGAATTCAGACGGAAGCCTGGCGTTCATCAATCCGTTTGTAGGCTTCAACAACGCCAAGCTCGAATCCATCATAGATCTCCAGGCTCGCCCCCTCGACTGGGCGCAGGCCAGGACACGGATGGAAATGTGGGTGCTCTTGTCCTCCGATCGACTTGTGGCAGTCGATCTCCAGTCGGCAGCGATTACGCGCAGCATCGATCTGCCGCAAGGGTCCTTAAGCAGGAGGATAATCCTCGATGAGAGCGCCGGGATGCTGTGGCTTGCGCTGCCTGCAACTGGGCAACTCGCGAGTTTGAACCTTAACGACGAAAGGGCCGGCCTGATTTTCACCGACGCACCTGGCGTCACGGATATACTCGCCACTGATGACGGCAAGGTGGTGGCATGGCTTAACGGAGACAATATTGCGCGGCTAATAACGGGCGAAAACCCTGATCGCGAGGTGACATTGCCGGCGGCAGCCAGTGCCATAGTTCACAGCGACCAGGCCAAAGCAACGATCATCGTTTCGACGGATGGGACGCTTACTCTGGTGCCAGACGGGACGCCGAGCGAACGGCAACATTCATCGATTGTCCTGCCGCATGCTGTTGCTACGATGCGGCTCATTGATCACGGACGGCGCCTTGTCGCCGTTGGAGGTGGTCGCGCGAGTATCATCGATCTCGCCAGAAACCGCGTTGTCATGGAGCTTGCGACGCCGCCTGGAGCTGACAGTATCGTGACGACCGACCAGTTCCTCTATGTGACCGGCGGACCGTCTGGTCGAGCAGCACTCTTCGGGCTTGACGATCTCATTCACAGCAAAAACCAGGCCCTCGATGTCATGGTCAGTTCGCCGAACCGGGCGCTGGACGACGGTGATGTGCCAAGCAGGATCGTTGCCTCACCGCAGGGAAACGGAATTCTCGTCGCCAGCGCGGGTGACGGAATGATCTACCAATACAGCGAAGGCATGATGGCGCCAGTTGGCAGCTACTCCAACTATCGCCGCGCAGCCGTTGGCCTCGATATTGTCGACTACTCATTCAGTCCAGTGGAACCCGGCCACTATCGTACAACGATAAGGAACGACAGCGCCGGTCGCTATGAATTGCTGATCGGTGCCGTCCGTCCCCGCCTTGCCAGTTGTTCTGCCCTGATCCTTGAGGGCAGTACCAACAACCAAGCTGCATCTGCACGTCTGCAAGCTCAGTACATCAGCGCGGAAGCAACTGCTAGTCGCCGGGAAAAAGTTCGCGTTCGGGTTCTGGAGACATTGCCGGGGCGCGAAGCTACGGCGCTTTCTGGTCTAAGGGACCTTACTCTTCTCGTATTCGACAAGCATTCAGGATGGCAGCGCCGCATCCCACTCAGTGATGAGGGCGATGGTGAGTACGAGGCAGTCTTTCCGCTGCCCAAAGCCGCGACTTACGACCTCCTTGTGTCCAGCCAGTCTGCCAACCTTTCCTTCGTCGAAGGACATATGGGCGAGCAAAGATTGGGGCTGACGCCATGACACCAAAGGCAGCAGCAACACTTGTATCCGCGACGATATTTACGCTCGCTCAAGTCTGGGCATCGCAAGCTCAGGATTGGTGGCTCAAGACGGGACCTGTCCCACCGCACGTGGAGCTCGTCGATCAGGACAATAAGCCACGCAGGTTCGACGAACTGATCCGGGATCGCCCAGTGGTCGTGAGTTTCTTCTTCACGGGTTGCCAGACCGTCTGCCCCACTCAGACAGCGCAACTATCACTACTTCAGGAAAATGTCGCGCGTCAGCAACTGCCGCTGATAGCTCGCCCACTTTTGCTCTCGATTTCGCTCGATCCATATGGCGACACCCCACAGTCGATCCGGGAGTATGCGGCACGCTTTGGTGTTGAACTTGGGGATGAACAGAACTGGCTGATGCTGACAGGGAGCTTCGAAGATCTCCGTCAGGTCTGGCGAAGTTTCGAACAGGATGCCGGTAATCCCGTAGACCACTCCGCCCTGTTCTGGGTGGGCCAGCCGGCCAACAAGCGCTGGACGCGTACAGATGTCACGGCGTCTCCTGCCACGCTGCTGGCGTTGCTGACAGAGAAGGGGGACGCTCAGTGAGATGTTCCGGCCTCATCACTGCGGCGGCAATAGCTTTCCTCTATTCGTGGGGGAGCGCCTGCGCTGATGCAGACACGAGTGGCCGCAATCTATTCCAGGGGTTTCGGCCTTTTCAGGCCGGGCCTGAGGCAACCAATAGAAATCTACCAACAAGTTTTGCTGCTTGCGCCAATTGTCATGGCGTCAGTGGGGCAGGCAAGTTGGAAGGCGGCGTCCAAATTCCGCCGGTTGATATCAGATCACTGACTGGCACGCGCGGTATCCTGCCAGGGTTTGCAACAGGTGAAATGATCCTGGCTGCCATTGAGAATGGTGTCGGGCGAGGTGGGCGTCCGCTTGGGTCGATCATGCCCCGTTACAATCTGACAGACGAGGAAGCCCGCGCTTTGCTGCTTTATCTCTCTGAGGTCGGAACGCGCGAGGACCAGCCGCATGGCGTTTCTTCCAGCAATGTTCGACTGGGAACGTTGCTGCCAGTCACGGGACCGCTCGCAGATGAAGGAAAGGCGATCCTTGCCGGCATGCAGGAGACTGTCGAAACCCTCAACAGCAATGGCGGCATCTATGGTCGTCGCATCGTGTTGGTCACGCAGGATGTCGCGAAAGATCCTCTCGGTGCCCTCGAGACACTTTTAAAAGGCAACATCTATGCGGTTGTCGGCGGCATGTGGCCGGCCAATGAGACAGAACTGGAGGAGCGGCTGGCTGCGGCACACGTGTCCGCGATCGCTAGCCTGGTGGTACGTGATAGCCCGCCAACCAAGACATCCTGGATCACCGACATGATGGCGCCTCGCGATAGTCAGGAGCAGCGTCTGCAATCAGCGCTCCTCGCCTGCAAGACGGTTGGACCGCGATGGCTGTTGATCACGCGTCGCGAGGACAAAACAGGTCCTTTGGCCGAAGGTATCGAGGCTGTTGACAGGACAGCACTCGATACGCCGGAGAGAAGCGAGCCGGGATGCATCGGCTACGATATCGCCCGCCTTCAGATGGTGGAGGAAGCCAGCCTCGATGGCTGGCAGCGCGAAGTCGTCCTGCCGTTTCCGAGCGCCCTTCTGCGTGGAGATGATAGCAACATCTGGCGAAGGCTTGGCCAGGCGGCAATCAAGGTTACCGCTGAAGCACTCTCGGCCTCAGGCGCTGGTCTTCACGAGAGGTCGCTTCTGGAGGCGCTGCCGGATTTGAAGGGATTCGAGCCGATTGACGGCGCGCCGATCCAGTTTTCCCCGAGCCATAAGGTCGCCTGGGATCCAGACATCCTGTCGTTGGGACCAACCAGCGCCAGCCAGCGTTGAACCGGGCTCTAGGCCCGACACCGGAGGAGCAGAACATGGCAAGAGAGTTCAACAGAAAGCGAACCTGCTTCACGCTGATTGCCGTTGCGGCATTTTCGGTGTCGTTCGTTGGCGCAAGGGCGCAGGTAATGGAGCCGTCGTTCGCCATCGCCGGTGAAATTGAGGCCTTTGCGCTTGATGCGCCCTCCAACCCAATTTCCGGCGCGAAGATGACTGTCTCCAACATACCGATCACCTTGCCGACCAGCCTGCTCGTCACGATGCCTGGAAAGTATTTGACGCCTCACGATCTGTTTCTCGATCCGGCAGGCAATCTTCAGGCATCAAGCGGGCTAGCGCTTGGCGACCCCGTACCACCAAAGACCGCTTTTGAGGCGGAAATAATCGGCAATATCGTCAACGGGGAATATGTCGCGGGGGTTGTTCACCTTTCTCAAGGAGCACTCCATAGCGGCGCTGGCTTTATCCAGAGCATCGACTACGCGACGGGCGAAATGCGCATTGGGGCAAAGGGCGGGGCAGTTGGGGCGCGGGTCAGATTAAACGACACGAAGGGCATCTATGGATTGCGCAACGACGAAGGTGCCAAGGCAT
This sequence comes from Hyphomicrobiales bacterium, assembly GCA_900466605.1. Lineage (GTDB taxonomy): Bacteria > Pseudomonadota > Alphaproteobacteria > Rhizobiales > Rhizobiaceae > Rhizobium. The sequence goes on from UBMU01000004.1 coordinate 16,111, forward strand.
CGCTTGCATTGGATGCACGCTTTGAGCTTGATCCGGAGAACTCGCCAGTGCACGCCAAAACGGGATATCCAGTGTGCATACCGCGTAGCGATCCGCTCGTTGCCGACGATCCAAAGTGCCCGGCGGCAAACAGACCGGTTGGAGCGAACGCCTATCGGTTTACCTGTACTCGAAGTGGGGATCCGGCAGCGTCGAACGATGCCCCGTCTCACTTATGCAATCCCGAATTGCCGGTGCTCCTCAGAAAGGACGATTACGTGACGTTCATGGGAGTCCTGCAGCCTGATCCAGCTGGCGGCTTCCTGATCTCGGCATATGGGCTTGATGCAGAGCTCGGCATTTATACCTCGCCAGGATCCGAGCCCGTCTATCTGTTTATCGAGGAGGCCCTTCAGGGAACAAAGGGCGAGCCATTCGCCGATGTCCCGCAGGAGGAGACGACACGCTTTCGCATTGTTGGATTTACGACAGATCCCACACGCAATGTCGATGTGAGTATCATCGACACGGATCGCAGCAACATTGGATTTTCATTCACCGGACCAGCGGGACTTTCTCCTTCGAACGGTGCACAGCTTGGACGGTTTCGCAATACTTGGCCGTCGAAAGATAATGCGCGTGCGGTGCGCCGTGATGTCCAGACAACGGTCATCGGTAGCCCTCGAGGCGTTCTGGCGAACGGGCTGACGTCAGGCACTTACGTCGCGCCGATTTCGGAATACATATACCCCGAAGTCACCCGGTTCGGCGTACCTGGCTATCCAAGCCCGGTATCGTTTGAGAACTTCTGCTTCCTCCTTAACGCAGGCGGGTCATTTCCCGCATCGTCCGGTGACATTGCGCTAGCTGCGCCAACGCCGTTTCCGTCTTCAGGTCACGCGCTGTCACAACCGATCGGCGCTGGCCCGGCGCGGGTGTGCGACGGTCAGTAGCTCGTTTGGCTTGGGCTCGCCAAGTCGCGCACGAAAAGGTCGTGGCGATGTTTGTTACAGTCATGAAGAACCGGGGCAACGCGCAGACACCTGATATCAATCCCCCTGCACTGGCCGGCCCGGGTGTATATCCAAGGGCATGAAAACCCCTCATGAAAAGAAACCGGTAAAATATATTACGGCAACATACACGGCAGCGCAGATAAAAAGCAGCAAAACTGGTCTCAGCATGCGACCTCCTAGATGAGGACCCCATTGCTACAGGGAGGTGTGAAGCCGCGCAAGCGCCATACCAGGGCCTCACGATCTGAGTGCGGAACATCGACTTGTCCGTGAGAATGCAATTCTTTGGCATGACAGTGTACAGCACGCGTAACGCCAAGGGGCTGCGCGGGTGTGTAACGCTTCTGTGCCGGGGTCGGAATCCAGACCTCTCGGTCATACCGGAAATTACCGCTCTCGGGCTTGATCTGGGCGTTGGACTGGAGGGGGCGCGCGACGGAACAGCAATTTGGTGCAGGCTGAGCCTTCTTTTAAACTACGCTTCGCCCATAATATAAGTATAGCGTAAAATAAGAGGTTGTTTATATTCTGCTGTTATTGGACCGTATACAAGCTATGGGGAGACGGAAGCGAAATGCCCCCTGCGGAAGATGTTACCGGACGAAAGTACAGTCGCCTGACGGCCTTGGGCCCAGATCGCGCACCTGGGCGGCATAAGCGCTGGATCTTCCTTTGTGATTGCGGCCAGCAACGCTCGATGTTTCTGGCCGCGGTAAAGAAAGGTGATAGCAGGAGTTGCGGATGTCTGAGAGCCGAGCGAAACCGCGAGCGATCTCTCCTGCATGGACATTCGATTGGCTACAAGGTGTCTCCGACAAGGCGCGCATATGCCGAAGCCAAAAGTCGGTGCTGCAACAAATCCGACCGGCTGTATGAAAAGTTCGGCGCAGTGGGCATCGAAATGTGTCTCCGCTGGATCGGCAGCTTTTCAGCCTTCCTTGAAGACATGGGAGAACGTCCCCCCGGCACCGTTCTTCGTCGCCTCGAAGAGAACGGAAACTTCGAACCGTCAAATTGCTACTGGGCTCTGAAGGAAAAAAAGCATTCAATCTAAAACGAGGCTTTGCTGGCTTCGGAAGAATACCCCGCGTTTTCAACCCACTCGAAAGTTGTAAGCACAACTCTCGAGTATTCAGTTCAATCTCGCGGGGCAATTTTCCCCAACTGTGCTCCCAAGGCAATCGTTTGAAACCGATTGCTCGAGATCCTCCACTAATCACTTACACGCATTGGCCGGATCGTTCGCCATCGCGGTATTGTTCTTAGAGGGGTTCTTCGTATTGCCAGCTTCACGGCGTTGGCAGTCATTGGCGTCGCCGCCTGATGCGCCAGCGTTTTGACCATTGTTGTTGGTCTGCGGTTGCGACCCGCCGTTGTCACCACTGTTTTGCGTGCCACCGCTCGATTGGCCGTTCGTCGAGCTGCCATTATCGCCAGAGTTTTGTGTTCCGCCTGACGACTGCGCCATTGCGCTTGTCGCTAGGCCAAGAGCCAGCATTGAGACTGCGATCATCTTCATCATGGGTATTTCCTCCGAGTCTGTATTTCTAAAGTGGCAACCCTAAAGGTCTGTGCTTGTTCCAGTGGTAGTTCAGGCAAATTCCCGTCTCGACAGTTACTGAAACGCCCGACAAGAGCGGCCTCAGCGATGATTGCGCCGTGCGGCAGCTAGATATTGCGCGTCTCTGACATTCGGATTGCGAGGGGAACTAGAAGGCCGTTTCTGCCTTCTTCCCATCGGCGGTTATAAGGAGCCGCGGTACGATGACTCCAGAAATGCTATCGCCATTCGTTATTCGTGGGGGTGGTCCCAATCGATTATGGCCAATCAGCTCGGCTTATCTCTTCGCGCCTACCAGGAAATTGAGAGCGGCCGTGCGGCAATCCGAGAGATGATGACTTTGCTCTAGAGCGCATTAGCCTTGCGACCGCAGTGTGCGACTGTAAGAAAGAGAGGTTGATGGAGGGCGTGCGGGCAGACATAGAAGCGCTATCGCAATTGAAATGAGAAGGGAGCCATGTGATTGCGAATATGAATGGGAACGCGTCAAGGCGCGTCATTCATCGCGGAGCCCCCATCAGATAGTGGCCACGGGAGGTGTGGCGCCAGCGTCCCTTGTTTTCAACGACCGGCATCTCCACATCAACTCTGTGACTTGAGGAGGTTACGATGAAAGCGATGATCTACAGCGTTATTGTTGGAGCCTATGCTTTCGCACCCGCGCTGGCGTTCGCAAACAAAATCATCGGAAATGGCTAAGCCTCTGCATCTCTTGCCGTGCAATTAGGCGAAGTGGCAAGGCATGCCGCTGTCATCCCTTCTCTAAGAAAAGAGGGTGGTGAAGGCGGCACGATTTCCCTAACGTATCCGGTTTCAGCGTGCTTCCCTCGTTAGAGCAACCAAAATATTTACGGCCGTGCCACGGCCTTGAAGAAGAGCGTCGACGTGCAGTCATTGAAAACTGTCAATCGTGTCTTGTGTTAACTGGCGGCGCAATTTTCGAGTGTAAGTAAAGTATCCTTGGCAACTCCTGAAATATATCTCCTTGAAATTTATCAACAATTGCGCTCGATTTAATAGCATTTAAATATCTTTCCCGCACTTCTATTCAGGCGCTGCAAGTTTGCGGCGAGTTGAGGGTGCGGTATGTTTACGGTTCTGAATTGCATTTTTATCGAGCATGATCTCCGTCTTGTAGTGCTTGCCGCACTTTTGTGCTTTGGATCCTGCGGTGTGGCAATGATGCTTATGCATCGGGCGTCTGTGTCGCGTAAGATCGGTCGGTGGATCTGGCTGGCGAGCGCGGGCATGGCGGCCGGGTTTGGCATCTGGGGCACACATTTTGTTGCGATGCTTGCGTACGACCCCGGCGTGGTTTTCGGTTACGAAATCGATGGGACCCTGTTGTCGCTGCTGATTTCTGTTGCAACGACATGCCTTGCCGTAACGGTCGCAAGCGTTCTTCCGGGTAGAACCGGCTGGGCAGGCGCGGGCTTTCTTTTCGGTGCTGGCGTTTCCTCAATGCACTTCATTGGCATGAGCGCAATCGAATTCCCGGGAACGCTCCTCTGGGATAGGAGGTTTGTTGCCGCCGCCATCGTTCTTGCAATCGCTCTCTCGGTTCCAGCCTTCCATCTTTCGTCCAAGAGCCGTGACACCCGACCGCGGGTGTTGCCTTCGGCGCTAGTGCTGATGCTTGGTATCGTAGTAATGCACTTCACGGCCATGGCGGCCATCGATGTCCGGCCTGGTCCGGTCACACTGAACCCGACTTCGCTTCTGTCTCCCGCCCTCATGGTCGCGGCCATCGCGACCGTATCTCTCTCATTGCTATTTGTCGGCATCGCCGCCGCCCTTTTTGCCATATGGGCAGAGTCGGCCGCCGCTCGCAGCGAGAACAACTTTCGCCTCCTTGTGCAGGGTGTCACTGATTACGCCATCTACATGCTCGATCTCGAGGGCAGGGTCGCAAACTGGAACGCGGGTGCAGAGCGTGCCAAGGGCTACAGGGCGGAAGAGATTGTCGGTCAGGATTTCGGCCAGTTCTATTCCGATGAAGATCGCACGTTGGGTCTGCCTGGGAAGGCATTGGAAACAGCACGTAGCAAAGGGAAGTTTGAGGCAGAAGGCTGGCGCTATCGCAAGGACGGAAGCCGGTTCTGGGCGTCCGTCGTCATTGACCCGATTTTTGACGAAACAGGTCGGCAGATCGGCTATGCCAAGATCACCAAGGATCGCAGTGAACAACGCGCGGCCGCCGAAGCGCTTGCCGTAACGTCGCGAAATCTCCAGCATGCGCTGGAGCACATGGCAAACGGGCTTTGCCTCTACGATGCTTCGGAAACACTTGTGCTGCACAATCCGCGTGTTCGCGAGATCTTCGACGTTGACCCTGATCTTGAGCTTGTCGGCAAGACCTTCCGCGAGCTTTGCACCGTCCGTTGCGGCAGCGATCCGCAGGCGGCCGAAGAGCTTTATCGTATGCATCGGGATCTCTTTACCAAACCAGGCGGCGGCGAGCATGTACGCACGATAGAGAATGGTCGTACGATCCGGACCATTCACAGTCCGGCCGGCGGCGGGGCCTTTGTCATGACGGTCGAGGACATCTCCGAACGCGTTCGCACGCAGGAGCAGATCTCCCATCTTGCCCGTCACGACACCCTCACTGGGCTACCCAACAGGCGTGAGTTTGTTGAACGTCTCGAGGCAGCTATGGAATTGGCAGAACGCCGCGATACCAAGGTGGCGGTGATTTGCATCGATCTCGACAACTTCAAGGAAATCAACGACACGTTCGGTCATGGGATCGGGGATAAGGTGCTCTGCGAGATTTCATCCCGCATCGTCAAGGATTGCGGCGCCGATGAATATGTCGCGCGGCTCGGAGGGGATGAGTTTGTCGCGTTTAAGTCTTATACGGACCAAGCGGAATTGGACGGCTTTTTAGCGCGGGTTCACGCATCACTTACGGAGAAGATTGCCCTCGATCATGGGGATCTGGTTCCAGGTGCGAGCATAGGCGTAGCAATCTATCCGAATGATGCTGGCGACCGCGGGAAATTGCTAAGCAACGCCGACATGGCGATGTACCGATCGAAGGAAAGCATCGGAGAGAAGATCAGTTACTATGAGGCCAGCATGGACGAGGCTGCCCGGGAGCGGCGCGCCATGGCCCGCGATGTCTGGACGGCGCTCGAAACGGGGCAGTTCCACCTTGCCTATCAAGTTCAGCGCGCCGTACGCACTGACGAGGTTACCGGATATGAAGTCCTGCTGAGATGGAAGCACCCGGTTCATGGCATGATTCCTCCCTCGACCTTCATCCCGGTCGCGGAGGAGTGTGGGGCGATATCGGCACTCGGGGACTGGGTGCTTGAGGAAGCATGCCGTGAGGCGGCCACCTGGCCGATTGAACACAAGATCGCCGTCAATCTCTCACCTCTGCAACTCGGCAACGTTGCCTTCGTGGAAAAGGTACATACCACGCTTATGAAGACGGGACTTCCAGCCTCCCGACTGGAGCTCGAGGTGACCGAGAGCGCCATTATAGGCGACAAAGCCCGTGCGCTTCATATCCTGCGCCAGATCAAGGCAATGGGTGTGGCAATTGCTATCGACGATTTCGGGACTGGATATTCATCGCTGGAAACGCTCAGGTCGTTCCCGTTCGATAAAATCAAGCTGGACCGCAGCTTCGTCAGCGATCTTGATACACGCCAATCGAAGGCCTTCGTCCGCGCGATCGTGGCGCTGGGCAAGAGCCTCGGCGTATCCATCCTGGCGGAGGGTGTGGAGACCCGCGATCAGTTGGAGGTGCTGATGAGCGAAGGCTGCGATGAAGTTCAAGGGTTCCTCTTCGGACGCCCAGGTACTCGGGAACAGGTCTTAGCGTCCGCGGCGGCCCCGTTGGCAGATCAGGCATCCGACATGGCCACATCGCGCAACCGGGTCCCTTCACGAATGCGACGATCATCGAACCGTTCAACCTGATACAATATCGACGGTGCGGCCAAAATGGCCGGGGTGAGTGTGCCAGACGTGACGAGACGCCGCATTGGCGCTGACGGATCCGAACCACACATTTGAGTGCATGGAACACAAACACTCGACCGCTATTGTCATAACCGTCTTCATCGGGCTGACGTGTGTACTGCTCATTGCGGTTACGCTCCTTGGCCATACTACGGCCATCCCACCGGTCTAAAAGGCTGGACTGCGACGGCTGATCCCCAGTGCTTTCACGCGCACCAAAGACACAAAATCGCAACGCAGTCGGTAAGGTGTCGTGCAGTCGGTAAGATGTCGTGGAATGATGGCGTAGCTGGCAGATCTTCGACGCTTTAACATCGGGATCGCGGCTCAATGGCGATCGCCGCAAGTTTGCATTCGGTAGTTACGATCGAGGAGGGGTGTGACCTCGGCGGCGGGAAAAGCCGAGAGCGGCTGGTTTTCCGGCACGAATTGACGAGTGCGTTGTCCTGGCGCCGCGGTTTGATCTACAGAAAAAATTGGCACCCGAATGAGACTACGGCAATGGCCAATGGCATTGTTATCACCAAGGCAGCACATTGCCAGTCGATTTGAGGCATATTGCCATGCTTGGTCGAGCCCATTCTAGTTCCTCCGTTGCGACCTAGAACTTACGGATCTGACAAGCTATGTCGCCTCAAAAAAAATCTCAGGCCGTAACATTCTTCGTCGGCTGCAGGAGACGCCGTGGTGTCTTGCCGACGGCAACTTGCGTGCCTTGGTTGGCTCCGCTCGGCCTGCCAGTCGGGCCCGTGCAACTGCGGCGCCAAGCGCGGAGGCCAGGTTTGGTTTAAGATGAGAGGATCAGGCTTCAAATTTAATCGGCAGTCGGAGCGCGCTGCCAACGGATAACTGCCGTGCCTCATCGATTTGCCGGAATTTCAGGATGAGAGCAGCAATGACATGCAGTGCAAGCAGCTCCGGTGTCTTGCCTTTCCCTGACAACCGAGCCCTTTTGGCGTCTTGGTATGGTCGATAGCCCTATATTCTAAGGGATCTGTCCAGCAGATGCCGTGGGGATAGTAGAGAGGCCTTTGATATGGGCTCTTGCCCCGTAATTAGGGATTGAGGCCAGCGCAACGGGCAGTGTTCATCACGTGGGTCTCCATCTCTTGTCGAGCCCGGCCTGGGTCGTTTTCGCGAAGTGCCGCGATAATTCTGCGGTGCTCGGCAATCGATGCTTGCATACGGGCCGGTTCGGTAATTGGAATCGGCTGCCGTTGCGTTTCGGTCAACTGCTCACGAATGACCTGATACAGCGCCCGCATCATAGCATTGCTGCAGGCGGACGCGATGATACCGTGAAACTCTAGATCTGCCTCGACGTTGGCGAGAAGATCCTGTTTGGCCCAGCAATCTTCCATTTGCTTGGTTGCCGCTTCCATTGCTTGTAACTGGTTGCCGGTGAGACGCCCAGCCGCGAGCGCCGCAATATTGCCTTCCAGCATGATACGGGTCTGGAAGACGTCGAAAACCGAGTAGCTATCGGAATATCGCCAGGGGGCCATGCCAGTGGTGGAAGAGCTGCCACGGTCTGATACGAATGTTCCCCGTCCTGCCTCGGTCTTGATCAATCCGAGTGTCTCAAGCGTCAGCAACGCCTCGCGAAGCGAGGCGCGACTAATTCCGAGCCTGGTGGAAAATTCCCGCTGGGAAGGAATTTTCTGCCCGGCGCTTAGCTCACCGCTCTGGATCATGTCCTGTATCAGTCGAGCCGCGGACTGCGGCACCAAGGTCCTATTGAGCATTCTTTCCATTCTCGTGGCGGGTAAACTGTACCTGCGAAAACTTTGCGTCGCTTTTAAATCCACCAGTCGCTTGCAAATGACAAGAGACCGTGCTTGATTTGGTCCGACTGGTCAGACCGGTTAGACCAATAGCAAAAATGCGCAATACAAAACAAGGGGAACCTACATGCGTCGTTTTTCGATTTTGAAAACAGTATTGCTTTCAGGCGCTCTGGCATTGGCCGGAGCCGCCGCTCAGGCCGCCGATCTCATTGTCGGAGCCAACATTGGCAACGTCCCATGGGAGTTTCAGGACGATACCGGCAAGACCGTTGGTTTTGAAGTCGACCTCGTTAATGAAATTGCCAAGCGGCTGAACAAGTCCGTCGAGTTCGTCAACATCCCGTTCAATGGACTCTTTTCAGCCGTTCAGTCGGGACGCATCAACATGGCTGTCTCTTCGATCACCATTACCGAAAAGCGGCTTGAATCGGTGAGTTTTGCCCAGCCCTACTACGACAGCGACCAATCGCTGACTGTGACGGCCGCCAGCGGCATCAAGGATCTCGGTGGCATGGGTGGCAAGGCAGTGGGTGTTGATACCGGCTCGACCGGCGACATGTGGGCAACCGCCAACACCGCCAAATACAAGCTCGGAGAAATTCGCCGATTTGAGGGGCTCCAGCCGGCAATGCTTGACCTCGCGGCTGGCCGTATCGACGGCTACATCAGCGACATTCCGGCATTGCAATACTATGTCAAGGACAAGCCAGACATCAAAGTTGTCGAGCGTATCCCGACGGGCGAGAAATACTCGATCATGTTCAACAAAGGCGATCCGCTCGTGACGCAAGTAAATGACGTTATCACGACCCTGAAGGGTGAGGGCTTCATCGCCAAGCTACACGAAACCTGGTTCGGTGCGAAAGCTGAGGACACGACGTCCACGGTGAAGGTCACAGACATACCAGCAGCAAAGTAAGGCCGGAAGGTCCACGTCACGGATGGCGGGCTCGCCCGTCATCCGCCCCGATACGACTTACCGGTGCCCTCCATGGATATCTTTACAACCTTCTTCAATCTGGCTGTGCTGGAGCGCTCTTTTCCGCTGCTCCTCTCAGGCCTTTGGATCACGATTGCGCTTGGTATCGTGAGCATCGTCGGCGGATTGGTCGGCGGTCTCGGCCTTTCACTACTGCGCCTCTACGGCCACCCGGTGGTTCAAGGATTCGCCAAAGTTTATATCGACGTCTTCCGCTCGATACCGCTCCTCGTTCTCTTGATCGTTATCTACTATGCACTTCCCTTCATTGGCATTCGGCTTTCCCCGTTTCTGTCGGCTGCGAGTGCATTGACGCTCGTTTCCACAGCCTACACCGCCGAAATATTTCGCGCGGGCATTGAAGCCATCCCGCGTGGTCAATTCGAGGCGTCCGAGGCGCTAGGTCTTTCCTATCGCCACATGATGGCCGAGATCATCCTTCCGCAGGCAATCAAGATCGTCATTCCCCCCCTGACCAATAACTGCATCAACGTCATGAAGGACACCGCGCTTGCATCGGTCGTGGCTATGCCCGATCTGCTGAAGCAGGCGACACAAGCTCAGGCGTTGACGGCTAATCCGTCGCCCCTGATCGGTGCTGCAATGATCTACCTCGCCCTTTTGTGGCCGATGGTGATTGTCGTTGCCCATCTCGAAAAACGCTTCAGCGCCGGGAGGCGGAGATGAAGACCATCGTCAAAATTGAGAACCTGAACAAGTCCTATGGCACGTTTCAGGTCCTGCATGGCATCGACCTGGCAATCGCGGAGGGTGAAGTCGTTTGTGTAATCGGTCCTTCGGGCTCCGGGAAGTCAACGCTGATACGCTGTATCAATCATCTCGAGAGTTTCTCAAGTGAAAGCCGGATCGAAGTCGACGGAATAAAAGTTGAGCGTGGGCAAAACCTCGCGAGGGTTCGCGCCGAAGTCGGGATGGTGTTCCAGTCCTTCAATCTTTTTCCGCACTTAAGCGTACTCAAGAATATCATGATCGCACCGATGCGCGTTCGCGGCACGTCGCCCGAGGTTGCAGCTCAAAAGGCAAGGGACCTGCTTGCCAAGGTCGGCATTACCGAGCAGGCAGACAAGTATCCGGAGCAGCTTTCAGGTGGCCAGCAACAACGTGTTGCGATTGCCCGTGCGCTGGCGATGGAGCCGCGTGTCCTGTTATTCGACGAGCCGACCTCAGCCCTTGACCCAGAGATGGTTGGCGAGGTGCTTGACGTCATGCGCAAGCTTGCCGGCTCCGGCGTGACCATGATCGTCGTTACCCACGAAATGGGTTTTGCCCGCCAGGTGGCAGATCGCGTGATCTTCATGGATTCGGGCCGCATCGTGGAGTGCGGCACGCCAGCGGAAATCTTCGACCAGCCCCAGGAAGAGCGCACAAAAGGCTTTTTGCGCGCCGTTCTCAATCACTAACAGCATAAAAGCATTCGGAGGGACCCAATGGAGACGCCAAACCAACTCGACATCGATTTTGTCCGCAGCCAGTTTCCTGGCCTGCAGCACGGTTGGACCTTTTTTGATAATGCTGGCGGCTCGCAGATATTGCAGCGTGCCGTGGAGCGCATCAACACCTTCCTGTACGACAAAAACGTCCAGATCGGCGGTAGCTACGATGTATCACAGCAGGCAGCAAAAGCGCTGATGGAAAGCCGAACGGCCGCCATGCATCTGGTCAACGCCTCGCGTCCGGAAGAGATTGTCTTCGGGAGTTCGACGACCGTGCTCTTACAAAATCTTGCCCGTTCCATGCGCAGCCAGCTGTCGCCTGGCGACGAGATCATCGTGACGATCGCGGATCACGAGTCCAATATCGGTCCGTGGGACGGACTGCGCGATATCGGCGTCGTCGTTAAATTCTGGCCGCTCGACACGAACACCTACGAGCTTGATCTAGCCGATCTTGATGCTCTCATGAACGAGAACACGAAGCTCGTCTGCGTGACACATGTCTCCAATATCCTAGGTGCGATCAATCCCATCGCCGATATTGCCGCAATGGTTCATGCCCGTGGCGCGAGGATCTGTGTCGATGCTGTGGCCTTCGCGCCGCATCGCGCCGTGGATGTCCGTGCCATGGATGTCGACTACTATGTGTTCAGCTTCTACAAGACCTACGGTCCGCACTACGCAATGATGTATGGGAAGTATCAGCACCTGTTGGAGCTGGATCCGCTTTATCACTTCTTCTATGGCCGCGACAAAGTTCCCGGAAAATTGGAGCCTGGCAATCCGAATTACGAACTCGCATACTCAGTGACAGGGATCGTCGACTACTTCTGCGAACTCGGCGCCAAATGCGGTGCATCGGGCTCTCCGCGCGAAAAGATTGCTGCGGCCTTCGAGGCTATCACGGTTCATGAGGACGAGCTGACGGACCGCCTACTCTCCTATCTGCGCGGCCGTAATGATTGCCGCATCATCGGCGAGACAATGAACCGCAACGGCCGGCGTATCCCGACGATAAGTTTCGTCTTCGAAGGACGGAACTCGGAGGACATCTGCAAGGCAATGGACGCTTACAAGATCGCTATCCGCTTCGGCGACTTTCATGCTCGCCGTCTTGGCGATCACGTCGGGTTGCCGCAGTATAATGGCGCGGTGCGTGTCTCTATGGTGCACTACAACACACTTGGAGAGGTGGATCGGCTGATTGCTGCCCTCGACGAGATCCTCGGCCGTGACGGCGCTGTAGAAGACAGGGGTGCCGCGTAAGATGCGTTTCGATACGATTATCAAGAACGGAACTGTCGTAACCGCCAGCGATACGTTTAAGAGCGACGTCGGCATTTGCGACGGCAAGATTGCCGCCCTTGCCGGTTGCCTGGACAACGCGCACGAAATCATCGATGCGACGGGCCTCTACGTGATGCCGGGCGGCATCGACAGCCACGTGCACATTGCCCAGCCCTCGGGTGATGGAATCGTTATGGCGGACGATTTTTCCAGCGGCACGCTGTCGGCCGCCTTCGGTGGCAACACGACGATTTTGCCTTTCTGTATGCAGGAGAAAGGCACCACACTGCGTGAGGCGTTGAAGGATTATCACGCCAAGGCAGAGGGCAACTGCCACATCGACGTCTCCTTCCATCTGATAATAACGGATCCAACAGCATATGTGCTCGGTCAGGAACTGCCTGCGCTCGTCGAGGATGGATACACGTCCCTGAAGGTTTTCATGACCTATGAAAATCTTCGTCTTCGCGACGACCAGATTCTCGATACGTTGGATAGCGCGCGCCGCAGTGGCGCGCTCGTCATGGTTCACTGCGAAAATGAAGACGCGATCCGTTATCTTATCGGCCAACATGAGGAAAAAGGCGAACTCGCCCCAAAGTTTCACGCGTTGAGTAGACCCGTTGCTGCAGAACGCGAGGCGACGCATCGTGCTCTCTCACTGGCGGAAATCGTTGGCACGCCCATCGTCATCGTCCATGTCTCCAATCGCCAGGCCATGGAAGAGATCGAACGTGCTCGCAAGCGAGGTAGCAAGGTCGCGGGCGAAACCTGCCCGCAATATCTGCTTTTAACCGCCGACGACCTCGACGCCACCGAGCTCGAAGGCGCAAAGTTTGTGTGCTCGCCACCGCCGAGAGACAAGGAGAGCCAACTTGCATGCTGGGAGGGCCTGCAGAACGGTACCTTCGAGTTATTTTCTTCCGACCATTGCCCGTTCCGGTTCGATGACGATGGTGGCAAGCTCAACGAGAAGGGAAAGCGGAACTTCCGTTGGATTCCAAACGGCATACCTGGGGTCGAAACACGCTTGCCGATCCTTTTTTCCGAGGGCGTCAGCAAGGGAAGGATCGATATCAATCGTTTCGTCGCACTCTCGTCAACAAACCACGCCAAGCAGTATGGGCTGTACCCCCGCAAGGGCACAATCGCAATCGGATCGGATGCCGACATCGCTTTATGGGACCCAAGAAAGAGTGTGATCGTCACAAATGATATTCTGCATCACGGCGCAGACTACACGCCGTATGAAGGACTGGAGGTTGTGGGATGGCCGATCAGGGTGCTCCTGCGAGGCACGACGATTGTCGACGAAGGTGTTTTTAAGGGGCAATCGAATGGTGGCACTTACCTGCGACGTGACAGGACGGCCTAAACGAAAAGAGCGTTTCACTTCAGAACCGGCGGCTCAGTATCTTTGATCTGATTTCCTGAAATTCCGAGTCAAATATCACCGGAGGTTAGCAGAGATTTTGCGGTTTAAGATCTCGCTCGCAATCAGATCAGTCGGTGACACCTCTGAGGCTCCGCCGCCGCCCTGGAAAAGACCGCCAAGGTTTACGGAGCCCGCGAATGCTCGGTTCTCTTCAATGCATCGGATCCGGCGCTTCTCTTCCACGTGCTTGCTCTTGGGATTGCGCGTACTTGGAGATCGTCGCAGCGTCTACGGGATTTCCGCCGCTAATTCCGATGGTTCCAACTGCGGGCTCTAGGAACGAGAAGGAAAGCGACGTGCCGAAGCGTGTAGGAAAGATGTTCTCATCCATTTGAGCGTTGTTCCGGTCTTTCCATTGCCTGTCTGCCATGCGGTAGCCGCCCAAGATTTTTTGCCGAACCAAAATCATCGGCTGCGTGCAAGCAATTGCAACCCTCGCCTATAGAGGGCAACCTGAGCATCTTGCTATCCCGGAAGTTGAGAAGTCCGACTGGCCGTGAAAATGGAACGCGCAGCTCGATGGGCGCCGCGTGACAGCGGATGAAAGAGGAAGTGGCTGGCCCCGTCCTGGACGCAGACGCCAGCGGCGCGGACCGATCCAAGCCGTGAAGCGTCGGTCCGTTTGCAACGTTAGAGTAGAAAAGGCCCCGCAGTCGCGGTTGCAGGGCCGAAGTTGGGCTTTGAAGGGTTTCAATTTTCAAAGCGACCCCTAAACGCATGATCGAGATTTTTGTTCCGCCGGTTCAAATTTATTTTGCTCCGGATAGACAAACGAATCAGTTGGGATTTTAATCCCTGATGGATGTCAAGGAGGTTGCTCATGAACGCAGATCTTCCAGTTTTCATCAAACCCATGCACGTCGAGCTCGATGGAACGGGCAGGTATCGAAAAGCGGAGACGGTCGACCAGCTTGCAGGGATGCTTTTGAGCGAGAAGTGGCATCATCGCAATGGTACAAAATACCATAGTGCGCTGATGCGCTCGATCGAGGCTCTGGAGTTTTATACCGACGCCGAAACAGCACGCGCCGCATTTGTCGATGCTGCGCACGAGGCTGGCATGCATGTTCTTCCAGACGATATGGCTACCGCTGAGCTGAAGAAGGCTGGCTAAAAAAATGCCCCGCTGCAAAGCGGGGCGGGGAGGTCAATTCAAGAGCTCCACACTAGCTACGGACGTCTCCCCTTTCAAGATTTTATTTGGAAACGCCTAACCCACTGTGGATACGCCACCCGTTCCTGAAATCACCGGCTCGCGGGCGCTTCGCCCCAGCCGTTGATCAAAGCACGTACAAAAACTGGCTCCTTCGAGTTTACGGGAGCCGGTCGTATCTGTTCTCGATCGGAAAATGATATCAAGTGTGTAAGTTGCCGTCGCCAACCGCAGTGGCCTACCCTGGGGTGCCTCTCGTGTCGAAGATCGCGGCATCACGGACGCTGTTGGTCAAACTCGTCGGTTGGCCCGACAGCTGAATTCCAAAGAGGTAAAGCATCGCTGCTAGAACCGCGACGAGTGCCACGACCGACAAGTCAACGACGATCGGGAAATGTGAGCTGTAGTGCTTGTCGCCCATGACAAATCTCCATAGATCTCCGTGGCAACGATCTGCGTAGCGACCGTTCCACCACCCGGGACCTTTAGCGGCATCGCCTCCTCCGCAGCATGCTATGCAGAAATTTGCAGAGGTTCCTGGAGGGTAGAATAGTGAACCCTTCGACCATGCCTGCCAATTTAGCAAATAAGCTGATAGCCAAGCTCCTTCGGACATACTTCTGAACGATGCAGAGCAATCGACGACGGACAAATGGGCTAGCTACGACGACGTTGTAAGGTGTGGCGGCAATGGGTTGTCGATATCCAGGTCCGGAAACGGATACACTGAAGACGAGATCGTCCACGTTGCGGCTGCCGAGGCAAGTTCGAAAGATTGAATGCTCCCAACACGACTTTAATTGTCGGCGAAGGGTCCAGATGGCCAGCGAGGGCGACCTTCGCAAGGCCGCCCAGCTTCTTCGCTATGCTACTTAATGACTTCAATAACCCGGCGTGTCTGGGGATCGACAATTACGCGCTGCTTGTTGACGACCGTGTAGCTGTAAGTTTTGCTAGTTGGGATTGTGTGGATCTCAACGGAACCGGGCAGCTCGTTTCCAACGACGACGTCACCGTCATATACGACTGAGGGGACTTCCTGCTCGGTAACATAAGTCCTGACCTCACCCGGCACGGTAACGACGGTTGTTGTCTGAGCGTATGCGGTGCCAGTCAGCACGATGAACGCGGCGGTCGTGATCGCGATTGGTTTCATGACAGTCTCTTTTCGTTGATTAGTTTTTCTAAACGCAAAATGGCGGCTGCCGTACGGCGTTGAACTTCAGCAGTTGTGCCGAACGGCAGGGCTCAGCCATGTTAGACTGTGGTTCGGCGGTATCGGTTGCGCTCTTCGTCGATCTCGTCGGGTGCATACGGGTCGAGCGTCTCATCAAACCGGTTCCATCCAAGCTCGTTGTAGGCTCGACGCCGTTCTACAGGATCAACCCAGTTGGATTCCTTGAGAATAGCCTGGGCCTCTTGGGCGCGGGCTTCATCGACTCTCGCGGTGACAAGGGTGCCGCCACGACGGACGCCTTCCGCGTAAAGGTTGGCATCGTCCTCAGAAACCCCGGAACTTGTCAGTGCGCCGATTAAACCGCCGGTCGCTCCCCCGGCGACCGCACCTGCGACAGCCCCTGCCGCCGTTGCTACGAGCCAGCCGGCGGCTACAACCGGTCCGACGCCCGGGATAGCCATAAGGCCAAGCCCAGTCAAAAGCCCTCCCGCGCCCCCGACCGCGGCACCAATGCCTGCGCCTGTTGCAGCGCCCTCGCCAGCGTTGGAGTCTCCGTCCGCGCGTCCGGTTCTGTTTGACACGATGCTGATATCGCTTGAAGAAACGCCGGCGGCTTCCAATCTGCTGACCGCAGAGCTAGCGTCCGAGTAGTCGTCAAAAAGTGCTGTTACAGTTCTCATCATGCTTCTCCTTGGTTACTTGGCAACGACGTTGCCTTGATAGTCGAGGGCCAGGGACACTGCTTTTCCGTCCTTCATGCCGGACGCCATCCAGATTCCCTTGTCGTCAAGTTTGAGATCTTTGACATCGGTGTATCCGGCATCGCTGATCCGATCCTTGGCCTGTGCTTCCGTGAAGCTGTTGGCGCCTTCCACCGGTGCGGTAGGGTTCTTGGTGTCTGGCGTTGCAACCGCAGGTGTGTTTCCGTCGGGATTTGCAGCAGGCGCTGTCTGGGCAAAAGCGCCAGCCGCGCACGTGCTGACAATTGCCGCGACGAAGATCATCTTCCGCATTGGTATTTCCTCCATTTGTTGGATCACGTGAGGGGATCCATGCCATGCAAACCCTAAGAGACGCTCTTTGTTCCGACTTTGTCGAAGGAGTATGCATCTGATTTTTTTGAGTTTATGAAAATCGCAATCCAAACTCACGGGGGAGCGAGCCTCGCCGGCTTTCGAGGCTATTGATTTCCAGCCGGCAAATTCGCATTGATTTGCAATGGTCTGTCAGTCAAGCCGATGCAAACCTCGCCGGTCCGTCGTGGGTCTGACGTCTAACTCCTAAAGTTGTGCTAGGGGGGTTAAGGTTCGTGGCGGCCTCGCAAGACGAACAGCAAGGACATGCCCCAGCGTGTGATCCCCGAAATACTCGACTGTCGTCACGACCGGCATCGACGTCTTCGTCGTAGATGAAATCGTTGGCGCTCGATCGGCGCGCAGTTCGAGCGGCCTCTTCAACCAAGGATTTTCCTTACAGCAATTGGTCGCGAGCGCGCTCACGAGATCATCGTCGAGATTTCCAACGAGGGTGACGGCTGGCTTCCACCTGACGAAGAATCCTTTCACATATCGCTGGGAGGCCCTTCAAACGGGAGACTTCGTAACCGAAAAACCGCTCACCCAGGCTCAAGCGTTCGGGCCGCAGCACGCATAGGTGCGTCGGCGAAGCTAGGGCTTCCAGGGAGGTGTCGAGGTTCGGATAGCCAAACGTCTATCGTCGCCTAAGGATGTTTGACCGGCATTGCCTAGCGCTCAATGAAAGCGCCGCTCGCATTGCTGTCATCGTTGTGTCGCTTGACCACGGATGGACTGGCAGGCAGCCGAGACGATGTTGAGGAATGTCGGTGCGATTTCGCCCGACGTTTTTTCTTGCCTTTTTGTCGGGTTTCGACCCCCTTGAACGCATCCTTCTAAAACCTCAAGCGTTTCCATTGGTGGAAGCAACTCGATCGCTACGGAGCTGGGAGGAAGCCATGACGGATATCCGTACAAAAGGGCTGAAGGGCAGGGAATTGGACGTGCATCTCGCTGAGCTCGAGGATCTCGCCGGGGAAGAGATTGGCGCTAACGAGGAGGACAACGAGCAAGATCTTCTGGCGGCCCGCCGGACGATCGCCTTCCTTCGCAAAGAGGTTGCAGATCTCCAGGAACTGGCGGCGATTATGCACGGCGCTAGAAAAAATGTTGCAGCCAGGAGTGAGACCCAACTCTGGTTTCGTATTGGAGTGGCGTTCGCAGCAACGGTTTCCATTGGGGCGCTTCTCAAGTTACTTCGCCCGTCCGCTTTCAGCCCCGCGGAGGATCGCGCCGTCTCCCAGTTTGACCGCTTCTCCTGATGGGGCGGTACGGTTCAGACGCCGAGGACGAAATCACCGACTGCTATGTCCCGGAGAGTTGGGACCTAATGGGCCTCTCGCGGGTCACCCTGGAACCGACGACGGAGTTTGAGTTCAATTTCTGAAAGGATCATGCATATGGGAACGAATGACACCAACGCCACTCCAGAGCAGCGTCCTCCAAAGGATGTTCGGCCCAATGCTGGCAAGCGAAACTATGCCGATAAGACGTCGTTGGCTCCTCCAGCAGTTCAGCCAGCGGGAAATAAGGACGAAAGCGAGCGACCGATCGTCGACCCGGTCACCGGGGTGGCACTCTAACGTGCATCAGTTCGATGTGTCTCCCCGACAGTGAATGTATCAGGGGAGGAGCTTCCATGGCTCTCCATCTTTCGGCGTTGGGGTAAGAGGTCCTTTGCTCAAGCGACGGACCATCCACCATCAACGAGAAGGTTTGCGCCGGTGATGAGGCTCGCCGCCGGCGATGCGAGGAAGACAACGGCTCCTGTAACATCATTGGTCTCGCCGATCCGGCCGAGGGGAATGTGGCCGAGCGTCGCCTTTCTGTTGTCGGTATCGGCTAGAAAAGGTGCTGTACCATCCGTGTGGATGAAGGTCGGCGATACGGTATTTACGGTAACATTATAGCGCGCCCATTCAGCGGCAAGGCAGCGCGTCAGGTGATTAATCGCCGCTTTGCTCATGCAGTAGATGGCCTCGCCGCGCAGCGCCACGGTGCCGGCCTGCGAACTGATGCTGATGATCCGCCCCCCGTTACCCTGGATCATCTGGCGGCCGACCGCCTGCGTCATTAGGAAGGTTCCCTTGATGTTGACATCGAGTATTTCGTCAAGGTCCTTCTCCTCAACGAGCTCGGCGAGATTGCCCGGCGCAACGCCGACGTTGTTAACAAGGACGTCTATCCGACCGAACGCAGTGAGTGCGGCGTCGACGGCTTGGGCAATATGGGCCTTGTTCGGAATATCGAGTTCAACAGGGAGAACTTTCCTTCCCATGGCCTCGAGCTCGGCAACCAGGCTAGCCGACGCTACGACATCGCGGACCCCCAAAATTATATCTGAGCCTGATGCGGCGCAGGCAAGTGCGCAAGCTCGCCCGATGCCACGGCTCGCTCCTGTTACCAAAGTCACCTTGCCCTTAAGGCTGAAATCCGGCGCATTCTTCTCCATGATGATGCCTCCCCTGATGAAGCTCATTTATGGCAGTGCTAGGTCGCGGGCGCCAGATGGTTTTCCGAGGGGGCCCGGTTGATCGATCGATGACCGCAGCCACGGGGCCTGGGGCAGAGTGAGATCCCACTCGACAATTAGGAGGTCCTAGTCGAGTAGGTCCGAAGGCACTTTTCCACCGTTCTCGGACAGCCGCTTCATCAGCGTCTTGTGCAGGAAAGTGTTCATCGTCGCGCTGTCGTTCTTGTCGCCGCTAAAACCTAATTCCGTCGCCAGTTCCTTGCGCTCATGAAGGCTCGCGTCCATCCCTATCGCCTTCATGAGATCGACGATTGAATGTCGCCAGTCTAACTTTTGCCCCGCGTTCTTAACGGCTCTGTCTAGTACGTCTTCGATGTCCACTGCAGGGACGGGCGCCGGGGGAGGCGCTCCAGTGGCTGGATCGGTAACAATTGGGGGGCGCTCGGCGATCTGACCCGACTGTGGCGCGCCAGGTCCTGGAGGTGGAGGTGCAGGCAGCCCCGGAGATGCGGGCGGCGTTATCGGAGAGGCAGGAACTGACTGCGCAGGCAACGCTGCGTACGCATCACCGAAAATGGCGCTCCGGATCCGATCGAAAATGCTCATCGCCTGGTTCCTCGGGCTATTACCGTGCAATTAGTAGAACAGTCCGGGACGAATTCGGTTCCGTTGGTAGGGTATGGGACGCAGCGCCAATACGTTAGAGAAAGGGCGAACGTGTTTCCAAACAGGGCGGCCAAAGCCGCGGCGAAGGCCAAGACATACCCTTTACCGCTCTAACACCCCTCACCAGTTGGAAGGCAGCCAGTCAAGAGGCGCCGATCCCCATAAGACAGCGATCAAGGTTTTGGCAGGTCTGGCCCCGCAGGGGTCCTTAAAGGCCGATCTCCTCGGTTATCGCGTGAATTGATGGTGCACGCTTCTTGGCGGCCATCAGGATGTCGAGTTCGATCGACGACGGGCCGAAGCGGAAAAACAGGTCCTCGGCCTCGTCCGGGGGTAGGCCATACCGTGCCTGAAACGCTTCGAGCGTGTAGGCGTTGCCACGTATTGTCCTGCGACGTTCAAAATGACGATCCGGTTGCATATCCCCAGCTCCTTCTTTGTCTCGTCTCAAAATGAGCCTGAGAGCGAATTGTTCCGCGGACGTGTCAACGACGGGGAATCGAATGGTCGGGAGCCCGATGAACTGCCATCGTTTCCCGAAGTTTTGGGTGGGCGGTCATGAAAATGAGAACTGACGGGTTTGGTTCGGACTGGGGAACCGCAAAGTGAACAAGGGGCAGCCAGTGAGCGATGCAGCCATCAAGCTGGCCCCTAGACCTCGATGCAGTTTCCTCTTTTCAATGTAGCGAGCTTTGTGTCTCCGGGAATTCTGCCACAGGCCGCACGGCAATCGTATTGCTTTGTCACTTCTCGCCATGCGGAACTTGAACCCCGTGGCGGAGTTATGGGGCCATGAACCAGATCATCTCTGAAGCCAAGATCAAGACGATCGCCGCTACTGCCGAACCCGCTTCGGGACTCGTTTATACCCCCGGATTGGAAAACGGCATCACGCGTAAGCCTGGTAAGAGAGGCTTCATCTATTACAAGCCCGATGGCAGCCGTATTGCCGACAGGACTGAAATAGCACGACTGAATGCGCTGGCGATCCCACCAGCCTACACTGGCGTTTTAATCTCCACCAATCCCTACTCGCACCTTCAGGCTGTCGGCTTTGACGTCCGTGGGAGGAAGCAGTATCGCTACCATCCGGATTGGCACGAGGAGCGCGGTCGAGCGAAGTTTGAGCGATTGCTCGATTTTGCAAGTCGGCTGCCCGACATCCGCAAACGAGTTGACTTTGACCTTCGTTCACGTGGGCTGAGCATGGACAAGGCTCTGGCGACGGTGGTCTGGATGTTGGACAATCTCTACATTCGTATTGGCAATGCCGCGTATGCCGAAGCCAACAAGTCTTACGGACTGACGACACTTAAAAGCAGGCATGTAAGGGTGGAAGGCGGCTCGGTGAAATTCCGATTTAGGGGCAAGTCCGGCAAAGAGTGGAACCTCGTCCACACCGACCGACGGATTGCAAACGTTGTCCGACGACTGCAGGAACTGCCGGGCCAGCAACTCTTTCAGTACATCTGTGATGAAGGCGGATGCCGTCAAATCTCCTCACAGGATGTCAACAGCTACATCCGCGACGTCACTGGGCGCGACTTCAGTTCACGCCAGTTCCGGACGTGGGGCGCAACCTGCATGGCCGTCGAGGCGCTCGCGCGGCTGGAAACAGGTTCGACTGACAGGGTCATTGCTCGTCAGCTAAACGAGGCGATCGACCTCGTCGCCGCCAAGCTTGTGAATACCCGAGCCGTGTGCAGGTCCTCCTACATCCATCCGGCTGTCATCGAGGACTTTCGTGTCGGATCACTTCGCGAAGTTCTCTCCCTGAGGACGAAGAGCGAACGGCTCCTCGAATGGATGGACGAGGAGGAGATCAGGGTTCTGCGTTGGCTGAAGAGGCGGGCGGCGGTAAGCGTCGGAGTTTCTTCGCCGTCGACTTAAGTCCCCACGGGGTCCCTGACGTACGCGATCTCAAGTGGGAAGCTTTTTGTGACCCCCGCAGACGGGGCATGCCTTTGCTGCTCGAAAGCTGCAGGTGAGATCGGGCAGCATCACCTGGTCCACGCGGGAACTGGCTGGCCACGATTCACGTTATTACTCGCACAGAAAAAGGGAGGACAAAAAGGGAGGACAAGATGAGCAAGAGCGGTAAGTTCTTCTCGAAATTCGCGACCTCGGTGGCCGAATTGTCCGGCAAGCCTGCAACCTTCGTCATCGCCGTTGCGCTCGTCGTGATCTGGGCCGTCTCGGGTCCGTTTTTCGACTATTCGGAAACCTGGCAGCTTGTTATCAACACCAGCACCACCATCATCACGTTCCTGATGGTATTTGTTCTGCAGAATTCTCAAAACCGCGATGGCAAGGCACTTCAGGCCAAGCTTGACGAACTGATCTTGACGTCGCACGCGCAGAATAAATTCGTCGGTATCGAGAAGCTCGACGAGCAGCAACTTCGAGAGATGAGCAGGACGCTTGCCGATAAGGCAAAGCACATCGAGAATATTGCTAAGGACAAGGCCGACAGCCGTGAGCGGGATCAGTAATCCGTCTGACGGTCTACAGCTTTGCGCGTTAAAGCAACTGTCATCGCGATCGGAAGGGAGGCCCGAGAGTGTTGCCTCCCGAGAGCTCCGGGCTTCCCTTCCTCTGGCGTTCGAGCATGCCGCAATGGTTGCTCTGTCCCCGCAGCCCGCCATGCAAGAGGGCGCGACGCTAGCCATGAGCTTATATTAGGCAAGATTAAAGTGATTGAAACGGATTCCTCGGTAATGGGTTAACGCGTGAGTTCGCAACCCATTTGGCAATCGATTGCCCGACTGCGTGTCACTCCTGCCATGCTCACGTTGCGGCTCGAAGGGAGTTTTTGCTCTGGTAGCAAAATCCTTACGGGGACAACTGAGTGGAATCCGCGCGGGGGGCACTCTCATAGTCAATCAAAGAGGCGGCGGCCGACAGTAGAGCCAGCCGCCGCGACCTTCTGAGCTTCCGCCGCCACGAGCTTCAGAAGGTCCGGCGAAGATACTCCTTCGCGAGGGCGATCTGGAGCCGGCATCGGGATTTTGTGGCGAAATTGTCATCGCGATTCCTCCACCGAAACGACGCCGAAGACAAAAGTGAAGCAAGGGCCATTACTTGAGCTGTGGAAAGCCTGTGGAAAACCTGTGATCAGCCTGTGAGGGAGAGGGAATATTCTGTGCGGTTTATGGACGCGATTTAAGCACGTGCCTTGCGCGCCAGCCGAGAATCCGGTCTCCTATATCTGTCAGGCAGCGGCCTCCGCCGCAAACGTCGCCGTCCTGCCGACAATGGGCGCTCCGACATGACGTCGTGGAGCGCCCTTTTTTTGGGCCCTCACAGTCAGACCGAACGCGCCAGGGTTTGATCAAAACCGATATCGCCAAGACCGCAATGTGACCTCAGAGTGTTGACCTCATAGTCAAGTCTAAACAGGCCGCGGTACGACCTCACTTGCAAAAAGGGACCACTGACTATTGATGATCGGAGGCATGACGTTAAACGCGTCAGATGCACCAGAGTCCTGAATAATATCAGCGATCTCCTCTGGCGTACCTGTGACGGCGAAGTGGCCGCGTGTACCCGCCAATTTGCGCAGCATCTGCCTGAGCGTCAGATTTCGTGAAGCGACATCTCTACATAGTCAATCACGCGGCTCTCAGATGCTTCGACACTGTTAGGGTCGGGGAAGTCATCCTTCGTGGGCGGTTGATCGAGTGGCACATGCTGTCCAGATCCCGAACAGCCAGAAGGCGAGTTTGTCCGCAAGCCGCCGGCGTCCGTTGACAAAATGCAATAATAGAACATAATAAGAACATCTAAGCTGAATATTCTAGGAATTATGCTCTCAAAGCGGAGAATGATCATGCTTGTGCGCGTGCTGGAGAATGAACTCAACGACGATGATCTGTCTGGTGCCTATGCCACGCCTCCCGAGGAAATCGGGATTGCAGAGTGCCATCCGCGCCTCGTCCGGGAAGTCAATTCACGAGCGGACCACCAATTTCAGTTTTACTATGCGGCGATTTTCGCGATTCCATCGGCAGCACCGTGTGGGGGTATCGAAATTGCGGCCGACGTCTCCAGCAGGGCGGCAGTTGGGCTCTTTATTGAACCAGGTCAGCCCGTCCACGAGCCTGTGTGGGTGGTATTCGACGGTGATATCCAGAATGCGCTGTTTAAAATCTACGAAGAGCTCAGGGCTGACGGAGCCCTCCCCTGATTTCAAATAGCCGCTATGTCGGATTAATCACGATGTCGTTGCGGATCAGGTGTGCAAGCTCGCCTTCGTCTGTCACGCCGAATTCTATCCATTGGAGAAGGCTCGTAGCCTTGTTGGTTGCCTCTAAACTTCCGCCTCGATGCCCATTCTCGTCGCACCAAGCCATGAGGATACGATCAATGAGGTCCGTGATCTTTGATTTCAGGATCGGCTTAGGCCAGTCGATATGACCCATGGTTTTTCCCCCTCAGTTTCGGCGCGAGCCTATCGAGATGCGACCGAGGCAGGCAATAGCCCCAATATAAGAAAACACTCATATTATGGGACTATAGGGTCGGACCGTTGCATAATGGCAATAGTTTTCATCAGGGATTCCGGTTTTCGAGAAGGATTCGCGCACGCGATGTGCGATTGGCGGTCAGGGGGGTGCGAGCATTTGCTACTGGTTAGGGGAGGCGACTGATGTAGTGCTAGTGCTATGCAACAGGGCAGGGTTTCAGCGCCTCTCCGGCTGGTTCTGTCTGAAGTTTTCGCATCAGGCCTTCCCTTGAACCTGCCGGCCCTGAAGCCTTGGAATTCGGCAGCAGATGCCACTAGCCGTCAACATTCCGCTCCGGCGATTTCGCACCAGGCATGCCCCACGGCCCTGAGATGTGTTCGACAAGGCGGGATGGGTTCTTAGCGACCGCGGTGGCCCGGTTAAAGCAATACCTTACGAGCCGGCCAGTCTGGCTATCCCGGAGCCGGAGCGACCCAGTAAGACCTTTCCGATGCCAGTCAGTTGCAGCGGAACTTATAGCTTTAGCGTGGGTTGGAGGAGTTGTAGTTCAAACGAAGGCTTACGATCATGACAGAGAACAACCGATCGGCGGGCGCACCCATCACTGAAACGGCGACGGAAGCTCGGCAGGGCAGCTATGGCAAACCCGTGCTCCTCGTCCTTGTTGGCAGCCTGGTTTTGGCGATGATTGCCTGGAGTGCGGTTGAGTTCTGGGCAGAAGTTGTCGACAAAGATCCACAGACGACTGCGTCGACCACTCCGGACCCTATCAACGCGCCGCCACATGGCGCTGGGACGTTCGCCAACAATCCCACAAAACAATAGCTGAGGACCGGCGGTAAAAGACTTGGTCTATGTTGTTGGGAAAATTTGATGAGCGTGAGAACATCTGGGTGAAGTGATAGCGAAGCGTGGCTGCGATGTTGCGAGGTTCATGCGCGCCAAAAGGTGTCGACCTTCGTGCTCCATAGGACGTACTAGACTTTTCGCTGTCGTGGCGTGCGTTGCAACACTATAGTGGAATCATGGCACAAAGAGCTGGCAGCGCGGATCTTCCGCTTCATGGAGGCCGTGTTCCCCGGTGGCTCGGCGAACGCATGACCCGGCTTGGCGCGGTCATCACTGAAGCGATTGTTATCCACTATGGCCGTGATGAACTGTTGAGCCGCCTGGCGCATCCTTTCTGGTTCCAGTCGTTCGGTGCCGTGATGGGCATGGATTGGCACTCCTCCGGCATAACCACGAGCGTCATTGGAGCGCTGAAGCGCGGACTAACGCCTATGGCCGGCGAGCTTGGCATTCATGTATGCGGCGGGCGCGGGAGGCACTCTAGGCAGACGCCGGACGAGCTGATTGCCATCGGCAATCGCGTAGGGATTGATGGCCAAGCGCTTGCGAACACGAGCAGGCTCGTCGCCAAGGTTGACAGTGCCGCGGTCCAGGATGGGTTCGATCTTTACCTGCACGGCTTCATCATAGCGGATGACGGAAAATGGGTCGTTGTTCAGCAAGGCATGAATGGCGATAGAAGGCAGGCGCGGCGCTATCACTGGCAATCGCAAGGACTGAAGAACTTCGTCGACTCTCCACACGCGGCGATCGAAGGACGGCAACAGGGTGATATCGTCAATCTCGCCGATCATCGAGCCGCAGCCTCGCGAAGTGGTCAACTCGATCTACTTGCATCTCTTGGGCCAGACAAAATCGTTCGAGAGGTCATCGCGCTCAAGCCGGCAGGCAACAAGAAAGAAGCAGCGCAGCCCATGCTACCGCATCTTGTTATGCCGGCCCATCACGACGTTCGCGAAGATGACGTCAACATGAAACGGCTGCACGGCACACTGGCAGCGGCCGCCGACCGCGGCCCGAAGGATTTCGAAGAGCTGCTCCTGACACCTGGTGTCGGAGCACGCACGGTGAGTGCCCTGGCCATGGTCGCCGAAGTGGTGCATGGCGCTCCCTGTCGTTTTTCGGACCCTGCACGGTTCTCGCTTGCCCACGGCGGCAAGGACAGGCATCCGTTTCCAGTCCCGATAAGGGTCTACGACGAGACCATCAAAGTGATGAAGTCTGCGGTTGGTCGCGCGAGGCTAGGGCGGGAAGAGGAATTGTTGGCGTTGAAGCGCCTTGATGACCAGGCCCGTCAGCTCGAACAATATGTTACCGGCCCCGACCTTAAGGAAATCGTTGCCGGTGAATTCGCGCGCTCGCATGAATGGGCGGGCCGGAGTGTGTTCGGATGGGAGGCACCTGCTGAAGAGACGGATGCAATAGCTAAAAAGGGAAAGGCCTTGTGACCGCTCCCAAGCGCCGAGCGCTTTATACATCCGTCGTCTTGGCCCTGGATGTCAGGAACGGTGCACGGACGCACATGTCCCTACCGGTCAACTCAAGTGGGGCCGCTCGCAACGACTACGAAGCAGGCGATGTGGGAACTAGCCCGATACTTACACCTTGTGGGTTGTTGCCCATAAGGGTCGAATGCCCGCTCTCGTTATGAAGTGCCTCCCTAACCTCGTCTTCTTCCCAGCCGGCTTCTGTGGCGGCCGCGACCAACAATTCGAATTTCTCAGCGTCGGAGGCGTGGGAGACTTCCTCGAGGTGACGTCGTGCTGGTGACATGCATTGGATCAAGTTGGCGGCACGCGCCTGTGAGTTCTCAGAATAGCTCGGGGATGCAACGTACGGCATTTGTAGATTTCCTCTTGCATTGTTGAGGCTGCAAGAAACAGCAGCAAAGTCTCAACGCGTAAATGAAAGCGATGAGCCCGCTTCCGCGGGCTCTAACGCAAGTTCGTCAATGCTTGTCTTTGCGGGCTTGCATTCCTGCCTTCGACTGGTCGCGAGATCCGCCTTTACGCTCGGAAGCACCGTCCCGGGCCATAGGGGCCTGCTTGGTGTCTGAGCTCTTATGACTCTGCTTGCCAGCTTTGACATGCTGGTCGTGAGAACCGCCTTGATTTGCCATTGTGTCTACTCCTTGGATTTAATGCGGCGCAGCTTTTCTGCTATCCACGCTAAGCAACACAAAGCTCGAAGCTCGGTTCCAACAATTGCCGCGAAACGCGCTGATGCTCAATCACTGCAAGCGGACCTCGCGCAAAGATTGGCGATCGGCTCGGCAAACGACTGCGGCTGGGAGCATCCTGGTGGCAAGTTTCATACCGGTGATGTCACGGCAAGTCGCTCTTGTACGCTTTCCCCTCAATCGTTTTTTTAAGGTCGGACGGGTGTCCCAAGCTCAGACGTTCGAGGAACAAAGCTCGCCAAGAAGTGAGGATTGCCGAGAAACGCGAGGCATCCTAAAGATCAATGATGATGGTTGGCACCACCGGGTGGGTCCTTGACTGCGACCCGGTGTAAGGCAGCGTCAGCTCCCAATACGGCTGATCGTCATTGCCTGCCTGCTTTTCAGGGGCAGCTTGCGCACGACAGCCAAAAATTTGCTGTAACGTTGCGGATTTCGGTCTCAAAGCGAATGCTTGAGAGAACTTTGTCATTGGGCTCGCGCGGCAAGCAGCATACGGTTAGTCTGCAGCCACTTAACCGTGAAATCCGTTGGGAGGGATTAGTGACGAACTACGATCATCTGCGTAAAGCGCCGTTTAATCTAGATGACGCGGCGATCTCCTGGGTGCGCGATGTCTATTCCTCCCTCGAGCTAGATGACAAAATCGGACAACTTTTCACCTTGATCATGATAGGGACGGATCGGGAGGAGTTTAACCGTATCGGCTCGTTACGACCGGGCGGCGTGACCCGTTTCTTCACCTCCAATCTCGACTTCGAGCGACAGGTGATTTCTGATCTCGTCTCCAAGAGCAAGGTCCCACCCATTATAAGCGCAGACCTTGAAGGTAGTCGCCATTCTTTCGCATTTGGAACTCCGGTACTCGGCCAACTCGGGCTTGCTGCTGTTGACGACGTTGATGCCACAGAAAAAAGCTCGGAAATCTTGGCTCGCGAGGGCCGCGCGATGGGTGTGCGGTGGTCGTTCACGCCGGTTATCGACGTCAATGCCGCGTTCCGGTCCCCGATTGTCGGCACGCGATCTTACGGCTCTGATGTTGACAAGATAGAGCGACACGCGGTTGCTCACGTTCATGGCCTCCAACGAAACGGAGTAGCAGCCACGGCCAAGCATTGGCCAGGAGAGGGGTACGACGACCGCGACCAGCACCTCGTTACAACGACCAATCCGCTCTCTATGGAGGCATGGAAGAAGTCCTTCGGTCGGCTCTACAAAACGCTGATTGCCGAGGGCGTGCTGGCCGTGATGAGCGGTCATATCTCGCTTCCGGCCTACATCCGGTCGAAAGTGTCTGACGCAGGGCTGGAAGCCTTCCGCCCGGCCTCTGTTTCCCGATTATTGAACATTGATCTCCTGCGAAACGAACTGGGCTTCAATGGCATCATCGTCTCCGACGCGACACCCATGGGTGGGCTGTCTTCCTGGGGGCACCATTTGCAGACAATACCTGACATCATTGCCAATGGCTGCGACATGGTCCTCTTTAGCGATGCACCTGAGGCCGACATGGCCGCGGTCAAGGCGGCTGTGGAGGAAGGGCGAATTACCTCTGAGCGCCTCGAGGATGCGGTGCTTCGCGTGCTGGCACTGAAGGCTCATCTCGGTCTCTTTGAACCGTCGGACGTTCTTCCAGAAGCGTCCGACGCGCGCCGGTTGCTTGCGCATCCAGATAGTGTCGCTGCGTCAAAAGAGTATATTGGCCGTTCGCCAACACTCGTTAAAGATGTCCAAGGCATTTTCCCGCTGGATCCGGCAAAGACAAGACGCTTGCTTCTGGTCGACGGAGGCATCATTCACCCGCTGATGCCAGAGCCCCTGAAATTCGTACTATCCGACCTATTGGAGAAGGAGGGGTTCGAGGTCACGAACGATCGGCCGGACATCACGCCGACACCGGATGACTTCGACCTTGTCCTTTACGCACTCGGCGACGAGTCACTCCTTGTGAGGGGCAGAATATTCGTCGACTGGCATCGGATGGGAGGTGGGGGGCTATTCAAGGCCATGTATCGACCCTGGACGAATATCCCCTCGGTCATGATCTCCTTTGGGCATCCTTACCACCTCTACGATGCCCCGCGAGTGCCAGCCTACATCAATGCATACTCCACCATGGAAAGTGTTCAGCAAGCCGTCGTGGATTGCATGCTCGGTCGCAAGCCGTTTCTTGGAACGAACCCAGTCGATCCATTCTGCGGCCTGGAGGACGCACACTATTGATGAACTAGAAATCTAAAGGTCGTAAACTCGGGAGCGCGCTGCGGTGCCTTTTGAAGTAGCGCCAATGGGATAGCTGCAAGATGGTCGTCAGAGTGTTCCCTATGCGCTCTCGCGCACACAATTACCGGGCGTTACTCGGGCGACTGCCGGTGGGAGCGGCTCTTTGTTTTTGATCAAAGACAGAAGTCTCTCAACGGCCTCGGTCGCAAGCTGCTTAGCGTCGTTGTGAATTGAAGAAATTGGTGTAGTGGCATGCGCAACGTAATCGGTGTCGTCGAAGCCAACTTAGCCGCGACGCAGCTCCATGCGCCGATAGGCCCCGGTTGTGAAAGCGTCGTCTCCCGGTTTGGCGAGGACCTCCCGATCGGCGAGCTTAGCGGTCTCTGCCGCCTTCCTGGCCATTCGGTCAGCTGCAAAAAAATGGCCCGCTTAGTAAGCGGACCGGGGGAGGAGGTGCTGCGGGAGGACTAGTTCGCTCCCACTCATATTGCAGAAAACTAAAATAGACAAATATGAAAATACATATGTTTCAGTTGGTTATCGTTGCATTAGTAATATTTTACTCATATTGCTGTAATCGAAGCCTGGTCACGATTGCCAAAGTTCGTACTATCAGTGTTTGATCGCGACGGTCGTCCAAGCATTCTGTGGCGACCTTGCGGCTGGACCACAAATACCTCTATGCCGACGCCTGTCGAGCTACGGATCGATGGGCGTTTGAGAGCGCCATCGAACTGTTTCTCGCCGATAGCAATGTTGAAGCACCATCCAAGTCGCCTACCAGGAGCGCTGCCCCGAACTGAAGAACTCGCTGATCGGTGCGTTCAACGGGCTCTGCTTAAAATCGTGAGGAATAGCATGCAAAACGAAGCTCGCCGCGCCATCATTTCGAGAGCCTTCAGTCGTGCCGAAAAAGCGGGGATTCCTATAGAGAAATCGCCTGAATTCGAGGGATGGCTTGAGGAGTGGGTGAGGGGCGAAATTGACATCCCAACGCTTCGCAACCGGTACATTGATCTGCTGCGAATTCGTGATGTCGCGTGGCGTGATCGGCAAAACGCCTAGAAGCCAGTCAGGCGACTATGGTGAAACCTCTAAAGCACAAGCCGCACGTCAGTGAGTAGCGCGACCGGGCGCCGTTTCGACCGGTACCACAATCCCAGCGTAGTGGATCGGATTGTCTTCGCGGTCCCGAAAGCATCGGCCAAAGGCGGAAACAGAAACATAGGATCCATCCGCCTTCCGTGATCGATAATACTGGATGGTTGGATGTTGAGCGACAATGGCATCGCTGATTTGTTTGGCTAATGTGGCCACGTCGTCAGGGTGGACGCGATCGAGATAGGACTGCACCGGTAGGCCCCGCTCTGTTTCGTTCGGATCGAGACCGAACAGCACGGCGAGGGCACTGTCCGCGTACACGAGGTCGGCATTCATATCCCACGTAAAGAAGCCAGCGTCAGGCATCGGTTCACCTGAAACATGTGTGACGAATAAATGCTTTGCGTCCGGCACAAGCGATCCTCTGAACTGCCTTTCCCTAGCATGCCCTTAGCGGAATGCGCCCGCAAGTTGGTCGATGAGATTAGACTGAGACATCCAGAAGTTATATTGCCCTGGCGGTCTTCCGGACGTCCTTGGCTAGGATTTGTTCTAGTGCTTCTAGGACCCTCCGAATGCCGTGATCAGAGGTCGAGTAGTAGATCGTCTGCGCATCGCGCCGGGTGGTGACTACTCTTGCCGCTCTAAATCTTGCGAGGTGCTGGGAGAGGGCGGACTGCGACAGCCCCACCTTTTCTGCAAGCTCGTTCACGCTGAGTTCCGCACGCAGAATGTGGGAGGCAATAAGAAGGCGCTTTTCATTAGCGAGAAGGGTAAGAAGCTTCGCCTCTTCGACGAACTCTGTGTCACTGTGCATTTCAATTCACCATTCAAAATAAAGTTCGGGTTACTTATACGTAAGATGGCCTCGACGCTAGAGGCGTTACATTACATTCTTGACATATATCGAGTGGTGACGCCGGTCGCGCGACGGATGCCTGGCTGCAGCTACCGGTTTGAAGGAGTACTTCGCCATTCGGCGACATCCTCCATTTGAACCCAGATTGTTTCCTCTTCACCAGCGCGACCATGCTCCAGCTTGTAGGTGGCAACCTCGCCGAACGTCCTAATGTGTTCGAGCAACCTCTTTTGAGAGGCATCCGGCGGAGATGCCACTCCCTCCATAGCCTCCCTTGTCACAATCACAAGCCAATTTAAGGTTTCGTCAGCCATTGGAATGTGTCCATTCTCGTCTTGGATGAATGGCGGAAGATCTGGGCGCAGACGTAGGGCCATGGAATTGCTTCCTCGTAAAACAAAGCCCGGCGCTGCGAGTGGCAGCTCCGGGCCTTTTGGCTGTCTTTTTGTAATTACAGCCACTTAGCGACGACCTCGAAGAGCGTCGATACTAAGTAACCCCGAACGAGCCGAAAAGTTCCTCTAAGGGCAATTCGATGTCGCTGAAAGCGATGGTGGGGCAACAAGCACTTCGCCGCATTCCTGCCGGAGATGCAAGTGTCGGCTTGTCACGGCCGCTGATCGGCAGCATCGTGTTCTCATTCAGCCACGTGCTCACCTTGGAAAGGCTAAGTCCGTTTATGACAAGTCTGCCTCAAGATTTCCGTGTTCGGGTCATTGACCTTGAAACGGCAGGCAATGGACGGAACGACGTCTGCGAGATAGGTTGGCAGGATGTAGCGTTAGGTGCGGAAGGACGTTGGCGCATCGAGCCGGAACGGGGCGCTTTGCTCATCAATCCCGGTCGACCAATTGCTGTTGAGACCATGGCAATTCACCACATCATCGATGAGGATGTGGTGACGTCACCGTACTGGAGGGAGGTTGCACCGAGCATTTTGCGACCGGATGGCGGAGTCAAGGCGCTTGCAGCACACCGAGCAGCTTTTGAGCAGCGCTACTGCACTCCAAGTCTCACGGGTGGGGTTGGGTGGATCTGTACGTGGAAATGCTCGATGCGGCTTTGGCCCCACCTTTCAAGCTTTTCCAATCAGATGTTGCGATATCAGCGCATGCCGGAGGGGTTGGTTCGGGAAATTGGCCTGCCAGCACATCGAGCAATGCCTGACGCATATGTCACCGCCCATCACCTTCGCGACATGCTGAATGAAGTTCCGATCGAGCGGCTGATAGCATGGAGTCTGGAGCCTGGATTGTTGCCACGCGTGCCGTCGGGCGCGGAACGCGGCAAAACTTGGGACCGGCTCAGCGTTGAGTTGCTCGGTGAACTGTCGCGCGGGCGAGATCCTGATATCCGTTTCAGCGCCGAAACAGAGTTGCGTCGGCGCGGTGAGCAGGTTTTGTCCACTGCCGTTGAGCCGCTGCAAGGAAGACTGCTATAGGTTCGCGTCCTGTTCACGATCATGCCACAGCTGAAACAAAAGCGCGTCCATGAGTTCTTCGGATGCAGATTTCATCGCGTGCTGCAATTATCTCAAGCAACCAGCACATAAAAAAAAGGCCATCGGATACCGAGGCCATTAGGTGTGAAGGCACCTCACCTTCAAAGGGGAACCGCCGCTGCAGGTGTGGAGGACACCTTAATGTTGCAGCGACTATACACGATATAGGTGAGTAAATGTGTCTTTACAATGGCTCGCCCAAACCTCTCGGCGGACAATGACACTTGAGAGCGGGGAGCCAAACCTCACTGTCGTGGAGCAGGTAAACCATCTGGTCGGTCCAAGCTCATCTGAAGGGCATCTGCAATTCCCGCTGCTTCCTGCCTCGCGCTATTGGGCTTGTAGGGATAATGCTCCCAACACCACCACTGTGTTTCAACGTACTTAGATGTGGCATGGCCAAAACCACCCCATACTTGGCAGCCGGCAACCGAACACCAATGGTTGACGTGAATGGTTGCTGCCGCCGCGCTACTGCGTCCATCGATACTCAAAGCCCGGCATCCCCAATCAACCTTAGCGTCCAACCGGCTTTTGGTGAGGAAACGCCGATCGCTCTCGCCCTTCTGTCAGCTTCCGTGGATGCACGCGCCTTTGCGACCTTCTGGTTTGCGGCCCAGACGGTAATCTTCATTTTTCCCGCAGCAAACGAGAAGCGACGAACCTTTGACCGCCTTCCGGCTGCAAACCCGCCTTTAAAGCCGCGCAGGAGGTCGTCTTTATCGCTACGCGTTTTAAAGTTACCGGACTGTGCAGCCCACCAGTCGTTAAAGGCTGTTTCTGCATCTGGGGTTCGTTTTGGAATGCGCATGAGCATGTGAAGAAACCTCCGTGCCCTAGAAAAACCGTCCGACACGAGTCCCGGTGGGATAAGTCTTGATCGGGAGTTTAAGTTCTTATTTTGTTCTCTTTGGCGTTAGCAGTCAAGACCATTGGCTTTTATCTCATCGGCGATTTTCGGACCTAGCGCCTTGGTGAAAACAGGGCAACGGCTCAGTCGATTTAGAGAGGCCTGAAGCACGAGGGTACGCAGGGACGAGAGACCCCGGTCCTCTTGCGTGCGGCGGGCCATTTATGGACAGCGCGTAATGGCTCGCTCGCTTCTCAAAGCGGTCATTCAAGTTGCATGACGTGAGTAGCACTTGACGAAGTGGATTGATTAAAACCTAGCGTCTCATAGAACGCGGCGGCCTCTGTGGTATCTGTGAAAAGTCGAACGGCTGTCGCAGCATCGAATTCTGCCGTTGCTCACTCGTAGCTTTCAGTGAGGCCGCAGGTCGGCGGGGCGGAATGGCGCATTCGCTCGTTGTTCGCTATGCTAGCTGCTGCCATGGAAAGACGGTTGACAGTCATACTTGCTGCCGACGTAGTCGGATTTAGTCGCCTCATGGAGATGGATGAGGAGCGCACTCACGTGGCCCTTCATACCAGCTACGCAGTCATGGCCAACCTCGTCGCCAAACATCACGGCCGTATTTTTGCTATGGCAGGCGACAGTTTTCTCGCTGAGTTCGCGAGCCCGGTGGAGGCCGTAAAGACGGCGCACGCTTTTCAAACCGACCTACGGGATCGCCCTCTTGATCTCCCCGAGGGGCTAACAATGCAGTTTCGCGTTGGCATCAACCTCGGCGATGTCATCGTTGATGGTGACAATCTGTTCGGGGATGGCGTGAACGTCGCAGTCAGGCTCGAAGGCCTTGCTGAGGCCGGGGGATTGTGCCTTTCGAGCAGTGTCTATGACCAGGTCGAAGGAAAGCTACCACTCGACTATGAGGATATCGGTCCGCAGGCGCTGAAAAACATCGCTCGCCCCGTCAAAGCATACCGAGTGTCGCTTCGCCGAGATGCTGAGACCACCTTATCGATCACCGCGACCAGTACTTTTTCGGCAAACTGGCTGGCCCCGCGGCTTGGAGCATTCATTGCTACCCACCCCGATATCAACATTGAGCTGAAGGGGATGAGCCGGGTGGTTGATTTCAATCATGAGCCATTCGATGTCGGGATACGGGAGGGTTTCGGCAATTGGCCGGGCCTCAAGGCCCATCCTTTGATGGATCGGGAATTCTCACCATTTTGCAGCCCCGACTTCCTCAAAGCCGCTGGTGAGATCAGCAAGCCATCTGATTTGTTAAAGCATCAACTACTTGACTGGCGAGACGAGTGGTGGCGCGAATGGTTCGCCGCAGCGGGTGTGGAAAACCCACAGTCCACTTGCTCTCATTATTTCCAGTTCGATACCCAACTTGCGATAAGCCAGGCGACGATGTCTGGCCAGGGGATCGCCCTCCTTACACCGGAGTTTTTTAAGAGAGACGTTGAGTCCGGTCGCTTGCTACGGCTGTTCGACCTGACTGGACGCCGGGGAAAGTTTTGGCTGGTTTACTCGGAAGCCCGCCAGCACTCACGAAAGATCATTGCCTTCCGTGATTGGCTTCTTCGGGAAGTACAGCCAGGGGTCGGGGATCCATTTGCCCTAAACCGTGGCACCTCTTAGCTCGTACTGGCTAGACCGACTGCGGTCGGTGGATTTGGCTCCTGTCTCCGGCCCCGTGAACTGTCGTCCTCTTGCAGAATGGCCGCTGGCACCCATTTTCCCGCTTCCACGAACTGGAGCGTGAAAGCATGACGGACTGGTTGAGCATTCTAGGCATCCACATGGATTTCTTGCCACACCTTGTTGCACTGCTCGTCGCCTACGTCCTTGCGCTTCCGATTGGTTGGGATCGCGAACGCAATGAACGAAGCGCCGGACTAAGGACATTCCCTCTCGTCGCGATTGCAGCGTGCGGCTTCATACAGGCAGCGGAAACGGTCACTGGAGAAAACCCCGAAGCCACAGCCAGGATCGTCGAAGGTTTGATCAACGGCGTGGGCTTTATTGGAGGAGGCGCCATCCTTGTCGGCAAAGCCAGTATTCGCGGAACGGCGACAGCGGCAAGCTTGTGGGCGACGGGTGCCATCGGGGCCGCGGTTGGTCTCGGCGCCTACGAGACGGCGATTGTTCTGTCGATGGTCACGTTCCTGACACTCCGCTTCATGACCCCGTTCAAATCCGAGAAGCAGGATCCGGGCTTGCCAATCGACGAGGCAAGCCGAGAGCGGTCGGCCCTGAGGGACTGACGAGCAGAGCGGTCGTGGTCTTCGACTCGCTCCTGCACCGACATCCCCAGCTATCGTCAACGCGTGTAATCGAACCCGTTGACGAATATTTCGTCTGGTCTACTATATATAGTGTTCGAGGTTCTTCCGATTCGCGTCGGAAGCTAAGACGGGAATTCGGTGCGCGACGCCCATGATGGGCTAAGCAAGACCGAAGCTGCCCCCGCAACTGTAAGCGGTGAGCATTCGATTGATCAGTCCACTGATGCCAAAAGCATTGGGAAGGCAGATCGGATGTGGTGACCCGCAAGCCAGGAGACCTGCCTCGCAACGCTAACGTCCACGGGCGGGGAGTCCGGAAGGTTGCGGGTTGTGTGCGGAATGAATCCGCGTGCGTCGCTTCCCCCGAATACACCGCATGAGCCACTTCGGGGTGAAGTCTTATGGTTTTGAGTTTCCTTCCACGTCAACGCGAGTGACGGGCGTCTAGACGTCCGGCAACGGTCTGCCGTTGCCTTCATCGTCATCTTCTTTGCTCGGACATCGATTGATGTCTGAACGCTTCTCCACGCCTATCCGATACGGGGACTATCATGGCCATAACCGTCTACAGCAAGCCCGCCTGCGTTCAGTGCACGGCAACCACCCGCGCGCTCGATCGTCAGGGTATCGACTACACGATTGTTGACGTTTCCGCGGATCCAGCAGCATACGATCTTGTCCAGGGCCTCGGCTATCGACAGGTGCCGGTCGTCATCGCCGGCGAGCAGCATTGGGCTGGCTTTCGCCCCGATATGATCAGTGCGCTCGCCTAAGAACCGGCGCGATGGGAGACATCGTCTATTTCTCGAGCAGATCTGAAAACACCCACCGCTTCGTAAGTAAGGTCGGCTTTCCGGCCAGACGCATCCCTCTCGGCGGCGAAGCGCTGGATGCTTGCGCACCCTACGTGCTGATCGTGCCGACTTATTGCGGTGAAGGCGGCAAAGGGGCGGTCCCTAAACAGGTGGTCCGTTTTCTGAACGATCCGGGAAACAGAGAAAACATCCGTGGTGTTATCGCCGCGGGCAACAGTAATTTCGGTGCGACCTTTGGGATCGCCGGCGACATCATCTCAATCAAATGCCAGGTGCCTTATCTTTATCGGTTCGAGCTGCTGGGCACTGACGAGGATGTCGAAAACGTCAGATATGGATTGGAACGATTTTGGACGCGATAACCTTTGAAAAACCGGTCAGGGCATCGGAGCCCGAACTCGACTATCATGCCCTTAACGCGATGCTGAACCTCTATGACGAGCAGGGTCAAATCCAGCTCGACAAGGACCGGCTGGCAGCCCGGCAGTATTTTCTTCAACACGTCAACCAGAATACCGTCTTCTTCCATAATCTTAGGGAGAAGCTGGATTACCTCGTCACTGAGGGATACTACGAGCAGGAGGTGCTGGATCAGTACTCATTCAATTTCGTCCGGGACCTCTTCGACCACACCTATGGCAAGAAGTTCCGTTTTCCGACCTTCCTTGGCGCCTTCAAATATTACACCTCCTATACGCTGAAGACCTTTGACGGTAAGCGCTATCTCGAGCGCTACGAGGACCGCATCTGCGTGGTAGCGCTGACCCTTGCCCGTGGCGATGAGCAACTTGCCCGAGATCTCGTCGACGAAATCATTGAAGGCCGTTTCCAGCCGGCAACGCCAACCTTCCTCAATGCCGGAAAGAGACAGCGTGGCGAACTCGTCTCCTGCTTCCTGCTGCGCATCGAGGACAATATGGAGAGCATCGCGCGCGGCATAAATTCTGCGCTTCAGCTTTCTAAGCGGGGCGGCGGTGTTGCCTTGTCGCTGACCAATCTTCGCGAGGCAGGAGCACCGATCAAACAGATCGAAAACCAGTCATCGGGTGTCATACCGGTGATGAAGCTTCTGGAGGATTCGTTCTCGTACGCAAACCAGCTCGGTGCGCGCCAAGGTGCAGGCGCCGTCTACCTCAACGCCCATCATCCAGATATCATGGGCTTCCTCGACACCAAGCGCGAGAATGCCGACGAGAAGATCCGCATCAAGACCCTGTCGCTCGGCGTCGTGGTGCCCGACATAACCTTCGAACTGGCTAAGAACAACGAGGATATGTACCTGTTTTCGCCCTATGACGTAGAACGTGTCTACGGCATGGCCTTTAGCGAAATCTCGGTGACGGAAAAGTACCGGGAAATGGTGGCCGACAGCCGCATCAAGAAAAAGAAGATAAAGGCGCGCGACTTTTTCCAGGTGATTGCCGAGATCCAGTTCGAAAGTGGGTATCCCTACATCATGTTTGAAGACACGGTGAACCGTGCAAACCCAATTGCTGGGCGCATCACCATGAGCAATCTCTGCTCAGAAATCCTTCAGGTCAGTGATCCCAGTACCTTCAATGCCGACCTGTCGTACGAGAGCATGGGTAAGGATATCTCCTGTAATCTCGGTTCGCTCAACATCGCCGCCGCAATGGATTCGCCTGATTTCGGTAAGACGATTGAAACGGCGATCCGTGCGCTGACGGCAGTGTCCGACATGAGCTACATTTCCTCCGTACCATCGGTCGCCAAGGGCAACGAGGACAGCCATGCGATCGGGCTTGGCCAGATGAACCTGCATGGCTATCTCGCCCGAGAACGGATCTTCTACGGCTCGGATGAAGGCGTAGACTTCACCAACATGTATTTCTACACCGTAACCTATCATGCCATTCGAGCGTCCAACCGTCTGGCACTCGAGCGCGGGCAGACTTTCAAGGGGTTTGAGAACTCGAAATACGCGTCTGGCGAATATTTCGACAAATACATTGAACAGGAGTGGAGGCCGGCAACAGAGCGGGTGACCGAGCTCTTCGAGGCCGCCGGCATTCATATTCCAACCCAGCAGGAGTGGCGCGAACTGAAACAGGCTGTCGTTGAAGATGGGCTCTACAATCAGAATCTGCAGGCCGTGCCGCCGACTGGTTCGATCTCCTACATCAACCACTCGACCTCCTCGATCCACCCGATCGTCTCGAAGATCGAGATCCGCAAGGAAGGCAAGATTGGCCGTGTTTACTATCCAGCTGCTTTCATGACGAACGACAATCTCGATTACTACCAGGATGCCTACGAGATTGGCCCGGAAAAGATTATCGACACCTATGCAGCCGCCACCCAGCACGTCGATCAGGGCTTGTCGTTGACGTTGTTCTTCCGCGATACGGCGACGACCCGCGATATCAACCGAGCACAAATCTATGCCTGGAGGAAGGGTATCAAGACCATCTACTACATTCGCCTTCGCCAAATGGCGCTGACCGGCACGGAAGTGCAGGGTTGCGTCTCCTGCGCCCTCTGATCTCTGGTGACCTCCATGAACATTCAAACGAAGACTAAAGCTCCGAAGGCGACCTCCGTCTCGCGCGCCATCAACTGGAACCGGCTTGAGGACGAGAAGGATCTTGAAGTCTGGAACCGCCTGACCGGAAACTTTTGGCTGCCAGAAAAGGTACCGCTGTCGAACGACATCCCCTCCTGGGCGACGCTGAAACCGGAGGAGCAGCAGCTCACCATTCGCGTCTTCACTGGCCTGACGCTGCTAGACACCATCCAGAACGGCGTCGGTTCGGTGAGGTTGATGGCCGACGCCGTGACCCCACACGAAGAGGCCGTACTCTCCAACGTCTCGTTCATGGAGGCAGTCCACGCGCGCTCCTATTCCTCGATTTTTTCCACGCTTTGCCTGACACCGGATGTCGATGACGCTTATCGCTGGTCGGAGGAAAACGAGTTCCTGCAAAAGAAGTCGGCGCTCATAACAGAGCAGTACGCCTCCAATGACCCGCTCAAGAAAAAAGTGGCCTCCGTCTTCCTCGAAAGCTTTCTTTTCTATTCCGGCTTTTATCTGCCGATGTACTGGTCGAGCCGCGCCAAGCTGACCAACACTGCCGACCTAATACGCCTAATTATCCGCGACGAGGCAGTGCACGGTTACTACATCGGCTACAAGTTCCAGCGCGCGGTGAACACTCTGCCAAAGGATAGGCGCCAGGAAATGAAGGATTTCTCCTTCGACCTAATGCTCGAACTCTACGACAATGAGACGAGATATACCGAGGCACTCTACGATGGTGTCGGCCTGACTGAGGACGTCAAGAAATTCCTGCACTACAACGCCAACAAAGCGCTGATGAACCTCGGTTACGAGGCACTGTTTCCAGCTGAGGTGTGCAAGGTCAATCCGGCGATTTTATCGGCGCTGTCACCGAATGCCGACGAAAAC
This sequence comes from Hyphomicrobiales bacterium, assembly GCA_900466605.1. Lineage (GTDB taxonomy): Bacteria > Pseudomonadota > Alphaproteobacteria > Rhizobiales > Rhizobiaceae > Rhizobium. The sequence goes on from UBMU01000004.1 coordinate 56,690, forward strand.
CACGACTTCTTCTCAGGCTCAGGCTCCTCTTATGTGATCGGAAAGGCAGTCGCGACCGAAGATGAGGATTGGGATTTCTGAACCATCCAGCGCTGGAAATTTGACCTATCCACTCTCAGTCACGTCGATTCTTGCTTGGTTGGTCGAGCCTTCCGGTCGTTTCAACTCCGGATGTCGAAGTTCCGCGAGCGGTGGCCAAACCACACCTTGACGAAGTTTGAATTGTGACGCGGGATCGTGGATGGCAGCTTCTCGCCAGAGGCGACCGTTCTGACCGCTGCATTTCATTATGCGGCGAAGATAGGTAGTTTCGCGCAAGACGTTTTGAGTGTTGTCGGTGCACTGGCTAATGCGTTCAGGTGCGCAGGAATGGCTCTGCTGATTCCGGCGGGTAGATACCCATCAAGACCGCGAAGCGCCTGAGCTCCTGCCTTTCCGACGGATGCATTTCGTACAATTGCGACCCAGATGGGAGATCTGTCAGTTAAAATAGATCGAGTGTGAGGTCGTCCCGGCCACGGCCTAGACCTCCGCCAAGGTGTAAACACCAGTGCCTCGTGCTTGATAGTCCTTCTCAACTTCGAAATGAACCCAGCCGCCCCTTCTCATACGAACGCTGACGATAAAATAGGTCCCCCCTGAATAAAATATGGTCAGTGTAGGTGGCCGCCAGTCGATCGCCGCTGCTTGAACGGAGTACTGCAGATTGTGGTGCTGAGCGATAGATAAAGACTTTAATAGCTCACTTGTGGCTATAATCATGAGTTATAGAGGAGGCGGCTATAACTCATGAAATGGAACTGGCAGAATGCTGATTGGCCAAACTTCAGGTACGACGCCGCAAGCTTGGTGCCATTAGAGCAGAAATTCCTGCAATCCGCCGGCGAAGTCATTGGCGCCGTTCGGCATTTCAACGAGGATGACAGAAACCAACTTTGCATTGAATTGCTGAGCGACGAAGCGATCAAGACCTCAGAGATTGAGGGGGAATTTCTTGACCGCGTAAGTGTCCAGTCATCACTGCGCCGGCAGTTTGGGCTCAACGCCGATGATAGACAGATTCATCCCCAAGAGCGGGGGATCGCCGAGATGATGGCGAAAGGCAACTCGACCTAGTTTCCGCCCTTCTGCAGACGAGGAAGCGCTTCACTCGACGGATATCGCGCAACTTGGACTCAGGGTAGCGGATGTCCAGCGTCTCCCCCAATCGAGACAGATTCGGAGCAGTGGTTCCAGAAAGAGGATTGCTTGTGCTTGCGCAAATGCATTGCGCAGATGCAAAAGCCGACCGCATTGCTCGCGATCGGCTCCGTATGAAGTTAATATCGGTCGATTTCACCACGACTTGAGGCCGAGAAGCCTTTCGCCAAGGTCAGTGAGCTTAGCGGTCGACGCGTTTTTCTTCTCCCATTCCCTTGGGTCTCCGGGAAAAGCATCGCGCTGCGGATGATCGAGTTCCCGCCACAAGCGGACGCGCTCTTGGCGCTCGGCCTCGTTGCCGAACTCGGCCGGATGCATGGAAATATACTGGGCCATGCGCACCCTGTTGTCGGAATGGTTCGGGCGGACGCCGTGAGCAAGCAGCGAATTGAAGATCATCAGATCGCCCGGCTCCATGCTGATGTTCTCGGTCGAGAGGCCGGCCATGTCAGGATGCATCGCATCGCGATCTTCAGGCTGCGTCTTCACCCACTCGTCGAAATGCTCGAATAGATAAGGAACGCACTGGAAGCCGCCGACATCGCCGTCCTGCCTCTTGAGGCTCAAAACGCCCTGCACGCCGATCGGCAACGGCCGGATCGAAGTATCGACATCCCAGTGGATGAAGCCGTTTGGATTGCCCTTCACCTTCTTCGGTGGGTTGAGATTGGCGCGGTCGATCGTCACCCACAAGTCTTCGCGGTCCCAGATGTCGACGAACACGTCATAGACGCGCTTTTCCATCCGGTTGTCCCAGAGCGCCTGATGATTGTAGATCTCCAGCATGCCGGTGTTGTTGAGTTCCTTCATCTTGTGTTCGCGGCGCTGCGGCGCGTACCAGGTCGAAGGATCGTTCGGGTCCTTTTCGTCGAAACGCCAGAGCACTTCCGCAAGCCGCTCGACATTGGCCGCAGGCACCGCCTGACGGACAATGATGTAGCCCTTCTTGATCCAGTGCTCCCAGTCCTTCTTTGACAGGACCCGGAGCGGCAGCTTCTTGACGATGTCCTTGAGCTGGGTCGTGGCCGTGGTGGTGGGATGGCTGTCTCGCGCCATGGTCTGTGTTGCTTGCATGATGTTCTCCCATCGAAGTTTACCTGATCATCAGGCGATGGGGCCAACCGTAGCGATTTCCCCACATCCATGTTGTCGAGGCGCGGCGAATACTGATACTATTTTGGCCTCATCTCAGGAGAATGTGCGTGTCGAGACCCTATCTGGAGAAGCTCCCGTCGTCGCCCGATTCATCTCTGTCGACGCTCGATCGCAGCCTCGATGCTGCCATCCCCTTCGAATGGCATCATCATCCCGAATATGAACTTACGCTGACGCTGAACTCCCGTGGGCAGAGGTTCATAGGGGATCATGTTGCCGAATATGCCGATGGCGATCTCGTGCTCGTCGGTCCAAACCTTCCACATACCTGGTCGTCCCGGTCGAAGCTCAGGGAGGACGAGCCTCACGTGGCCCTGGTGATCTGGTTCCGGCAGCAATGGATCGACGCCTTCATGGGCAGCGCCGTCGAATTCGCTCCGATCCGAAAACTCTTTGCGCGGGCGGCGACGGGCCTTTCATTTGGACCCGACGCCGGACACTCGCTCGCCAGCCAATTCAAGAAAGCCTTGGCGTCCGACCCGAGTGGCCTCCTGATGTCCACACTAGAAATCCTCCTCGAACTGGCCGGGCAGAAAGATGTTCAATATCTCGCGTCGACCGCTCCGCCCATCACGTCGGAGAGCCGATCGCGCATCGACAGGGTGCTCCAGCATCTGCACCAGAACTATGCACGTCCTATACGGCTGAAAGAACTTGCCGAACTCGCCGCGTTAAGCGAGTCTGGATTGCACCGGATGTTCAGCAAGCACACGAGTACAACGGTGTCGGCCTATGTCACCGCACTTCGGATCGGCGACGCGTGCGCAAAGCTGTCGGGGACCAGGCAGCCGATCGCCCATATAGCGGCGGACGTCGGCTATGACAGTCTCGCCAACTACAACCGTCAGTTCCGCGCAATCAGGGGGATGACACCGCGCGAATACAGAGCATCGTTCCGGCTCTAATCGCGTTCATCCTTGGTGTCCAGTTTGGGCAGTCGGTTCAATTGATCGCCGCAACACACTCTGCAAATCCCGGACCTTCGCACAAGGTCTCGCTTGTCTGGTTCCGCTCTGCGTGTCCTAACAGCGGACGGTCTGCTGTCGGCCCCGTGAATCATTCAACCCGCGCGTTTTCATATAGGCCATGTTGGCCGAAGGAGAACTCAGATGGGTACTGCACAACATGATCCTGCTGCAGTGGGTCGACCGGCATGGAACGCCGGCCGAGAGGTCGGCGTCAAAAAGCCCTCGAAACAGCGCCAGATTTGGGCGATCCGCTTCTTGCTAAACCAGTCGGACGCCAGAATTGAGTGCAAGCGGCTGTCGGCCGCTCAAAGTCCCACGAGCTTCATATGTTCTTCGGGGTAGCGTGCACCCTCGATCTTCACCTTTGCCGCTTCGATGTCGCTGAGGTCTTCGGTCGTCAGCCGAACATCCAGCGAACCGATATTCTCGTCGAAACGCTCGAGCTTGCGGGTGCCGAACAGGGGTACGATCCAGGGCTTCTGCGCTAAGAGCCAGGCGAGGGCAACCTGCGCCGGCGTCGCATTGTGTCGTGCGCCGATCGCCCTGATCAGCTCGACGAGCCTTTGATTGGCGGCCAGAGCATCAGGAGCAAACCGTGGGATCGAGCTGCGCATGGCATCAAGTTCGGTCGTCGCATCGATCTTACCAGTGAGGAAACCCTTGCCCAAGGGGCTGAATGGGACAAGGCCAATGCCGAGTTCCTCGATCGTTGGAATGATTTCTGCTTCCGGCTCGCGAGTCCAAAGAGAATATTCGCTCTGCAGCGCCGCAACTGGCTGCACCGCATGCGCTTGACGGATCGAACCGGCTCCAGCCTCCGAAAGCCCGAACCACAGAACCTTGCCTTCACCGATCAGGTCCTTGACCACGCCAGCGACATCTTCCATCGGAACTTCGGGATCGACGCGATGCTGGTAGAGCAGGTCGATATGATCGGTTCGCAGTCGCTTGAGGCTGCCTTCGACGGCACTGCGGATTTGGCCAGGCTTGCTGTTGACTCCGCCGAGGTGGACGCCCGTTGCCTGGTCGATGTTCCAGCCGAACTTTGTGGCGATCTTCACCTTGTCACGAACCGGTGCCAGTGCCTCGCCGACCATCAATTCATTGGTCCAGGGCCCGTAGACCTCGGCCGTGTCGAAAAAATCCATCCCACGATCCACGGCCGTGCGAAGCAGCGTAATCATCTCCGCCCTATCGGGGAGTTCACGCGCCTTGCCGTATCCCATGGCTCCCAACGAAAGAGCCGAGACTTCAAGTCCCTGTCCAAGTTTGCGCTTCTGCATTGTGAATATCCTTCCATTCGATCACTACGAAACTGCCCGTTGCCTGGGTGGTATGGCGCAGTTTTATCGTTCGACACGTTCGATGATGGCGTCGATCGGTCCGGCCGGTCGGAGCAAACCAACATCGCCTTCGATCCTGCCGAGCCGGACGAGGCTCGCCGAGTACAGGAAGTCCTTGTGGAAAATCGCCAGGTTACCCCATGGCGCTAGTAGGTGACATCGCCGATCGAAGGCGTGATCCCGGCCGGCGCGCCAGCGACCGAGAGCTTCTTGGGTAGGTCGCTGATCTTCTCGGCGGAAGCGTAATCGCTCAATGTCAAAGTAAGTGGCAACAGGGCGACGAAGTCTTTGGTCGTCGCGTTGTCTTCCAGCGTAACCGGGATGGCATGGCCTGCAATCCTGATTTCAACCTTCATCGTCTCCTCCCCAGCTTGCGCGAATTCCGCCGACAGCGTGAACAGAACCGCGACAATGCCGACAGCGACATTGGCCGCTCGATTTCCGGCCGTCGGAAAGCGGTGTCGCATTGAACCGGACCTCCTCAACCGAAGGGATCGTAACCGGGGCGCTTGTAGATGAGTTCGCTCTTACCCTGGATGTCGGGACCATAGACGGCGGCAGTCCAATCTTCCCTTGCAATATCCTCGATTGCGACAGACACCGAGTCTTCCGTGCTGCCGAGGGTGGATATCAGGGCGTCGGTCATGGCCTTGGCCAAGGCCTGCTTTTGCTGCTGGGTGCGTCCGGCGATCATTTTGATGTGAACATGCGGCATGGTGAACTCCTTCTGTTCGACGCTCAAATGCCCCGGCCGGCAAAGACGTCCTTGACCACCGGCATAGCGGAAAAGACGCATGGCCAGCCAGCATAGAAGGCAAGCTGTGTCAGCATTTCGGAGGCCTGAGGCTTTGTCAGGCCGTTGTCCATGGCGCGGTTGAGGTGGTAGGTAATCTGGGCCACCTGGCCAGCGGCGACAAGCGCGCTCACCGTGACAAGGCTGCGGTCGCGTGGGGCAAGATCGGGGCGTAGCCATAGGTCGCGGAACAGGATATCAGTCGTGTACATGACGACTCCGGGCGAAACGGCACCGAAATTCGCGTCTACCGATGTTGCGCGCTTGTTCTCGGCGACGCCGTCGAGCGGCAACAGTTCGGGTGCCACTGACGGCAACTGGTCGGCTCTAATGCCCCGCTCCTGAAAGATATCCTTGACGACATTGACGGCAAAGAATGCGTTAGACCAGCCGCTGTAGAACGCGAGATGGGTGATGATCTCTGATATTTCGCCAGCGGTTACTCCACTGTCCAGCGTCTTGTTGACATAGTGAGGCATGCGGATCGTCTGGTTACGCGCGATCAGCGCGGCTAAGGTGATAATGCTGCGATCCCTGGGCGATAGGTCCGGCCTGCTCCAGAGCTCGCCGACGATTGTCGACTGTGTGTAGTGCGCCAGTGCTGGCGAAACGCGGCTGACGTCGTCGAGGGTCAGCTCTGGATGTGATGGTGAAGTCGTCATCGGATGTCCAATCTATCCTTGGTATTTCAGCTCTTGCTCGCTCGCGCTGGAACTGGCTCGCTACTTCAGCACGCGCTTATTCTCTTCTCTCTCTGGATGTATTGGCTCTCAGTCGGTGGTCTCGACTGGACTGATGCGGATCGTCGCGGCGCGCGCCCGTGATCCGATCATTGGGTTTAGGTAGCGGCTGCCGGCATATTTGGTCCGATAGGCATCATCGATCCTGTCATTGAGCGGACCGTCGATCGGTTCGAACGAGACGTCTCTCGTCGTTCCGGCGGCGGAAATGCGCCCGGCCTTCTGCCTCACCGCCGCCTGGTACCAGCGCGAGGCCTGACCATTGTAGCCGCGTACATAGAGATCACCGTTGACCACGACCGACCATATCCATGTCGGCGTGCCAAACGTCCGGCCATCATCCCTGAGCGGGGAGATATGCAGATTGTCGGTTTCGGCGATCCTGTCGATTTCGGTCTCACGCCATACCATGCCAATGTCCTCCAATGAATTCAGCGCCTTGCGTATTGGTCGTCGGTGATGTGTTCCAGCCAGTCACCGCTTGGCATCCACGGCTTCCTGGATGGCGATATGGCTCATGGCGGTGGTCGGCGACGCGCCGTGCCAGTGCTTCTCGCCTGGCTCGAACCAGACGATGTCGCCTGGCGGGATTTCCTCGATCGCACCGGCGTCGCGCTGGACCAGACCGAGACCAGCGGTGACGATCAGCGTCTGTCCAAGCGGATGCGTATGCCATGCCGTCCGAGCACCCGGTTCGAATGTGACGAGACCACCCGACGTGCGCGCCGGTGCCTGTGGCGCAAATAGCGGCTCGATCCGCACGCGTCCGGTGAACCATTCCGTCGGCCGCTGTGACGGAGGCTGAGTGCCGCCGCGTTTGATGTCCATGGCAATTCTCCGCAATTGATTGATGGAGAATATAGAACGTGCCATTTGTCCGGATTAGACTATAATATAAGATTGAACTTATACTGGAGATCAATGAATGCGGCGCGGAGACCTCGGCGACCTCATGTCGTTCCTGATCGTGGCCGAAGAGCAGAGCTTCACAAAGGCAGCAGCCAGGCTGGGTACATCGCAATCGTCGCTCAGTCTCATCATCAGGAGACTAGAGGAACGCTTGGGCGTGCGGTTGCTGACCCGGACCACGCGAAGCCTCGCTCCCACCGTCGCCGGCGAACAATTGCTATCGACGCTGGGACCGTCGTTCGGAAACATCGAGGCGCAGCTTTCCTCGCTCAGCGAGTTCCGCGACAAACCCGCGGGCAGCTTTCGGATCACCGCGGGGCAGCACGCCATCGACACACTGCTGTGGCCGAAACTGTGCCCTCTGCTCCGAGACTATCCCGACATCAAGGTCGAACTGGTTGCCGAGTCCGCGTTGACCGATATCGTCGCCGAGCGTTTCGATGCCGGCGTCAGGCTCGGCGATCAGGTGGAGAAGGACATGATCGCAGTGCGGATTGGCCCGCAGGCCCGGATGATTGCCGTCGCCGCCCCGTCCTGCTTTGAAAACGTCGCGCCACCGCAAACGCCGCAGGAATTGACGCGTCACCAATGCATCAATCTCCGCCTGCCGAGCTTTGGCGGCTTCTATGCCTGGGAATTCGAAAAAGATGGTCACGAAATCCGGGTCAGGGTCAATGGCCAAGTCGCCTTCAATGGCGTGCCCCACGCGATCCAGGCGGCACTCGATGGCTATGGAATTGCCTATCTGCACGAGGATGTCGTCCTCGGGCACATACAAGCGGGTCGATTGGTCCAAGTGCTGGAAGATTGGTGCCCGCCGTTTCCGGGGTATCATCTCTACTACCCCTCAAGACGCCATCCTTCGCCTGCGTTCACCATCCTCGTGGAAGCACTGAGAGTTCACGGATAGCCGGATGGGAAAGGCGATCAGTTGCTGAATCCGCATTTTGCCAGCGGCCGATGCTTCTCGGCAGCTTTGCGCCCCAATCCCGGACGTAGCTTGCATGCTAGCAAAATACCGTAAGCGGACATTGTGTGTCACGCCGATCTCACAGGCCCCACGGACAACCGTTCGATCAGGGTTGTTGCGACCGAGGCGGAAACCGCGTCGTCGGACGTCGCCATCGATTTCTCGATCAACCTCACCACCTCCTCGCCGATGGCATGATATGGCTGGGCGATGGACGTCAAAGGCGGGGCCAGAAACCCGGCTATGCTATCGTCATAACCAATCACCGAGATATCGTCGGGCACACGCAGACCGCGTTCATAGATGGCTTGCAGCACGCCTGCTGCCAGTACGTCCGAGCCTGTGAGGATAGCCGTGGATCCCCCGCGGTCTAACAACTCCTTTCCCATCCGATAGCCAGGTGGGCCGTCTCCCGTGTCGAGAGGGTTGTAGTCACCAAGCACTATCGGGCAGTCTCGCGCGTTAAGCCCAGCAGCAGTGATCGCGTTGCGAAAGGCCTCCGCACGCAGCGTTTCCGCCGCGACCGGCCTGCTTATCGCGAGTTCGTCAGGAATCTTACCGCCCACGAACGCGATCTTTCGATGGCCTTGTCGATGGAGGGTCTCCACGGCCTCGATCATGCCTGCCCGCGGATCAATCTCGATAACGCTTGAGCCATCAATGATATGCCGTTCGATCTCGATGATAGGCAATCCCGCCGCTCTGATCGGCTCGAAGTTCTTCGGGTCGAACCCGTGGCAGAGGACGACAGCATCGACGCCATGCTCTAGGAACTGACCGACGCCTGTTGCTTCTGCATCGCTCGAATATCCGTGATTGACGGTCAGCATCGAATAGCCGCGGTTCATGGCGGAGGTGCGGATCGCGTGCGAGATGTGGGTGAAGAAGGGGTTCTCCCGCGCCGAGGAGAGGACAAGACCCACGCAGTAGCTTCGTTGCATCCGCAAGGAGCGAGCCTGGAGATTTGGACGGTATCCGACCGCCTCGACGGCATCGAGGACTCGTTTGCGATTCTCCTCAGATACGTAGCCATTGTTGTGGACACGCGCGACGCTGTGGCCGGCGATACTTTCGCCATCCGCGCCACATCGGCCATTGTCGTGTGGTGACGTCACCATAAATATGTGGTGACGTCATCATATTCGACGCGCACCCTGGGAGGGGTGTTGTCCTTTGAGGGAGGAAGAGCCTTTGGCGCTGCCCGTCGCGGCTCAGATCGTGGTGACGATCCTATGCTATGTGATTGCAATGTTCTGGGCGGGAGCTAGGCGAACCATGACGTTCGTCCGAACACGATAACACCAACGAACAAGATGGCTGCTTTTGGCGCAAAACCGACCAAACAGGCTGGACACTTTTCGAAAAAGCATAATGATTGCTGGCGCTTCTTGGTGTCCAGCCGCATCAGAACATATTGTTTTTGTTCATTTTATGTGCCTCATTGCGGGTTTGGGACATGGCCTTCCGGTAAAGATACGCAGCGGTCGCAGGCCGAAATCGAAAGACCCATTCGCACTGGCCGCCGAGATTTCCGCTCCCACCGAGTTGATGCGTTCCTGGAGACTATCTCGCCCGCGTCCAAACTTTTCGAGATGTAAACGGCATTTTCGCGTGGCTGGTTTGTGACCGTCCGGCCGACGGCGTGGGTCAAGGATTAATGCCTGCTTGTAAGCAACATTGACCATTGCCTGAAGTGCCTCGTTTCCATTCCCGTCATCAAACATTCACACACGCTTCAAGAAACTGTCGCTCGCGATTGCTAATCCGCCCTCATTGCAATTTCGTTTGCACAGGAGATGCGGATGTCGCGGAAATTTCAGATCACCATCGCAGCAAGCCTTCTTACCCTCTTCGCGGGCGTCGGATCGGCGAACGCGGCCACGACGGTGAAGTTTTGGCACAGTTTCAACAAGTCGAGCGGCCAGGCACTGGACAAGATCATTCAGAACTTTGAAGCCGCCAACCCCGATATCGATGTGGAAGCCGAATTCATCGGCAACTACAACGATATCATTGCCAAGCTGCAGGCCGCGATCCCGGCGCGGCGCGCGCCGGATGCGGTGATCCTGGAGGTCACGCGCTATGGCCTCTTTGCCAACAACAACATCCTGACGGATCTCACGCCCTACTTGGATGCGGATCCGCTGAAGGCCGACCTTTACGACTATGCGCGGGAAGTCGGTGTCATCGGCGGCAAGAACTATATCGTGCCGTTCAATTCTTCCACGCCCGTGCTCTATTTCAACAAGGACATCTTTGCGCGCGCCGGTCTTTCGGCTGATACGCCGCTCAAGACTTTCGATGAGATCCTGGCTGCGGCGAAGACGATCAGCGAAAAGCTCGGCTCGGAAGGGACTTCCGGCATTGCAGCGCCCGGCCAGTTCGCCCGCTGGGGTCTGGCAATGGCGAATGACAGCGAACTTGTCGATCCGAAGAGCGGCGAGATCCTGCTCGACAAGCCGAACACCATTGAAGCCTATCAGTGGATGGCGTCGCTTGTGCACGAAAACAAGGTCGCCTCGCCGGACGGCGTGACCGAAGAAGACAACGGCCGTGACGCGTTCCTCGCCAAGAAGGTCGGCATCATGTTCAACTCGACCGGCAACTACGGCGAGTCCCGCAAGGCACTCGGCGACAATCTCGTCGTGCGTCCTATGCCCTGCAACAAGGCGTGTTCGGTTCCTATCGGCGGCGCTGGCATCGGCATCATGGCGACCTCGCCGAAGGAAGTTCAGGACGCGGCCTACAAGTTCGTCAGCTATGCCGCATCACCCGAGGCCAACGCGATCTGGTTCGCCGCCACGGGCTACCTGCCGATCAACAAGAAGAGCGCCGCTCTTCCCGTTGCCCAGGAGGCTCTGGCGACGCAGCCCGGCATTGATGTCGCGATCGACTCCCTGCCCAACGCGCATGGCCGTGCCCGCACTACGGTCGTCACATGGATGCGCACCACCGAATACAAGATGTGGCAGGCCATGGCGCTCGGCCAGCGAAGCGTCGACGAGACGATGAAGGATTTCGCCGAGCAGACGCGCGCCGAAGAAAAGCGCGTCAGCAACTGATTACTCTGCAAGGGCATCGGTGGACGGGCATGTCTCGTTCCGCCGATGTTTGTTACGGCCATGCTTCGCAAACTCACACCCTATCTCTTCGTTGCGCCGCTGATGATCTTCATCGCGGTATTCACCTATGTTCCGATCCTTGCGAGCCTCAATCTGAGCGTCCGCTCCTGGAACTTCCTGTCGCCCGACATGCCCTTCGTCGGCCTGCGCAATTACGAGCAACTACTGTCGTCGCGTGAACTCTGGAACTCGCTATGGGTGACGACACTCTTTGCTATCCTCTCCGTTCCTCTACGGCTCGGAATGGCGGTGCTCATCGCAAGCTATCTCGTACGAGAGAGCGCGCATTCGCGACTGTTGCGCGGCGCGCTGTTTCTGCCATCGGTCACCTCGACGGTGTCGATCGCGGTCGTCTTCTCCTGGGTGTTCTCGACCGACTATGGGATGGTCAACACCATCCTGGTCACGCTGGGCCTGGGCCGGGTGCAATGGCTCCAGGATCCCTATCTGGCGCTTTGGGTGCTGATCTTCGTCAACACCTGGAAACAGCTCGGCTACGATATCGTCATCTATGTCGCCGGGCTGCAGGCAATCCCGCGCGAACTCTACGATGCTGCTGCCGTCGATGGCGGCCGCCGCCTGCACGTCTTCCGCCGGATCACCCTGCCACTGGTCATGCCGACTACATATTTCCTGCTGGTGATTTCGGTCATTGAAGCCTTCCAAGTCTTCACGATCGTCAACGTCATGACGCGCGGCGGCCCCGCCGGCGCAACCGACATGCTGGTCAACCTGCTCTATGAGATCGGCTTCGTGCTCTTTGACATCGGGCGTGGTTCCGCGCTTGCGGTCCTGCTCTTCGTTCTGCTCGTCGCGCTCGCATTCCTCAAATCCCGCATCATCGGCAAGAGGGTTCACTATGAAGCCTGAAAACCCCCTCCTTGCTGGCCTCGCGCTGGTCGCCGGACTGCTGTTTCTCTCTCCAGTCCTCTACTCGATCTGGATATCATTCCAGACATCGGATGCCTATTACGCGGGCCAGATCGGCTTCACGCTCGACAACTACGGACGTGCCGTCGGACAGTATAATTTTGCCCGCTACCTGCTCAACAGCCTGATCGTCTCGGGCATGGTGACGCTGCTCGGCATTACCTTCGCGACGTTGGCAGCCTATGCCTTTGCGCGTTATTCGTTCAGGGGCGGCAACTTCCTGTTCGGGGCGACTGTCGCGACTTTGATGATCCCGAGCCATATCAGCCTCATTCCCAACTACCTGTCGCTTGCCAAGGTGGGGCTGTTGGATACCTATGCTGGTCTGATCCTGCCGGCCATCTCGAACGGCTTTGCCGCCTTCTTCCTGCGTCAATACATCCGCGGTATCCCGAAGGCGTTGGACGAGGCTGCCTATATGGACGGGGCGAGCCCGCTCAAGGTGCTCTGGCGCATCATCGTGCCCCTGTCGCGTCCGGCGATCGCATCGATGGCGCTCTACATCTTCATGACGGAGTGGAACAGCTATATCTGGCCTCTGGTGGCCGTCGGGAATCAGGACCTCTTCACGCTTCAGGTCGGCCTCGCACGGCTCTACCGCATCAATCCGGGCGAGGGGCTGGTCGACTGGCCGCTGGTCATGGCGGCGTCGACGATCACCATCCTCCCGGTTCTCCTCGGTTTCCTCATGGTCGAGCGCCACCTCGTGCGCGGCATCACCATGGGCGCCGTCAAGTAATTTCAAGGACATCACAGACATGACACGCATCGCATCACATCGCGGCGGAACGCTGGAATTCGGCGACAGCACCCCACAGGGATTTGCCGCAACCGCAGGAATGGCCCTCGAAGAGGTGGAGTTCGACGTTCATCCGACGGCGGACGGTGCCACTATCGTGCATCACGATGCGACGCTGGATGCCACGACGGACAGCAGCGGGACGATCGCCGAACTGACGCTTGCCGAGATCAAGGCTGCCACGATCCGCTATGGTGCCGGAGCTCACCCGCTGACGCTGGAAGAGCTCTGCACGCTCTATGCGCGGAGCCATGTCGGCTTCCGCTGCGAAATCAAGCCCGGCATCGACGGCGTGGCCTATGGGGACTTCGTGCCGCGTGTCGTTTCCATTCTCGATCAGCACGGAATGCTGGATCGGACGGTCTTCTCGTCCTTCCTCGTTCGCTCGCTCGATGAACTGGCAGTTGCGACTGCCCGCCCGCGGCTCTGGCTCGTCAGCCCTCCGGTGCTGCGGCAACTGGGCGCCGAAACCGTCATCGAAGTCGCAAAGGCGCATGGCATCCCAGAGGTTGGCGTGCATATCGATACGGCCGATCTCGCACTCCAGGATCTGTTCGTTTCTTCCGGCATAGATTTCGGCTGCTGGGCCGCCCATCGCCGCGAGCAGATCGACAAGGCGCTTTCTCTTCAGGTCAAGGTGTTCACCACTGATCGCCCGACGCTGGCGATCGCCCGGCGCAGCGGATTTCATGGAAAGGGCGCAGCATGAGCAGCATCAGTCTTCGTGACATCCGGAAATCCTATCCCAACGGGCCGCGGATCCTGCATGGTGTTTCACTCGATATCACGCCAGGCGAGTTCGTGGTCATCGTAGGCCCTTCAGGCTGCGGAAAGTCGACTCTGCTCAGGATGATCGCCGGGCTGGATCAATGCGAGGAAGGGCTGATCGAGATCGGTGGACGACGTGCCAACGATCTTGCGCCGCAGGATCGCGACATCGCGATGATCTTCCAGAACTATGCGCTCTATCCGCACATGACGGTTCGGGAGAATATCGCCTTCGGCCTCGAATTGCGCGGCATGCGTAAGGCGGAACGCAATGCGCGCGCCGAGGATGTGGCCAGAACGCTGCAGCTCGAACTCTATCTCGACCGCAAGCCCGCGGCGCTTTCGGGCGGCCAACGGCAGCGGGTCGCCATGGGGCGCGCGATGGCACGCAATGCCTCCATCTTTCTCATGGACGAGCCGCTTTCCAATCTCGACAATGCGCTGCGCATTACCATGCGCACCGAGATCAAGGAACTGCACCGCACGCTCGGTGCCACGATCATCTACGTCACCCACGACCAGACCGAGGCGCTGTCTCTGGCGGACCGGGTTGCCGTGATGAAAGACGGCCATCTGCTGCAGTTCGACCGGCCTGAGGTCATCTATGACAGGCCGAAGAACCGCTTCGTCGCCAGCTTCCTCGGCATGCCGCCGATCAATTTCGTCGAGTCCGAGGCCTTGCCGGGCTGGAATGGCCCGCCCGGTCTGACAATTGGCCTGCGCCCGGATCTCTTGGCGGTACGTGGCGACAATCCGGGCGGCGCTGCTCTGCCGGCGCGGCTGGTGCTCTCCGAGATGACCGGCTCGGAGATGCTGCTGCATTGCGAAAGCCCGGCTGGACGGCTGACCGTCACGGCGCCGCGGCGGGACCTTCCCGTCGACACCGGCAAGCTGTGGATTTCCTATGATCTTGACCGTGCACTGTTTTTCGATAGCCAGAGCGGGGACCGGGTGGAATTATCCAGAGATTTCCGAAAACTCGCAGGGAATTGAGGTTGGCGACGATATGAACAGGCCGGATGCATCCCTTGCCCTGAGCGACCTGATCAGCCGTCATTCGACACGGCTGACTGACGCCGATACCCGCCTTCTCGACGTCCTCATCCAGGATCCGATCCGGGCTGCGCTCGAAAACGGCAAGGACGTTTCGTCTCGCGCCGGCGTTCATCCTGCCTCGGCCGTCAGGCTGGCACGGCGACTGGGTTTCAAAGGGTATCCGGAGTTTCGCAGCTTTCTGCAATCGAGCCTCACCGAAGGCGGCAATGATTTCGAGAGTCCGGCCGCCCGCATGGCGGCACGGCTCGTCAAGGCCGAAGGCAGCGGCCTGCTGGCCTCAGTGCTGGACAGCGAGATCGCGGCGCTCCAGCAGGCGCGCAACAGCGTTTCCGACGCCGATGTCAGGGCCTTTTCCGAACGGCTGCGCGACAGCCGCAAGATCTATGTTTTCGGCCGAGGTCATTTCGCGTCGCTGTGTTCGCTGATCGCGCTGCGCCTCAATCGCTCGGGTTTTGAGGCCATCGATCTCGGTAGCCAGGTGCATCAACTGCCCGAGATCCTGTCGACGGTCTGCGCGGACGATGTCGTCTGGCTTCTCGCGTTCCGTAGAGCTCCGCCGCTGCTGCAGGAGGTCCGTGACGTCGCCATGCGGGCCGGGGCCACGGTGCTGGCGATCACCGATGTCGGAGGGACCCGCATCGATCCAGCGCCGGATCACCAGATCCTCGTGTCGCGCGGCGATCCAGGCGAGTCCCAGTCTCTGGTCGTGCCGATGACGATTGCCAATGCCATCATTCTCGATCTCGCATCCATCGACAACGGGCGCTCGATCGATGCGCTCAAGGCATTCCGCTCGTTCAGGGCCGCATCCCGGCTGACCATGGGCTGATTGATCATGAACTTCTGGACGACACCGCGGCGCAAGGCACTCGTCATTGCGCACAGAGGCGGGGCCCTGCTGGCCGCGGAAGACAGCGCCGCTGCCTTTCAAGCTGCCGCCGCCATCGGTGCCGATGCCGTCGAGACGGACGTGCGGCAGACGGTAGACGGACATTTGGTCCGCTTTCACGATGATACCCTGGAGCGGCTTTGCGGCGATCCGCGCGCGGTTGCCGAGATCGACCTTGCCACGCTTCGGCAAAGAATACCTTCGATCCTGACCCTGCGAGAGGCGTTGTCAGCATCTCGCCCTCTTGGCGTGCTCCTGGACGTGAAGCTTCTGGATGGTGTCGCGTTGGAGGCCATCCAGCGGTGGCCGATGTCAGCCGCGGATTGTCCTTGGCTTGCGGAGCCTCGTCCTCATTCGCGTCGCTCGGCGATTGGACAAGATAGTTTGTCAGACCTGTCAGTTGATCGCGAGCTAGATGACTGCGCAGTCTTCACTCGGGCGGATTCAGACTTTTGCAGCGAGAAAAGACGATGTCCGAGGACGACAGCAAAAGGAAATTCGAGACGCCCTCCTATGTCATTGGCAAGGCAGGGGTGGCGGGGGACGAGGATTGGGATTTCTAAGCCTCTGACGTCTCAAGGTTCGGGTGAGACCGACGCGACCCACCAGCGGGGTGGTAGGTTCGACCCCGATCAAGACCGCGAAGCGCCTGAGTTCCTTCCTTTCCGACGGATGCACTTCGTACAATTGCGACCGAGATGGGAGCCCTGTCAGTTAAAATAGATCGAGTGTGAGGTCGTCCCTCCAAAATGTCGTGATGAAAGATCGTGTTTGGATATGCTCATTCCGTTTCTCTCTAGCACCAGTGCCGAGGGCGAGCGGAAATAGGGACTTGCCCTTAAGAAGGCATGTGTGGTGGGCAACGACTCGTGGCTGTGGCGCGGCAATTCAGATAATAGCATGAATGATATATAAACGGATCAATTGGAGAGAAAAGATACGTATTTATGTCTTTTGTTGTTGACGAAGCTCAAAATTTGAGACAGCTTGCCCTACTCCACAAAGAACGGACGGGGTAGGTAGGATGGCACAGGCTGAGTCAGAATCCTTGCTGGAAATCGGGCAGTTGCTGAAGGCTACGCGTAAAGGCCGGCAACTGACACAGGAGCAGGTTGCCGACATGGCGGGTATATCGCGTCCTCGCTATCGTGAGATAGAAGCCGGAAGCAGTGCCGCGCGCACGACAACCCTGATCAACATCGCCCGCGCTCTTGGGCTTGAATTGATGCTCGTACCGCAGGCGATGGTTCCGGCCGTCGGCGCGCTGCTGCGGCCGCAGGATGATATCGACGATCTCCCGGCATTCATCGCTCATCCGGACGAGGATGAGAATGTCTGAAGCTTCCTCTGACCCGAGATCCATCTCGTCGCTTGATGTGCTGCTGAACGATTTCAAGGTCGGTACGATCGTTCGGACGCCTAGTGATTTCAACGCCTTCAGCTTCGAGGAGAGCTATCGCGCAACCGGAGGCTTTCCGGTGCTTAGCCTGTCTTTTCGCGCAGCCACTGGCGGATTGCGTAAGGACCCTAAACCCGTTGCCCGTGCTTTGCCGGCGTTCTTTGCCAATCTTCTCCCAGAGGACAAATTGCGCGAGGCAATGGAAAAGCATCACGCCGGTAGCGTTCGCGCCGGGAACGATTTCGATCTGCTTATCGCACTCGGGTCGGACCTGCCGGGCGCCGTCCGCGTCGTGCCGAGCGACGGAACGGTGGCGCATCTCGACGATATGCCCGTTCCAAAGCCGAAAGCCCGGTTTTCGCTCGCCGGTGTGCAGATGAAGCTCTCGGTTATCAAGAACACGGGCAAGGGCGGCGGCCTGACATTGCCGCTTGGCGACGAGCAGGGTTCGTATATCGCCAAGTTTCCGTCGACCTCATTTCCTGGCGTGTCGGAAAACGAATATGCCAATCTTGCTTTGGCAGAAGCCATCGGCATGGAGGTGCCGGAACGGGAACTTGTCGAGCAATCGGAGTTCGAAGGAATTCCAAAAGAGTTCGAGACGCTGTCGGACGGCAAAGTCCTGCTCGTCAAACGCTTTGATCGTGGTCTTGGTGGCCAGCGGATCCATATCGAGGATTTCGCGCAGGTGTTCGGCGTCTATCCTTCCCGGAAATATGAAGGTGCTGCCTATCATGATATCGCTGCGGCCTTGAACGTTGCCGTATCTTCCGCCGCCACACTCGACTTCGTCCGCCGGCTGGCTCTGGCTGCGTTGACCGGCAATGGTGACATGCACCTGAAGAACTGGTCGTTGATCTATCGCGAGGCAGGCGACAAACCGCAACTCGCGCCCGTCTACGACGTGCTATCGACAATCCCCTATATCCCGGCGGATGCCATGGCTCTATCGCTCGCCGGCGAGCGCCCCTTCAAGGCGTTGAATGTCCAGCGATGGAAAGCCTTCGCCAACCGTGCACGACTGCCGGAAGCCGCAGTTCTCAGGTCAGTGGTCGACACGATCGAACGAGTGAACGATTGCTGGTGGTCGCTGCCGGAACGCGAGGTCGTTCCGGCAAAAGTTCTCGAGCGTATCGATGCTCATGTACGGCTGATGGCACCGATCCTCCGCACGTGTGCGAACTGAGGAACTGGCGCCGCGGTGACAAAACGCTGTCATAGCCTGCCCGCCAGTTTTCCTGGCGTATCTTCACGCGTTGCCAGAGAGCATCGTTTATCATCCGGAGAGCGACGGCACCTCCTGGACTATGTGCATCTCTGCAGCATTCGTGCCTCAGTCTTCACAGTCGCTATCTTCGGCGGCCGTCCAGGCGAGCAACTTCGCAGCTTTCTTATGTCTGAAGTAAACCAAGGCGCGGAGGCGTCCGGCATGCGAATGGCCGAAGATCTCATCGGACGCGGGGAAAAGAATTCCTGGAACGAGGCATCCTAGAGGCTTCCGGCACTAGCGCTCCTGTAACCTGACGACTGCGATGGCGGCCGTCAGGTTACAGGCAGTCCATCAGACCCTTGCTTGCCTTCAGAGCGTTTAGCCCGTTATGCGGCTTGGACTGTTAGGCGAGGCCTTCTCACTGGTCGTCAATCGAACTCCTCGGACACATTACGAGGAGGCGATTAGGTGCTTGAACGACCCTGGACGCGAGGTTCAATCAAAATATGCGATGCGGTCTTGCGGCCGCCTATCCTCTCAAGAAGAGTTGCCGCCGCGGTTGCTCCAAGCTGAGCAGCATTTTGATCAATGCTCGTAAGCCCCACAAGGGGCAGGGCAGCCATCGGCGAGTTATCGTAACCGATGATTGCCAGATCTTCGGGGACCCTAATCCCTTGAGTTCTTGCTGCATTGATCAATGGCACTGCATCTAGGTCCGACCACACAAAGACCGCACGAGGGCGGTTTTTGTCACGGAGAAAATTGTTGATTGCCAATTCGCGGTCTGCAGAAACGGGCGGCAGTCGGACGATTTGGGCCCTGAGGCCGGCCAATCTCATTGCCTCCAAGTAGCCTGCCTCTCTTTGAAGAGCGACTACGGTTGCGGGGGAATCTCTCAGTTCATACCCCATCATCGCAATGTCTTCGTAGCCGCGACTGACTGCCAGTTCGACAGCCAGTGATGCCCCTTTGTGGTCGTCTGAGTTTACAGTGTCATAGGTCACGGCGTGGTCTTCGTGGTGAGCGATGACGGTGATTGGAATCTGACGCGCATATCGCTCAAGTAGTTTCCCCGAAATCCGTGGCGCGATGATGAGCACGCCGTCCATGTGGTTGTCGATCATGGATTCGATCATCGACGCCTCGATCGGACTTGCCGAGCGTCCAATCCCAATGAGCGATTTGTACCCACTGTCCGAAAGGGCGTTATTGGCCGATTCAATGATGCCGGCCAAGAATGGGTTCGCGAGTTCGATAACAAGGATTCCGATTGTATAGGTGCTCCCTCGCATGCCGCGCGCGGCAATTGACGGGCGGTAGTTGAGCTTCTCGATCGATGCTTCGACTTTACTCCGGAGTGCTCCGCTCACCCCGTACGCGTTTCGGAGAACTTTCGAAACCGCCGCGACGGACACACCTGCATCTGAAGCGACATGCCGGATGGTGATCCGGTCATTCGCTGCAGTAACTGCATGTTTTTTCGTCATAAATTCTATCACTCTTCGATTTTTGGGAATTATAGGCATAAAACCCTTGCGCGGCAATGCGGTTTGTAGAATGATACACATAGAACGTTACACATTTATGCTGCCGGAGGATTTGGCGGCTAGGGAGGCTTCGTGGATAGGATTGCGTCGACCGGCGGGAAAGCCGTGGCCGCCAGTGGTATTGTTGACACGGGATTTCAGTTCTGTGCGGAGATGATTGCGCCTGAAGCCGACAGGGGTCAGGGGGCCTCCGGAGCCTTCGTTGGGCGTGCATTTGAAATGGAAAGTGTGCCGTCGTCCGTCACGCTGCGCATCTCCGCTCTGGGGCTTTATCGCGCCTTCATTAACGGACGCCGGGTGGGGGATGACCTTCTGACCCCCGGCTGGACATGCTATGATGACCGCATTGCCTACCAATCTTACGACGTGGCCGATCTCCTGGTGGTCGGCACAAACCTGATCGAAATCTGGTTGGGCGACGGTTGGTACCGCAGTCAGCTGATGTGGGCTTCAAACCCGGTCTTCAACTGCTGGGGCGATCGCACGGCCGCGATTGCCGAGCTTGATGTTGCCGGAACTACGCTCATTCAAACCGACGCGCGCTGGAAAAGTGGCTTTACGCCCATCACGCGAAATGGAATTTACTACGGCGAAGATTACGATGCTCGCATCCGGCCCGAACTCAGTCAGGGAGTTGAGGTGCTGGACTTCGACAAGGGGCTGCTGGTTCCCCATGAGACTGGCGCCGTAAAGGAACTCGCTGAACGTCAGCCCATTGAGAGCTGGACGGAAGCGAATGGCTGCAAAGTTTATGATTTTGGCCAGAATGCTGGAGCTTACATTCGGCTTCGCCTGAAAGGCGACGCCGGCGCCACCGTTCGGGTCGAACATTCCGAGGTGCTCGGGCCCGATCGCTTTTTCGACAACCGCAACTATCGCAGCGCGCGTGCCGAACTTATCTACACGCTGGCAGGAGAAGGCGAGGAAGTCTATGCTCCAATCTTTTCCTTCATGGGCTTCCGATACGCGCGCGTCACGATCACGGGACGGGCGGAGCTGATCAGCATCGCCATGGTGCCGATCTCCTCGGTACCGGTGGCCGCCGGCGGGTTCACATCGGGAGTCGCCGCCGTAAACAAGCTCGTCGAGAATACCATCTGGTCGCAGCGGTCGAACTTCATCGAGATCCCGACGGATTGCCCGCAGCGTGATGAGCGGCTTGGTTGGACAGGTGACGCGCAGGTCTTTGCCGGAACCGCATGCTGGCTGGCAGACAGCGGTTCGTTCTTGAAGAAATACCTTCGTGACGTCATGCACGACCAGCGCGCCGATGGTGCGGTTCCACATTTTTCTCCCGACCCGACCCGGCTTCATCCAATCGATGGACGCGGCGATTGGGCAGGCTCCACTGGTTGGGGCGATGCGATCGTCATCATCCCGTGGCAACTTTATCTTCATTACGGTGACGTTTCGGTTCTGGAAGAATGCTTCCCGGCCATGCTGCGCTGGCTGGATTACCTCTGGGGCATCTCGGGCGGCCCAATCGTCCGTCCACCTGCGGTATGGGGAGATCACGGCTTCACCTTCGGCGACTGGCTGCAGCCGGTCGGAGATAACCGAAAGCCCCGCCCGACGGTTGCCGACGATTGCGCCGCAACGCTCTATCACTTCATTTCGACCGAGCTGACAGCAAAGATCGCAGGCATCCTCGGCAAGAAGTCCGAGGCCACTCTTCTCAATAGCCGCGCCCAGGAGATCAGGACGGCATTCAAGAACGAGTTTTTCTCGCCATCTGGGCGCATCGCCCACAACGACCAGACCTCGTGGGCTCTCGCATTTCTCTACGGCCTCGTTCCGGCTGAATACGAGGAGGCGGGACGCGCTTATTTCCGACGAGTCTCGGAAGAGACCGACGGAGTTATCGGAACCGGCTTCATAGGCACACCGGCTCTGCTGCCAGCGCTTACCCGGCTCGGAATGCTGGATCTGGCGGAAAAGATGTTCCTCAACCGCAAGGTACCCGGCTGGCTATATCAGGTCGAGCGCGGCGCGACGTCCATCTGGGAGCGCTGGGACGCGCTTGCGGAAGACGGGACGATCTACGACCCCGATATGAACAGCTATAACCACTACGCCTATGGCGCTGTCTGCCAGTGGCTGTTCGAGGATGTCGCCGGCATCAAGCCGCTGGAAGACAAGCCTGGCTTTGAAGAGATTGCCTTCGATCCGGCGATTCTGCCGGCGCTTTCTCCGGTCTCGGCATGGCACGATACGAGCTTCGGGCGCATCGAGGCCGGATGGTCGGTGGAAGCAGGCAAGGTCACCTGCCGCCTTTCCTTGCCAGAAGGCGTGACCGCGCGCTTGAAGGGCAGCGATGGCCGCAAGCAGTTGACAGCAGACGGTAAGGTGATCGAACCCGCACAAGAGCTTAAGCTCGGTCAGGGAGAGCATACGATCACGTTTACCATTTGACAGGCAGCCTGCGGACAAGTCCGCAGGCGCGCAGCCCATCATTCCGGTCTTCAAGAGGAGGAAACGACTATGAGAATGACGAAGTGCAGCATCCTTGCCGCGACCATGATGTCACTTGCAGCCAGCGTCGCTCACGCCGACGTGACGCTGAGCGTCCTGATTGATACCAATCCGGAGACGATCGCCTCGTTTGACGCCGTCTCCAAGGCCTACACGGAAAAACATCCTGGTGTAACGTTCGATGTCGAGCAGCGCGCCGGAGGATCCGAAGGCGACAATATCGTCAAGACCCGCCTCGCAACCGGTGAAATGGCCGACGTTTTCCAGTATAATACCGGATCTCTTTTCCAGGCTCTGAAGCCTCAGGAGACCATGGCGGATCTCACCGATCTTCCCTCGGAAGCCGGAGTTCTCGACACTTTCAAGAAGGTCGTTACAAGCCCTGACGGACACGTTCGGGGTATTCCCTTCGGGCCAGCAATGGGCGGCGGCATCTTCTACAACCGCAAGATCTATGCCGAACTCGGCTTGACGCCGCCCAAGACCTGGGCGGAGTTCATGGCCAACAACGAGAAGATCAAGGCAGCCGGCAAGGTTGCAGTAGCTCAGACCTATGGGACGACGTGGACATCGCAGATCTTCGTCCTGGCGGACTTTTTCAACGTCCAGGCGGAGGTGCCAACCTTTGCCGATGACTACACCGCCAACAAGGTGAAGTACGCAAACACGCCAGAAGCCCTGCGCGGGTTCGAGCATCTTGAAGAAGTTGCAAAAGCCGGATTGTTCAACCCCGACTTTGGAGCCGCAACGTTCGACGATGGCATGCGCATGGTCGCAACTGGCGAAGCCGCACATTACCCGAACCTGACCTTCGGGATCGGCAACGTTCAGCAGAACTTCCCTGATAACCTGAAGGACCTAGGCTTCTTTGCCCAGCCCGGAGCAGACGCCAACAAGAACGGCCTGACGATCTGGATGCCGGCCGCGCTCTACGTCTCAGCGAAGTCGCAGAATGTCGAGGAAGCCAAGAAGTTCCTGGACTTCATAGCTTCGAAGGAAGCCTGCGATCTGATGGCCAAGGCTGTTCCATCGGGCCCATACCTCGTCAAGGGATGCGAACTTCCGAAGGATATCCCGCCGGTTGTGGCTGACATGCTCCCTTACTTCGAGACAGCAGGCCGCACCGGACCTGCCCTTGAATTCCTGTCGCCGGTCAAGGGACCTGCACTGGAACAGATCACCGTAGAAGTCGGAACGGGCATTCGCTCGGCGAAAGACGCTGCTGCCCTTTACGATCAGGATGTCGAGAAGCAAGCCAAGCAACTCGGCCTGCCGAACTGGTAACCTCCCAGCCCGTCCCCCGCCTGGCCCCGGCCGGGTGGGGGAAGCTTCAAGGTATCCCCATGACCCGCAAATCGCCTTATCCCTACTGGTTCGTGCTGCCGGCCGCGGTCGTGTTCACGGTCCTGTTTCTCGCGCCGACGATCGCCTCGTTCTGGTTCAGCCTGACCCGCTGGGACCTTTTCAGCACGCAGTTCATCGGGTTTGAAAACTACCGACAGTTCTTTCGCGAACCCTTCCTGATTCAAGGCCTGGTAAACACGGTCATCTACGCGATCCTGACCTCCGGCACCAAGACGGTGCTCGGACTGCTCCTGGCCGTGCTGCTGACATCAGGCATATGGGCCCAGGGTCTGCTTCGAACGGTGATCTTCTTCCCGGTTCTCGTATCGACCATCGGTGTTGGGATCACCTTTTCCGTGCTTATGCATCCGACCCGAGGGATCATCAATGTCGCACTTGCGGCGATCGGAATCCATGGTCCTGGCTGGCTTACGGATCCAGCGCTTGCGCTCTATTCGATCGTATTGGTCGACCTCTGGAAGGGGATCGGACTGGCCACGGTCATCTATATCGCCGGCCTTGCGTCGATCAGCCCTGACTACTACGAGGCCGCAAGGATCGACGGCGCGACCCGCCGGCAGATGTTCTTCCGGGTTACGGTGCCGCTGGTGAAGCCGGCCACAGTCACCGTCGTCACGTTGTCGCTTATCGGCGGCCTACGCAGCTTCGATTTGATATGGGCGATGACACGGGGCGGCCCGGGCTTTTCCTCGGACGTGCTGGCAAGCGTGATCTACAAGCAATACCAAGCTGGCTTCTACGGCCTTTCGACCGCCGGCAACGTCATCCTGTTTCTCCTGATTGGTTTGATCGTGTTGCCGTTGACAGCATGGTTCAATCGCAAGGAGGTGGACCTATGAGCCGCCGTCAACTTTATACGGGCATCGCGGCGCTCTTGGCCTCCGGCGTAATCTTCGTGCTGCCGTTCCTCTTTATCTTCGTTACGGCTTCCAAGACCAAGCAGGACGCCGCGTCGCTGACCTTCAGCCTACCTCGCGAGTGGCATCTCTGGCAGAACTTCATGGAGGTTGTACAAACCCGCAACTACATGCTTCTGCTCGCCTACTTTAACTCGACCGTCATCACTGTGGTTGCGGTCACGCTGCTCGTACTGTTCGGCGCCATGGTCGGCTACGTCTTGCAGCGGCGGCCTTCGCGCTGGAATACGGTGATTTATGGGGCCGTCCTTGCCGGCCTCATGATCCCTCCAGCCGTCGTGCCGACGATTTGGGTGCTGCAGTCACTCGGTCTGTTCAAGACGATCTCGGGAATGATCCTCATTCAGGTCGCCTATGGCCTTGCCTTTACCGTGCTGCTGTTCCGCAGCTTCATCGCGACCATTCCACGCGACCTCGATGAAGCCGCCATCATAGACGGCGCAAGACCTCTGCAGATCTTCTTCCGGGTCGTCCTGCCGTTGCTCAAACCCGTCACAGTGACCGTCATAGTACAGTCGATCGCGATCTTCAACGATTTCACGAACCCGCTCTACTACCTGCCGGGCCGCGAGAACGTAACGGTGCAGCTGACGCTCTATAACTTCCAGGGGCAGTTCCAGACCCAGTTCAATCTCCTCTTCATGAACATTCTGCTGGTCACCATTCCGCCCCTCATCGTTTTCGTATTTTTCAACCGGCAGATCGTGGCAGGCATGACTGCCGGTGCCGTGAAGGGATAAGTCATGACATCAGTCGTTCTCGGAGATGTTCGTAAAAGCTTTGGCAGCCTCGACGTCATAAAGGGCGTCGACTTGACGATCGAGGCGGGCGAGTTCTGCGTCTTTGTCGGTCCTTCCGGCTGCGGCAAGTCAACGTTGTTGCGCATCATCTCCGGCCTCGAAACGTCCACGTCGGGCAAGATCCTTATTGGCGGCAAGGATGTCACTGATGCTGAGCCTTCCCGGCGCGGCATCGCGATGGTGTTCCAGTCCTATGCGCTTTATCCGCATCTGACCGTGGCCGAGAACATCGGTTTCGGCCTTTCGCTCGCGCGGCGCCCGAAGGCCGAAATCGCGGAGAAGGTGAAGCAGACCGCAGACATCCTGCAGCTCTCGCATCTGCTCGATCGCAAGCCCAAGGCTCTCTCCGGAGGCCAGCGCCAGCGCGTGGCGATCGGCCGCGCGATCATCCGCAATCCGCAGGTTTTCCTGTTCGATGAGCCGCTTTCGAACCTAGACGCTTCGCTGCGTTCGCAGATGCGCCTCGAGCTCACGGAACTGCATGCCAAGCTCGGCGCCACAATGATCTATGTCACGCACGACCAGGTTGAGGCCATGACGATGGCCGACAAGATCGTTGTCCTGAACGGAGGCAAGGTTGAGCAGGTTGGCGATCCGATGACGCTCTACAACAACCCCGCATCGCCCTTCGTGGCCGGTTTCATCGGCTCGCCCAAGATGAACCTCTTCGATGGGGAGGTCGCCGCAAAAGAGGGCTGTAAGACCTACGGCATCAGACCCGAACACATTACGCTTTCGGAAAGCGAGGGCAAGTGGCGCGGGACCGTCAGGCATATCGAAAGGCTCGGGGCCGACACTGTCGTCTTCCTTGACACTCAGTTACCTTCCCTGGTCGCCAGGACCGATGGCGATCGACCGCTGTCAATAGGCCAGACGCTATTTGCCTCGCCAATGCAGCACAAGGAGCATCGGTTTGTTTAGGCGGCCTAAATGGCATCAGGAATTCCATAGATAGGCGTTGTGCGTCGAGTCCGATTATCAAGCACTTAACCCTTCTAGAGTAGGGCGTCGATGTGTCAGATCTCTTCAAGGCCTTAACCAAGATCGGCCTGCCAGCGTCCTAGCTGCAGGATGCACGCTGGCTGAGCCGCATCGTCTCAAATGTATGAGTCGATGTCGGCACCTCGACAATGCCATCCATGAGCGCGGCAGCAGTCTCTTAGGCTTTGGAAAACATCTTTCCAAAGCCTTTGACATGCGAGCAGTCGTAACCGACCGTTGTCAGAGCACCGTAAATCGCCGTCGCGACGCTGTCGTGGATCGCGATACCGTGAACGGCTTCCAGTTGGTCGACGAGAGGCGCTCCGGCAAGGTTGGTACAGAAGACGGCAATCGAGTCCGGCTGCGAAGCGACGAGTTCGGCAACCATCTCGGCGATTGCCTCGGGCCTGACCTGGCTAAAGCTGAAATTGTCCCTGATGCCCTGATGCCTTTCGCATATGACCTCGACCCCCTCATTCGCAAATGATTTGATGATCGCGGCCTGCACATCGGAAGTGTAAGGCGAGGCGAGACCGATCCGGCTCTCCTTCCTCTGGTGCATGACATCGAACAGTGCGAGGACCGATGTCGATGCTTTGATGCCGGTCGCCTCGGTAATCCGCTCACAAAGACGGCGATCGCTATCCAGGCCCAGCCAGCCGGCGCTCGTGCCGTTCCAGACGATTACATCGGTTTTCGCGTCCGCAAGCAATTCTGCCGCCGCCATCATCGGGCGGTCGTCGAATTGGTTCAGCAGGGCCGCATCCAGGCCGATTGCCGTAACCCGGAACCTCGAAAAATGCGCGGTCACGTCGGGCAGGTCCTTGAGCATCTGCGTGGTGACCGGTTCGAGTACCGTGTTGGATGAAGGGGTGAGCATTCCGATGCGAAGCGGGTTCACTGACGTTTCCTGAAGATGAGATGGGTCAAGCATGGATTGGTGGCCGGCCGAGCTTCGGCAAAACAGCCTCAAATGCTAAAGCCGCTGACAGCACCTCGGCATCACCAAGATGCTGGCCAACGATTTGCAGTCCGATGGGCAAGCCATCGACCAGGCCGCATGGCACGCTGGCCGCCGGCTGTCCCGTCAGGTTGAAAGGTGATGTGAACGGGCACCATTCGTAGGGCGCAATGGCTTTGCCATCAATTGTCGACGGACCATCCTGGTCTTTGGCGAAGGCGGTAACAGAAAGGGTCGGCGTCAGGATGTAATCATAACGGCTCATGACCTTGGCAATTTCGTCGACAAAGGCCTTGCGCGCGGTGATTGCGTCTGTCGCATCCTCGAAGGTGCGCGTTTCAGCCAGAAGTGCCGTTACCGCGGTCGAGACCGGCACTGGTTTGTCTGAAAGCAGTTTGCGCATGCCGGTGAGGTCGGTCTCCAACGCCACCATTGCCTTGAATGTCGCATGAACGTCGGTTTCGGGCGGAGCCCCGATAGTGAGTTCTAAGCCATATGCTTCAGCCAAAAGAGCGACGGCCTTGTCTGTCGCGTCCTTGAGCCGCTGCTCAATTGCCTGGTCATGCCACGTCGGCCAATAGAGAACCTTGGCACCGCGGGGCAGCGGGGCAATGTCGGTCCATGAAATGTCTGCGCAAGGGATCGACCAGCGATCGCGCGGATCGGGACCGGCGATGACGGATAGCATGAGGGCGGCATCCGCCACGTCTCGCGCAATAGGTCCGATATGCTCGATCGACTCCCACCCCGAGACACCGGGAAGCGATATATTTCGGCATCCGGGCCATAGTGGAACGCGGCCCATGGCGGCCTTGACGCCAACAAGCCCTGAAAGTGCTGCCGGCAGCCGGACGGAGCCGCCACCATCGCTGCCGATTGCGATCGGGCACACGCCGGCCGCAACGGCTGCGGCAGATCCTGCGCTGGAACCGCCTGGCGAGCGATCCGTATTCCACGGGTTGCCGGTTGCCGGAAACAGGAGGTTGTTACCGTGAGCGCCAAAGCCAAATTCGGAAACATTGGTCTTGCCCAGGATGATCGCATCGGCTGCCTTCAGCCGTTCGACAACAATGTCGTCTGCATCTGGAACATAGTCAGCGTAGAGGTTGGAACCGAATGTCGTTCTGAGGCCTTCGGTCAGCACAAGGTCCTTGATGGCGACAGGCACGCCGGCTAGAGGGCCGACCGGTTCGCCACGCGCGATCCGCTGATCCAGAGCGTCGGCGGTCTTATAAGCTTCCTCGCGCGCCAACGTCGCAAAGGCGTGGATAACAGGCTCGACCTTGTTGAGCGCAGCAAAGGCAGCGTCCAGGACGGAGCGTGCGGAGAGCGCTCCGGACGCGACCTGATCGGCAATATGACGGGCCGACATGGTTGGATATTCATCAATAAGCATGAAAGCCTCCTTGTGGGAAAATACTCATGGGGACGGCGCTGTCTCGACAGTCTCGGCCAACAGCAGGCGCTCGAGCGCGGGGGAGAGGCCGAGTGACGTCTTCGGATCGGGCCGCCGGAAAGTACCGGCGGACGCTTTCTTCGGATTGAGCGCAGTCAGCAGTTCCGCCTGTTTCACGGCCGCGATGACGGATTCAACGACGGGCACGGAAATCCTTTCGCGTACACGCGATGCGAGGCCCGCCAGAGGGGCCCCAGCGAGAATGATCACATCGGCGCCATCTTCGTCGATAGCCTTTCTGGACAGGTCGATCAGAAGCTCTTCCTTCTCGTCCTGTACGTTTGCCAGAGATGCAAATGGTCCGTCGAGCAGCCTGATGCTTGCCAGTCTTTCCAGAAGCCCGTGCGTTGCGGCGCATTCGCGGAACCAGGGGCCCAGTGTCCGCGAAAAGGAAACAATTGAGAAGCGCTGGCCGAGCATACAGGCGCTGAGCATTGCTGCCTCCGCAAGCCCGATAACCGGGACGGACATGAGCTCTCGGGCACCACCGAGGCCCGGATCGCCGAAGGCAGCAATGATCGCGACATCAAAACTGCCATCCCGCTCAGCAAGGACATCGAGGACAATGCCGGATGCAATCGCGGCTTCAGCGCGCGTGGCGATATAGGGCACGCCCCGTGGAGCCGTAACAGGGATGAGTGTAGTTCCCTGCGAAAGGAAGGGTTTTGCTACGCGTACAAGGCGGTCCGTCACTTCGGTCGAGGTGTTGGGGTTGAAGAGCAGTATGCGGGTCATCAGGGATTTCCTTCTGTCG
Organism: Hyphomicrobiales bacterium; assembly: GCA_900466605.1. Lineage (GTDB taxonomy): Bacteria > Pseudomonadota > Alphaproteobacteria > Rhizobiales > Rhizobiaceae > Rhizobium. The sequence continues at coordinate 86,194 of UBMU01000004.1, forward strand.
CGCGATGACACGCGACAAGGCTGCCGCCGCCATGGGATGCCAGAGGCGGCATTGCCTTGGTGCATATGGGTAGTTCTACAGGGCATCGGCCGGCGAAGCGGCAGGCGTTCTGATCGGGATCAATAGGACTCGATGCGGAGCCTTCGAGCTTGGTTCGATCAGCATTCTCACGTTCCGGATCCGGGATCGCATCAATGAGCGCGCGGGTATAGGGATGGCGAGGTTCATAGAAGACGGACTTAGACGGGCCAAATTCGACAATGCGGCCGAGATACATCACCGCGATCTTATCGCAGAGCAGGCGCACGACATTGAGGTCGTGCGAAACAAACAGATAGCTCATGCCACGTTGCTTCTGCAGCTTGGCGAGAAGGTGCAGGATCAGCGACTGCACCGACACGTCCAGAGCCGAGGTCGGCTCATCAAGCACAAGCAGCTTGGGCTTGACTGCTATGGCCCGCGCAATACCGACACGTGCTTTCTGACCACCGGAGAGCTGGTGCGGATAGCGACTGCTGTACTCCCGCGGAAGACCAACATCATCCAGGGCCGTTAGCACCATGCCGGAAATGTCTTCCCTTGAACCGCCCACCAGTCGCTTCAAAGGATCAGCTATGGCCTGGAATACCGTGAAGCCGGGATTGAGGCTCTCGGTCGGATCCTGGAAGACGACCTGAATATCCCGCCTGAGCGATGAGCCGCCAAAGTTCTTGGCAGGAATCGAGCCGATCTCGACGCCGGAGAGTTCGATCGCGCCCGCGGTCGGATCGACCAGGCGAGCTAGCACGCGCGCCAGGGTCGACTTTCCGCATCCGGATTCGCCGACCAGACCGATGCATTCACCTTCGCCGATCGTCAGATCGACCTCGTCGACCGCGTGCAGCATCTTGCGCCGCAGTGTCCCGACGGGATAGCGTTTCGAAAGGCCGCGAACCTTTATCAGGGGAGCATGGGTAACTGTCATAGCGGGTGCCTGCAGCGGACGGAGTGATCATTGCTCAAGGGCGCGAGCGCGACATGCCCGGTCTCGCAATCGGTCTGGCGCCTGTCGCAGCGATGGAGAAACCGGCAGGAGGGGAGGTCGCTCCTGAAGTCGGGAAGATTGCCGGGTATCGAAGCAAGGTCCTCAAGCTCGGTATGAGCAGTTGGGGTGGCCGCAAAAAGTCCCCGCGTATAGGGGTGCGCAAAATGTGCCCGAAGCTCATCGGCGGGTGCCGTCTCAACCATATGGCCGGCATGCATGACGACGATGCGGTCGCAGTATTCTCCGGCGAGAGCAAGATCGTGTGTGATCAGGATCGAGGACATCCTTGTCTCTCGGACAAGATCGCGCATGAGATCCATGACGACCGCCTGGGTCGTGACATCAAGGCCCGTTGTCGGCTCATCTGCGATAAGAAGGGATGGCGAACAGGACAGCGCCATCGCGATCATCACCCGCTGGCACATTCCGCCGGAGAGTTCGAAGGGATAGGCGTTGTAACGTCTTTCCGGATCGGGAATACGCACTTTTTCAAGCGCAGCGATGGCAGCCGCCCGGGCATTTGGGCGGGTCACGGGGCCGTGTCGCCTTAACACGTCCTCGATCTGCCTGCCGACCTTCATGATCGGATTAAGGGCAGTGCGCGGGCTCTGGAAGATCATCGACAGTTCGCGCCCTCGGATCGAGACAAGCGGCGAGTTCGGTCCGGCAAGGTCGATACCACCGAATTCGATGGCATCGGCCTTGATTTCGGCATTGTCGTCGAGAAGTCCCATCAGCGCATAGGAAAGTACCGATTTCCCAGAACCGCTTTCACCCACGATGCCGAGCACTTCGCCTTTGCCGAGAGAGAAGCTGACGTCGTCAAGCACCTTGACCGTGCCGTATCGGGTCTTGAAGCTGACACTGAGGTTTTTGACTGAAAGCAAAGGGACGGTCATGTGCGCCTCCTTGGATCGATGATATCCCGCAGACCGTCACCGATGAGGTTGAAGCAGAAAACGGTGATGACGAGTGCCGCACCTGGAAAGACAAAGGTCCACCATTCGCCCGAGAAGATGTAGGACGCGCCTTCAGACACCATGATCCCCCATTCCGGGGTCGGCGGGCGCACGCCGAGGCCGATGAAGGAAAGGCCTGCCGCATTCAGGATCGCCCAGCCGAGATTGAGGGAGCCCTGAACCATCATCGTCGGTAGGATGTTCGGCACGATGTGAAAGGTCAGCAGGCGGAGCGAGCGGTTGCCTCCCATCCGGGCCGCCTCGACGAATGTCATATCGCGCCGGACATTGACCTCGCTTCGTGCGAAGCGCGAGTAAAAGGGCAGGTTGATGATCGCGGTGGCCAGCACGATGTTTTCGACGCTGTTTCCGAGTGCAGCGACGATGCCCATAGCCAGCACGAACAGAGGGAAAGCCATGATCGTGTCCATGACGCGTCCGATGATTGCGTCGGTCCACCCGCCGAAGTAGCCGGCGATTGCTCCTGTCCCCGTTCCTATGATGAAGGAGAGTGCAACAGCGCCGATTGCCATCCCGATATCAAGTCGCGTGGCGATGGCGACCCGGCTGAGGATATCGCGTCCCAGCGCGTCCGTGCCGAACAGGTGCGCCAGAGTTGGTGGCTTTAGCGCCGCGGATGTGTCGACCGCCAAAGGATCATACGGAATGAGCCACGGAGCAAGGATCGAAATGACGACGAATAGCAGCAGGATGATTGCAGCTGCCAACGTCAGCTTGTTTTCCCCCGCCATGTGGCGGGCATCACGCCAGAAGGTGTTGGTATTGATATTTGGAGAGACCGTCTCAGCCATCGTAGCGAACCCTCGGATCGATTGCAGCGGCCGCGAGGTCGACCACCAGATTAAGCAGAATGTAAAGGACGGCCATCATCAGTACGAAGCCCTGGACTGCGGCGTAATCCGAGGTGATGACTGCATTGACGGCGTAGGCGCCGATGCCCGGCCAGGCGAAGACCTGCTCGACAAGCACGTTGGCGCCGAGCAGGAAGGAAAAGACCATGCCAAGGATGTTGATGACAGGAAGCATGGCGTTGCGTAGGCCATATCCATAAACCACCCTTGTCCGCGAGAGGCCCATCGCACGTGCGGTGCGGCAAAAGTCGCTCGAGAGCGAAGCCAGCATCGAGGCGCGGGCGATGCGCGCAATCGGCGCCAGCGCAAACAGCCCAAGCGAGATCGAAGGCAGCACCAATTGGGAAAGGGATGCACAGAAGGCGGAAACGTCGCCCGCAAGCAACGTATCGACGAGATAAAGACCGGTGATGGTCGGCGGCACCGTAAAATAGGTATCGTTAAGGCGGCCGAGCGGCTCGGGTGCGATGCCAAGTCTGAAATAGAAGACATAGACAAGGCCCAGCGCGACGAAAAAGGTCGGGAAGGCAGCGCCGACGGACACGATGATGCGACAGAAGTGATCGATCATCTTTCCGGGTCTTGTTGCCGCGGCGATGCCAAGCGGCAAGCCGATGAGCATTGCGAAGATAAGTGCGCAGAGCGTCAGTTCGATCGAGGCGGGAAGACGCGTTACGAGATCCTGGAACACAGGCTGGCCGCTCGATAGCGACATCCCAAGGTCGCCGTGCAGCACGCGGCTGACATATTGGCCAAACTGAAACCAGAGAGGCCTGTCCAGTCCGAGTGCTGTACGGATCTGAGCAATGCTTTCCGGTGTTGCAGAAGAACCTGCGTAGTAGGCCGCGGGATCGCCCGGCAATGCACGCGCCAGCAGAAAGGTAACGATCACGACGCCGATGACGCTTGGAATTGCCGTGGCAATTCGCTTTGCAAAACTGAGGACTATCTTCAAGGGCTCAATCTCCACGCCAGTTCGGGCGCCTGGCGATCCGGGAATTAGGTCGGGGAACCGAACCTGGATCCGGCTCCCTCGTTGCGTTCTACTCTTTCGATATCGATTTCAGGTCGAGATGCGTGTGGAACCAGTACACATAGCCCTTCACGTTCTTCTGCATCGCGATGTCAGAGTAGAGGTGAGCGACCGGGACCCGCGGCACATCGTCCATGGCGATCCCGTTCATCTTGGTGATGATCGCGTCATATGTCTTGGGATCGCTTTCGAATCGCGCCTGGTCGATCAGCTTGTCCAGCTCCGGGTTCGAATAGTTGGCGGTGTTGAACACACTGTTGTTCTTGCCGTCATAGGTCCAGAAGTAGAAGTACTCGGGATAGTCGAGCCAGCCATAGAAGTAGTTGATGTCCATAGGCATGCTCTTCGAGCCCATCTTGGCGAACCATTCTGAGCCCGGCACCTTGTGGATCTCGATGCTGATGCCGATCTTCCTGAGCTGTTCCTGGATCAGAAGGGCCATCGGCTCCTGAACGGTTGTCTGGCTCATGTCGATGTAGAGGTCGGTCTTGAAGCCTTCGTCATAGCCTGCTTCCTTCAGCAGTGCCTTGGCCTTGTCCAGATCGGTGTTGTACCTCGATGCAATGGGCCATTTCGGGGGGAATGGTGCCGACGGATCGGCCCCGAACAGCGGTTCGCCACGCTCGTAGAGCGCCTGCTTCATGATGCTGTCATAAGGGAGGGCATAGGCAATCGCCTGGCGCACCCGCTTGTCGTCGAACGGCTTCATTGTCACGTTGAGGTCGACGTTGAACTGCTCGTTCTGCATCAGGGTGCCGATGACGTTGACATTTCCTTGGGCGGCAAGCTCGGCGTAATCCTTCGGCGGCAATCCGACCGAGACGTCGACATCGCCCTTTTCGAGCAAGGCGCGACGAGTTCCTGGAGATGCGATTTCGCGTAGGACAACGCGCTTCAGCGCCGGCGTTGGGCCGGACTTCCAGTTGTCGAAGCGATCGAAAACGATCCGGTCGCCGCTTTTCCAACTACCGACCTTGAAGGGGCCGCCGCCCGCATCGTTCAACGAGGTCCACTTCAGCGCCCAGGGATCGTCGGTCGTCGCATGTTGCAGGGCAAGCTTCTTGTTGACGACGTAGGGCACGGGGACGGCCAGATCCGGCAAAGTCAACTTGTCGGCAACGGGCAGTGTGATCTTGAATGTATGGGTATCAACGACGGAGAACTGCTTCGGATCAGTCAGAGAGCCGGCGGCCATCTGAACCGTCGGGAAGCCGCCAACCGAGACCGCGCGATCGAACGACCATTTGACGTCTTCAGCAGTTACGGGGGAGCCGTCATGGAAGGTCGCATCTTCGCGGAGGTGGAAGATGAGCGTCTTGCCGCCATCCTGGATTTCCCAGCTTTGGGCGAGCTCCGGTTGGATCTTGGTGGCATCGTACATCACCTTGCCATCTGGAAGGGTCTTCGTGCCGTGCGTGATCAGCCGATCGTAGAGCTGCCAGGATGCCATCTGGCTGAATTCGTTTGCAGCAGGTGCCATGGCGTCGAGGGAGTTCGGGCCGTGTTCGGCGACCTCGATTAGGATATCCTTCGGGGTTTCGGCATTGGCAATGCCATGGAGCAGACCGAGCGACAGGGTCGCTGCAATCCAGAGTGACGTATGGGAGCGGTAGGCTTGCATGCGAGCGATCGCGGATTTGCTTATGGCCATGGAGGCGATACCTTCTGCTAATGTGGCGGACGTGATAGCCTCTGCAAGCAATATGCCAGTTACTAATCAATTGATTATACTATGTATCTTTACAAAGTGCATTATTTATGTAATTGTATTGATGCTTTCAATATGGCCGAAGTGCTTGATTTTTGAGCAGGCAAAATGCTTGCTCAACGACCAGTCAGTTCGATATCAGTGAGACGAATAAGGGTGAGAACACTCGGGGAAACAGTCATGGATGACGACGATAATGCGCCTTCGCCCGCACCCTATGCGGTGGCTATAAAGCGCGCATCCCTCCATCATCACGTTGTCGATAAGCTTCGCGAAATGGTCAGTCGTGGCGATCTGCCGGCTGGCGAGCGACTGAACGAAGTCGCCCTCGCCCAGGCAATCGGGGTTTCGCGCACACCCATGCGCGAAGCAGTGAAGCTGCTTGCGTCTGAGGGTCTGCTTGAATTGCTGCCAGGCCGGGGGGCAAGGGTACGCCAGTTTTCGGCTGAGGAACTGTTCGATGTGTTTGATGTACTCGGCGCCCTTGAAAGGCATGCCATCGAAGCCGCCGTTTCAAAGCTGACACCCAAAGCGCTGAGCGAGATCGAGCGCCTGCATAACCAGATGGGCGAGGCGTATGCAAAGCGGAATCAGAAGAGCTATTTCAAGGCAAACCAGAAGCTCCACGCTCTTATTGTCGATCTTGCGGGCAATCCGGCCTTATCGAACACCCATATGACCTTGACGAAGCAATCTGTTCATAATCGCCATGAGACACTGATCTCGGAGCAGCGGTGGAAAGAGTCCGTTGCCGAGCATCAGGCGATATTCGAGGCGATCGTCAAGACGGATGCTACCCTTGCGGGCCTGTTGATGCTTGATCATAGCCGCAAGACCGGGGCAGCCGTCGTCGACGCCGCCCGTGCTGCCAACGAAATTCGGGCGAGTAACAGAAAATGAGCGAATTGGACTTGATCGTTGCCAATGGCACGATCGCGACGGCGGCAGACGTTTTTGCAGCCGACATCGCCATCAAGGACGGCAAGATCGTTCAGATCGGGCAAAACCTGGGCGGCAGCAAGCGTCGCATCGATGCGTCAGGCAAGTTCGTACTGCCCGGTGGCATCGACAGCCATGTGCACATTTCCCAGCCCTCTGGCGAGGGGATCGTCATGGCAGACGATTTCGAGAGCGGCACGCTATCCGCGCTGTTCGGGGGCAACACGACAATCATGCCTTTCTGTCTGCAGGAAAAAGGGCAATCGCTGCGGGAAGCGTTGACGGCTTATCACGCGCTTGCCGACGGTGAATGCTACACCGATGTCAGCTTTCATCTGATCATCTCGGACCCGACCGCATCGGTTCTCGGCCAGGAATTGCCGGCGCTTGTTGCCGATGGATACACTTCCCTTAAGGTCTTCATGACCTACGAGGGTCTGCGCCTGAACGACGCTGAAATCCTCAAGGTGCTGGATGTCGCTCGCGAGACGGGCGCCACCGTCATGGTGCATTGCGAAAACGAGGACGCGATCCGGTTTCTGATCGAAAAGCACGAGCTTGCCGGCGATGTGGCACCCCGCGCCCATGCCTCGACGCGTCCGATTGCCGTCGAGCGTGAGGCGACACATCGGGCGCTGTCACTGGCGGAAGTGGTCGATGTGCCGATCGTCATCGTCCATGTATCAAATGGCGAGGCCATGGACGAGATCGCAAGGGCGCGTGCCCGAGGCGTGAAGGTGGTTGGGGAAACTTGCCCTCAATATCTTGTGCTGACCGCAAAAGACCTTGAAGGCATGGATTGGGAAGGCGCAAAGATGGTCTGCTCGCCGCCGCCGAGAGATGAGGCTGCTCAGGCAGATTGCTGGCGAGGGATTGAGACAGGCGTATTCGATCTCTTTTCGTCGGATCATTGCCCGTTTCGTTATGATGACCCGCACGGCAAGCTCAATCCGAAGGGCTCTGTCAACTTCCGGCATATTCCAAACGGAATTCCGGGCGTCGAGACGAGACTTCCGATCCTCTTCTCGGAAGGGGTGATGAAAGGGCGTATCGATATCACACGATTTGTGGCCCTGACTTCGACTAATCATGCGAAGACCTATGGCCTCTATCCGCAGAAGGGTTCGATTGCGATCGGCGCAGATGCCGATATCACGATCTGGGATCCCGAGGCCAAACGAACGATCCGGCACGCCGATCTCCATGACGGTTCCGACTACTCACCTTATGAAGACATGAAAGTCACTGGCTGGCCGGTAACAATGATCGTTGCGGGTGCTGTGATGGTGGAGGATGGCGTTCTGGTCGGCAATAAAGGACAGGGCAAATACCGCTCTAGGACCACACGCCCCGTTGGAATTCGCGGCAAGGCATGAAGAGAAATGACGATGAACTTAAAGATCACAGCTGGCCCATTCACCTTTGATGCAAAACTGGAAACCGAGAAGGCTCCCAAGACCTGCGAAGCGTTCCTCAAACAGATGCCGTTCAGTGGCAAGATCGTGCATGTTCGCTGGTCAGGTGAAGGTGTTTGGATTCCGCTGGGCGACTACGAATTCGGCGTCACTTACGAGAACCACACCAGCCACCCGGCACCTGGCCACATCATTCTTTATCCCGGTGGTATGAGCGAAACAGAAATCCTGATTGCCTATGGCGGTGTCGCTTTCTCATCCAAGGTTGGACAACTAGCCGGCAACCACTTCATTACGATTACCTCGAATTTGGACCAGCTTTCGGAACTTGGAAAGATGACACTCTGGCAAGGGGCTCAAGACATCAGGTTTGAAGCGCCCTGATCATTGGTCACCTCGTGACCATCGGGCGCTTGGGGACCGAACCATAAGGTGTACGACCCGTCGCCCAAGAGGGCACTTGCAGCGAGGGTCGGCCTCCTCGACGCGATGAATACCCGCATCGGCCTCGGTAAGAGGTCTACTTTGACAGGGCCTTGCGCCCGATGCTGGCTGCAAAGAGAGGCGTTTCACGGCGGTTGTGAACTCCGCCAGCGCCCTGACGAGCTGCAGCGGCTTGCTCGAAGGTCTGGCCGTGCTGTTTGATAAAGTCCATGAACACGTCAGTTGGGTGGGAGGTGACGCGATTGGTATACCGGGTACGGCCACCTTCGATGGGTTCGGCAATAAGCTCCCAGATGACGTTGACCTGAGTGCGACCGACAGCTGTGAACACGTCGGAGATCGAGTTCATCTTGCAGTAAAATGGCGTTGCCTCGTCAGCAACGTAGTGTTGGACGACCAGGCCGGTTCCAATCATTTCGACATTGATAGACATTCGACGGCCATCATCTGTGGTGGTTGTGCCCGCAGCAATATGGTCGGGCGGGCAGCAGCGCAGATACTCCGCCTCCGGCAAGTTGAACAGCCACTCGGCGATGTCAATCTTTTCAAAAGGGACGTCGATTTCAGCCGAGAAGGCAGATTGCGAGAGGATCTTGTCACTGAGGATTTTCATTGTGTCTTCCTTCGTTCCGTAGCTTCGCTCGGCGCTCCCTCGTTCCGGATAGGCTTGTGGCGATAGGGGATGTACACGTGGCGGGCGCTGACCGGTGGTTGATATGAACAGGATCGCTGTCCTGCTCGAGGAAACTGGCAGTCGGTTGACCAGAGCTCCATCATACGCATGGCTTTGACGGGTACCCATAAGTCTAGGTACCGCGTTGACCGTCTTAGACCGGCCTTCGAAACCTGGGTTTCGAAAAACAAGAAGGCCGCGTGGTTACTCACTCAAAATCATATCGATCTGACTTCTCTGATCTCTGGCGCGCATAGGCCGCGAGCATCACTGATCCCAACGACACTATCCCGTTGGCAGGCGCTTGGCCGGCAAATCGAAGCGATCGACAGAGCATCTTCGGAAAGATGGCTTCAGCTTATTTGCTAACGTTTGGATGGACACCAAAGGGCTTCCACACGTCTAGAACAGCCTGACACCGGTTAGCGCGGCCAGCTTGTCGATGAGCATGTCCTGAAAGGCCGCGCTTGTCACTTCCGGTGCCGGCTGACGCTGGCGGCGATGATACCAATATCCGCCACTGACCTTGGCGGCATCGTCTTGGCTGGTCGAAAGCCAGGTCTGTGTTTCTGAACCCATCTGAAGATTGTCCGGCGCCCCGGCGCCACCCATCTTAGTTGGCACCCAGCCGGGATCGACGGCGTTGCTCAGGACCGCCGGCCAGTGACGCGCAACCGCCGCGGCGAGAGCGGCAACATAGAGCTTGCTGTCCGAGTAAGCTTGGCTGGTGTTCCAAGCGCGCCTCTTCCAGTCGATGTCACCTAGATCGCGACTCCCGCTCTCATGCATGCCGCTACTAAGGTAAACCAGGCGTTCTGGCCGATCGATCAGAGCAGTGAGCATATAGGGTGCCAGCGTGTTGACTGTCAAAATCCTCGCGTGCCCCTCGGGCGTCTCTCCACGGGTGCGCTCGGAGTAGATACCAGCGTTGTGGATGATGGCATTGATCTTTCCGATCCGATTGACCTGATCGGCGATAGACCTCGTCTCCACGCTGCTGGCGAGGTCGCCGACAACGACCGCGAGATATTTCTCCTTCAGATCACGGACATCTTCCGCTCTTGTCGAAGACCGTGCGTGCAGCACCACCTCATGCCCCTCGGCGATCAAAGTGCGGGCCGCAGCGAGGCCCAGCCCATCGGTTGATCCTGTAATGAAGACGCGGCTCACATCGATATCTTTCAAGGTTCAAGTCTGACAGCGAAGATAGGCGCGGGCGTTCAAGAGGCCAGCCCTATTGGTAAAGGGGGCCATTGGATACTGGTGCCGTCAGCTACAGTTGCGCCCTTTCAATAGCAGGGAGCTTAACGCGACCATAGGGCACATGGGCAAGCCTTGAGAGGCGCCTGCGAAAGAGCATCGTCAAGCGGACGATGGCGTCGATCGACTGGAGTCCTGTGTCCCGAAGCTAACTCGACTATCACCTTGAAGCGCTTCTCCCAGCTCGAGCAGCAGTTGCTGCAGCAGAGCCAAGCGATCAGACCCAAAACGCTGTTCGATGCGTTCCTTTGTTCGTCCGGCCGCCTCATACACGCTGCTTAGCACGGTGGTGCCCTGTTGAGTTATCTGCAGTGATCGGGCGCGCTTGTCATTGGAACTGATGCTGCGTGATATGAGGCCGCGCTCGACAAGGCGATCGACGCATTTCGTCACAGACGACCTGTCCAACGCAATCCGTTCGCCCAGGCTGCGCTGATCAATGCCCGGTTCCAGCTGAACAAACGCCAAAGCCGAGTAGAGAATCGGCGAGAAATCGAACTCTCTGGCTTCGTCCAGAAAGATCGAGGTCGCAATTTGGTTGCAGCGACGAATGAGAAAGCCCGGAGCGCTCCAGATATCCTCCGCTTCGAGTGCCATTCTTATCCCCTAGTAATGGCGTTGACGAGACACAATTAGTGTCATAACTGAATATATGTATGCAAATGAATTTCTGTTGTCTTTGCGAAAGCAACGGCAATCTTTCGTGACTGACAGGTGCGCCGCCTGACGCTGGCGAGCTCCGATGCAACCGCAGCTGGACCGGACGTCTTGGGCCGGCCCGCCGCGAACCCTTCTAACCAAGCAAATCTGCGCGCATCCTTGCTATTTGAAAAGGTTCCGCCTCATGAACAAAAGTCTCACCACCTCGTTAAGTCGACGCCAGGTGCTTCGCTCCGGTGTCGCCGCTTTCTTCATCCTTGCGGCTGGCAGCGCCGGGGCGACCATCATTCGTGGAGCGCCGCCCTTTAAGCCGTTCGACTATAGCCCGCCCGAGACGCTAGGGCCGGGTGGCTGGTATTTCTTTTCCCCAGAGGAAGCAGCAACTGTCGAAGCCCTTGTTTCAAGGATCATTCCCGCCGACGAACTTAGTGTAAGCGGAAAGGACGCAGGCTGCGCCGTCTTCATCGATCGACAGTTGGCAGGCTCTTACGGCACCTTCGAGCGGCTCTATATGAAGGGACCTTTCATGACCGGGACACCGGAACAGGGCGATCAGTCTGAGCTTGTACCTCGTCAGCGCTATCGCGTCGGTATCGCGTCTCTCAACGAGCACTGTCGAAGCGCCCTTGGAAAGGGCTATCCCGAGTTGGCCGCGGAAGACCAGGACGCGGTCCTCACAGGGCTGGAGAGCGGCGAGATCAAGCTTGAGGGCATCGATTCCAAAATGTTCTTTGGTCAGGTGCTGGCCAACACGATGGAAGGCTTCTTCGCTGACCCAATCTACGGCGGCAACCGAGACATGGTCTCCTGGAAAATGCTTGGCTTTCCGGGCGCGCGCTACGACTACCGCGACTACATCGAGCGCCATAACGAAAAAATTGACCTCCCGCCGCTGAGCATTGCTGGCCGGCCGGAATGGGCAGCGAGGAACTGAACCATGGCGCGCAAACTTCCTCAAACTGACGCTGTCGTCATCGGCCTTGGCTGGGCTGGCGCAATCATCGCGAACGAACTCACTGACCAAGGCCTCAATGTCGTAGCGCTCGAACGTGGCCCCTGGCGTGACACGGCGGCCGACTTCAACCTGGCCTCCGCCGCGGATGAACTGCGCTACGCACAGCGTCAGGACCTTATGCTTCGCACAGCCCAGAACACTATCACGGCCCGCAACAATCTGTCCCAGACAGCGCTGCCAATGCGCAACTGGGGATCATTCCATCCCGGCAATGGTACCGGTGGCGCCGGCAATCACTGGGCGGGAATTACTTTCCGCTTCCAACCGGAAGAGTTTCGTCTGAAAAGCCACCTGAGCGAAAAGTATGGCGCGAACTCCATCCCCGAAGAACTGGTCCTGCAGGACTGGGGCACCGACTGGGACGAGATGGAGCCATTCTACGATGCGTTTGATAAAATAGCTGGCATATCAGGTAAGGCCGGCAATCTACGTGGCCAGATACAGGACGGCGGCAATCCGTTCGAAGGTGCCCGCTCGAACGAGTATCCGACCCGGCCATTAAGACAGCCCTACGGCCCAACGCTGTTTGCCGAAGCGGCCCGCAACCTCGGCTACAAGCCATTCCCGGTTCCGTCTGCGTTGATTTCCGAGCCCTATACCAACCCGCTTGGTGTCACGATGGGACCCTGCACCTTTTGCGGTTTCTGCACCAACTATGGTTGCGCCAACTATTCGAAGGCAAGCGCAATTACCACGATCTTGCCGGCACTCGTCAGGAAGTCGAATTTTACGGCCCGCACGAATTCCGAAGTGATGAAGATCATGCTGGATTCAACCGGGAAGAAGGCTACCGGAGTTATTTTCGTCGATTCCTCTGGCGAGGAGTGGGAACAGCCTGCCGATCTCGTCATCGTCACGGCGTTCACCTTCGAGAACGTCCGTCTGATGCTGCTATCGGGGGTTGGAACACCCTACGATCCCAATAGCAACGTCGGGACCACCGGTCGCAACTATGCCTATCAGACGGCGAACGGCGTTCAGCTTTTCTTTGACGACAAGAATTTCAATCCCTTCATTGGCGGTGGCGCCGTCGGAATGGGGATCGATGAGTTCAACAACGACAATTTCGACCATTCCGGACTTGGCTTCTTTGGCGGCGGCTCAATCCGCATTACGCCGATCGGCGCCGCTCCCATCGGTTATCGTCCAACACCTCCAGGCACACCCAAATGGGGCTCGGAGTGGAAGAAGGCGACGGTGAAGAACTATCTTTCGACGGCGAGTGTCGGTTGCGAGGCTTCAAGCTACACGACACGCAGCAATTATCTCTCGCTCGACCCAATCTACACAGACCGTCTTGGCCGGCCGTTGTTGCGTGTGACATTCGATTTCCCGCAGAACGACCTGAAGATGGCCGCCTACTGCACGGACAAGGTTGGCGAGATCGCCGAGGAAATGGGTGCCAGGCAGATCGTCAAGAATCCAATGAAGGGTCACTGGAACACGGTGCCCTACCAGTCGTCGCACGTCGTCGGCGGTTTTGTCATGGGAGCAGATCCAAAGACCAGTTCTGTCAACAAATACTTGCAGACTTGGGATGTCCCGAACCTCTTCGTTGTTGGTGCATCGGCCTTTCCGCAAAACCCCGGCTACAACCCGACCGGCACGGTTGGAGCGCTGGCTTTCAAGGCGGCGGATGCTATCCGCAATCACTACCTCAAGAACCCCGGTCCTTTGGTGCAAGCATGAGAAATCGTTTCCTGATCGCTGTAGGCGCATTGACGCTCGTTGCGTACGCTGCTGCCGCCCAGTCCCCGCGTGAGGATTCCTTCGAGCAGATCGACAACGGCCGCTACCTGGCGACCCTCGGAGACTGCACTGCCTGTCACACGTTGCCGGGCGGAAAGCCGTTTGCGGGCGGTGTCGTCCTGAAGACACCTTTTGGTGACCTCGCAGGCGCAAACATCACGCCCGACCTTGAAACCGGCATCGGCCGGATGACGCTCGAAGAGTTCCAGAAGGTCATGTCGGAAGGCGAGGGCAGGGGCGGCTATCATCTCTACGGTGCGATGCCGTTCACCGCATACACAAAGGTGTCGAAGGAGGACAATGCCGCAATCTATGCGTACCTCCAAAGCCTGGAGCCTGTGAACAACAAGGTAGAAACCAACCTCCTGCCGTTCCCGTTCAGCGTGCGCAAGAGCCTATCAGTTTGGAACGCACTGAACTTCGACCAGGGCGAGTACAAGCCAGACGCGTCGAAGTCGGCGGATTGGAACAGGGGTGCCTACATCGTACAGGGGCTTGGACATTGCGGCACCTGCCATACCCCCAAGAACATTCTTGGCGGCGACGACAACGACAAGTTCTTGCAGGGCGGCGTTCTCGATAACTGGTTCGCACCGGACATCACGGCCGATCCCCGCAAGGGAATCGGCTCATGGTCTGAAGACGATATCATCGCCTATCTGAAAACCGGGGCCAATCGTTTCGACGTTGCCTCAGGGCCTATGGCTGAGCAGGTCGAGCATTCAAGCCAGCATTGGGCCGATGCGGATCTCAAGGCGGTTGCTACTTATCTCAAGGACATCGGCAAGCCAGACGCACCTGCTCCGGACCCACTACCAGCAACCGACAGCAGGCTAGTGTCGGGCGCCGCGATCTACGCAGATCGTTGTTCTGCCTGTCATACGCCAACAGGGGCTGGCATTCCAAAGCTGTTTCCCCAACTCGCCAAGGCGCCTCTCGTGAACAGCGATGACCCAACAACGCTGATAAGGGTCGTGTTGGCGGGCAGTCAGTCCGGTGCCACTCACGCTGCGCCCACAGGACCATCGATGCCATCATTCGCCTGGAATCTGTCCGACCAGGACGTTGCCAACGTCGTGACCTTTGTTCGAAACAGTTGGGGAAATGCCGCCACCGCGGTGGAACCAAGTCAGGTCGGCAAACTTCGCGAGGCGCTCAGCGAATAAGCGCGGGAACAGGCGGAGTTGAACCCTTCGCGCATCCAATCAGTTGTTTGGCTACCCACCGAAAATGTCGGTAGCCAAACCAAATCACTGGCGATTTGGTGCAACTCGAGAACGACGCACGTACGTCAACAGGCATCTCGCACTTGCGGTAATTATCATACGATTAGAATCGCTAAATAATCACAAAAATCAGTTGCTTGCCTGTGTTTTCTCGAATACGTTTTGTCACAGGAGAGTTCCCGGTACACATTCTTGCGGTGGGGATCAGCAGTGGGTTTCACCCCTGCTTGAGGGAGGGTGATGGCGTTGTTTGTACGGCTTCGTTTCTTCGCAATGACTGAACGAGTGTGTGATCCTATTTCGATCCGATACCGACCTTTAACGTCGATCTGACGCTTCACTAATTCATCACTAGAAGTCGCGACATCGCACCCCGTTGGTGTGCCAGAGGTTTGTTATGCAAAAGCAGGCTGTCGTTTTTGGTGGGCAGGAAGTCGGGATCGCAGTCCCGGTCGAAAGCCGACTGAGGTTCATTGCAGTCCGGTTCAATGTCATAGACCTGGATAACAGGCTCTTCGACACTGTTACCGACATCCGTCGCGCGATTATCGAACATCTGTCAAATGACGGCCTGCGTGCGATCACATAGGATCGAATAGCAGCAGTTCGGGGCCATTGTGATGTCCTCGCTCATCATTACCCGAGTAGCCCACGTTTTTACCTTGGGGGAGATTACGAATGCTAGTCACGAGTATCCTCGATGCCGACTTGGACGTGCTCTCGTTGTCAGTTCAATCTTGGTACCGACATTGCAAGGCCAGACCAGATGACAGGACATCGCAGATTATCTGCAGCGCCGCCGTCGACCTTTTCAATCGTGGTCATCGTACCCAAGAGGAACTCACCAGCATGTTGATCGCACGGTTCCCCGGAACACCAATCCGTTCGGTCAATGCACCGACGTCGGCCGCCGTACACTGACTCATAACATCTGGCGTTGACTCATTCGAAGGTTCCCGCCCGAGAACTGCATGCGACGCGGTCAACAGCGGAGATCAATTCTTCCGGCCTGCACGGCTTCGTGAGCCAAAGGCCGCGTCCGAAGACTGGTTCGTCTTCGATGAGAGTACTCGAGTCGCCCGAGTAGACGATAAATGGCACCCCACGGGAGACGAGGTGCCTCACTGCGCCCGTGCAGATCCCATCATCCAATCTCGGATCGATCACTGCAACATGAGGGGTAGCACTGTGAAGCCAGCGTTCCGCGTCCTGGCACGTTGATACCGTATGGATGTCGGAAACGCCTGCGCCACTTAACACGTCCTCGATGTCCAAGGCGATCAAGGGCTCGTTCTCGAGAATCAGCAAGGTGATCGGCGAAAGTGCGGTCGAGCTTTCCATGCCACTCTCCCAGGAATTGTCACTTTATGCCAGATTGGCGGGCTCCTCTTATCAATATTCCGGGCGCTATGAACCTGACGTGAACTGTGGGACATGCCCTGTTCGCGCCATTGGCCAGGATCGTCATGACTGACCTCACTCTCTATCTTGGGGTGTTGATAGCGCTCATGTTCTCAACTGAAACGGCAACCTCGTGCCAGGTTCCGGCACCTGCGCGCCCTATCGGCACTGTCCACTTGAGCGTCGGATGAGCTAGTGGTTGGCATCAATCGTTCCAATTTGTACCAGCTTGGAACAAACTGGTCATTGAATATTCAGGATGTCGGCATGAGGATTGGGCGCGGACTTAGCGCGGGATGTAAGCCAGTCGCAGAGTGATTCCTCAAATGAACCATCGGTCGTGAGCACATGAACGCAAATTTTGATGAAACCGCATTGGGAAGGGAGTTTGACGTTTTCGCCAATGAATTGAGCCTGCTCCCAAGGACGCCGGAGACTACTGCATTGGAACTCCGCTTTGCCTTGCTGCGAGAAGCAGTTGCAATCCGTCTTGCAGGAGCGACCCGATTCACTATGGAGTTGCCGTCGTCTCTTTTCGACGCGTAGAAGGCCATCGGATGTTTCGCTTTGACGTTCGAGGCCTTGTTTTGCGATAGGGCAGAGCTGGTTCAACTTGTGTGCGGCACTGCCTGACGTCCGCTTATTGTTCTAGAAGGTAGAGAAATGATCCAAGGTCAGCACTCGCAGTCGGCCGGTTTGGCAGCGGATTTGGAGTTTTTCAACCTCTTGACGGGGAGCTTTCAGAGGCTCGTTGGCAAGCGTCTTGTTCCGTCGGAAGAAGGGCCGGACTGGCTTTATCGCGTAGCGCCATTTGTCGTTTTGGCCCACAATACGGATCCTGATCCGCTGTTCGTTTATGCTAACATCGCTGCTCAGACGCGTTTCGGCTATACTTGGAGCGAGTTCACAAACCTGCCGTCGCGCTTGTCCGCTGAGGCGCCTGACAGACAGGAGCGCCAGCGTCTCCTCGATGCGGTAACCCAGCACGGATTTATTGCCGACTATCGTGGAGTGAGGGTCACCAAAGCCGGCAAGCATTTCTGGATGGAGAACGGAATTGTTTGGCAACTTGTCGATGAGGGTGGCAAGGTAAGGGGTCAAGCCGCAACTTTTTCCAGCTGGACCGACGTTTAGGCTAGTCATTGATTTTTCGGCTTCTCGTTCTCGAGTTTGCACGTACCTTCTGCCAGCCATTGTTCCCCCAGATTGGCCTCAATTCACCGCCGGCAGAGTCCAGCCAGACCGTAGTCCTTTCATTGGCGTTCTCGCGATTGATCCAGGCAGCGACGTTAAACAGACTTTGCAACTCCATTGTGTTGTTCGTGCTGGTGAGCGCGCCGCCGCAGGTAGAGGTGAGTTCGACGCCGTTGCGATAGGCCACAAATGCCCATCCGCCCTGTTGGTCCTGGGGTCTTAGCAACCATCAGCAAAGACATGAAGGCCTTGGTCGAATACGCTGTTCATACCTCGAAGCTCCCTGCCGCCTTCATGTGATTGAACGTCGTTTCTCCACCTATCAATTGGCAAAAGTAATTTTCCCCAGCCATTCCAACACTCTTCCAAACCGAAAGGAGCGACAACAATATCGTTCATGAGCCGTTAATCGTGAGCGTGCAATTTGGTCGCTCGGGGGTATGCCCTCAATAGACGGAGCAATAATGAAGAAGCTAGTCTTGTCCGCGGTCACCGCAGCAATCGTCGCCACTGGTGGGTTTGCCGTTGTCGACACGGCGTCTGCCCAGGAATGGCGCAGACCATACTATGAAAATGACAATCCGCCACCGCCGCCAAGACGCCGCCACCATCACGACAATGGCGCAGCAATTGCCGGAGGCCTAGCCGCTGGAGTGATCGGTGGGTTGATCGGTGGCGCAATCGTCAATAACAGCGGTCCGCGCTACATTGATCCACCACCACCGCCCCCGCCACGTTGCTGGTTTGAAGATCGCCGCGTTCCGAATGCCTATGACGGCGGTTGGCATATGGAAAGTCTTCGGGTCTGCAGCTAGTCACCAGTTACTGCGATGATCTGGGCGCTCATCGACCATCGGAACCGACGTCCTCCACATTGGTGCGTATGGGGGACAGATCTCCGGCTGAAGACAGAGCCAATGCTGCTGATCATTGCTTCCGCGACGCCATAGATTATGAGATTGCGCGGCCCCGTCGAGGCCGCGCTGTAGCGATTGTCACCGTACCGACTTGAACGCCGCTCGTAACTCTTCTGTAAAGAGTTGAGGTTGCTCCCAGGCGGCAAAGTGCCCGCCCTTGCCGACCTGGTTGTAGTAAGTGAGGCTCGGATACGCTTGCCTGCTCCAGCTTTCGGGGGCCCGATAAATCTCCTTCGGGAAAACCGTGATGCCGACTGGAATCTTGATGTCCTTGGTCTTCTGCGCTTCCGAGCTGAAGTTGTTGTTGTTGTTCTCCCAATAAAAACGGGAGGACGATGCTCCGGTGTTCGTCAGCCAATAGAGCGTGATATCGTTGAGCATCTCGTCGCGGGATAGTACCCGTTCCGGGACGCCATCGCTGTCACTCCATTGAGCGAACTTCTCATACATCCATGCTGCAAGGCCCGCCGGTGAATCCGACAGCGAGTAACCAATCGTCTGCGGTCGCGTGACCATCATGGCGCCGTACGCGGCATTTCGACCAAAAAACGTGCTGAGCGACTGGAACGCGTCCCGCTCCGATGCGGTCAGGTTCGACGGAGCGGGATCGCCATTATTTATCGCCTTGGTAAGGTTTCCCGGGATTGTCGCCGGCATGTTCAGGTGTATGGCAAGCAGGCCCTTTGGTGCCTGGCGAGCCAACGCATCGGAGATAACCGAACCGTGATCTCCACCTTGGGAAACGTAGTGATCATATCCGAGCCGCTTCATCAAGGTGTCCCAAGCTCGAGCTGTGCGGTCGGGGCCCCAGCCCAACTCCGTTGGCTTTCCAGAAAAGCCATAACCAGGGATCGAAGGGATCACGACGTCGAATGCATCCTCAGGGCGGCCACCGAAAGCCGTTGGATCGGTGAGGGGGCCGATCGTCTTCAGGAACTCGAATGTTGACCCTGGCCAACCATGTGTGAGTACGACCGGCAGTGCGTTCGGGTGACGAGAACGCACGTGGATGAACTGGATATCAACCCCGTCGATCGTTGTAATGAATTCGGGCAATGCATTGAGTTGTGCCTCGGCTTTCCGCCAGTCGTAGTCGGTGCCCCAATAGCGAACCAGAGCCTGGACGTTCGCGAGCTGAATCCCTTGTGAGGGATCATTGACCGTTTCTTTGTCGGGCCAACGGGTCTCTGCGATACGCTTGCGCAAATCGTCGAGCTCCGATTGTTGGACGTGGATTTGGAAAGGGCGAATACTCTCGTCGGAAGCCGAGCTCTGGGACGCAGCCGCCAGAACGGCGCCGGCGGCGGCTGCTGGCCGCACATACAGGCCAGGAGTAAGAATGAATGAGCCAACCGCAAGTGCGAGGAGGTGTCCAGCAAGGATCCTCCGTTTAGAGCCCTTTTCGATCTCTGTCATAAGAGACTTCCTTTGTCTTCGATTTGTTGATGACAGAGGTGAGGCTAGATAGCGGATGTATCGACTATGTTTTCAAAATGGTTGAAACTGTATCAGAGAGTAGCGGAAGCGATCGCCAATCCGCCGGAACGACATGGTTTCACTCGGCTTACTCGCCGCGATGTTAGATTCGAACGCGTCAGCCGAAGGCAAACCACACATCAACAGCTTTTCTTTGTGCCTTGTGCTTTGCGGGCAAGTCACCCAAGGCCAGGCCCAGTCTCCAGTCCGTGCAGCTGCGCCGACGTAACGGGTGTTTTGGCTAGCCTAGCCATTAATCTATTTCATAGACCGACGCATTATCCTGCACCTCACGCAATCCCTTGTATGATGCGTGTCGAAGCTTCCCCTCATGTGTCCAAGCGCGATACTCAATCTCCGCGATCAGCGTTGGCTGCACCCATACCAAGTTTTTGCGCGGCCCTTCGTACTCGACAGGCGGCGTTTTTCGCTTGATCCTGTCCAGTGTCTTCCGCAAGTACTCGGCGTTGCGCTCATTGAAGCCGGCGCCGACCGAGCCGACATAGACCCAATCGTCGCCCTTTCGCGCGCCCAAAAGCAGGCTGCCGATCCCCGATCGCGCGACGTTCGAGTGCTCGTAGCCAACCACAATGAAGCTGTCCGACTGGGTACACTTTACCTTCACCCATTCGCCGAACCTTCCCGAGCGATAAGGAGCATCTTTGAATTTGGCGATGATTCCTTCGAGCCCGTGTTCGCATGCAGCGGCGAAGATATCGCGCCCGTCGCCGTCAATGGCCTCAGACAGCTGAATGGCGCCCTGCTCACTCTTCAATAGAGATTGAAGGAAGTAGCGGCGCGAAGTCAGCTCCATGCTCCGGATGTCATGGCCGTCAAAGTAGAGGAGGTCAAATGCGTACATGATCGCATTGCCTGCCGGACGTTTGCCACCCCGCCCGCCAAGCGAGTTTTGCAGTCGACCGAAATCCGGTCTCCCCTCGTCGTCGAGTACGACGGCCTCACCATCGAGGACGGCCGAGCCAACGCCGAGCTGCTTGGCCGCGTCCTCAATGCCTGGGAAGCGGTGCGTCCAGTCGTGCCCGCCGCGCGTGAGGATGCGGACATTGCCGTTGTTGAGGTGAACGGCGATACGGTAGCCGTCCCATTTGATCTCATAGATCCAATCCGGGCCGACCGGTGGCCTTGGCTTCAGGAGTGCGAGACATGGCTCGACGCGGTCAGGCATCGGATCAAACGGCAGTCGGGGCTGGGAAGGATCGCGCGGCTTTCGCGGTCGGCTACGAAGCGGCTTTTCTTCAGCTAAGAGGGGCTTGGAGCGCGGAGACTTTGCCATCAGATGATTACATCAGGCAAAGCTTAAAAAGACAATTAATCTTCCGCATTCACGCTGCTGCCATTTATCGCCATCTGTCACCCCTCAATGGTCGGAACGAAATTGGATCTGGGTTAGACCTCCGTTTCCGCGCGTGCGCGGTCGCTCACACGTTCCTTCATTGGCGGATTGCGCACCCTCTTCCGGCTGTTATTTAAAGTCCGCCCGCTTAAGAACGATCAGGTTTGTTCGTTTTGACTTGTATACACGCTCGGCCACCCCAAGAATTGTAGCTCGAAGCCTATCAAAGGCCGCGAGGTAGTCGCGTTCCGACGTTGCCATCTCGCACGGCCCCTTGGCCAACACGTCGATATCCACAAAAAAGCGAATTTCGAACATGCCATCATGGCCAATAAAGCGAACCCGCCTAGCGGACTCGTCATAGCTTCTGGCACGGTTGGGAAATTCAATTGCCATGGAAAGCCTCCCAATTTTCTCGTGGAGAACCAGGCATTGGCGACGACGTTGCAGCCGTCCGCGACCGGTCATTCGAGTTCGCATCGTTCTCCAGCGCCGCTTCAATTTCCGGCATCGACACTCGCAGCAACTGCCTAGTGCCCACGCAGGCTGCAATCGCCGGTATCTCAAGGTGGGTATTGGTTCTTCGGAAGGCGGAAAACGACAGACCTTCGATCTCAACCTCTTGCATAATCAAGCGGTATGTCCCCGCTTCAAGGGGAACCACCAAGGAACTCACTGTGAAGGGATGTGCGAACGTTATTTCAGTCTGGGTGGTGCGTTCCATCTTGGCAATTCCAGCGCGAGGCATTTACAGATCCTGCCGGCAACGACTTCAGCTGAGTCTATGCGGGCGGATTTTGAAAGATCTGCGGCTTACCAGAAGACACCTTTAAACGTGACATATACTATGAACACGAGGCTTATTGCTGGGGCGGATTTAACGAAAAAATCCAGGTAGCGGAATCGAGCGGCTCGCCTTAGATTGTCGCTGAAGTAGCTCATTGACGCGGAAGACATGCCGTCCTCCTTTGTTGGGGCTGGAACGATTTTGGCGTCCGCACCCGGCAACGCCCGTTTCAGAAGCTGCCGATAAATTACAAATGGTGTGCCAACAGGACAATTGCAATGTCTACTGTATTCTTGGCCGGTAGAACTAGGGGGCACCTTTAATCGATCATGCTGCGGCAAAACAAAAACCGCTGCGGATACTTTTCGCCCAGGTTCTTGTCTGAGGTGCACCGCACGCTGCATTCTTGAACGAACGTGTTGCGAATGTGTGATTATCCCAACCCTTCGAGGATGGAGCGCGCGAACCGAATTGATTCGCTATTGTCCTGCTTATGTGAGCAAGGTCTTATCGCCCGGTCGTAGTTCTGTTCCTGGAACGACCTCCGAGCTTTTTGGAGTCCGCTTCGCACCCCTTAGCGGGCTCCTTCTGCGATACCGGGCAGCGTGGTGCTAGGTGCCCGCATGCATGGCGTTTTCGGCCAGCGACAGCTCTTTGCTCGCAGAACTGCGAGTATTTGTAAGGGCAAGTCGGAATCTCGAGGCGTTTGTGGTGGGGGCACACAGTTGAGCCGCATCTTGTGGCTAAAAAAGCACCCATGATAGTTGTTGTCGGCAAGCTGAAGGCCTTTGGTTCGCCTTCTGCCTGCCGTCGTCACTCGATACTTTATGAGGTGAGAATCCGTGCAGCTCGCTCGCCGACAACGACGCAAGGCGCCATGGTGTTGCCGGTTGGGATCCGGGGGAAGATCGATCCGTCAGCGACCATGAGATTTTCGACTCCATAGACCTTTAGGTTCGCATCGACCACCGACATTTCATCGCGACCCATCTTGGCGGTGCAGGTCTGATGCCAGAACGGAACGGCGGCCTCGCGGATGAATAGGTCAAGCTCATTGCCGTAGGTCGCGCCGGGGAACGCCTCTCTCTTCGTTAACTCCCTCAACTGCGCCTGTGCGCCTATTTCGCGGGAAAGCTCGACAGCGGCTTTCGCTGTTTTGACATCGTCGGGATCAGAAAGCGCGTTCAAGTCCAGAATGACTTTCTCACGGGGATCGCTGCTACGGAGCCTCACCCGGCCGCGGCTGCGTGGCTGGGCCAGCCCTGCCACCAGAGACCACGCATGCTGGGGAACGAAGTGTTGCCGGGCTATTTCGGGGCTACAAATCGGGAATTCACCCTGACACATCATGACGTCTGGCGAGGCGCTATCGGATCGGACTGCAGTATAAATGGTCGCTGCGCTGCCGTTTCCACGCGGCTCAATCGCATCGCGGTACTCGAAGATGCTCGGAAAGCAAATGTGATCTTGCAAGTTCTCACCGACACCGGGCAAATGTTGGACGATCGGAACTCCCAACCGCGTCAGCTCGCTTTCGTGACCAATTCCCGATTGCATGAGAATACGCGGTGTATTGATCGAACCCGTAGACAGGACGACCTGGTGGGTCGCACGGAAATGATGGCGCCTACGACCCTCGACGACATCAACCCCAACCGCACGCCCAGACTCAATTGCGATCCGCTCCACCGTCGCACCTGTCAGTATTGTCAGGTTCTGGCGGCCAAGAACAGGACGCAAATAGGAATCGAAGATCGTCATCCGCGTCTCGCCATCTGCTCTAATGTCGGAGAGCGAACATCCGCTGCGCTCCTCCATCATTCGGCCATTTGGGTTCGAAAAACGGGGTATGCCCAGTGACTCCGCTGCAGCGACCAACGCCGTGGCGATCGGATGGCGCTGGCTCGGCTGAAAAACCGTGACGGGTCCGTCGGTGCCGCGCGGAAGGTCTGCCACGCCGCGATACTCCTCGATGGTACGGTAGTGCTCCTGGATGGCTTGGTAACCCCAGGCAGGGTCGCCGCTCTCACTCGCGTAATAGTCCCAATCGTTGCGATGACCACGGGCCCAGATCATCGCATTGATGCTGGAACTGCCGCCGACGACCTTTCCCATGGACATCAGCAGCGCTCGACCGTTCAATCCCGCCACTGGTTCAGACATGAAGCCCCAATCTTGGGGTCCACCGATGTTTTCGGGCCAGCGAGCCGCGTGCGTGATCGTGTCGGAATACTCCATTCCACCGCTCTCGATTAGCAAGACATTGATGCTTGGGTCGTCTGAAAGGCGCCGCGCGACCACGGATCCGGACGACCCGGATCCGCAAACGATGACGTCATAAGACTGGTCCGGCATCTCGGAAGGTTCAAGCGGGTGTATCATGGCCGAGCATTCTCCTGCGCATAAGTTTTCGAGAAACTGTCAATTGGCCGAACGATGGCGACGGCCGCCTCGTGGCGCCCCTGAACGTCGATGAACACTGTTCCAATTGCGTTGTCGAATGGGGGGCTATCGTTACATCTGCAAGCTGAACACGGTGGATTGCCTGTGTCGAGGACGCCGCGCTCTACACGCGGGTCTGGACGCCAGTAAGTGCCACCGCATCTTTTAACAAGAAGAACCGAGACCGAACCGAGATCCGTGCGCTTGTCTCTTCGCCCTTCGACCAGGGTCAGCAGGTGCTGGACAATACTATGCTCCAAACGATGTTAGGATGGCGCGCCGCTCCGTCATCATTGTAAAATCCGTCACTGGGATCACCATCGTCGAGTATCGCCCGACGACGAACCTGCCACCTTGCTCGGCGGTCCGGTTTCCCTGGTGACCTTTTGTTGCAATATATTCTGCGCCGCGAGGTTGATCTTGAAGTCGTCGGTTTATCGAACCGTTAGCATGGTAGCGGCTGCTTTCGATGATGCACTAAGCCTGCCTCGTCAGTCGATGAAAGCGCGCCTGTGCACACTGCGACAACTTTCGTCGACGCAAAGCACGACCTTTGGTTCCATCTTTCTCGGACTTAGGTCGGATGCCATGTGCAGAAGATTCTCTTAAAAGTCCAATGGGTTAAACTCATACAACCGGTGTCTAGATACGTTGGGCCAGTCATCACCGCTGAAAATCGCAACCTACAATGTCAACGGGGTCAATGGACGATTGTCCACGCTTCTTCGGTGGCTTGATGAAGATTCGCCAGATGTTGTCTGCTTGCAGGAGTTGAAGACCACTGATGACAAGTTTCCAATTCGCAAGATCGAACGTGCCGGATACGGCGCAGTGTGGCACGGCCAAAAGAATTGGAACGGTGTTGCTGTTCTTGCGCGAGGAGAGCTACCTGACCTTGTCCGCCGTGGTCTTCCCGTCGAACCCGATGTCACTCAAAGCCGTTTCATCGAGGCAACAACAAAAGGCATTGTGATATGTTGCCTCTGTCTACCGGATGGACATCCAGTTCCGGGGTCTGCATATGACTGTAAATTGCGCTGGCTTCGCTGTCTTCAAAACTATGCCAGTGAGTTGCTGAATGCACGTAAGCCAACCATTCTGGCTGGCGATTTCAAGTTACTGCCCGCCGATCTTGATGCCTACAGACCAAACCGTTGGCAGGATGACGCTTTCGCCGGGCCAGAAGTTCGCGCGGCTTACGCGGATCTGGTTGCTCAAGGCTGGACTGATGCGGTTCGGCACTTGCACCCGGCCGAGCGGATCTACACGTACTGGAAGGCTCGAAAAAGGTCGTTCGAACGCGATGCAGGCCTACGCATCGACCACTTTCTTCTCAGCTCCGATGTTGTGACGTGGCTGCGCAGCGCAAGTGTTCGGCGAAGGCCTCGTGGCTGGCCGCATAGCGGTGAACACGCCCCTGCCATGATCGAACTTGACATCATGAACTAGAGCTTAGCGACGGAGACCAGATGTAAACGTCGTCCCGATCACAATTTCACCGTCACGAGGAGGCGATGGCACACCTCTCGCCGCTTTTGGCCTTAGAAGCGCGCTCTTGCGATCCTGACCGGAAGTCAACGATCTCAATTCTCAAAGGAGATGGCTCGACTGTGCGCCTCGGAGATAGCCTGCTGGAGGTTGTCGATCGGGGTCACGTCGACCATTTTATTGCCTTCGAGGTCCTTCGGCATTTTCCAACCGGGATCGACACCATCCATGTTCGGTAGTTCGTGAGCGATTCCCTTATGGCAGTCGATACAGGTCGCCCTGCCTGACAGGAGATACCGGGTGTGGATTTCGGCTGCCCTTTGTGTCTGCTTTTGCAAGTCCATGGCGACAGAAGAGTGGCAGTTACGGCATTCCAGGCTGTCATTGGCCTTCATGCGAGCCCATTCATGCTCGGCGAGCTCCTGGCGCTTGGCGAGGAACTTGGGACGCGTATTGATGGTGCCGAATATCTTTCCCCACACCTCCTTCGAGGCCTGCATCTTGCGCGCGATCTTGTCTGTCCATTGATGTGGGACGTGGCAATCGGGACAGGTAGCCCGCACCCCCGAGCGGTTGGAGAAGTGAATTGTCCGGCTCAGTTCCTGATAGACATTGTCGTGCATCTCATGACAGGAGATGCAGAATTTTTCCGTGTTGGTCAGTTCCAGGGCCGTGTTGAATGCGCCCCAGAACATGACGCCGCCGATAAAGCCGCCAAGCGTAAGGAAGCCGAGCCCCAGCGTACCCGCCGGTGTTGCCATGATCCGCCATGCCCAGACAATAGCCTTCCGCATCCATCCGATCATGGTCTTACTCGCTCCCCGCAGGCTTGAAGCCCAGATCGCTCATATCCTTGAATCTATTGCGTACCAGAGGTGGGGTATTTGCCTGCGGAACATGACAGGCGGTGCAAAAATACCTGCGCGGCGAGACATCGGCGATCATCTGGCCGTCACGCGTCATGTAGTGCGTGACGCTGATCATCGGCGCGCCCGAATCCTGCGTGAACTCGCGCTTGTGACAGGAGAGACACCGGTTCGCGTTCACCGAGAGCTCGTAGCCCTCTATCGAATGTGGAATGATCGGTGGCTGGTCGGGGTAGGCACGCATCTTTCGTTGGTCGTCGGTCACCCACTTGGGCAATACACCAGCGGCGCCCGTTTCCATTGAGGGGGTTGGCCCCTCAAGTTGCGGCACCATCTGTGGCACCACTTGTCCAATCGCCGCGGTCGCGACAAAGACCACGATGGCTGCTGCGATCGTTATCCATTCAGGTCGCCTCAAATGGCGATAGGAAGAATCTTGACGGCGCATTTTTTGAAATCCGTCTGTTTCGAGATAGGATCGGTGGCGTCGAGGGTTACCTTGTTGATCAATTGGCTGGCGTCGAACCAGGGAACGAAAATAACGCCAGCTGGCATCCGGTTCCTGCCGCGAATGTCGATCCGGGAGCGGATCTCACCGCGCCTGGAAACGATCCGCACTTCTGCTCCCTGGTTGATGCCGCGTTTGCGAGCATCCTCCGCGTTCATGAAACAGCGTGCGCCGGGAAAGGCTTTGTAGAGTTCAGGCACCCGCATAGTCATCGAGCCGGAATGCCAGTGCTCGAGCACGCGGCCGGTCACCAGCCAAAAATCGAACTCGTCGTCGGGACTTTCAGCAGGTGGCTCGTAGGGAACGGCAAGGATCACAGCCCTTCCATCAGCCTGGCCATAGAATTTCACCCCTTCGCCTTTCTTGACGTAAGGATCATATCCCTCGCGATAGCGCCATTTGGTCTCCTGCCCATTGACAACTGGCCAACGCAGGCCACGAACCTCGTGATATTGATCGTACGGCGCAAGATCGTGACCATGTCCTCTGCCGAAAGCCGCGTACTCCTCGAACAGCCCCTTCTGGATATAGAAGCCGAACGACTTGGCCTCGTTGTTATTATATTCGCCATTGAGCTCGCTAAGGGGAAAGCGGTCGACCTCGCCATTGCGGTACAAAACGTCGAAAAGGCTCTTGCCACGATACTCGGGATTTGCGTTGAGCAGTTCCTGCGGCCAGACATCATCGGTCGTGAAGCGTTTGGAAAATTCTACAATTTGCCACAAGTCCGAGCGGGCCACGCCGGGCGCCTCGACAAGTTGATGCCAAACGTGGGTTCTCCGCTCGGCATTTCCGTAGGCACCCTCCTTTTCCACCCACATGGCGGCCGGCAAAATGAGGTCGGCACTCATCGCCGTTATTGTCGGATAGGCGTCGGAGACGACGATGAAGTTCTCCGCGTTGCGATAGCCTTGATAGGTTTCGTGGCTGGTGTTGGGGCCGGCCTGCACATTGTTGTTGACCTGGACCCAATAGAAATTGAGTTTGCCATCCTTGAGCATCCGATCCTGCTCGACGGCATGATAGCCCGGCTTTTCTGGAATTATACCGTGCGGGATATGCCAGATGTCCTCGGCATGCTTGCGATGCTCTGGGTTGGTCACAACCATGTCTGCTGGCAGACGATGGGCAAAGGTGCCCACCTCGCGCGCGGTGCCGCAGGCCGATGGCTGGCCAGTCAGCGAAAAGGGACTGTTGCCTGGCTCGGATATTTTTCCGGTCAACAGATGAAGATTGTAGACCATCTGGTTTGCCCATACGCCACGGACATGCTGATTGAACCCCATGGTCCACAACGACATGACCTTGCGATTTGGGTCCGCATAGAGTTCTGCTAGCTGTTCTAGATACTCCGGGTCGACGCCTGTGAGCTTCGCCGTATATTTGAGCGTGTAAGCGGCGACGAATTCCTTGAATGCAGCAAACTCAATCGGTGTCGTCTTCGCCGCATCAGCGGCATTGGCAGCTTTCATCTCAAGTGGATTGTCTGGTCTTAGGCCATAGCCTATGTCCGTCGTCCCTAGAGCGAATTTCGTGTGGTCTTGCACAAACTGCTCGTTGACCCGCCCCGTCTGAATTATGTGGTTGGCAATGTAGTTCAAAATCGCGAGATCGGTTCCGGGCTTGAAGACGATCGGGATGTCGGCGAGGTCCATGCTTCGATGTGTGAATGTCGAGAGGACAGCGACACGGACATGCGGCTGCCCTAGTCTGCGATCGGCAACCCGCGTCCAGAGAATCGGATGCATTTCCGCCATGTTCGAGCCCCAAAGCACGAAGGCGTCCGCGTTCTCGAAATCGTCATAGCAGCCCATTGGCTCGTCCATGCCGAATGTACGCATGAACGCATAGGCTGCTGATGCCATGCAATGTCGCGCATTTGGGTCGAGGTTATTGGATCGCAGGCCAGCACGCATCAATTTCGTCGCGGCGTAGCCCTCGAAAATGGTCCATTGCCCTGAACCGAACATTCCGACCGCCGTCGGCCCTTTCTCCCTCAGCACTCTCTTGCATTGCTCGGCCATCACGTCGAAAGCTTCATCCCAGCTTACAGGTTCGAACTCCCCTTCCTTCGAATAGACCCCATCGCGCTTGCGCAGCAGTGGCGTTTGCAGCCGGTCCTCGCCGTACATGATCTTCGACAGGAAGTAGCCCTTGATGCAATTCAGGCCGCGATTGACCTCGGCCTGCATGTCACCGTGGGTGGCTACCACCTGTCCTTCCTTCACACCGACCATGACGCCGCAGCCCGTTCCGCAGAAGCGGCACGGTGCTTTCGACCATTTGATTTCCAGCGCGCTGACACCGCCTGGTACGGGTTGAGCAGTCGCAGGCAACGCGATGCCCGCCGTCGCAGCGGCAATACCGGCTGCATGCGCCTTGAGCAGCTCACGCCGCGTCAGGTCTCCAGTCATGGTCCTGCATCTCCTCTACTTCGACATGCTCGAAAACCATAGTCGCTGCGACCACCCCATCGAGTAGAGAGATGGTGGTCAGGCGCTGGCCCAAAAATCCGGTATTAGGCCCTTCTATGACGACGACGATCTTGCCGGCACCATGACCGTGCACTTCGACGTTCTCCATGTCTGTCAACGCAGCGAGAACGGACTGCGTATGGGCGGGCATCGTGAAGACGACGGCACTCGAAATATGATAGACTGGTCGATGCCTAGACATTCGCAGCCTCCGGTGTAGGCAATTGGAGTACGATTGCGTCTCCGGGACAGACGCCGAGACATGCCCCACACCCGTTGCACGCTTCCTGATCAAGTTCTGGGATGAAGGGTCCGCCGATGCGCGGGCGAAACCGGATAGCCTGCTGCGGGCAGCTCTCAGCGCAAGTTTGACAGGCAATCCCATTTCTCGCCAGGCAGTCCTCGGTGACAAGAGCTCGATGAAGAAAACGCTGGGTGTCCCCTGTCTCGAAAACAGGCTCCGGACAGGCTTCCTTGCACGCACCGCAAAAAATGCACTCACCGACAGCAAAATCGACAAAAGGCAAGGCATCCATCAGCCGGATTATTCCGGTGGGACATTGCTCCGCGCATCGGCCGCATCCGGTACATTGATCGAGCGAAGAATATGAAACACCCGGAGGCAACAATCGTGAGGAGCGAACAACCTCACCTCTAAGAAACGCTCGACGAGAAATGGAGCTCGCGTCCATTGGCCACCTCAATGAACGGACGGTGGCCCGGGGGGGCCAAAAATCATCTGGTAAAACCAGACGATAAAGCCGTAGCTTGCAACGGTGCCAATGGCGATGATGGGCCACACGCCAAATGCAAGCACCAAAAACGCCAGGACTTCACCCCGGCGGGAAAGTCTCCTGTCTTTTCTCTGGTGTTCAGGTATGTAGGCCATTTTAGACGCCATCCTGCGGAGAGCAAGTCCACGAAAAATCTAACACCTTTTGGGGAGGATAACGAGGGTAGTACTCTCGGGAAGTACGCAACAGTAAAATTTTCCGTAAAACTTACAGCAAAACGGGCTGCTATTCGTTGGCGTGAATGTTCGGGTATGGACATCGGGGGCCTGATGTTGGGCTTTGTAGCAGGCAAGGCCGTTGTCGGACTTGCATCAAAGCAGCAGACTTCGATAGATCTCACTCCTTTCCGTGAAAACCGGTTCTGGTGCCGCGACAGCGGTTAGACCAGAGAAAGCAGGAGCGACCCGTGACAGCTAAGATCCTCATTTGCGACCTCATCGGGCTCCGTTTGACAAAAAATGGACGGCCGGATTTCAGTGAAGCAAAAGCGCATATCGAAAGGCGAGGTGGGATCTTCCACGATGGACCGCATGACATCGCTTCCCCCTTGGACGCTGGCCGCCTTCACTTTTTCTATCAGCCTGAACTCAGTACCCGCGAGGAGCTGATCGCAGCGGCGGGTAGCGGTCAGTATGATGCAGTGATTGCTGCAGCGACCTTCCTGCCGACAGAAACAGTCTTTCCTCTCGGTGGCGTGCGTATTGGCGCTGGAACCGGCAATATGGGGTCTTCATCCTGGGGTGGCGGCAGCGGGGTAGGCGGTTCAGCGCCGCTAATGAACACCCCCGGTATCAACAGCCGCGCGACGGCGCAAATGGCAATGAAAGCACTCCTGAAGGTCCGCCCAGATCTCCCAGTCGATAAGCTCAACGCACTCGTGGCGAGTGGAGACTTTGATACCGGCAAGCAACTGCGGGAGTTCCCGACCGAGAAGCTCGAAGGCCAGCGGCTATCAATCATCGGCTACGGCAATATCGGCCGGGAGCTTGCAAAGCTCGGCCGTGCCTTTTGCATGAGAGTTGTAATTCATGCGCGAGAGCATCACAGGGAGTGGATCGAGAGTGAAGGTTACGACTATGCGCCGACGGTCGTTGATGCTGCGCGCAAAGCGGATGCACTGTCCGTGCATGTCGGCCTGGGTGCCTTCGACGAAGCAACCGGTCGCTACGCGAACGCTGATCTAATCGGAGACGAAGCGCTTGAGGCGATGAACCCTGGCTCAATCCTTATCAACTATGACCGCGGTGAACTTGTCGACGTTCAGGCTCTGCGGCGAGCGCTGTCTAGCGGACGAGTTGCTCACGCGGCAATCGATGCCGATCTTTTCAGGGATGCGAATACTGGCGCTCTCTCCGGTCCGATGCTGCCCTATCTTGCACTTGTTGAGGAATATGGAGCGAGGCTCGAACTCCTTCCCCACGCAGCCGCCGATACTGATCATCCTTCTCGCGTGGCCGGCGCAAAGCAAGCTGTAGATCAGATTTTTGATGCCATCGAGCGCAAGAGGATACACAATCTCAAGGGTAGCCTTCCCGAGGGCTACTTCGATGCGGGGCCACAATTGCCGGACACAATCGGCGTGGTAAGTCCCTCCAAGGTCAAGGAGTTAGCCGAAACGGGAGAAAATCTGTTGCGCTTAGTCGAGGACGCGAAGGTCTTCACCCGTTTCTGGGAGAGCCTGGTCGCCGCTGCCGAGGAAGACCGAAAGGACATTGTCACAAGCCAAGCGCTTTCCATGGTAAAGGCGGCGAACAGCCTTGCACTTCGCATTCGAGAATTTGGGCTTGATGGACCATACTTGGACTGATGCGACGTGGCGTCGGTGGAGCCCAGCATCTGCGGCGCAAATTAGCGGCGTTGGACCGAGTCTCCAAACGTTGATGCCCGTCCTCGACACTGAGCATCTAGAGAGTGCTTGCAGCCCGCGCCGAGACGGGGGCGCATTCGAGAGAGCGGCGCTCATCTAACCGATAACGAACGCAATGCTCGCTCGTTTGTATGCTTGGGTCCAACCGACACAACACCCTGCAATGTCGGTTCGAATAGCACGTCGTTCTCAAGCAGCGTTTGCCTCGTCCGGCCGATGTCTGGTGTACGAATACGCAAGGCTGCATATCCGCGCGCCGAAGTATCGCGAACGTCGTGGCCCGGAAATGGTGCGTTTACTCCCTGGTGATCGACGAAAAGCAATGGCGCGGAACGGACACTTGTATCCACCCGGTAGCCGCCCTGAACATTGCTGATTTGTCCTGCCGCGTAGAAACGGTATTAGGTCGTGGCCATTTCATACGGATCGGCGTTGATAGTTACTACGGCATCAAGCCCAATGGCACCATTTGCATGCTGCTGGAGATCCGGCCCGCGCCCGCTGGGGCTGACACCAACCCTTTGAAACCGGTTGTCGCTCTTGGAGCGGGCCCGAACTAATTGAGCTGGAAACTCGAGTTTGCTGACATCATAGCCGAGTTCGCTGGCTTTCTTGACCATCTTTTGAAGTCTCTGTTTGCTCGGGACGTTGCGCGAAAAGATCCACAGGTTATGCATGTGTTGATCCGCACTGATGAACCAGCTTTGGTCATCGGACTTGTAAAGAACCCAATAGTCGAAGACGATCAGGAACGGATACTTCACCCGCATTCGCGAATTTGTTTCGCCAAAGTCAATTATTCGACCATCGCCGGATACCGTCTTCAGCTTGCCTGAGGGAGTGCCGACTCGGCAACCATCTTCAACTGCGACTGCACCTTTGATCTTGCCGAGGCGGTATCGTGAAAAACCGGCGACGCATCCATTCGTTAGAAACATCGGCCGGCGGGCAATCTCGAGCCAGGTTCCGCTGTAGTGATCAAGATTAATGCGTGGGAGGTTGTCAGCGGACGCGGTCGTGGAAAGGAGCGCTGCTGAAACGAGAAGCAGCAAGGTCGAACGGAGATGACGTAGATGGGGTCTCATGGTTGATGCTCACTTGATCCCGGCATAACGGAGCCCAATGAACGTCATCAGACCCGCGACCGAAAAAGCGTTGATGTTGAAGACAGTTGCCAACTGTTCGTCTGACCATGGATGGACCGGTGCTCCACTGAACCACCAGGTCAAAATAGAGACGGTGAAGACAACGCAGACGACGACGTATTGTAACTTCGCCTCACTGGGACGGAAGGATAGCGCGGCGAGCATCATGCAGGGCCCAAAGAAGAGCATGGTACCGGAGCTTCGCCCAAAAAGGATAGCCAGGAACGAAGTGTCGATCACCCCAACGACGGGTATCGCAGCGCGTGCCAGGAACCCACGGCGCTTGGCCACGAGGGCGATCGCGGCAAATGCTGGCATGGATATGAGTGCTGCCAGGGAAACCGCGGTGCCGCTTCCGACGAACCACCAGATATACAAGGGGTAAAAGGGCTTGTTGGCAACGACAACCAATGCAACCGTGACAGTCCGGAAGGCGAGCGCGTCGTGATGATCGGGGCAAGGGTCCGTCATCTGATTGTAGCCTCGAGAGAAAACCAAATGGCGTAGTGCAATGACCATCTCGTTCGAGAACGCTGGCGACTGCCATTAGGAGGTCTCAGCTCGGCAATTGCGACGTGACGGTAATCCAATGATCAATCCTCGCCGTAAACCCTTCAGTGAGTTGTACGGCGAGAGCCTTGCGGCGGTTCATTTTGGACTAACTGCAATGTTATTTTATCAGTGTGGGGATCGAAATGCCGAAACTGCGGCCCCTATTTGGTTTAGTAGCGACAGTACTGTTATTCCTGGTTGCCGTTGCGGGCGTCATGGCCGGCGAAATGACGGGCCATTGGGAGAGGGGGGATGGTAATGCTCGCGTGAGTATCGCGCCATGCGGCGTGAACGTATGTGCCACCAACACCTGGATCAAGCCCGGGACGCCGAGCGAAAAGACAGGTGACAAGCTGATCATGACGATCAGACCGACCGGCGATGGACGTTACGCGGGGACTGCGTTCGACCCTCAACGTGAACTGACCTACAATCTCACGGTCACGACAACCGGCGACCACATGGTGACGAGAGGCTGCGTTCTTGCGGGCATTATCTGCAAAGGCGTCGAGTGGACGAAATTGCCCAAGAACGCCGATTGAACGTTTTGCGATGCTTGAACTGGCACCCCGAGGTGGCTTTTTCGGCGGAGCGATTATCCTTTGGACTCCACGAGGATCACCAAGGACTCCGGCACCACCCCGTCGAAGGCCATCGCATCGGCGGCCGCCTTGCTCTGCATTGCCGCCTGTAAGGCATCTAAATCCGGAACGTCCATTATCAATCCAACCCGGTTTGGATCCTGAGGATCGACAAACGTTCGGATGTTGGTCACCCCGAGCGAACCGAAAAACTCCTTGCGCTTCGGTGAAGTCAGCCAATGCTTCGCGCCCTTTGTGATGTTGTGATAGCCGATAATCGTTGGCATAGCATCCTCCCTGCGACGACGCCGACCGCCAGATCAAAGCCGCGCGCCATCTAGTCTGCTCCGTTTTTCTCTGACTGTAAATTGTGGGGCAGGGCGCGGGGCGGTTCAGCAGTAGACCTCTCCTTAAAAAATGCACGCATCACATTTGAGGTATTCGATGCCAGGCGGATATTCTTCTTCCCCGTCCTCTGCTGCGACCTTAAGATGCGTGTCTCGGAGGATTCTAATGAGCACCATTTCGCATTTCCCAGCACGTTCGAGCGCTGGTACATGGCCCATCGAGCGTCGATCCGTCCTTGATTGGCTTATGAATGAAACCAGTTCGCAGCGCTTCCTTGACAATCTGCTGGTCGAGATGTGCGAGCGTCTGGTGGTTGCGGGGGTACCAGTTGGGAGGTCATCGCTTCACCTAAGAATCCAACACCCGCAATGGCAGGGTGCGCGTATCCTGTGGCAGCCCGATGTCGAAGAAGCGCATATCGACACCTTCGACTACGACGTCGACACCACTGAACTGTTTCTCCGCAGACCGGCTACAGAAATATACAATGGGGTGCCGGAGGTCCGGCAACACCTCGATGCCACTAACTCCGGAGTTGTCCGATATCAGCTTTTCGAGGAACTTCAGCAGGACGGCTTCACCGACTATGTAGCTTGGCCGATCCAGCATACGTGGGGCAAACGGCACGTTGTTACCTTTGCGACGAAGCAGCACGGTGGCTTCTCAGAATACGAGATCAACTATCTGAAGGATTTGCTGCCCGCGCTCGCGCTTGCAAGCGAAATCCGAATGAAAAATGCAATGGCCCGCACGCTCCTCGAAACCTATGTTGGGCCTCATGCGAGTGCAGAAATCCTTGCGGGAGCTACGACGCGCGGTAGCGGCAAGACAGTTAGCGCCGCAATTATGATCTGCGATCTTCGCGATTTCACCGCGCTGTCCGACCTCTGGCCCCGCGACGATGTCATCGAAATTCTCAACGGCTACTTTGACGCCTTATGCGAACCAGTCGAGGCCCGTGGTGGCGAGATATTGAAATTCATGGGGGATGGTCTCTTGGCAATCTTCCCCCTCAGCAAGTCCGATGCATGTGCTGACCTTCTCCAAGCTATTGTAGACGGTAGGCAACGAATCGCTGCCCTGAATGTTGAGCTTGCGAAGACTGGCAAATCGCCGCTGCGGTACGGTATCGGCATCCATGTCGGCGATGTCATGTATGGCAACATTGGATCGAGAAAGCGCTTGGATTTCACCGCGATTGGCCCTGCGGTCAATGTGGCGTCCAGACTGGAGGAACTGACCAAGGTGATTAAAAGACCGGTGCTCCTCTCATCCGATTTTGTTGAAATACTGGGTGCGTCGAAAGAGTTCGTTGATCTTGGATCACATTCTCTCAGGGGCTTAGAGGCGCCCGTAGGGGTTTATGGAATCGCGGATTAGCGGCACGATCGCGACGAGCTGGATCATGGCTTCGCAAATCCGTCCCCACTCGTCCGCGGCGAGCGCGCGCCGGTTCAGTATCGGCGATCGCCCTGCAGTTGCGACCCCACGTGCAGTTGTCCGGGCGCGACGTTCCAACTTGAAAGGCTCGTAGCTGGTGTCGGGTACTATTGGGACGCGAGCATCGATCAGGACTGCCGTGTCCTGATTAACGGGGTAAGTTTGATAGCTGCAAACGTAAGTGCCTCGCCGGTTCTGGCAGTCCCCCAACGCAGTGTCTCGGACTTGCATTCAAGATAGTGTTTCTCAGGGGCGTAGAAACGCGATCGGACCGGAAAACGGCATTGTGACTACCAATAGATGTCAAGCCTTATCTTCAATCCGATGCTGCATTTGCGGTGAGATCCGTCCCGGTGCTGTTACGTCGTCGTCCGTTCCATTGCTAGTCCAGTAGTGTCATTTGGGCGGGAAGTTGCTCCTCAAAGAACTTTGAGAACGTTGCAATGCGGGGAGGCAGGGTTTGATAAGGCGGATAGTAAAGTGTCAGCCAGAGTTCCGGAGGAGCCCATCCGCGAAGGACGTGGACAAGCCGGCCGCTTCGGATGTGCTCTGCAATGTGGAAGCCCGGCAGCATTGCAACACCCGCACCGTCCGCGGCCATGTCAGCCAGAACCTCGCCATTGTTGGCACTGAATGCCCGCCCCGCCCCGATTGCGATACTCGATCCACCGTCCGACAATACCCAGTTCTCCCGACGGCTTTCACCACTGTAGGCAAGGCAATCGTCGGCAGTAAGTTCGCTCGGATGAGCCATCGCCGTGTAACGGCTGCCCGGAGCTGCAACGAGGATTCGCGGCACGGCCCTGATCTTGCGCCAGATCGTGAACTTGTCTGATGGCGCAGACGAAATTCGAATCGCGAGATCGTAGTCGTCGTCGACGATGTTGACCAAGCCATCCGACAGCGAAATCTCAAAGCTCATTTTTGGGTAGAGCTCCCGGAACCCAGAGAGGATGGGCGGGAGCACAGTCTTGCCGAGCCAAGTCGGTGCGCTGATCCTCAAACGCCCTTGGTCGGCCTTATGGGCGTTGCGAACGTCCTTGCGGGCATGTTCGAGTGCTTCGACGGCCGGCTGAATCTGCGCGGCAAAAACGGCGCCATCTGTCGTCAGCGACACCTGGCGGGTCGTGCGAACGAAGAGCTGTACTCCAAGATCGTCCTCGAGTGCGGCTATTGCCCGGGTAACGGCTGCGGGTGTCATGTCAAGTTCGCGTGCGACTTGGGCGAAGTTGCGCTTCTCGGCAGCCAGGAGGAAGGTTTTCAGAGCTTTATAATCATTCATCTCAATTATTTCAAAAAACGCAATTCACTCGAAAGGAATATTGCAATTCCGCGAAGTAAACAAGCGCGCTACACCTTCTGTCAACAGAGACCAACAACGCGAACGACGGAAGGGCGCGAAAATGATCAAGGATATCAAAGGACTGCATCATGTGACCTCGATGGCATCCGATGCACAGCAAAACAACAAGTTCTTTACGGACGTTCTCGGACTGCGGCGCGTCAAAAAGACCGTCAACTTCGACGACCCCAGCGTTTACCACCTCTACTATGGTGACGAGAACGGTACGCCGGGGACTGTCATGACCTACTTTCCGTTTGCCCACATGATGACTGGCCGCCCGGGCGTCGGTGAAGTGAGCGAGACCCAATTCGCAATACCAAAAGGAGCCATTTCCTTTTGGAAGGATCGCTTCGCAGCCAAAGGCGTCGGCGGGGTAATGGCCGACACGGTCTTCGGCGCTGACCGGTTGCGCTTCATCGGTCCCGATGGCGATGGTTTCGCCCTGGTGGAGACGGCTGACGACAACAGGACTGCCTGGATTGGCGAGGGCGTATCCGAAGATGTTGCCATTCGCGGCTTTTCAGGCGCACGTTTCGATCTGCACGAGACGGCTGCCACCGAGGAGCTCCTACGCTTCATGGGTTATGAGCGAACAGAAGCCCAAGGCGACGTGACCCGGTTTATTATTCCGGGCGGAAATGGGGCAGACACGATTGACCTGGCTGCGCTTCCGAAAACGCCGTTTGCTCGTCAAGGTGCAGGTTCGGTCCACCATATCGCCTTTGCGGTCGAGAACCGCGAAAAGCAGCTCGAAGTCCGCAAGGCGCTGATGGATACAGGCTACCAGGTCACCCCGGTCATTGACCGCGATTACTTCTGGGCGATCTATTTCCGGACCCCGGGTGGGATCCTGTTTGAGATCGCGACCAACGAACCTGGTTTCAACAGGGATGAGGATACGGCTCATCTCGGCGAAGCACTCAAACTGCCGAATCGATACGAGCCGTATCGCAGTAAGATCGAGGCAAGCCTCGTTCCGCTCGCCGCATAAGGCGGGCATCTGATCCTCGCTACGCAATCAACCGACAATCAGTGAGCCGGCGATACGTGCCAGCCGGCTCACTGCTTTAACCTTCTCGCTTCAATCGCCGTGCGACGGCACCAAGCACCAACGGAGTAGTCAAATGTCCAAGTTTGAAGTCCT